>JBBARE010000002.1:0-584311 GCA_040399915.1 Bacteriovoracaceae bacterium
CGAAATTCTAACCAACCCGTATCATGTGTTTTAGATAAAGCTCCACCGATAATATGAAATTTAACTCTATCTAGTTCATCATGACTTTTAATATGTTCTAAAATTAGCAGATTTATCTTCACCCACTTAACCTGAAAATAGACTATCGGCCCTTCAATTTTAACATTAATTAAGGACTTCAATTCGATGGGTAACCATTTCATATAAAGAAAAGCAATTTGACTGGCATTGAAAAGTTGAGGATTTTCTAAACGCTGAATTGATCTAACGGTATTACCAACAGGTTTTAAAAATTTAATATAAAAGCCACTCGATGTTTTATCTGGACTGATATGCTGAAGCATCCCCAGGTATGTTTTGTTTTTTATAAGAGGTTTAATAAGCTCATCAGTCTTAAAATTTGAAAAATCACATTTTAAACTATCAATTAAAGGCGAAACCAATTCATATTTTGAATGCCCAAAGATCGTGACCCATAATTTAGAAAATTGAGTCGAATTTATAGGGACATCTAATGTTACTATTTTTCGGTCCAACCAATTTGCTGTTTGTAAGATAAGATCCTTGTAAGTGATAAGTTCTTCGTTGACTAGATTTATGGTTTTATTAAAAAAAGATGGATTGTTGATGGAAAAGCAGATGCAGTCTACAACATCGTCAATGTAAATGACTTGAGTCAGAGTGCTTGCCCATTTTGGAAGAATCATGAAGGGAAGGTTTATAACTAAATTTTTTAAAATTTCGTAAGAGCTACCCTCATTGCCTACTATCATGCCACTTCTAAAGATAGTACAAGGAATTTTTGTAGATTTTAGGATACTCTCAACCTCTTGACGGCTCTGCAGGTGTGAACTCAAGGAGTTCTCAGGAACAAGGCCCCCGAGATAAATAATGTGTTTAACTTTGTGCTTTACGCAAGCCTGTGCAAAATTGTCTGCCAGGAGCAGGTCAGTATCAGCAAAATTCCCTTGAAATAAACGTGAGGAAGGGAGCATTGAGTGAACAAGGTAAATAGCAATATCTGAATCTTTTAATGCTTCAAAACTTGAAGTAACTGAATAAAGATCAACACTCCGCCACTCTATGTTTTTATCTGCGCTTTTAAGGCCTCTCGTGAGCCCGATGATCTCAAAATTGTGTTTGAGCTTCTGAATAATTTTTTTTCCAACAAAACCACTGGCACCTGCGATTGCTATCTTCATTCGGATCCTTGATTGATAAACAAGTTTTGAAATTGATTCTTTAAATAATACATAAAATGGGAAGTTGTTTTATGTTTGATCAGTTTCTTTTTTTAGACTTTTATTGGTCCAGCTTCAAACCGAAGAGCTTTTTCCTCATTTGAGCTTTAATAATACCATTATAGCGGTACGTTTTGTGAGATGGTAATAAAATCTTAAGTATTTTATTTCTTCATCATGACTAGTCGGTAGTAATTTCTTTGATCTTGCCCTTCCCAAACAATCTTTAGGTCACTTTTTTCTGCAATATCTTGAATCATCTGATCCGTGTATTTGAAAGAATTTTCTGTGTGAATTCTCTCATTTTCTTTTAGTTCAATTAAAGTCTCTGTTGATGGGAACTTTATTAGCTGATTTTTTTTTGATTCTAAAAAACTTACCATACAAGAAAGCTTTTCATCGAAATACTCTACATGCTCGAAACTCTCTAAGTCAAAATTTGCCTGAAGTTCATCATTCATTCGCCTTAGAAGGTTTAGATTAAATTCCCGGGTTAATCCTTTTGAATCGTTATACGCGTTTTCTAAGATGAGTCTGTCTTTAACAAGATCAAATCCAAGAATCCAAAGATCCCCAGGATTGAGCTTCTCGCTTAATTTTTTTAAAAATTGAGCTGATTCATCAAGTCCCATGTTTCCAATGGATGAACCTAAAAATAAAAGGATGTTTTGTCGACTCTTATCCCAAGTCACAAGTTCTATTCCTTTATTAAAATCAACGACTGAGTAATGACATTTTATTTTATCACTTAGACCTTGCAATCGTTGAGAGAGCTTTTGAAGAGCATCAAATGAAATATCAAAAGCATGATAATCTATTGATGGAAAAAAGGACTCAATGGAGCGTAGAAGATCAATCGTTTTGGTACCGTCACCGGCCCCAAGCTCTATAATGTTAAGATTTTTTTCTAACTCTCTTAAGGCTTCTGGTAAGCTATTATTGATAATTTCTCTTTCACACCCCGTTAGGTAATACTCCTCTAATTGGGTGATTTGCTGAAACAAGTCTGACCCTCGTTGATCATAGAAATATTTGGAAGGGATATTTTTTGGGTTTTGAGTTAATCCATTGATAACATCTTTAAAAAAATGATTAACCATTTTCATCCTCCGCGAGCCTTATGCCTGAAAACATCCAGCGTTTATCAGGAGAAAAATAATTCCGATATGTCTCTCGGTAATGATCTACGGGAGTAGCGAAGCAACCACCTCGTAAAACTTTTTGGTTCACCATAAATTTAGAATTATATTCACCTAAAGCTCCTTCAACCCATTTATGCCTTGGATAAGGAGCGTAATCACTTGTTGTCCACTGCCAAAGATGGAGGTGCATGTCTTGAAAATTATTTACAACTTTTGCTGCATTTTCCCACTCAAACTCTGTCGGGAGCCGCTTACCTCTAAATCTTGCGTAAGCCGCTGCTTCATAAAAACTTACATGCTTTACTGGGGCAGCTAGGTCTAATTCCTTCTCACCCTCAAGTGTAAACTCCCACCACTTACCTGACTTAAATCGCCAGTAAAGGGGAGAAGTGATTCGTGAAGTCGTGAGCATATTGAAACCATCCGATAACCAAAACTCTGGCCTCTTGTAACCATCTGCTTCAATAAATGCGAGATACTCCCCATTGGTTTCGAGTCTCGATTTCAGTTGATATGGATAGAGATAATGTTGGTGGTGTGGTGTTTCGTTATCATAAGAAAATTGATAACCAGAGAAACCGACTTGAACGATGCCTCCGTCAAAAGGTATGAATTCACCATTTTTAGTCGATGAAGTCGTTTCTGTTTTTCCGTAGCTGGGATTTTGATCTTGATAAGAAAAAAGAAGCTTAATATCCATGAGTATAAGTTCTTGATGCTGCTGCTCGTGATTTAATCCAAGGATGACGAGGGCACGAGTTTCGTCAGGTACTTCTGTGTTCAGAAGCTCAGTGATCATTTGGTCAACACTAGTCCTGTATTCTAAAATCTCACTCACCCTTGGACGCGAGAGTTTTCCCCTTTCACTTTGAATCCAATGCTCTCCAAGTGTCTTGTAGTATGAGTTGAAAATTTTTCTGTTTTTATTATCCAGTGATTTTTTTAGAACAAGTTCTTCAAAGAACCATGTCGAGTGTCCGAGATGCCACTTAATGGGTGACATATCCTGGTTTACTTGAATGGTCATGTCTTCAGGGTAAAGACCACTTACTAAATTGAGAGTTTCTTTTCTTATTGTCTGATACATATTCTTTAAGTCCATAGCGATACCTCTTCATAAAGAATCCTATATCCACAAGATCAATCTGGTAATCCCTTCTTGCCTAGCTGACCCCAATTGTAGAAGATTTGGCCATTGATTTGACTAACCTCGACGATTAAATTTCTAAAATTCCCTTGAGCTTAAGAACCGCTCGCTCTCCCGAGTCACCACCTAACCGTGCCTCAAAAAGAATTCGCCAGTCGTTCTTAGCATCTGGATCGACGAGTGTTTGCTCAACAGAGAAGACTCCTTCTTCTGGTTCTTGAATCTGGGAAAACTTCAAAGCACGAGCGTCCGGCGTGAGCATAATCGCGTCGTGATCGGTGAAGTATTGCTCCATTAAAGCTTCGAACTGATTGGTACTAGTTCCCATCAAAGTTGCGGCCTCATCGTACTGTCCAAAACTCAAGAGCCTTATTACGCGGAAGACCTCATTACGGATAGCGATCATCTGCGCCTTCTTTCGATTCTTAGTTGCCTCTTCAATGGCCATACGGTCGTCTTTATCTGATAAAGTTTTCACCCAAGATGGATTGCGTAGTTTTTCCCATTCCTCGACGAGACTTGAGTCGACGTTTTTTAGCATGCTCCCAAGGTAGTCGATGATCTCATCGACTTCATCGCTTCTGGCAGTGTCGGGTACCGTCTGAACGAGGACTTTGTACGTCTCCGAGATGTAGCGCAGGAGGAGTCCTTCCACTCGTTCGAGTCCGTACTCTTTGATGTAGTCGTGGAAGGATAAAAAATTCTCATACATCTCACGAACAATTGATTTCGGTCGAATGTTATCTTGCCCAACCCACGGGTGTGCAGCCGCGAACGTGTTCCAGGTGTTGTAGATGAAGTCGCGATTAGGTTTGGGATACTCGACTTTTTCAAGTTCCACCATGCGCTCTTCATATTCAAGACCGTCGGCCCGCATTTCTTCCATGCGGATCCTCTTCATCTTATCAAGCTGTCGCCTTAAAATGAGATCAGGATTTTCCAGGATTGATTCGACGAGAGTCAGCAGATGAAGAGGGTATTCTCCAGACTCGCGGTCAAGCTGTGCGAGAGTATCGATGAGATAAAGAGACAGAGTTTGATGGAGTGAGAAGTCGTGTTGGAGGTCAACGTTGACTTGAAGGTTTTTAAGGTCAACGATCCCACGCTCCCAGAGTGATCGGAAGAGCTGGAAGGCGAGTTTTGCGTGACTCTTCTTCTTCTCATCGGATTCGTGGGATTTTTGGATGAGATCACGGAGTGCTGAGCAATTTTTTGTTCTTTCGCGCGAAAGCACATTTAAGATCATAGCGTGCGAGACTTGGAATCTTGAGACGAGGGCCTCTGGTTTTCCATTAGAGAGCTTTTCCATCGTGGCTTTGTCCCAAGGGAGATAGCCTTTTTCCGGTGGCTTTCTTAGCACCATTTTTTTTGCTTTCTTAGGATCGCTTGCCGCTTTATTAGTCATGCCTAAATTTTCGATGACGTGCTCTGGTGCCTGGACGACTACGGTGCCAAAGTCGTCAAAACCCTTTCGTCCTGCGCGACCACTTATCTGCTGAAAGTCTCGGATGGAGAGGATCGTTGTTTTCTGACCGTCGAATTTACAAAGCTTTGTGAAGAGGACTGTTCGGATTGGTACGTTTACACCAACTCCCAGAGTGTCAGTTCCACAAATGACCTTTAGGAGTCCTTTCTGAGCGAGTTTCTCTACGAGCACTCGGTAGCGCGGGAGAAGACCCGCGTGATGAAGACCGACTCCATGTTTAAGATAGCGCTGGAGATCTTTTCCGTAAGGTGTTCTGAAGTCGACACCTATGAGTTCATCAGAGATTTTCTTCTTCTCATCCTTTGAGCAAAAGTCCACACTCAGAAGTTTCTGCGCCTCTTCGGCGCATTCCCGTTGAGCGAAACTCACGAGATAAATAGGTGAGAGTCCGGAAGCGATGAGCTCCTGAATTTGAAAATGAAGGGGGCGCTCAGAGTATTTAAAGTCGAGTGGAACCGGGCGGTTCGTGGAGCGAACGACGACGGTTTCAGAACAGGTTAATTCACTGAGCTTTTGCTCAAAGAATTCCGTGTCGCCAAGAGTTGCCGACATCAAAAGGAATCGTGACTTTGAAAGTGTAAGAAGTGGTATCTGCCAGGCAACACCGCGATCGCGGTCCGAGTAGTAATGGAATTCATCGATGATAATGTCATGGTACGGAGTATTCGTACCGTACCTCATGGCAAAGTTTGAGAGAATCTCCGCCGTACAACAAATGATTGGTGCATTAGGGTTAACGGTCGCGTCCCCCGTAATCATCCCGACTTGATCGGGACCAAAGTCTTTGCACAAGCTTAAAAATTTTTCGTTAGCGAGAGCTTTGATTGGGCAAGTGTAGATCGATCTTCTGCCTTCTGCCATGGAATGGAAGTGAAGAGCAGCGGCAACAAGTGATTTTCCCGACCCCGTCGGCGTATTCAAGATTACGTTTTTTCCGGAGTAGAGTTCCAGGATAGCTTCTTCCTGAGCAGGATAAAGCTCAAGGCCGCGCTCGGCTACGAAATCGAGAAAAAGATCCAGCGGCTGAGTCGTTGGATCCTTTCGCTGGAGGAGATTAAATAATGGCCATGTCATTTAAAAATGTTCTCATTAATAAGAGAGGATAGCTAGCTTGCTGTTTTATTTTGCGCGAAACTGCAAATGTTTGCGTATCTTCTCTTCAAATTCTTTCTCATCCGATTGACTCAACGTACGAGCAACTTTTGCATCACTTTTTTCCCAACGTTTGAGCCACTCATCACCAAGTAAAGTTGTTCCCATCTTTTGAGCAAACGAAGCATCGTTGTACGCGATGGTCGTCGTCCCTTTCGGCCCTGTCGCTGGCCCATAACCAACAGTGAAGCCGACTGCGAGAAGTGTCGCACGAACCGCGGTCGATGCTGAGTAGTTTAAGAGCTGAACTTCATTTCCTTGGCAGTATTCAAAAATTCGGGCAAAGGCTTCCTCGGACCAAAGTTCAACATTTGTGTGCATGGAAAAGGGATCGTAGAAAATCACGTGCGGTTTTGGTACTCCAAGAAAGCTGTGAGAGAAATCGCCCTGGACAAGTTCCCATTCGATTTTTGAATCCTTAGATATCCATTTATTATTTTTCAAGAGCTCGTGTGGAGCTGCGTGATGAAGGTGAGGAAAGACATGTGAGTTTCTAAGCGCAAGTTTCAAAGGATCGGTATCGTTTTCAAAACTTATGATGCGAATTTTTCCCGTGAAATCTTTTTCAAGGAATTCGTGGATGACGGCCATGGAATTGTGAGCGGCACCAAGGCCCACGTCCCAGATGACGACTTCAGAACGTGTTTTAAGGCGCTCATCGATTTGCGCGGGAAGCACGTAAAGATTGCGCGCTTCTTCCTGTGGAGGATTCACTGAATGCATCACTTCGCCGGAACTTATCTGGCGAATGCTCGAAAATCCACGACCAGAATCATGGACTTCGTAATCTCCAAGCTGGAGACGCTTTTCTTTTCGATAGGGGCTTGAGGGGAGAGTCGGTCGTGGAGGATTTTCCTGGTCACTCATCACTAGTTCAACTCTTTTGCGATTGTAAAAATCAATGAATGTTCCATTCAAAATACTCATCCGCATCTCACGCATGAACCGGTGGTAGAAAGTGATGTTGTGAAGAGAGAGCAGGTGCCAGCCAAGAGACTCATCCGTTTTAATAAGATGGTGAAGATAGGCACGAGAATAGTTTGTGCAGGTCAGACAATCACAACTTGGATCGAGTTTTTCTTCAGCGAACTTGTAAACTGATCGTCGCATCTGGAAAATCCCGAGACTCGTGAAAACACTTCCGCGCTGGCCAAACTGGTTTGGAAGAATGCAGTCGAACATGTCGACTCCACGGTGAACAGCTTCGAGGATATCAATGGGAGTTCCGACTCCCATGAGATAGCGCGGGAGATGAGCAGGTAGCATTTCTGTGGCGATGGCCGTGAAGTCTTCCCGTTCTGATTTCGTTTCACCAACGGCAAGGCCGCCGATGGCAAGACCATCAAAGCCAGCACCATTGACTTGAAGATTGATAAGAACATCTGCGCTTTGTTTCCTAAGGTCTTCATGACAAGCACCTTGAACAATCCCAAACATGGATTGAAGAGAATCGCCGCGGGCCTCGAGACTTCTCTTGGCCCAGCGGTGGGTGAGCTCCATCGCAAGCTTAGCGTCTTTGTGGCTGGCATTGGATTCGATACATTGATCGAGTACCATCATGATGTCGCTATTGATTGCTTTTTGCATGTCGATAGAGAGTTCAGGTGTAAGCATGATCGGGTGGTTATCAACATAGCTTAAAAATCGCGCCCCTTGTTCATTCATCTCGCGAGAGTGGGAGAGTGAGAAAATCTGAAACCCTCCGGAGTCCGTTAGAACGGGACGATCCCAATTCATGAACTTATGGATGCCACCGAATTTTTTCATGACTTCAGCGCCTGGGCGAAGAAGAAGGTGGTAGGTGTTTGCCAGGAGAACGTTTGAGCCTGCCGTCTTCAGTGATTCAACCGTTTGGTTTTTTACAGTCGCTTGAGTACCAACTGGCATGAAGATCGGAGTCTGCACCTCTCCGTGAAGAGTGGTGAACGTTGCTGCTCGTGCGCGTGATCCCTGGACGGTGGCCTCGAGTTTAAAATTTAATCGGCTCATTCATAACTCACTTTTAAAAGATAGAGTCCTCGCGGATCTGCTTTTTTCCACGGCCTCATGGATTTCTGTTCTCCATGAAGAAGACCTGAGAAGTCTTCCACCGAAAGGCGGCCGTTGCCGACCATCCAAAGAGCACCTACCAAGTGACGGACCATGTGTTTTAAAAACCCTTTACCCACGATGCGGAATTGCCAACAGCTTGTTACATCTCCCGCCGTAAATAAGGTGTCTTTGAAGAGTTCTCGAGGATCGACCAATGTGAGATCACAGTCAAGGATTTCTCGAAAAGTCGTATTAGAGAGTCCGCCTATGGACCAGAAGTTACGAAAGTCGTTTGTACCTTTAAGCATTTCAACACAGGCCTCGATATCACTTTTATTTAATGTGAAAGGTGTCTGTGCGACGTAGCGCTGCTCAGATCCAGAGACGTTGGGCGTGTTGGTAAAAAGGTAGCGGTACTCTTTTGAAAGTTGATCCACGGAAGGAATGAAATCACCTGCGCAAGGACTAAGTGTGAGACATCTAATGTGCGGCGGAAGACTTGAGTTCAATCGGGCCGCATTAAGTGGTGATGAATCTTCAGCAGAAATCTTGACCACCTGACCAAAGGCATGAACACCCTTATCTGTTCGAGAAGCTGCTCTTGTTGTCACTTTTCCAAGAAGTATCTTTTCTAAAGACAGGTTTAAGTCACCTTGGATGGTGGGCATGCCTTCTTGGTATTGGAAACCTATGCGGTCACTACCGTCATACTGAATGATGGCCTTATAGTAATTCATCCTAATAGCTTACTATGGTGTTTTTTGTTTGTGCTTTCTATATGAAGGCAAAATGATTTTTTAAAATCCAGTCATACAATTCTTACACATTTTTGACTTAAATCTTATTGATTTGAAGCGCAATTCGACAAAAACCTAACAACAAGTGTCCACATTGACTTCCAATCGAATCGGCCCAAATCTGTTGTCACTGAAAATAACAAAGGAAATTCAAATGAAAAAAACCGCTCTTGCTCTCTTATTAGTCGTAACATCAGCCAATGTTTTTGCATACGGCACTCAAGCCGCTAAAACAACTAAAGCAGAAAATGCTGCCAAGGCAAACATTGTCGATACCGCTATTGCTGCTGGAAACTTTAAGACTCTCGCTACTGCACTTCAGGCGGCAGGTCTTGTAGAAACTTTAAAAGGTGCTGGCCCATTTACCGTATTTGCCCCAACAGATGCAGCATTCGCAAAACTTCCAGCTGGGACAGTAGAGAAACTTTTGAAGCCTGAAAATAAAGCGCAACTTGTGTCAGTTTTAACTTATCACGTCGTGGGTGCAGCTGTTCTTGCAAAAGATGTGAAAGCTGGTGACGTAAAAACAGTCCAGGGAACTAACCTTGTCGTGACAACAAAAGATGGAGTCACTCTAAACGGTACTTCGAAAGTTACTGCAACAGACATCAAAGCTACGAATGGTGTCATTCACGTGATTGATACTGTTGTTTTACCTGCAGGTTTGAAACTCTGATTTTTTCTTATCGTTCCATCACACTTTTCTATAGCATAGAGAAGTGTGATGGAACTTTTTGTCCTAATCCATAAGTGTGTTATAGTGTTGATATGCGCGAGTTACGAGTCACTAATATCGAAGGAAGGATTTATCTCTTTCCAGTGCCAGTTGAAAAGAACAGGAAATACCTTGTTTTTTGTTCTTCTGCCGAAGAGGCACAAAAAATCATAACCGAAGTTACTGCGAAAAGAGTTACCCATCCTGATCTGATCAGCGGAGATTTTATTTTTTTAACGACTCATAAAGACGGACAGACAAAAATTTTTGTTCCGAATCCAGACTTCCTCAAATCAAACTAATGACTATTAATCTTTTCCTTAACCATATCACTTAATTGATTATGTGATGTCGAAACTTTAATAAAACCAGTCCAGATTACGCTCAAAGTTCCTGCCAACAAACAAATTAAAATATCAATAGGATGTAAAAATGTGAAGCTAAAGATCTCTCGTAATTTTTCGTTATATAGAACAAGGCACAGCATTAAGAGGGAGCTTATCATAAAATATTTTATGACTTTTGTAGATTTTGATTTGAGTCGCTCTAAAAAAGATAATTCAGGGTTCCTGCTCATGAAGATGACTAAAATATTTGATATAATAAGAGTGGTAAACACTAAAGCTCTAGCTTCTTTTTCTCCCTGACCACGGATCAGTGAAATGTAATAAACGACAAGTAAAGCTAATAAAATACTTATCCCCATTAGTAAACTAGGAAGCCAGATAGCTCTGCTTAAAATATTAGCGTTTAACTTTCTTGGAGGTACGTTCATGATGGTTGAGCTCGCCGGTTCCATCTCAAAGGCAATAGATGATACTGGTTCAATGATTAAGTGTAGAAAAGCGATGTGGGCAGGAAAAAAGACCAGTGGATGACCTAGAATTACAGGAATGATCGCCATTCCTGTAATGGGAATATGGACTGCAAATAAATAGATCAAGGCACTTTTAAGATTGGCGTATATACGTCGCCCCATTCTAATTGATTCCACAATGGACGAAAAATCATCATCTAGTAACACAAGGTCAGCTGATTCTCTTGCGACATCAGCTCCTCTTTTTCCCATCGCAATTCCGATGTGTGCGCTTTTCAGCGCTGGAGCATCATTTACACCATCACCAGTCATTGCTACGACTTCACCCATTTCCTTCAAGCAGTTTACCAGTCTTAACTTTTGAGCTGGCATAACTCGTGAGAAGACTGAAGTTTCTTTTATGATGGAGATTAATTCATGATCTGATATTTTTTCTAAATCCGTTCCATTAAGGACCTTATCAGGATTATTTATCCCTATTTTTTTGGCAATACTACTGGCTGTTGTCGGATGATCACCCGTGATCATAATAACTTTAATTCCGGCCTTAAGACATTCTTCAACGGCCTGAGGAACTTCTGACCTGACTGGGTCAATGAGGCCGATCAATCCGACAAAGTTAAATTCAAAATCATGCTGTTTAGTTGGAAGAGGTATAGACTTTGAGTAAGCCTTGGCTATACCTAATACTCTCAAACCTTCTCTTGCAAAAACATCTGCCGTTTGACTTATTTTTTGTGCGTCGTTAGTTGATAAATGACAAAGATCTATTATCGCCTCGGGGGCACCCTTTGCACCTATAACGAATTCACCTCCCACGTTGGGCTTCCAGGCATGAGAAATGGAAAGAAGTTCTTGGGAGAGGGGATATTCTTTTTTTAAAGACCAATCACCATGGAGATGTTCCGTTCCTTTTAGGAACCGAATTCCAGCATTAACAAAAGCTAGTTCCATCGGATCGAATGGGTCCTTCTGACTTGCTAAAATACCATATTCAAGAACTTCATGAAATTCTTCGGCCAAGAAGTTTGATTGATTATCTAGATCGACTATAAGTCCTTCTGAATAAATTTTTTGGACACTCATTTTATTTAAAGTTAGCGTGCCTGTTTTATCAACACACAAGACAGTCGCCGCACCCAGATTCTCAACTGCTGAGAGTCGTCTGGTTAAAATTCTTCTTTGAGATAATCGCCATGCTCCTAGGGCGAAAAATATTGTCAAAACTGCTGGCAGCTCATTCGGCATGATTGCCATTGCCAGAGACAGGCCTACTAAAATACCATCGAGCCAACTCTCTTTAACATTCGCATGAACGACAGCTACTGATAGGCAAAGTAATACTGCAACCCAACCAGCTTTTTTGACTAATCGATTCATCTGTCTTTCAAGGTTTGTTGATTCAGTTGATGTGAATTGAATCGATTTTCCAATCTTGCCAATTTCGGTATTAGACCCTATGGCAGTTACTATTGCCGCACCCTGACCCTGTACAACTGTAGTGCCTGCGAAAATAAGAGATTGTCGTTTTTTTTCAACCGGTACTGACTCACCTGTAAGCAGTGATTCATCAGACGAAAGTGAAGAATCTGAAATAAGAACCGCATCAGCAGGAACTTTATCACCCTCATTTAAAAAAATTAAATCTTCTCTTACAACTTCTCTGCCTGCAATTCTCTGCTTAATTCCATCCCTTAAGACAAGTGCTCTAGGGCTAGAAAGATCTCTAAGGGCTTGAAGCGCATTTTGTGCTTTCGTTTCTTGTGCAACTGTAATGCTGATAATGAGTATTAAAAAAAAGATCAACATTATTGCTTCTTGTCTATCTCCAATTAATAAGTAGACGATCCCGCAACTCAAGAGAAGAAAGACCATTGGTTCTTTTAGTACATCAAAGAGAATTGAATATCTTTTTTTTAATTTCGATTGGGCCAGCTCATTGTACCCCTCTATCTCTTGTCTTCGTAAAATGAATGACTGGGAAAGTCCACCTGCTACCAACCGGGAAATATCTTTTTCAAGTAATTTCGCTTCAATCATTTCTTAATCCAAAAATACGCAGAACAACTAAATGTTCTTTACCGTCATCCACGATTAGGATTTCAAAATCATTCATTCTTATGCCATCTAATTCTAAATAAGAATCTGTTTGATTATTCAAAACTGTCATAAGATATTTTGTTTTTCCCACCCGATAGGAAATGTTAAAGTGGTCCCACTCTTTTGGGATTTTTGGATTCAAGATTATTTTTTTTTCATGCAAATTGAACCCGAGGATTGATTCAATCGCCGCACGATACATCCAGCTAGCAGAGCCAGTGTACCAACTCCAACCTCCACGTCCTTGGTGAGGTGACACGGAGTAAATATCGGCTGAAATAACGTAAGGTTCAACTTTATATTTTTCTGATCCAGTACGAGAGTCAGAGCGATTAATGGGGTTAATAAGGTTGAATAATTCAACAGCTGTTTTGCCATCATTTTTTTCTGCATACGCCATCATTGACCAGATGGCGGCGTGTGTATATTGACCACCGTTTTCCCTTACTCCGGGTAAGTACCCTTTGATGTATCCTGGTTCCTGAGAACTATTATCAAATGGGGGAGTGAAAAGTTTTATGATTTTATTTTCTCGATCAATCAGAAATTTATCTACTGCTGCCATAGCAAGTTCACTTCTTTCTCGAGTTCCTTCGCCGGAAAGGACTGACCAGGACTGAGCTATGGCATCAATTTTACATTCTTCACTCAGATGTGATCCCATCTTTTCACCGTTATCAAAGTAAGCACGGAGATACCATTCGCCATCCCAAGCATTGCTCTCAATGGAGTTTTTTAGTTCTTTGATATGATTTCGATAGATCTCAACATGTTTACTATCATTTCTTTTTTCACAGATAGGAATAAAGCCTTTGAGCGTCTTGATAAGGAACCATGCCATCCAGACACTTTCACCTTTGCCTAAATGACCAACTTGGCTCATTCCATCGTTCCAGTCACCAGAACCCATGAGAGGAAGTCCATGTTCACCGACTTTCAGGCTTCGGTCTATCGTTCTCAGGCAATGTTCGTAGACACTTGCTTTTTCACTTGAAACTCTAGGCTGTGTGTAAGTTTCATCATGCTCTTCTGTAAGTTGCGGTGCTTCGATGAAAGGAACAAGCTCTTCCAGTATCGAAGAGTCGCCAGTAACTGAAACATAATAGCTTGCCACAAAAGGTAACCAAAGAAGATCATCAGAGAATCTTGTGCGCACTCCTCGTCCTGTGGGTGGGTGCCACCAGTGTTGCACATCTCCTTCAGGAAATTGTCTAGAAGCCGCTAGTTTAATTTGAGCACGAGTGATTTCTGGTTTTGAATAGACCATTGCCATTACATCCTGCAGCTGATCTCGATAGCCGAATGCACCTCCCGATTGGTAGAAGGCGGATCTTGCCCAGATCCTGCAGGAGAGTGTTTGATATAAAAGCCAACGATTGACTAACATGTCCATCGATTTATTGGGAGTCTCAATTATTAAGCTGGTTAAAACGTCATCCCAATTTTTGAGAACCTCTGTAAAAGAAGATTCGACATATTTTTTATCTTTATATTTAAGAGACAATTGCTGCGCTTTTTCTTCATCCTCATCCTGACCAAGTAAAATAGTGATATCTTTTTCTTCATGAGCACCTAGTTCAATCATCGTTTGAATGGCACCGCATGAATCTAGACCACCACCACTTTTTCGGGATAGATTCTTTCTTCGTAGGGCAGCTGGATTCGCCATAGATCCGTTTCGCCCGATAAATTCTTTTCTGTCACAAGTATAGCTCTGTGATCCTTGAGCATGACTTAGAAAAGCTACCCGATGTGCAAATTCATTATTATAAGAATTGGTCGCTAATATTGTTTGAGAGTCTTCGTGCCAACTCGTCAAGATAGTTTGTGAACTCTTTGATCGTGAAAAGCCCAGTACCCAGTCAATGTAGCTTGTGATTGAGAGTTTTCTGGTCTTGGAGTTCAGATTTTTTAATCTTAATTTTATAATTTTAACAGGATCTTCGACCGGGACAAAGAGAGTTAGATGATGAGCAATTCCGTGAGATGAATGTAGAAATTCAGTATAGCCCTGTCCATGTTTCACAAGATAAGTTTCAGCATTCCTGATAGGAAGAGGTGTAGGAGACCAGAAGGCTCCTGTTTCTTCATCACGAATATAGATGGTTTCAGATACAGGATCTGAAACGGGATCATTAGACCATGGTGAAATTCGGTTTTCTCTGCTGTTTATTGACCAGGTAAAACCCTGACCAGATTCTGAAACGATGAAACCAAAGTCATTTTTATTGGCCACAACATTAATCCACGGGGCCGGTGTCCACTGCTCATCTTTAAGGATAGTAATATATTCTTTTCCGTCTGGTGAGAAACCGCCAAAGCCGTTAAAGAACTTTAGCTCTGGTTGCGTGAAAGGTATTCGTGCATAATCTTTTTTTTGCGCCGTTGGTATGAAGCGAGGAGGAAGCTCAAGCTCATGGGGTCTGCGTCTTAGTTGATCTGACAAAAGTCCCTTGCTTGCCATAAGTCTAACTCTTGCCACCGACTTAATTAAAACAAGATCATCATGGGGAATAAGATCGGCTCGTCTTATGAAAATGCCTCCTGGTTTATCCATGAGAGTGTGAGATCCACTGATGAGAATTTGCCTCATTAATTCGTCTTGTAGATTTTGTAAATAGCTTGTGGCGTGCTCATTGATGATGACGAGGTCAATTTTTAAACCCTTTAGTCTGAGATACTCATGTCCCCGTAGAAGGTCTCGGATCATCTCCATATCTTTTTCATCTTTTATTCTTGTCAGGATAATTGGGTAGTCTCCACTGATTCCATAGGCCCATAGAGTCGATTGATTCTTTTTATTTTTCATGATTTCGTGAGTCTGGGCCCTCAGATATGGAGCAAGGTAAATAATTCTTCCCCCGAGACGTTGATAAATTTTTGCCTTTTCTAGGGATATATTTAAGTGGCGCAGACCGATCTGGGCTTTAATCCATCCCAAATTAACCTGACGTAAATAGACATTTGGGTCGTTGTATTTCTGTGAAACTCTAATCGCCTCAACTTGAGAGTATACTAGTCCTGTTGAATAAATGAGTCGTGCTGTTTGACGAGGAGGAATTTTAACTCTTTGTCTCAAAGAGAAAATCGGATCAAGTACGGCACCAGTTGTATTTGAAAGTTCAATATGATTGCTTAGGATAATGGGATTTTTTACGCTCCTTCCTCGGCCCAAAAATTTACTTCGATCAGTTTCGTATTGAATCGGCCCTACAGTCTCGCCTTCAACTGTAAGAACGTGAAGACCCCAAACTTCTATGTCGTCTTTCTTTCGCAATCTCCGGTGGGCGAGCAAAGAATTAGTTTCTGCTCTAAATTCACTTTGGATGAAAAGATTGCTAAAAGTGGGGTGAGCCGAATCATCAATTGCTCTTGCCAATACCACTTCCATATAGCTTGTTACTTCGATTTCGACTGTTTGATTTGTCATGTTGGTTAATGACACGCGCCTCATTTCAACATTGTCTTCAGAGGAGACGATGACTTCCAAGTTTGTCGTGACGCCGAAATCTTCTCTCAATATTTCAATCTTATCTTCAGAGAAGTGCGCCTCATATTTTTTAGGTTTACTTTCTATAGGCTGAAATCCTGCTGACCAGGTCTTATTGGCCGTAATATTTTGAATGTAAATAAAATGCCCCCAGTTATCCATGGTTGAATCTTCTTTCCAACGATAAATGGCGCGACCTTCGCACTTGGCATATCCCGATCCGGTAGTTGTCATCATCACAGAGTAGTTTCCATTTGAGATAATTTGAGTCCGAGGAGTCGAGAGTGAAGGATCAGTGTAAATTCGTGTTTGCAGATTTTCGCTAAACCGTGCAAAACTCTCGATGTGTGTTTCTTCGGCACGCGGTTTCATAATCGGTGTAAGAGGAGGAATTCTCTCCTGTAACAGCAATTCAACTGCTTTGACTCTCGGTTCTGCATGGAATCTTCGCTGCATGATAAATTTATTAAGCAGGTTATTGATCGAAATGAGACTCATGCCTTGATGATGGGCCATGTAAGATTTAAGGATGATATATTTTTTGTCTTTAAGCACTCGTTCAACGGTAAAATCTATCGATTCATGAAAACCATACTGTCCCAGAACCTCCATCTTTTCCATCTTTCTAAGATTGGCAAGTGCTTGTCTCGGAAAAAACATCGCTGCAAGCATTGATGAATAAGGAGAAATGACCAATTCGTCTTTAAGACCTCGTTTTAACCCAAGTCCGGGAACACCAAAAGGACCATACTGATAGTTAAAGTTTAAGTCTCGCGCATGGTAGCCGGCTTCTGAAACTCCCCATGGACATTGTCTTTGTTCACCGTAATCAATTTGTCTCAAAATAACAGATTCATAAGTCTGGTCCAGTAAAGTATCTTCATAACTTCTCATGACTAAAAGTGGCATGAGATATTCAAACATGCTGGCACTCCAGGAAACTAAGGCCCGTCCTCCTGACAAATTTGTCAGCTGCCTACCAAGCCTAAACCAATGCTCATCTGGAACATCTCCTTTGGCTATTGCAAAGAAACTCGCAAGTCTCGCCTCAGAAGCAAGAAGATCGTAGTAAGAATTATCTCTCCTGCTCTCAGTGACATTAAAACCAATTGCAAAGATTTTTCTTTCATCTTCAAAAAGAAATTTAAAGCTCATGACTTCATAAAAACTCTGGCACTGTTCTGCAATCTTAACTAAGCGTTTTGCTAGCTCTTCTTTCGACTGAGTCTCATCCGCTTCGTAAGATTCTGCCTGGTTAATCAAGGCCCTGATCCAGGTGAGAATACTTTGCGAGTCTTGGTGTGAAAGTTCGGCAATATTGTCCATCACTTGCATGAGTTGCCTGATTATATTTTCCCACTTTTGATCGATGAGATGTGAGCTAATATCTTTTACGAGCTGTTTGGTTTGAATATACGATTGATTCATGGGCAGAGATGTCGTTTTCTGAAGGCAATCTAATTTTTCAATGAGAATATTTAATCCATCAATCATACCTATCTGAGCCTTAGGATTTACAAAAGGGCCTTCAGATAATTTTAAAGCTGCTTGCTTGATAACTACTAAGTGACCTGCAAGGTTACCGCTATCAACAGTTGACACGTAACGAGGATGAAGTGGGGCAAGGCTCTGGGTATCGTACCAGTTATAAAAGTGACCTTCATAACGTTCAAGTTTAAGCATCGTTGAGATCGTAAGCTCCAAGTTTTCTACAGTCTTTCTGAAGCCCAAATAACCCATGTCGTAAGCTGATAAAGTAGACATGAGTTGCAGGCCGATATTCGTTGGTGAAGTTCTTCTCGCGGTTCTAGGAACAGGTTCTTCCTGGAAATTATCCGGCGCGAGCCAGTTATTATCTGCTCCAGCAAAGTTTTCAAAAAAATGCCAGGTTAATCGTGCATACTGACGATAAATCCTTACTTCTTGTACATCAAGGATCGCGATTTTTTTCTTGCTCCTTTTGTTTGTCCATCTTGAGGCCAAAGGAGAAAAACACCATATGGTAAGGAAAGGTAATGCAATAAAAAATGAATTGATTTCATAAATTAATAGGATCGTTGCATAGAATATACTTACTACAGGGCCGGCAGAAAATAATTCTAATCCAATTGAAGTCTCACTTTTCTTATTTTGAATTTGTGAAAAGGTCACCCATTCTAGAAGATTTTTTCTGGAGATGAACATTCGATAAAGCGATCTGAATATAGCGTCTAATTGATTTACTGCCAAAGCGGGCATGAAAATAAACATGAAGAAAACTTGCTTAAGTCGTTTCCTGGCCTCGCTCCAGCAGATTCTTAAATGGGCTCCCCATTCGTTTTCACTTTTTCGAAAAATGTCTGTCAATGATGGTGCATACACCGGAAAACTCATGACTACCATAATGGCAAAAGTCCATAAGAGAGCACTTCCAGGTAAAATTGTCCAACTGAGAAGAAGCCAAAGCAAAATGACCGGACTAAGTAAACTTCGTCTTAGATTATCAAATATTTTCCAACGGGAGATAAGTGGCAAGTTATTCCGAACAATCTTTCCACGGGAATTTATAACGAATGGAAGCAACCACCAGGCAATTTGCCAATCGCCTCTAGTCCAGCGATGCAGTCTTTTGGAAAAAACGTCAAAACTTGAAGGGTAGTCATCAATTAGCTCAAGATCAGTCGTTAGACCGACTCGAGCAAAGCTTCCTTCAAGTAAGTCATGACTTAAAACAAAATTCTCAGGAACTCTTTCTCCAATAACTTTTTCAAAGGCATCAACGACATATAATCCTTTACCAGTAAAGCTGCCCTCGTTAAACAGATCCTGGTACACATCAGAAATGGCGGTTGTATAGGGATCAATTCCAGTTAATCCTGAAAATATTTTTGAAAATCTTGTTCTCGCACCCGAGACCATGGATACACTGATTCGAGGCTGAAGTATTCCATATCCAGCAATGACTCGATTTTGTATTGGACAAAGGACCGGCTGATTCAGAGGGTGAGTTATAGTACCAACTAGTCTCCTCGCATTTTGCAAGGGAAGTTGGGTGTCAGCATCCAGAGTTATGACGTACTTGATTTGATTCAAGAATTCAAAGTCAATGTGGTGAGTGATAAAGCTCGTCTTTTTATCACCTCTCAAGAGATGATTAAACTCCATTATCTTTCCGCGTTTCCTTTCCCAGCAGATCCATTTTTTTTCGGAAAAGTTATAAAGTCTGGTCCGGTGGAAGAGATAAAATCGTGGTTGAGTTTTGGATGCATACCGATGATTTAACTTTTCAATACCGTCAAAAGCGATCATGAGAAAGGCTTGATCGTTTTCTGTCGTTTCACTTTGAGCATCACTCAAATCACCTAAGAGTGAGTAATAGATGTTCTCATCTTGATTCGCAAGAAACTGAACTTCCAAATTACTTACAAGTTCTAGGATCGTTTCTTTAGAACTTAGCATACAAGGTACAACTACCATCGTCATATCGTGGCCAAGTATGCCATTGTCTGTATTCATGCGAGGCAATTTTTTCGGTAATCGTAGAAGTGTAATGATGTAGTGAAGAACACTAAGGGACAATTCACTTGTAGGTAAGAGCAGAAGGATCACAAGCGCAATAGTCTTGTAGGGAGATGAGTCAGGAAATGGAAATACTTTTAAGAGAGCAGAAATAAAGAAAATTAGTAATAGAGTTAAGCTTCCAAAATAGATGAATCCAGGATCCTCATCAACAAAACGAACAATTTTCTCAGAAACAGGTGATTTATAATTCAATTCTTTTTCAAGCTGTCTTACACCATTGTCTAGTAAAAAGTATCCAACGTGACACTCTCTTCCTTCTCGTTTCGTTGTAAGCTCAATTGCTTTAGAAGCAACCTCTATCTCACTTGCCTCAGACCTTCTGGCTATTTTTTCTATAATTTTCCGGTAAGAATCCTTGGTTGATCTGTCCATTTGTATATAGGCATTAGCTGAATCTTGGTTCAGGATGGGATCTACCAGGCTTACTTCTTCGAAAAAATCATGCCAATCAATCTCCGAGATAAGTCGCATACTTGAAATAATGTTACCGGTTGTTACTTGTGCAGCGGCTTGGCGATAATGTTCTAATTGGACCAGTTCGCTTGTTGAGAACTGAACGCTATGGAGAAAATTTTCCAGCCAGTCAAATGACTTAGAGATAGCTGGGTCCTGCTCCCTTAATCTTTGGATCAATTGCACTAAAAAAGGACGGTTTATCTCATCTCCATTTTTAATTCTATTAGCAAGAAATTGTTCTATGTCGTCGGGATTGCTATTGGCCCTCGATGCCATTTCCAAAATCGAATCGGCAAATAAATCAGCTTCTTCACGTTTTTGGCGAGCGATAATAATTCTTTGCACCAGCGGGTGAAGTCTTTTAATTAAAGATATGCGAATTGAAATGGCGATTGCCCACAGCTCGCCAATTGTAAGTGGCGTGGTAGTCTGAAAAGCTTTCACGAATCTTTTTATAGAATTTAAATCAAGCCTAGAGTCTGTACTTAGAAGATATTTAAAAGCAATTGCATATACTCGCGGATAGCCTTTAAACTCACCGTGGTTTATTTTAGGTAACTCTTTATAAAAACCTTTTGGCAAATCTCTTTTTATGCTTCTCATCTGGTCTTCAACAATATGAAAGTTATCCATGAACCAATTTGAAGCTGGGGTCGGTGACTGGTGTTTAAGATCTTTAGTGAGATTTAAATAACTTTCGAGCAGATAATTTGAAGCTTCTTGAATTTCAAAAAGGAGGTCACTCTTTTCTTTGGAAGATTCTTTATCGGTCGTAAGTTCCTCAGCAAGCTTTTGAGCAAGTTGTTCGAGACGATCGATCCCTAATACTTCGTTAGCGAATTGATCATCTTCCATTAAATCAGATAAATATTTTGTGAAGTTCATTGTACCTGATCTGAGGTTGTAGACTGGCGTAATGTATACAGATTAATTGCAAAGATAGACATTTAAGATTGGCTTAAGAGACGGTCAGTTTTCAATTTCTAAATTTATCTTTAAGATTTGAATTTATAGATTTTTTAAATAATTAAAAATTAATACTAATCTGTTCGTCTTAAAGCATATTATCTTGAAATAACTGAATAGTTTTGTGCTGATCTTTGTTAATTAACTTTCTTTCGTTTTCTAAATTAAGATGCCGTTTAAGAGGAAACCAAGCAAAGCACAATGGTTAAAAATTGTTATTTTCAAAGTTTGTAGAAGAAACTTTCCAAGTCAGGTCACAGGTAAGTTTAGACTTTCTTAAAAATTAGATCTGCGGCTGAGGATGGTAAGGGCCATTTAATAAGCCTTGCTGATCAGCATAGAAGAGCTGCTGATTAGCTAGAGGGGCGACTTTTCGAGCTTGATCAAGGCTTGAGTTCACTGCTTGTTTAATAATCGCACCTATCAAGACTCCGGCGAGACCCCCTCCACTTGATTGCGATCCATCATTGGCACTCGCTTTGCCTTCCCAGATAACTTCTCCTGTAACTGCAGAGATGAGTTTGCCAGAAACTGTCACCGTCGTTTGGCTGTCTATAATGACGTAGCTTGTGCCGTAATTTTCTAGCGTCAGATACAGAATGGCATCTGGATTAATAATTTCACGAATTTTTTTAACCGAAGCTTGATGCATTTCATTGGCCGAAGGCAATCCGTTTTCTTTCATCATCTGATCAATAAGAGCGACCGGGAAAACGTAGAAGCCCTTTTCCGCAACTGGCTGAGTGACAGTTGAGAGATAACTATAAGTCGCGCGTACGTCGGTGCTGTTACTCATTGGTGGAAGAATGAGAATAGAGCGAGGTTTCGCTGCGATAAATCTTTCATAGTTATAAGGGGTGGCGCAACTTACGACCAAGAAAAGAAAGATAAGATATTTCATTTGGTCTTCGCCTTGGTTTTAAACTTTTTCGTGAAGCGATTCATAAGGACAGCGGACTCGGGGAACTGCCTTCTTTCGGCATCGAAGCTTTCTTTGGCATCGGCCGTTCTTCCCATCTGAAGATACTGGTAGCCTAAGTGAGCATAAAAACCTGGTGGCAGAGGTTTATTTTTACTACGAGCTTGTTCGATATCTTCTTCTAGTTTTAGAACTTGAATTTCAGGAGTTGCTTTACCGGGTGTATCGTATTGATCGTAAAGAAGATCCTGATAATAACCCCAATAATAAATAGTCTGAGAAGCACAACTTCCCAGACCTAACAAAATGAGAATTAGAAAAAGATTTTTCATTATTTATTCGCGGCCCATTTTTTTTGTTCCATACCTTCAACCAAGCGATCAACTGCTTCTCTCATTGCAAGATCCAAAACTTTTCCATTGAGAGTTGAATCGTAAGAAGCAGTTCCACCGAAGCCAATAACTTCGCGGTTACTGAGCGCGTACTCGCCAGCACCAGATACTGAGTAAACGACTTCTGACGTTTCAACATCAACGACATTTAAGATAACCTTAGAATACGCAGATTGTTTTTTTCCACTTCCTAGAACTCCGAAGAGTTGACGGTCGCCAACTTCCTTACGTCCAAATTCAGCGATGTCACCTGTGATGGTGTAATCAGCACCTCTGAGATTTTGTTTTTTCTTAGAAATTTTTGCTTCACCAGCAATTTCATCCATGTTGTCACGATCAAGCACGGAGAAGCGACCGGTTCTCTGTAGATGACCGATCAGGACTGATTTTGCCTGACTCGAAAGACGATCAGGACCATCGACAAAAATGCCGCGCATGAAGCCAGAGCGGTTATCAAATTTTCCGACCATCAGGGGATGTTTTTTTTCCTGGTAAGTTGATGAGGATGTTTCAGATTGTGATTGCTCAATTTTTACCGCCTGGTTCGACTCAGAAGCACAGCCGACTGTGAGAACGGTTAATAGAAGAAGGAATTGGTTGATACAGAATTTCATAGGTGTCCTGCCTTTTTTTGTGACCGGAAAATTCTAACTAAATTGAGAGGAGATTAAAAGCCTCTTTTTAACTAGGCAATTTCACTGAGTCACGCCAGACTAAAAAGAGGAAGATTTTAAAAAAGTAAATGAGCTTGAATTCAAATAAAGAAAAATCAGAAGTAAGAATAAAAATTTGTGAAGTCTGCAAGACTTCAACTTCTGTAGCGTTTCGAGTCCGTTTAGATCAAACTAAAGAATGGGTTTTTGTTTGCAAACCTTGTTGTGACAAATCTAAATCCCTTCCAGATTACCAATATGGTGGAACATGGAAGGGCGATAAAAAATAAGTTAGTAAGCAAACACTGAGCTAATAGACCCAGATTGCGTTGATTTCCTTCCAAATTGCTTCTCGTGAAAATCCTCGTATTCTTTTTGCTTTGTAAGGTCACTTCCGTAGAGGACCTGAACAATATATCCGTCAAACTTCTCGGCAATATTAGTAGACGCAATCTTTGCCTTTGCTGCTTTCATTTTTTGAGCAAACTTGGCTGTGAATTTTTTGATAATGGGATCGATGATGTTTGTGCCAATAGCAACTGCATCATTGCTTGAGTAGCTCTTCTTAAATTCTGGCGTCTCTATATCAACAACGACCGTGTATTCTTTTGCTGAAACTGGCGCAGAGGCACCCATTAAAAATTCTTCCTCTTACGGTGTCGTCGGTGAGTGACCAGAATGAGCGATGACACTTTTCTGGAAAGCATTTTCACGAAACCGAAAAGTCTCTGTTTGATCAAGTTCGGCCTGTAATCGGGCAGCCGCGATGAGGTCTACTTTATTTCCCCGGCTGCAACTCTTTTAATTTCTCAAATTTATTATGAATCGCCAGTATCGCAAGTCCAAAGGCGACTGCTGCGACCAAAACGAGAGTACTCACGAAACCGTCCACGCCAAAAGAAAGTTTGATGAGAATCGTGGAAATAACAAAACCCGAATTCCTCATGATTTTATTGAAGTCATCCGATTGAAGGAATGAAAAAAGAAGGAGTAAGACGTCTACCAAGATAAGGATCGTGAAGAATTCATCGAAGAAGATTTTGTTAATATCTTTCATCGGACCTGTTACGTGGTCTAAGGCAAAAAACGTTTCAAGAGTCCAGTTGAAGAGACTGAAAAGAGCAAGACCAAAAAATATCGGAATAAGGCAAGCGGCTATGATTTCTTTCTGGCGAATGAATCTTTTTGTTTCATAGGAAGTCTCAACTATTAATTCGCCCTGATGATCTTGAGCAAGTTTACGTTGATTCAAACGGTAATAGAGGTAGATAAAAAAGAATAAGACTAATGTGGCCACTAGGTCATAGGTAAACTGCACGTCCGATCGGACTTTGAACCAGTCTTTAGTAATAACGAGTTCTGAGAGATCCTTGAAGACCTTTCGTATAACGATAAGGGTAACAATTTCGTATTGTTTACCAATGTAGGTACTAGTCGATTTAGGTAAATGGTAAATTAGTAGATACACCTCATAAATAAGGATGAACGAGAAAGGTGTGTAAATTGAAGAGATAGGGTTAATCAAAAGCTTTGACGGTGTTGCAAGGTTAACAATGCCCAGATCAACCAATGCAATCAGACCTAAGTGCAGGACGAAGCTTATGATGGCGATCTTTAAAATGATCATCTCACTTCTCTCCTTAAATTTTTCAGAGAGAAGGTTCGTATAAATTGAATCGAGGAGCTTTGGTTTTTGCATAGGTTAAGAACTTACCACTACATTTCAAAAAAACCACTATTTAGAGCTTCGCAATAAATAACGAAGTGTCCCAAATTATTGCATATGATAAATAAAGCCGAAATTTTTTTCGTTATTTGGCTTTTTATTTTTATTTATTATTAGTCATTGAGCGTTGAAAGTTTTACGTTTAAAGCCTAGATTAACTACAGGGCCGCATTATGAATTCACTTATTAATTCAGACTACAGCTATGCCACGATGTGTGGGCCAGATGAGTTCCTGAAAGAAGTAAGTCGCATAATTGAACAATCGATTATGAGAAACTCCGATGGAAAACTTCGCGCGATGGCGCTTAAGCATTTTGAATCTAAAGGCAAGATGCTTAGACCCATGTTCATACGCGATCTTGCTCTTTCGATGAACCTCAACCTTGCCCATGTTCTGCCTTGGGCTGTGACCTGCGAAATTCTCCACAATGCAACTCTCATTCACGATGATCTTCAGGATGGGGACGAAGTGCGCAGAGGTAAACCGACGACTTGGAAAGAATATGGTTCCGAGCAGGCCATCAATCTTGGTGACTTTCTTCTCATCATTGCCCCTCAAGGTTTAATTCATAGCTCCCTCTCCTCTAAATACGATCTACTCCATCTCTTTACTGTGATGAGTTCACGAGTCGTTTCAGGTCAGGTTGAGGAGTTTGAATTAAATAAACTTTTAAATGATAAGAATCTTTACCAGCAGTATCTAGATTGTATTGCTGGAAAAACATCCTCTCTTTTTGCAGGATTAGCTCTTGGAGTCGGTCTTATAGCCGGAGCACCTAAGGATTTTCTTCATTCGTTAGAAAGCATTTTCTTCCAAGTCGGACATATCTTTCAAATCCAAGACGATATCCTCGATTTTTATGGCAACAAACAAAGAGGGGAGCGCGGGTGTGACATCAAGGAAGGCAAAGTGAGCTTTCTCATCGTTAATTACCTTGAAAGAAATCCGGGGGATTTTGCTGTTTTAGTTCAAATTCTCAAGAAGAAAAGAGCAGAAACTAACGAAAACGATCTCCAGATTGTGGAAAATCTCTTTAGCGAGAACAATAATCTTGAATTTTGCTTAGACCATCTCGAGCGACGTGTTGATGACTTGCGCTCACATCCATTATTTTTAACCAACGCTGTTTTGTATAAATTAGTTAATTCACTTACCGAAAAAATTCTAGCCCCTATTAGAGAGTTATCAGTGGAACAGGTCCAAGCCTAGTTCCTCAGGAGAAAGTAGACAATGAATAAGGCGATCGTCATTGGTTCAGGATTTGCCGGCTTAGCATCGGCGGTAAGGCTCATTAAAAAGGGCTACGAAGTTACTATCCTTGAAGCCCGGGAAGATCTTGGTGGAAGAGCTGCTGTCTTTAAGGAAGGTGGATTCACTTTCGATGCCGGGCCAACGGTTATCACTGCGCCTTATCTTTTGAGCGAGCTCTTTGAACTCCTCGGCGAAGACTCTAAAGATTTTTACGAATTAATCGCTATCGATCCTTTTTATAGAATTATTTTTAACGATGGTTCCAAGTTTGATTACGTTGGTGATGAAGAGAGAATCCTGGAAAACGTACGCGCTCTTTCACCAGTCGATGTTGATGGTTACAGAAAGCTCGCTAAGCATTCCCAGGATATTTTTGATGTAGGTTACACTAAACTTGCTGATGAGCCTTTTGATACAGTTGCATCGATGATGAGAGCTGTTCCAGACATGGTTCGCTTAGAAAATTACCGTTCCGTTTATGGCCTTGTTTCAAAATATATTAAAGATGAAAGACTAAGAATGGCGTTTAGCTTCGAGCCACTTCTGGTAGGTGGAAATCCAACAACGATTACTTCTATTTATCTTCTCATTCACTGGCTTGAAAGAAAGTGGGGCGTTTATTTTGCTAAAGGTGGAACCGGAGCATTAGTTGAAGCCTTCAGAAAGCTCCTCATCATGAAAGGTGCGAAGATTTACACAAACGCATCTGTTAAAAAAATTGAAATTGAAAGAGGCGCTGTTAAAAGAGTCATCACAACTGATGAGCGCATTTTCCCATGTGATATTGTTGTAAGCAATGCTGATCCTGTCAGAGTCTACCGTGATATGATTGATTCTAAGCACCGCTCAAAACACAGCGATTTCCGTTTAGGCCTAAAGCAACACTCGATGAGTTTATTTGTGGCTTACTTTGGCACAAAAAAGCTTTACCCAGATCTCGCTCACCACACCATTTTAATGGGGCCTCGTTATAAAGGTCTCTTAAACGATATCTTTTCGAAAAAAGTTCTAGCGGATGATTTCAGTCTCTACTTACACGCTCCGACTCGAACTGATACCTCACTTGCTCCTCCGGGACATGAATGTTTTTACGTTCTCTCCCCAGTACCGAATAAAGAGGGTAAAACTAACTGGAAAGAAGAAGAGCAGCGTTACAAAGAAAAAATCTACCGCTGGATGGAAAAAAACCATCTTCCAGGTCTCACTGAAAATATGACAGTGGATTTTTCTGTTACTCCTGATTATTTTGAAAATACTTTGCAGAGTGAAAAAGGTGCGGCCTTCGGGATCGAGCCATCTTTTAGTCAGTCAGCTTATTTCCGCTTTCATAATAAATCGGAAGACGTCAAAGGACTCTATTTTGTGGGGGCGAATACCCATCCGGGAGCAGGTGTTCCAGGCGTATTAAATTCGGCAAAAGTTCTTGAGAAGATGGTTCCTGATCTGGAAAATAAATTCACAGTCAGTGGTTTCACCGCAAAAGAAAAGTTTTCCTCTTCTAGTTTTGAGAGGTCGCTTGAATAACCAAACCTACGAAGAACTAACTCGTAGCTATCTTTTGGCGAACGCCGAAGAACTCATGTCCAAGCATGGTAAGTCTTTCTATTTTGCGAGTTTGATTTTTTCGCAAAGTGATCTTAAGAAAATTGCAACCCTTTATAGGCTGTGCCGCTATATTGATGACTGCGCGGATGAACTTCCTGAAAGAGAATCAGCACTTGCCGTTACTTCAATTCTCTCTGACCTTGAAAATCCTCATCACCAAAGCTCATTTAACCTCCTCATGAAAGAAGTTGAAAGTTGGGGAGTTAAAAGAGAACAAATTAGAGAACTCCTTCTTGGTGCGGAGTTTGATGTGCGGGGCGGGGAAATCAAGTCTGAAGAAGATCTAATGCTTTACTGCTACAGAGTCGCTGGTGTCGTTGGGCTTATGATGTGTCCTCTTATCGGGGTTACTTCTCGACAAGCACACGCCCATGCCATCGACCTGGGTCTAGGGATGCAATTAACAAATATTTGCCGAGATATTAAAGAAGATGCTGACCGTGGGAGATGTTATCTTCCTGGAGCTGACTCTTTAAGTGATATGGAGCTAAAAATCCGTATCAAAAAGACTCTGGATATCGCTGATCTTTATTATAAAAGTGCCTATGAAGGTTTGTCTTACATTCCCATTCGAGCACGATTTGTTATCTTCTTAGCTGGCGAGCTCTACCGCCATATTGGGATGAAAATACGAAGAAAAAATTATGACGTATCAGGACCGAGAATCTATTTAAATCTTGCAGAAAAATTGATTGTGACTATGAAGAGTATCCTAAAGCTTGGGAAATCTTTTTTTTGGAAACCAAACAATCATAAACCCGAGCTTCATTTTCTGATTCATCATTATGTTAGAGGGCAGAGATGACATATCTTCAATTCCTCCTTCTTTTTTTAGGGATTCCTCTTATTGTTGTATTCTCATTGTATAAAAAAAGTAGTCTCCCTCATAAGAAAGAGTACTGCATTGCTATTGGGATTTTGGTCTTTCTTGCCGTGAGTTACACGACTCCTTGGGATAATTATCTTGTTAAGACTGGTGTATGGATTTATGGAGAAGGCAGAATTTTAGGAACGATTGGATACGTCCCGATTGAGGAATACTGCTTTTTTGTTTTGCAGACCATTCTTTCCGGACTCTTTTGCTTTCTTCTTCAGCAAAGTTTTCCTCTGATTAAAAAAGCATCAAAACATCATTTAAATAAGATTGTTACAAGTGCCTACGGTTTGCTTTTTCTTATTGGTGTTGCATGCCTGAACTTTGAAAAAACCAGGTACCTTGGGCTCATCCTGGCGTGGGCAATGCCTGTGATTCTTTTGCAATGGTTTTTTGGTGGTCATCACTTAATCACCAATGGGAAAATTTTTCTTCTTTCAACCTTTTTACCGACACTGTACCTTTGGGTGGCAGACGGACTGGCGATCTCATGGGGGATTTGGAGCATATCTGAGACATACACAATCGGCGTTAGTGCCGGAAGTCTGCCTTTTGAAGAGGCGGTTTTTTTCCTAGCGACTAATGTGATGGTCTCGCAAGGAGTAATTCTTTTTGTTGTTATGGAAGATGAGATTACAAAAGTGACAGATTCGATGAGGAGGGTCCTTAAATGGGCTGGTTTAGCTGGTTAAGTCTTTTTATTTCTACTTTCGTGCTCATGGAAGTTGCGGCCTATTTGCTCCATAAGCACGTTATGCACGGGTTTCTGTGGTCTCTTCATTATGATCATCATGTTCGAAATAAAGATAGAAAATGGGAGAAAAATGATTTTTTTGCACTCGTTTTCGCTGTCCCAAGTTTTTGTTTCATATTATTTGATAGCCTTTTAGGCATCCCTTCCGTAGGGGCAGTTGGCTTCGGTATCATGGCGTACGGATTCGCCTATTTTTTAGTTCATGAGGTCATTATTCATAGGAGAATCGTTCTTTTCTCAAGATTGAATAATTGGTATATTGAGGCACTAAATGCGGCCCATAAAGTTCATCATGCTTGCCAGGAGAAAGAGAATTCTCACAGCTTGGGCATGCTGGTAGTGCCTTGGAAATATTTCCGACATGCACGTATTAAAAAAGTAAAACTAAGAAAACATTTAGACTTTGTATAACCTGTATTGTTAACATAATATAAAAGATAACTATCGTAGTTATTAGTTCATTAACCCGACCCGGAGGTCTCATGCCTACTTTATCGATTGGCGAGTATTCTTTGGTTTTCAACATGCTTTCACTAGCTGTTGCTGCCATGTTTGGATCATTCGCATTCTTCGTCATGTCTCAGAAAATCATTGGTGCTAAGTACAGAGTATCAATGATCGTTTCGTCTCTCGTTGTACTTATCGCTGGCTACCACTACTACAGAATCATGGGTAGCTGGGAGAACGCGTTTACTCTCGTAAACGGTTCTTATGAGTCAAGTGGCAAACCATTCAACGATGCTTACCGCTACGTAGATTGGTTGTTAACAGTTCCTCTACTCCTAGTAGAATTGGTTCTTGTTCTTAACATCAGCAAAGGTTCAACAGGACCAATGCTCAGAAACCTTGTTATCGCAGCTATCCTCATGATTGGCTTAGGTTACCCAGGTGAAATTTCATCTGACCTCGGTACAAGAAACCTTTGGGGTGTTCTTTCAACAATCCCATTCATCTACATCTTAGTGGTCCTTTGGGGTCAACTTGGTGCTCAACTTTCAAGTGCTTCTGAAAGTGTAAAAACACTTTTCGTAAACACTCGTTACCTTTTGATTGCAACTTGGGGTTTCTACCCAATCGCTTACGCAATTGGTACATGGGGTGGATTACAGTCTGCTGGAGCAATCGTATCAGTACAAGTTGGATACACAATCGCTGATATCACAGCTAAGTGTCTCTACGGCGTAATGATTTTCTGTATTGCTTACCAGAAATCAAAAGAAGACGGATCACTTCCTTCTCAAATTGAAGAAAAGCAGCTTTCTCGTTAATTCGCTCTTCGATAGTTACAAAATAGCTATTTGGACTAAGATCGCAACTTCGGTTGCGGTCTTAGTTTTTGCAACCACACTTACTCTCAGTTATTTTTTTCCTTCTCTTGATTTCAGACTAACTCTACTCATTACAGGTCTTGTTTTTTTGGGCATGCCCCACGGGGCGCTTGACGTTTATATCCTGAAGCAGGTTCTTCAAACGAAGAAGGCCTTGCTGATTGGGCTTTTCGTTTATATCGGTTGCTCAATGCCCATTCTTTTCGTCTGGCCTCTGTACCCAACGGCGTGTTTTCTTTTTTTTATGACTTATTCTTTGCTTCACTTCACAGACAGTGACATGCAAGACTCGACTTCGCCTTTTAAACTCAAGGTTATTGAATTTATCGCTCGGGTGAGTCTCCCTTTTTGCCTTCCCTTTATGTTTCATGAGACTGAAACCTTAAAACTTGTGAGTTGGATTCATCCTGATGTGAATCTCATAAAGATCAAAGGTGTTTTCGTCGTTCTTGGGTCTGTTTCTTTAGTATTCGTTGGGATTCACACCATTTTAGGTTTCATCAGATTTTTTAAAAATTTAAAAGAAGCTGATATAACGTTCTTTGAGCCCTTAGTGGTCTCTATTCTCTTTATTTCAATTAATCCTCTCTACGCATTCGGGATTTATTTTTGTTTTATTCACTCCATCAAGCATGTTGTAAACGTTTTGCTGACAGTAAAAATTCCATCTCCTGTGACGATTCTACCGTACTGGTTAGTACCTTTAACGGGGATACCCATTCTGTTTTACCTTAATTCATTAAATCAAGAAATTCTCGGGCAGAGAGTTTTTCAGTACATCATCATAGTCCTGTCTTCGCTTGCTTTGCCTCACGCTATTCTTATTCGCTATGGGAAATCCAGATCAATGATCAAGTAACAATTTGATAGCTTTTTCAAAGAATATTGAAATAAGAAATTCGGAGATTAAAGGTTATTCTTGGCCTATTTCATCGAAAGATTTTTGGTAACATTAAGATCAATATCTTCTTAAATGAGCTGAAGCTGGCAAGAAGATACTGTACACTTCTAAACCTACTCATAGTTAAGTCAAAACAAGAAAAAAATATAACCATTTCTCTTCTCTTGAAGCACCGCTTACAGAGAAGTGTGATGGAACCTTCTTAGCCAATTAACTTTATGGCTGCTTGTCCTGACATATTGGCCTGAGCAAGAACGGATGTTCCTGCGCTGTTAATAATGCCAAGCTTTGCTTGATCAGCTGTTGCGGATGCGTAATCAAGATCTCGGATGCGGGAGTGGGCCGACGAAAGATTTTCAATGTTATTCTGGAGATTGTTAGTTGTAGAGGTGAGCCTGTTCTGTAGAGCTCCTAGGAACGCGCGATTGCTTGAAAGTTTTTCAATGGCAGAGTCCACGATCTGGAGCGATTCTTGAGAGGCCTCCTTTGAAACGAGTTTCACGCCTTCAAGACCTAGTTCACTTGTCTTGGAAGCGATACTTTTCGTTTCAAAGGAGATGCGGTCCTCGAAATCGATATTATTTTTACCGACCTGAAAATCATATTTTCCATCTTCACCATTTAAAAGCCGTTTCCCATTAAATTCTGTGACTGAAGAAATGCGATCAATCTCGCTTTTCAATTGTTGATATTCAATATCAGTCATAGATCTTTCAGAATCAGAAAGAGTATCAGAAGCTGTTTGCATGCCGAGTTCACGCATTCTTGTCAGCATAGAAGAGATTTCATTCAGACCACCTTCAGCAATCTGTACCATCGATATACCGTCGTTGGTATTTCGATCTGCCTGGCACAGGGAGCGTAGGGATGCTTTCATTTTTTCGGATACAGCGAGGCCTGCGGCATCGTCGGCGGCTTTGGTTATTCGTGAGCCTGAAGAGAGCTTCGCTGAAGCTGATTCAATCTCGCTATTATTTTTGCTCAGATTTCTTTGAGCTGCTATAGATGCTGTGTTTGTGTTAATTCGTAAGCCCACGTTTCCTCCTGCCTAAAGATCCATTCGTGTTCTTTATCGAAAGATCATTTTAAAAGATTAGGACTTTCTTAATTTTCCTGACTATTTCACTCGGGAATTATTGGGATTCCCACTGAAGAGAGTCTCACTTCCTACGGACAAAATGTTTGAAGGGGCAGAAGGCAAAGGACTTAGTGTCCTCTCATTTTGGTGACTTCACCGCAAGGATATGGCACTTGTTTTCAACATCAACAAAGGTTCAACAGGACCAATGCTCAGAATCCTTGTTATAGCTTAAGATTAAGTAATAAGACTTATTACATTTCGCCGCTTGAATCTGTTCTTAGGATGAAAATATCTGTTTGTAAGGCAGTATCGGCGAGATTTCCATTCGTGTTGCCGATGCAAATGGTATTTCCCAAATGATCGACAGCAAGCTTAATGCAAGATTCAGCATTTGCATTAGAACCACCAAATGGGGCAATAGTTTGGGTACCAATCTGAGAAATAAAAAAAGGACTACCTGATGTCTGTTTTCCCAAAGACGAAAAATTTGGTTCTTTTGAAACACAAGCAGAGACCAAAATAAGGAGTAGAAGGTGAATAAAATTCATTAGTTCTCTATCGGAAAAGAAGAGCATTTCTTAAGAACGGAACAAGCTGACTAAAACAGTTGGTTGGGCAGCTTGAACTTGGGGTTTTGGTAATGTTAAGGTCATGTAAGTTATGAACAATCCAGAACTCGATTCCTTCGTTGTTAGTCACTTAAATCTTCAAGTGAGGATATCTTACGGTGATCACCATGATTTCCTGCTCCGCCATGGACTTAAAACCTGTGCCCGTGTTCTTGATGTCGGGACGGGGAATGGGACTTTTGTCGCCCGCTTGGCGCTTGATCACCCTGACATTCAGTTTGTAGGAATCGATAAACGTAGGCCTTGTATTGAGAGTTGCAAAAGTTTATTGAGAGAAAATTTTGAAGCTCATCAAGTGGATATGTTCTCTCGCGAAAGCACTTTTGATTTTTCTCGTTTTGATGGATTTATCATGAGGTACTTTCTCCTGCATGTAGATAACTCGCAAAAGATTCTTGAACTTTTTAAAACAAAGTCTAAAAGACCGGCCAAGTTTTGGGTGATAGATTTAGATTGGTCACAGTTTAAATGCGAACCACGGAATGAGAATTTTGACAGGCTCACAAAACTTGTGCAGGATTTTTGTTCCAAGATCTCGATTGATTCGATGGGTGGACAAAAAATTGTACCGATGCTCGAGAAACTTGAGTTTCAAAATATTGTTTTTGAGCACGTGCCTTTTTCGACCAAAACGATTGCCGTAGAGGATTTGGCCCTCTACTTAAAACAAGAAGTTCAGTGTTACTCCAGAATGAGTGGAAGAGATGTTAACGACCCAGAGACGTTAGAGATCATTCGTTTCATTGATAAGGATTTTAGAGCAGGAAATTATGACATTTCCTACGGAATGATCTTAGTCTCGGCCGAACTTAGGTAATGTTAAGGGGCTTCAACCTTAACCACATCAAATCCACCTCTCTCATCCCGTAAGATACCTAAAAAAACAACTGGTCCTGAGGACTTTAGTTTTAATTCAGAAGCTTCCTCAAGCCTTGCCTTAGGACGATCAAATTCACCTATATTTGAATACCAAGCAACCTCGTAAGTTTCACTTTTTGTTTCAGGAGTGCCATCAACGTTGATGATGTCGTACTGCTCCGGGGGGGTGGATGAAGTGAGGAGGAAATCTGACTCGTCTGGGGGGGTGGTTGTCACTGGAGGAGTAGCAACTCCATTAATAAGAAAATCAGCGATGTCTGGATTTGAATTCACCGGTGTTCTGGTTGTTGCGATAATGCGTTTAAAAGCGACATTTTCTTTTCCGTTTACAATAAAGCGAAAGATCACAATGTAAGCGACACCATTTATACTTTCTCTCGCTGATCTTCCCGTCAGAATCGTTGCTGGCACGTTGACGGTCACACTATTGGGATTAACACCAGTGCGTGAACTAAGAGCGGCAAAGTTGATGGTGTGGGCCTGTGGTGGAACTCTTGCTGGATCAAATTCACAGGTAACAGGCGCTCCTGTTGAAATACCTGGATCGATACAGGTTTCGAATGTTCCTGTGACGTTTCCTACGCCATTAACGTCAGAGACTACTAGATTAACAGTGCTAGTAGCAGGAGGAATCAAGGGATTGACTTCGGGTTGAGTGGCAACGGCCCCCAGAATTCTGAAGGATTCAAGCTTATCCACTTTTGGTAATTTATCATCGCCACAAGCGATACATAATAAAATCAGGAAAAGATATTTCACTAGAATTCTCCCTTAATACCGATCGTTGGAAGAATCGGAAGTCCGCGAACTTTTGTTTTCTTTGAGTAATCGTAAGCGTACTCGACTCTTTGTGTATTACTAGAGTTTGTAATATTTTGAATATCTAAATAGGCAGATAGAATCCACTCATCATAAATATATTTTCGATCAATTCGAATATCGAGTTGTTTAAACGCTTCAAAGCGCTGCGAATAAATTCTGCCAGAAATAGGGATGTAGACATCATTATCTGAGTCGAAACTGGCACCGGTGACTGGAGTATAGGGGAGCCCTGAAACGAATCGTAAGCGCGCCCCGAAGGTCCATCGTTCTTTGTTATAAGCACCAATCAAATTTAGATTGTGATTTTGATCAAACTCCGAGGGGTTTGTTCCAAATCCAGGAATCCGTCGCTCACTTTTTAAAAAGGTATAAACAATTTGAGAGGTATATTCTCCTTCTTTCCATTTTGCTTGAAGTTCACCACCGTAAATCTGACCTGTTCCACCGTTACGATAGTTTTTCTGAACATCAGGAACAACTTGGTTTTTTAAATCTTTATAAAAATAGTTGTTCGTAAATTCCCATCCAGATGTTCCTCCGTCTCGAAAATCTTTTCGGTACCCCAACATATAGTGATAGGCAAAAGGACTTGTGACGTTTTTATTTCCATAATCCTCCGACGATTCTTGGGGAAGAGGAGCTTGAGAGTATTTTCCCCAGGCACTTCTAAGTTCCAAGCTTGGGTCCCATTGATAGCGTGCCTGAAGTCTTGGTTGCAATGAGGTTTCTTCGGTAATTGTAAAATGATCGACCCTCAGGTTAGGAAGGTAAGTCCACTTAGAATCAGCCGAAGGCTTTATTTCTTGTCTTAAGTAAGCACCCAGCTGTGCCGTTGTAACTCTGGTATCAAATTTACGATTTTCTCCCACTGAAAATGGACTATTAATTCCCCCGACGGAATAGTTATTAGGAAGATTAATCTGAACGAGGGTATTATCAATTTCATTATCAAGACCAATATACGTTTTGTACGTTTCTGACCATTGTTGCTGAATTTCAGAGCGCTGAGAGATTGTACTTGATTGAATATCGAGGTAGCGCCCTCCAATATTGACGAGAATATTATCGCGACCGATACCGATAGAATTATCGAGAGTCCTTTTTTCATCGAGGCGAGTTACAATTTGAGGAATGACACGAAAAAATTCTGTTCTATTATAAAAACTTCCACGAAGTTTTGGATCATTACCAGCAGGCTTATTTAAAATAAGTTCAAGTTCATCCTTACTGATAATCAAAGTTGTTTTGAACTCGTTTTTCTCGTTTATTTTATTGCGGTATATCCCCGTAACATCAAAATAAGTGGGGGCGGCAGTTAATTCGAAATCTTCATTTTCCATCGCAACAGCTTTGAGCACTTGACCGATGTAGCTGTATCTTCCAGCGATGAGAAAGGATGATTTCTCATTAATAGGACCTTCAAGAAGAGCGCCGGTGTTTAATAGGTCAACGTAGGCCATACCGTGAATGCGGTCATCTTTTGGATTTTTTGTCGTAAGACCAATGATTCCCCCTATAGCTCTTGAGTATTCAGGCCCATAACCAGAGGGAAGAAGATCTACTCTCTCGACGGCTTCTGGAATGATCACACTTGAAAGTCCACCAAAGTGGAAAACGATTGGAACTCTGTGACCATTGATCACATAGCCAGTGTCATCGGGGCTTGCCCCTTGAACGATGATCTGTGCATTTGCCCCCGAGGCAGCAATACCTGGAAGGTTCTGAGCTGCTCTGACGGGATCTCCACCAAATGAGCCAGGGGCCTTAATAAATTCTTCCTGAGTTAAACTCTGCGCTTGAGCATCACGTTTGATGACTTTGCTTGTGACTGTTGTTTCAAAACTCGTGTAGAAAACTTTTTCAAGATAAATTTTTAAATCTTTAACTTCTGTACATCTTCTTTGACTGACGTATTTTTGATAGCCAGTGAGATTGATGATGAGTTCACAATCGCCATCAGGCACTTCGGCGAACGAAAACTTTCCTTGCGCATCCGTGGTTGCTTTAATCTTGTGAGGAAGGATGAACATGTTTACATCTTTCAAAGGCTTTTTTGTTCCACGCTCATAGAGAGTGCCCTCAATGCTGGAAGCAAATGAAAGAGAGGATATTAAAACAGCAAGGATTGCAATCATCAGTATTCCAATTGAAACTTAAGTGAATATCTAATTCTAACGGCGACAGACTTTCCATCAACTTTAGCTGGCCGGAACTTAAACTTTTTCATCGCCTCAACAGCTCCCGTTCGAAAAATCTCGGCGCCCTCAATGACAGAAACTTGTCTCACTTTGCCATTTTCATCGACAAGAACATCCAGTGAAACTGAGCCTTCAAGTCCGCGAGATTTTGCTTCAGGAGGGTAAACAGGTCTCAGTTCAGATAAAACGGATGGCATCTCTGAAACAAGATATTCTTCTGTGGGTGTCGGTAGAGAATCAGCGTCGCTCGCTTCTAATTTTGTTTTATCCACTTCTTTGGCGAGCGTATTACCCTTCTTCGCCTCAACTCCATCATTGCCCACCGATTCGTCGGTATAAGAATTGCGATTGGCCCCAAAGACTTCTCGCTTTGGCGTAGATTCAGGAATGGGTTCATTAACTGATTTTAGAACAACTTTGGGTTTATCTTTTACTTCAGTTAAATTCTGAATTTCTTCTGGTGCAGAAATGACGATGGGAACTTCAACCATTTCTTTTAAAGGAATACGTAAATTAACGACAATAAAAAAGACAAGGATCATTGCCGTATGAAAGAGAGCAGATAAAGGGAGTGGGCGAAGAATCTTCGTCACTACTGACGATCCTTTATTTTTTCTACTTGGAGAGCAAATTTGTTAAGGCCATTACGTTTCAAGAGATCAATTAATCTCACCACATCTCCGTGCTTTGAATCTGTATCCGCACTAATAAGAAAATTTGTATCAGGAGCTGAAGCTGCAATCTGAGCAAGTTCCTCCTGAAGACCACTGTCTGATAGCAATCGGCCATTTAAAACAACTTGCCCTTCACGAGTGATAGCAACTCCAATGGTGGCCGCTTTTGTCGTAATATCAGAGGTCAGAGTTTTAGGAAGATTCACTTTAAGACTTTCTTTAAGCATGACAGGTGCTGTGACCATAAAGATCACGAGCAACACTAAGACCACATCTACAAAGGGTGTGATGTTAATTTCATTAATTCCATCATCACCGCTATCTAATTTGCCGGCCATGGTTTAATCCTTGTAAGCGATATAAAGATCTTTGATACCTTGAGCATCAGAGAGGATGAGTTTTACCTTTCTTCCAAAATAGTTGTAAGCAACGACTGCAGGAATGGCGACCACTAGTCCGACAGCCGTCAAAATCAAAGCTTCAGCAAGTGAAAACATGACAGAATTTGTACTCCCTGCACCTCTTGAAAGTTCACCAAAACTCACGATGATCCCGAGAATTGTTCCAAGGAGTCCTACGAAAGGAGTCGTTGAACCAAGTGTTCCTAAAACCGGAAGTCCTTTTTCGAGGTCTTTTTTCTTTTCAACCACAAAAGCGTCAAACGCCTTATCGATATGATCTGAAGACTTTAATGTTTTCATTTCATTCAAAAATTCCGACATGAAGTGATCTGAAGAATTTGAGAAGGATTTTGCTTTAATCATTTTTTTGAGGTCATCTGCCGGGAAACTTAAAAATTTAAAATACCTACGACGGTCTATGATGATGGATATTGACCAGACTGAGAGAAGAACCAATATTAGAAGGATGAAGCGCGAAGACCATTCGACAATTGAAAGCCAAAGCATAAAAAATCTCCTCAAAAAAATTGCTTAAGAAGTACCATTTGCCGTGCTCATTCGTCGAGGCAAGGTTCACTCAAAACCACCGTAATGCGCATAGTCTCAATCACGTTTGTTAAACAGCTATTAAACGGCTATAGTTTGCTCAATGGGCCTTTGTAAAAAAATAAAAAAGATGGGTTCTTCCGATCATCAAACGACGATTAAAGGACAGACCATCCCTTTTTCTTAGCCGTTGACCGGATTAAAAAGTGAAAGAAGCCATGATGAAAGAATTTGCTGAAAATATTCTTAAAACTCTTAAAAGTAACGGATTCCCCGAGAAGCGTGTCTCGCTACCAACAGACAAAATGTTTGAGGTCGCAGAGGCTAAGGGGTTTAGTTTTAATGATGTTTTGCAGACTTTAAAAACTGAACACAGTGTTGAAGCAAAAATCGGTCCAGAGAAAATCATTTTTTCTTAGTAGAGGTTCTCTCTACTAAGAGTCCTGAAGAAATGATGAAAAAGGCCCAAGAGATGATGTCCAAGATGGACCCTCAAGAATTAAAGAAGATGCAGGAAATGTTTGCCAACATGACCGATGAAGAGAAAAAAGAGATTTTCAAAAAGGGTAAGGACCTGGGAATTATCTAATCCGGTTTTTTAGTTCTCTTGCCTGGTTTAACCAGAATTTCGATATAAAATTTTGCAGCGTTCTGATCTGCTATTTTATCAATACTTTTATTTATTTCAGCGACGTGAATGATAAGGGCGGTATTTTTATCAGGCCCAATTTTACAGTCGAAATCCCAAAAATCAGCTCCGTCTTTTAGAGGTTTTCTTCTCTCACGAGCAATGTATTGACTAATGTCGTGTTTGACGGCCTCGACCTGACGCGCAGGAGCTTTTTTAGGGTGAGTGAGTTCAAAATCTTTTTTCATGGCCTTAAGATACGACTTTTAAGCAAAAAGAAGAAGATATTAATTTGAAACCACCTTCCCGATATTGTCTAATAAGATAAACATCAAAGGATATGCATGAAATTTATCTGTTCTTTCATTTTATTAGCGGCGATTTCTCACTCTGCCAATGCCTTCATCCCTGAAGCCTCAGGAGGGGCAATGGTTAATAGCACGATTGTGATTGCAGGTGATGAAGAGCCAAGCTCTTTGTGGCTTGAAACTAATAAGTCTTCATTAGCAAAAGTGAAAGTGAATGGGGCAAAATGGGATGACATGGAAGGGCTTGCAACGGTTAGTTCTGATAAGTTTTTTGGGACTACATCGCATAGCTTAACGAAGAAAGGTAAACAGAAGCCAGAAAGAGAGCAGTTAATTTTATTTTCTTTAGTGGATGGCAAGGTCACTGCACTTAAGTCTTGGAGTCTTCGCTCAGCTCTTCTTACCTATATGAGTAAGCATCTAGCAAAAGAAATCGATCTCAAGCAAAATGAAACTGGCACTCCTGATAATGGCGGTCTCAATATTGAAGGTCTTGCCTCTATTGATGGTGTTCTTTACTTTGGTTTACGTTCTCCGATCACTAAAAATGGTAAGGCGATTATTTTAACCATCACGAATGCAGAAACTTCTCCGGTTATTTCTGGTCACTTTCTTCTAGACCTGAAAAATAACGGTATCAGATCGCTTGAAAGTGATCATAAAAAATTGCTCATTCTTTCAGGCAGTACAGATGATACTGATTCCGAGTTTGAGCTGTATGAGATGAATACTGGAGCACGTGTGCTTTCATCAATGAGCATAAATGGTTTTTCAAATCTATTACGTCCAGAGTCCATGATTAAAGAGTCAGTTGACTCGTTTGTTTTCCTGCAGGATTTTCAGGCGGAAGAAAATCAGGAAGTTATTGTAAGACTTAAGCGCTAAATTCCGATTATTTTCTCGGGTGATTAAATATTTTAGTATCCGCGTGCGGAGGACCTTTCGCTTTGCTGTTAGCTTTTTTAGCAATGATTGATTGACTAGTCAGTTCGTCGTTATGTTTTTTTGTCATCCATGGGCGTGGTAAATACCTCAACCAAGGCCGGGCATTTATTTTCACTTTTGGTGGATTCTGATTGATGAAAGACCCAATTTTTTCAAGTCGCTTAGTAATCGATTCAGTAATTTTGTTTTTGATTTGTTCAAACATGATGACCTCGCACCTTACAGTATTTTCTCGTCCAGCAATAGATCGTGTCGTTCGGTCTATCGCCGGAGGAGTCGGAATGCTCAATATTTAATTCAGGGAGATAGGAATCTTCTTGGTTTTACGAGAACCATTTTCGATTTTAGTGAGATCAACACTTAGTATTCCGTCACGATAAGTTGCTTTTACTTTGTTGGGATCTATTTCTTCATCAAGCTGAATTAAACGGTAAAAACTTCCATAGCTAAATTCAGAGAAGTGCTGTCCTTTCTCTTCTTTGTTCGTTTCAGTCTTCCTATCACCGTCGACAATGAGGCAATTCTCTTTCAAAGAAACATTCAAATCTTTTTCAGTCATACCGGGAACTTCAACGCTTACGAGATAGCCTTTTTCCTTTTCGATAACTTCAATTTTAGGTGAATTGGATATGTTGAAGTCTTGATTGAACTTATCTACAAAATCCTTCATTTCATTTTGCCACAATCTCATCGTGCCATCATTTTTTTTCATTAAGTTAAACATAGTTTCTCCTTTGTTTAATTTTGGTCTCTCCACCACTTGTAAGACTAATTAAATTCAAACCAGAAGCCCATGACAGTCATCATATAATAATTTAATTCATTCGCTACTTTGAATTGAGTCATGACAAAGCTTAATGGCGAGACTGAAAATAGGACAGTCAAGAAAGGGGACTAATCATGATACCCTATTGGTCAGAGACCACAGCTGAACTTTTGGAAAGAATGGGAACGAGCCAAAGTAATGGTTTGTCAGATATTCAAATAAAATCAGCGCAAAAGATTCATGGAAAAAATATACTCAAGGAACAACCAAGAACAACTCGATGGAAATTGGTCTTAAGGCAATTAAATAACCCGATGGTTTATACTCTTTCTACTGCAGCGGTTATTGCCGGTGCATTAGGTGAATTCCTAGATGCGTTGGCGATATTATTAATTGTCATTTTAAATGTTTTAATTGGTTTTTTTCAGGAATCAAAAGCTGAGGCATCGATACATGCTTTAAAACAGCTCACAGTGCCTAAGGCAAGAGTAAAGCGATTGGGTAAGGTTCAAACAGTTTCATCTGAGGATGTATTACCAGGTGATATTTTACAACTCGAGGCAGGAGATTATGTTGTCGCCGATGCAAGGGTCATTAAAAGCTACCAATTATCAACTGATGAAGCCATTTTAACGGGGGAATCACTTCCAGTCGAAAAAATCTCTGCAGCAATTGATAAGGATACCGAAATAGCTAATCGGAAAAATATGCTTTTTGCTGGTACCGCTATTAGTTCAGGATCAGCTAGTGCATTAGTCACATCGATAGGAATGAATACTGAAATAGGCAATATTGCGACTCTTTTAGGAAGTGCCAAGGAGAGTATGACACCTTTGCAACTTCGACTCATAAAAGTTAGTCATAAACTTTTACTGATTGCAGGATTGTTGATTGGTCTTGTCGCTGCTATCGGGGTTTTAAATGGAGATTCTTTCTTTAATATTTTAATGTCTTCTATAGGCCTTGCTGTGGCTGCGATTCCTGAAGGATTACCCACCATTGTGACTCTTGCCTTGACGTTGGCGGTAAGGCGGATGACTCAAAGAAAAGCGTTGGTTCGAAATATATCATCAGTTGAGACTCTAGGATCAACTGATTTTATCTGCACTGATAAAACCGGTACCTTGACCACTGGTAAGATGAGTGTTCGAGAAGTCTTTTCAATTACCAACGGTATTCAAGAAGCCTCTCATTACTCATTAAATCCACTTTTTAGTGAGGCACTTATACTTTGCAACAATGCTTCCCTTGATCATGGTGGATCTGGTGATGCTACTGAACTTGCTTTACTTGAACTAGAAGCGAGTAGGGGAATCGATTTCATTACAATAAAGCAAAATAATATTCGATTGCATGAGTGGAGTTTTGACAGTGATCGAAAAAGAATGAGTGTAGCGATCGACAAAGGTGATAAAATAAGAATTTTGTGTAAGGGTGCCCCTGAAACACTTCTTTCTTTATGTTGTTTAAATTCGGAGCAACGTCTCATTATCCATAATGCAATCAATGAGCTTTCCGGCAAAGGAAGGCGTGTTTTAGCTTTTGCCTACAGGGAACAGAGTAAAACGGATATAAGTTCGAAAGACTTTGCAGCAGTTGAACGTGATTTTAATTTTATTGGTATAGCAGCTCTGGCAGATCCACCTAAAGAAGAAACAATTTCATCGATAAAAAAATGCAAAGCTTCTGGAATTAAAGTTGTCATGATTACGGGGGATCATCCAATAACCGCAAAAGCGATTGCTGACGAACTAGGAATTCCAGAGAAAGATTTTGATCAGGTGATGACAGGCCAGGAACTAAACTCTCTTTCATTGGAAAACTTAAAAAAACGAGTGGAGACTACGTCTGTTTATGCAAGAGTTTCTCCTGAGCATAAGCTCAAGATTATTGAGGCGCTTCAGGCAAATGGTCATGTCGTTTCCATGACTGGAGATGGAGTCAACGATGCGCCTGCCTTAAAAAAAGCGTCCATCGGAATAGCCATGGGTAAAGCGGGTACCGAAGTTGCACGACAAGCATCAGCGATGGTACTAACAGATGATAACTTTTCAACAATCGTTTCTGCTGTCGAAGAGGGCAGGGCTATCTTTGGAAATATAAAAAGAACCATTCAATATCTGTTGTCTACTAATTTGGCTGAAATGCTTGTCATGCTTGGTTCAGTAGCTCTTGGATTACCAGTTCTCCTAGCACCTTTGAGCTTACTTTGGATAAATCTTGTGACCGACGGTTTTCCTTCTCTTGCCCTGGCCGCTGAACCCGTTTCAAAAGACTATTTGCTCACCAGTCATCAACCTTCTCCAAAATCTTTTTTTGATAAGCTATTTATGCGTGAGCTCTACTTTGTTGCAGGTCTAATGACAATAATCGAATTGTCTGTATACTTCTACGCTCTTAAAACTCAGGACGTTATTTCAGCAAAAAGTATTGCGTTTACTCTATTGGTCTATCTTTGTCTTTTTCGTTCGTTTTCGTGCAGGAGTGAACAAAAGACCTTCTTTGAGCTTCCATTCAATTATTGGCATCTCGGATCCGTTATCTTACCCATCATCCTTCAGTATTCATTGCAATATACAGCAACTTTCCAGCGACTCTTTGCAGTTAGACCTTTAAGTATTCAAGAGTGCATAATACTTTTTTTTATAAGTATCGTGCCTGTAACCCTTGTTGAGTTGATTAAAATTTGGAGAAGGAAAAAATGAAAATAGCGTTCTTTGATGCTCGTTCCTATGAAAAAGAAGCTTTTAACCGTGCAAACTCAAACTTACATGAAATTCATTATTTTGAACCGAGGCTAGTGCAAACCACGGCTAAACTTGCCCAGGATTTTAAGTGCGTCTGCGCTTTTGCAAATGATCAATTAAATGCAGTGAACCTCGAGATTTTAAAAACAGGTGGAACTTCTTTGCTGGCACTCAGATGTGCTGGATTTAATCATGTTGATCTCGTAGCTGCAAAAAGGCTAGGACTTAGAGTTGTTCGGGTTCCAGAGTATTCTCCCTATGCAATTGCAGAACACGTTGTTGCCATGATTCAAACATTAAATCGAAAAACACATCGATCTTACAACAGAGTCCGGGAAGGAAATTTTTCTTTAGAAGGTCTGGTTGGATTTGATCTTCATGGAAAAACGGTAGGTATCATTGGTACTGGCCGGATCGGTAAAGTATTAGGAAAAATCATGACTGGTTTTGGATGTCACGTTCTCCTAAACGATCTTAATAAGGATGAAAACTTTGCCACTGAAATTGGCTGCCGTTACACTGATCAAGACGAAATATTTAATAAATCCGATATCATCTCATTGCATCTACCTTTAACCCCAAAAACCAGACATTTTATTGATGACCGCGCCTTTTCTAAGATGAAGAAAGGGGTGATGTTTATCAACACCGGTCGAGGTGCCTTAATTGATACAAAAGCACTTATCAATGCTCTAAAGTCAGGTCAAGTCGGTCACGCAGGACTTGATGTTTATGAAGAGGAAGAAGGAGTCTTTTTCCAGGATTTATCGGGAAAAATACTCACTGATGATATTCTGGCGCGCCTTTTAACTTTTTCTAACGTTTTGATCACCGGGCACCAAGGTTTCCTCACTCGGGAAGCTCTCACAAATATTGCAGAAACAACCTTGAAAAATATCTCTGATTTTGAACAGTCTCTACCTCTCACAAATGAAGTCGTTCCGTGATTTACGCGATAACTTTTAATCCAGCACTCGACATAAGTGGGAAAGTGGATCGCCTGATTCCAAACGAGAAATGCTACGTTCATCATGAAATCCAAACTCCCGGTGGTAATGGTATTAACGCTGGAATTATCGCTTCTCGGTTAAATGGCAACGTCCTTCTATCTGGGTTCGTCGGTGGAAATAATGGCAAGATGATTTCTAGATTGCTTAAGAAAGAAAAACTCAAACAAAACTTTATAACGATAAATGGTGATACTAGAATTAATGTCACTATCTCAGAAGGCAACTCTCATCAACAAACAAGGCTAAGTTTTGCCGGGCCGCAAATCCTGAAAAATGAATGGTCGCAATTATTGCGGATAATAGAAAAGGCAAAACCCGGAAAAGATCTTGTGCTTTTAGGTGGTAGTTTGCCTCCCGGAGTGTCAGTCTTGATGGTTTCTTCTTTGGTACTTTCATTAAGCCAAAAAAATGTATTTTGTATGGTCGATATGCCTGGAGAATCTTTAAAAAAAATCATTCGCTCAAGGCCACATTTCATAAAGCCCAATTTGCAAGAGTTTCAAGACCTGACAAAGACCAATGTCACAAGTGTGAAGAGTGTGCTTGGAGTCGCAAAAGATTTAAACAAATTCATTCCTTTGATTTCCATTTCTTCGGTTGAAGGAGGAGCACTTCTCGTGAATAAAAAAGAAGCGTGGTTTGGCAAAACACCAAAGATTTCGATTCATTCCACGGTAGGCGCAGGTGATTCAATGGTAGGTGCCATGGCAGCACTTCTTTCAAAGAATCCAGATACCCCTTTGGATGATCTTTTAAAATTGGGATTGGCAGCTTCTTGCGCGACTCTGACTGAGCCTGGACTGACTTTGGGATCGTTTCAATCAATTAAGAGTTTTGAGCAAAAAGTCAGAGTCAGAAAAATTAAAGACTCGTGAAATGCACAGGACCTTTGAAGTTTAAGTCTGTGATTGGTTTTCCGTTTTGAAGGATGATGATGAGTTTTTCGTGATGGAGTTGTCGCGCCACTCTTCGCACCTCTTCTAGGCGTGCTTCCCATTCAAGAGGCCAAATAGATTTTGCCACGTCGGAAGCAGCTACAGGTCTAGATTTTCCAGCAGCTTTTGTCATAGAAAGAATTGTTTCGCGAACATCCGTTGATTTTTTATCAAACTTATCGCGTCTGCAGGAGTCTGAGCAATAGCGGATGGAGTCCCAGTTTTTTTCCCAGGCCTTTCGCCATTCCATAGGACGTCCACAGGACGCGCAGATCTTATCAGGAACGTCGGATTTTCCTTTCCTAGTGATGAGGATTGCCTTTCACTAAAGACTGCAGACAGCCGTGACTGAAGCTTTCCCATTTCTCTGGATTCGTGAGGCAGATATATTGACTCAGGAATTCTTCACCGGCTGCAACTCGACAGATCTCTTTAAGTTCTTTGGAGCAGGCCGTGCGAATCACTTCACCTTGAGTTTTTGTTACTACACAGGTTTTTTTTAAGTGATACCCAATGACCTCAGGGCACATATTTGGAATACGTGGATCCTGCTGCTCACAAAACTTTTGATAATCAATTTCGCAAGTTTCAGTAGCGAAAGCTAGAGGGAAGGACGATAGGAAAAAAAGGATAATAAATAGTCTTTTCATCTCTTAAGCTTACAAGAATTTCGGTGTAATCGGAATGAGACAAATTCCTGTGGAAGATTTGTTGAAAATCGTTATTCATTATAAGACCTTAGGGAATGTCTAAAAAACCTTTCAGTATAATGGGTTACCTTCCTTCTATGCTCCTGTCAGGGGCGTCAATCAGCACAAAATAAGAAGAAAAAAAGCCTATTTCATACCCCCAAACCATAACAATGGCCGGGAAGAGGTGGCAAGTTTTGAGATATTGTCCTAAAGTGTTAAGCCTCAAGGAGATTTTATGCGTTCTCAATCTGTTTTTCTTGCTTTGATTCTAATCTGCGTAGCTGCTGTTTCAGGATGCACGACCCCTTACGATCTGAAAAAGACTAAACCAAGACTTTCCTATGTTACCTCTCGCTCACAAAATGAAGTCAGAAAATGTATCTTAGAGAAGTGGAGCTCCCACCAGCCTAACGTTCTTGAAGAGAAAAGCAGCAACGGCTGGATGATCAGGTTAAACGATGCAAGTCCTTCAGCAACTGTAGCGATTGTCATGGTTGAAGGAACTGAGCCTGAAGTCAGTGTTAATTATTTTCATCGGACCAATAGAATTAAACTTCACCGCTTGGAAGAAGAAGTTCTGGACTGCCAATGAAAAAAGTAAAAGTTAAGCTTGTTAAATACGACCTGACAAAAACCAAGAACAGAAACCGTAAAGATATGCTGGTTGATCATCAAAGCGAGGGCGCAGTTATTGCTCAGCTTGAAAGAATTCATAAAGGCGAAGAAGTCTTAAGAATCCACGAACTCGTTTGGGACGAAACCCAGGTAAAAGAAGCTGCTCGCCAAAATAGACAGGATCAAGAACAATTCTTCTTTGGCAAAGTTAAGTTTTTTGATAACGAAAAGGGTTTTGGTTTTATTCAACCGGACGACGACATGGATGATTTATTCTTTCATAAATCTGCCTGTGTTGATGGAGTTCCCACAGACCGAGATAGTGTAGAGTTTAAAATTAGTGAAGGTCCTAAAGGTCTATCCGCGATTCATGTTAAAATCATGGATGTGGATTAAGTTAAAGTAACTCATTTATTCATCACCCGGCGACCCATTTCAATATTACGGTAATGATCTTCAAGCTTATTTGAACAAGTCTTGATTCCTTCCATCACGTGATAGAATTCTGTTACAGTTAAAGAAGTATTCGCCCTGACATCTAACACACTCGACATCTGGCGGTTAGCGGCTCTAATCGCATCGACTTCACCTTTTGATGTACCAAAAGTTCCAAGAATAAAACTCATGACTGTTCCTACTGGGCCTTTTAAAACGACTCCCGCGACTTCACTTGTCTGCGCTAATAAATTTCCCAAAGGAGCAAAGGTTTGCGAACGACGGCACATTTTTGAAATCTTCATCCACTCGCTTGAAGAGTAGCCTTGAGATTTAACCAGCGATGAGCAACGTCCGTTTTCACAAAGAGTTAAACGAACCCGAGTCTGGTTGTCTTTTCCTTTAATCGCACTGGCACGGATGGATGTATGGACAACTGTGATTTCAGCGAAAGCGCTTAAGCTTATAAGCATCGAAAGGATTACCAGAAGTTGTCTCATTTACATCTTCTCCAGTTACTACAAAAATAATAGTTTGAAAAAAATATCATGAGAAGTTAGGTGCAGAGGGGGAGATGAAATTACTATCTATGAGTGTCAATACATTAGACAGTGGTTTTTAGATCTAGCAAGACGACACGAGTAAGCCTTCGAATTCCGTTTTCAAGATCATCTTGAGAGGTATAGGGGATGTGATTATCCTTAAAGCAGCAGGTCTGCAAAATAGTCATGTGACAGATGTGACTAAAGAGGCACTTAACTGCCCAGTGCAAATCTTCTTCTTTCACTTTACCACCGACTTCTTTTAAGATGGCTTCCGCTAGAACTTTTCCGCCTGGCGGACCCAGAAGCTCGTCTTCCGTTCCTTGACTCACCATTTTGCTATTGTGCTGACTCGACATCATCATTTTAAATTGGGAAATAAGATCGTGGGACTTTGACTGAAAATAGCGAAAAAAAACGACTACAGTATTTTCGAGGTTTAATTCGGATTCATCATAAATTTTTCTAAGTTCCTCGGAACACTCTGAGTATCCTTGACGTAAGATTTCCATGAATAAATTTTCTTTGTTAGAAAAATGATAATTCACAGATGCCACGTTGACGTTTGCCTCAAAAGCAATCGCGCGAACGCTGGTTCCTTCAAAGCCCAGATCCGCAAAAAGAATCCGGGCGACTTCCATAATCTTATCTTTCGTTTCTAAACCTTGGTCGGTCATGCCTGGCCTACTTTAGTTTGAAACGTTTTTTCAGCAGCTTCAGTACTTACTTTTTTTCCAATCCATGGGAGTCTGTTAACAAGTCTCATAAAGTCTTCAATGATGGCGTAGCCAGCTGGAATCCAGATGAGAGTCAGTATAGTACCCGTGGTTAATCCCCACGCCATTGCGAGTGTCATGGGTACTAACATGGCATCAGAACCACCAATACCGTAAGCTGTTGGGAATAAACCAACGATTGCTGATATAGATGTGGCCATCACTGGCTTCAATCTAATAGTAGGTGCTTTCATTAAAATTTCACGCATGCTTAACTTACCTTCCTCCTTCATCAGATTGATGAAATCAATTAGAAGCATTCCGTTATTCACGATAATTCCAGCTAGACCAATAACTCCAATCATCGCTAGGAAACTTACTGGTCTACCGTGTGCCCAAAAGGCAAGCGAAACTCCTAGTAGTCCAAGAGGTATTGTTGTCATGATAAGACCAGGGGCAAGGAATGAGCGGAAAAGGTAAACCATGATAGCGTAAATCGCGATTAAAGAAAGAATCATGGCATTTCCAAGTGACGCCATTGATTCATTTGTACTTTCCTGCTCACCACCAAAAATCATGTTTACGTCAGGGTGAGCTGCCGCATTTCTAGCAAAAGAATCTGATACAAGTTTGTTTGCCTCAATGGAAGTGATAACCTCTGAATTCACATTCGCAGTTATCGTTTTTGCTCGCTTGTAATCAAATCGTTTTACCTGTGGTGTACCTTTAGTGACTTCAAACTTAGCGATGAGAGATAGTGGGATTAAGTTTCCACGGGCATCCATAATTTTAACGTCACCAAGATCTTTCAAATTTTCTTTTGAAACATCTGAAAACTTTACCTTAAGTTCGGTCTCTTTATTCTTTAGCGTAACGTCAGAAACGAATGTTCCTGTGAGCGCAGTACGTACAGTATTTCCGACGGAAGCTGCTGTGAGACCGAGGCGATCTGCTTTTTCGTAATTTAATAAAACTTTTACTTCTTCAGGACCATAAACATCATCGACTTTTTGGTCGAAAACACCTTTTACTTTACTTAAATCACCGAGAACTTTATCAATCAATTGATTAAGACTTTCTCCGTTATTCGAGCGAAATGTTACAGTTACTGGTGAACCAACAGGTGGGCCGTTGATCATTTCTTCGAAAGTTAAAGCTTTAGCTTTCGGTTCTTTAATCGTTCTTAGTTTCGCCAAAAATTCAGTACTCGGCATGTTAAATTTGGCTTCGTCAGTAGCATACATTTTGACGAGACCAACGTTATCTCCGAATTGACCTTTTACATCGGTGGGCATCGCCATAGATGTGCCTGCAATTGAAACTGAGTGCGCGAGAAGTTTGGTTCCAAGGACTTTTTGAATTCTTGTTTCAAGCTCTTTGGTTATTCTGTAGGTTTCTTCAACTTTGGTATTCTCTGCAAGTTCTACTCGGGCAAAATAAATTTCAGTTTGTTCAGGTGGGAAAAGCATGAACTTGTTAAACACACCAATGACCATTAGTGAGAAAACGATTGTTGAAAAAATACCAAGAGCAGTCCAATAGCGGTGATCAATCGTCCAGCCCATGAATTTTTCAAATTTTAAGGCAAGTTTATCGAACCACCCGGATTTTTGATGCTCAATCTCGACGATATTTGATTTTCCGGAAATAAAATGTAGGCGCATAGGAAAGAGTAGAAAACATTCAATTAAACAAAAGACTAATGCCGCAGTTACGACGATGGGAATAGGGGCGATGAATTTACCCATGATTCCCGTAGTGACGAGCATTGGAAGAAATGAGGCAATAGTTGTGGCCACAGTTGCTGTGATCGGAAGCCACATGGTGTCTACTGTATCTACAGCTGCATCAAGTGAGCTTGCTCCTAATCCACGGCGTCTCATGTATTCTTCTGCAATCACGATGGAGTTATCCATCAACATACCCATAGCGATAATCAAGGCAAGTACGGTGATTGAATTTAATGTATAACCAAAGATTGGCATGATCCCGAAAGTCGCAAGTAAGCTGACCGGTAAAGAAATTGAAACCATCGCTCCAATCCTACCTGGCATAAAGAAGATCAAAACTAAGATAACAAGGAAAAGACCTGAAATGGCATTTGAGGAAAGAGTGCTAAGTTTGGCAGCAACTCTGACTCCTTCGTCGTTATAAATGACAAACTTTGCGTCACCTTCATATTTTTTTCTATAGCGCTCGAGGAGAGGTCTAACGTTATCAACTAATGTTAGAGTGTCTGCCCCACTTTTTTTAAGTACAGTGAGAAGGGTCGCTTCCTCACCCATGTATCTTGTGAGAGTTCTTGGCTTCTGTTCGCCATCAATTACTTTGGCGACATCTTTCAAATAAAGAACACTTCCGGAGAAGTTTGATCTAATCGGTGTATTTTCGAGTTCCTCAGCAGACTGGATTTTTCCTTCAACCTTAACAAGCATTTGGCCGCTTGCATTTTCTAATTCACCACCAGGAGTATTGGTATTACGGGCCCCAATTTTTTGTAAAACTTCACTGACTCCGATGTGCAGCTCATCAAGTTTTTTTCTTGATAAATTAATTTCAAATTCGCGTTGACGGTATCCATCGAGATTTACGGCCTTAACGTTCTTGTCATCTTCAATATCATCTTTTAAAGCATCAGCAATAAGATCTCTCTGGCGATTATCATTTCTTCCAATCACGGCAATTTCCATCGCCGCAAATTCTTCTGATTTAATTTCTGTGAATTTGGGTTTTTCTAGGAGATCAAGAGGGAGTTCTTTGGCACGATCAATAGCTTTCTGAAGATCTGTCATTACGTCTTTCACAGTAACATTTGGATTATCCATGTCGACGCGAATGACGATTTTACTTCTGCCTGCCTGGCTGACTGATCTGACGTCTTTAAGCCCTGAAACTGTTCGGATCTCATCTTCAAGAGGTTTTGTGATTTTAACTTCAATATCCTCAGGCGTTGCTCCGAAATATTCTGTCTCTATGATTGCTGTAGCAAAATCCACTGATGGATAAGATTCTGCATTCATTTTTTTTATTCCCACATAACCAAAGAAAAACATGAAAAGAGTGACAACGAGGGTCAGCTTGGGATTGGTGATGAAAAAATGGGTAAGGTGTTTCATATTAATTCCTCGCCAGCTTGGCGTCGTTGAATGTGCAAGGCGTTTCTGTGAAAATGACTAAGTAGTCGAAAATAGTGTTAACCACGGCAAGTTGAGTATCGATAGTGATAAGCTCAGAATTGAGTAAAGCATCCTGATCCTGAACGAGGTCATTTACCGAGACTCTTGCTTGTTCATATTTCTTTTTCATTAGGCGTAATCTTGTACTCAATTTTTCCGAAGTTACTTTTTGAGCGCGAATAACTTCATTTAAGTACGCGATCGTTTTGACCAGTTGAGTATGAGTATTTGTAAGTTGGGCGTCAGTTTGATTGATGGATGCCATTAGGCGTTTTTCGTCATACAGCTCTTTACTCTTTTGAACCTTGTCTTTTTCATCACCTAGGGGAAGCGTAAATTGTAAACCGACAGCATAACCAGTTCGATTAGTTTCTTCTATATCGTCGATACTTGCCCCGTAACTTCCGCGGAAATTAGTTCGTCCAACACCATCTTTTCCAGCATTATCTGAAGCAACACCTGTTGCTTTTACTGTTCCAAATAATTTTACATCCGGATCTGCATAGCGGCTGTTTAGGACCGAAGCGTTCGTACGAATTTTACGAAGGATCGAAATGACCTCATCATACTGTGTAAATGAATAAGGAATCTGCTTTTCACTAGCAATAAGTCCAGTGCATGCAACAACGTCATCAATTGTTTTCTTTAAATCATAACCACCAATTTCAAACTCGTTTGCTGAAATATCTGGTAGGAAATTTTTTAATTGGGTCAGATAATTTTCTCTTTGATATTTAAGAAAAAGGATTGAACCTTCTCGACCTGCTACCTGCGCTTCATAGCGTGCAACTTCGTCTGCTTCAGCAACTGAGTTTTTAAATCTACTGCGGGTTTCATCGGCTTGTCGCTGAGATGTTTTCAGTAGTTCGGTACTGATTTTAAGGGCCTCTGTATTAGCAACTAATGACCAGTATATTCGGCGTAGAGATATAGCAAAGGTACGGTCCTGGATATTTTTTTGTATCTGTGCGTTTTGAAGTGAAAGTTGTGCGTTCTCAATTTCTGTCTTGCTTAGTCTTCCTAAAAGATCTTTCCAAAGATCCATTTGCACAGTAAATCGCAAAGTTGTTGTCGTTACATCATTAAATTTTCCGCTAAAAACTGTAGGCGAGGCGCTTCGTTGATCGGTAACGACTGCTGTTTCCGCAGAAAAACCATGGCGCATTTTTTGTCTTACTCCGATTTGAGCTTGAGCGATCGGTGAAAAAATCGGTTGGAATTGAATGATCGCACGCTCGTTTGTTTCAGTGTAATCGGCCCTCCCAAAAAGCTCCGGAGAGTATCCTTCCTTAACTTGACCTGATGAGATGGTGCTCAGAAGAAGAGTGGCCTGTATTTGATCGAGACTCGGAGAGCCCTTTTGGGCCATTTGCTGGATGCTTTCTTCAGTAATGATCGTCGGGGCTGCGATGAGGTTGTCCGCATTGAAAGCAGCTAGAAAACTTAGTGATAATAATAGTTTATGCACGTCTCCGCCATTTGTTTAAACGTTTGTTTTAACGAAAGGTAAGCTATTTGGTAAGTTTAATCAAGTGATTTAAACGTTTGTTTAATTTACGTCTCCCAGTTAAGCGTCGTCCAAAACTTCATCACTGTCATTTAATTCAAACAATTTTTTAACCCATCTCTCTGATTTTAAATTCTTCTTTTTGGTATGCCAGTTGCAACTTCTAAGAAAACTGGAGAACTTAATGAAAACTCTAAACCTCATTTGCCTTCTTTTTTCATTCATGAGTGTCGATGCAAAGGCTTTTGTTGAGTCAGGGTCTTTCAAAATTGAGATGGTAAAACCTTTGGGCGAGTTTGGATTTCGAGCTTTAGGAAGTGGAAAAACCAATAACGTCGTTTTGCCAACTGGTCAGCTTGGATCTGATAAAAAGAAATGCCAGGAAGATCTCGCGAAGTATTTTGCGAGTGCATATAATAAAAGAGTTCTCGCGAGTGTTAAAAGCAAACAGAGAACTGAAAATAAAAAGACGTTGAGTTTTCGATGAGCAGTACACCTTGGGGTCTTTTAGAAAAAGAAAACTGGTTTAAAGAGCAAAAAATCAAGCGCTCTTACGCCCAAGATGTTTTAAGCAAGATAGAAAAGCTTAAAACCTCTATCGATGTCGTGAGCTACGGTGCTCTTTCCTATGATATGAGTAAGTACCCTCTCTATGTGCTTAAAACTAAAAATTTTGACCCAAATAAAAAGACCGTTCTCATTACAGGTGGAGTCCACGGCTACGAAACAAGTGGTGTACATGGAGCTTTGAGTTTCATGGAAAAAGAAGCTTCCAGATTTTCGGCCAAGTTTAATGTTGTCTGCTTTCCTTGTATTAGTCCCTGGGGCTATGAAACTGTGAATCGCTGGAATCCCTTAGCGATTGATCCTAATCGCGCTTTCAGAGCGGATAGTCCTGTTGAGGAGTGCAAATTCTTTTTAGAGGCTGTGAGTTCTTTAAAATGTAAAATATTTGCGCATTTTGATCTGCATGAAACAACAGATACAGATAACACAATTTTTCGCCCGGCACTTGCCGCACGAGATGGAAAGCCTCAGCATGAAAGCGAGATCCCAGATGGTTTTTATCTCGTGGGAGATACTCCCAGACCTGAGCGAGACTTTCAAAAAGCGATTATTGAATCAGTTAAGAAAGTCACTCACATTGCTCCTCCGGATCAGGACGGGAATATCATTGGTGTTCCGCTCGATCAGGAAGGAGTGATTTATTACGACATGAAAAAGCTTTCACTTTGTGGTGGCTTTTCCGATGCCAAGTTTACGACGACGACAGAAGTTTATCCGGATAGTCCTAAAGCGACAGATGAGATTTGTATTAATGCTCAAGTGGCTGCCATTGTTGGCGGGCTTGATTATTTGAGACAAGGACTCATGTACTATTAAGATTAATTTTATTGCAAAAATTCTGATCTGGTAAATCATTAAGGATAGTTATTTTTATCCTGGGAGATTTATGAAATCAGTTTCACTCATCGTTCTACTTTTTACCCTCGCTTCTTGTGCCACTCCTGTCACGACCCCACCTTTTGGTGTTGCCGCTGAGAATGCCTGGTTTTTAGAACAGGATACATCTAGTCATCTCACCGTTCCTATGTACTGCATGTCTGATGTCAAAGACGGGAAGGCGAGCCCTAAGTGTTATAAGGCAAGAACGATAAAATAGCCTTATTGTCTGACTGAATTAATATTTATTTAAAACCTGTCGATACAAAGTCATGAGAATCTTAAGTCTATTTTTATTTTTTATCATGACTTCGGCTTTCGGAAAGCCATGTGGACTTCAGGGCTCGATCGAGGAAAGAGTGAAGGAGTGCGCACAGGCCAAAGGAAATTTTGCTTTGGTTTCGGCGACGGAAAAAGGTCTTGAGATTTACAAAGATATTAAATCGGGACTTCTCTGGGGCAGTCGGATTGTTTCAGATTTTAATCACTATGGTTCACAGAAGGCGTGCACTGAAGCTATTTCTGATTACGTTGTTTTAAATTCTCTAAAGTGGCGACTTCCAACGATTAGAGAACTTGAAGATGCCTACGTTCACGGTATGAAAGCTTCTGTTCCCAACACGGACCGCGCTTATTGGTCATCGACTCCAGTTAAAACAAGAAAATATAGACGAAGACGTAACACTCTACCTGCCCAAGTTTACTTGTGGGATGGGTATGAAGAAAAAACGGATATGGGTGATTTAAAAGATGCGGCCTCAGTACGTTGTGTTGCTCGAGAATAGTGTCTCTTCAGTTTGATTTAAATTCACACCTAGATATTGATAAGACCCAGCAATAGCTTCTAGCACTCGGCGGACGTTTTCTGCACGCGCTTGTTCGCCCATTTGTCCCACGCGGAATATATCCAGCCCAAAGGCAGACGAGATTTCGATATTGTAAGCTGATTTTACATAACTAATCATCTCTTTGATGTTCACACCATTTCTATTTTTGATCGCAACAACTGAATTAAGACGACAATACTCCGGCGCATACATTTCAAAACCAAACTGTTCCAGCCCTTGCTGCAAGCTTTGAGATGAATTCAGGTGGCGCTCAAATCTTTTAGGAAGTGTTTCATCACAAATAAGTCTCATGGCCTCATACATAGCAAGGAGTCCATTCACAGGAGCAGTATAGTGATATTCGTGCTTGACCCAGAATTTGTAAGCGCGTCTTGGATCCAAGCACCAGTGCGGCATGATCACTTCACGCTTCATCGCTATCTCAAAAGCTCTATCTGAAAAAGCGATGATCGATGTGCCAGCGACACTTGAAAAACCTTTTTGTCCGCCGGTAAAGACGACATCTGCACCCCATTCATCCATCTGCATAGGCATGAGGGATAATGAGACGACGGCATCAACAATAGTGATCACCCCATATTCTCGGGCAACATTTAAAATTTCTGGGAGAAAAGCATTTTTGATTCCACACGACGTTTCACCGTGAACGAGAGCAAGAACATCATACTTACTTTGCAAAAAAGCAGATCTTACCTGGTCAGGAGTAAAAGGTGAGAGAGGTTCCGGGAAAAGTTCCGTTACATCCGCATCAACACCTCGAGAGAGTTCTGTGAAGCGAGCACTAAAGACGCCAAGATTAAGGACCAGTACTTTTCTTCCCTTCCAAAGAAGAGAGCTGACTGCCATTTCCATCGCCGCTGAAGAGGGGCCTGCGATCCCGAAAATTTTATTGGTCTTAGTCTGGAAAATGTACTGACCCATTTCCACGATTCCAGTCACCACTTTATTCATGCTGTCGCCAAGATGATTGATCACAATACGATTGGCGTCGGCGACTTCTTTAGGAATAGGAACAGGTCCTGATCCCATGAGAAGAGGGAGAGTTTCGGGTAAAATTTCATTCAGAGATCGGATTTTTGGAGAAATGCTACTCATGCTCTAAATATTAAACCAAAATGGGCACCTAAGTCCAGACGGGGAAACTTTGAATAGAAAAGTTGTCTACTTAGGTATTAAAGAGTTTTCACCACATAGAGAAGTGAGAGTCCAAAACAAATAACAAAAAGGGTATGACGGTAAAAGGTGCAGGCAATACTCGCCAAGAGCAAGATCACAAATCTCTCCTTACCAGCGAGAAACTCAACTTGGCCATGGTGGAAGAATGTCGCTGGAACTATAAGAGCGGGAAAAATCGCCGCCGGAATGAAGGTAAAGAGGTCTTTGACTTTGGAAGTGATATTCAGCTTGCTTGAAAGAGCAATAAAGCAACCCCGAATCACAATAGTTCCAATCATGAGAGCGAAGACGTTTAATAAAAAGTAATTATTATCAATCATGTTTAGACTTTTGCTGGATGATTAACCACGCCAGACCAATCGATAAAAGAGCAGTTAACATAAGCCCCGTTTTCAGAGGCATACCAAAAAGTCCTAAAGACAGGAGGGCACTAAAGAGGGCAACGATCCTATGGTTATTTGTTTTAAGTGTTGGGACCAGTAAAGCGACAAAACTAAGTGGGATCGCATAATCAAGTGACATCGCCTCGGGTGCAAAATTACCGAACACAAATCCTGCCACCACAGACCCATGCCAAGTCAGGAACATGCATAAAGAAGTGCCGAGATAAAAATCCGTCGCTTCTTTATTTGTTTTAAATTTATCATGATTCGATGACATCGCTGCATAACTTTGGTCTGTCAGCGTGAAAGCACAAAGAAATTTAATAAGTGGAGATGCTTCTTTTAAATAAGGAGACATCGCTGCGCTATAGAGAAGAAAGCGTAAGTTAATAATAAGACCTGTTGCAATGATTACAACAATGGCCGCATTCATTTTCATAAGATCGATCGTTGCTAATTGAGAAGCTCCTGCGTAGACGACAGTATTCATGAACATTGCTTGGAAAAAAGAAAGGTTTGCTTCCGAGAAAGCTGAGCCCATGACTGCGCCGAAAGGAATAATACCAGAAATGATCGGAAGGACGGCCTTTATCCCAAGTTTAAACGGACTCATTCTGAAATCCCTTTAAGTAGCTAAAAATGGCAGAATCAAGCCAGCGCTCAAAGCCTAGTCCTTTTTTAGAGAGATAGCCCATGTGTCCGCCGTGTTTTTCAATATGAACGACCGTCGTGAGAGAGTAAACTGCGTCCTGATAATCTTCAGCACTGACAAAAGGATCATCCTCGGCAGTAATGATGACAGTTGGGATATTGATTTTAGGAAGATATTGTTTTGCTGAGCAAGTGGCGTAATACTCAGCGCGGTTTCTGAATCCACCCAGGGGAGCTGTGTAGCGCTCATCAAAATCCCGCAGATCTTCCACCAGTGAAAAATCACCAATATCTTCAGGACGATTTCTTTTCATGTAGATTTCAAGTTCGTGAGTAAAACGTTTATCATAAATTTTATTCAGCCCGTGCTGGAGTTTAATCGATGCGCGGTCAAGATTGATCGGTCCATTCACGGCGATAGCAAAATCAGGCTGAACAGTTGCGCGAATACCGGCTGCAAGTAAGAGAAGGGCATTAGCACTTAAACTAAATCCAACGGCGATATGTTTATGATCGGGAAGCATTTCTTTTCCGTAAGCAATCACTTTTGAAAGATCATCCGCACGTCCTGAGTGATAGGGTTCTGTCGCAAGTCCTGCTCCGAGGCCGCAGCCTCGGTGATTATTAATAAAAACATGATGGCCCAATTCTTGTGCTCTTAAAGCTGTGCGCTTCATGTATGCGGCGTCAGAACTTCCGCCTAATCCGTGAAAAAGATAAACGGCAATCTTTGTTGTGCCTTTTAAGTAAGTCGAGTGAATACGTTCCGTTTCTTTATCTAATGTTATGTTTAGGTGAACACCTTTTTCATTCAAGTCTTCAGAGGGAAGAAGATGCCCAAGAAGTGTCTGCAAGTGGCCGGTCGTGGCCCAAAAGGGAGGCATACAAGGCGGAATGGATTTCCGAGTTTCAATGAGAGAATCAATAAGAGTTTTCATGCTTAAAAGTATAAGAAAAGAGATACAATGTTGCGATGATTAAAACTCCGCGCCTTATGATAAAACCATGGACAGAAGCTCATACGGCAGACTTCTATGAGCTCTCCCGTGATGCGGGGTTTTCCTTATTTCCGATTACTGTCTACCGTCAGGACTCCTTAGAGTCAGCTCGACTCTGGATCAAAAAAACAATCCTTCAAAATCAAGAAATCGGCATGGGGAAATGGAGCGTCTGGGAAACAGAGAGTGGTAAACTCGTTGGCATGGGTGGTCTTACACCCTGGACCTGGAAAGAAGAAAACCTGATTGATATCACCTATAGATTGCGAGAATCCGCTCGGGGAAAAGGATATGGCAAAGAGCTAGCTCTAGCGTTAGTTCTTTACGGTCAAAAAAATCTGAGTCTATTTGAAATCACCGCAACAATCACTCCAAATAATGCGGTCTCTAAAGCAATTGCGACAAAGCTTGGTTTTAAATTTGATCAAAAGATTATTCTACAGGGTGTCGCGACAGATCTGTATCGTCTTTCAAAAAGCTAACATTTGGTGCAGTCTTCTTTTATGGAGAATGCGATCAATATCCAACATTACCTAAAACACGAAATCACAGAATCTCGCTCGCTCTTGAAAGGGCTTAAGAAAAAATCTACCAAAGACTTAAATCATAAACTAAGAGTCAGTATCCGAAGAATCCGAACGGTTATCGGCCTTTTAAAAAATGAAGGTGTAAATCCATTACCCAAAAATGAAAATCAAGTATTGAAAAAAATGTGGAAGCATCTTGGAGCGGTTAGGGACTTTGACGTTTCTGAAGAAATCGCAATTGAAAACAGCCTGCCAATTCAAAAAATCAAAACACAAAGATTGAATACCGATAAGAAGCTTCAAAAAGATTTAGAGAAAAAAGAATTAGAAAAACTTTTGAATCATCTCGAAGACCTTTCTCAAGATAAGGTCTTAAAAGAGGTTCATCCTGTTGCAACCATAAAACTTATTCGCCAGAAACTAAAATCTCTTCCGCTTGAAGCGCAAAATATGCATGCGTTTCGGATCATCTTAAAAAAAGTCAGATACCTGATGGAAGCCCTCGAAATCGAAGATGATCAATTTAAAAAATATCAGGACGTGTTAGGTCAGCTCAATGATCTTAAAGTGTTTCTTGAATGTCAGGGGGAGTCCCATCGGGTGCGCTCTGTCTAAAATAAGCAATTGCGAAAAGCACTCTCTATTCTCCAACCTGCAATAAATCTCGCTTTGCGCTCCCTCACTAAAGCAGAACAACTGCATCAAAATCTTTAGACAAAACAATGGTGTCCTGAGCGATCGCTTAACTCATAATTTAGACAAGACAGCAATACTTTCCAAGGACGGGGTTTGCCATGAAATTTTTGACATTAGCATTATTCTTTTTTACTTTTTCCCCATCAAGTCATGCACGATTGCTTCAAATTATTCACACCAACGATCTTCATTCTTACTTTGCCGGCTACTATAACAACACCGGTGGCTACGCTCGAGTCCTGACTAAAATCAAACAACTAAAAGCAGAAGCCGCAGTCAAAGGAATTGAAGTCTTGCAAGTTGACGCCGGAGATTGGGGCGAAGGAACATCTTTTTTTCAATCTGATAAAGGTGCGGACTCCATCAGAGCTTTGGAGTTACTCGGCACAGAATTCGCCACGGTTGGTAATCATGATCATTTGCTTGGAGGTAAAGTTCTAGGTGATCAAATCCGAAGAGCAAATGTTAAAACAAAGTTTGTCGTCGCCAATCTTGAATCTACCCCTGATATGGAATTAGGCGACACACTTTTACCTTATGCTGATGTGAAACGTGGAGGAATTCCGATTCGTATTATCGGTCTAACGACTCCAGAGTCGTATTTTCAATATTCAATCGCACCAGGAAGAATTCGTTCACCCAATCCAATTGCAGAAGCAGAAGGGAAAAAGGCAAAGGCTTCTGGCAAAGGCCTAGTTATCGCACTCACTCACTTAGGTTTATCTGCCGACGAGTCTCTTGGCAGAAACACAACTTCAATTGATTTAATTATCGGTGGTCATAGTCACGCTAAATTAACCAAAGTGGACTGGGTCACAAATCTTGAAAAAAAGAAAGTGCCGATCGTGCAAGCGTGGGCGCATGGTCTCGCTGTTGGAGGTTTACTCATTGATGTCAAAGAGGGCGGCGCACTTACTGTCGTGGATTATAAAATGCATGAAATAAGTTCTCCGCTTGCATCTGATCCCGAAATGGTGACGTTCGTTCAAAATGCCACAACTAAACGAAACGAAATCTTTGATTTTAAATTTGATGAAGAGATTGGGCACACCGACACTCCAATCACTGGTTACATTAGAGGACAATCTGTCTGGCGCGCAAGCTGTTGGGGCTGGCACTTTGCCACGGCCGCACGAAAAGCAGCAAAATCGACTGTAGGTATTCACGTTGCGGGTTTTGAAGGTGTTTATAAACCCGCAGGTCCCGTCACTGTTGGTGATGTCGCTGATAGTTTTCCGCACGTAAGAAAATATGGGGATGGTGGTTGGGAAATCGCCACCATCAATGTCTCAGCGTTTAAACTTCGCGCCATCATGTATTGGATGAGCCGCCGTGGATATGGAGTGACGTTTTCTGGGCTTGGTTATAAAAATGAATCTGAGCTTCCGGATAAAGGCTACTACACCGTCGCTTTTCCGGCGGAAGTTGCCCTCGCGATCAAAACATCTCTGCCTGGGTACCGTCATTATCTTCAAGGACTAAAATTCACTAGCAAATATTACTGGCCTGTCATGATGGATTACATCAAGGCAAATAGTCCTTTGAAATGCAATTAACTGGGTTCCATCACACTTGGCCTTAAGCACTGCTTCCGGCAAAGTGTGGTGGAACCTTTATAGACCTAGCTGTTGAGCAAAGAAAGTGAAGTAGGCCGAAACGTAGCGGGAGCTTTCGCGTGCCGAGCCACTAGCGCGACCATGAGCACCCCATTCTTTGTTATAAAGAAGAATAGGTGCATCTGAAGTGTTGTACTCCTGAAGGCGAGCGAGATATTTGTATAAATGCATAGGCACAACTCGATCATCAAACTCGGCCGTCATAACCATCGTCGCAGGATACGCTTTTTTTTCTAAACTATGATAAGGAGATAGAGGTAGCATCGCGCGAAAATCTTTTTCAATAAATGGATTACCGTAATCATCAGTCCAATACTTTCCAGCAGTGAATAGAGTGAAGTTAAGGAGATCATGCACTCCCACTAAAGGAACGGCCGCTTTAAAAGTTTCAGCGTGTCGTGAAAGAGTTCCAGAAACGAGAGTCCCGCCATTACTTGCACCCAACATTCCAATGTGTTCAGGTGAAGTGTAACCACGCTTAAAAAGTTCTTTTGCGGCCATGGCAAATGAATCCCATGAATGGATCCGTCCACCAACTCGCGCCAACTGGTACCATGATTCACCGTAATCCAAAGAGCCGGGAAGTGTGACAACAACAAAAGCCCCGCCTTTTTCCATCCACGGTAGAGTCTCATACATACCAAACATCGGAGTGATCTGAACGCGGAAGCCGCCGTAGCCGTAGAGGATGGTTGGTGTGGTCGAAGTTAGCTTTACCCCTTTCTTTCTCATGACCCACATTGAAGCAGGAGCACCGTTGGCTGCGGTGTAAGTGATTTTTTCTGATTCAACTTCAATCGGAAGTGTTTGCGAAGCAAGGACCTTTAGTTCTTGTGAAAGAAGGTCTAGAGAATAGACTTTCCTAGGCTGAGAATAACTTTCAAAACCGAGTTTTAAAATGCCGTCCTTAAAACTAACAAAATCGATTGTGCCATTCACTAGAGGGATCATCTGGAGAGTGCCCAGGATATTATGGATGCCAGCAACATGTGAGCCGTCTTTTAGACCAATGATAAGTGTACTTTCATCATTTAGCTTTTTTGTTTTTTCCAGGACATAATCTTGTTCTTTAACAAAAAGACGGCGGTTTCCATCGCGCAGACGTAGTTTATAAAACTCACCGAAATTAGCGTTTTTAAAACTAAGGATCGTTGCCTCTACCTGTGAAGTCGCATTCATCTCAACTATAGACCCATCAACGGGCAAACGATTGGAAACTTTACCTGTAGCAAGTTGAAAGCTTCCGATTGAACCGTCTACTTCAGCAAAAAAACTGTTATTCACATCATGAATCACGATATCTGAGCTTGCAGTCTTTCCCGTCAAGAGAAGCTGATCTTCACTTTGAACCTGACCAACGGTGTGCTTATAGACGCCAGGTTTACCACCACCAAGGCGTTCATCTAAGTCTGAAAGGTAATAAAAGCTATTATCGTCCGCCCATGAAATGAAAGTAAAAAATTTTACAAGCAAAATGTCAGCGAGTTTGTAGTCTGCTTTTTGAGTGATGATAATCCGACTAAGATCTCCACTCGCTACGGGAGCTTTCTTGATCTCATAAAGCGAACTTTCAATTTTAGGTGTACCTTATTTTAAATTAGTTTTTGTTGTCTCCCAACGAACTAAGCGGGACTGATTTAAATCTCTATCATCCGAAGTCGGAATCGCAGAACTCATGACTTCTGGTGCAGCAGCTCCAGTAATCACAGCTTGCTCAGTCCGAAGTTTTCGGTACTCCGTTACACGAGTCGCAAACGTTTCAAATGTATTCGCCTCAAGATAGTCAGCCGTGATTGCTTTTTGCTCATCGATCCAACTCCATAAATCAGGGTCCGATGGATTTTCCATCCACTTATAAGAATCTTCAATAACGACGCTGAAGCGTGTTTCACTTTGATTGATTTTTTTGGCGACTGGGTAACTCAGTTGCCCGTGGGCAAGACTTGAAAGTAACAAAGCAAATAAGCATGCAAATTTCATAAGTTTCCTCAACTTAAACGGCCAATTGTCGGACCCTATCATGGATTAACTGAAACCCTAAATCGCCTGAAAAACTTTCAAAAGCAATAAAATTTAATTCATTACTTTTTCATGTATTCCCTGCATTCAATTGTTTACAATTATGTCTATGAATAAACCATTTACGCCACCCGCCAACGTTAAAGAAGTCCTAGAACGATTAAGCCGCCCAAAAACCGCCGTCATCACAGGTGGTATGCCATACGCCAACGGCCCTTTGCATCTTGGTCACCTCGCTGGGGCGATGGTTCCGCCGGATATCATGGCGAGATACATGCGCATGCTTATCGGAAAAGAGAATGTGCTTTTTGTAAGTGGTAACGACGATCACGGTTCAACATCAGAAGTCGCGGCTCTCAAGGCCGGCATGCCGATTAGAGAATTCATCGACAGCATTCACGATAAACAAGTCCAAACGATCAAACGCTACGGCATTTCTTACGATATCTTTTCCGGCACTTCTCAGCCTGATTGTTTTCCGATTCATAAAGAAACGTCTCAGGAGTTCATGCAAAAACTCTGGGATAATAAAATGCTCGATAAAAAAACGGCGAAGCAGTGGTTTGATCCCAAGCTCAGCCGGTTTTTACAAGACCGAAATGTCACCGGCAAATGCCCAAACTCGGCGTGCACCAACGATGTGGCGTACTCTGATGAATGCGAAGTGTGTGGCACTCAGTATGACCCATCACAACTCATTAATCCAAAATCATCTCTTTCAGACGCCACTCCCGTTTTAAAAGACACGGCCCACTTGTATCTCAACATGTGGAAAGTTTCTGATCAGCTTCTTGAGTGGATTAAATCAAAACAAAACAAATGGCGCAAAGGTGTCTTCAACGAAGTTTTTGAAACTGTTCAGCCCGCTGTTCAGTTTTCAAACGTTCATGAACCTAAGTTTAAAGAACTTCGCCCAACATTACCAAAACATAAATCTCGCTACGCTCCCGGTAAAATGGTTGTCGCGCAGTTTGAAAATAAAGCTGATCTTACGACTGCGATGACCACATTCAAAGAAAACGCGATCGACGTTCAACTATTGGACGGATGGGCCCACCGCTCAATCACTCGGGACGTGAGCTGGGGAATTTCTGTCCCAGAAGCTATCGATCCTGAGATGAAAAATAAAACTCTCTACGTCTGGCCTGATTCCTTAATTGCCCCGATCTCATTTTCCAAAGTCGCTCTAAAAAATAAAGGCAAAGGACCCGACGAATGGAAACGCTTCTGGAAAGATCCCGACGCAAAAATTTTCCAATTCCTGGGCCAAGATAACGTTTACTTCTATGTCCTCATGCAGGGAGCGATGTGGTTTGGTGTGGACGACAACTATACCATGACAGACGTCTATTCTGTTTTCCATTTGATGGTTAATGGCGAAAAGATGAGTAAGTCTCGTGGCAACTTCTACACCGGCAACGAACTCATCGAAGAGATGGGCTACGACCCAGACCAGGTGAGATATTTCCTTTCCACATTAGGTCTTGCCGACAAACAATCAAACTTTGATTTCGAAACTTTCAAAGAAAGAAATAAATTTCTAGCAGGCCCGATGAATGCGGCAATTGAAAAACCGATTTCTGCGGTTCACTCACGATTTGACGGCAAAGTTCCTGACGGTAAGCTTCTAGAGAAAGCAGAAAAAGAAACGATGAAGATAGTTCAGCTTTATGTGAAGAACATGGAGAAGGCTGATTACATCACGCTTCTTGGGCAGATTGAAAACTACGCAAGATTAATTAATTCATTCTTTGTTCAATATAAGCCTCATGATGACCGAGCAGAACTTGATGGACGTAAGGACGCGCTTTATAGCTCGTTCTACGTGCTAAAGAATTTGATGATTATGCTTTATCCGTTTGCCCCACAGACGATGGATAAAGTTAGGGAGTCGCTCAATTTACCGGAGAGTGTTTTTACCATTGAAGAATTAGGAACGGGGATTTCATCTGGGCATGTGGTTGGTCAGAAGAGCGTGTATTTTCCTGCAGTGGAAGGGGCGAGTGCTGAATAGATTTATCCAAATCTTTGCGACCGTCTCCCTTTCCTAATATCCGCAATCACCGACCCATACGTATCGACTGAATCGAGCAATTCATTTTTCGTGATCCCTAAAACCTGGGCTCACTTCTCAATACTATCGGCATCGGCGACATCGACTCTGCCAGTGCGAGAGTCGCCGTAAGATAGCCTCACCTGAGGCTTCTCGATTTTGAAGTCTCCAAACATCTGATCATTTTAACATGACTTGAAAATTTCAAGACTGTCTAAAGAATAGGCACTCGTTACATTTTTACAGCCTAAGCCTCTAAATTCTCACGATCCCTTTGTTTTAACCTACATTGCCCTCAAAAGTCTTTTAAGCGAGGTATTTATGAAAACGACTCTTGGTATTTTGGTTTTCTTAACGGCAACCGGGGCGATGGCGCAGCGACTCGATCAGTGCCCACGTGCGGGTGTGGTTTTGAGTTCTCAGTTTGTGCGTATGCAAGGTGAGAACGCCAACATTCAGCACGTTCGAGTGGGTGGAGCGCAGATTCCTACGGCCTATAATGTCAGTGGAAATATTGTGGCGAATACATATCGCTTGATGCAAGAGCGACTTTGCGTTGAAGAGCAGTACACGCACCAGGAAAGAATTTGTAATGATATTCATCCTGACTTGGCATTTGGACGCGGAAATGGACTTCTTCAGAGTTTTTTTGATTTAAGACTTAATCCACTTACACGTGCCGAGAATTTTTCTCGCAACGTTCGTTATACGATGGAACTTACCCCACGTGACAGACTTGAGACGGCGAGACAAATCTTGTCTGCGATCACAACGACTGTTGCTGAAAATGGGACACCAAGATCATGGGCGGAATTTTCTGGCGTGATTAATAAGGCCGTGACTGATGGTTTGATTACACTTTTTATCGCCGATGAAATCACAAAAATTCATGCGATCCATAATCGTCAACTCCTGGGCTATGAGCCGATGCAGGGTGTGACAGTGACTGAGAACCGTGGAAATGGCCAGCTTGGTCGCGCGCTTAATCTTGGATTATCTCCGGATACACGGGCACGCCTTTTAAAAGATTTAATTAACGGTCTATCACCAAGAGACGCTCAGGTTGTAAACCGCACGTTCGTGGAATTTTCAGCAGCCAATGGTATTCCATCAAGCTGGCAGCAGTTTGAACTCATGATTCTGGATTCTGTTATTAAAGGTGCTTTAACTCCAAAAGATCAGCGCCGTATTACAGTTGATAATGAAGAGATGAATCGTCGAGCTCTTGGTTTTGAAATGAGTATCGTCAGATGTTTTATTGAAAACCAGCGCCGCATTGTAAACGTGATTCAAGACAGACAGCGTCCGGATTTCGCTGGAAGTGTAACAAGAAGATATGAAATCAATGTGGCGAATGCTCCCCTTGTTAATGGTGAGCAGGAAGCTTTTAGCGTAAACTTTGATGGCCTAAGTGCTGTGAGAGTAAGCTTACCAAGCCAGTACAATAGCTATGCTATTAACCAGACAGAAGATGCAGCTGGAATTAAGATTGTCGCCAATGGTACTCGTATGAAAGTGACTCCGGCGAATACATTGGTTGTGTCGTATAAGCGTCAGGACAAAACCAGCTCATTTGAAATGCAGTATCCTCAGTTCAATGAAAAAGTGGGCCCGAAGATTATTGTAAAAGTTGTGTTCTGGGATGCTGGCGGATTATTTGGAATCGGTCGCGATAAAGAATTAGGTGCTGAGACTTATGAGATTACAAACGGTAATATGAATAAGATTACGGCGAAGATTCAGAACAAGAAAGTTGATTACGTGAAGATTTCAATGCAGATCGTGGGTAGTGCTTACCATGATTCAAACTTTTCGGAAGAGATTAAGCTTAAAGACTAAGACGAATTTTCAAGGGGCCTTCGGGCCCCTTTTTTGTTAAGCTTAACTAATATGAAAATTGCCTATTCCTTTTTTTTGATTTTAATTACGTCTTCTGCACTTGCTCAAGCTCCAAGACCAACTCTCAAAGACGCTTCAGTGGAGATTAATTCCTCACTCCCCGAAGTTTATGACCACGTCACAAAACTCATGCGAACGACTGTTGAAAATGAAGATTTGGTTTATCATTTCTTGATCGATGCTAATCAGAAAGAATATGACTTCGCTCTTCCTAAAGTTAAGACTCAAATTTTAAGTACTATTTGCAAACGAAGCACAGAGCGCTCAATCCTTAAAGGTCATCGCGCCAATATTATTTACCGCTATGAAAACGTGAAGGGTATGTCTCTAGGTGAATTCATGGTGAACCCCTCTCACTGCTCAAACTAAAGGGTTCCAAGCTGATCTCACATAGCTAGTGCAATGAAAACAATAACTATTGGTCTAAAGAATGCCATTGAAGACAGGAAATTAAAAGATTTCATCAAAGTCTCTATGCCGTTAGGTATCTAATTCTTTTTATTAGTCCTGATTGGGCCACTCATTTGAATTAAATTTAGTGGTGCCCTTTATGATCAACTCTTTTGCTAATTAAAACCCATCGTTCTATTATTTCTTTATGAAAACTTTCGAACCCATCTTGATTCTTCTTGGATCGGCCTCTATCCTTTACGGCGTATGCAGCATGGTCCTGACTTTTGGAAGGCTCAAAAAAGACCGTAATAACGTGGAATCGATTGAGCACCTGGTTCAGAATCCAGATGAATTAGTGGTTTTAAAAAGACCGGCGTTGTTTATTGTCATCGGCCTTGTTTTGTTTATCTTGTTGAATTTGATGCAAAGATTTGGATACTAGACACACTGCCTAGACTGGCCGTCCGCCATAGAAGTGTGATGGAACCCTTCGAACCCTTCACCAAACCCTGACAATTTTACATATTACAATCTTTTGCCTCCTGGGGTAAAAACCACTCACTAAATCATCACAGGAGTTAAAATGAAAACTGCACTACTAGCATTTCTAGTCTCATTCTCTGCTATGGCATCTGAATGTTATGTTCGCACGACTGAGCTCGTGACAAACGAAGTGACGATGGCAAAAGAATTCTGCGTGAGTAACATCGACATTAAACTTGCTGGTCGTTACGACAGCAAAGCATTCATCAAGTACACTTTAGACGGTGTTGAGATTGAAAAAATGATGAATCTTTCTATGGGTGTTGATCTTCGTAACGGAAGAGTTGTTCACTTCCTTTACAACTTTGAATCTAATTACTACGGCGGCAGCTGCGGCGATACTACTGAAGCAGCGATTAACGCTGAACTTGAAATGAATAAAGATGGATCAGAAGCAAAACTTATCAATATCAAAGGAAGCGTTTCAACTTCTTATGATAACTGTCACTCTCAACTTCGCGAGATTCAGTCAGTTCCTTTTAATCTTATTTAGTTTTTCGATAGGGCAGGGCAAGCCCCCTGCCTTTTTTTAGATCTTCGACCCACAGGCAAGCTCGGCCCCAGAGATAATTCTTTTTGCACATGAAATAACCGCATCTGCATCCGATCTGGTTTTTACTCCAGTACAAGCAAGTTCCGCTTTATTCACAATTTTTACTGCGCAGTCGACGACGGCAGTTGATTCATTAGCTGTTTTGGTGCCTGTACAGGCGAGTTCTGCCCCAGGAGTGATTCGTTTCACGCATGAATTCACGATGTCGGCTTCGGCATTATTTTTCACACCTGTGCAGGCAAGCTCATCTCCTGGGCCAACTTTGCGAGCACAGTCGACAACGGCCGTGGCTTCTTTAAAAGTTTTCACACCCGTGCAGGCAAGTTCAGCGCCGCGATTAATTCGCTTGGCACAGTCAACGACTGCGTCTGCTTCGCTGTTGGTTTTTACGCCAACGATTCCCGCTGAGGCCGAAAGAGTGAAAACGAGTGTTGTGAGAATGAGGGCAAGCTTCATGATAGAAAATCCTCGGGTTTCTTTGATCATCGCAAATTTTGGGTAGTAGGTGGGAGAAAGGGATTTTTTTATCAGGTCCGTCAAAAAAATAGACAAGTCATCAGGCGGCTTCATCCACATTTCGAGCAAGTCCACGTCTAATGTCTCTTATGGCTGGTCCAAAGTCTTTAGCAGCGACCAGTAAAAGGTCTCGGGAGATCTTCAGTTCCGATGCCCAGAAATCGATATTTTCGTCATTGTTTAAATCGATTTTGGCGATTCGAGGCCCTTTCCAGTAGCGCGATGGGGAATGACCGTCTGAGGCACCAGTTTCTACTTTTAGATTGTTTGCCATAATGCATTGTAGCATGTTTCAGATCTTCATTTTAACTTAACGATTTTATAAGTTTTTTCTATTTGATTAAAATTCGTTAATCTTGAATAATAGTAAAAAACTGGGGAGTAGCCTACTCACAATTTCGTGAGCTTCCGTATCGTCATTACGAGGATTCACATCCTTCGGACGGAAGTTAATAGGGCAAGACTGGAAACGATAACTAAGGAGTTATTATGTTTTCGCGTCTAGTGTTCTTTGGCATCCTAGTATGTTTTGTTTCTTGTTCTTCAAGTCCGTCACAGCCTCGTCATCAATTAGATGATCATTTTAACTTTCAGGACTCTGCGTCCTCAAGACGATAAAAAGGGAATAACATGCAAAAATTAATTCAGGGACTTCACAAGTTTCAAAACGAAGTATTTTCTAGCAAGATTGAGCTCTTTAAAAAGCTTGAGTCTGGACAGAGTCCGCAGGTTTTATTCATTACTTGTTCGGATTCAAGAATCAGCCCGAGCTTGATTACTCAGACCGAGCCAGGTGATCTTTTTATTATCCGAAATGCCGGTAATATTGTTCCTGCTTATAGTAATCAAAACTCTTCGGGAGAAATGGCGACGATTGAATTCGCACTTGATGGATTGGGCGTGAAAGATATTATCATTTGCGGTCACTCCCATTGTGGAGCGATGAAAGGTCTCTTGAACCCTGCATCAGTTGAGAGTCTACCGGCCATGAAAGCGTGGTTAAAGAACTCTGATACGACAAAAAGAATTATGTTCGATCACTACAAGCACCTTCAAGGCGATGAGCTTTTGATGGCAACTGTAGGCGAGAATGTTTTGATGCAACTTGAGAATTTAAAAACTCACCCTGCAGTTGCGACTAGACTTTCACGCAACGAGATTCGTCTGCACGCCTGGATCTATAAGTTTGAAACGGGGATGGTCTTCAAATACGACACTCAAGAAGGCCAATTTATTCCATTAGTCACTGGTCAAAGTTATCAAATGCAGGAGATTAACATTTGATAAAATACGACGCGCATTCTTGGTCTAATCAATTTTTTAATATCCATGGGTCACTCGTTCGGGAAATATCCGGGCGAGTGCTTTTGTGTACTGCTTGGTCTGTTGCCGTTGTTCTTTTTCACCTTCACGTCTTTCCAATAAGTCTTCCGTCTACCGTTCATACTTTAGTTGGTGTTGCCTTCGGTTTACTTCTGGTTTTCAGAACAAATTCTTCATATGACCGGTTCTGGGAAGGGCGAAAGCTTTGGGGTGGAATCGTTAACGAAACAAGAAATCTCATTCGTTCCATTGAGGCCTTACTTATTTCTGCTCCTCATTTGCGTCGTGAGATTGCCATCTGGATGCTGGGCTTTTGCTACGGTGGTATGAACATCCTTCGCGGGAAAAAAGATATTGGCCCAATCAGTAAGTTTATCGGTGAGGAAGAACTAAAACAAGCTCTCGCTTCTCCTCATCCAGCACTCTACTGTGCGAAAAAAATAAGTCTCATTTTACAGAAAGCTAAAACAGACGGAATTATTACTGATGTTGAGCAGGTTAATATTGATCAGAATACTCAGCTCCTGATTGACTACTTAGGTGGATGCGAGCGCATTCACAAAACTCCGCTCCCTTTTGCCTATGTTGTGCATCTTCGCCGTGCCTTGGTCATTTATAGCTTCACGCTGCCGTTCGTGCTGTTAAACGATGCACAGATATGGATTACGCCTTTTGAAACGATGTTTCTTGCCTACGTCTTTTTTGGGATTGAAGAAATCGGGGTGGAGATTGAGGATCCGTTTGGTGAGGATGAGAATGATCTACCTTTAGAGGATATCTGCGAGTCAATTTACAAGAACACTGAAGGCCTTTTATCTGTACCTATTGAGCCTCAAGTGACTTGATTCCTGTAATTTCTTCACGTTCGCTTCCCTTAACAACCTAACCATTATTAAAAGGAATCTCCTACCAGGAGATTCCGGAATGAAAACATTGTTTACAATCCTTGTGTTGTTTATCTCGGTCAGAAGCTTGGCGCACGTTTGCCACATATCTTTATATGATCCTTATAACAGACCTTATTTAAATGTTTATTCAACTCAGGACCCTGATTGCCAGCAAGCTACCAATACTTGTTACAGAACGATTTCTGAAAGAAGACTCGATCCAAATTATTACAGATGTTACACCATCAGTATGACTAATGATCCTCTGGTTTCTCAACCACAAACGAGACCTCAGAACAGACCTCAAAATAATCCATCGACTATTGAGCCTATAGATACTGATTACCAGCGAGGAATAGAAATGGGCGAGACTGTTATTTACGAAGGAAAACTTTGGCTCGTCTCATCTTCTCGAAACGGATTTCATGATTTGATTCCAGAGGGTGGAAAAAAGAAAGATAAAGTTGAAGGAATCTCTCGTGGTCAAATCGCTATCACTCGCGGCTGTCTTCGAAATATTTGTACAAAAACGTCTGTCATCTCAAGACTTACTCGAAGCTACATGGCGGTTAAAGGAATTGATTTTAGAGGTCGCTATATTTTAAAGAATGTTGCGAACAAGGAATTAACTTTTGACGTTGATTTCATGTACCTCATTAAAACTGAAGGCTGCGTGAATGATGTGTGTGTCGGAAAGACCGTACAGGACAGATACAATCAATATTTTGAAGTGGTAGGCATGCAGGCGGATGGGCTTGTGGTGATCAAAGATGAGCGCCAAAAGCTCTCTTTCAGCGTCGATCCTCGTGAGCTTATCGCTACTAACTGAAAAAGAATTGGTCTCTTTTTAAAAGAATTGACGGTCCTAGAGGTGCAAGTCACCGAATTTGTGCCTCTGAGTCTGGTATGGTTATTGCTTCGACTTCTTCATGAAAACTTTAAAAGCCTTCTTCGTCGTTCCTTTTGTGGTACTAACTCTAAATACCAGCGCCTCTCTTGAGTGCCTTGAAGGCAATGAGATTGGGGCTTTCAACGAAGAGATTCAACAGCTTCTTCCTAAGGTTGAAGAGAAGGTTTCTTTCTCTGACGAAATCACAGCTTCAAGCATAAATTCACTCTTAAATAGAATTCATAAATTAATCGAGAAAAATGAAGGCCGCCAACTTGAAATTACCCTTACTTTAGCTTCTGGTGGGGGAAATGTTAACGAAACCATTCGCGCTGTGAATACCATCAGGCAATTAAACCTTGATCCACTTATCACGATTAACACTATAGTTGGAAAATACAGCAGCTGTGAATCTGCCTGTACAATACTTTATACTGCCGGTGAAAAAAGATTTGCTTCAAAAAATTCTCAGTTTGGTTTCCATTCACCTAAGTTTGAAAGTGGTAATAAACAGGGGAAGACAACACAAGAAATTGAAGATCTCTACAGAAAAATATGGATTGGGTATGTTTCTTCAATAGATCAAAACTCTGCTACCATTATTCAAGATCGAAGATATCTTATGGATCATGAAATGAGTTATATGACTGGGAAAGAACTTAACTCTGGTTATGTGACGGACATTATCTAAAATCTAGAGCCAAGAACTAAAAAACAAATGGTAATTATCGAGTCGTCTGTTTGAATTGTTAAAATCAATATGGTTTTCTTTTTTATCGTGTCCGCTTACTTCGCCATCTTTTTGTGAGCTGAATGCTGAAGCATTAGACTTGCTGGAAGCATCACCATCACTAACGTTAAACACACCATAAGTTCCATTTGAAATTTCCTGTTGCATCTTCGCCTCCGTTGCTTCGTTTCGATTGGCCATCCTGGCCGATCATACTATTAACATAAGCACGAATCGTGCCAGCGATGGAGACGCGACTTTAAGGGTTTAGAAGAGAGGTGAGTGACACCGGTTTCAATGCGGCACCGGCCTTATACGAAACACCATAAGTTGCCATTCATCCGGAAAAGTTTCCTTATGACCCCATTATTAAGAGATTATTTAAAGGGTGTAACTTTTAAAGATCTCTTTAACAAATACAAGTGGAATTGCAATGACAAATTTTGTTCGTAGTTTTTCTGAAACGTACTCAGTCACTGTTACTGTTAGAAGTTATATGGGAGAAGAGCTTTCAGAGGGCGCGATCGAGGAAGTGACTTTTAAAAATGCAGAAGCTGCCTGCTCGAACAATCTGTATGGGTTTAAAGTGCCGAGAAAGTTAAAAATGAGGCCAAAGAAAAGATTTGTAATCAGAAGATTTCAGTAGGGCAACCGACTTTTTTACTAAGGGTTAGAGGGGCGTCAACGAGGATAATATTCCAGGAAATGCTTTTTTAGGAAATCGGTGTCACACTAATGGGATAGAAAATTTCTAAGGGGACAACATGAATATCCAAGTAAACACTGACCATAACATTAAAGGCAGTGCTGAACTTAATGCCTACGTTACAAATAGCTTATCTGAATCCTTTGCGAGATTTAAACTGGCGATCACACGTATTGAAGTTCATCTTTCAGATGAGAACGCTGGAAAAACTGCTGGCAATGATAAGCGCTGTTTACTTGAGGCGCGCATTTCAAACCATCAGCCAGTCGTTGTGAGCCACCACGCTGATACAATCCATCAGGCCATCGACAGAGCTTCTGAGAAGTTACTCCGCGCTTTGGATACAATGGTTGGAAAGTTAACTGATCGCTCAAGCCCAAAAAGTCTGATTGAAGAAACGGAAACTGAAAACGAAGAAGAATATTAGTTTTAATCCCAGGGCCAGTTTATCTGCCCTTTTTTTATACCTCCTTCCTTAAGCTCCTTATCAGTCAGGCTTCTTTTAGGAACACTTATGATCCAGGTATAGTCTCTGCCTGTTAAAATGGATCATTTCCAAGGAGGAAAGTATGGCCGTTAATCGAATGAGAAAAATAGTTAGAAAAACTTCATCCGGCGCAGGTGCTTTGGGTATTCAAAAACAAATCAACACTGATTTTGAATATCTTTTGGGTGACTACAAGAATCTCGGTATTGAACTTTGGAAAAAACCAGTAACAAAATTTATCGTAGGTGGTTTTTCCTTGGGGATCGTTGTGAGTCTTTTAGGTAAGTACACCAACGTCAATAACTTTGCCGCCGATAAACTTCGGCTGATTAAGCATAAGTTTGATGAGGCAGTTGATACGTTTGAGTGATTTTTAATTTTCCCATTACTTCAAGAGTGATGGGAAAATTAATTTTATTCTTCTACATAATCAACATCTTCTCTTTTTTCCTCTTCCTCAAAGTCTTCCTAAGCTTCTTTCATACCCTCATTGTATTCATCGTTTTTCTTGGCTCGTCCATCCTCTTACTTCCCTTTGGGAGCTTAATTTGATTGGAGTACCCTAAATTTTTCGTGCCAAGAGACAGAGCATATGGGAGATGTAAACGGTAGCGATTCAGCGAACCATTTTTATGTTAAAAGGGTGTGTTATGAGTGATGAAAGAATGACTAATCTTGAAATTAGATTTGCGCATCAGGATGATTTTCTGAACCAACTAAATCAAATCGTCATTGAGCAGCAGGTAAGGATTGAGAGACTTGAAAAACAAATTCTTGATTTAAAGCGTGATGTGAATTCTTCAAGTGGTGTCGATGGCTCTAGAACATTGAGAGATGACAAGCCACCTCATTACTAATGGACAGAAACAATCTAAGAAGAGGCTTGTGATGAATGAATTAAAAGTAATCGACGTTCTTTTTGGTACCGGAAAAGAAATCATACGCGGAGCGCTTTGCTCAGTGGAATATGTCGGAAGTTTGGAGGACGGAACAATATTTGATTCTTCTCTTTCAAGAGGAAAGCCATTTCAGTTTGTTTTTGGAACTGGACGAGTGATTAAAGGTTGGGACCTGGGTTTAGTCGGAATGAGAGTAGGCGGAAAAAGAAAGCTTGATGTGCCTGCCGAACTTGCTTACGGTGAGAGACAGGTCGGAGAACTTATTAAGCCTCATTCAAATTTATCATTTGAAGTCGAACTTTTAGAAGTTTTGACTCGCGATTAATTCCTGAAAATATTTTAAAGACTGTTGAAAAAATCCCACATCACATCATTTGCTGAGATGGCCTTAGACGTTTCATCATGGCCCCGCGGTTTCTTTCCACCCGGCCAGGAATGTCCTCCAGTTTCAGTTACGCATAGCTAAACTTTCGATCCTTGCTTGCAAGTGTACTGGTCGCAGGTAGCTCCGGAGACTTCTATTATTCTTTTTGGAATGGGATTGCAGCTATTGAGTTTTACCCATTTTTCAATAGTCGCGGGGACAGAAATAAAATCAATGATCTTAGATTTTTCGACAGCTTTTTTACCAGCACCGCCATTGAATAAGACATTCTCATCATCTTTTGCGTGAATATGCAAAATAGAGACTAAGCTCTTTGGTGTGCAGTTAAGCGTATTGTCCGTGCCAGCAACTGCTGCGATGGCCTTGAAGACTTCTGGCATTTCACAGGCAAGACGATAGGAGATCATGCCTCCGTTTGACATGCCTGTAGCGAAGATTCTTTTATTATCTATCGTGACTTGCTCTCTAACTTTAGCGAGAAGCTCTTTTATAAAACCGACATCATCAATATTTTGATCTCTTGAGTCTCCACAACATCCGCCGGCGTTCCATGTTGCAAATTCTCCAGACTTAAGTTTACTGTGACCATTCGGAAAAACGACTATGTTGCCCATTTTTTCAGAGGTGGAGATTTGGCGATAGAAATCATCCCTTGCTTGAATTTTCATGTTTCCGCCGCCTCCATGAAAAGCAAAAAGCACTGCGGTTTCCTTCATTGGATTATAATTTGCGGGGACATGAAGCATGTAGTAGCGGGTTTTATCTTGAATCTTAAACGAGTATGTATAGGTACCAGGGCGTTCAATCTTTTTAAATTCAGTACTGGCCTCTGGCGCCTCTTTTACTTCCTGCTTTTTAATCCAACGCTCTTTTAGTTTTTCTCGCAAGCATCCTTTTTTTGTTTTCCTCAGCAAAACTTGCGTCTGCAACCAAAGCAAGGATAGTTAAGGTTAAAACTAAAATCTTCATGTGGAACCTTATTGAAGTGAATCTCTATCCATCTCATCAGATCGAGAAATAAATTCCGTTCCACTAATGAGATTTGAGATTTGACCTAAAAGATTTTGAGTCTCATCAGGAAAGTCTAAAATTTCAAATCCTTCAATCTGAAGTTGCTTCATCTTTTTAATAAGTTTTTTTAACCCCATATCAATTTCAGTGAATTCCTTTTGATGAGGATCATTGGGTGTTTCTGAGATCGCATCAACAACACCTTTGGATTTGGCAATTTTGACAAACTTCTTGATGTCTCTCACTGGTAATTCTTTTAAGTGGCCCAAAGCCTTCTTCTGGTCTTCTTTACTAAGTTTTACGATTTCGTTTGTTTGACTTAGAGAAAGTTCGCCTTTTTTACGAGCTTCTTTAACAACGGATGATGCCATTTCATCTCGGTTAATCGCCTCATGAATTTGTTTCGGGCTGAGTCCTGTTTTTTCAGAAACCATGTGAAGAAATTTTTCTGCTGGTAACACAACTTTCTTAATTTTGGGTACGTCTGATTCTTCTTCCGCTACTTTTTCTTCTTCGACTTCATCATCATGAGGATTTAATTTTTGATAGATTTCTTTGGCACGGCGAAGATGAGATTCAATTTCAATTTTTGATAAATCTTTTCGAACGAGGTTTTCATCAATTGAAACGAGTTCTGTTTCAAGTGGACCACGATCCACAATCATCACTGGTGCCTCTGTAAAACCCAAATTAAGTAAGGCCTGGTACCTGCGGGCCCCTGCCAAAATCACGTTATCAGGCGAGATCACGAGAGGTGCAATCAGACCCAGTGTTTGGATTGATTTTTCAAGATCAGAAACATCAGTTCCAAGACGAAGATAGGGATTAGAAGCTTTAAGCTCAGATAGCTTTTTTACGTGCACGTTGCCCTCGATGTGAATGTGTGAGCCGTCATCATGCTTAATGGAAAAAGTATTGTCAGGTAAAACAATTTCACAAAGTCTGACATGAAATAAATATTATTGCATGGCCTGAAATTTGCTTTAAAAGAGTAACCTTTTGGAGGTTTACAATGGGACTTTTATCAGGATTAGTGAAATTTAAGATCTTAAAGAAAGGTTTTCAGTACATCAAAGATAAAAACGTCAAAAATACGTCAGTGCCAGTGAAGAAAGTCAGAAAGTAATCCTTATTGATGAGGGCACAAAAGATGGCCCCCAGAACGGGGGCCATTTAATAGCTTTATTTTAGAAACAAGCACCTAAATAATCTTCTGCTTGTTTATGCTTAATGTGTGCCTTAAGCGCCGGGCACGCAATCACAATCGTGTGAGCAGAACCATTTCCTGTCGAGTGACAAACTTTTACTTTCGACGTTTTGCCTAGAACTTTACCTTTTTTCATTTCTGTTTTTTCCCATAAATACTCAGAACTCATGTTCTGACATTTGTTAGCAAGAGCATCTTCGAGTGTTGGAACTGGTTCAGGTTGTGGAGCGGGATCACTTCCTCCTGTACTACCGCCATCTGTTCCACCGGTTGTTGATCCGCCATCTGTTCCACCGGTTGTTGATCCGCCATCTGTTCCACTGGTTGTTGATCCATCATCAATGGGAGCTGGATTAGGATTGGCGATACAAACGAGGAATTCTTTTTCGAGCGCTGGGTCTGTTGTTTCAGCATCAGACTCTAGATAAGCAGGCTGACATCTGTCGACTCGGGTCTCGCAAGAATTTAAATCTTTGGCCTCATAACAATAGGCATCTTCACCTGTGAGGAATTCTTCGACTGGAAAAAATTCGTCAGGGTTACAGGCCGACGCCAGGACACATAAGATGGCAAGGAGACACGTCTGCCCATTTTTTACGATACTAAATTTCATACAATTGCTCCGTAGAGCGTAAGGTGCTGTTAAAAGTTTTTCCTAAACTTTCGGTCCAGACCTTGCGGATTTCATCGATTTTGGTCTTCCATAAACGTGCAACTTCAACATACGTCCTGCAACAAATTCGATGAAAAAATGTTCTCTCTTCACTTTAGACCTATTGGCGCTGGATACAACTGGATCGTTTACTTAGCTCAAAATCAAGTGTTTGAAAGTGTGGTCTAGGAGGGATTTTTGTTTAAAGTTGCCTCAGTTTTTAGGCAATTGTCTGAGATAAGTCCGGGGGGAATAGAGAGGTCATTCTCTTTAAAGGAATGACCTTGAAAAAATTGATTATTTTGTTTTTAAAACAACAACGACGTTTGATGAAGTTCTTGTGTTTTTAATTGAACCGCTAAGTTTGCAATTACCATTAAGGTAAAATGTAGGTTTTTTGAAAACGCGGCTCACGCCCATTTTTCCGCAATCCACATCGCCTTCAGCCCCTTGGTAAATAACCTGATCACCAACGAGTGTGAGTCCATCAATTTTTGCTGTTTCCTGGAAAACAACAACTGGAATTGGCATGCGATTTGGGTACCAACGTCCGTATTGATCATACCATCCACCTCTATCTGGGCGCTCTTCAGTAACAGTGACTTTAACAAATCCTTCGCCTGATGTTTGATCGATGATGAAACGAGCATCAACAGTTGAGAAATAAGAACCAAGACCAAGAACGTTTTCGTTCATAACTGTGACTTCAGCAGCATTGACGATACCTGTACAAACAAGCATCAATGCGAGAATAAATTTTTTCATAGATACTCCTGTGGTTTGTTACTTCGATACTCATATCACTATCTTCTCAAAAGAGTGAAGGTCCTTAAATACAGCAAAGCGTTGTAACTAACGTTTGGTCATTCTAAAGACTTCGAACTAGCTGCTACCAAATGATGTTAGTGATTGTTATTATTCGCCAAAAGGCATGTAAGTTTGAAAAGGATACTTGCTACATTTTTTAGTGCTTAAGAACTCGTCTTTCTTTTTTTCCTATTAACCGAATAGGTCTTGCTGAAGAGGCGCTCTTTTTGTCGCCACTCACCCAGAAAAAAAAGAGTGAGCATGTGAAGGACTAACAAGGAACTCATCGACCGAACCTTAAAAGCAAACTTGGTGTCTGTTGATTGCGGACGCGTAGTCCACCTGATAGAATGAAGTTATCAAATTAAAAAAACAGGTATGAACGATGGAAGATAGCCAGTACTTAAGCCCTGAAGATAAAAAAACGCTTGAAGACCTGAAACAGGAATTAATTGTTCTTAAGGCCGAGCATAAATCATTCGCTGCCAACAAAGGCGGACTTTCGCCGGAAGATAGAGAGAAATGGAGAATTAATTCTCATCGCACCAATCAAGTGCATATTCAAATCAAAGAACTAAGATTCAAAAATGTGATTGAGGCCGGGAAAGGTTAAGACATAGCTTTAGTCTTTAGCGGTTACCATCAATCGGCCCACGAGGCTTATCCGATTTTTGAGCAGCTTTAAAATCTGTCGGTGGTCTTGTTACACCGTGCTCGCGGCGGAACATTTTTTTGATAGATGTATCTGATTGAGCTGTCTGGCGAAAAGTATCGAGAATTTTTAACTGATCGGCGCATTTCACACAGATCCATTCCGCTTCAGTTGTAGGATTTCTATGATAGTAGAGTTCAACATCCGGGCGAACTTGCTGACATTCTTCGCAGAAATTTCTCTGTTCCTGGTGAACGATGGCCTCAGTTAATTTTTTCTTCTTAATGACTTCGCGTTCATTCGCAGCACTTGGCGCCTTTGGTGCCTGAGTTGCTTTGAGTCCTGCTTTCATTAATTCGTCTTTTAAACTGCCCATAATCTGCTCCGTTGAATGTGGTTATGGTAGCAGATTTCAAAATCAATGTGAATGACATTCTACTTGCGGTGGAAGGTTTGAAAGCGCTGATTGATCAATGGGGTGTTCACCTAATCGATCAGCGCTTGAAGTCTTATGATAGGGGTGTTCCCAGTAGTAGGAGGCCATAAATTGGACTCTCCCTAACTTATCTGGGGTTGAGCGGAAAAGCTCCTGCATGTAAGAGGTGTAATTTCCTGCATAAACTCTTTCTTCTGAAATAATTGTTGGATGCATAACAGAAACGGGATCATTATAGTCATCTAAAGTACTGGTATGACCTCTGTTTAAAACGCAATGACCCAATTCATGAAACATCAAAACTTCACGGCTTGAGTAACTATTGTTCCACCAGAAGTTTGGATTTATTCTCACAATGCTTGCATCTGTTCCGTTAAATCGTTCACAAGTTCCGGCGATATGAATTTTAAGCGTTGAATCCATCACAAATTGAACAGGGCGGCGATAGTTATTGAGTCCCGCTTTTCCCATCAATACATAAAACTTATCGACGTATTTAATAAACTCGTTGGGAACTTTATAAATAGTCTCAACAGGTGGTGTTGGTTTTTTTGCCTCAATTTTTTAGGGGTAGAAGTCTTATTATTTTTTGGCACTGCCACAGTACTACCAGTCGCCGTTGCAGGGGCGCGGCTCGCCTCTTGGCAACTCCATAGGGGGAGCAAAAGGAGGAGTATGTAAGCTCTCATTCAGTGATTTTAACTGTTCCTTATCTTAGAGGAAGATTATTTGTAAAAGTCAGGGTTTAGAGGTTTTAAGCTCGCTTTCACTGCCCATTTTAATCGGGTATGACCTTTGTCTTGACGGCTACTAGCAGTAATGTTTTTCTTTGAAGTAAATCATTATTCAAAAGAAATAACATGAGTTCAGTACAATCAAATCTCGAAAAATATCTCCAAACAAAAGAGGCAAAATTTCTTGATCAATTTAATGAGAGTGGAGAGTCTTTTCCAGCATGGCATTTAGAAATGCTTCGAGATCGCGAACGTTTTGATTTTTACAAAAAATTAATTCAAAATAAAGTGAAAGATAAAGTTGTGTTAGATATTGGATCCGGCTCTGGGATTCTTTCGTATCTGTGTCTGCGTTTTGGTGCAAAGAAAGTTTACTCGGTTGAATTTAATCCTCATTTGCAGGCCGTTTATTCGCATCTCATGGCAAAACCAATGGCCGAAGGGAAGGCGAGACTTCTCAAGATGGATGCCTATGAATTAGTTTTGAAAGAATTTGGTGATGAGCACCCGGAAGTTGTTGTGCACGAAATATTTGGAGCGAACGGACTTTCAGAAAATGTTATTCCAGTATTTAATGCTTTAAAACTTAACGGTATTCTTTCTCATGCAGACATTTTGCCGCGAAATTGTGAAATTATTATTGAACCAGTGAGTAGTGAGTATTACGATGCGAGCTTTGACTTAGAAGAGTTTGAGGGGTTTCCCATGCAGGAACTTTCAAATCTTGGTGCGTGGAAATCGTTGGATCAGTCTTTTGAGCATGCAGGCAACTGGAAGAGTTCAGGCAGAGAGGAAATTCTTGCGGTCATTGATGCAAAAAATCCAGTGATGAAAGATCACTATTCAGTGTCATTTGAAAATCTCGAGAGTTTTACTCATCTAAGGTTATCCATTCGTATTCATGGCGAAAAAAATACTCTTGTTAGTTCGCACGCCAATAAATTTTCACATTGGTCAAATATCTATTATCCGATTCCTAAGTGGCATCGGGCGAAAGAAAAAACTGTGGCGAATTTTATAATTATTGAAAACGAAATCTACCTAAAAAGTTTTTCTCACTAAGACAAAAGAGAGACCGTATTGCGACGGTCTCTCTTCTACCATTAATCAACTTTTTCGCGGACAGCATATCTCAACGTCTTAAGCTCTTTTGGAGCACAAAGACCGTTAAGAGAACCGTTCTGACGTAACAGCTTGATCTGCTGCCGGCACCTGAACTCCATTCTAGACCATGCATCAATTTCGTTTGTAAAATCGATACCTAGGTCTTTACCTTTCGAAAACCGAACCTTCTGAACTTCAACTACTGCGGGCCATAAGAATCTTGAATCATTTTTCATGAAAGTTCCTTTAGGTGAAGGTAATTAAATTTTGGGGACAGTAAACAGAATCGAGGATTGAGATTTTAATTATCACAGAGAGCTGCTCTAAAAGATATCTCTTTTTGTTCATTTTCCATCTAATTGAAATCAGAGTTCTAAGATTGCTTGTCAGGAATTAATTTTGGATAATGAATCAAAGGTCAACTTTATTCGTCTCATAAGTACCAATATCAGAGGAAGCAACGTGCACTGGACGATCTTTTTTCTTTGTTTTTTTCTCGTCTCTTCCGCTCATGCATTGCCATTAACCTGGGAAGAGTGCCTGAAATTTACGATTGAAGGTAACCCTCAACTTGAGAGTGCTAAGAATGAGTGGCTTGCTACTCAGACGAGCGAACGCGTCGCTCTTGCAGGCTACCTTCCACGCCTTAATGCTTCTACTTCTGTGACTCAAGTAGGTTCGTCGGGACAAAATGGCGGGACTGGTCCCGTTGTTTCAAACGGCGTGATTTTGAATAGTACCGGCAGCTCTATCAATACGAACTATCTGGCGCAGCTCAATTTTAGTCAAAACATTTTTAATGGACTTGAAGATCAGTCTCGCCTTGATCAAGCAAAGTGGCGAACTGAGTCCAGTTTTTGGGTCTACGTTGATACCAAATCGTCCCTCAGCTTTTCGCTCAAGGAAGCCTTCGCGAGCCTTATGTTTGCTCAGGAATCAGTTGAGCTCGCTCAATCTATTCTTGAACGAAGAGAAAGCAATTTTAAGCTGGTTTCAGTCAGGTTTGAAAACGGCAGAGAAAATAAGGGCTCTGTTCTTTTAGCAGAAGCTTACTTTGAGCAAGCGGGCCTTGACGTCATCAAAGCGCGGGACGGACTTAATGTTGCTCAATCAAAATTAAAGTCATTGATGAATAAAGATCATGTCGGCGCGATAGAAGTCACCGGAAATGTTCCTCTAGAAGAACTGCAATTTAAAAAAGATATTCCTGAACTCGCTTTGGAAACACCGGCGTACAATCAGGCGATGGCTTTTGAAATGGCAGCAAAAGAAGATATCACGATTGCACGTTCAACTTTTTTACCAAGCCTCGATTTCACTGGTAATGTATTCAGACAGGGGCCAAGTTATTTTCCAGAGCGTGAACGATGGCAAATGGCGCTCACATTAACGATTCCCCTTTTTGATGGCCTGAAAGACAGAGGGGCTCTTCAAGGAAGTGTTCTTTCTAAATACGCAGCTGAAGGAAAGAAACGCTCGACTCTTTTAGATCTTATCCCCCGCCTGCGAGATGCTCAAAATCTGGCTAAGCAAAGTGATTTAAAATATTCAATCGATGGAAAATTTCAGAAGGCTTCTGGAACCAGAGCAGAGATTGCCAGAGCGAAGTATAATAATGGTCTCATCACTTTTGAAGACTGGGATATTATTGAAAATGAATTGATACAAAGGCAGACAAATTTTCTGCAAAGTAAAAAGGATCGAGTTGTGAAATATGCGACCTGGGAAAATCTTCTTGGCAGCGGAGTGATCCCATGAAAATGAATAAAAGAAACGGTATTATAGTTTTGTTCGTGATTATTTTTGTCCTTATTGCCGGTTTTTTTATTTTTATCAAAAATAAGGCACCGGAAATCACCTACCAGAAGGTTATTGTTAAAAGAAGTGATCTCATTCAAAAAATCCAGGCCACTGGCGTTGTTAGTCCACAAAACCGTCTTGAGATTAAACCTCCGGTACCAGGAAGAATTGATCAAATTCTGGTTAAAGAAGGTGATGAGGTAAAGAAAGGAAAAATTCTTGCCTGGGTTAGCTCTAATGAAAGAGCTGCTCTTCTTGATTCGGTCAGAAGCCAGGGAGCGAGTGAAATAAAGAAATGGGAAGAGCTTTATAAGCCCACTCCCGTTATTGCTCCGATTAATGGCACTATCATTTTAAGAAATGTTGAGGCAGGGCAAAGTTTTACAAACCTTGATCCTATTTTTGTTATGGCAGACAGGCTTACTGTTAAAGCCCAGGTCGATGAAACTGATATTGCCTTCATTAAATTAAATCAGACTGCCGTTATCACACTTGATGCTTATCCTGATAGTCCACTCGACGGAAAAGTCGTACATCTTGCTTACGATGCGACTCTGACAAATAATGTAACAACTTACGAAGTTGATATTCTACCGATTGCTCCTCCCGATTTTATTCGAAGTGGTATGACAAGCAACGTGAATGTTGAAGTTTCAAAAATTGAGAATGTGTTACTTATTCCCGTGTCTGCTATTACCAATAGGGGTGAGGAAACAACTGTCCTCATTGAGAATGGAACAAAAACCAGTACGGTTGTCGTTAAAACTGGCAAAGATGATGGGAAGCTCTTTCAAATTACAGAAGGTCTAAGTGACGGCGATGTGGTTCTGATCAAAGAATCAGCTAACTCTGGTAAGAAAAAAGCATCTAACCTATTCTTTCCATCTGGCGGAGGCAAGAGTGGTCGTGGAGGGCGTCGGTGACCCAACCCCTCATTGGTCTAAAAAATATTAAGAAAATATATCACATGGGTGATAATACTCTCAAAGTTTTGGATGATGTCTCGCTTGAGATTGAGGAAGGTGATTTTGTCGCCATCATGGGGCCATCAGGTTCTGGAAAGTCAACACTACTAAATCTTATCGGCTGTCTCGATGTACCCTCTGAAGGAAATTATGTTTTTGGAGGCAAAGATATCTCAACTTTAAATCAGGATCAGCTCGCTTTATTCCGTCGTCACCAAATGGGATTTATCTTTCAGCAATTTAATTTACTTTCTTATTTTGATGCTGCAGAGAATGTGGCTCTCCCACTTTTATACTCAGAAGGAAAAGTAAATAAGGAAAAATCTTTTAAGTATCTCGAGGGTGTAGGGCTCGCAAATAGAGCGGAGCACTTACCCAGAGAAATGTCTGGTGGTCAGCAGCAGCGTGTAGCGATTGCCCGTGCATTGGTTAATAATCCTCGCTTAATACTTGCTGATGAGCCTACTGGGAATCTTGATTCTCAAAGTGAGCATCAGGTTTTGACGATCCTACGTGAATTAAATGACCAAGGTATGACTATCGTCATGGTGACTCACGAAGATGAGATTGGAGCGAAATGTAACCGAGTCATTCGCATGCGAGATGGAAGAATCCTTTCAGATATCAGGCAATCACCAATAAAAAAAGTCTCAGAAATTAATTCAGCGAAGACTTTTGAAAAACACTCTGTTTTGACGATCGCAGAGCATTTTCGGCAAGGCCTAAAACAACTCCTTTCAAATAAAATAAGAACATTCCTCTCTATTCTTGGAGTACTTATTGGCGTTGCTTCTGTTGTTACTATGCTTGCCATTGGTAAGGGTGCACAGAACGCGATTAAAGAACAACTTTCATCATTGGGTGCCAATATCCTTTTGCTTCGCTCAGGAGCTTTGAGCTCAGGAGGAGTTTCCGCTGAAGCAGGTCTCGTTGCCTCTTTATATGCTGAGGACGCCGTTGCTATCAAAGCAAAATTTCCTGAAGTCGTCGAAGCTGCACCAAATGTAAATGGTCGCGGTCAAGTAGGCTGGAAAAACCGAAACTGGAATACCCAAATGATGGGTGTTACTCCGGAATACTCAAAACTCAGGTCTTATATTCCCTCACAAGGAAGATTTTTTACCGAGGAAGAAAACTTAAAACGTGCACGAGTTGTTGTTATCGGCGCCACTGTCTACCGCGAATTATTTGAAGGTAAAAATGCTATTGGTGAAACGATCAGGCTTAATAAGAATAGTTTTTTAGTGGTTGGTGTTCTACCTGAGAAAGGGGCCAGCGGTTGGCGTGATCAAGATGATCTCATTTTCATACCCCTTCAAACAGGCATGCGAAGACTCCTAGGACGCAATACCGTAGATGCGATTGATTTGCAGATTGTTGAAGGTGCAGACATGTCTTTTCTTCAAGATGAAATTCTTGAATTTATGCTGAACCGCCACCGTATTCCTCCCTCTCAACGAGAAGATGCTTTCCAAATAAGGAACATGGCCGATATTCAGCAAGCGATTTCCCAAAGTGGAGAAACGATGACGATGTTATTAACCGTTATCGCTCTCGTTTCGCTTCTCGTGGGTGGAATTGGTATCATGAATATCATGTTGGTTTCAGTCACCGAACGAACAAAAGAAATTGGTCTTAGAAAAGCAATAGGTGCAACAAGCAAGGATATTCTTTATCAGTTTTTAGTTGAATCAGTTGTGGTGGGAGTCGTCGGAGGTATTATCGGAATCCTCGCAGGCATAACATTCGCACTGATTTTGAATTATATTGCAGGATGGTCGACGACAATTTCACCGATGAGTATTATTATATCCTTCGTCTTTTCGTTATTTATTGGGCTTTTGTTTGGAGTTTATCCGGCGCGCTCGGCTTCAAAACTCCACCCCATCGAAGCTCTCAGATCAGACTAGATTATCTGACGAGTTTGGCGTTGATTGTCGCCATCAAAGCAAGCCACCTTTCTTCACTCGCTGTTATTTGCTGAGTCTCAGCTGCCCAGGCATCGAAGCCCTGTATGTATTCTGTTGCAATAGAACAAGCAGCATCTTTTGTTTCAGTGTAAAAACTGTAATTAGTCGACCAGCATCCTGGATTATACTGGTAGTGAATTTTTTCAATCATAGAACTCAAGTCAGTTAAAAGAGCGACCGGGAAAGGAATTCCAAGGTAAGGCGCTAGAATTTCGGGAAACTCAGTAATCTGGATATCGCGTTTTAAGATACCCGGAATTTTTTCTTCATAAAGATCAATCATTCCAAACTTTTTTGAAAGAATCGTAAAACCGCGGGCCGGATAATTTCTGACTGGAAAGCAGTAATTTTTAAAAATAACGACATCTTCTGAAACATGCATGCAACTTTGAGTTGAAATAAAACCGAAGAGTATACCGGTTTCTTTGTACGTAAAGTCCGCTTTCTCGATTGAGCGTATGAGCTCATTGATTGAAATCGCCTCCAGCGTTTGCGCCTTTGCCAATGACAGAGTGGTAAGAATGAAAGCAGTGATTAAAAAAAGTTTTTTCATTCTTTAACCCTAAATTGGCGCTCCCTTTTCGGCAATAACCATCTTTCTCCCTTGTGCATAGCCAAATATAAGGCCAAAGCAATTTGATAGTGTTACATTCCTGCTATGGATACAAAAATTGACACGACATGGGCCGACCTGGGCCTTTCAGCGCAAATGATGACGCTTATCGAAGAAGCAGGTTACAAAGTCCCCTCAAATGTCCAGGCCCAAACGATTCCCTTTGCCTTGCAAGGCCTCGATGTTTTGGTTTCTTCTCAAACGGGATCCGGCAAAACCGCAAGTTTTGTGATTCCAACCGTGGAGCGTTTTAAAGAAAAAAACGGCACCTATATTTTAGCTCTTTCACCAACTCGTGAAATTGCTCAGCAAACTGGTGCTGTTTTTGAAGCTTTTGGAAAACCATTTGGTTTAAAAACTGTTGTCTGTATCGGTGGAGCAAGTCTTCCGGTTGAAAAAGAGGCGCTGGCCTCATCACCTCATATTATCGTGGCAACTCCTGGTCGCTTATGCGATCACCTTGAAAGAGGAAACGTGTGGCTCGATTTTATTCAGTGCTTGATTTTTGATGAAGCCGATCGAATGCTTGAGATGGGTTTTTCAAAACAAATCGACATGATCACAGAGCAAATCCCTAAAGAGCGCCAAACACTTATGCTTTCTGCGACTTTTGCACCTGCTGTTGAAAAACTCGCTCGCAAAGCTATGAATAATCCCAAACAAGTGCTGATTGAAAAAACGGTGGATTCAACTCCTAAGATTGATCAGATGCTTTACTGGGTTGATGAAGATCAAAAACTGAGCCGCTTGATGAGCATTCTTCGTGAAGAAAAAGGCACAGTCTTTGTTTTCGTAAAAGCAAAAGAGCGTGCCTATCAGATTGCAAGAAATCTACAGAATAAAGGCTTTAATGACGTTACTTACATCCATTCTGATTTGCCGCAGGATGCACGTGAGTTAGCAGTTTCTGATTTTAAATCAGGCAAATACCGTGTCATCGTCGCAACCGACGTTATGGGACGAGGAATTGATGTGGATGATGTTGCCCACGTTGTGAATTATGATGTGCCAAGAGAAGCCGCCGACTACATTCACCGCATCGGTCGAACAGGTCGTCGTGGATTAACTGGGAAGGCATCAACTTTTGCTCTTCCAGGGCGCGACGATAAGGCGATTGAAGCGATTGGAAAACTTCGTGGCGTTCCTGCTCCTAAAAAAGAAGAAAGAGTTCCTGAACGTGAAAGATCAAATGACCGTGGAAGAGGGGGACCAGCTTCAAGACATCACCGCCACGGGCCGGTTGAAAAGCCACGCGATTTTAAAAAGCAGGCCCATCCTCAAGCCGTTAAGCCTTCCCCTCAAGTGGCACCTGTCACTACCCAAGCTCCTCCAGCTTCAATCCAGACTCCAGAGGTAAAATCTACTGGCGGAGTTATGGCCGCAGTGAAAAAGTTTTTTAAAATTTTTAGTTAATTTTTGCGTCTGGCACTTGTAAGAATTGTTTCAGCAAATAAGGCCGTAAACATTCCGAAAAGCGCCAGACCAGAAAGCATAAGCAATATGCCAAGAAATTTTCCAGGTGTGGTCATGGGAGTAATATCCCCGTAACCCGTTGTCGTTGCAGTCGAAAAACCCCACCACAAAGCATCGAGATAAATTTGAATTTTTGGATTAAGCGGCGATTCAACCAAATAAAAAATATAACTTATTAAGCAAATGTAGAGATTTCCAAAAATTGTTAAAAGTATGAAGACCGGGCTTTCAATGAGTGATTTCATTTCTTTAACAAAGATTTTCAGAAGAATGATGTGATTTGATGCTCGATCTTTCATGATGGACCAGTGCCTTGTAAAAAAATTAAACAAGCTTTTACATTAGAGAAGCCTTCTGCAAAAATCGTGACATGAAATACTTAAAAAGTGATTTAGCTGCCTTGGAGCAGCGATTTAACGCTGCCTTCATCAATTGCCTCAGTGGTTTTAAATCACTGAACCTCATTGGTACTATTTCGGGAAAAAAACAAACCAATCTTGCCATTTTTAACTCAGTCTTCCATCTCGGTGCAAATCCTCCTCTGATGGGTTTTATCTCAAGACCGACTAGTGTCTCAAGACACACCATAGAAAACATCAATGAGACTGGTTATTTTACGATTAACCATGTTCCGCAAAGTCTTTATGTTGAAGCTCACCAGACCAGTGCTCGCTACCCGGAAGAAGTTTCAGAATTCGGCGCCTGTCATATGCATGAAGAAATGCTGGGAGATTTTCTTGCGCCCTACGTCCAGGAATCACAGATTAAAATTGGCCTAAAGTTTGTACGGTCACAATTGATTCCGGAAAACGGTGTGCACCTAATCATTGGTTCTATTGAAGAGGTGCACTTTCCAGAAAACTGTCTTGGTCCGGATGGATTTCTGGATATTGAAAAGGCTGGCAGCATTTGTGGTAATGGTCTGGATAGTTATCACAAGACTATGCGCCTTGAGCGATTAAGTTATGCTAAGCCAGATAAGTGGCCGGTTAAAATTTAGTTTAGTCCAAAGACATTCATCGTTTCAGAAATGCCTTTAATCTGAACGTTTTCAAAGAGCTTAAATTGCTTTTGCTCTGTCTTTTTTAAGTTTTGCCAAACACCCTCAGTAATCACGACGGGCACCTCAAGAACTTTACATAATGACTCGAGCCTTGCTGCACGATTGACCGTGTCTCCAATGATAGTGTGCTGAAGCTTATTAATTGAACCGATGTACCCTTTAATAAGAAATCCACGATAAACACCAACGCCAATTTTTAATTCAGGTAAACCTTCATTAGCAAATTCTTTGTTAAGGTCTTTCAATCTTTCAAGCATTCCCAGAGCGGCCTTCACCGCATTTTGATTTTGTTCATCTGGACTTAATCCATCAGTGTTTTCAACGTACGCCAGGATGCCATCACCGATAAATTTATCAACAATGATGCCGTGTTTAGCAAGTTCATCGAGCATCACAGTAAAATAGGCATTGAGAACTTTCACCACGACGTCAGGTTTTCGCTCTTGTGAAAGTCGAGTGAAATCTCTGATGTCGGTCATGATAACAGTCAATTCTTCTTCTTTCCCGCTTACATCGGTAATTTCAGAAACCAGCGCCTGCTGAGCGACTTCATCTGTCACAAATCGAGAAAATGATTTTAGAAGGGATGTTCTTTCTTTAAAAACGCGTGAAAAGTTATTGAGATGATAAATAAGTGATGCCCACAATCCCCAGCTACCTTCTTTCGATGATGAATGATGATATTGACCAGCCTCTAATTGATTTAAATGATGATTAACCTTCATGGCATTTTCTCTTTCTGATAGAAAGTGAAAAAGATAAGTCATGAGCATCCATGCAATAACAAATAAAATGATGTAATTAGTCTGCTCTATAATTTCGCTTGTTGTGGCGCGGATGGGATCATTTCTTGTCTGTAGCTGCGATTGAATGAGCAGGTAATGAATCAGTAAAAGAATACCAGTGAAGACTGGTGCCATCGTTCTAATAGAGTGCTCAAGCCATGAGCTATTAAAAGATTTTTTTTCTGTTATCTGTCCATATCCACCAATTGCCCAGTTCAGACCATAGGCCTGAGTCATTCCCAACACGGTACTTGCAAAGGCCAGAATCTCTGGGGCACGTGATCCCCCAGACATATGATTCAGATTAAATATCCATTGCAAGACGATTAACCCCACAACAGAAGAAATAAGATAGTTTGATATATAAATTGATGTGGGATGTTTTTTAAAGAAAGGGGGGAGAGATCTCATTTTCGTTTTTATTAAATAGAAAAGCGTCAGGTAATTAATCAGGAGAACAGAAAATATATAAGAGCCCGCGTAAGCGCAACCAAACAAGAACCCGGGTACTTTTAAAAAAGGACATATGCTTAGACCGTAAAGTGAAATTAAGGGAATCAGAGCTAGATTCATTAATGTAAACAGAAATATGAAAAATGTTAGTTTTTTCATTTCGAATCAACTCCACTAAAATTGCGAAAGGTTTTCACCTTAGTATCGTGCCATGTTTTTTTGAAGATGGTGTAACTTAAATTTCATCATCGCTCCGTACTAATTATTGAAACCCCTTTTCCTTTGACCTGAAAAAAGTGTAAGTGAATCCTAAAAACCCAGAATAGTTGATGTCATTTTTATGTAAAGGGCTACCCGCATTAGCGGCACCTTTAAATGATCCTAAACCGATGCCAGCATAAAATCCTTTGCTCTCTTTCTCATGCAAGTAGGCCAGTGAGACACTCGTTGACAAGTACCCACCTACTGCGCGATAGGAATTCCTCTCCGGAGTAGCGAAACGATCTTTCACTTCATAAAAATATTCCTGCAATTGATGAGTTGTATAAGTTCTTACAATACTAAAAAAAGCTGAATTAAATTTTGTGTCATCAAAAAAATAACGTAAGTTCAGGGCCGGTGCAAATACGAGACCCTGATAAGCTGTTTGACTGAAGTCCGTCGAAAAAGCAAATCTCACAGGTAGAAATAATCGGAACCAGAATTTATTTGTTTTAAAAAAGAATAAATAAAAGCGTGGGCCTAATTCACCTGTCCAATCCAGATCAGGCATCCCTTTTCGCGCCCGGTTATCATTGGAGTCGGCGGGAAAGGAACCACCTGCACTTAGATCAAATCCGTACAAGGGATCTGCAAAAAGGCGTGCCCTCATACTATCTTCTTCATCTGATCTAAACCTGAGACCTCTGTACCTCACGATTGGTGCGGCCAGAACACGAACCCTGCCTTGATCTGCAGCAGGGTAGTGAGGAACGTAACCCGCACCACCAACAACTCCAAATTCATAGAGCGGTCTATCAGACTGTACACGCACTAGATTTGCTTGCGCGTAAAATGACACGAATATACATATGACTGAAACCAGAAATTTCATCTAATCAATATACACGGATAAATTTGTCGAAGGAAAAAATAGCAGCATTAAAAGCTTGAGACTTTTTATCTTCTTAATCGAGGAGATTATCAATTATACGATTGAGTCTGTTTAACTGACTGAGATTTCTTTCCAGGGTGGATTGCATGATTTCCTGATTTTCCGCGCTATAACCATACTCCATGATTTTTTTGAGCATTTGCGTTTGCAAAATAATCGAGGTTAAGGGATTTTTTAATTCATGCGCTATTTGTGATCGGAGGTCATCTTTGCTTGAAAAATTTGAAGGCAAAACATAAGACATGTGGATTCACCTAAGTTAGGAGTTAATCAACTGTCAAATATCACCAGACACTGAACGCTGTACAGACCTTAACACAATTTTAAGAATGCCTAAAGAATAGAGACAAAAATAGAAGTTTTCGTAAAAGGTGGATCATTATTTACAGACTTATTAATCAGTCTTTTTCTGATTGTCGCGTAATTTCTCGTTGAGCTTCTCCAGATTTTTACGCCAGTTTTTTTTATTCTCTCGCTTCGGCCTTAAGGTCGAGTCAGCTGGATCTGATACAGACGAACTCGGCCTTGAAAAAAGCGAATAGAGGGCAGAGTCTTGTTTGACATTTTCAGGAACAAAATAAGGCATAAAGGGCTTAAACTCTTTTTCATCATCCATCTTAAGAGCTTTCAAAGACTCACTTTCAGATTTTGTGAATGAGAGTTTTTCATTCGCACCCACAAGAGTTTTTGGGTCTTGAACAAAAACGACGCGATCTGATTCTATGAGTTCAATTTTTCCACTCTTATCATTAATCTCAGCGATACCAAAAAGGAGAGCGTATTCTGAAATCTCTTTATTTTTAAATGTCTGATGGTTGATGAGAATTTCAGTTCCTCTGACTCCCATGGCAGTGACTTTAGTTTTAAAGATGATTTCACCGGCTTTTGCTTTATTTTTCACATGGGCGCGAAGCTGTCCCTTGATTAAGTCAAAAGTAATCTGACGATCGGTTTTATCAACAAAGTTAAATGATGAAAATTTGAGTTCTGATTTTGGGCCTATAGAAACGATCGTGTCATCAACAACAGCAATCTTTGCATAAGATAATTCGCTAGTAACTAATGTATCTAACTTTGAAAAGCGTGCACCAACCTGAACTTCTTCCATTTCACCATCTAAGAGTTTAAACACTTTCCCTTTCAGGAGTTTAATTTGGGCAATATATTTTGGAACAGCTCTGCCCTTCTCCTTGTCGAATTCAAAGTCTTGAGCAAAAAGAGAAGTCGTTACGAAGACAGCGAATAAAAGTGTTTTCATCCTTTGACGGTAATCAACTGTCCTTTTTTTGTCCAGCCAAGCTTTTTTTATAGTCAAAGAGAATGAGCGTTGTAGTTAATACAAAAATCAAAAAACTTTTTCTGCGTGGACATATCCATACAGGTATTGGCCCCATTCACCATTTTATTGTGATCAACCGCCTGATAAAATAAATAGTGACACTTCTTCAATTTGGGCATTCTTAAGGCGCTCTGAAGTTTGCGTTCCAAAAAAGCTCATCTTTTCTTTAATCACTTACTGATCAGATCGAACTCGATTCTCGAGATTTAAAGAAGAAGTCCGGCAATCCATCTCCTTTTCCCCATTAAAAGGAATAAAGCGCCTTTTATCAAGGATACCGAAACCGGGAGGAAGGTTGAGGATCGGCACCTGATAGATTGTCTCTTGAAGATAACTTTGTTCGTAATCCACAAAGTGCTTCATGACGTCTGTCAAAAAACTGGCGGAAATGGCCTTAGAAAGCTTTAAATGCTTTCTTTCGAGCATCCCGAGGACATAGTCCTTGGCTCAAATTCTTTTGGCACCAAGGCTTCAGGAAAGATTTTTATAAAGATCGAGGCCGTGGTCTCAGTGAAGTTTCTTGGAATTCACCTGATATAAGCTCCTTATCTGCTTTTTGCGAGGAGAATCCGGATATTTCTGCCAAAATGAGTAGCGAACAAGACGAACAAAGTGATGAGAAGCATTGGCATAGACGGGACCCATGAATCTAATTCTAAGAGGCCACCCTCAATAAATTTCTAGATAGCTTAAGGTTACAAAAAGGTTCTTCACAACTTCTGGATCAAACTTTTTATACTTCGGATTCTTGATCACTCTTTATATGACAACCCATCAGGCCCATCCAAAACTCAGGATTATGCGATTTCTCCTCGTGAAAGAAGGTTTTTTTTGCTCTGAAATCGAAGCCTTAAATATCAATGTCAGTCTATCGTCCACTGCGAATAAGTGAAATTGAGCAAGACCAAAAACGAAGATGATGAATGGCATGAAACACTCTAATCTCTCTCTCGCTTTTATTACTGGGGGGGAAATCGCCATTTTTCCTTACAAAAGCCCACTTTTGCCAGATTTTCCCCGCTAGGGATCACCAATGAAAATAAATATTGTAATTCTGAATGGAGTAGGCAAAAGTATTATTAATAAGAAAGTAGGAAAGATAAACTTCCGAATAACATCCTCTGGAGGATACCATGGCTAAAAAAGCTGCAAAAAAAGCTACTGCTAAAAAGACAACGACTAAGAAAGCTGCTCCTGCAAAGAAAGCAACTGCTAAGAAAGCTGCTCCTGCTAAAAAAGCAGCTCCAGCTAAGAAAGCAACTGCTAAGAAAGTTGCTGCTCCTAAGAAGAAATCTGCTCGTAAGCCAAATGCTGCTTTCATGCAAGCTCTTACACCATCAGCTGATCTAGCTGCTGTTATCGGTGCTGCTGCTGCTGCTCGTACTGAAGTTGTTAAAAAGCTTTGGGCTTACATCAAGAAGCACAATCTTCAGAACCCTAAGAACAAGAGAAACATTCTTGCTGACGAAAAACTTAAGAAAGTTTTCGGTAAGAACGAAGTTACTATGTTCGAACTTGCTTCACTTATCGGTAAACACCTTAAGTAATTAGTTTTTGAATTTAAGGGCCAGTAGTTTTCGGACTACTGGCCCTTTTTTTTGGTAATTTTTTAGTTTTAGAATGTGAAAGTCGTTCTCAAAATTTATCTGCACAATTCCCTTACTGAGCTTCGAACGAGACCACGCCCATTCACTTCGTGGATAGCCGTAGTCATTGATTGGAGCGGGTTACAGAGAGCTCAACTCTTTTTGGAGCTTTATAAAGCGCTCAAAATAAAAGGTCGAGATGATTGCGAAGCCATCGTCTGACCCTAGTTCGAAGCTCTTCAAGAGAATGAATGGGAATAAAAGTTGAGAATTACATTATCGTACTATTTGTTTTGTTTTCTTATAATCCAAATCAAGCCGACAGCACCAACCCACACTTACTTATTAATTTTTCATAAATCTCTTCCGGTAATCGCTTATCCAGCGATAAACCAAATCTTAGGTCTCCGAAGTTATTTTGAAACTTTCGCTCTGAGACGTATTGGATTTTTCCGAAGATGGGGTCTGTGAGATTGATTAGATTAATTGTTCGTAACCAGATGTGATCGTATTTACAAATAGTTCCTAAAGGGACTCCGTGAACATGTAGACCAAGGCCTAGTTTTGAAATGTCGACTATTTTGACCTGGATGTCGTTTTCAAAATTTCGTTTTTCTATTCGATGTAAAAACGCTGAAGCTTCAGAATTAAACGGAAGTATGTAGCGGTTTGTTAGTCGTTTAACTAAGGCTTTTGCTGCTCTTGGTATGCTGCAGACGACGGTTTCACCGATGATGGTGTATTCGTAAGGATCGGTCTTAAAAGTCATATTTCTGTAGGCAAGATTGATTGAGATCGGGTGAGAATGTTCAAGCCCATGTCCGCGGGGAATGGTCAGCATGATTTTTCATTCATTGCTGATTTCAATCTTAGTAATGATTGTGTGTTGGTTATTTAAACCGCCAAGTTGGGCGATTCTACCTCTGAAGAGAGAGGCTTTCTCAATAACCTTAGCGATTTCGTGAGATTCGAGTGGTTTCATGAATGTAAGGTCCATAGTTTTCCTATCGGCTATTTTCCATAAAAAGAGAGGGATGATATAATCCTTAAATGAAGAAATCTCATCGTTTTATGCCAGAGTGGCCTCTACCTGCTTATATTTTCGTTCCTGGTGCCAATCCTCATCCTAAAAAGGAAGGAGGGCATAGTGAAGGTCAGGGCGATCCTCAAGGGGATCCTGTTGATTTAAACCATCCTGAAAAAAACAAACTTTTGCGATATGCGGTTGATCTTTTTAATAGTGCTTACTTTTGGGAAAGCCACGTTTATTTTGAGGCGTTGTGGAATGCACATAATCGAACGGGACCTGTGGCAGATTTTTTTAAAGGCTTTATTAAACTCGGTGCTGCCGGAGTTAAATTAACAATTTCCCAAGATGTAAGCGCTCGGGAGCATTTTGAAAGAGCGAAAGAATTATTTTTGGATGTAAAAAAAATTGAAGGTGAAAATTTTCTTGGATTTTATTTGCCTGAAATCATTTCGCAAATTGATTTGGCTTTTGCTGGTGAGTTAAAAAGTTTTGAGATTTATCCCGAATGGGAATAATTAATTACCAAAAGTAGGATAAGTTCAGTCGATAAGTATCCTATTTTTCATAGAGACCAAGAAGTGTGTCATCTGGTCCTTTGACAAACTGAGCTCCTCTAAAAAATTTAATGGCAGTGAAAGTGCCGGATACCAATGCTTAACGGCTTAAGCTTTGGCCATCCTTAAGAGCATGACTCACGGTAAGAAAATATGAGTTCACTCTTTCTCTTTTGGAGTGTTTTATCAGAGCATCAGGAGGATGAAATTTTGATGAAGACAGTATTAATAGTAGAAGACGATGAATGTCTGCAAGGCATTTTTAAAATGGCGCTTGAGCTTGATGGTTATCATGTTACCCAAGCGGGAAATGGCAAAATAGCACTTGATCTGATGCTGAGATCAAATATAGACGATCTGCCTGATCTCATTTTGCTCGATATCATGATGCCTGTCATGGATGGCCATATTTTTTTAAAATTAATTTCAAAAAAGTTTGGTAAAAAGTTTAGCCGTATTCCTGTTATTGTTTGTTCCGCTCATGGTAAGCACGAAATGACCCCACAGGTTGTTGCAAAAGTTGCTAAGCCTGTTTCGTTAACTTTTCTGAGTGAAACCGTTAATAAAGTTTTAGAAACCTCTTCTCCACAATGGAAGACGTCCCCAGATAGTTTTGCTCTCGCTTTCTAGTTTTCTATTTCGGCCTTTAATTCTATTGGCATTTCTTGAACCTTCCATAAAATCGCACAAGCAATCGGGATAGATTCATGGGATGTTTCTGCGCCGGTTGTTGCAACAGATTCAGGTAAAGTTATTTTTGGTGAGAGTCCATGAATTAAAAGCACTCTACCCGGAAACGTCAGACCGTCTTGCGCTGCAAGCTTTATAATATTATCCCCTGGGATTTCATCAGGGGTCTTTAAGTCAGCAAACATTCGGTCAAAACTCGCTGAGCTTCGGTACAAATATTTTCCATTGCTATCTCCTATTGCCTGTTGATCTAATCCACCTAATTGCGAATCAAGATCACCATCAAGAGGGATGGTTACCTGGCCGATAGCAAGCTTTGCCTCCAGAATGTCAATGTAAGCATCTTTGTTAAGATCATCCGTCAGGTTTGGACATCGTCTACCGTTATAGATCGCCTGACGGTGCCTGGTATCGACAGGCCCATATTTCATCGTAATGGCGGCAGAAAATTGATCGGCTTCTCTTGAAATGGCTGCTACTCCTACTTTCTTGAAGTGAAGATTATAATTAACGGGCATCAAGTCAGCAGCATAAATACCATTTATGTTTGAGCCGTCTGCCATGATGGACTCATTTTGAGTGATCTCATCTGACTTTTTGTCTGTGAGTGTTTCGTTGCAAGAGGCGAGAAAACATAATGATAAAAAAAGCATCGAAAATGTTAGGAATGATTGCATCTTAACCTCGCAAGTTAGTGAGACCAAAAAACATCTCATCATAGACGCCATTCTTTTTTTGTCTACTTAAGGAGAGGCTTCAGGTTCATTCACTGCGCAGTCCGCTTCAGTTCGCAGATAAAATGCTTTTCGCGCTTGGACGAAGGGGTTTCGAGCCTTTCAGAATAATCATTTTTAATAATTAAAGATGTTTGTTTACAGGTTCCTTTGGCAAAAGAAGAAGGGTTAAATATTTCTTCCCAGTGAGCATTTACGTAAAGATTCAAATCAGGCTTTTTTTGAGTTTCCATTTTCTGTCTGTCACTTGCTCAAGCTAACTTCCATTATCGATGCATAACTTTTTGTAGAAAATAAATCCCTTATAATTTTCTTTCCTTTCAGCCTAGCTGAAATAGCACCTTTGGATGGTGGTCAAAACAGTTATGAATGACTAAACTTAGCTAAATGAAAATCTCCGGGTATTTTTTACTAGTCTTATTTGTCATAACGAATCCCGCTTTGGGTGCGACGGATATTTGTGACCTGATTGATCTTCCAAAATGCTCAGGAGTCACTAAACAGGGAAGAAGAACCAGCAATCAGTCTTATCCATCGCCATCTACCTCTGCCAGTATTAACCCTGCAACAGTCAGTTTCGATCGTGGGCTAGGCATAGAAGTTATTCATCAAAGCGGTAATCCACTTCTCTTTAGTATTGCATCAGGCTCTGGTAAATTTGGAGGAGCGTTAATAAGTACTAACTTAGAAAATGGTTTTTTTGGTAACAGAGTTGTTGAACTTGACGGCAATTACTTTAGACGTAATGAAAATAAAAAGCAGTATCGATCAAAAAAAATGACCTTTGCTTTTGGAGCAAAGCTGATTCGAAAAAATAATTATGGGATTGATGCTGGTTTTTTAATCAAAAGGCATTCTGAAATTGGAAAAATTAATCCTGGTGCAGGCGTTTCCGCCAGATTGGGGCCGATCTCGCTAGGAGCTTCAATCTATCAAGATGACTTCAAACTTTTTCAAAAAGATCTCCTCCTTTATCCCACTGGTGAAGTTTATGATCTGCAGGTTGTCACGAGTTACTACGAAGAAAAATTTACTGTGCAGACTTTATCTGCAGGTATCAGGATTAAAAACGTTTCGATTGATGGTGGTCTTATTAAAACAAAATACAAGTTTTATGATGAGGATTCGGTTATCCAGATTATTTCGACGTCAGTAAACTACCGCAATTACCTTTTTAACCTTGCCACAAGAACAGAGACCTCAAATGCTTCAAAGTACGATGACGGAATCTTGAAGCTCGAAAAGGATCAGCAAAGCTGGTATTCAGGTGTACAGGTTTCATTAGGAAAGCACCTAGTTTTAGGGGTAGCGTACAATTATTTTATGCTTCGTGAATTTTCACTCAACGGTACTCTTTTCTTTTAATCCAAATAGTCACTGTCAGGACAGAGCGCCTTAAAACTAATTAACTAGCTCAATTAAAATGGCACTATAAATGCAGCTTTATTTTGGGAATTCTTTTGAATTCTTAAAGGCGTAGCTTATGACTTCTGATTGGGGATTTTTTTTTATTATGGTTTTCTTTTCACTTTGGATCACTATTGCCATTTGCTCTGTTTTTGTCAGTATCGGTGGAGGGAAGCTTTTTAAAAAACTAAAAAATCATCACCGAAAAAATGCCTAAAATTGCCAGCAATCTTTGGCAGTCATGAAAATTCCCTACAAATTCGCTATGGCAGTGAATGAAATCAATTATTTCCGCCTTGCAGTAGTTGTTGAGAATTTTACGGCAGCTGTTAAGATTAGAAACATGAAAAACAAACCTCTCATCTTTTCTATCCTTTCTTTTTTGTGCTTAATCGAACCGGCCATTAAGGTTCTTTATTTCAAAGCAATCACTCACTTTGATTTTGTGGTAATCCTCTCAAATCTGCAAGCCCGAAATACTTTTATGGAAGTTGTCGACTTCTGGTTGATTTTTCCTATTGCAGGACTTCTCATCATGAAACTACGCAAATGGACTTACTTCGCTTTTATGGGGGTTCTTGCATACATAAATTACAATATTTTTACATACGAAAAATACACCTGGCCTTACAACAGTGATCAACCTTTTATGTACAACTACGTTGTTGCGATTATGTCTGTTGCTGTGTTTGCTTACTTCTTATCCCCTAAAGTCAGAGAGCCATTCTTTGAACGTCGAGTAAGATGGTGGGAACCAAAAACTCGCTACAATGTTCTAATTGCCTGCAAGCTTCAAGGCAATCACTTAACTTTTCCTACCCAGATTCTTAATTTATCCCAAACAGGTGCTTTTGTGCAGGAATCGAAATACATGAATATGGGTGATCAGCTCCTCATGGAATTTAATTTCCTTGGTCAAACCATCTCTGTGCCTGTTGAAGTTGTCCATAAACATACTGTCGATAACCTTGTTGGTTATGGACTTAAGTTTAATTTCAAATCTTTCAGACAAAGTCTTGCGATGACAAAAGTTATTAGCGTTCTAAAAAAATCTCAGGTTGAGTTTCAGGGTGAGAAAGTTAGTAAGCTCGCAGCTTAATACTCTCTCACGGCCTTAGGATCGATAGTTGTAGGGATGGCAGTACCGTTAAAAATCGTTTTCTTATGAGAACCCACAATGATTTTTCGATGGGTCACATGTACATCTAGCAAACAGTTAAAATGTTTCTGAGCGGCAAAGAAAGCAAGTCTGACGATTGTTTCCTGCTCATCTTCACAATCCTCAACAGTCAAAAGCTCCTCACGACGCTTTAAATGCGCTGTAGATTTTATCTGGTCTTTAGTAAAGACCATGACCTCTTTAGCAGCAATCATCGTGTTGTTGTAGTCCTCTAAAGGTCCAGCGACTTTTTCGTCGAAACAGTTTGAACAATAGGTCGTGTGTGAAAGTTCGGCAGGAACTTTTCTTAAAAAAGAAAAACTACTTTCAGTCAAAAATTGAGCGCACGATTTACAGATATGCTCTTCACAAATTCCACATTGGAAATTCGCTTTTGGTTTTCTGCAGGTTTTACAAACGGGTGTTAAGTTCATTAATAAACAACTCTTGTTCTAATCGAACGTTTTAATTTTTCAATGTCAGAGGCCAGTTGATCAGCATGAGTGGAATGAACATCCATAACGAGATATCCAACTTCATCATCAGTTGAGAGGTATTGTCCTTCGATGTTAGCACCAGCATTTGACATGATGGTGTTAATTTCTCCAAGAACACCTGGCTCGTTTCTGTGTACATTTAAAATACGCGACGTTCCTTTTTTGATGGGAAGATCTACGTTTGGAAAATTCACAGCTCCTGATGAAGACCCAATTTTTAAAAACCGTCTGAAGCTTTCAGCAACTTCTATCCCAATCGCTCTTTGCGCTTCTTCAGTGCTTCCCCCGATATGAGGAGTGAGGATCACGTTTGAAAGATTTTGCAGAGGGGAGACAAATTTTTCTTTATTTGAGGCTGGTTCTACAGGGAATACATCAACAGCGCAACCTGCAATCTGTTTTGACTTCAAAGCATTCACCAGAGCTTCAATCACAACAACTGTCCCGCGACTGGCATTGATCAGGTAACTGCCTTTCTTCATTTTAGAGAACTCTCGTTCGCCAATCATATTCATGGTCTCGGTTATCTCAGGGACGTGGAGTGTGACGAAGTCAGATACTTCTAACAATTCATCGAGAGTCGACATGGACTGAGCATTACCCAATGGAAGCTTTTTTACTGAATCATAGAAGAGAACTTTTAGCCCCATACTTTCGGCAAGAATACTGACCTGACTTCCGATGTGCCCGTATCCAACAATCCCAAGAGTCTTACCGCGCACTTCCTTTGATCCCTCTGCAGATTTAACCCACTCGCCCTGATGAGCTTTTGAGTTTCTATCACCAAGCTGACGTGAAAGAGCAATCATCTCGGCAATCACTAGTTCCGCAACACTTCTGGTGTTTGAGTGAGGAGCATTAAAGACGGCGACACCTTTTTTTCTAGCACTTAGTAAGTCGACCTGATTTGTTCCAATACAAAAACAACCGATCGTCAGAACGTTTCTGCAATTTTCTAGAAATTTTTTGGTAATTTCAGTTTTTGATCTGATACCAAGTGCCGAATATGCAGGAATAAGTTTAATAAGTTCATCTTCAGTTGGTGCATGAGAGAGCATATCGACGTGATAGCCTTCAAGTTCCAAAAAATCTTTGGTTACAGGGTGAATATTTTCAACAAGGAGAATGCTTGGTTTATCGATTTTTTTCATAACGTCATTTTAATGAAAGTAGGGGGCATATGAAAGGTCAAAGTCGTCTTAACAAAGGGGAAAAAGATTGTTTTTGGGGATAGCTGTCAATAATCGGACACGCCTTTAAGTAATTTGGTGTTGCATTAGGGTAATTAATTTATAAGACTATTCCTACACACACGGAGGTTCTTATGGAAAACACTGAAACTGCAAAGAAAGCTGCTCGTAAACCAAATGCTGCTTTTATGAAAACTCTTACGCCATCTGCTGATCTAGCTGCCGTTATCGGCGCTACTCCAGTAGCTAGAACTGAAGCTGTTAAGCTTATGTGGGATTACATCAAAGCTAACAATCTTCAGAATCCAGCAAATAAAAGAAATATTCTTGCTGATGCAAAACTAAGTAAAGTTTTCGGTAAAGAAGAAGTGACTATGTTTGAACTGACTGGTCTTTTGGGAAAACACCTTAACTAAAAAATGAGGGGGCTCTAACCGGGCCCCTTTTTTCGCCTTCAAATAGAATCATCGAGTTAGCTCTTTCCTTAACAAAACACTCAAGAATGTCACCAATTGCTACGATAATGTTCCATGATCAATTTTGGTCGACTCCATCATGTTTTGCTAGTTTTCGGGCTGATTGTTGCCGTTGTTACTATCGCCAAGCTTTTACCTTGGTTTCTTTCTGACTGGGGGCTTCTGACTTTAATAGCAGTCGGAACTATGATCGCGGCCTACCGCTGGAAAATGCTTCAGCGAAGACAAACTCCGGAGACGCGGGGTGATATCAAAAAAATTCAGGCCAATGATGTTCAGAGAATGAAGCCTTGGCTTTTCAAAAACATTGTAGGTCAGGGTCCAGGTGTTCATGCCATCATGCAAATATTAAAACGCAACACTGACATGCTCGATTCAAACCGCCATCTCGGAAGTTTTTTATTAGTCGGACCTACCGGAACCGGTAAAACTTTTTTTGCAAAATTAGTGGCCGAAGGACTCTATGGTCGCGGCAGTCTGATTACAATTGCTATGAATCAAGATGGCCTTCGTGGAGAAAAAGTAATTGAGATACTCCTCACGTGTCTGAAGAAAGATCCTCATCGTGTTGTTTTGCTTGATGAAGTAGATAAGGCACCTGAAAACGTTTTGTCATCGCTTTACCATTTCCTCGAATCCGGTCAATTGATGGATCCTTTAACTGGTGAGTGGTTTCATTGCCCTGGGCTCGTTATCATTGCCACCACCAACGCTGGCTCTAAAGATACCGAAGCAGCACTGGCAGCTTCAAAAATAAATTATGGGTTACTTGATCATGTTTCAGCTAAATCAAGTTTAGATAAGGCGTTTCTGTCACGCTTTGAAGGTCTTTACTGGTTCGGTCCCCTTTCACCAATGGATATTGCCCATATTGGAATCATGAACGCCATGACTTACTACCGCCAAAACGGTGTGGAAGTAAAATATGTTTGCGCTGAAGCTATTGTCGAGATGGTCAAAGAAAATCAGCGCTTCAAAGAGTTTGGTGTAAGACAACTTATTCAGGTCGTTCGCCACCGGTCTGATCCGATTATTTCACAGGCCAAAAATAATGGCTGGCGGGAAGTTGATATTGTAACTGATGCTAAAGGGAATTTTATTCCACAGATAACCAGAAAAACCAGGGCCGCGTCTTGAATAATATTTTCAAAGACAAAATCTTTCTGTTTTCCATTCTGATTGTAACTTTTGCAAGCGGTATTTTCATTACCCGAAAAATTGCCCATTTTGTAAGTCCTTCACAAGTCCATCGTCACACTCAAAAACATTCTCATCCTCAAGCAGCACGGCATACTTATACACCTGTTTCAAAAACTTATTCACCTTCTCAACGATCAGTGGCCAGTAATAATCAGCCGGCAATTCCGGTCCACAAGCCACGGCCAAAAAACGCCGATACCTGGCTGGTTGGAACAAGTACTGAAGCGGACAGTAATGATCTCAAGGCCGTTTTATTGAACGTTCAGAATAATGATATTGTCCAGCTTGAAGCAGGAACATATTCGATGAATGTTTCTGATGTTCCAGTTTCAAAACTTCAGATCCTCGGGCGAGATAATGTGATCATTGAGTACCAAGATAGTTATCAAGATTTTTTATTCACTGATCTGACTTTTAAAGATCTCGAGATTGATTTTGGAAAAGTTAAATACAGCAGTGCCCATTTCAGTGCTTACGATGCAAAAATAACTTTTGAAAGAGTGAAGGCTTATGCTGCAGGAAAAAGTTTCAGGATGAGATTTAGCGGAAATATTGAGTTTGAGGCAAAAACATCCCAGTTCAAGGGAATAACACTTGATCTTGAAGGTACAACTAAAACTAAAATTTCAGATAGCGTGATTGAAAAATCAGATTATCTGGTGCAAATGGAAGGGACTGCAGAGCTGGATATTCAGACAACAACGCTTGAACATTTTGAGTGGAGTGCATTTCGATCTCAGTCACCCTCAGTAAAGATTAGTGGTAATAACATCAATGTATCAAATGGCAGAGAAGGTTTTTACGGGAAGTTCATCCCAGGCAACGTAAACATACAACATAGTAAATTTTCAAATCTCACATATTTTCAAAATCGTGATTCCGATATCAGCTGCTACATGTGTGAAAAAGAGAATGTTCAAAAATAGGAATTTCTATGGATGATTTGAAAAAAATGACTGACTGGAAAAAGCTCGAAGAGCTTATGGGAAAACAGCAGGAAAATGGTGGACGTGACATCAAAGAAGAAGACTTCGTCAAACACTGCCAGTCAAAAGTTAAAGGACAGGATTCAGTCATCAAGGATGTCTGTAAGCTCATCACTCTTGAATGGTTTAAAGGTGAAAGAAGAAGGCCAGTCGCAAACTTATTATTTCTGGGACCAACAGGTACGGGCAAAACTGAACTCGCCAAATCCATTGCATCATTTCTATATGAAGATGAAAAAGCTCTCCTTCGTTTTGATTGTTCTGAATTTACTGGCAGTCACTCAAAAGACCGCTTGATTGGTTCACCTCCCGGATATGTCGGCTCGCAGGACGGCGGACAACTTACAAGACCTATGATGTCCCAACCTCGGAGAGTCATTCTCTTTGATGAGATTGAAAAATCTCATTCCAGTGTTTTTGATTTGTTCCTGCAAATGATGGGTGAGGGGCGTTTAACTGATCAGGGATCAGGAACCACGGCTGACTTTACTCAAAGTGTAATCATTCTTACTTCAAACTCGCTGGCCGAAAAAATGTCCGGCCTCAAAAAGCAATTCACTGATAACTACGAACTCGCTAATGCTCTAAAAGGCATGCTAGCTGATTCGCAGGTTTTCCGTCCGGAAATTCTGGGAAGAATTGATCGCGTGGCAATTTTTGATCCTCTCCAGGGTGCCGTCATGGCGGAAATCGCACTTCTAAAAATTGCGAAGCTCGCTTCAGATTATGGCATTGATCTTCGTCACGTGGCCGCTGAAGCAGTGATGGATGTTCTGATGAAGAATCAGAAAATCAGCAGGTTTGGCGTAAGGGAACTTGAAAGAATTATTTTTGATCTCTTTGCCTCACCATTGGCCGATATCAAGCGCAGTGGTGCAAAGAGTGCGAAAATTTCTGTTTCAGCAGATGGAAAATTTCAGGTCGAAAAAATGTAGAATTACTCGTTACTTCCGTATTTGATTAGTTTTCCATCGCTACCATAAACTTCATAGCCCTTGTCATAGACGACGACTACAACTCCACCACCTAAGTCATGGATCATTTGTCTCGCCACGGAAGCATTACCTGTAAGGGGAGTTTCAATGTTTACATGCTCGAGGATAGCGCCATTTTCATTTACCCAGTGAACATCATTTCCACCGATGTAGCATTTTGAAAGTATCCCTTTATAGAGACCAAGTTTTGCTTTGTCAGGATTTGTCTGAGGTTGCTCGACATTTTGTTGCTGCTCACTTTTCAAATTTGCGATCGCCTCAGCTGCTTTGGCCTGATTTGCCCGGGCAACATCGATAGAGATGGCCGGCGCAGCATCGGAAATTCTTGAAACCATCAAGTCTGCTTCCGGGTCATAATCATCTGAAAGATTCACAATACTGTTCACCAGCACAATTTTATCTGACATCATAACCGAGGTTGTTTCCTGAGTCGCCTCTGTCTGCTTTTGCGTGGCCCAATAAGCTCCACCACCAAGAGTGAGAAGAACTAAAGCAGTGATTAGGTATTTTTTGATATTATTTGGCTGAGGTTTTTTATCCATTGGAAAGTAGCTGTCACTACCACTTTTTGGAGATGAGCTCTTTGAAGTCTGAGATGAAGTCTGTTTCTCGGTCTTGCGATCCATGGCCTGCTTCCTTAGCTAAACATGTTTAGCTAATTCTAACCAACACTCTGAAAAATAAAAAGGGCCAAATTCATGGCCTTAGTAGTGAGGAAATCAGGTCCTGGGCCCCAGAGTGGTCTGAAGTTTATTTCAAGCGATGATATTGGCAGGAATCTCCAAAAAGTGACATAATGTGTTCATGTCCAGATCCCATTATTTTTATTTTAAGCTGAGTGTAAAAGATCTTGAGGCCCTTGTATCGGCCTATCAGGTTGAATTCGATGCCCTTCTTGAAGATTGTTTTTCAGATGAAGAACTCACTCAACACGAAAAAATGATTGATGCCATTGCCGCAGTCTATGTTCAGCCGATTTTAAGTGAAATGAGTTTCGATGATTTTTATGCTGATGAGAAAAACGAAGAGGCACAACGGATTTTTTTTGAATCGGCAAGAAGCTCAATTTGTCTTGAGAATTTACCTTATTTTGAAAGTAATCCATTTCAGGTGACCTACCTTCAATCACTTCTATCCAGATTTCTTGAAGTGCTGATAGATAGTGGTGGAGTTAACGAATTGGTGTTCAGGGATCAGTACCTCCTGGAACTTTCAAAATACAAAGATATTGACTCGTTAATTTCAGAATATGTAGCACCGAAACAGGAAGTAAAAACTTCCAGACCAGTTGATCCGATCGACTTTTTTATTTTTGATGTTTATAAGGAACTTGATCGTTTGAAAGCGGAAGGTAAAATTGCTGACATCCGTCTAGATGATCAATCTGAAAAATTAAAAAAGATATTTTTTGTCATGAGTGCTGAGAAATTAGATTCTTCGGCACTGCTTCGAAAAACAGGTCTCGGTGCTAAAGAGTTCGACGATACGTTGGAGCGCCTAAAATTTTACCTGAAAAAAATCTAAACTCTTTCTGTCTGGCCTATATCGATCTGGTTTTGCCATCTGAGTGATGGGAAAGCGGCACTTTATGAATTAATCAAGAAACCTGGACTAAAACGTTCGGACTTAAGATCCATGTCATTTTGTCTTTCCTTTAATATAATCTCTAGACTTAAGGGGAACATATGCAATTACTACCATCTCATGTCGCACAGGACATTATCTCTCACGGCCTGTCGTTCGGTGCCGAATTCGTCGATGTATTCATTGAACGAACGCAAAACGAAGGAATACTTTTTAAAAATTCCCGCGCTGAAGACACTCAGTCCGGAACACTTTTTGGAATAGGCATCAGGCTCATTCAGGGAGAGCAGGCGCTTTACGGCTATACTAACTCAACTGATAGAGAAGAACTTCTAAGAATTACAACTCTGCTTGGATCGCGCATTGGTAAAAAAGGTGAGACATCTCAGACGATTAATTTCGAACAATTAGCTTACCCTAAAATTCCGGTCTTAAGTGACAAAGAAGTTGAAGTTAAGCACAAACTTTCTTTCCTTAAAAAAATTGATGAAAAACTTCGTCAGGATCAAAAAGTTTCTCAAGTCATGCTCAACTTCTCAAAGAAAAAACAATTGATTGAAGTTTATAACTCTGATGGTCTCTATGCGACTGAAGAGCGTCCCTATATCCGACTCTTCCATCAACTGGTGATGAAGGATGGAAATTTACAATCAGAAGCTTTTTACGGCCCTGGTGCCATTGGAGGCTGGGAATTTATTGAAGGCTTAAATGTCGCTGAAATTTCTGAGACTCTAATTAAGCAGGCCACGACCATGCTTTATGCAGCCCCATGTCCTGCCGGAAAAATGCCGGTAGTCATTGATAACGCCTTTGGTGGAGTTATTTTTCATGAAGCTTGCGGACATTTACTTGAAACAACTTCGGTTGAAAAGAAGGCGAGTGTTTTCTGGGATAAGATGGGAGAGCAGATTGCCCACAGTGCTTTGACGGCAGTTGATGATGGAACTATTGGCGGTGCCTGGGGATCATTGTCTATTGATGATGAAGGCATGCCGACACAAAAAACAACACTAATTGAAAATGGTATTTTAAAACGTTTTATTTCTGATCGCCTGGGTGAAAAGAAAACTGGTCATAAAAGAACGGGTTCGGCACGTCGACAATCCTATAAGTTTGCACCAGCATCGCGCATGAGAAATACATTCATCGATAAGGGACCATACGAAATGGAAGAAATCCTTTCCAGCGTAGCAGATGGTCTATACGCCAAAAAAATGGGTGGTGGTTCAGTTGATCCTTCTACCGGTCAATTTAACTTTGCAGTTCAGGAAGCTTATCTCATTAAGAATGGGAAGATAACAACGCCGGTCAAAGGTGCAACGTTAATCGGCACTGGTCCTGAAATCATGACCCGTATTTCTATGGTAGGAAAAAATCTTGAGCTGATGGCCGGCATGTGTGGCTCTGTCAGTGGAAGCATTCCGACGACAGTGGGACAACCTCCCATCAAAGTAGATGAAATTCTTGTTGGAGGTGAGGCATGAAAAAATTAATGGACAGAGTGATCAATCAATTAACTGATCATAAAGCGGAAGCTGATTTATTTTTCTCAACTTCCAAATCTCTCAAAATGAGTGCTCAGAAAGGCTCAATTGCTGAATACAAAGTATCAAGCTCACAGATCATGGGTGTACGGGCGATTAAAGATGGAAGAGTCGGGATTTCTTATACTGAAGCATTGGATGATGAGTCAGTTTCACTTCTCATCAAGCAGGCCTTGCAAAACGCAGAGACCAGTGAACCAAATCTAAACGAAAAAATTTTGATGCTTAATGGACATGTATCTGATGAAGCTGATTATCCGGAAGCTGAAGTTGATATCGCTCATAAAACTGCCATGACGCTTGAACTTGAATCAGGAGTTAAGAAGCTTGACTCAAGAGTGGTGGCCGTTCCTTATAACTCTTACTCCGAAAATGAATATTTTTCGCACTACCTGAGTTCACAAGGCAGATCAGCCGTTTATAAAGATAAGAGCTATAGCATTACTTCATCTGCCTTAATGGATGAGAATGGAAAAAAAGCAAATTTTTATGATTTCAATTCGACCCATACTTATAATGAACTTCAGTTCAAAAAGGTGATAGAAACCTCGCTGGAGAATGCAAAATTAATTTTGACAGAGAAGCCTCTCCCCACTGGAAAGTATAATGTCCGTTTCAATGAGGACAACCTTAAAGATCTGATTGAATGCTTCTCAAATCTTTATTCTGCGAAAGCGGCGATGAATAAAGTAAATCCCTGGGCGGCAAAGATTGGTGAAACAGTGATTTCGAATGATCTGACGATCATTGATCATCCAACCTATGAAAAAGCATTCCGTGTGACTCGATTTGATAGTGAAGGAGTAGAAAGAAAACCTTTGACCCTGATTGATCAGGGAACATTAAAATCTTTCTATCATAATTCTGTGACGGCCAATCATTTCAAGACTTCGACAACTGGTCACGCTTCAAGAGGGGCGGCCAGTTCACTTAATGTGAGTGGAACTCATCTAATGGTTCAGGGAAAGAACGTTAAGCCTCTTCCTCCGAAGTATCTTGAAGTTATTCAGATGGACGGATTGTACTCCGGTGCGAATCGTGTCACTGGAAACTTTTCAGTAGCGGTCAAGGGCCACGTCTGGGAAAACGGTAAACGTGTCATGACTTTTGGAAACATCACTCTTTCAGGTAATCTGATAGAGTTATTGAAGAATGTAGAAGTCGTGGGCGAAAAATTAACGTGTTCAACAGATGAATCATTTTTTTCTGTACCACTAATGTTTCACGGTCTTTCTATTGCAGGATCTTAGTTCGCCCACTTATCAATCAGAGTCCCCAGAAGTTCTGGATTTGAAAGCATCGGAAAATGTCCTGTCGGGATACCGTCCGAGTTTTTAATTCCATAACGTGATGTGTACTGGAACTGAGTCGTGAGACTCAAAATTGGATCTTTTTCCGCATAGAGATAGGCCTTGGGAATGGTATTAAACTTCATTTCGTCGTAAGTAATATCTTCTGATTCCAAAGTAAGCCATTCTGGATAAAGCGTTGGCAGCGCCGTAGTTGAATTGATAAAGGGGTCTGATTGAGTGTAGTAGGTTGTTCCTTTAGGAATGCTTTTAAACCTTCCAAGGGTTACAATTTTTGAAATATTCGCCTTAGCTGTCTTAGTCATTAAATCAAATGGTTTTTCCCCTTTTAAAGGTATCAGTGCAGCAACGTAAATGATCTTGCTGATTTTTTCAGGACAAATTCCCGCCATCTGATTACTAATGGCGCCACCAAAGCTATGGGCCACCAGAATTGAGGCTTCTGGAATCGACTGACAGCTCTCCTTAGCGATTCGAGTCAGCGATGCAGGCTTCTGGGTATCCCGGCCTAGGCGTCCCAAATGCATCATCTTATAGCTGTTGCTATCCAGCTTTTTATTTACCGATTGCCAGACAGTTTCATCAAGGTAAGCACCCTGGATAAAAACCAGATTTTTTGGAGTGATTTTTTTGGTTTGGGCACAGCTGACAACGAACAAAAGCAGCACTAAATTTTTCATTCTTTGATGGTGGAATAGCTTAAATAAGTTGGCAAGTATCATTAGTCAGGTAAGAATGAACCACTTTTCTTAAGGAGATTTTATGCTATATGACATTACTGTTCCTCAATTCACAAAAATGCTTCACAACTTATCCCTCATTTTGGATAAGGCCGACACTTTCTCAACTGAGAAAAAAATGGATGTTGCTGTCTTATTAAACGACAGACTTGCCCCTAATATGTTTAACCTTATTCGTCAGGTTCAGATTGCCTGCGATACGGCAAAACTTTGTGCTTCCCGCTTATCAGGCAAAGAAGCACCTGTTAATGAAGATTCTGAAAAGACACTGGCCGATCTTAAAACGAGAATTCAACAAACGATTGGCTACCTTGAAACTTTCTCAGCTAAAGACTTCGATGGTGCAGAAACAAAACATATTTCTCAACCACGTTGGGAAGGAAAATATCTCACAGGTAAAGAGTTTGTTATCCAGCATGCTTTACCAAATCTCTATTTTCACACCACAACGGCCTATGCCATTTTAAGACATAATGGTGTCGAGGTTGGGAAGAAAGACTATCTAGGTGAGATGCCTTACAAAAAGTAATAACCAATATGGGTCCTCTCTTATAGGAGGGGACCTTTCTTTTTAGATTTTCTGGCCGCAAAATAGCAGCATGGGACTTAAAAAGAAAAAACTTCCCCACCTTTACATACCTTGGTTCACTTCTGATGAAGATTTCTACGATGATGACGAAGGACAGACAGATAGCTGGATCGCATATTTAAGACGCAACCTCATGCATCCAGTTGGCGAAGAAAGCCCCTTTCCTTATTCAAGCTGGAGCTACGCCAACAAAGAATCATCCCTCGATGAAGAAGATATGGCCGATAAAAAATCAGATGTCTCTCTTCATGATGAAATCCATGATGCTTTTTATAACCACCCTGATGTCGATGGTTCTAATATAAAAACAATTGTTTTAAATGGGATTGTTTGTCTTTTTGGAACGGTTAAGTCTCTCCTGGAAAAGAAAGAAGCGACTAGAATTGCCGAGTCAATTTCAGGAGTCTGGAAAGTAAGGAATGAATTAGAAATCATTCTTTAGTGGTGATAAAAATTTTCCTGAGAAAAGTCGTTGTTTCCAATTTCACTAAAAATAATCTTCAATTCATCTTCGCTTAAAGTTTCTTTTTCACGTAATTCTGCTGAAGCAGATTCAAGTAACTGGCGATGATCCTGTAAAAAGTTAAAAGCGCGGTGATAGGCACTCATGACAATCGATTTAACACAGTCATCAATTTGTTTTGCTGTTTCATCGGACATTCCGTGACGGGAAAATCCTTCTTTAACATCTAGAAACTGCGATGAGGGTTCATCATAGGCAACGTAACCCAATTCGCTGGTCATTCCATAGCGCATAACCATTTCTCTGGCGATATTAGTGGCCTTGACCAGATCATCAGAGGCACCAGTACTCAAATGCCCATAGATGAGTTTTTCAGAAGCACGACCGGCCATTAAAACGGCCATCTTATTTTCCAGATCTTCTTTTGTCATGAGGTAGCGATCCTCAGTCGGTCTTTGGATCGTGTAACCCATTGACCCAATACCATGAGGGATGATTGAAACTTTATGGATTTTATCATCTTTATTAAGTGAATATCCAACCAAAGCGTGCCCCATTTCATGATAGGAAACAATTTCTTTCTCTCTTACATTCAGGACTTTGCTTTTCTTTTCAATCCCTACAACAATTCGCTCCATCGCTCGTGTGAAATGATCTGTCGTTACAAAATCGTTATTTTCACGAGTTGCAATCAAAGCAGCTTCATTCACCAGATTGGCCAAATCTGCGCCGGTAAAACCGGGGGTTAAACCTGCAATTTTATCAAGCTCTAAGTTTGAAACTTTAACTTTCTTGATATGAATTTCTAAAATATCTTTTCGGCCTTTACGATCAGGTCTATCAACAACCACCTGTCTATCAAATCTTCCGGCCCTAAGTAGTGCAGGATCAATCATCTCAGGACGATTTGTTGCTGCGATGATAATAATTCCGCCCTGGGTATCAAATCCATCCATTTCTACTAGCAACTGATTTAGTGTTTGTTCTTTTTCGTCATTTCCGCCCATCATATTTGAGTGACGAGTTTTTCCCAATGCATCGAGCTCATCAATAAAAATGATACAAGGTGATGTCTTCTTTGCCTGTTCAAACAAGTCTCTTACTCTGGCTGCACCAACACCTACAAACATTTCTACAAATTCTGCGCCATTGGTTGAGAAGAAGGGGACTCCCGCTTCACCTGCAATTGCCTTCGCAATCAATGTTTTTCCTGTTCCGGGTGAACCTACCAGTAAAATACCCTTTGGCATTTTGCCACCAAGACTTTTCACCTTATCTGTGTTTTTTAGAAAGTCGATAACCTCTTTTAACTCTTCCAGTGCTTCATCTGCTCCTGCTACGTCTTTAAATGTTATCTTGGTATCTTTCTCAACATAAATCTTTGCCTTACTTTTTCCAATTGCCATAAAAGATCCACCTCCACCACCCCCCATGCCTTTCATGCCTCGTCTTAAAATGAAGTACCAAAAACCAATGAAGAGGAGAGTGGGGAGAATGAAAAGAATAAAATTGCTAAAAAGATCGGAGTTTCCCAAACTTTCGATGGGGATTTTATATTTTTCAAATTGTTTTTCGACTTCTGGTGCAACCATAATCGTATTAAAAGATTTCTTTCCATTAACTGGTTTTTTAAATTCACCAGAAATATTTTCACCTTTTATCGAAAGTGATTTTATTTCTCCACGATCAAGATAATTTTTAAACTCAGTGTGGCCAATTCGTTGGATGGAAGACTCATCAAGACAACTCCTCACGATGAGGAAAATAAGTAATCCTAAAAAAAGGTGCGAGTAACTGAAGACGTATTTATTTTCTTTCTTTTCAGCTTCCATTTTTAAACCCTAACAAAGAATAGTAGGTGTGAAATGGAACGCTTATCCTGCCTACCGAATCAGCTCAGATGCATCATTAGAGTGAAAATAAATCTGACAATTATTCATAGGCGTTTAGGCCCTATCTTTCACTTTACCCTAAGACTTTGAAATCACCGGGATCAGTGGCCGTCTTTTATAAAAGACAAGACTTGTCGGGTTCTAATAAATCTTCTGGAAAAGCCGAAAAGTCTCCATATGGCGCATAAGCTTTTAGCTATGATTTTAACCCTTTTTCTTCTCGTAGGTTGTCAACCAGACACCGCCGGAGAAGTGTCTTCTGCTGCACAAGCTCCTGAGGCTTTTGATAATCCTCCCGTAGCTTCAGCTATTTTTCCAGCAACCTTTGTGGAAGATACTCAAAGTCATTTTATTTTTTTAAATTATACCGATGCTGACGGTGATCTTGCTCTTGGTTGTCAGATTTCAAATCGCGTGAAAGTAAATGTGACCACTCCATGCGCTTGTGTTCTTGGTGTTTGTAAAGTCAAGGTAACTGGGTTTGCCAATTACTTTGGACTTGCATCGTTTACATACTCAGTTACAACAAATAATCAAACGTCTCAAGTCGCAGATGCTGTTTTTAGTATTTCAGGAGTGTCTGAAGCTCCGGTCGCAGTTGATACATCTTTCAATGTTCCTGAAAGCACAGTTTATACTTCAAATGGTATTGGCCGAGCACACCTCCGAGGGATTGACCCCGACGGTGATACTGTTACTTGTACAAATATTACTCCTCCCACAAATGGCCTTTTAACTTTGAATTCAAATTGTTCATTTGTTTACACTCCAACCCCAGGTTATGAAGGCACGGACTCATTTACTTTTACTGTTTCTGACGGATTTTTTGTTTCATCGGCCGCAACGGTTTCAATAACAGTTAATAAAACTAATATTGCTCCTGTTACATTTGCGAGTTCAGATTCCACTTATCAAAACGTACCGCTCTCTATTCCATTAGTCGCAACTGATGCGGATGGTGATCCACTTATTTATTATATCATTGCTTCTCCTACCTTTGGAACGCTGACAGGTACAGGCGGCTCAATGACTTATACTCCAAATTTAAATTTCCGTGGAACTGATGCTTTCACATTTATGGTTTTTGATGGAATCGAAAATTCTAATATCTCGACCGCTATTATTTCGGTCACAACACCTGAGATTTATCTTCGCATGACTGGTAACGATACGACTGGTGTGATGAATAATCCCGCTCTTCCATTCCTGACAGCTCAAGCTGCGGCAGATGCAATTGTCACGTATGCTCCAACTGCTGCAAGACCTATCATTGTTGATGTTGGTGCCGGTAGTTTTGGTAATATTGTCGTTTCGCAAAACTTTGGTTCATTCGTTACGTGGCGTGGAGTCTCTTCTGCCACATCAATAATGGGAAATATTTCTGCTTCTGGTACCAATGGTGCAGCTGGAGTCGCGGTAGGTGATCCGGTAGCGGGAGATTACAACGGGCAACCGGGCACGAATGGGAAAAACATTACGATAACTTCAGATTATAATATCCAATTTGGAAACGTGACTTCAAACGGTGGCAATGGTGGTGCACATGCACTTGATCCAGTGACAAATGCATCGAAACCAGGTCTACCTGGCAAAGGTGGCAGACTTACTCTTTATGGAAAGTTTGGAATTCTCACTTCCCAAGGGGGAGACGGTCATGCAGGGGGCGAAGGGGGAAGTATATATATTTACGATACTTCTACTTCATTAAGTATTAATGCAAGTGGTGGCCAGGATCTTTGTACTGTTGCCACTTTTTGTGCGACGACAGTTTCGTCAGGTGAAGGTGGATACGTTCGAGTCTATGCTGGCTCAGCTGTCACTGGAAGTATTGTGACTAATGGTGGAGATAACGATGGTCTAGACGCTGAGGGAACTCAAGCCACTGGTAAAGGCGGAGCAGTTTACGTTGGTGGAACTGTTTCTGGAAATATTACAACTAATGGTGGAGATACTTACGATGCCAGAGTCGGCAAAGGCGGAAATGTCACTGTAGATGTACTAGGAAGTGTTGCTGGAACAATTAATGCGACTTCAGGTGTGACGTCTAATATTGGCATTGGTTCAGCGGGCGGTGTTGTGATTGTGCGTGGATCAGCTCAGGATATTTACACAGGTGCCTTTGGCGCGGATGGCGGAAAAGGTGGATCGATTCAAGTGATCGGTTCTGCCAACGATATTTTCACAAACAACAATACATCAAGTGCTGAAGAGGGTGCCGACGGAGGTTCTGTGCTCATTGAAGTCACAGGAACGGTGAACTCAATTACAAGTAATGCTGGCATCGGCGGAACAAGTAATGGCGATCCTGGTAAAGTGATCGTGAGAGGAACTGTAACTGGAACTATCAGTGCACGTGGCGCGGATTCTGCCGGGCCTCATTTTGCGGGTACTGGTGGGGTAATCGAAATTTATGCATCAGCGACGGTTAATAATGTTCATGCTTTCGGTGGTAATTTTACAGGTGGACCTCTCCCGTGCGGAAATGGGGGAGCTGGCGGACTTATATCTATAGAAACCCTTGCTACTTATAACCCTGCCAATCTCTTAGTAACGGGCGGTACGGGTAATGCTTGCGGTAGCAGCGGTGCCGCTGGGTCGATCACTAATCCATTCTAACGTTCGTACAATTTACACACTCCTTTTGACGGTGAGATTCCAGGATGTTAAAAGCTTTTAAATTTTAAATTCTTTTAATCACGGAGATTCTCATGAAACTTATGCTTGCTCTTTTAATGGCATCAACTTCTGTTGTCGCAGCTCCCGGAGACGTCCTCCTTACTTGCACGAGAACTGTTTTTAGAGACCTGAATACAATTGTGATTACTGAAAGCGATCTCGCTGGAAAAGTAATCGTAACTGAAACAGCTGATGATGGTTCTAAAAAGAGCTACTCTCGCAGTTCTGCAGAGCTTCTCGAAGCTAAGAAAATAGAACTTTCTTCTTGGAACGGTTACAGTCGTAATCTCTATAATGTCGACAGTGGCTGGTATATGGAACACTTTGACGAATGTAGCGGTGGAAATTCATACGTAATCTGCGAATAGTTTTATATGGACATGGGTTCTTTCAATTTATTTATCAAGATGATTCAGGATGAGTACCGTTTAAGTACTCATCAGCTTGATACTCTTAAAACTCGAATGCTCGCAGACGATAAAGAGTTCGAAAAAGTCTGGAGTTTATACAAGAATAAGCACAAGAGATTTAAGGGCGGAGTTGATGATTTTAAGCTCTTGCTGCAAGAGCTTATGGGCTAAAACGGCATTTTTCATAAATGGCCCTACAACAACGAAATACATAAAGACATCAAGCTGGTCTTACGGATGAGGGGACACACCCACGCTCACCTTTGAAGGCGAGATGCTTCAACTTAAGGATAAAAGCATAAATAAAACCCGGGTACCTTTGATGCTAATCACTTTTAATCTGCACTTCTTCCGAAACAATTGGAGTGATTGTCTGAAACAAACTTTTCAAACCTTAGCATTTAAAGCGAGGAGTTTAGACATTATTTGGTATTAAGAAATGTTCCAGGTGGCGTGAACACAGAGCTAAACGTCGACGGTTTAAGACTCATGTAATTCATCCTAAAGGTCGGGACAATCGCTGGAACAAAGGGCGCATTAACCGACCCCTGCGGATCAAGGGCAGTTCCGCCTATCGTTTGAGTAAGATCAATTCTGCCCATATTAATCGTGACTGGATAAATTGAAGCCGCATTGATAGGTTTATTGCTCACGGGAGTAAAGTTAATGGGGGATGACGGAGTTGTGAAAGATTTTTCATGTCCTGTTCCATTTAGCATTTTTCGATAGGAGAGAGTGATGGCACTTCCATCATCAGCATTAAAGAGAGAAAGGGACTCAATCCTATCAGTGGATAATAAAGTCGTAAAAGTTTCAACAATGTTTAGGTTACACGTAGGATTACTTGAACTCACTTTGCAATAAGAGAGATTGTAGTTCTTATTATTCGAGTTATCAGCATAAGAATAAATAACAGAGAGCCAAAGCTGATTAGTATTATCTTTTGCTAATTGGAAATCCTCGAGCTTGTAATTAGAATTGCCTTGGGGGGAAAATAAATTCAGGGCACTTGGATTAGTGGTCGTGGATGAGGGGCCGACTCTAAAATAAAGTTTATCATCCAATCCCTGAATGGCAATCAGATGAACGCCGTTATTATCAACGACAACTTTTAGCTTTTTGGGACTTGAGTTAACAGTTGGATCTGGATTTTCAATTGTCAAATCTGACCCATTATAAAGAAACACCTTCAAAGATGAGGCATCCTTATTCGTGACGACGATCGCCTTGGAACCATTTGGCGAGAGATCCGAGGCGATCAATTTAGGGTTGGTGTCCGCAGCATAAGTATGTAAATTTGAAGTTGAATAGCTTGTTCCATCAAAGCGATCAATTTTAAGGAGGTTGCCCGTCATGTAAGCATGTAGGAATTTTCCGTCCGGCAGAGAGCGAATAGGCGTTTCAGTTGATTTTTGTCGGACGAGAACAGCATTTTTTTCATGAGGAAACAGTTGATCAGAAAAAATCTCACCTGGAGGAAGAGGCTGGCCCGTTTGCCCTTTGGCACGAAAAAATGGATAAAAAGAATAAGTGAGATTTGTTCCCATCAGGTCAAACTGATTTGACTCTAGTTCTTCAGAACTAGAGTCATCGGTAGTTACTTGAGGGTCATTTTCTTGATAATTATAACGATAGTTTAAACTATTAAGCTGGGTATTATTAAACGGGGTATTTGAGGTATGATTAATTTTTTCTCCCCTGATAAATGAGCTTGAACGTCTCTGTATCCTCCAGTTATTTGTGCCCGTCAAAATTTTATCCGTCTCAAATTCATATCGTTCAAAACGAGTATTACTAAGAAGCGAAGTGTTCCAAAAAAAAAGTGTTTGCTTCGTGTTGATGGAAGAAGCCGTTACTTCTTCCTGGTAGTCTTCAAGCCTTCCGATTCGTAGGTTAGTGGAAAAGTCAATCAGGTCCTTACCGTCGCAGGCAAAATCAAAAACAGTTTCCGTCTGATAACCCATTAGTCCCTTAAAATTTCTTATAATCAGACGCCGATGAAAGGCCTGAGTACCTGTGAGTTGACGTGGATTTAAGGTCGCAATATAGCGCGGAGTATTCACCGCAGGAGGATTAGTCAGAGTGAGAGAATAGTTTTGTAGTGAACCTTTATCCTTAAAGGAGACGGTTCTTGTGATGGGATTAGAAAGAGGCTGTTGCGAGCAGGTCTGATCCCAAAAAAGACCTCCTACCTTTGAAGGTGAAAATAAGTCTGAAATTTGCCCGAATATTCCTAAGTCTTGGGACCGATCATCCACCTTGCCATCGCTATGAAGAAGAGAGTTTGCCAGAGGAGGAGAAGGGATTTCATTGAATCCTAAAACGTGCGAAAGATATCTCAAAATATTGATGTCGTTTGAGACTCGTGCTGAGTATTCATAGAGAACCTCACCTCCAGGCCCTTCACCGAAGCTAAAAATGACGTCACTGTTTTGAGTTAATCCAATTGACCTGACTTTAATAACAAGTCCACCGTCTTTATACTCGCAGCCTTTAAGTTCGAGGCTACTGCTCCACCCAGTCAGCGTATTATTAGTACAAACTCCGTTATTAATTGGACCAGGAATAAAAAGGGTGTTGTCAGAATCTGAGATCACATAATGACTACCACTTGGCATTGACGGCAGAGTTAGGCAATAGTCAGGAGAAGCGGCGGTTCCACATTTTATGAATGGCATTTCGGTTAAAAAGGGCGTCGTTCCTCGCTTAGAAATAGGTGGTGCCAGGGCGAGCCTATTTGAACTTTGGCTAAAAATCGCATCAAAGGTTAGCTCAGATCGTGAGAGCTGTGTTACGTCAAGGCCAGTAGGAAAATAGTATTTTCCAATTTCCGATGTCCCTGAGCAGCTCGAGTCGCTAAATACTTTCATGGTCAAGGGAACTTTTGTTGGAAGTTTTTTTACGTGATTATTAAAACTACTTAAGCAACCAGAGTTAAGTCCATCAGAGAGACTTCCTCCTGGAAGTTTTGAATGAAGTGTATAAGTAATTCCCTTGATATCTGTTTGACGAAAAGCTTTTGGGTAGGAATCGCAAAAAGCCGCTGTTAAGAAACCAGGCGATCGAAGATTTTGAGGATCATTTGGATCGTAAAGAGCGCCACAAAAATAAATACCCACAGGATTGAAGGATCCCAAGGCCGGATCATTACATTTAGCATTAGTGACCTGGAATGAGGCCTTCTGCTCCTCTGACTTAAAGTCGATGACCTCATGGGCACAGAGAACGTCGCCCTCCATGACCTGAGGGGAAGTATCCCATCCAACGACTCTTATATCCCAATTGCCAAAATTAAGAACAATGCTGGTGGAGGATTGGTTACCGAGAGCGATTGAAAACTCCTCCTGAGTTGCGAGATTTTTCCCATGCACATAAAGTCCTCCATCAAAGCTTGAATTGGTGGAAGAAAAACTTCTTGTCACTTCAACTTTTATTGAGGATTTACTTCCTCCACATGAAATGAGTAGAAAACATAGTATTGGCATGATCAGGAAATTCAAAAGCACAGTTGACCTCTTTCCCTAAAGGAATCTTCAACATTTCGGAGTTCTTTGTTTGGAACCTTAGGGTACTTTTAAGTTTTTTTACCTGATAGTTTCGCTCAAAAATAAAGGTAAGTGAGAAAAATATGCTGATTTTGGAGTCTCCTTCGGGCAGGCCTTAAGAGGCGCTATAATCAATGAGTCATTTAAAAGGGAACACTGATGAAAATTCTCGCTTATCTTTTTGCCTTTATTTCTTTATCGGCCTTTGGTGCCCAGAAAGTCGCCGTGGTCAAGCTCCTTCGGGGAGATGTAAAAAAACTTACCATCGGTAAAACAGAAATCCTTAAATTGAATGATTGGGTTTCCGAGGGCGATGTGGTTCAAACTGCCACAAAAAGTTTTGTGAAACTCATTTTTTTAGATAAATCTCACATGAATGTTGGACCGGGCTCTGAAATGAAAATTGAAAAGTTTAACGGTAAAGAGGCCGGTGTGATTGATCTTGTTAAAGGTCAGATAAGGTCGCAAGTGACAAAAGATTATCTTCAAATCCAGGATCAAGATAAGTCAAAGCTCTTTATTAAAACCTCTAATGCTGTGATGGGTGTAAGAGGCACGGATTTTATGGTGACAACTAACGGTCAGAATACTGCGACCGTTCTCTTTGAGGGCTCTGTTGTTTTTAACAACCTTGCAGAAAGCGCCCCTCAGTCCACAGAAAGATTAGAGGAGATCGTGGATCGAGGTGTTCGGATTATGCCCGGGGAATTTTCAGTCGTTGAAGTCGACCGTCCTCAACCTACGGTTCCGGCCATCTTGAACTTAAAGCAAAGAGAATCACTTGAGAATAACAAAAATTTTGAATCAGGTCGGGCTCCAAGTTCGGATACTAAGCAGACGCGATCAGTTGTTCCAGAAGGTTTATCTGGCCAGGAAGTGACTAATAATTCAACCACTCTCAAAACGGAAGTTGCCCAAGTGGTAGAAGCAGTAAGTATCCCAGCTGACGCGCCAGCGCTGGATCCCAAAGCACAAGGCTTTGTTCAGGGTGATACTATACGCCCGGCCAATGGTTCTTTTCTTCACCTGGAGTCTGGAGTGGTGATACCTCCTGCTACAGACAGTGTGTTTGATCCTAACACTAATACTTTTATTCCGAGTCCAGGAAATGGAACTGTTAGTAATGATGGAAATTTTGTTCCTCCAAAAAATGTAGAGATTACTGCTGAAGGTAAAGTTCTGATGACTGTTCCTCAAATAGGTGGGCCATCCAAAGTGGTGGAAGTGGAAAGACCTGCTCCTGTTGTTTCTAACTCGGGAATGTCGCTCTCGCAGGTGGCGCAGGTGATTCAGTCTAATCCAAACCTTAATTTGAGTGGCCCATTGAATATGAACACTGTCGCTACTGCGCCCAATCCTGGAGGCACAAACTCAAGTGGATTGGTTATACCAACGAATTCATCAGCAGCTCCTGTGGCCAGCGGAGGTATTGATCTCACAACGGCAGTGATTCAAAGAACTAATGGTCGCTTAAATATTGATGTGATTAAATAAGCAGATGAATTTTTTCCTAAGCCTATTTCTAGTCTTTTTTTCTCTTGAAGCATTTGCGGAGGATAAGCTTTTTCAAAAGGCAGTTTCACTCTACGGCCAGGGAAAATACCAGGCCACTGTTGAAGAACTTGATCGCCTCAAAAAAGAAGTATCCTCCAAAAACACTAAGACCCTTTCCTTCATTGCCTACTGGAAGGGGATGAGCCTAAATAGGCTTCAGGAATTCGATCTTGCCGCCATACAATTTCAAAGCTCTCTTGATTTTGGATATATTCCTTTGGATCTTCATTACGAGTTAGGGCAGGCCTACTTTGCGCTTGAAAAATTCTATTTCGCTAAAATTCATTTCAATGAATCATTTAAGCGTGACTTTAAAAAAGGCACCTGTCTTTATTACTTGGGTTATCTAAGCCATGAACTTGGTGATGATCAAGACGCAAAAGCTTATTATCTATTAATTCGTCGTCTCAATGATCAAGACGCCGGTGAAACACGTCAAGCGGCCGAGCTCCAGATATCCGACATTGAGCTCGCCCAAGCTGAGAAACAACCAGAAGTGTTTAACGTTATAAAAGACCAGGTGATTCCTCAGTATGAGCGCGCCCTTAGAGTGAATGAGACTTCGAATCTAGCTCCAAAGATCAAAGAAAAAATTATTAATCTTCAGCGAAAGTATGAACTTGTTCTCTTTCAGCTCAGAAATGGTCGGGCGGCCTTAATTCCACCCTACTTTCTTAGGGCCGCTCAAGAATTTGGGTATGACACCAATGTCACTTTTACTCCGACTGAAACAACGATTGCCAGTTCTAAACAGGGCTCTGGTTTTTCTAAATCTGAAGTCCTCGGCCGCTACACTTTCTATTATAAAAATTTCTTTAGTATTGCTCCGGAAACTCGTCTTAACTACACCCGCTACACGAATCGCATTCCGGAAATTTTTCGTAATGATAACTATTTTCTCGCACCTGCCATCCGCTCTGCCTACGAGCACACACTTTTTGGTAACGCTGCTTCAATACTTTTAGATTATGATTTTAACTATGCTCAGCGTGATGTGCAAGCCACGGAGACGCTGGATTTCAGCTCCAGTGCCCATCTCTTTATGCTTGGAGAGCGCTTTAAGTTTTTCTCCGTTGGTGAAACGGTCGTACGCCTAAAAGAGCGCCAGTTTAAGAGTTATATTCCACTTTCTAATTCCAAAACCCTGAGTCTTGTCGTTGAACAAACAGTAGGATTAAAAAATGGTACTCTTCTTTTGTACTCAGGCCTTGATCGGACCCGTGTGAACCGCGATGCCTTTGATAGTAATGCACTGACGATGCGAGTAGATTGGCTTCTTCCGTCTTATCGAGATTGGTTCAATCCGTCAGTAGCAATGGGACTGACACTGACTGATCCGATCAACGACCGCTCTAACCGGGGTCTGGAAAAAAATATTAGTCCAGGCCTTAAGTTTTCCAAAGTTCTTGGCAAAGGTTTTCGCCTTAATTCCCGTTTAGAACATCAGCGCAACATCTCCAAAGACCGAAAAAACTTCTACTATAAGAGAAATATCGCGGGAATAGAGCTCGAGTACATTTTCTAGCGCTAACGAGGACAGATCTCCGAAAGATGGAATCTGTGAAACCTCGAGCGCCAGGAACCTGCTTGCCGCTTTTCTAAAAGATCTTTATTTCTTCCCTTTCATCGCAATCATTCCGCCGAGACAAACTACCGTAATAACTCCAAACCAAAACTCGACAGGATCTTTATCCATAAGTGGCTTAGTAATGAGGGCCCCAAGGAGGGAACAAGTTAAATAGATGTAAAGCCAGGTACGATCATTACTTTTTTTGGCGGTAATACTTTCTTCCCGTAACCTCTTTTTTTCCTCTTCTTCCTTTTTTAATTCAATCGCTTCAATCTTCTGAAGCCGCTTAGTTTGAATTTTATTTTTGTTATTAATCTCACTGACTTTCTTTTCTAGGTCTTCGAGTGTTTTTGAAAATTCATTTTCTTTTTTCAAACTTTACCCTTTGGATCAAAAATATCGGCTTCATGGCGAAGCTCGCCATCTTTTTTTATTTCTATGGTCGCACCTGTTTTGTGTGAAAAAATCATCTTTCCATCCATCTTAGTTTCAGTTTCCTCAGCACAATTTTCACATTGAGTAATTTTACCTGGCATACCTTTGCGAGCTTCTAGGTTATAACGGGTACCACAAGAATCGCATTCTGCAGGCGTTTCTTTGGATGGGGTAACAGGTGATTTATTTTCAGCACGAGGCTTACTCATATTCTTAGTATGAGTAAGTGTTCGACTTGAACTTGATCCACTCACAAAAGGCATAGAGGCGGTTTTCGCCTTCTTAATCTCTGGTGCCGGTGCTTCATCTGCTATGATTTCTAAATCACTGACGGGAATGTTGGCGCGATTATTATTGGAAAGAGTGCAGGCAGCATTCTTGCGGCCCATTTCATCAATACTGATATTACTTATCCTGACTATTTCGTCAGTGTAGCGCCCGGAAATGACCCGGGCCTTGATTATTTTACTCATGACACTATTTTGCGACTGGTGGAGGGGTAAATCAACTGAGTGGAATAAGCTAGTAAATAAATTCCATCGCTAAAGGCAAATGATCAGAAAAACCTTCACCCGTAGAAGCCTCAGCTCTTACTGGGACTGATTCACCGGTACGAGAATCAATTTTCATCATAAAAGGCTCGTGAATAATCTTAAATTTTGAATAGTCTGGTTTTAACGCAGAATCTTGAAAAACAAATATTCTATCAAGAGATGCCCATCCACCTTTATAAAAGTGAGTTCCTGGTTTCAGGTCGATATTGAGTTTTCTTGCTTCCGTCTCAGCATCGATAAAATATTTTAAGCTATCGAATGGGTAGGGAATATCAGTATCGAGAGTGTTGAAGTCACCCATCGCGATGATGAGGTCTGCCTTTAATTTTGAGGCAACACTAGATAAAAGTTTTGCAGAAGCAACTCGCTCAGATGCCGGGTTACTTTGGCTGGGCCAGTGGTTAGCAAAAACCACAACTTTTGATCCCTCAACATCTAGGGTCACTTCCAGGATTCCACGTGTGTCTAGTCTTGTGCCATTGATAACAAGTGGATGGTGCTTTGATGATATCACTGGAAATTTAGAAACAACGGCGACATCAATGCCGCGAGAATCATCGCCCTCGATAAGGATTTTATGATTGTAACCAAGTTTATCAAGACCTTTTGTCACAAGCTTTTTTAAAACATCCGCGTTTTCGATTTCTTCAAGAACTAAAACATCTGGACCTTTGCCGTTTTTATCAAATGCCTTAATAACTTTAGAGATATTGATAACCTTTTTAGTAAACTTAGCTTCAGTCCAGTCTAAATTCAGGCATTGGTCTTTATAAAATCCTTCCGACATCGACTGGCAGTACTGGGCATGACCTGGGAGGGATTGCTTGAGGCTCAGAGGGAGGTAAGTGAAGTCTTGAGTTTTAGGATTATGAAGAGTATCAAAGAAATTTTCTGCATTGTACGCCATGACTTTCAGTGATTTAGCGAAAACCACCTGTGGTAACAGGATAATGGCAGCAAGTAAAAACTGTTTCATAATCACCCTTAAAATTGTTTTGCTAAATTCTAAGTAATCTTTTGCAGCACGGCCAACGATTCTTCTGTTAATGTTGGGTTAAGAGGCTAGCGAGAGGCGTTAACTTGTTTATTTATTTTCAATCTCCGCTGATATATCCTGACAACACATGAAAATAGAATTGCCTCCTAAGTACTATCTTGCCCATTTCCTAGAACTTCGTTCAGCTCTTTTAGGCCTGTATGGTGATTTTTTTGATGAAACCCACTTTGCTTTTTTAAATGATTTTGATCAGCTCTCTGAGGACGCTCAGTGTATGTATTTACGCCTTATGAATCGAAAGGGTAGGTACTTTTTCAAAGAGACTTTAAGGTACTCTGAAATTGGGTCTCACGAAGATGTCTTGCAAGAATTAAAAAATAAAAAATTTATCAAAGACGTTTTATCAGAAGACTGGTGCGGACTGCTGATTTTTCTTCCCAAACCCAAACTTATTGAATTTGCCGAAGAGAAGGGATTAGCGATCAAGAAGTCTTGGTCAAAGGAGAAGTTGCAACTCGCTCTTCGTGAGAATGAGCTTCCGGCAGCTTTAAAACTTGAAAATATAATTGTCCAAGACAGGATGGAAGAACTCTCTTATCTGATCTTTCTTTACTTCGGGAAAATTCAGGACAATTTATCCCTTTATACCTTAAGAGATTTAGGTGTGAGAAAAGTAAGCCGCGAGAAAACATCCTTTGAGGCGAGATTTAAATCCAAAGACGAAGCACGCGCACACTACTTTTTTGCAAAACTTGCAGAAGATTATTCTGACTATGGGGAAATCGCCAAGTGGCCACTTTCTTTGAATGCTGAATCTACCCATTTGCGTGAGACGATTCTTTTAGCGATTGCCGAGGATTTTAAAAAGGATTTTAAGCTTGCTAAAGCTTTAGAGGTCCTAAGATTTTGCCAACAGCACCCAGGAAGAGAAAAAAGAATTCGTCTTCTTTATCAGATGGATCTAAAAGAGGAGTGTCTAGAAGAGTTAAATCTAGTCCTTGATAATCCCATGTCTGATTTAGAATACCTTTTTGCAGAAGATTTTCTTGCAAGAAAATACCATAAGAAAAAAGTAGGTATCTTAACCGAAACCCTAAAGCATGCACAGGTTGTACCAATTGATGAGTCTTATTTCAGGCATCCTGAGATGGGAGTCAAGGATCATTTCAAAGACCGCGGTATTCCGAGCTTCCATCTTGAAAATTATTTATGGAACTCACTTTTTGGAGTCTTATTTTGGGAGGAGCTTTTTGAAAGTGATAAAACTGGTCTGTATAACGAGTTTGAAAGAAGCCCAAAGGATTTATGGTCAGATAAGTTCTACTTTCTTCACCAAGACAGTATTCATAAAAAACTAGAGCTTTTTCACGATCAGGAAAAGATTCTCTCTTATTTATTAAAAAAAATAGAAACAAAGACGGGAATTCAAAACGGCGTTTTTGGATGGCATGAGTCTTTGGCTCCGACTCTTACGACTTTTATCTCTCATTCAAATCCAGAAAGTATCATTGAGATTTTGATCTACATGGCGCGAGACTATCATAACCGTTCGACTGGTTTTCCGGATTTGTTGGCAATTGAAAAAGGAAAAGCGAAGTTTTATGAAATCAAAGCTGAGGGCGATTCCTTAAAACAAATTCAGCTTTTGCAGATGATTGCTTTAAAGCGCGCGAGCTTTGAGGTCGAAATTCTTCAGGTCAAATACTCATTTAATCCTGAACAAACGTACGTCGTGGTAGATATCGAAACAACCGGTGGTGGATCTCCGTATCATCGGATTACTGAGCTTGGGGCTGTTAAAATGCGCAATGGAAAAGTCATTGATAAATACCAACAACTCATAAATCCACAACGCTTTATTTCCCGGGAGATTGAAGCGCTAACAGGTATTAGTAATCAATTGGTTCGAAATGCACCAAAATTTGCAGAAGTCGCGGATGCTTTTGATGAGTTCACTAAAGATGCTATCTTCGTGGCCCATAACGTAAGTTTTGATTACGGTTTTCTTCAGGCCGAGTATGCAAGGCTTGAGCGAAAATTTGTCAGACCCTATATTTGTACTAAAGCAGGAATGAAAAAGTATTATCCAGGCTTAGATGGTTATGGATTAAAAAAACTAACCCTGCAATTTGATATTAAACTTGAGACCCATCACCGCGCCATGTGCGATGCTGAAGCTGCCGCTGAACTTTTACGGCTTATCAATAAGAAACGAGAGCTGATCCACCGAACACCTAAACAATCGTGATGGTTTTTTTCGATCATCATCATCAGTCACAAGATAAAAAAACTTATCATCAAAGGCAATGCCTTCAGGCTTAGATGAAATGCCAAGTCCAGTCGTTCTCAGGATGTTACCATCTAAAGACATCTCACCTAAAATTGCTCCCGAAAATTCTCCGTCCTCGAAAGTTGATTCTGAATCTTCGGCAACGGCCGTAAAAAAGATTCGATTATTAAAAAGTGTGGCATCAGTAAAACTTAATGGTACGGAACCTAACCTTCCAAGCTCAATATCAATTGCTTTCAGGCCTTGAATTTCGTCTTTAAGGAACCTCTCTAACTCTAAATCGATAATAGCGTTTTGATGGAGCGGCCCATTACCTCTTTGAAACAAGCGTATTTTATTCTCAAGAATAATCGCGCCCTCAATATTGAGCTCAGAATAGAGGTCTTCAAGAGCGTTATAAACTTTTTTTAAATAAAGCTCAGTGACTGTATTTGTTTTAAGATTAAGAAGGGCACCTCGGTTTCTATTTTTCTTTGAGCCAGAGGGGAGACAGAGTAGGGATTTTTGATTTCCCAGGTAAACGAGACATTCAAAGTCTGGTTTAAGTTTCTTTCTCTCTTTTTTATCTTTTGGAAGCTCTCCAGAAAAGATGGTAAAATTCTCTCCTGACGACTCAAGATCCTGGTTAATTCCCAAAATGCTCAGCTCATCATCTGCCACCAAATAGAAGCGATTTTGCACCAAAACTAGCCCGCTGGCAGCCGCGATAAAGGGATCCTGAAAGGTATAAATCTCTTGAGTTTTGATCATTTTATAGACAGTACCAGAAGCTTCGCGTTTAAAAAATAGTCAACTAATCAACCTCATCATTTCTGCCGATACGTTGACCCAATGGAAGAAAATTACTACGTCAACACCATTATCAACTCCGCTAAAACTCTGGGCCCTATTGCTCTGTTCATCGTTGGTGGTTATTTGATCTTTATCAAAATGCCTTTTATCTTTTTAAAAAAGAGCATGGATGTCCAAAAGAAAAAGCTCCAAGAAGAAAATAAAGGTCTTGAAATCGCTGATCAAAAGTACAGTGTTGAGGATTACAAAGAGTTTCAGCGCAAAATGAAACTCATGAACGAAAAATCTGAAACTCCAAAATTAAAAGCACTTGATAACCCGGAATTTAAGAAAGAAGCACCCAAACGACCCGAAGTGAAGCGTCCTGAGGCAAAAAAAGATCAGAAAAAAGAAGAAGTTAAAAGATCTGCACCATCTTCTCCTGGTCAAACTCCTGAGCAAGTTTTGGGCTTAAGGCCGAACGAACCCTTTACGAAAGAAGAGCTTAAGAAAAAATATTTTGAACTCCTTAAACAAAATCATCCCGATCGAGTTGCCGCTATGGGGGAAGATTTCAAAACTCTTGCCGAAAAAAATACTAAAGAAATTAATCGTGCCTACGATAAATTGAAAAACCGAGCTGCTTAGTCATTAATATAATTCAAAATCACTGTCAGTGCCCGTTTCAAATCATGAAAAGGAAGTGTTGGTTCATCATCTTTTGTCTGTCCTGGTAACAGTGGCACGTGAATAAATCCGCAGAGCCTTGAGGTATCCTGATTAGTCTCCATTAATCGATAGAATAAATAATTACAGACATACGTGCCAGCGGAATTTGAGAGTTTGACTGGCACGGAAGCATTTTTAAGGGCAGTTTCTATTCCCTGGATTGGTAAAGTCGAAAGATAAAAGTCTTCGCCGTTTGGATTAATGAGCTGATCCTGAGGCTTTATACCAGCATTGTCAGAAATATCAGCATCGATGCGATTCAGTGCTTTTATTTCAAGCTCTATAGAATCTCTCTTTGCTGCCTGTCCAAATGAGATAATGATATCCGGATTATAAGATTTAATCTTTTGATTTAAGACGTGAAAAGAGTTTTCAAAAGTAACCGGTAACAAGATCTGATCGACTGTCATCCTGGCGGGGAAGCTGATCTCACTATTTTCCAAGGCCTTTATCAATAGAGCTGTAGGATTTGTATCTCGTCCACCAAATGGTTCAAAACCTGAAATCAAAACTCGCATTTAACTTTTACCTACTGGCCTCTAGTATTTAATTGTCCACAAGCCGCTAAGATTTCATCACCCTTCGTTTTTCGAATCAGTGTTGGAACTTCATAGCTATCAAGAATAGCTTTAAAGTCCTGAACCTCTTTGTCTTTTGGCCGCTCATACTCCGTTCCAGGAAATGGATTAAACGGGATGAGACTGATATAGGCGTTTCGACCTTTAAGATATTGTCCTGTCATATGTGCATCTTCAGCTGAATCATTAAAGTTTTTGATGATTAGATACTCATAAGTCACAAATCTTGTTCGACCTTCTGGAATCGCCTCAGCAAATTTGATAACTTCTTCAATGGGATAGCGTTGATTGATTGGAATAAGCTTATCGCGTTTTTCTTTGATAACTGAATGAAGGGAGACAGCGATATTAACTTTTGGCATCTCTGCTCTCCATCGCTCAAGACCTGGGAGATAACCGGCAGTAGAAATTGTTATTTTGTGGGGTGCGAGACAAAGTCCATTTCTAGAAAGGAAAATTTCGCAAGCCTTTTTAACAGCATCAAAGTTATGAAGTGGTTCACCCTGGCCTATGAAGACGATATTTAAAATTTTGTCACTTTGAGGTCTATTCTTTGTTAACCAGTTTTGCGCACCGATGAACTGACCAATAATTTCTTCCGTGGTGAGATGGCGTTTAAGACCCTGGGTACCGGTGAAGCAGAAACTACACTTCATCGCACAGCCCACTTGAGAAGAAAGACAAATAGTGTATTTGTTGTTGAAGGGAATTAGAACTGATTCAACTTTCAGATCATCTTTTAATTTGAATAGAAATTTTACAGTCTTGTCCTGAGATTCATGAACGGTGTCAACACTTGGTAAAATAAAATCAAACTTTTCACCCACAAATTTTCTGCTTATTTTTGCGAGATCTGTCACACAAGGTGTCGACTGACGTTTTTTATAATGCCAGTTATACAATAACGCCGGGCCAGTCGGAGGTAAGTCATGGCTTCTAAAGAGCTCTTGCAGCTCATTAAGCGTATATTGGTAGAAAGATGGTTTAATTAAGTCCATTGGGCGATTTTGTATCACACTTACCTTGAATTCTCAAAACGAGGGACATAAAATCAGAGCATGATAGATAAAAAATGGGTGCTCATCTTTCTTTGCTGGTTTCTTGCTACCGTTTCAACTCTTGGAAGCCTGTTCTTTAGCGAAGTCATGCGCTATCCACCCTGCGTTTTATGCTGGTACCAACGTATTTGCATGTTTCCATTGATCGTGATTTTTCTGATGGGACTATTTCCCTTTGATGGAAAAGTGATCAGGTTTTCATTTCCAATAGTTATAATTGGCTGGTTCATCTCGGTTTATCATAATCTGTTGTACTACAATATCCTCCCTGAAAGTGCTGCTCCATGTGTTTTAGGAATTTCCTGCACAACTGTTCAAATCAAGTGGTTTGGATTCATTACGATTCCACTGATGGCGCTCACTTCGTTTACCTTATTATTAATATTTTTAACCATCACTCATAGGATTTTAAAACGTGAAAAATAAATTTGTTCTTGTTGCTATTGCCGCTCTTTTGCTTGGGGGAGCTTTTTTTGCCGGGGTTAAAATGTTTAAGTCACAAGAGACTGAAAAACTTGTTACTATGGCGAGTGATGATCTGAAAAAATTTGTTCCAGATTATGCACCAACTATTGGAACGGTCAAACCAGAGGTTTACCTCGTTGAGTTTTTTGATCCTGAATGCGAAAGCTGCCGTGACTTTTATCCATTTGTAAAATTGATCCTTGAAGAAAATCCAGGCAAAATTCAACTCGTGATGAGATACGCGCCTTTTCATGGGAATTCTAAATTTGCCATTAAGATCCTTGAGGCCTCAAGAAAACAAGGTAAATATTGGGAAGCTTTGGAAGTACTCTTTCGCTATCAGCCAGAGTGGGGAAGCCACCATGATCCAAAACCTGAAAACATCTGGAAGTTTTTGCCAGAGGCAGGTGTAGATATTGAAAAAGTGAAACAAGATATGAATGATCCCGCCATTGATAAAATAATTGAGCAGGACATCGCTGATGGACAAGCACTTGGCGTACGCGGAACGCCGCATTTTTTCGTCAACGGCCAGCCACTTGAAGTTTTTGGTCTTGAACCTTTGAGAGACCTGGTAAGAAAAAACCTTAAGAATTAATTGAATTAACTTTTTTCGCTCTCCGGGTGTAGTTTGCTGCTAGAACAACCCGGGGAGCTTATGTCCAAATTTTTCCTATTCTTTTTACTCCTTTCTCCTTCAGCTTTTGCCAGTAATGTGATTCTTCAAAAATATTCAGTCAGTGGTTATGTGATGCCTGAAAATAGTTTCGTCAAAAATTGTAAAATTTTTCAGGATGGACAAATGCAATCTGAAACCGTCAATGGAGAGGGAACGGCGATAGGAACGTCTCGCATAATTCCAAGCACCCAGATCCACTTCATACGTATTCTAAACCGTCTGGCGAAGCGAGGAAGCATTTCTGAGACGATTAACCCATGTGATATCGGAACAACTATTGTTGAAGGATTTCATCGTGGATCAATGGTTCTACTTGAATCATCTCTTGACTGCGGTTCTAAAAAATTAAACCAAAGTGCGGCCGCGAATGTTTTAAGATCTATGGCAAAAGAAATCTGTGGGTTCTAACCTAGTTAAGATCAGTCAAATCCGCCGCCGTATTAACGGTCAGTACTTATACATCATTATCAATGGATGAGGCGTCCGGAGACTCATAAGAAGCACTTTTAGATGAAAGAAAGTAATAGAAGAGCAAGAAATACAAATTTCACCATAACTCCTAGGGAGAGCTAAAATGATTTTTAGTTCGGTCTTTGAAAGTCCAGCATAGAACCCGGCTTTTTTTCTGACCTTGGGTCATCTCAAGTATTTGAATGTTAGTTGCCTGAATTCTTTTCAGAGCGCTTTTCAAGGAAGGAAGATTCGCTTCTTTTGAAACAAGAGTTGTGAATAGACCAACCTGCTCTTTAACTATTTCACTTTCTTCAATCATTTTTAGAATAAACGCCTTCTCACCACCTGGGCACCATAGTTCTGCACCCTGTCCACCAAAATTAAGTGTTCCCTTTTTTGGTTTTATGCCGAGATTTTTCCATTTACGGTTTGTCCCTTTGGAAGCCTCTTCTAAAGACTCATGAAAAGGAGGATTACATAATGTGAGATCAAAGAAATCTTTGTCTTCGATAATATTTTTAAAAATAAAATCAGGACTTATTTGTAAGCGGAAAGAAATCTTATTTGATAAACCATTTCGCTTCACGATTTCTTCTGCATTCTGTAACGCTTTCTGATTGATGTCAGTGCCTACAAAATGCCAATCATATTCTTTGCATCCAATGAGGGGATAAATGGTATTTGCCCCAGTTCCGATATCAAGCACTTTTAAATGTTTTTTTTCTGAAAACAGATCGGAGACAGTATGAATATAGTCAGCTCTTCCCGGGATGGGCGGGCACAAAAAAGTATCCGGAATATCCCATTGCTCAATACCATAGAAAGATTTAAAAATCGCCTTATTTAGTGCCTTTACTGCTGCACTGTCTGAAAAATCAATTGTCTCATTTCGATAATCATTTATTTTGATGTACTGAGACAGTTCAGGCAAAACTCTTGATAGCTCTTTAAGATCGTATCTGTCCTGATGGCGGTTTCTGGGATGCATAGGATTTGAGGGTAGGCGGCTTGTGTTCATTTGGCTATAGTTTCTCTATGAAAAACATCGACCTTAAGAAACTCAATCAAGATATTGAAGCCTTTGTGAAAGAGCGGGACTGGGATCAGTTTCATTCTGTAAAAAATCTTTCAATGGCGTTAAATGTAGAAAGTGCAGAACTGATGGAGATTTTCCAATGGTTAAGCGAAGAAAAATCGAATCAGGTAAAATCTGATCCAAAAATACTGAGCAAAGTCGAAGATGAAGTGGCCGACATCTTTGTTTATCTCATGAGAATTTTAAGCAAGACTGAAATCGACTTAGAGAAAGCCGTCAGAAATAAAATGCAAAAAAATGCTGACAAATACCCTGTCGAACTTTCGAAGGGAAATTCTAAAAAATATGATGAACTCTAAAAAATATTTAATCCGTGAAGTTTTTCCGCATGACATTGCCGGAGTTGAGTCACTCATAAAAACGGTTATGCCTGAATTCGGAGCATCCGGTCCGGGATTTGCTATCCATGACCCGGAAGTCAGTGACATGTTTTCTGCTTATCATCGTGAAAGGCACGTTTATTTTGTCGTCACAGACGGAGATGGCATTTTTGGCGGTGGAGGTATTGCTCCACTCACTGGTTCAGACAAATCTATCTGTGAGCTCCGCAAGATGTATTTTAAAGAAGAAATTCGCGGACTCGGATTAGGACAGCAATTGATGGATCTCTGTCTAAAACGTGCTGTCGAGATGGGATTTGAGAAATGTTATCTTGAGACGTTAAAAAGTATGGAAAGAGCGAACAAGCTCTACCTCAGAAATAAGTTCTTACTACTCCAAAAACCATTGGGTAATACGGGGCATTTTTCTTGCGATAGTTTTTATCTGAAAGACCTCTAGCTCAGGATCTACATGAGTGGTGCGTTGGTGTAACCGGTATAGTTCATCATTTCATTCATCTGCTCGATGAGATCAACAATTAAAATACCATTTAAGTGGTCATACTCATGCTGAGCAATAATGGCACCAAATCCTGACAACTCTTTAGTGATGTATTCCCCTTTACGGTCGAAATACGAAATGACAATTTTCTTAAAACGTTTCACTTTTAAGCTTTTGCCAGGAATTGAAAGGCACCCTTCAACAGAATCTTTTTTTCCATCGGCCTCTTCATAAGTAACTTTAGGATTAATCACAACTGTCAACGGAACTGAAGGCCAGCTTTTCATGACAAAGAGTCTGATGGATTGATTCACTTGAGGAGCCGCTAAACCCACTCCGCCAGCTTTTCCCATCGTCGTGATCATATCATCAATCAAGGCCTGAAACTTTGGATCTTCAAAAGCGGCCATCGTCACTTCTTGCGCCTGTGCCCTCAAGGTCGGGTGACCGATCTTAATGATGGGTAACTCGTCACCAGCATAAAGAGTGGAAGAAATAGCTAGGCACAAAAGAATGAGTGTCGTTTTCATGATCTTATTAGACCATGGACGCGAGGCATCCTTCAAGAGCGCTTTTATGAGATTAGAATTTGCAACTAATTGAACTATTGCTCAGGACTGGAATTGGAACTGAGTGGCCTGCACCAAAGCGCTGCTTCTTTAGTGTAAGAGAAACGATAATCGATTCACGATCAAGCTCGATATCAAGATTTTCATACTTAAGTCCGCTCTTACACTTATTTGAGAATTGATAGTTACCTTTTTTGTTTTCCATAATATCAAAATCGCACATCTTAGATTTAGAGAAATCTGCTGCTACAAAATCAAGGTCTCTACCATCTTGCGAGAAGGTGATAGATTCAAAAAAGTTAAGAGTTTTATCAGTGATATAAATCGTGGTTGACCCAGTATCCGCGTCCTGAATTTTCTCAAGTTTACAGTTTCCGTCTTTAGAGATTTTAACTGGGTTCGGGCTATGGTCTTCTTCCAGAATCTGAAAGTCTGAAGTATTGATTGTGAGGTTTGGGATCTTGTATTCGGCGGCCATCGCAAGACTTTGAGTGAGTAGGAGTGCTGCAATTAAAAATTTCATGATGACCCTTTATTTTCTCTGATTCTATTCCACTGTGCCTCTAATAGGGGACGAGTAGGTAGGATTGAAAGGGGGTGTAAAATCTTTGATCATTTCTTTTCCGAACAAACTTGCCTGATTTCCGCCTCCTCAATCGTCCTATCTATTCCACACTAGGTATATGTGCCCTTTCCAAAGAGGGCACTATGAAATCAAAACAACTAACTCTTACTATATCCAAGGGTTGCCGAGGCGGAAGACGCCTTGGTTCTGGGCGAAAAAGACTTCACTCAAAAGGAGTCGCGCATAGAAACCGGGAGTTAGTCACGAAAAGAACCCCCATGCATATCAATTTCAAATATAAAGCGTTGATCCGAAATAAAACCTGCCTTCGGCTTTTGAAAAGGGCGATTATGAACGCTCGCTCACATGGATTAAGGGTTCTGCAGTTCTCTCTTCAGTCCAATCACATTCATTTAATTGTCGAATCTGATAACAATAAGATTCTTACTCAAGGGATGCGCTCACTTACGGTTACTTTTGCAAAAGGATTGGGCAAAGGGCGGGTTCAGCTTGAGCGCTATCACCTTCATGTACTGAGGTCCTTACGAGAAACCAGGAATGCTGTGAAATACGTCCTGTTTAACCAGCAGAAACATGAAAAGGGCACATATTCCAAAGTGGATGGGTATTCGTCACTTTTAACAAATGGAAAAGCACTTTTATGGGTGAGTCAATTTGCGAAGAGGACGAAAATGACGATTCAAATTGGTAAAGAAGAGCCTTGGCCGAGGGAGCTGGAGAAAAGTCATCTGTTGAGGTTAAGTATGGCCTGTCTTTTTTAACGGGAGGTCTTAATATCTAAAATCCCAGGAGATATTATGGCATCACAATTTTCATCGAAGACTTTTCAATATTTTGATCTCGCCAAAAAAAATGAGATGAACGCAAAATGGTTTGAGAAGAATAAGCCTCTGTATGAAGAGCATGTTAAAGAACCGTTTTCGATTCTGATTCGCCAACTTGACCTGAGGTTTGGTGAAAAATTACCAAAGCTTGAAATGAGTCCCAAAAAGATTTCCCGTCCGATGCGGCCAATTAATAAACAAGAACCTGGCAAAGGCATTATTAAAACCGAAACGCACATGACTTTGTGTGAGAAAAAAGTTTCACTTTATGAATGGAACCCGGGCATGCATGTGCAGTTTGGTTACAAAGATGATGATAATCTTCTTGGTGTTGGTCTCTATTTAATTTCAAGCCGCCAGCTCAAACTGATGCGTCGAGCGATTGATGATAATTTCTCTGAGTTTGATAAAATCGTGAAAGACAAAAAACTCAAAAAATATTGGGGTGGTCTCGCAGGTGAAACGTACGTGCGCTTCCCAAAAGAGTTTGATGAAAACGCGCGATCGGCCGAATACATAAAGCATAAGCAGTTCTATCTTGAGCATGCTTTAACTCGAAAAGACGTCATCGCAAAAGATTTTTTTGAGCGAGTAGGTGATGAGCTTGAGGCTTCGCTTCCCTTCTTTAATTGGGTGAGAAGCACTGTCGGGACCTATAAGAAAAATTCCCTGACCTTCTGATTACGCAGCAAATCACTGTTATGAGGTTAAGTCCGACGTCTTTAGTCGGGCTTAATTTAGCTAAGTTCTGTAGGCAAGACCCCTCCGAATGTAATAACGTTAATTTTTAGTTTTTTACGAGGAAAATCTATGTCTATAAAGATCCCAACAGAAGAGATCACTTGCGCTAATTTTATTAATGGGCAATGGGAAAAAGGTGAGGAAGGCAAACTCAATGTGGTTTCACCTTATCATGGAAAAAAAATCGGCGAAGTGTCTCTGCCTTCACAAACACAAATAAAAAAAGCTCTTAAGGCGGCAGATGCTGCTCAAAAAGAATGGGCGCGCACTCCGATGAAAGAAAGGGCCCAAGTCCTTTTCAATTTCAGAAATATTTTGATCCGTGACATTGAAAAAATCTCTCACTTAAAATCAAGCGAATCTGGAAAAACCTTTGCTGAAGGTCGCGCTGGACTTATGAAAGGGATTGAAGTCCTTGAGTACGCTCTGTCTCTTCAAAATATGGATGTCGGCGGTAAGATGGAAGTCTCTCGTGGTGTGAGCTGTGAGTATCGCCGCATTGCCTTGGGTGTTGTTGCTAACATAACACCCTTTAATTTTCCTGCGATGGTTCCGATGTGGACGATTCCCATCTCCCTGGCACTAGGAAACGCCTATGTCTGGAAGCCGTCGGAAAAAACGCCACTGACTTCAATTGAAATTGCTAATGCGCTTAAAGAAGCAGGATTGCCTGACGGACTTTTCACAGTTCTTCATGGTGGTTCAGAAACTGTTGACGCCATTATCGATGCTCCAGAAGTGCGTGCTATTGGATTTGTTGGATCAACTAAAGTTGCAAAGATTGTTTACACACGTGCCACTGCTCTTGGTAAGCGAGCTCTTTGTTTGGGTGGAGCAAAAAATCATATCGTTTTACTTCCAGACGCAAATCCAGAACTAGCTGGTGTGGGAATTTCAGATTCGTTCACAGGCTGTGCCGGTCAGAGATGTATGGCAGCTTCTGTGCTTCTTGCTGTAGGTGACGTTGATAAACATATTGAGAAAATTATTGCCCGAGCTTCATCACTTGAACTTGGAAAAGATATGGGAGCGATCATTACTCGCACTCAAAGAGACTTTTTAATTGAAGCGATTGGGCGTGCTGAAAAACAAGGGGCAAAGATTATTCTTGATGGCAGGAAAGCTAAAGCTCCGGCAGGCATGGAAGAAGGCAACTGGATTGGGCCCACGATTATGGATCACGTTGAGCCGGGTTCTGAAGCACAAAAAGTTGAATTGTTCGGACCCATTCTTTCTATTATTCGTTCAAAAGATATCACGCACGCTATGGCGATTCAGAATACCAGTGACTACGGAAATGCTTGTTCTGTTTTCACCAACTCAGGCGGAGCTGCTGACAGAGTTATTCGTGAAGCGAAGGCCGGCATGGTTGGTGTGAATGTTGGAGTCCCTGTGCCACGCGAGCCATTTTCTTTTGGTGGTATTGCCGCTTCGAAGTTTGGTTCAGGTGACATCACTGGTGAGCATTCACTCGACTTCTGGTCAGATATTAAGAAAGTCACAACTAAATGGGAAAAACAAAACGACAACAACTGGATGTCGTAAGGAGTTATAGTTTTATGGATACGAAAAAATTTGAGCGACATGAACACGTTGTCCTCGCTACCCATGCTAATCTTAAATACCCAGAGTCTCTGACTCTTGATTGGGGAAATAAAGATCCGATGAAGCGTGGAGCAGTTGTCGCTTCTCAAACAAATCCTAAGAAGAGAAATGCCATCGGTACTCACTCCGGTTCATATACTGTTTACCGAGCTCTCTCGATTGCGAGTGGAAAATTTCCATCGTCACACAGACCGGATTTAAATAATACTCATTCTCCCGTTCCAATGGGTCCATTTCCATCATGGTTTGATGAGACCAAAATTGTTTCTCTAGATCCATGGGGTCTTGATCCACAAAATAATTTTGGACCTCTCTTTGATAAAGACTATGACATCCGCCCATCCATCGCTGTGACACAGGCGCATTTACAGATTCCTGAAATTCACGATGCTATCCGTGCTGGCCGTCTTAAAAAAGATGGAAAGATTATTAAAGACAACATGGATATTAAAATTACCAAAGTGGCAATTGAGCCCGTTTGGTTTCTTCCTGGAATGGCCAAACGCTTAAACGTAGAAGAAGGTGTTCTTCGCCGCATCCTCTTTACAGAATCTGGTGGGATGTACCCAGAGCTAATTACTCGTCCTGATTTAAAAGTTTGGTTACCGCCTATTGGATCAACGACTGTTTATATTTTTGGTAATCCACAGGATTTATCAAACCCAGAAGTTGAATTATCTTGTCGCGTGCACGATGAGTGTAATGGTTCGGATGTGTTTGGTTCGGATATCTGTACGTGCAGACCTTATCTCATGTACGGAATCGAGCATGCCGCTGAAACAGCTCAGCGTGGTGGTGTGGGGATTATTGCTTACTACAGAAAAGAAGGAAGAGCTCTTGGTGAAGTAACAAAATTCCTCGTTTACAACGCTCGTAAACGTCAAGAAGGCGGAGATTCTGCTGCCACTTATTTTAAGCGCACTGAATGTGTCGCTGGAACTGAAGATGCTCGCTTTCAGGAATTTATGCCTGACGTTCTCCATTTCTTTGGTATTAAAAAAATTCATCATCTTCACTCAATGTCCAACATGAAATATGACGCTATCGTCGGTTCAGGTATTGAAGTCGTGAATCGCGTTTCAATTCCTGATGATCTTATTCCACAAGACGCTCAGGTTGAGATGGAAGCTAAAAAAGCTGCCGGTTATTTTAACACTGAAGCTCCTAAAACAATGACTGATCTTCAGAAAGTGAAGGGAAGAGAGATTACATGAACGCTGAAATAAAAGGCGGGCTCGATTATATTCTTTCTCCTTCATGCGTGCGTGATGGTGCTAAGAAAATTATGGATGAGACCAGAGCTGGAAATACTCACTTTCATTATCATGAAGATAAAATTGGCAAGACTGTCGATTTCGTGATGGAAACCATTCGCGAAAATTACCCTGATTTAAATATCCCTTTCCATTCCCGTTGGGGACATTTCAAACCTGGTAACGTTGATCGCTCTCTGTGGCTAAAGGCACGCATTAAAGATCTTGATCCGATGGAGCAAGCAAGAATTAAATGGGATCTTGTTATCCCATCAGTTCTCCTTGATGCTGGAGCTGGTCCTGGTTGGAAATTTCGTGAGAAAGAAACCTCTCGTGATTACGCTCGTTCAGAGGGCCTTGGAGTGGCAAGCTTTCATCTTTTTATGAGCGGAGCTTTCTCAGCTGACGGGAAGAGTTTAAAAAGTGAATCTGCTGGACTTAAAAATGTGACGCCACAACTGATTGAGGAGTATTTTCAAGTTACCCCTAACAATCCCCTTGTTGGTGTTGAAGGTCGAACTGGTTTACTAAAAAATCTTGGTCGCGCTCTTGATAATAAAGATATTTTTAAGGACGGCCGTCCTGGCAATTTAATTGATTATCTCGTCGCTAAACATGGCAAAACAATTCCTGCGACTGCACTCCTTCGCGGAGTACTCGATGGCCTTGGTCCTATCTGGCCGGGAAGAGAACTCTATAACGGAGTGAACCTAGGCGATGCCTGGAATCATTCTAAGTATGGGCTTATTGCTTTTCATAAACTTTCTCAATGGATGACCTATTCTTTAGTTGAACCACTTATTGATGCCGGCATCACAGTAACCGGCATTGAAGGTCTTACTGGTCTACCGGAATACCGTAATGGCGGATTACTTTTAGATGCTGGTGTTTTGACTTTCAAAAATAAGAAAGACAGCGAACTCACTTGGGGAGCTGATAGTGATCTTATTATTGAGTGGCGCGCTCTTACAGTTTTTCTTCTTGATGTGATTGGTCTTGAAGTCCAAAAGCGTCTTGGAAAATCCGCCTCAGATTTTCCTTTAGCGAAAGTGCTTGAAGGGGGAACCTGGTGGGCAGGACGAAGAATGGCCGCCCAATTAAGAGTTGGCGGAGTGCCACCGCTAAATATTAAATCAGACGGAACAGTTTTTTAAGGAACAATTTATGTATAAAAATCTCACAGAAATAAGACACCCTTTAATGCTCCATAAGCTCGGTCACTTGCGTGATAAAAATACCAACTCGGCTGACTTCCGAAGTCTCATGACTGAGATGTCAAAAATACTCGCTTACGAAGCGATGAAAGACTGGTCGGATATGGATCTCGTGAGTGTCGAAACACCGCTTGCTTCCACAAAAGTTGATCGCATTATGAAGGCACCAGTTGCTGTTGCTATCCTTCGCGCTGGAAACGGCATGCTTGATGGTGTGCTTTCGATGATTCCAATTGCTTCAGCAGGCTACATTGGTATTTACCGCGATAAATTTATTCAAAACACAGTAGAGTATTATTTTAAACTTCCGGCGGACGTCAAGGGCAGAACAATTCTTCTCTGTGATCCTTTAATTGCAACCGCCGATACGATGGTGGCGGCGATTGACCGACTAAAAAGCTATCACGTTGGACCGATAAAAGTTTTATCAGTCCTTGCTTCAGATCATGCTCTAAAACGCCTAGAGCATTTCCATCCTGACGTTAAGATTTTCGCTGTGAATGTCGAAAAAGAAATGACTGAGAATGGCTACCTCGTTCCAGGATTAGGAGATGCCGGTGACAGGCTCTATCAAACGAAATAAGACTTACATTTTGGGTGTTGCCGGTGGCTCAGGCTCCGGCAAAACTTATTTTGCCAAAAAATTAAAGGACGCGATAGGTGATCACGCCACGATTGTCTATCAAGATAATTTCTACATTGATCAATCCCATCGTTTTGATCACGACGGAGGATCAGTTAATTTTGATCACCCGGAGAGTCTTGATTTAAAGCTTCTCGCTAAATGCTTATCGGAACTTAAAACTGGTAACTCGACTCAAATTCCTGTCTATGATTTTAAAACACATTCTAGGTTAAAAGATTCAATTCACGTTGAAGCAACCTCTATTGTCATCGTTGATGGCATTCTTATTTTTCACCCTGATTATTTGCGAAATCAATTTGATGAGATGATTTTTTTTGATACTCCCGAATCTCTTCGTTATGAAAGACGCCTCGAAAGAGACGTAAACGAGCGAGGACGTACTCCAGAAGGTGTGCTCGCTCAGTTCCTGAAACAAGTGAAGCCCATGCATGATGAGTTTGTAGAGCCCTCAAAGGAGCATGCTCATACAATTGTGCGAGATCTTGGCGATTATCATGAGCACTTCGATGCCTATAAAGAAAAGCTTCTGAAGCTTGCTATCAAGTAAAGGGCATGAAAAAATAACTCTAAACTAATTGTTTGGGAGTCTTCATGCTATCGCTTCTCTTGTCTCTTTTTATCTCTTTATCATTTGCGGCCAACCTTGAAGTGCTCTCTGCTCCTTACAAGTATCAGGATGCTTCTGAATTTCAGGCGATCATGGCAAATCTTAAAACCTTTGGTGAATTTTCTATAAAAGAAGTTCCGGTTGAAGTTGCTCCAGCAGAAAAACCAATGTCTCGGGGCGCTCAGCTGGTTGAAGAAGCGAAAGCTAAGAATCGCGCACTCATTGCCGAAAGAAATAAAAAAGATCAGGCGAAAGCAGACTCTGAAGCAACGTCTAGCATGTCGGAGCTTGATAAATGGAAAGCCGAAGAAAAGAAATCACTAAAAGCATGGAAAAAAGAATCACAGGATACATTGAATACCTGGAAGCGTGAGCAACAAATATTTCTAGGTAAGCTTAAAATTTATAAAGAGAATACTTTTACTCTGCCTGTGAAAGTAGAAAAAATCGTTGAAAAGAAAATTCCAGTTGAAGCGATTCCGGATATTCATATCGTCAATGGTGCCTTTGCTATTCCTATTAGAGATCAATCGGCAAGACCGACATGCGTAGCTTTTGCGGGTGTACGTGCTATTGAAATAATTCTTGCGCAAAATAACGATACACGTGATTTATCCGAACAGTATCTTTATTGGTCTGGAAAGCCAAAATGTCAGACAGCTCCTTGTTCTGACAAGGGTTCTTGGGTTGTTCCTGCTTATCAGTATTCACAGAAATATGCTGGTGTAGATATCCCATCGGAGGAAAACTGCACTTATAAAGGCGCAAGTGTTCCCGCCAACGAAACGCAAATTCCACTTGCCCCAACCTGTCAGCAGGGCACGACTAAAGTCCTGAGTTATGAAGAAGTACGAACTATTTCGGATGTTGTAGAAAAACTAAAAAAAGATATTCCCGTTGTTGTTGCTGCGAAATTGTCTGAAAATTTTTACCAGAACAAAGGACTTATTTCGCTAGCTGACTCTCAAAGTACCGGCAAAAAACTGGACGGCCATGCTATGGGACACGCATTTCTTGCCGTTGGAATCATAGAGCTACCAGAAAAACTCAAAGCGATTGAAGGAAACTTTTGCATTGTCGTTGCGAACAGCTGGGGCAAGGGCTGGGGAACGGGTGGTTATTCATGCATGACTGAAAAATGGTTTGAAAAATTCCGCCAGCCATCACTATTTGTAGCTGTCACAAAAATTTCAACAAAATAGTTATTTGTTCAGGCTGATTAATGAATACGACCGATAGAGGCTATCCGGTCGTGATCAAGAATATGAAAGAAGCGTCCCTCTTCATGAATCAATCCCATTTCTTTAAATTCAGATATAAATCGAATGGCGGTTTCATTTGCTGTGCCAATAATTGAAGCTATTTCTTCACGACTAAGCTGAAGTCTTATTTTCGTCCCTTTATCATTTTGCTCGCTATGATTTTTTGCCATGTAATGAAAGTAACAAGCTAGTCTTTCCCGCACACTCTTTTTTATTAAATCAATACAGCGGCCTTGAACAAAATTCAATTCCTTTCCAATTTTTTTCATGATTTCAACACCAAGTTCCGGATTCTTTACCATAAGATGTTGAAACTCATTTCCATCTAGAAAATGGCAATGAGTTTCCTCTACTGCTTTTGCTGAATCATTATGGTTTCTATCTCCAAAGAGGAAGCCATGGCCAAAGATATCGCCTTTGCCAGCAAGCCTTAATATGACTTCTCGTCCATTTCTTTCAGTCATAAATATTTTCACTGTTCCCTCTGAAATGTAGTACAAACCAAAAGAAGGAGTGTCCTCATTGTAAATGACATCACCTTTTTTATACATTTTCTGGGCATCGTTTTTCAGAAAAATCTGGTCCATATCAACTCCGTGTTCAGTCTCCGCGTATAATGTTAAAATTTTCTGATTTTTAACATTTAACAATTTCTTAATTGTTTGCCATAATGAGTTATGAAAATGTTTAGTAGTCTTTATGGAAAGGTTCTCATAGGAATTGCTGCAGGAGTTGCGTTAGGGTTAATTAGACCTGACTATGCTGTAGAAATGAAAGTTCTGGGCGATAGCTTCATAGCGCTCCTTAAAATGCTTATTGGACCCATCATTTTTACGACAGTTGTTTTAGGTATATCGAACTCAGGTGATATGAAAAAGTTTGGAAGGGTTGGCGGCAAGGCTCTTCTTTATTTTGAATCCGTTTCAAATATTGCCTTAGCTTTAGGTTTAGTTGCGGTTAATGTCTTTAAGCCAGGTAAGGGGTTTAATGTTGATCCAGCATCACTTGATGTAGGAGCGATTTCAGAATTTACAAAAAAAGCCGAATCAACTTCAATGCTTGATTTTTTAATTTCCATCATACCAAAAACCTTTGCCGATGCCTTTACTGGTTCAGGTAACTTACTTCAGGTCTTATTTCTGGCATTGCTTGTTGGTTATGGTCTCACGCATGTGGGTGATTCTGGTAAAGTTGTTCGTGATTTTTTTGAAGGCTCTTCAAAGATTTTATTCAAGATTGTTCACCTCCTCATGTCTTTTGCTCCAATTGGTGCCTTTGGTGCAATGGCGTTTACCATCGGGAAATACGGTGTTGATTCGTTCGGTCCGTTGCTATCGCTCATGGCGGTTTTCTATTTAACCTGTATTGTTTTTGTAGTCGCAATTCTTGGACCGATAGCTAAATACTGTGGTTTTAGTATTTTTAAATTTATCAAATATATCCGTGAAGAACTCTTTACTGTGCTTGGAACATCATCTTCAGAAAGTGTACTTGTCCCAATCATGGAAAAGCTTGAAAAACTTGGTTGTTCTAAATCGGTTGTGGGCTTAGTCGTTCCGACTGGTTATTCATTTAATTTAGACGGTACAAATATTTATCTCACGATGGCGGCCGTTTTTGTCGCTCAGGCACTCAATATAGATTTGACCCTAGGGCAACAATTGAGTCTTTTACTTGTTGCTACCCTTACATCCCAAGGAGCGTCGGGTGTTACCGGTGCCGGATTTATTACTCTTGCTGCAACTCTAAGTGTTATTCCTTCCGTTCCTGTAGCAGGACTTGCTTTAATTTTTGGTATTGATCGTTTCATGTCGGAAGCGCGTGCGCTGACCAACACCATTGGCAATGGTGTTGCGGCGATTGTAATTTCCAGGTGGGAAAAAGAACTTGATACTGAGCAACTTGATAGGGAACTAAGCAGGAGATCTGATTTCTGAACACCATCACCTCTTAGCAACTTCAGGTTTATTTTTTCGCAGCAAGATTTCATGCCTCATGGGCATTGTTAACTTTGAAAACTGGGCTCGTTAGATTACACATTATTTCTGCTATTCTGATTCGCCTGGTTTATCTTCCTATTTCATAGTGAAAAGAATAAAAATTCAATTTGATCGAATCATTCTTTCATTAGATATTTTTACGCCAAATGACAAAGGGCCTTTTCAGGCCCTTTGTCTGTCAATAACACTCTGCTTACGGAGAAGTGTGTTGGAACCCTATTAACAACGTCTCATCTGGATCTGGTAGATGATACCAGCGCTGAAGTCAGCTGAATCAACAGTGGCGATAGCGTCGAGGTTAGTTGCGTTTCTTACCATCATGCTAGCATTCACACGAAGGTTGACTGAAGCTCCACAGGGCGACCAGACCATCGCCTGGACGCCTAGTGTATTATTGAAAGTATAATCCTGATCTGTGCGACCACGGAATTCCTGAGCAAATCGAGGTCCCATCATTCCAGCGAAAAAGTATTCTGCTTGAATGCGAGCAGTAGCACCAGCTGGAAGACCTACGTATCCACGATAATCAACCGCAAGGATAGAGATACTGTAACCACCAGGGACGTGAACGGGAACAGCGATGTTACAGCTTTTGCGGTCAAGAGTGCGGCCTGATCCAGGGCCAGCTTCAGTGACGAACTGATCAAAGATAACTGACAGCGCTTTTCCATCAGGTGAAAGAGTTGCTTGTGCAGTTCCGTTTGGACATCCGTTACCACCGTAGGCCGGGTAGCCAAGTTGAATTCCACTTTGAGCAAATGATGAAAGAGAAGCTGCAAGTAGAGAAAGTGTTAAAACTTTTTTTGCGATAGATAACATGGTGAAGCTCCTTTGAAGCTGGTGTTTGTCGGGCGTCGTGTCCCTGTTCGATTAAAATAACGTTATCTTCTTTTAAAATGAGGTGTGAACTACCAAAATGATGGTGAGAAACGTTTGATGACCACGTGGTCGATTCGATAAACCAAGTGGGCGACAAACATCCTCCTCACAACTTTCTTCCTTCACGGAAAGTTTTAAGAAAGTTAACTATTAGGAAAAGGAGTCTTTATGAAAACTTTTCTCTTTATTGGTTCTTTAGTTTTTTTTGCAACTGCTGCAAATGCGCAAGTCTCTTTTAATAATGTCACTTACTCTGGAACGGGTTGTCCGCAAGGCACAGTTTCAACAGCGGTTTCTCCAGACGGGTCATCGCTTTCTATAATATTTGATGAATTCAGAGCGGAGGTCCCACAGTATGACGGAAACAATGATAATAGTGAGCTTCCCCGTGGCCCTCGTGCTCGCAATAGAAATACTCCTACGGTAAGTCACAAAAACTGTGCCTTGAGTTTTAGTGCGTCTCTTCCTCCAGGAACAAAAGCAGATACTTTAGAAATCAATATGCAGGCGCGTGGTGCTACGATGTTTGACCAGGGAATTGAAGGCTATTTTGCTTCGATTCTTGTGGGATATAACGGTCTGGCCCGCTCTTGTGGAAACCCTACGATTGTGGCCAGAAAAGCTTTTCGTACAAGGATGGGTCCTTTGGATGAAAGCTGGACTGAAAGTCCTCGTGCAACAGTTGCTTTGCAGAGTGGTTGCTCCGGATCGCAGGGTCGCGACATTCGATTTGATTTAAAAAATCATATCAATGTCGAGACTACTGACGGGGATGTGAATAAGCGTGGAATGATTTCAGTGGATTCTAACGATTTGAATGGTCTTCTTAAGTTTACGCTCAGAACACGCCCATGTGCCGGTAGCAGAATGGCACCGTAATGGGGCCAAAGTGGTTTCAGTTACCTACTAAAAACTTGCTTTGAGAAAGGCAGGTATTCGATAAACCTCGCTCTTGATAAAAAAAGAGTAAGAGAGGTCTATGCAGGTAACTGAAGAAAACGAACTCATTTTAAGTTTGCAGACGATGATTACATCGTACATGAGTAAAAATACTCAGCTCACTTTGAATGCACTCGCAGGACGGTCAAACGTTCCGGTAACTTCTCTTCGCCGCTTAATGAATGGTCAGCAAAAAAATGAAATTGCTCCTCACTCTGTCTTAAATCTTGTGAGTTACATGTTGAGAGAAAAGAATCTCTCCGTCCTTTTAGAAAAAGTTGATGGATCAATTGCTGAATTTTTAAAGAAGCACTTCGGTCACTTTATTTTTGCGACTCAAAAACATTCTTACAACGTTGATCTGAATGTTGAATTAAGAGACCAGACGAAGTATTTGATCTACAAGTTAGCAGCAAACCATAACGGTACAGACCTTATGACCATTGTTGATAACTTCGGCTCGCTTGGTAAAAGAAAAGCAGACGAGTTAAAAAATAATGGATTGTTGATCAAAGAGAATGGTCGCTTGCATGCCAAAGAAAAAAACTTCTCTCTCGATATTACAATCGTTGCTGATCATCTTCCGGCACTGGTTCAGTTCTATAAGCCTGAATCCATTGCCCTTGAGAGAAACACCATGTTTAGTATGAGTGAATCCCTCACGATGGAAGCGATCAAAGAGATTAAAGCTCTTCAGCGTGAATGTGTGATGAAGATGAATGCGATCATGAATAAACCAGAAAATTTGGGACCGATTCCATACTTTACTATAAACCTAGCGGAAACAATGCTTTCTGATTCACATCCAGGAGACCTGCAATGAAGATATTATTTGTCCTTTTAGTCCTACTCACATCACTAAGCTCTCACGCTCTCACACGAGGCGAGATTGAAGTTTTGCTTAAGGAGAAGGGAGTAGAGCTCGTTCAGATGGAAATTCGCGGCATGCGCCTTCTTATGGGCGAAGTCTCAGGCCACATTCCTTTTTCAAAAGTTCAGGTTCTCTTAACCGATAATGAGGCAATTATGAAAACTGAAATCGATTCAGTTGATTTTAGTGGTGCCCAAAATATGGGTGGAGTCGTCTCTGTTCGTTACAATGGGCAGTATGTTATGAAAAAAGATGTTAAAGCTACGATCGTTTTAGGTCAGTAGAAAATTGTCCGGGAACTCATCAGAATTGACCGATGAGTTCCTGTGATCTTTTTGCTGTGACACCGAATTGAATATTAAACCAGTTATCGACAAAGGACTCCGGATAATTTTCAAGCTTTCTGCATCTCGTGATAACTTCTTTTCGAGGGTATAGACCAATAGCGGGTCATTTAGGGGACTAATTACAAATTCATACCTGTGTAATTCATATCTACGAGCTCGATCTCACCTTCGAATGGAACATGAAGCTCAATTTTCTTAGTAGGAATCTTCGTACAACGTGCAGTCATTGAAGCTTTGTTAAAAATATTTATAGCGCCAAAGTGAAGCATCCCTTTGTTATTAGCAAAGTCGAACTTCGCGAAGTGACCACCAAGACGGTCAAGGCAACCGTTAAGTGTTACTTCAACAGTAACGACTGAACCGATTGCCATGCAGCTCAGGCCGCCCGGCATTCTTGGACAGATTTCTTTAACTGAGATGATTTTTGCTTCAGCTTTTGAAAGGTTCATATCGCCTTTCTGAAGATCAGTTGCCTGTGAGAATGCTTGAGAAGTCATGCAGACAAAAGCGATGAGAGTTAAAAGAGTTTTCATAGGATCTCCGTATTAAATAAGTTGGCGGGAAAATAGATCAATCCATGATTAAAATCAAACTAAACTCTTTAATTGACCTAAATATTCGTGATCTCTAAAGGCTTTCTCTTGGGAGACAGCGCTAAGCTGCTGAATTTGACTCTTTTAGCGGGAGGGATCGTTAGCGAGTACTGGCCCTGCAACCGTTTTATATTCTGCTTTAATCTCACCTTCAACAAACATTAAGAGTGTTCCAGGAGCGTGAGTCGTCCAGGTCTCATTTTCTGTCAGGGGATTCGTGGCAATGACGGCGACCCGATCAATTGAAGTCGTGACAGAACTAAAATCTACGGCCACATCCTGATCCTTCAGATGAGCGACAGTAAAAGGAGCTTTTCGCACAATGCTCGCCAGGCGAGTCGAGCAATGGGCCATCATGAATTCGCCGTTGGAAATAAGAAAATTAAAAACGCCAAAGCCAACAAGCTTTAATGTGACTTCATGAAGCTTTGATCCCAGATCAGTCATCGACGGAACATGATCCCCAAAAGAATTTTGTAATTCTTGTAAAATAAAACAAAATGCTTTTTCAGAATCAGTATTTCCAACCGGGCGAAATCGTCCATCAAGTTTTGGTGAGAAATTTTTGAGATCACCGTTGTGAGCAAATGACCAGTACTGCCCCCACATTTCGCGCACGAAGGGATGTGTGTTTTCTAATTTCACTTCACCTTGTGTGGCCTTTCGAATATGAGCAATAACGTTTTTAGATTTGATCGGGTAGGTACGGATAAAATCCGCGACAGGAGAGTGTGCTGAAGGGTTTGGATCCAGGAATTGCCGAACCCCTTTTCCTTCAAAAAACGTGATTCCCCATCCATCAGTATGATGGTCCGTGAGCCCGCCGCGGGCCTGAAAACCGGTGAAGGAAAAGCAGATATCTGTGGGAACATTACAGTTCATACCTAGTAATTGACACATGAGTTGAGTATAGCAGTTTTGAGAGGCCAAATATACTATCAACCCTTCATTTTCTGATTTATTATAAATCCCAATGCTTAAAGAAAATAACAGAATAGTTTTCTGTGACGACGCCATCACGTGGCTTGAAAATTACAAAGAATCTGAAAAATCATCCTTTCTTGGATCACTTCCCGATATTTCTGAGTTTCCGGGATACTCATTGGAAGATTGGAAAGCGTGGTTTGAAATGACCGCAGCTCTCATCTTAAACAGCACTTCTCCGGAAGGTGTGACGATTTTTTTTCAATCAGATATCAAGCATGATGGTCTTTGGGTTGATAAAGCGTACCTCGTTCAAAAAGCCGCGGAAAAACTCGGTCACAATCTTTTATGGCATAAAATATTTTGTCGGGCACCAGTTGGAACGATTATGTTCGGGCGGCCGTCTTACTCACACATGCTGTGCTTTTCAAAAACAGTGATTCCTGATCTTTCAAAATCGACTGCTGATGTTATTCCTGACTTAGGTGAAAAAACCTGGATCCGCGGGATGGGGCTTGAGGCATCACTTATCGCCTCACAATTTATTTTAAAACAAACTCCAACGAGAACGCTGATTAACCCTTTCTGCGGGGAGGGAAGTGTTCTTGCGGCCGCCAATCATGTAGGTTTAAAAGCGATTGGCATCGAAAGAAGTCCGAAGAGAGTAGAAAAGGCACGCTTGCTTCAAGTTTCCCCAGATGGGCGTAGCTGGTCGTCTTCGTGAAACTTGTAGTCTTGTTGTTCTAATTCGATATTATAATGTTCTACTGGATCCTTTTCAACCTGAACCCATTCTTCTTTTGATCTGATCAATTTAAAATTTAGACCAAACCACGCAAGAGCAAAGGGGATCCCTAAAACAAAACCCAACCCATGCGCCAGATAACTTACCTCTGGTTGAAAAACTTGTGGGAAAAGAAAGATGAGTGTTACACCGACTGCATGATTAAAACGCGAAAAAAATTTTTGTCTTCGTTCAATCAGCATGTAGGAACTAAGCCAAAAAGAGGCCATAAAGTAAATGACTCCCGATACTCCGACGAGGTGAACTTGAGGATCATAGATGGAGAGAGCTATCAAGTTGATCATCCCTCCTGCGATGAAACTCAAAACTGGAAAGACCCAAAATCCAAAATAACTATGAAGCAGAGTTGAAAGGCCTAATAGAAAAAAAGCGTTATGGGCAAGGTGATTGAGATCAGCGTGAAGAAGCGTCGTTGTGAAAGCACGCCAATATTCGCCTTTTTCAAAAACCAAGTGACCATTTGCTGAAAAAAATTCACGATCAGCTCCAAAGAAAAATGCCATGATGGCAAGCGAGACGACACCCATTAAAAAACTATCTGGTCTTGGTTTCTTTGAAAGAAAAGTTCTAATGAGTTTGGTATCCATAAAGGCCTCACTTTCTTAGAGATAAGATGGTGCTGGGTCTTTTGATGTCAAGGTCGGGGTAAAGTGATGTTATTTGTTGAAATAGTCTTTTCTAAAGCGCGATAGGCAATAGTCTATGGTTAGTTTTTCTATTTTTGAGCCAGGACAAATGGTGTTTATAAAAAGCGCATCATTTAAGTGAGCAGCTCTTTCTCTCATTTTATGATCTTGAAAATTATGATCTCCGTCACATAAGAGTGATTGATTCATTTGAGCGACGTGTTCTGCTTCGTGTCTGATCATTCGGATGAACTCACACGGTTCATTGATCCATTCTTTGCCATATTCAATTTTCATTGATTCGTGATCAGTGACAGCTTCATTTCCCGACTTGCCTGTGTAGTTGAGCGAGTAGCCTCTCAAATCAATACCCCATGTATAGACGGCAATGTCTTGAGCTTCATTAACTTTTTGCTGCTTGAGGAGTGTACCAATTTTTTCAACAGCTCTTTTGGAAACGGCTTCACTTGGTTTATGGAAAATCGCTGGTGAGGCTTCTTTAGCTAGGACACTTTGAGCAAAAGGCTCTTTTGCTTGTGGAAAGCTTACCACGTTACCATGTTGATTTTTCTTTCTAATGATAATTTTTTTATGAAGATCTTTTATCGGGCAATAATTCATCATTTTTGATAATTCGGTTTTACTAAATGATGCCCAGATGTGCATACGATAATTTTTTTCATCATCGACGATAGATTCTTTATCAGTCCCGCATTTTGAATAATCGATACAATTTTTTAATGTCTGAAGTTCCTGAAGAGAACCTGCTTCGAAATAAAAATAGTAATCTTTTGATCCTGATAAAAAGCTACTAAGTTTTGTTGTAAAAGCGGGTTCATTGCAATTAAGTTCTTCGCTAGCATCGGTCTGTTCAGATGCAGACGCATGAAAAATAAAAGACAGGATTAAAATGAAAATAGTCATCGAGAATCTTATCGGTCATAAGCAACAAGACTGTAATTGTCGGGCATCTGTAAGATGTTAAAAGCATGACCTTGCGGCCATGCTTTTTGCGGTACCTTAGATTCCTCCGGCCAAATTCAGCTCCCCATTGGTTGAAGAGCCAGTGGTTGTTGATGAAGAGGTAGAGGAACTTGAAGCCGTTGTTGTGGTTGTTGAACCAGTTGTACTGCCTGAGGTGCTACTTCCGGTCGTGCTTTCCCCTGTTGTACTGCCAGATGTGCTTTCACCGGTTGTGTTTCCACTCGTTGTGCTACCTCCGGTTGTACTTCCTCCAGTTGTTGAAGAACTCCCAGAGCTTCCTCCTGAAGAAGTTCCTGTCGTTCCTCCTTCTCCGTCTGAAACTGGACCGTCACCATCATCGGAATCATTTGTTCCCCCTGAAGTTCCACCAGTTGATCCGCCAGTTGTTTCACCTGGAAGATCTTCGGCGGGACGGTCCTGACCGATTTCAACTTCTGCCACTGGACCTGGGATGGTCTCTGAGTACGTTTCTCCTGGGAGTCCTTCTACCTTTTGAAAAAGTCCGCAAACGATAGGAAGGGTTTGAAAAGCACGATGCCTTCCTTTCGATGCCACTGTTTCTGGAAGTTGAACCGTTTCAACCACACCCATGACCATCACAGCTTTGCCGGTGATAATCAGGGGCTCGTCTGCTGCTAGTTTTCTAGTATCGTCTTCCAGGTCTCCATCTGCGTCCTGCAGATCAGAGAGAAATCTTTTAAAACTTGTGATTCTTTCATAGTGGTAATAACCAGAAAGATCGGCGAGTGGAAAAAAACGTCGACCTGATGATTGAGAACCGATATCTGAATCAAGAGGGATAAGTATTTTACCAAGAACTGCTTCTGCTTCCTGGATATCGATAAAGCCATCAAGGTTTGAGTCGTCATTTAAAGTCGGACAACGATTTCCTTCATAAACAAATTGCTGATGCCATGCTTTTGGTCCACCTGCAAAAAGGCGAAGGTAAGCGTAAAACTTTTCTTCTTTTCTAAAAAAAGTCGCAGAGCCTGGAATCGTTCCATTCACATGCGGATTTAGAGTACTAAATTTTGCATTATAGTGACCCTGAATATGAGACCCGTCGAGAGCAGCTTCTTCTTGCTGTTGTCGACCATCAGAGGAAGATTTATTTCCGTTTGATTTTCCACATGCTGCCAGCAAAGCGATTACGGCAAAAGATGAAAGAACTTTATACTCGAAGTTTTTCATGGGGTGCTCCTTAAAGTTGCTCGTCGAAAGCTTCTAAGTAAGCTCCGCGAAGTTCATCCATGTTGAAAGTATCTTTTTTGTAACCCCACGCCTCATACATTTGAAGATCAGCAGGTTGATAAGTGTACATGTGCGTGCGCTGAAGAAAACACTCACCAGAGTAAGGGTTATCAGCGTAATCGGAAAATTTTGTAATAATCGGGCAGGGAGCATCGTTATGTAAAAAGATGTTTGCCCATTTTACAATTTCATGGGGCTTACTGGTGTATTTGACGTCTAGTACTCTTTCAACGACTTTTCCTTCGTGCATAACATGAACCATCGGAGCAATGTGAAACCACCATTCAAAGTTATACCGACGAATATAAGTTCTGGTGAAGTAGATCAGGATTTTATTTGAACGTAAGCTATGCTTTCGATACCACTCATAACCCCATACGATAGCGCGGTTAAAACATTGCGACTCTTTTGGATTGTAACGAGCTTCACGGTGATATTTTTGAGCGACTGCCATACTTTCAATAGTCGTAGGGATGTAATTTGTTAAGCCTTTTTGATTATCGCACTTATTTTCCAAGCGAGGTGAACCATAACCAACGATTTCTATCGCAGTGATATACCTGTCATCATTCATTACGACTTTGAAGATGGTGTTTTTGGATTTCGATTTTCTCAATCCAGAAATCACATCAGTGTTTGATTGATTGAGTTTTGCAACCTGACCACTGTTTAAAAAAACTAAAACGTCATCATCAACTTTTTGACCATAATCAATATCATAAATACCTGTTGTTATTTCACTTGCCATGAGTGGCATGCTCAAGATGATAAATAAAAGTCCGAAACCTCGCATAGAACCCTCCATTGTTTTTATACGTGCGAACATGTCGAGAGTTATCATGTGAAGTTGACCTTTTCTTGTCTACTAAAGGTCCATCTTTAGTTTAAAAGCGATGGAGCGCAATTTTTTATTTAAAATGTTGAACTCGAGTGCGGCATGGGAAATTAATCTGCAAAATATTGGGCTTAGAAGGTTATGCATTTGCGCTGTAACGGAAAGTTATATGCTATAATACTTTTTATGTGTTTTAGCGTTGAAGTCGAAAAAGAAATGAAAAAAATCGCAGAAAGGTTTAACGCTCAGATTTCTATGGCGGATATGGAATACTTTTCTGCACTCAAGCAAAAAGCAAATGATACTGAGTGGATAAAACGCGCTCTGGAGTTATCTCGCAAACCACAAAGCAACTTTTTTAAATTGCCTGACAATGACGGGAGAATCTTTCCTGGAACTTTTACGCAAGTGATGGTGATGGAAAATAATCAAAGAATTCTTAAACCCATGCGCTACAGAGTGCGGCAAAGAGGATCAAAAGAAGAAATACCTACAAAGTTTAATGTTTTCAATGCTCGGCTTGATTCGCTTGAAAATCGTCAGACCTGGCAGCCACTTTTCATGAAAAATCATGGGCTCCTGCCTTTTGTCAGATTTTTTGAATGGGTTGAAGAAGATTCTAAAAAGAGGCTCATTAGTTTTAGACCAGATAGGCATGAAATGATGTGGGTGCCTTGCCTTTGGGATTACTGGGAAAATGAAAAAGAGGGGATCGGTTTTTATTCATTTGCCATTATTACTGATGATCCTCCTTGTGAAATTTTTGAAAAAGGACATGACAGATGCCCCATTTTCTTAAGGGAAGATCTGATTAATGAGTGGCTCTCTCCCTCAAGTAAAACGAAAAGCGAAATCTATCGTCTCTTGAAAAACAAAGAGCCTGTTCTTTATCTTCACGCCTGGAGTGCTTGAACATTTCTTTACATCACCGGACTAAATTTTTACAATAATGAAAAAAACGCTAAGAAAAGTGAGACCTTATGTCTAGAGAGCTTGTCCGTGGTTTGACGTTAGTTGACGCAGCCTCAATTGTTGTCGGAAGTATCATCGGTACCGGTGTTTTCTTAAAAACGGCAACAATGTCTGGTCTCGTCGGCTCGCCTGGGATGGTTTTGATTATCTGGGTTGTAGCGGGTCTTCTCTCACTTGCTGGTGCGTTGGCGTATTCGGAGCTTGGAAGTCTTATGCCAGATGCTGGCGGAGAATATGTTTACCTTAAAGTTGGTTACGGCGACATGTGGGCATTCTTATACGGATGGATGAGATTTTGGATTGGCTCACCAGGTTCGATTGCTGCCTATGCAGTTGGTGCGATGACTTTTATGAGCGGAGCAGTTGATCTGTCTTTCGTTGGCGGAAAATCCGCTGCGGCCGTTATCGTGATCATTGTTTTTTCTTCTATTAATTGTATGAGTGTTGCTTTCGGTGGAAAGATTCAGTCGATCATGACGGGCCTAAAACTCTTCATTATCATCGCTCTTTGCGGAGGAATCTTTTTTGCAGGTGAGGGGGCAAGCTTTGCTCACTTTTCTGAAAGAACTCCTGGAGTGTCTGGCTTCACTGGTTGGGCAGCTTTTGGATCGGCAACCCTCGCAGCACTTTGGGCCTACGATGGTTGGAATAACCTCCCAATGGTCGCCGGAGAAATTAAAAATCCCCAGCGAAATATTCCGCTCTCATTGGGTCTAGGGATGCTTGTTATTCTTGCTATTTACTGCGTAACAAACGTTGCTTATTTTTATGCTCTCCCTTTTACTGAAATTTTATCATCTAACTCTGATGCTTTCCCAAATGCTCTTCCAGTTGCGACTAAAGCTGCGATGACATTTCTCGGTACATCAGGAGTGACTATTCTTTCAGCTGCTTTTGTTTTCTCGGCACTGGGTGCTTTGAATGGATCGATTATGACTGGTGCGCGCGTTCCGTACGCCATGGCAAAAGATGGATTGTTTTTCAAAAGCCTTGCCAATGTTAACGACGTCACACTTGTTCCTGTTGTTTCGGTTGTTATCCAAGGAATAGTTTCAATGCTTCTGGCGCTGTCTGGAACATTTGATCAGCTCACAAATTATGTTGTTTTCTCTTCGTGGATTTTTTATGCGATGGTAACAGGAGTGGTGTTTGTCCTAAGAAAGAAAATGCCCGACGCTCCACGCTCTTATAAGACAATTGGTTACCCTGTCGTTCCCATTATCTTTATCGTTCTTGCGGTTTTACTTCTCATCAACACAGTGATTGAAAGTCCGAAAGAATCAACTATTGGATTATTATTTATTTTAGCAGGTGTGCCAGTTTATTTTATTTTCAAGAAATTAAATAAAAAAGCTTAATCTAGTTTCTTCTTCAAAAACTTAATTCCTTTTTCAAGGGGTTCATTGACCATGGCGAAGGCCATAGCGTGACCCCAGAATTTAACGGAATGAGATTTTACTTCAATATTTTCTTTCTTTAATTTTGCTGCAAATGAGGTCATCTGCACCCATTCCACTAAACGATCTTTTTCAGCATGATAAAGATAAAATGGTGGAGCATCTTTTGTGATTTGATTGGTTGCACTGGCATCAAAGTAGAGCTTAAGATTCTGATCCCTATAAAAGCCTGTGTAGGCATTAATGTAAGGTGAATGTGGGTACCAGGTAAAATCATAAGGCGCGCCACCTGAAACGACTGCGGAAACTTTGAGGTTTGGATCAGCTGCTCTTGTGAGGGCATAGTAGGAAACGGTATGCCCCCCGGATGAATAACCCCAAAGACCAAGTTTTGAAGATTCAAACTTATATTTTTGGGCATTCGCTTTAAAGTATTGGATGGCACTTTGTAAATCATCGATAGGAGCAGGATGTTTGTTTTTGGGACTAAAGCGGTAGTTAATATTAAAAACAACAAATCCGTTTGCTGCTAAAGATTCTGCAATTGAATTCATGTCCTTTCTGTCCCGGGATTGCCATCCACCACCATGCACGAGGACAACTCCCGAAAACGGGCCGGCGCCAACCGGAACGTAAACATCACCTTGTTGGCGCATATCTTGAGTTCCAGCATAAAAAAGATTCGTCTCTTTTTTAAATTCAAGATCTCCTTTGAAAGAGGCACAAGAGGCAAAAAGGAACATAGACAAAAGTATGGTTTTCATTGTTACCTTGTACGAAAAGATTATGGTATAAGTTACATTAAACTATGAGCTTAATTAAGAAAATAACTGACCCCCTCATGAAGCAACTTCGCCAAGGTGTAAGTCCTCATAAGCTTGCCCAGAGTGTGGCGTTTGGCATGGTCTTGGGGACCTTTCCGGTCCTAGGATCAACGACCACCCTTTGTCTTATTGCAGCTGCTGTTTTTAAGCTCAACCACGTCGCTATTCAGACGATTAATTATGTTGCTTACCCAATTCAATTTGCTCTTCTTATTCCTTTTTTTCGTGCAGGAGAGTGGATTTTTGGCGCTAAGCCTATTGAACTCGATATCCCTATGATCATGCAGGAATTTAATGTTGATTTTATGACCGCGCTTAAAAAATATTCAATGACTGCTCTTATGGGTGTTGTGGCATGGCTGATTTTCTCGCCCATCTTTTTTGCCGCACTCTATTTTTTGTCGCTAAAAATATTCAAAAGATTTTCTCCCAAGCTTTCTGCTTAACGCATCATCCTTTTCCATCGTTGATTTGTGTCACTAGTATGCCTCTTCATTAGGAGGCCTAGTGAAGTTGATTTTCTTAATTCCTTTTTTTCTCATAAGTCTTTCTTCATCGGCAGAAGTGATTAAACTTGCCGTAATCAATTCCGAATTCGATGAGAATGTGAGTGATTTTTTTCTAATTACGGATGATCAGAATAAAATTCACTCGATGAGATATGTGACGACGATGCCCAATGGTGGGATTTTTGAAGACGTTTCTTTACCGGCAGAAAGAGTGATGCAAGAGGGGGCCACAATTGTCGTTCGAAATAATCGTGAAGCCGTTAAACTTTTTGTTGAAGATTTCTCGCTAATAACTGGGGGAACAATAAAACTCAATTACCTTTACAGCGGAGTAACGAGAACTTGGTACACGAAGCGTTTAAAACTCGGTCTCATTGATAATCAATTTAAGCTTTTTGATCTTGAGAACAATAGAACTAACAAGCTCTTCATGAGAATAAACTGGAATCGCCTTCTTGGTGCGGTCGGAATTCGAGACATTCAAACATCGTTTACGTCGGGTGTATTATCTGCCCATGTACGATGAAAGAAATTTCATGTGAACGGCGAGTCCACCCATTGTTAGGAAAACAACTTTGAGTAACCAAACTGGATTTGAAAATTTATCGATGACTTTATTCATGAGAGCGAAAATATTTTTTTTTGCTGACTATTACAAGCCAGGGAGTAATTTTTTTATCCTTGTAAGTCATTAAATTTATGATTTTTTGTGGCTTTCTTGATAGAATGCGTTGATGCACTGAAGCTTAACTTCAATCCACTGAAATAGTATCTTTACCCCATGAAATATCTCATCATTACGCTCTTCATCTCAATGAACCTCTATGCCTCAATGGATGGTTTTGACCATTATCCGGAAGACCGAATCTATGATTCAAACGATCGTGGCATGAGGCCCTACCGCGCGACTTCTTTGTATAAGACAGGAACATTTTCTTTAACTTTTGATGATGGACCTCATCCGACCAGAACAGCGAGAATTCTTGATATATTGAAAGCACATGATGTGAAGGCGACATTTTTCGTTCTCACCTCACTTGTTAATTCACAAAATTTTTATCTTATTAAACGTATGCTCGATGAGGGGCACGTTGTTGCTTCCCATGGCCCAAGTCATGACCGCTCTGGCAATCTCACAAAAGATGAATGGAAGAAACAAACCAAGAATTCTTTTCTTGAGATAGCTAAATGGTACAAACAAGCAGGACACGATTTTAATAAATTTTACTATCGGTTTCCCTTTGGAGATTACGGAACAAGAACTGATTATCACCACATTAATGCTCTTAAAGAAGTTTCTCAGGAACTTTTTAATGATAATTGTATTCACATGGCATTTTGGGATGTTGATACAAGTGACTGGGTTCCGGGTATGACTTCGCAGGAAGTGGCACAAAATATAATCGCTTTCAATGAAGGTGGAACTTACATTGGTTTTAAAAAAGTAGGGGATACTTTTGTCAAAGCTCCTACCGTCGTTAAAAATCCTACAGCTGGCGGAATTATTCTTCAGCATGACGTTCGCGAGCCATCGGTAGAAGGGCTAGACCTTTTTTTACAATACGCTCGTGCACGCGGCGTAAAACTTCTTGCTTTGGATGAAGTCGAAGAATTTAAAAACTCAAAGAGCTGTAAACTATGAAGAATGCCTCAGACAAAGTCAGCTACGCCGCCGCTCTTGCCGCTTTAGGTGTTGTTTATGGAGATATCGGCACGAGTCCTCTTTACTCATTCAAAGAATCTTTCCACCACACGCATGATCTGGCGGTAAATGCACTAAACGTTTATGGCATTTTATCTCTCATTTTCTGGTCACTCATTATCGTTGTTTCTATTAAATATCTCGTTTTTATTATCCGCGCAGATAATCAGGGTGAGGGAGGAGTGCTAGCATTAACTGCCCTTTTATCAACCATACCGATGAAGTCACGCGGTCTTTTAAGAATTCTTACTTTGTTTGGATTATTTGGAACGGCACTTTTATATGGTGATGGAATGATTACTCCGGCGATTTCAGTTCTATCTGCGGTGGAGGGGTTGGAAATTATCTCACCTTTCTTTAAGCCTTATATCTTACCGATCACTGTTGGTATTTTGATCGCGCTCTTCTCCATTCAACGCCACGGAACAAGTGTCGTAGGAAAAGTTTTTGGCCCAATTACATTGCTTTGGTTTGTGGTCCTCATGATCCTGGGGGTATATCAAATCACAAAACATCCGACGATTCTTTACGCCATTAATCCAGTCTACGCGTTTACTTTTTTCAAAGTGAACGCCTGGAAGGGCTTTGTTGTTTTGGGTTCAGTCTTTCTTGTGGTGACAGGCGGAGAAGCTCTTTATTCTGATCTTGGACACTTTGGAAAAGGCCCTATCAGAATGGCTTGGTTTGCAGTTGCATTGCCCGCTTTGATATTAAATTATTTTGGTCAAGGCGCCCTTCTTCTTGAAAATCCACTAGCGATTAAAAATCCTTTTTATTTTATGGCCCCTGAGTGGGCCCTCATCCCGTTAGTCATACTGGCAACATTTTCAACTTGTATTGCTTCACAAGCTCTTATCACTGGTGTTTTTTCACTAACCATGCAGGCGGTTCAGCTTCAGTACATTCCTCGAGTCACTATCGATCACACATCTCAGGAAGAATTTGGTCAAATTTATGTCAGAACAGTGAACACGCTTTTGATGATCGCTTGTATTGCTCTCGTTTTAACTTTTAAAACCTCCAGTAATCTTGCAGCAGCTTACGGGATTGCTGTAACAACGACGATGGTTATCACCACAATTCTTTTTTACTTCGTTGCTCGTCATGCCTGGAAATGGCATCCATTGATCGCCGCAGGTGTTTGCGGATTTTTCCTTGTTATAGAAGGATCTTTCTGGGGAGCGAATCTTTTAAAAATTGCAGCTGGTGGATGGTTTCCATTAGTTGTAGGGCTACTGATCTATACTCTCATGACAACATGGAACAGAGGCAGACAAATTCTTTCTGAAAGAATGCTCGAATACATCATTCCACTGACTGAGTTTCTTGATAAGGTTCGTACAACAAAACCTGTACGTGTCCCTGGTGTTGCTGTCTATATGTCTGGTCACCCACAATATGTTCCGCCAACATTATATCAAAGCTATCGCCACTTTAATTGTTTGCATGAGCATCTTGTTTTATTATTCGTTCACACTGCGGATATTCCTCACGTGCCAAATTCAAACCGTGTTCGGTTACAAAATATTGGCCCTCAGATTTATAAAGTTTCTATTGATTACGGCTTTATGGATCTTCCGGATGTTCCAAATGAACTTAAAGGACTGATCCTCGATAATCACCTCGTTCTTGATCCTCAAAATGCGACTTACTTTCTTGGACGAGAGCATATAATGGCGACTGAAAGAAGAGGGATGATGATCTGGCGTGAAAAACTTTTTGCGCTTATGTCACGAAATTCTCAACCAGCAACAAGATTTTTCCAGTTACCGCGTAATCGGGTTGTGGAAATAGGATCGATGATCGATTTATGAAAAACCTAATTTACCTTTTTCTCGTCACTCTCATTAGCTGTAGTCAAATGAAACTCACCGTCGATGGTCATAAACCCTCAGGCATCAAAATCATTTCTCGAGGCCATTACAAAGACATTCAGGGGGCAGGAAAAGTTCTTCAAAAGACTACTGGCGCTACTCTCATGATTCATTTCAGGCAGACGGGTAATCAGCAAACTCCGCAGGATATGCTTTCATTCTCTGTCGGTGGGACCGAGGCTAAAACGTTTCTTTCTCGTGCGAGTCTTCGTCTAGATAAAGACGGATACCTCATGGGTATTGCCCGTGCACAAGACTCAGAACAAAGTCAGACAGTACGAGCAAAAAATAAAATTGCGGCAGGCGAATTTCATCACGCGGCTTTAGTGGTTGATTATTCAAAAAACGAAATGCATTTGTACTTGGATGGAAAACCAATTGAGACTGAGGGGCGTCCAGTATTTACTGCACAATCAACTTCCGATACCCCGTCAATTTCAGCTTCAATAGGAGCTGAGGATGATGGGTCAAACTTTTTCTTCGAAGGTGAGCTTAACGACCCGATGGTCTGGAGCAGAAAATTTGCTCCAGAAGAAATCTTGCCGTTCGCTCAAAGATAACTTTTCTCTTTATGATTTGGTTTAGTTAAGACCATCTGAGAAAGACCGATTACTCGTTCACGGAATCCACCCTCACAATACGAGAAGTAATACTGCCACAAGCGGTGTAGGAAATCCGGATAGCCAAGCTTCACGATTTCGTTTTCATTTTTAGCAAGACGCCTCGACCAGTTTTTCAAGGTCTCAGCATAGTCTTCTGAGAAATCTTGTTGATGGATAAGCGCCATATCTGTTTTCTTAGTCACAGAATTCATCATCGCGTGCATGGACGGGATTCCTGATCCAGGAAAAATATGTCGCTGGATGAAATCCACTGATTTTCTGGCAGATTCATATGACTGGTCTCTAATGGTAATTGCCTGAAGCGCCATTACCCCGTCTTTTTTAACCAGAGAAGAGCATTTTTCAAAGTATGTATCAAGGTGATCAAGACCGACGGCCTCAATCATCTCAACTGAAACAAGAGCATCATAGACCCCGGTGAGTTTTCGGTAATCTTCAAACAAGACTTTAACTCTTGCCTCAAGACCAGCTTCTTTAACTTTCTCAACGGCATACCTATATTGTTCTGTAGAAATAGTCGTTGTTGTGACTTTGCAACCGTAAGTTTTAGCAGCGTAGATAGCTAGCGTTCCCCAGCCTGTTCCAATTTCAACTAAATGATCAGTTGGCTTCAGTTTTAATTTTCCGACAATCAACGCCACTTTATTCATGGACGCTTCGTGGAGTGGAGTATCTTTAGTTGGGAAAACGGCACTTGAGTACATCATCGTGTCATCAAGAAAGAGCTTAAAGAAATCATTTCCGATATCATAGTGAGAGCGGATATTTTCGCGCGACCCTTCGATCGTGTTTTTACGAAGACCGTGGAAATATTTTTGAAAAGGCTGAAGGAGACTTCCTACACCATTATCAATTCCATCAAGAATATCTTTATTTAAGACAAATAAACGAATGAGGTCAGTGAGTTGCTCAGTATCCCAATCTGTATCAACGAAACTTTCAGCATTACCAATACTTCCTCCAAGGAGAGTACGGGAATAAAAGCGCGAGCGATGAACAACGATTCTCACTTTTAATGAAGAGGTCGATTCTCCAAAAATTTCATCTAAATAAAGACTGCCAGAGCGATCTTCTATACGTAGCTGCCCATGCTTAAGGTCTTTAAATTTCTTAAAAAGGATTGATCGGCAAAAATAATCAAGCGCTGGAAAATGAGCGACTAGCTTACTGAGAGAACGATCTTTTGGAAGTGGCTGTTGAATGGCCATAAAAATACTCCTGCTAATACCAGCGTAAAAACTTTAGTCGCTATGAAATAACTTAACAAGCACATAAAACGAAGTAGAACAAAATGCCAAAGTAGTAAGTGTGCGGCGGCGCAAGCTCCTGCCATTTCTGGCTTAGAAGGTCCTCACTATTTTCAGATTCAGCCTACTTTCCCTCGAGATAAAGCAAATTACGTTTGATGACAGAACTACAAAGTTTCAGAAAGTTTTGTCGCTTTCCTGATCTCCTTCCATCGACCCCATGAAGAGGAATCGAAGTTTTGATTCCAATTCTTCCTTGCTGATCACTCATGCGCACTCCGGATAGGAATGGATAGGCTATCGGCTATGATACACCAAAATATCAGTTAAATTAGATAGTTATGTGATATTGCCGTCATAGACGGGCATTGTCTTGAAATTTCTGTTCGACAAGAGTTCTTGGGCTTCCAAGACACTGAAATGAGGAGCTGAGAAAAAAGAAAGGCCGCTAAAAAGCGACCTTCCTCATGTGAAATGATATTTTTAAGATCGTTTTACTGAGCGCAACCAACTTCCTCGGCAGTGTAAACACCCAGTGATGTCGTCTTAGCTGCCACTGCTTTAGCAAGATCTGCCAAATTATCAGAAGCACTTTTTTGAGCTTCAGCAGATTCTTTAGCTTTGATGATGTCCTGAAGAGCTGGGTTACAAAGTTTTTTCTTAATTCGCATAAGAACGTAAGCTTTGATTTCTGACTTGTTATCAGGGCGATCTGCTTTACCAAAAAAGTTTGTCCATGTGCCGGCAGTTGCTTCAGCACTTAGTGCGTAAGCAGAAAGACCAGTAATCGCATCGTCGAGTTGAGCTTGAACTTCTGAAACTTTCCAAACCGGAGCAGCAGCAGATTTTGTATCAAGGATCAAATCAAGTACTCTGTTTATGCGACCTTCGAAGAAAGAAAACGGATCGCTTGTTGCATCTGACTTCGTACATTCTGGAGAAGCTACTGCTAATGATTGAGCGTCAGAGCCCTGATCTTCATCAGTACAAAACCAATTTTTGTGGGCCGGCATAACTCCTGCATAACCGTAAGCAATCGCCATACGATCGTAGTTTCCAATAGTGTTTTTATGTCTGAATGGACGACCAAGGTATTCCATCACAGAGCGAGAAACTGAACCAGCATCGTCATTATTTTCGTAAGCACCTAAGTTACCTTTAAAGTTGTGACGAAGCCCAAGGTTATGACCCAATTCGTGAGCGAGAATTTCAACCATGTAGCCTTCCATATACTTCTCATACGTATAACCAGCAGGCACCATTTCGAAATGACCTTTTTTAATTGGATCCATGAGCTCAGCTTTTTGAGCGTGGATATTCATATCAAGGTGTTTACCAAGCTTTAATTTAAACGTTGTCTTCGTGCGAGCATCTAGTTCTTTAGAAACTGAAGTGTTGAATTCTTTGATCAACTTGTTAGCTTCTGCAGTCTTACCTTCAGCTATTAGATCAGACGCTTTTTGAGAAACGCCAAACCATTCAGTATAAAGTTTTACAATCGTTGGTCCCTGTATCAAAACGTTCGCCGACATTGTCTCACCAGTGTACTGGTTAGCTATTGATGGACCTAGACCGCCGTACCCAGCTTTATTAACGAGGTCCCACTCGATGATGTTATAACGAATATCCCCCGGAACTAAGGCTTCTGAACGCTCATCTGTAGCATCAACGAACTCATACGAAATAAGATCTTTTCCGATCGTCTTCTTAAATTCTGTGTTCCAAGAATCCATTGCTTTAGCAAAAGTCTTCTTAAATTCTTCAGGAACGTTTTTAATGAAATATTTAACAGGTGCCTGGCCGTTGCTCTTATCAGTTGTCGAGAAACGAGTAATCTTACTTACTGCTCCTCTTTCTGTTTTAAAGAATCCTACACCTTCAGTCGCTTGCTTAGAATCAAAAGCCGAGTTAAAGCCAGATCCAAGTTTCATATACCAACGAACAGTGAAGTCAGTTGTATCAGTTGTTGTCGTTGGATCAGCAGTGACAGGAATCATTTTTGTTTTGATATCAAACATTAATGTTTTCATGTCAAAATCAACGGCTACTGTATCTGATGAAATAGCTTTTAGTTGTGTGTACTCACCTTGAGGATCAAGCATCGAGATAAGATCTAATTCTTTTCCGATCGATGACAGATCTACTACCAACATTCCTGTTTCTTGGTTAAAACCAACTATAGGGAAGTTGATAAGACCTCCCTGTTCTGAGCTTTCTGTACATTTTGAAAAACATCCAACTAATGTGATGGCAGGTTTACCATCTGGTAAGCGTGAAATAACTGTTCGAACGTGAATCGGAGAAAGATCAGTTAGTTTAAGTGTCCCGAGAGATTCACTCGTCGTATCTGTAACCTTCGTGATAACTCCGCCGAAAACATTCTGCTCACCGATCAATCCAATTGGGAAGCCGATAAGGAGAGACTCTTCAACGTTTTTTAATTCTTTATTTAATTTGTTGATGCTTTCAGCAGCTTCACCTTGAGGAAGCTTATTCAGAACGCTCATGACTTTTGAATTTGAAAGAGTAAGGATCGACTTATTTAAGGCCGCCTGTTTGAATGCTGTTTCAGAAATAACCTGAAGTTCAACACCTTCATTGCTGATGATTTGGTTTGTGTCAGCAGTATTGCGAACCTGATTGTTGGTTTTTTTCTTTTGTTTGTTGATATGAAGAGCTTCCTTCACATTCACACATGATGCTAGAGCAGAAAGCGCACATAGGGCGAGAACTGATGATTTGATTTTCTTCACACACACTCCGATGTATTGTTTGGCGCCACGATGATATCTAAATTCTGGGTTAAGAAGGGGGTCGTTGAAAATCTTACATATTGAAACCAGCTATCCCTCCAAATCTCTACAATCGGATCGGCAGGAGGCATTCAAGTACCTCATTTCTTGAAAATGCCTAGAGATTTGGCAGTAATATAGTTAATTCAAAGGCGACTCCTCCGAAGAGAAAGAATCGTTTTGGGAAAAGCTTGCCCGCTCCACGATGTTATAACGGCAATCGCCCAAGGCAGTCTTGATAGTCGAGGTATGTGCTTGATACGCTTTTTAAACCCCACACGTCGTGGGAATCAATTGGTCAAAAAATCGATGAAGATTTAAAAATTTCACTTTGCTCAAGTTTGAACTGTGAAAATGATGAAGCTGACTTTGCGGAGATCTCTCGCTTTTACTAAGAGCTTTTCCTTTGATTTCCTCTAAAAAGTGGCTTGCTAGAGTAACCGTAAACTAACTAACCCCTGAAAAACACGAAAAGATATTTATGTTGTCAGAAAGTGTTAAGAAAAAACTAAAAAGGTCCGATAATAAGGATATGAAGGATAACCGCTGCTTTATTTGCAAATACAGGCAAGAAGAGACCCTAAAATCCAAAGACGATTTGATTTACGATGCTAAGGGAAATTCCATGCCTCTTCCTCTTTGCTATAATCATTCAGTGGAATTGTTCAAAAGTGGCCAAAACTTTTTTCTGACTAAGTACAAGAGGATTTTTAGTGGGAACTATGGTCTTGAAAACGATTTAGAGTTAGTGAGCTACTTCTCGACAAATAGGAGAGATAGAACTTGGTATTAGGCCAGAGGTTATTCTCCGGCCTTCAAAATAATCATCTTACTCACTGTTGAGTTCCTTCACCTTCAATTCTCTTATGCATATTTTGCAACTCAGTGTCTTCAGCACCAGTTCGATTGACGTCCTGTGAACGCGCCTCTTCCTGCTGCATGCCAGTACCAGTAGATTCCTTATCTTGATCTCTGTTGCAGCCATAACAAAGTAGCGTGAGGACCGAGAGGGCGAATAGAATCTTTTTCATACATACTCCTTGGTTAATCGACATTCTTAAACAACTCTAGTGACCATGCTTTTAGTTATTAAACTGAAACTTCTCATAAGCTTTTTAAACCCATTTAATCAGTCGTGCGAACCACAGGAGCAATTAAGATTCATCTCCAATGAGCTTTGTTAATATGAAAGAACCAGGAGGGTTAGCATGGAAAATACCATCGAAGTTATTTTCACCATCATTGGTTTGAGTTTTTGGATTCTTTTTCCCATAGGGATATTTCTATCTGTGAGTCGGCTGGATAAAAATACAGATCAGATTACTAGACTCGATCACTTACGCTACAACCCGATCGACCAAGAAAATGTAGTAAAGGATGAGGTCTACCAACCGATTCCTTTTGACTGGCATCATCCCATTCTTTTTTTTAGACGCTGGCTTGACCACTAAGGATCATAATTGGAGAATCTCATGAAAAAAATGTTAAGCCTGATCGTAGCAAGTGTCGTTTTTGCCGGCTGTTCTTCTCCTCAAAACAAAATAGGAAAAGAATTAGTTGATAAAAAAACCGTCGGTCTATTACCAACAGAGACTCAACCCATACTCATGCAAATCGCTGAGTTCAAGGGGGCCCAAGTAACTGGTGTCACCGTTTCAAAAGAGGGAAGAATGTTTGCGAGCTTTCCCCGGTGGCGGGAAAATGTTCCTTTCTCGGTTATTGAAATTATGCCTGACGGAACTCATAAACCCTTTCCTGATGACAATTGGAACAAGTGGAGCGGAAAACCAGAAAAGAATACCTTTACCTGTGTCCAATCAGTCTTTGCTCACAAGAATTTTCTTTTTGTCCTAGATCCAAGCTCTCCACAAATGAAGGGAGTTGTTGGGACAGCGAAACTTTTTAAGTTTGACCTCTCAACCAATAAGCTTGTAAGAACCTGGGAATTTAACCAAGCTATTGCTCCCAAAAAATCTTACTTAAATGATTTAAGAATTGATGAATCGAACAATCAGATTTACATCACAGATTCAGGCCTTGGTGGATTAATCATTCTCGACACCGAGTCGGGGGTTGCTAAAAGAGTGCTAGATAAACACCCCTCAACAAAAGCCGAAAACATTTCACTCACAGTGGATAAGAAGAATTTTAATCAGCAAATTCATTCGGACGGAATTGCATTATCTCCTATAGATAATAAACTCTATTACCACGCCCTGACTGGGTACACACTTTATCGGGTTCCAACTAATGCTCTCCATGATCAGAACGCAAAAGATGAAACCGCGCTCGTCAAAAAAGTGGAGAATCTTGGTGCTACCCCGGCACCTGACGGAATGATTTTTGATAAAGAAGGGAACCTTTATATGGCCGATCTTGAAAGGAATGCTGTCTCTTATCGCACACCACTTGGAGATATGAGAATTTTGATTCAAGACGAACGAATTAAATGGCCGAATACTTTCACACTAGATGGTGAGAACAACCTTATTTTCACTGACTCTCTTCTGCAGGATGCACCCGCAGGAATATCAGTCGAAGAGATGAGTTTTCGTATTTATAAAGTTGCACTGCCTAAATCGTTATAGAAATCTTTATAAGTTACAGATGTAAGGATTCAAAAACTTGTATTCTTCCGATGGATTGATTAATGTTTTAGTATGGTTTTTCTGAAGCTTCTTCTTCTTTCTTTCTTCCTTTCATCTGCCTTCGCAGAGGATGGACATTTTCATCTTTTTATGAAAACCCTAAGTGGCCGGGAAATTCATGTTTATCTGCCTGAAGGATATGAAACCTCTGGAAAAAGATACCCCATTCTTTACGTGCAAGATGGGCAGAATCTCTTCGATCCAAAGAGGGCGTATCTAGGTCAAACGTGGAATGCATTAGCTACACTCAACACACTGATTAGAAAAAAACAAATTGCGCCCATGATTGTAGTAGCGATCGATAACACATCTGATCGCCTATCTGAATACACCCATGATTTTGACGTAAACGTTGGTTCAGGTGGCGGGGCCGCTGAATACATGAATGTTTTAAAGACAGACATCATGCCGCTCGTTGAAAAACATCTAAGAGTCGAAAAAGGCAGAGAATCGACGGGGCTTATGGGTTCATCACTTGGTGGACTCGTTTCACTTTATGGATCAGGGCATTCTCATGAACACTTTGGTTTGGTGGCAGCACTATCCCCATCAATATGGTGGAATAAAAAATCGATCTTAAAACTCATGAAAGAGCCTGAGGTCTTACCCTTAAAGCTTTATGTGGATAGCGGAACAGAAGGTGGCGAAAAACCCGAAGATGTCAGAGCCCTTGAATCAATTCTTAAAACTCGCATGTCGCCAGCTCAATTACAGATCGTTATCAAGCAAGGCGACAATCACTCTGAAAAAGCTTGGGCAACAAGATTACCGATCGCACTTATTCATCTTTTTGGGACCAAGCCTTTTCGCAAAAAGTAACTAATTTCTTGGTCTAGTTTAAAATCATCACTCTTTTCTATTTTTAGTGTGACGTTTTTTGTAACTGTATAGTGTCTAATAAGTTCTATGGCATTTCTAAGAAGCATGATGGAAGAATATTCATCAATCACGGAGACAATTTTCTTATCGTGTCTTTGTTGATTAAAAAGGACGTAATGAATGGCATTCCTGGATTCACTAAGCGTCCTTAATACGTGCAGGTGGTAACGTTCCAGTTGAACCCTTCCTCGCCTTAATCCTTTTGCAAACGTAATTGTAAGCGACCTCATACCCTTAGTAAGGATCTTATTATTTTCTGCTTCGATAATAAGGTGAACATGGTTTGTCTGCATTGAAAAATGAATCACCTTCAATCCCATCGCCCTCGAGTTGACTATTGCCTTTTTCAAAAGCTTCAGGCAATCCTTGGTTCTAATGTACGTGTTATATTTAAAATTGATGTGCATGGGAGTTTTGAGTTCTACCTTGTCCCGTTTACGATGGGCGACTCCTTTTGAGTTAAGTCTTTTCCTCCCGCTGCCAGGTCTTCTGCCGCCACGTTTGCCTCGGTATAAGTTTATATTTAATTGTTTTTTAGACATTTCGCCTCATTTGAAAAAGGCATATGTCTCTCAAATGAAGTTAGAAAGAGAGGCTTGAAGGCGAAGAATTATCTTTTTTTTCAATATTGGTTTTTACTTTGGCTTTTTTCACTTTTTCATTTTTATTATTTAGTCGTGGAGCTTCTTCCTGCTTTTCTATCTCTTCTTGCAAATGTCCTTCATCAGGAACGTATGGAGGTTTTTCCCAGACTTCTGCTGAACTCATGGTACTTAAAACTAATCCCATAATAAGAGTGAAAGAATTCATACACATGATTATAAAATAATCTCTTTAAGAGCTGACCTGAAACTCTGATTCAGTCAAGATTCTTGCGGCAAAATTTTGAATGATGTTATGTTCGAGGTGAATGTCTACGAGTATATTTGAAGCTGGGTCTGGTGAAGTATCTTTGGGAAGTTGAAAAGCATCTTAAGAAAAAACACTAGATTTAAAATGACCATCTCCGGATGGTCATTTTTTTAACTAGATGTTAACGTTCATCATTTTAAGAGTTGTTGGGCCAAAACGATCAGAGAACTGGATCGTTAAAGTTTGTGCAGTTTCATCTGCGGCTTGAACTTCAATGTACATATCAAACAATGTTCTTTTTGCTTTTAGTTCAAGTGTACCGTTTGAGTTTTTCCAGGTTCCTTTGCCGTCACCTAGATTGGCGAGGTTGTAAAAGAACTGACCGTCTTTATAAAGAGCAATTTCGATTGGATATGAATTATTCACCAGAGTTTTATCTACTGTGATGTTGGGGTCTGAAGGCATGGACTTTTGATTGACGTATTTTGTGATGGCGACATCATCTAAGCGATAAAGTTTAGCTTTTCCCTGCTTACCGCAACTCATAAGAGTGAAAAGAATCAAAAGGATATATTTCATAGATTAAATGGTAACTAATGTGCGGCCAGAAAGGCAACGATCTCTTCTTCATTTCCACGGAAAATGACTTTTTCCTGATTATAGCGAAGGTCCTTTTGATAGAGTGGGTCATAATACTCTTTCAGGAGTGTTGAAATCCAACCCTCGTGAGCTGAAACGCTCAATGGTTTTTGGTAAGCAGAGATTATTTCTTGAGAAAGGGCCTTGCATTTCGTTTCTCCGATGCGTTTGCTGATCCGAGACAAACCCGCAACAAAAAAGTCAGGATTTGAGTCCTTCACGTAATCATTGAATATAGTTTGCAGTCTTTGTTCGTGGTCAACTTCTAAAATGACCAATGGAGACGCTCGCATTTGGGTAAATAGCCGCTTGGGAACGGTGATCTTTCCCAAAGTTGCACTCTCATCTTCAACAATGATTCGTTTACCTTCTAGTTGCAACAGTTCGAGGGCGATTTGATTTTCAAAAGTTATCTGTGAAGGTTGTGGGCCGTTTATGCCAAACGATGACCCACGGTGATTGGCGAGTTGTTCGATGTCGATGTGAAAGGGGATTTTTTTAATAACTGTCGTTTTCCCGCTACCAGTTAAGCCTCCAATCCTGATGATCTTTCCTAGTGGAGCTTCATCAAGCCATGAAAGAAAAAAACGCCTCATCCTTTTATAACCGCCATCGATCGGTTTTTTAGTTATGCCTTCATTACTCATCCACTGACACGTGAATTGTGATCTTAGTCCACCTCGGAAACAAAAAATTTGAGTTTCAGGTTTTTCAATAATTGCTTGCTTCCAAAGCTCAATCCGTTCTGCTTTTATTATACCACTGACTAATTCATGACCTAATTCAATGGCCTTCGCCTGACCAAGTTCTTTGTAACAAGTTCCAACCAGTCTTCTTTCTTCATCGTTCATGATGGGTAGATTAATGGAATGTGGAATTGAGCCCTCTGAAAATTCCCCTGGAGAACGAACGTCTATGAGCGGTGTTCTTTGAGAAAACAGGTTGAGGAATTCTGGATCATTCCACGTAGACATCGAACTCACTTTTAGGGACGACAGTTCCAATTTTTGTCGTACCGGGAAAGTGCGCAGATAGGTGCTCAACAATCTGGTCTGCGGCATCAAGGCCTACTGAAAGTAAAAGTCCACCGCTTGTTTGTGGATCGAAAGTCAGATATTTGATTAAGTCACTAAGTTCTGTCGCAAAATGAATCTTACCGCGCGTATACTCTTCATTACTTCGGTGCGCTTTTGTGAGAAAGCCTTTTTCAAGACAGTGTAAACTTTTTTTAAATACTGGAAGTTTTGAAGCATTGATTTTCAAGCTAACTCCTGAGGCTTTTGCTAGCTGATAACCGTGCCCCATGAGTCCAAAACCAGTTACATCTGTTGCGCCGTGAATATGTTCTTCACAATCAATAGTCGTAAGAAAATCGAGAATATTGTTTAAGCGTTTCATGCTCGCTACAGCTTCATGTGCCTCTTCTGCCGTTAATTCCTGACGTTTTATCCCTGCACAAATGGTGCCGGTACCTAAAGGTTTCGTGAGAATTAAAACATCTCCAACTTTTGCCTCTTGATTACTCCAGACTTTTTGGGGATGAACCAGACCTGTGACAGACAGACCAAATTTTAACGTATCATCATCAATAGAATGACCACCAACTAAAGAGGCACCTGACTGTGCGATGACATCGCAAGCACCCTGAAGAACTTCTTGAATGATTGAGGGCTCCATTGTAGCAAGAGGAGCGGCGAGAATCGCCATACAGGTTTTGGGTTGTCCTCCCATGGCATACACATCACTTAAAGCATTGGCAGCTGCTATCGCTCCAAAGTCCCTAGGTGAATCAACAATGGGAGTGAAAAAATCCAGAGTTTGAACTAAGGCGACTTCTTCACTGATTTTAAAAATAGCAGCATCATCAAAATGTGAGCCGTCAATTTCAACACCAGGAATCGTCGGAGGAAAGGTCACGCCCGCGAGTATTTCTCTTAAAATTTTAGCAGGAACTTTGGCGGCACAGCCGCCTTTTTGAACAGTTTGTGTAAGCTTCATGGATGCGATCTTACAATGTCCCTTTCTTTCTTCCAATCTCTTTATAGAAGGCGATGTAGCGCTTCATCACGTGGATAGGGTAGTCCTTAGGGTAAATATCGCGAGAAACAGCGTTTTTAACCGCTTTAGGACCCATATTGTAAGCGGCAACGTAGAGTTGTCCGTGACCTTCAAATTTAGTTCTGAGCCATGAAAGGTAAGCGACACCAAGCTTAATGTTGGCAATCGGATCACGGAGAGTTGTTTCGCCACGCCATTTTGACTTAACAATATTTGCCATCCACTTACCGGTGCTGGGACGAATTTGCATCATTCCAATTTCACCAACTGGACCTTTTGCTAGTGGATTAAAACTTGATTCACCAGAAATAACCGCCATCACAAAATACGGATCAAGTGAATATTTGTTTGCTTCATCAATAATTGTTTTTGAAATCGAATAAGCGCTAGACTTATAAGCTTTTGGCAGACGCGCTTTAACAATAGCGTGAATACCTTTTGAAACATTCTTTTTTGATTCGTACTTGGCCACCACACTTTTTTTGTAGCTATTCCCCATCAGTTCGCGAGCATGCAAACTTGCTGTTGTGCGGGAGTTGGCGAGAGCATTTACTGTTACCAGGAGAAGAAGCATAAATAGTGTTTTCATACTGACTAATAGAGCAAGGTATATGCCACAAAATGAGCTCTAAATAGCTGTTAAATGGATAGGGATTTGAGAGGTAAATGGGCAGTGACTGACATATTGTCAGTGTGAGGTTTAAGCCCTTGTTTTATGGATATTATATGATTTCCGAGACTTACTTGGGGCTACAAACTAATGGCTATCGAGGTTACAAAGAAGCTAGAGTTGTGAATGTGGTCTTTTGAAAGAAAACCACGGATTTCATTTCGCCATAAAAGTTTATCCGAAAAATGCCTGTCAAAATTGACGGACGCACTTCCCACCTGAAAGCCATCTTCAATGGGAGAAAGAATATTACTTTGGTGAGGATCGGTATAATACTCAAACCTGTAAGCGATAAAATTTTTGTCTGAAACTTTTTGCTGAAAAGTTGTCGCCACGGCAAGCCAAGTATCAGTGCCATCATTTGATTGTTGTGCCTGTGTTCCCAGGTCGAGGGAAGCCTGATTTTTCCAAGTCTCGCTAATTTTATTTTCCAAAATCAAATTATGATAAGTCCTGAATCGGTCTTTTTGCTCAGGGAGCACTTTCTCATCTCCAAAAAAATTATTATAAGTAAAAGTAGTGGTTTCTGAAATTTTCTTTTTGATCTGAATCCCAATTGCCTTGGCAGAATTGGTTTCAGAAATATTTTGCCAACCATTTAGTAAATGAAACTCCAAGTGAGTTTTCTTATCGGCTTCATACGAGGCACGAACTCCTGTCGCGTAATAGGGGACATAATCCAAAAGAAGAGAGCGAGTGTATGTAAAATTATTTTTAGAAATCCAGGATTCCATGCCAATGTGGCCAAGAAAAATTCCTGCATCAATCCACGTTGCCCCCGCTTTGTAACCAACGTACGCTTCTTGGATAATCCCTAAATCTTGGTTCGGTTCATAAACTGTGTTCGCCTGTACAGAGTTGCCCGCTTGAAGTGCACCCCTTCCGCGCCAATGATCATTTTTAAAATTGAATCCAAGATGAACGAGATTAATATTAGGTTCGTTGTGCCTTTGAGGCTGAGTTGTGAAAGACCTTTCTTTATTTTCTGGATGAGAGAAATCAAAAGCGTAGTAAGTATCAAGATACCCATCAAAATAAGTAATCAAGGGACGAGACTCTTAATAATATGATTCGCGGTTTGTTCATTACACGCCATGGGAATATCGTAGACGACTGCTATTCGCAGTAAGGCCTTAACGTCGACATCATGAGGGTGAGGAGCAAGTGGATCCCAAAAAAAGATCACGGCATCGATTTTTCCTTCAGCAATGCCTGCTCCAATTTGTTGGTCTCCCCCAAGAGGCCCACTCTTAAATCGTGTGATAGGGAGTCCTAGTTCATCGGTGATTCTTTTTCCTGTTGTGCCTGTTGCAAACAGAGAGAAGCGAGCAAGCTCAGTGCTATGCTTACGTGCCCAGGCGACCATGTTGTCTTTTAAATTATCGTGAGCGATGAGGGCGATTGATTTCATAATGGTCCAATTGTTCTTAGCATGAGTCTAAATGAGTCAAATCAAATAGTCAGTTATTAAGATTCGTTTAAAGTATTTATCCTCACCTTAATATTAATTCCTAAAGAAAGCTTAAAAAAAAGTTATTAGTTTTTCAATGATGAGAAGTTTTCAAGACTTATGTCACTATCCATCATAGTGCTTAGAAAAAAACTAAACGGCATAATATTCAACATAAAGATTTTAGAGAAGTTCTTTTTGAGAACACCGATTCTAGGTAGGTAAACTGATCCAATCTTTTCTTAAGGCATTTTTTTATGGACGCAGATTTAGAAGAATTTAAAACAGAGATTCTTGAAACCTTAGAGCGAGCAGAGCAAGCGCTTCTAAGTTTTGATCAATTGCCAGATGGTCAAAGTTCGAAACAACTTTATGACGAAGTATTTCGCGCCTACCATAACATAAAAGGTGCGGCGGGCATGATGGAGTGGAATGAACTTCAGCATCACGTTCATCAACTCGAAAATATTTTAATGCAATCAAAGGAAACTGCGAGTATTCCCAAAAAATACCTTGGTTGGTTTTTAAAAGGTAATGATGTTACACGATCAATCATGTCCGGTGAACCATATGAATTTAACTACGATATCTCAGATGCGCCAGTTCTAAACGTATTACCTGTTGAAGATTCTCACACTGATACTGGTTTGGAACAAACTACTTCAGTTGTTGAAAAAGAACAACCACCTGAAGAGTTTTTTGCTGAAGTCACTGAAGCACTCGACCGAGTTTCTTCCGCTCTCATTCACATGGAAGCAGACATGGGACAAAAAAATCTCATCGATGCTCTTTATCGGGATATTCATTCAATTAAGGGTGCTGTTCAACTTTTTGGTTTTACCGAAGCATCAATTCTTTCGCATGCAATGGAAAATAGTCTTGAAGGTGTGAGACTGCAGAAATTAGAAATTGATAAAGCTCATGTCAGTACACTCCTTCTTTGTGTTGATCTCATGAATCAGTGTGTACAGAATTCTAATAATGAAGAAACCATGAAAGAAGTGAGTTTTATGGTTAGTCTTCTTGTTCCATTTACACAGGCCATTGATGAACAGCGTCCTGCCGTCGACGAAAAACCATCAGCAAAACTGGTAGAAGTAAAACAGGAGGAAAAACCAATGACTGTCCATCGATCGGCACCGGCACAAACAACTGCTCCTACAGCAGGTGCTTCTGCAGAAAATGAAAAAACCGATTCAACTATTCGAGTTCAGGTTTCTTTGCTTGATCGCCTAATGACTTTAATGGGAGAAATGGTTCTTGTAAGAAACCAGGTCCTTCAATATTCAAACAAAACAGATGACCTTGAATTTTTAAATCTTAGCCAAAAACTTGATGTTGTGACTTCAGAACTTCAGGAAGAAACAATGAAAACAAGAATGCAACCAATTGGTAATATCTTGTCTAAATTCCAGCGAGTTGTAAGAGATCTTTCTGGATCACTTAATAAAAAAATAAATTTAAATTTAGTTGGTGTAGAAACAGAGCTTGATAAAACTCTCATAGAAGCAGTTAAAGATCCACTTACACATATTGTACGAAATGCATGTGATCACGGAATTGAAATACCGTCTGATAGAGCAAGTTCTGGAAAGTCAGAGACGGGTACGATTACTATTAAGGCCTATCACGAAGGCGGTCAGGTTATTGTTGATATTACTGACGATGGTAAAGGCTTATCTCGCGACAAACTTCTCAAAAAAGCCCTTGAAAAAGGAATTGTCGATGCCGCAAAAGCTGAGCGCATGAGCGACCGGGAAGTGCAGGCACTTATTTTTGCTCCAGGTTTTTCAACTGCAGAAAAAGTTACTAACGTATCTGGGCGTGGCGTCGGTATGGATGTTGTAAAAAGTAATATTGAAAGAATTGGAGGCCTAGTTGATATATCAAGTACGGAAGGTAAAGGGACAAAGATAACTCTTAAAATTCCACTCACACTTGCTATTGTCCCAGCGATGATTATCCGTTCGGATAAAGACCGTTTTGCAATTCCTCAGGTAAAGTTAGTGGAACTTGTCAGAGTTGATAAAACACAAATTGAATTCGTTCAAGGTCGACCGGTTTATCGCTTACGAGGTAATATTCTTCCTCTTCTTGACATGAAAGAAGTTCTCGGTACTAAGGATGGAGAAGGTTTTGAGGAAGCTATAAATATCGTTGTTCTAAATTCAGAAAGTCATCTCTTCGGCATGATTGTTGATGAGATTTTAGATACAGCTGATATTGTTGTAAAACCATTAGCAAGATTTTTAAAATCTATTTCAATCTATTCAGGTGCGACTGTCCTTGGAGACGGTAACGTGGCCTTTATTATGGATGTTCTTGGTATTGCCCAAAAGCATTTAGGTGCAGGTACACACGCTGATACAGCAGTAACAGATAAATATGATCACTCACAAAACGAACTAGAACTTCGCGAATTTGTTCTTGTGAGTCTTGGGTCTAACACTAAACATGCGATCCCTTTATCTGTTGTAAGCCGAATGGAAGAAATAAAATCTTCATCTATTGAATTGTCTGGTTACCAAAGAGTCATCCGTTATCGTGGTGGAATACTTAAGATCGTGAACTTAAATGAAATTCTAGGTTATACAAATAAATTAATAGAGAAAGAAATTACACAAGTCATTGTAGCAAAAGTAGACGATCAACTTTTTGGGTTGGAAGTAGATCAAATAATTGACGTTTTATCTACTCGTGATTTTCTTGATGATTCTTTGTCTACTCATCATGCTATTACAGGAAATTTAGTCACTCAGAATGAAATTATTGTTGTTGTTGATGTAGACAAAGTTTTTGAGCTCTCTGTTCCAAAGAAATCAGCGCGAAAAGATCGTTCTGCAGGCGGCAATAAAATTTTACTTGTTGAGGATACTGATTCTATAAGAAATCGAGTTGCACAAGGATTAGTAGAGAATGGGTATGACGTAGAGGTTGCTATCGATGGCCTTGATGGGTTGAAAAAAATTGCAGAACACAAATGTGCGTTTGATCTCATTATTTCTGATATCGAAATGCCAAAAATGAATGGTTATGAGTTTGCCAAAAAAGTTCGTAGTATAGCCCAGCTTAAAAATATCCCCTTAATTGCTTTTACTACAAAGAATTCTCCGAGTGAGTTAAATGAGGCAAAGCTAGCAGGATTCAATACCTTTCTTGAAAAAAGTAAAGGGAAGCTTTTAAATCTTCTTGTGAATGAATGCCTTACCGCTAACAAAAGGAAGTCAGCTTGAAAACATATATTGCTGCAAGTGACACCGATCAAAAATTTTATTCAAAGCAATTTTCAACTTTCACGATCGATGGTCGTGTCTATGGCATCGATGTGATGAAAGTTCAGGAAGTGACAAAGCCTCTTCAAGTAACCTTGATGAAGACTGCGCCACCTTTTATCAAAGGACTCATTAATCTCCGGGGGCAAATTGCAACAGCTATAGGTTTACGTGAGCTCCTCGGATTAAATCCTGAAAACACCATCGAGAAAATGACAGTTGTTTGTAAAGTAGAAGACGTACTACTTTCACTTTTGGTTGATAATATTGGTGATGTCATTGAAGTTCAGGATAGCAAGTTTGAAAGTACACCACACACTATTCCTCCGAATATTCGAATGTTCATGCAGGGTGTGTACAAAACAGATACCTTTATTTTATCCATACTGAATCTTGATGCTATTCTCGCTGAACTTGATAAGAAATGTGCTTAATAGAAATAACAGTTAATTTATCTAGGAGATAATATGACAAACGTTGCAAAAAAAATTGATACTGATTTAGATTATGTTTCTGACCTTGAAGCAGTAAGTGTCGCTTTTAACAAGTCACAGGCAATTATTGAGTTCAGTCCAGAGGGTACAGTCCTCACTGCAAATCAAAATTTCTGTAAGGCAATGGGCTACGAACTATCTGAGATCAAGTCAAAGCACCATTCAATTTTTTGTGAGCCTGATATCGCAGAAACTTTTGAATACAAGCAGCTTTGGGACAGACTTAGAAAGGGCGAGTTTCAAAGCGGAGAATTTAAAAGATTTAGTAAATCAGGAAAAGAAATCTATATTGTGGCCACTTATAACCCTATTCTTGACAGTGAAGGTAAGACTTATAAGGTTGTAAAAATTGCAACTGATGTTACTGAGTCAAGAACCGAGCTCAAAGTTAGAACAGACATTATGAATATGACAAGCATTGTGTCTGAATCAAATCTTAAAGGTGAAATCTTAAATATTAACGAAAAATTTCTCGAAGTTTCAAAGTACGGTAAGGATGAATTAATTGGTAAGCCACATAATACAACTCGTCACCCAGACATGCCTAAAGAGGTATTTAAGGAAATGTGGGCAACTATTGGTCGTGGAAAAATCTTCCGCGGTATTGTAAAAAACCGAGCTAAGGATGGAACTCCCTATTACGTTGATGCTGTCATTGCTCCAATCTTGGGGGAAAACGGAAAACCCAAAAAATATCTTGGTGTCAGATATGACATTACTGAAACCGAAATAGAACGTCAAAACATGAAAGGCGTCATCAATGCTATCGACTCTTCTTTCGCTTACATTGAATTTGATACTAAAGGTAATGTTCTAACAGCAAATAAGAATTTTACATCTGTTATGGAATACACGGCCGACGAATTAAAAAATCGTCACCATCGAACTTTTTGTGATCCTGCTTTTGCTAACTCGCACGATTATACTCAGCTTTGGTCAGATTTAAACGCAGGTAAAAATAAAACTGGTATTTTTAAACGTATAACGAAATCTGGTAAAGAGGTTTGGCTACAGTCGGTCTATGCGCCGGTTGCAGATGAGACTGGGCGTGTTGTTAAAGTTGTCAAAATTGCAACGGATTTTACTCCTACTCGTAACATGATTGATGCTTTAGGTGAAACAGCTATTGAGCTTGCAAAAAACGCTGTAGGATTAAAAGAAAACGCAATCCAGATGAATGAAAATGCCAAAAAGACATCTATTGAATCTGGTGTTGCTGCTGCTTCTTCAGAACAAGTCTCAGTAGGAGTGCAGACCGTGGCTGCTTCAACTGAAGAGATGGTTGCTTCAATTCGCGAAATTTCTCGCTCTTCAAATGAATCTGCAGAGATGTCTCGTTCGACACTGACAAGCGCTATTGAAACGAACAAACTCATTCAGCAACTCGGTCAAAGTTCTCTTGAAATTGGGAATGTGATTAAAGTGATTAGTTCAATTGCCCAGCAAACAAACCTTCTTGCCTTGAATGCTACTATTGAAGCTGCCAGAGCGGGGGATGCAGGTAAAGGTTTTGCGGTTGTCGCAAACGAAGTTAAAGAACTTGCCAAGCAAACTGCAAAAGCTACGGAAGATATCACAAATAAGATCGGTGCTATTCAGAAAGATACCAACGGAGCTGTAGAGGCGATTGGAGGAATTTCTAAAGCAATGGAGAAGCTTAACTCAATATCTGGTGCAATTGCTGCAGCAGTTGAAGAACAAACAGCAACTACCAATGAAGTCTCTCGAGTTATTGGTGAATCGAAAAAAGGCGTTGAAAGTATTGCCCATACCATTCGCGAGGTTTCGTCTGCCGCTGTCCAAAGTGCTCAGAAATGTGAGCAAACTCTTCAGGCATCGGAAGTATTATCTGGTCTTTCTGAGAAATTAAGAACGATTGTTAGTCAGGTTCAGAAGTAAGAAGGGATAAGGCTTTGAGCAAAGATAAGAAGATTCGATTATTAATTGTAGATGATTCTGTTCTTTTTAGATCACAGATTCAATTGGCACTTAAAGACTGCTCCGACATTGAAATTGTCGGGGCAGCTTCAAATGGCAAAATTGCTATTGATAAGATGATGAGCCAAGATATCGATGTTTGCATCCTAGATATCGAAATGCCTGTTCTTGACGGTATTGAGACTCTAAAAGAGATGCAGCTCAGAGGAATTAAAACACGGGTAATCATGTTTTCATCCCAAAGCAAATCAGGTGCTGAGAAAACACTTGAGGCGATGAATCTTGGTGCTATTGATTTTGTTCCTAAGCCCATTTCTGATGACTCAAATCAGTCGGCATCTGAAAAAATTAAAGACGCACTTTTACCCAAATTTAATTCACTCTTTGGCGTTAAAAGTTTGTCTGTTAATTCATCGGATACTTCCTTCTCTGCACCAACGAAATCCCACTTTTGGAGCTCATTTATCCCTGAGATTCTAGTCATTGCTTCTTCAACTGGTGGACCTAATGCTTTGAGTGACTATTTTTCTTTATTAACTCAACAACTTCCTTTTCCAGTACTTATCGCTCAGCATATGCCTCCGATCTTTACCGCTTCTTTGGCCGAAAGACTTGGAGTTCAATGCGGAAAATTGGCGATGGAAGCTGTTCATGGTGAACAATTAAAACCGAATCAGATTTATGTTGCTCCAGGTAATTTTCATATGAAAGTTGCTGGAGATAGAAATAAAACGTTTATTCTTTTGGATCAAGGCCCTCAAAGAAACTTTGTCCGGCCTTGCGCAGATATTCTTTTTGAATCTGCTGCTAAGATTTTTGGAAAAAATACACTTGGAACTGTTTTTACAGGTATGGGTCGTGATGGAGCAGATGGTGCAGCTTCCATCAAATCAGTTGGTGGTGCTGTCATGATACAGAGCCAAGAGTCATGTGTGGTTTTTGGTATGCCAGGTGCTGTACATGAAGCTGGTCACTTTGATTTTTCGGGTACACCTTTTGATATTGCAAAAAAAACTTTGACCTTCGTAAAACAAAAGGAAGCGAGAAATGTTGGTTAACCCAATCGATTTCTTTTCAAAGTATATTGAACATGAAACGGGAATTATTTTTCAAGATTCTAATCTTTATCAATTAAAAACTCGCCTCGAAGACATCATTAAATTTGAGCAGCTTTCATCCGTTGATGAACTTGCGGCAAGATTTCAAGGTTCAGGTCCAAGTGCTGCTTTAAAGCAGAGGCTTCTGGATCACGCTACAAACAACGAAACTCTTTTCTTTCGTGATCCCACTTACTTTACAGCTTTAGAAAGCTTCCTCATGCGTGAAGTTCTTTTGACTTGTCCGTCTGAAATTAAAATTTGGTCAGCCGCAGCTAGTACAGGTCAGGAAGCTCTCAGTATTGCCATGACTCTTGATGAGTTATCACGCAAAGTTTCTCTTCCTAAAATTAGTATTACCGCAACAGATATATCGGATAAGGCGATTTCAAAGGCACGGAAGGGGATTTATTCAGATTTTGAAGTTATGCGTGGGTTGTCAGATGAACGAAAAAATAATTACTTCACTAAACAACCTGATGGTTGGCACATAAAGCCTCATATTTTGTCGAAAGTAAAATTTGGTTATAATAATTTAATTAGATCCAATGTCGATGAAACATTTCATGTTATTTTTTGTAGAAATGTCCTTATCTATCATAAAATAGAAACTAAGAAAAAAGTCATTGATAGTCTCTTTCGCCAACTTGACCCAGTCGGTGGTTTGTTGCTCGGAGTTGGCGAAACGATGCTAGGTATTAGGGATAATGTGCAAACGACAATGGTAGGCAGTGTTATTTTTTATAATAAGACACAAAAGTAATCATACAAAGGAGTATCAGAATGTTCGATGTGAAAACCAAGGTATTAGTGGTCGATGATATGTTAACGATGAGGAAAATTGTGACTAAGATTCTTAAAGATCTTGGTTTCACTGATATCTCAGAAGCCCAGGATGGTCAGGAAGCATGGGAGAAAACACAGGCAGGAAACTTTGGCCTGATTATCTCTGATTGGAACATGCCAAATTCCACTGGTCTTGATTTTTTAAAAAGAGTTCGCGCAGATTCAAAACTTTCAAAGACACCTTTTCTTTTGGTTACTGCAGAAGCGGAAGGCCACCAGGTTGCTGAAGCCATTAAAAGTGGAGTTGACCAATATGTTGTAAAACCATTCTCTAAAGATAGTCTCCAATCTAAACTTGAGTCTGCATACAAAAAGTGTTCAGCAAGATTAGGCACATAATTTATGAGTAAGACTGCTTTTATTGTAGAAAAAAATGAGGGCTACACTGTCGTAAGACTTGAAGGTGAGCTTGACTTCACACATTGTAAAATATTTGAGGAAGCGATCGATGGAATCTCAAACAATGCAAATGCTCACGTCCTCATTAATTGTGAATCTGTTGGAACTATTCCTAAAGATTGGTTAAGAGGCATCCTAAGAATAAACCTTAACCTTAAGAAGGACGGAAAGGTGTTGAAACTCTTTCACGTTAATCCTGCTCTTATGAATTATTTTAAAAAAGAAGGCATCGACACAACTTTTAAAATAGCTAAAGACTTGCGTGATGCTTTAACAGATCTAGGTCTTGCTCCTAAGCGGACCCTCGATACAGAATTTATCAACCCATTTTTGACAGCGACAATTCATGTTTTGAAAGTCCAAGCAGAAACTGACGCTAAGCCTGGGCCCATTAGTGTTAAAAAAGCAAGTGATCAGCACTCTGGAGATGTCTCAGGTATCATTGGGATTATTTCAGAAACTTTTAACGGTTCTGTCGTCATCAGTTTTCCAGAGGCAACGTTTTTGAAGGTTATTTCAAAGATGTTGGGCGAAGAATATACCAAAATAGATAAAGATATTATTGATGGTGCCGGTGAGTTGACAAACATGATCTTTGGACAAGCAAAAATCGTCTTAAACGAAAAGGGCTATGGAATTAAAACTGCAATCCCTTCAGTCGTTTCAGGAAAAAACCACATCATGAGTGCCATGACCAAAGGACCTAAAGTCGTTGTCCCTTTTGAGTCCTCGGCAGGTAACTTTTTCGTAGAAATCTGCTTAAGTAACTAATCCAGTCTTAGGGTGACCCCTTGCGGGTTGCCCTAAGCTACTCTGTCCAAGCTAGAGACCAGCTAAAGAATTTAATTGTCCGCTATTTTTTTTTGTTTTTTTAAGCTTAAACCTTATCTTGGCGCCATGAACACCCGCTTTTTTATGCCACCCAAATTATTCAAAGTGGTAGCAATCTGACCCCATGTCATTTCAGAGATGTAAGTAGGCAAGAAAGCTTTTGTGATCTATACCTCTGCCATGAACGTCGAACGCCGAAGCTCACTCTTAAGTCTTTCAGCTTGCATGTTATGGACAATTGATCTGTTCGTGAGATATCCCAATACTTTAAAGATTAGTTTTGTTTCTATCGTTTTTTTAGAAAGTGCCGTTGGATTATTTTTTGTTTCGCCCTGGCTCTTAAAAAATAGCAGAGAATTAAAGAAACTTAAATTTAAAGACTGGCTGATTGCACTTTTTATTGGCGGAATAGGTATGAGTGTCGCCGGTTACCTGCAAACGGCCTGTATTCAGAAAGCCACTCCAGGTCTATTTTCATTCTTCCAGATTTTTCAACCACTCTTTGTGATCTACGTCGCTCATATTTTTTTAAAAGAACCCGTGGATAATATGTACGTCTTTTGGGGAATATGGGTTGTACTGAGTGGGATTCTGATGTTTTCAGTAGACCTTGAATTAATGTTTGTAAGCTCTGAATTTATCTTTACAGATATTCTGATTGCCTTAACGACCATGGTTATTTGGGGACTTTGCACAATTCTAGCAAAGAAGTTTTTAGCAACTCATTCACCACTTACTCTTGTTGGACTTCGTTGGTTTTTTGCTTTTATTTTCTCATCGTTTATTCTTGTCGCCGAAGGTCAGGAAATCACAACCGAAATTCTTTTCCAAAGTGATATTCTCACTCGCTTTATCTTCATTGGGCTCATTGCCGGAATCTTTTCAATGTACCTGTACTATTCCGGGCTCAAGCATATGCCGGCCGGTAAGGTTTCATTTGTTGAAATTTCTTATGCTGCTTTTGGCATGGTTATTTCTGCGATTTATACTTTTGAAGGATTAACATTCTTTCAGCTTTTAGGGGCCTCATCCTTTTTTGCTTTTATTATTCTTTTCTTATCCAGATCTGAAACTTCAATTCCCGCCATACGAGCACACTAGTTCTGCTTTTTTGCCTAAATTTAAAATTGAATCACTATTAAACGGAACTGGGAAATTCAGAACGTGCCCATGTCCGGCAGGTAAGCCTTTTAAAACGGGGTAAGAAACTTTTTCGGCAAATCGTTTGATTGCTACACTCGATAAGTCTTTACCGTCCTTCTCAAGTGATTCTGTGAAGTCGCCGAAAATAACGGCTTTAAGTCCTTTGTGAATAATTTTTGCCTGGATCATTTGCTCAAGCATTCTGTCGATACTGTAACCTCTTTCACTGATGTCTTCGATAAAGAGAATTTTTCCTTTCGCTTGAAGTTCCCAGCTTGTTCCAAGCGATGATTGAATAATCCGTAAATTTCCACCCGTGATAGTACCTTTGATCACTTTCTCTTTGCGAGCGTGATCATTCAAAGGTATTAAACGTTTAAAAGTTTTCTGAGTACTCTTTCCAAAAATCATCTCTTTTAAAAATTTTCGATCTGGTGAATTTGCAAAATCAGGGTGCATCTGACTAATGGTTCGTCCATGTATCGTTTGCCAGTTCCATTGTTGATTAAAAAATAAATGCAGAGAAGTGATGTCACTGAAACCAATAAAAAGTTTTGGTTTTTTTGGTGGCCGAAGTTTTAAAAGGTGAGGAATGAGTCTCATACTTCCATAGCCCCCTCGTAAGCACCAGATCCCCTTTGAGTCTGAGTAGAGAGCTCGCTTTAAATGCTCAAGTTGAATTTCCAAGGGAGCAGCGAAAAAGACATCGGTCTTGATAATATCTTTTGGAACTCTTGGGATAAGGCCAATACTTTCAACCCAGCTTATGCCCGCTTCGAGTTTATGAGTTGGAGAATGTGATGCGGGAGCGATAATATCGACAATGTCGTTTTTTTGAAGATAAGACCATGAGTGTTTTTTCATGGTCTTATTGTATTATTTTATTCCCCAAGTCTCAAATATTTTACTCTGTCTGAAAAACTCTCGATAAACGCAAGCTCTGTCATTCATGTCCTGATTGAAAGTCGCCTGAGTAATGGTGATCGTTTCTGGTCCGCCTTTGACCACTGAGTTCATTTTTAGGCCTTGGCATAGTTTGATATCGACATAGTCATCCACGTTAGGAACCGCGAGAAGTAAAAAGCACATTTCCGTTCTAGCGTAGCGTTTAGATCTGGCAATAGTCCCAGTTGCGGTCTCTTCTTCTGTCTTAAGCTTATTTAGGATGCGGTTAACATTATTTCCAAAGATATCCATGAATGAATTAAGGTTTGAAATGGTGATAGGCTGGGCTCGATTGATATCTGCGCGAATGGTTGAAAGATTGTCAGTCCCACTTAATTTGGTGATTGTTTCTGTGAATCTCTCGGCCGCAAGTAACTGCGCTACTACGATCTGATCTGCCTGAGGACTGCTTTCCAGTAGTTCCAGAAGGGCCAGTCTAACGATCATTTCCAGACGTGCTTCAAGCACAACTGTACCAAAACGAAGCTCAGCGATTTTATAAATTTCCTCGACCGGAGTATTATCAGTGAGCACCTCCAGCATGATTGCATCACCAGTAATGCGGTAAATATCTTCCAGTTTATTCGTCGTGCTTAAATAAAGCTTTCTAAAAGCTGAATCGCGTTCACGCGGGGGATTTGTTTTTAAGAAAGCGATTAAGTTTTTTAGGGCATCCATTGGAGAAAGTTTCCAACGGTTACCCATACGATCGAAACCACTCGTTAATGTCTGAAGAGCATCCGGCTGGAGAACCTGAGTTAATTCTTCATTCACGCGAGTACGTGCTCTTAAAATCAAATCGCTGTACTGGTTTTTTATGAGATCAAGAGTTGGATTAAATGTTTCAGGCTTAGGCCAGTTATCAAGTGTGTAGTAGTCCTCTGTCTTTGGATTTTTAATTTCTCCATTATCAGCAAGTCCTAAAAGAAAAAACGGAGCGTAGCCAATTGAACCTACAGCTTCAAGAAGTGGATTCTTAAATCCTGGTTCATTTCCCGGAACTAAAGACTTAATTAAACTTCTGATCGTTTTCCATCTCTCTTCTTCTCTTTGGCGCTGGTAAATGTTGCGGTTTTCTTCAATGAGACCAAGTCCATAGGATTCCATATTTCGTATATAGTTTTCCCGCGAAGTGACTGTATTCCTTCGGGTCGCATCAGCTGTCGATGTCGGCGAAACACCACTTCTAATTTTATTGAGCCATTCAAGAAGAACCGGAATTTCTCTGTCATTTAAGCGGATTGCCTGACCCAGTCCAGTTTCCATAATCGGATTACGTCTCTGCTCAGCTTTAAAAAGTAAAAACGCCTCTGCATCACGCATCTGGCACCAACGCTCAGACATTGTTTCAAGCGCGCATTTATAGCCTTCACTCGCAATCGAGTTGTCTGCCATTCTTCGTATTTCCCGAGAATTTCGGAAACGTCTGACACCTTCAATTGTTTCCCCTAAGAACGCCGAACCGGCCGTTAGACCAAGACCCAACGCTGGATTAACAACTGCAGCTGTAGCACCAATCGCCGACATCACCGAGGTGGCAGTATTTAAAACATTAGGATGCTTGCTAAGACATTTTTGGTTTCCGGTCACTTGTGAGAAAGCCGTATTGGCAATCTGAACAATACTTGAAAGTGCTTGCGCTTTATCAGGTCCTGTAAGATCGGGTTGCGCTTTGTCTTTGCCGATGAGTCCCGCTCGAGTCACTTGAAGCTCGCGAAGTCTTAAATTAATTGCAGCAAGTGTATCAGCATTTGAATTGTTTGAAATTTGAATCAGAAGTTCCTGCTCCTGGGCATTCATCTCAGCGATGCTTGCCTGAGTAGCATTGGTCTTTTCTAAGTTGGCGAGCTGTTGGTTTAATAATCCAAGTTGTGCCACTGCGCCACTGACTGACTTACAATCCGCGTCTGTTTGGATACTTTTAAGTGCCTCAATGAGTGAGGTCGAATCGGCGAGTGCTGAGCGAGTCCATTCTCCCTGCGTGCGGCAATTAGCGGAGAAATAGCTTAAGAGATTTTGACCGGGGATATCTTCCGCCAAAGAAGAAAAAGAGATCAAAGCGATCATGAGGGGCAGCAGTTTAATTTTCATTCTGAGCTTGTAACAAAGCGGTTTCACGCCTTCGACATAAAATTCAGGAGGCTATAAATTTTTCCTTCTAAAATTTCCGTAACGCGCCGCGACCTTCGCCGTACCTCTTTACTTTCCCTCTAAAATCCCTAGGATTAACTGCAACTCACTTGCAATTAGGATCTTATGAAATACACCTTTATTTTTATTTGCCTGCTCCTTTCAACCTCACTTTATGCTCATGAAGAAAAGCTTCAGGATATTGAAGTCGTGGAACTTGAGGATACCCAAGGACTTGTGGATTTTCTCCCAAGTGTGACCAAGTTAAAGGGCCATGAATTAACTAAAAAGAGACAGACAAGCATTGGAGATACACTTGGAACACTTCCAGGTGTTCAAAGTACGAGCTTTGGACCGAATGCCTCTAGGCCTGTTATTCGCGGCTTAGATGGTGATCGTATTCGCGTTTTGCAAAATAGTTTAGGAACTTTGGATGCATCAACTCAAAGTCTTGATCACGCCATACCTGTAGACACACTTACCATTGATCAGATGGAAGTCGTGAGAGGTCCCATGAGTCTACTTTACGGTTCCTCGGCTGTGGGTGGAGTTGTTAATTTAGTGACTAATAGAATTCATTACAATTTTGAGGAAGGCTTTTTTTCGAAAGTTCTCCTGCAAGGTGAGACCGTCAATAATGGTCTCAGTTCTGCTGCTCACTTAAATTACGGAAGAGACAAATGGATGTTTCACTTAGATGGTTCGACGAGAAATCTAGGCAATGTTGAAATTCCCGGATACGCCAGAAGTGATAAGGAAATAAGTCTTAACGGGAAAAATCCTGGAGAAGCTAAGGACAAACTTCCGAATAGCTTTAACAGACAAGACAACATGGCAGTAGCAGTTTCAAGAATTCTTGATCGCGGTCATTTTGGGCTTTCATTTAATCACTACAATACGCTTTATGGTTCAGTGGCAGACGAGGAAGTTGCTATTGATATGACTCAAAACCGTTTTGAATTTCATGGAGAGTATCGCCCGGAGTCTGGTGTTATTAGAAAATACAAATTGAAGTCTGCTCAGTCGGATTACTTTCATAAAGAAATTGAAGGTGGGGCAACTGGAACAGTGTTTAAAAATAAAGGAAACGAAACACGGTTTGAGGCGCTTACTAAATCAGGAAACTGGAACGGAGTTTCTGGTGCCCAAACTCAGTTCTTTGATTTTAGCGCCAAAGGCGACGAAGCTTTTCTTCCTGGCTCTGAAAATTCAAAAGTTAGTCTTTTTACTTTCCAGCAATTATCTATTGGAAAAAATGCGTATAGAGTGGGCGGAAGACTCGAGCAGCAAACGATTAGAAAAGAATCTTCAATAAATTTCGGTGGAGGAGATGAAGTTGGTTATCTAGGAATGAATGCTTCTTTAGGTCACTGCTATGATTTTACAAAAAGAAATACTCTTGAAACAAGTCTTTCGTTTACTGAGCGTGCGCCGACTTTTCAGGAGCTTTATTCGGCCGGAGATCATCTTGCGACCAGAACTTTTGAGCAGGGTGATGCGACTTTAATTAAAGAAAAAGCGACTGCACTTGAAATGACCTATGAAGATAAAGGCGATAAAAATAAATTCACTGGTAGTATCTATACTCAGGTCTTTAAAGATTATATTGCTTTAAATCCCACAGGGAATTTTTCTCCAGTCGAGAATTTTCCTGAGTTTAATTACGAGCAGGTAGATGCATTTTTCTACGGAATTGATATGGAGAATTCTAGCGAAATAAAAAAACTTTCGAAAGGATCTTTATCTATTATCAATAAATTTGATCTCGTAAGAGCTAAAGACACTGACTCAGGAAAAAACTTACCCCGCATTTCACCACCACGATTTACGATAGGTCTTGAGTACTCAAGTGATAAATGGGTTGCAGACATTGAGGAGCAGTATGTTTCTCATCAAACGAAAACTGCACCGGGTGAAACAAGATCTGATTCTTACTCCATGACAAATCTTGGTTACACTTATCATTTTGTGGGAAATCTAACTTCACTTGATGTTTTTGCGCGAGTAAGAAATATTTTTGATGTGGAAGCTCGAAACTTTGTATCAACGCTTAAAGATTTTGCTCCACTACCTGGAAGAAATATCATTATTGGTGCCCAGTTTCAGCTTTAAGAACAACGAGAACAAATTCCGCTGAACTCAAGACGATGTTCCATTTTCTTGAAACCCAGTTTTGCAATTGATTTCTCAAAGGAGCTTAGGTCACATTTTTCAATATTCTGGATATCACCGCACAATCTGCAGCGAACATGATGGTGGTGATGGTGAGTTGCTTCGTGAGATGAATTCATTTCATACCGAAAAAAGCCTTCCTCAAGATTGACCTCTAGAATGAGATTCTTTTCTTTAAGCTGAGTGATTGTCCTGAAAACGGTACTAACATCACAGCTTGCATGTAATTGAGAATGAATTTCTGTGACAGATATTGGTTTGTGAGATTTGGATATTTTTGAAAGGATCTGAACTTTACCTTTAGTTCTATTTAGACCATTTTTAGACAGAAGGTCTCTGATCTGATCTTCACTTAAAGGTTCATGGCAACTCTTCTTATCCATGAAGAAACTCTAGCATCCTGTCGCTCTCTCTGTATACTCTATAGGTATGAAGTTGAGTCCGGGAATTTTAATGGATGAGGAAAAAATAATTTTCTCAGCTGTCCTCATTATTGTGGCAATCGCTTCTAAATGGTTTTGCACTTATTTGATTGTAAAGAATAAGATAGAAATGAAACCTAAGGCAATTGCCTGGGGCATGGTTCTTAGGGGAATCCCAGGTTTTACTTTTGCAAGCATTGCTGTCGCAGGTGGATTAATTTCTTCAGAGCTTTTTACGGTACTCGTTCTCATTATTTCGGCAACAACCTGGATTGGTCTTCTTGGTCTTGAAATGAGTCTCAAGTCCGGCTCTCAATCTCATAAATAAAGAGGGACAGGATTATCATGTCCCTCCTCAACATATTTTCATATTCAGACTATTGACCGTTCATCAGACCTGTTGTCGTCGTTCCAGCCGTTGTACCAGTTGTAGAACCCGTTGTTCCTGTTGCTGATCCAGTTGCAGTGCCAGTTCCACCGGTTGTACCGTCAGTTGTTCCGCCTGTCGCAGTCCCAGTTGCCGATCCAGTTACAGTTCCAGTCGCTGTTCCAGTAGCTGTCCCTGTTGTCGTTCCGTCTACTCGAGTGATAACTCCACAAGCAATCGGTAAGACTTGCTGAGGGCTAGCACCATCAACACCTTGAACAGTAGAAGGAAGAGTGGTCGAACTTGGTACGCCATGAATTTCAACGACACGGCCTTCTAGATTAAGCTCTTCACCCAGAGGGAGCTTGACGGATGTGTCCGCTGTGTCAGAGTCGGGCAATAGAAGATCTGCAATCATAGCTAAGTAAGAAGTTGATTCGCTGTAAGCATAAGTCGCGCCACTAGGATAATTTCCTCCAGCGTCCTGTGAACGAAGATCTGAATCGAGAGGAACTAAGGCTCCCCCTGAAACTGCAGCTGATTCTACCGCATCGACAAATCCATCACCGTTTGTATCAGAGGCAGCAGTTGCACAAGCTCTTCCAGCATGAATATGTTGAATGTGTGTACCAGCAGGGGCACCACTGACATTCATCGTTGCATCGAATTCATCTCCTACCAGAGTGAAAGTTCCGTTACCAGAAATTGTTCCTGCAACGTTTGGATTCAATGCAGTCAAAGTGACTTGATACTGACCTTCTTGTTGTTCTTCTTGTTGAGGGGCACCACTACTGCTGCTATCATCATCATTTCCACAAGCAGCGACAAAGGTGAGCATGCATACGCCCAATACTACGGGTGTGAATTTTTCAAGCTTTGATTTTCTTTTCATTCTGAACTCCTTTAATGATTAGTGCACTAAGCACAAATGAACGGATCATTAAAAAGCAAGTTCAAGGCCAGAGGTAAAGTACTAAGAATGAAGTGCTATGGCTAGTAATATTGAATTGCGCAAGAGGCAGAAGGGGACAATCTAAAGGAGTTTTGAGCGACCTGTCGCAACCATGACAAAGCTTCCTGAAAGAGCTAGCACGGGTGTATCTGAGTACATATCTTAATTTCGACACTCGTATTCCCGACTCTTACGATCTGAGCGTGATGGCATCGGAGTTTTGAAAACAACTTCATCACTACTAACAGTTACTACCTTTTCTCTGGATATTTTTCATGCTGCTATTATTGTTGTATTCTTTATTTCGAAGAAGCTAAGGTGAACTAATTTTAAAGGCCGTCAAAATTTTAGTTGGCCTGCTAAGGGCTTAAAATGAAAGTCGTCATTATAGGTGCTACAGGGCTTGTCGGGAAAGCGATCGCTGAACAGGCCATTTGCGATGAAAAAGTTAAGACCATTGAGCTTTTTGTCAGGAGATCATCCGGTTTAGTCCATCCCAAACTCACTGAAACGATCGTTGATTTTAACGCCATTGAAACTTGGAAATCTCACCTAATTGGTGACGTTCTCTTTTCCGCCCTGGGTACTACTTTAAAAGTGGCAGGCTCAAAAGCTGCCCAGTTTCAGGTCGACCATGATTATCAATTTGAAGTGGCATCGGCTGCCTCTGCCAATGGATTTACAACGTATGTTCTTATTTCGAGTGTCAATGCCGATCCCAAATCTCCTTTTTTTTATTTGAAAATGAAAGGACTGCTCGAAGAAAAAATTAGTACTCTTTCTTTTAGTGCTATCCATATTCTGAGACCGGGACCTTTAAAAGGTCATCGTGAAACTTCCAGGCTTTATGAAATTATTTCAACAAAATTTCTTGATTGCATGCCCCAAGTTTTAGTTACCGCCGGAATGAGACCAATTGCTGGAGATAAAGTGGCAAGTGCTGCGCTAAAAGCAGGGATGTCAAAGGTGAAGGGAATTAATATTTTAGGGCCTAAAATGATTTTAAAAGAATCATGCTAAATTATTGGGCTCATCTTCTCTGAGGACTACTGTTAGACTATTTTGTTTTTAAGCATCAACATTTATGGTCTAACCAGATTCTCAACCACCTGTCGCTCCACCTGCTGTTGTTCCATGCTCTGTTGAGTTCGTGGTCGTAGTTGTCGGTTCATCGTCATCGCCGTAGTTGCCAGTGGTGTTACCTGTAGTAGAGGGAACAAAGATTGCTCCGTCGTCGGCGCCATTTGAGCCACCGATTGTTTCACCTTCAGGAATCTGAATTCCGGAGTCATCACTATCGATGCGTCCAGGGACAACGCCGAGTCTACCAATGACTCCACAGGCAACAGGAAGCGCCTCATGAGCTCTCATGCGACCGCGACCCATCACAGAGTCTGGAAGTATTGTTGTGTCTGGTACACCCATGATGACAGCTACTTTTCCAAACATTGTAAGAGATTTGTTTCTCTCAAGTTTTACGTAGTCGTCGCGTAGATTTATGTCTTCTTCACGAAGGTCTTCCATGAGTTTTTTAAAAGATGTCGTACGGCCCCACGAATAGTATCCATACTCATTTGTAACTGGAAAAATACCACCTCCCATACGCTGGGAGCTAATATCATCGTCTAGTGGAATTATAATTTCTTTGTAAACTAAGGCACCTTCTTCTCCGTCAATATAATTGTCGCCGTTTAAGTCATCGGCCTCTATCGGGCAACGATCACCAATGTGTATGCTTTGTGTATGTAAAACTGAAAGCGGACCTCCTGAAAGGCGAACTTCTATTGTCAGATCTTCTTTTTCACGGATAAGAGCAACAGTACCATTGAGATGTCCTGAAACATTTTTATTAATAGGTGAGAGAAACGCCTGATAAGTACCAAACATTTCGATTTCAAGTGGCTCTGTTTTTTCTCTCATTTTTTTTGAACTTTTGTCACTGATCTTTGAGCAAGAAAAAAGAATGCCAGAACTCAAAAAAATTAAGAGTATTAAATTTATTTTCATCTCCTACTCCCTAGAGTGTTACGTCAAAAGCCTCGAGATAGCTTTGTTTGACCTCGCCTTCAAGCCATCTTGATTTAGCTAATCCCGTAATCTCAAGTTGCTCAAGATCCACTGGTTGATAGTAGTACATACTAGATTTCATCAAGAAGCATGAAACAGATTCTGGATGTAGAGCTTGATCTGAATAATTTTCAACGACCGGACAGTCAGCATTGTCGCGCATAAAAATATCAGTCCAGTGTTTAAGTTTTATTGGAGAGTTGGCGTATTTGATATCCATCACGCGCTCACGAACTTTACCTTCATGTACGACGTGAACCATGGGGGCAACATGAAACCACCATTCAAATTTATGTTTTCGAATAAATTTTCGTGTAAAAAAAAGCCATGCTTTTGATGCATAAAGGTTTTTCTTTGTTCTCCACTCATAAGTCCAGACATGGGCGCGATTGAAGCATTGTGATTCTTCTTTGGCATCTATTCTTGCCTCGTGGAAAAAGCTTTTTGCCTGATCGAGATCTTTTAAGATGGAGGGATTAAATATTTCATCGGAGTTGTGCGATTTTTGACTGGGAAATAGTGATGGCGGAAAATTCAAAAGCCGTACAGATATTATTTCTCGTTGATTGTTGAGCGTGAGAAAAAGCCATGTTTTATTTTTAAGTGCATCTTTTAATTGATCAAAAACTAATTTGTCACCTAATGAGTAACTTACGACTTGCCCTGTTGATAGATAGATAAGAGGTTGTTCATCACCGTTTTGACCGACATCTATGTCATGAACTTGGGTTGAGACCTGACTCTGTGCCATTACCCAGGAAGTTGAGAGCACGAAAATCAAGACGAGAAGAGAACGCATAAAACCTCCCCTGGTTTTTTAATGACGGAGTGATACTGTCCGAAAAGAAGCATCCTTGTCATCTTAAGCATATCCAAAGTTAACCAACAAATAGAGTGTGAGTGAAGTTAGCGCAGCAAGACTATTGATGATTCTGAAGATCGTTGCAATAGTTCACGACTGAATTTGAATTTTTCTGTACTCATTTTCTGGCATTGGTTAAATTGCGTTGTTAGCTAAGGAGGGCAATATGTTAGAAAATTACGCTTATCGTGAGAATCTCCGAAATCCATTTGAAAAACTAGAAGCGAATCTTTTTCCAGAGCGTCGAAAAAAAATTATGGTCATCGATGATGATCAAGATTTTCGATTGTCACTTTGTGAACTATTAGTCGACGAAGGATTTAGTGTAACAACCGCTAAAGATGGTGAAATTGGACTTAATAATCTGATCCATCAAACAGATCTTCCTGATTTGATACTCGTTGATTTGATGATGCCCGTTAAATCAGGCTTGGAGTTTAGAAGAGAGCAACTCCAATTGGATGATATAGGTGATATTCCAGTCATGTTTATGACTGGATTGGGATATGTTGAAGGCGAGACTGTATTAATGAAACCGTTTGATGAGAAAGAGTTTCTTGAAGCTATAAGACAGCGCTTGATTTAATTTTCTACCGTCATTTGTTTAATATATTTTTCGTTACTGCTATTGAGTGGATCGAGGTACCATTGTCCTTTCAAAAGTTCAGATGTCCATACCTCCCAAGACCATGGTGGTTTAGCAGCGCCTAGACCAAAAAGAATCCATTTCTTTCCTCCAAAATTTGCTGGATATGTCTTACCTTTAAATTTAAATTGACCAGTAAAGAGGGAAGAATTTCTTTTGTCCCAAAGTTCTTTAAGGGGTTTAAGTTCATAATCAGATTTAGCATAACGCCTAAATTTCTCATCTGGTTTTCTTAGCGCCAATGGATGAATACCATGTCCTTCTTTTTCGATTGAGATTTCAACTGTCGATGGATTTATAACTTCTGATTTGGAATTGTGCGCCAAACCTTCTACCCTAACAATAGATGAAGGCTTTTTAATAGTGACTCGCATCCCTTCAAAGTCATTTTCGTGGCAATGGAGCCAGAAACAAATACTGGCGTAATCGCGGGGAAAAAAGAAACCGTAGGTAATGAAATAGTGGCCCTCATTTTCCATCACATCCAATAGACAGTTCTAGGGCGTGGGAATTTAGGCATATTGTCCCAGTTATTGTCAGGGTTCCAGTCTCCATCAAAATCTACCCTAGTAAATTCATCGGCAGTAGGCTCTGTACCAATACCCTGATAAACGATTGGGGCGTAGAGTTTTGCCAGTTCAGAATGGGCAAACATTTCAGTAGATAAAAAGAAGCAAAAAAAGAATAAGGTGATTCTCATCAGTTTATTGTACTAAACCAAATAAAAAGCGCCATTTTTTAAAAAGAAGAGGCCGCTAACTAAGCGGCCTATATCTTCAATGTTATGTGAGTTCTTGAACGTTAACCTGGACTAAAGTTCTGAGCTTGTCTCTTCCAATGACGAGTTTGAAAATAAATGGATAACTTTGTCATCAACGTCCCTCCTTATCCATGTTGTCAGTGAAGTCAGTATAGACCCGAAATACTCCAAATTTTTTTTCAATGAATTTTCCTGCAGTTAACTTAAAGTTAAAAATACTCAAATCGGTCTTTTTGAACGGATTGACTCTATTTCTTGGCAGACCCTAAGTAAACGGCCGGTGTTTTGCAAGTTATGTATCCGTATTCTCAATCAAAGGAGGAAAGGATGAGTATCCAATACGGAAGAGATCAACGTGAGTATATTAAATTCCGGGACGCCGAACCAAATCGATTTGGTGAGCAGAAGATTAAACATGATCACTATCAGGACGATCAATTTAAAAAAGATTATGATCCGACCTACGAAGACGAGCTAGGGATGAAGCATCCCTATGAGCATGGAGGAGAAGAAAATAGATGGTCTGATGATTTACGATCTGAAGCTGCTCACGAAAATTATGAACGCAAAAGCTCAAAAAAAGTGAAGAGTGTCTGGCCATTTTTTTTGGTTAAGATCTATCATTTTTTTAAGCCAAAAAAGAATCGCTAGTCATCAATTTCGATTTCATCGTCACTTAAAATATCACGATCAACTTCAATTTCATCGTCGGTTTCAACTGGTAAGTTCCGACTTTCCCTTGCATCCTTACTTTCATAATCCTCTTGTCTTTCAATGGTGACTTCATCACTTGACTGGTTACAAGCAGAAATATTGAGCATTAACAAACCTATAAGTAGTAAAAATAATGATTTCATGAATAGCTCCTTCTTTGTGAACATCCATGTTTTATGGAAACAATTACTATTCAATCAGAAAACTTAAAGTCTTCTTAAATTTCAGCAACTCTTTTGCTCAGTTCGTTTGGTCTGGATATTGCTGCAATATAACTGAGATCTGACAAAGGATGGAGTATGTCAAAAAGCACTAATTATTCAAAAGATCGGGGAACTCTAGAGAACTTTAATACAAACGATAAATACTCTGAAACAGGTGAATCTGAATTTTCAAGAGTAAGTACAATACCTGTCGATCAAGACGAAGTCCTTTCAGTCAGACACTATAATATTGGTTCGTTGGAAAATCATGGCCGTCAAAAAATGAGAACCAGAGAACATAAAGATCATGCTACATACGATCTTTCCCTAGGAAGCGGACCTCACGGCTACAAGAGAACAGATGATATGATTAAAAGTGATGTGAGAGAAATACTTTATCGGCATAGTGAAATTGATGCTTCTTTGATTGAAGTAATTGTCAAAAATAGTGCCGTGACACTTAAGGGGACTGTTGAAGATGAAACGCAGAAAAGTCTTGCGGAAAGTGCCGTTAAAAGCTTGGCCGGAGTAGAAAATATATACAATGAGTTATTCATTGCAGGTGACAAGAAAATACAGTGATGTCCCTTAATGCCTCAACTTTAAGAAAAAAATTCGCCTATTCATGAGTTTAGTCATGGCCAATGATTTGCTTAATTGTTTCCATGGTGCGATTTTTCATTTGCATCTCTTTTATCTGGTTTGCCATTAGTTGCGGAAAACAAAAATTTCCTGACTATTCTAATGACGCTGAATCAGACAGAGAAGAGCATAAGGCAGGTCTTTATGGTGCAAAATTTTTAAGTATCAACCCACAAATAGTCCATTCATTCAAAGCTCATTCTGTTCTCTGGATCAGAGGACATCAGTTTTACGTCAGAGTCATTATCACATCACATCAGCCCAGAGTTCGTCATATTCAGGCAATTCATGTAGGGCCTAGATGTCCAAAGTTTTCTGATGACATTAACAAAGATCGTGTTCTTGATTATGAGGAGGTAATGAAAGTTACTGGTCCTATGCTCATTCCACTTGATAGATCACTCAAGTCGCAAACTCATGGCAGTGAATGGTTTCCTTCCACTGATCGCGAGGGAACGATGAATTATTCTCGGTCGGTTGCTATCTATCATTTAATGAATGATTTAAGGTTAAATGATCCAACACCTCAAGATTTTGTATCAAAATTAGCGCCTAGTGAAAATCTTGATCTACATCTTCGGACTATTGTTATTTACGGAACATCAAGAGATCACATGTTGCCTATCGCTTGTGCTGAAATAAATAAGGAGGAGTTTAAATGAATTACTCATGCTCCTCGACTGGTAAGTCCTCACTTCCTAAGCTCAAGTCATTCTCTTCATCTACGGGATATTGGGTATCCTCCTGACGCTCAATTTGATCTGGTACATATTCTTCTTCTGTGCTTGATGAAATTGTCTCTTCATCTGGTTCAAAATCTTCATTTTCACTTTCATAAGTCTGGGCAAAAGCTCCAATCGAAAATAGAGTCATTATCATCATCGTCAGGAATTTTAACGAGTTCATATCGATCTCCTTTTTCAAGAGTCTATGAACGTGCGATTGGTCTTGGGAAGAGATGACGTGTCATGAAAATTCAGAAACTATTCATTTCCCCAGATCATTTTATCAAGGTTTTCCATGATAGCTGATGGGTAGGGCATGGAAAGAACTTCATCTGTCGAGTTATTTAAAGAATGAAACCAGTTCCAGCGCAAGACTTGAGCAACTGCATCTTCAGTCTGAGTTATTTCTTTTAAATTAAGACATATCTCGTTAGTCATCGGTGGATAGACTATTCCCCTTGCAACCTTCGGTCCTTCTATAGGTGATCGCCAATCATTCATTAAGCGAAAGTTATCAGGAAAGGCGACGGGATATAGTTTTAGTTTTAGTCCGCGAGCAATCGAATCATAAATGGCATAATTAAATAATGGCATTACAGGACGCATCTCAAACAATCCCACACCAGTAATTCCTTCTACCGCCAAAAAGAATCGGTTAAGTTGCTTCGATCTGACTAGATCAATCGTTTTTTGAGTTGTATCTCCATGTCCAACTGTCACCATGTGATCACTCTTGACCATCCTCCTTGCGAGGAATGGGGGAAAGAATATATCTACGTTACCCATTGAACTCATCCCCTTGATAGGAAAAGCTAGTTGAGCAGAAGTATCGAAAAAAGAATTCGCGTGATTAATGAGAAACATATGAAGAGTTTTTCCATCATGGGAAACATCTTTGACGTTTTCTATTCCTATCCATTCGGTTTTAATGTTTCTCATCTTAACCAGTTTTCTCTGCGCGGCAGCTAAAGCTTCGGGAATAGGGGCGCGATCTTGCTTGCCTGTATTGGCGCGAAAGTATGAATTCCACAGCAGACGCGTGAACTGCCCGCTCACTCTTAAAAAATCTGGAACGGTATCTACGAAAGGCACTATTTTAGCAGATCCGAAATTTCGCCATGGTTTTTCGCCACGGTTTTTTCTTAAAACTTTCACAAAATTCGCATAAGTTGGGAGAATTTTTTGTCCGACATCAAGTCTTTCTAAGTCCTGTTCAGTTCCAAAATATTTCTTTGCTTCTTGATACGCTACAATGTTCGCTTCAAGTTCTTTTAAAATCTTCGCCGCTTTCTTGGGAAGTTTTCCTGTGGCCTTAATTTCCACGAGAGCTTCGGATCTTGCTCGAGATAAAACTTCTGCAAAGACATAATCAATTTTTGCGAGATTAAATTTATCGTAAGCTTCAAAGAATTCGCGAATTTTTAAAACTCCCTTTCCGACAACCTCGCGATCGCCTCTTTGAGCTCTTTCATTAAACTCATAAATATTGGGAAGAGTGGTTACAAGATTCAGATAGCGCTCAGCTAATTCTGATTGTTTTATATCGAGTGATTCAATTCTCTCATGGGAGAACACACTCGTAGTTAAACTTAGGGCAAGAAACAGAATAATCGTTTTCATCAAAACATACTAACATCATGTGAGTGTTAGTATGTTCAGGGCGTAATTATTACAGGTCTTCTCTTAATGGGCGATAGGTGAATCCTCAAGTCCTTGAGACTTAAATCGAGCGCCTGTTTCAGGGCGCTTAAATCCCGTAAAGAGATCAATAAATTCAGAAAACGCCTCTAAATAATTGATCAATAAGGCTTCCGTTTTTGGATTGATAAGAAGTCCAGCAGAATCAAAAGCATGAGAGGCATTAAAATAAAATTCAGGTTGTCCCAAGGTATACATATTGAGATAGGCGAGCACTTGTCTTAGGTGGTGTTGAGCTCCAAATGTCCCGATTGCTCCAACTGAGGCCCCCATAACGGCGGCTGGTTTCTTATCCCATAAGTTCATTCCATAGGGACGAGAACCCCAATCAATAGCATTTTTTAACACTCCGGGGATTGAGCGATTATATTCTGGAGTTATGAATAAAACGGCTTGTGATTCACGAATTAGTTCTTTAAACGTCGTCACATGATCTGGCGGATCCATCTCCAAATCCTGGGAAAAGAAAGGTAGTTTTGAAATATCAAAAGTGATGAATTTAAAATCTTTGGAATCTAGTTTTTGAATGGCTATTAAAAGTTTCTTGTTGATTGATTCTCGGCTGATTCCCCCAACGAGTGTCAAAATTTTAATTTTTTCCATATATACCTCCCACGATATCTTCTAAGTTCATCACCACTTCTTAGTCTTGAACACTTAAGAGAGAATGAAAAGATTTGAATAAACTTAATCGGGTATGAGGTAATTTCTCTCAAACTTTGGTGAGCAAAAAAACTAACATTCTGAATTCAAGCTTTCTTTGATGGTATTCAATTTGCAATTCATCTTAGCAAGGAAACAACTTCTCAAAGGAAGACAGCATGGATATTTACCAGGCGCTTAAAAAAGATCATGAGGAAGTTAAAAATCTTCTTGATGAACTCGTTTCTCTGAAAGTAGATGATGAGTATCGATATATTGTTATCGAAGAAATACGAAATCTTATTGTGCCTCATTCCCGTGCAGAAGAATCTGTTTTTTACAATTCATTAAGAGCAGTCAATGCGGACAAAAAATTTGTGTTTAATGGTTTTCAGGAACACCTTGAGGCAGAAACCCTCTTAAAAACATTACAAGTCATGGATAAACTCAATGTGGAATGGAAAGAAACGGCAAAAAAACTTCACCAAGCCGTTTTTCATCACATTCAAAATGAAGAAACAGAAATTTTTGCCCAAGCTAAAGCCGTTTTCAGCCAGGAAGAAGCTATTTCGATGTGTGAAGCATTTGAACAGTTGAAACCTAAAATTCAGCAGGAGGGATTTGTTAAAAATACAGTTGATAGGGTCATCAACATGATGCCTCCACGTTTGGCAGACAAAATAAGAGGCTTAGGTGAATCTAGACCTTAAATAATCTGACATTCGCTAGGCAAGGAATGATTCTTTTACTTATAATAATAGGATGAAAAAATCATTTCTTGTCATCATTAGTTTTCTTCTGACTAGCACCCTTTTTGCTGACTCCTTCTGCAATAGAACTCAATCCGACTTAAAGGAATTTCTTTCGCAGAAGAGTTCGCGGATTGCTTTTAAAAATGGAGGAGGTTTAATCAACGGAGGTGTTTGTTGGTGGCATAACCGTTTACAGCGATCATCTGCCTATCTTGTCCAGTATCGCCCACAAGAAAATAAACCAACCATTCCAGAATTACAAAAAATTTATTCATCTCTACGGATGATGAATGAGGTCATCGTTATTCCTGGTTACTCAGACTTTGAATCCTTTTCAACTGATCATAAAGTTGGATTGCAATCACTGTTAAATGATTGGCAAAAAAGAGATGGTTTTTTTAACTTCGAATGGATTCGAGGTATTTCTGGGCGCTATAGTCTTCCCCCCGGTGAAATGAAAATCAGAATGGATGACGTCTACAATCATTATATGAATTCTCCTTCTCCTCTTTGGATAATGGCGCAGATTAAAGGTATTACTTCCCATTCACTTTTGGTTTTAAATATGACTTACCGTGAAACTGGCCATGATCTGACTGTTATTGACAGCAATCATCCTTTGGAATTAGTCAATATTGAGTATTACCACGGGGATACTTTCCTTAACGCAAAAGGGGAGAAATATAATTTCGTTCCTTACGCTGGTTTTCAGAATGACTTCAAGTTTATTCAAGCAGCTCTCAGAAAAACTTGTGGAGATAAATCTCTGTTACTTGATTTGAGAAAATTAGAACCTGGCGAAGTTGAGAGATCTTACTGACAATACTGCAAAACTAATTTTATCCTTGGTCAGGATTCTGTTACAGGCATCTGGCAGTTCATTGATGACGCTAAGGGTTCGCAAAGTGACAGTTAGAGGACTTACAAAGGTGAACACCTCAATTGGTAAAGTTCAACTCGTGTTAATCTGCCCCATAAATGAAGATTTTTTTCCCCATCTATGTGTTGAGCTCTCACTATTTAGAACTCAATCAATAACTTACCAAATGGCCCAAGTCTTGCTCACCAGGACGTGATTGGATTTTTCACACAGGAGTGAGTCAATGCTTAGTCTAAAGCGTCTTTCTTTTTTAATTTTAGGACCTCTGTTAATTACGACTACTTCATGTGGTGGTGGACAATCAAATTCCCTAATGACCATGGATCAACAGCGACAAGATGATCAAGGAATCTATCGAGTCGTTTTGAAGCCTCTTAATTCTGGTTCAGCAGGTTTTACATCAGGTGTGGTTGAAATAAAGATTAAAGGCGATGATGTTTCAGTTTTCAGTAGTGTGACTGATTCACCTGTTGGTGTAAAACATCTACAAAATATTATAACCTCGTCTCATTGCCCCGACACAGACACCAATAGTGATGGATTTATTGATATTGCAGAAACGTTAATTCACGGTCAGATTCTCATTCCTCTGGACAGTGATTTAGATGAACAATTAGAGGGAATGGATTTTGGACCAATTGCTAATGATGAAGGTTCTTATGTTTATCGGAAAAGTTCATCACTTTCAAAATTGCTTTCAGATCTTCACGCCTTTGATCCGGATCCCCTTGATAAGGTCGTGAAGATTTTCCCAGAGCATGACCTGAATCTTTCAGATAAAGTTCTTATTATTCATGGAGTTGATAGTAGCTTAAATCTACCTCCCTCAGTTGCAACGATGGGCGCTCTATCGAAAGAGCAATCCCTTCCCATTGCTTGTGGTAAAATTAATCGCCTGACAGGTTTGGAAGAAAGTTTAGCGCCGCTGAATTAAAAGCATGTGGTTAAAAGGTTTCATTATTGCCTCGTATGCTGTTGGGGTTTTTTGTGCTGCGATGGCGATTCTTCGTTCACGAACTCCACAAGGGGCAACGGCATGGGTTATGTCGCTTCTAAGTTTCCCATTTGTAAGTGTGCCTTTATATGTTTTGATCGGTCGAAATAAATTTGAGGGCTATAATACAAAACGTAGAGTTTTAGATTACGAAGTTCAGAAAGAATTTGAAAACCTCAAAACTATCTCATCTGACTATTTATCTTCAAAAGATGAAATGAAGATTATTTCTCGATTGGTCTCACCTCATAACCAACCAGGCTTTACCAGAAAAAATAAGATAAAACTTTTAGTCAACCATGATCAGGCCTTTCCTGAGATGCTTGCGGAGCTGGAAGGAGCAAAAGACTTTATCATTTTTCAGTACTACGTTGTAAGAGGAGATCAGACTGGCCTTCGGTTTTTTGAGGTCCTCATCAGAAAGGCAAAAGAAGGTGTTAAAGTGACATTTATGAATGACGCCATCGGAGTGCTCATCCCGAAAAATATCATGAACGAAATGAAGAATGCGGGAATCAACATAGGCACATTCAATGAATCAACCCATAAAGGGAAATTACAAATAAATTTTCGTAATCACAGAAAGATTTTAGTCATTGATGGCAAAGTTGCTTTTCTTGGTGGACTAAATATTGGTGATGAATATGCAGGTTTAAATCAAAAATATGGTTCTTGGCGTGATACGATGGTGCGTATCGAAGGTCCTTCTGTGATTGCTGCTCAATTGGCATCCGCTAAAGATTGGTACTGTATTCATGAGAACGCTATCGCTGCAAACTGGGATATCCATTCAACTTCCGAAAATGCAAATGTTATGGTTTTGCATACTGGACCTGCTGATAATAAGCACGTTTGCCTTCTCAGTCATATTGCCCTTATTAATTCTGCAACCAAACGCTTGTGGATCGCGAATCCTTACCTAGTTCCGCCCGAAAGTTTAATGAATGCCATTCTTCTTGCAAGCATGCGTGGGGTAGATGTTCGGATTCTCATACCATCTTATTCTGATGCAAGATTTGTTATGCTCGCTTCAAAAGTTTACCAAAAAGTTCTATTAAAGCATGGAGTGAAGGTTTATCGCTACCTCGCTGGCTTTCTTCATCAAAAAGTGATGATCGTCGATGAGGATTTTGCAGTTGTGGGCTCTGCTAACTTCGACTGTAGGTCCATGTTCATCAACTTTGAAGTTTCCGTCATTACGACAGATAGTCTGTTTATTGAAAATTGTACCCGAATGCTTCAGCATGATTTTGAAATTTCTGAATCTGTTCATCTTCAGGAGTTTAAGAAAGCACCATTAGTTGAAAAGATTGTGACCAGAGGTGCCAATCTTCTTGCACCGATTCTCTAGCAAAATCAAAAAAAGTCCTTTAAAATCTCCTAAAACAACCTCTAAGGATCATTCCATGAAAACTTTTTTTCTTTTTTTCACGCTTTTATTCTCATTGTCCATATTTGCTAAAAATCCAACGGTCATCATTGAAACCAATATGGGCTCAATTGAAGTAGAACTTAATGAAGAGAAGGCACCAATAAGTGTCAAAAATTTTTTAGGCTATGTTGATGATAAATTCTATAATGGACTAGTTTTCCACAGAGTTATAAACAATTTTATGATTCAAGGAGGAGGGATGAATGAAAAGATGGTTGAAAAAAAGACCAAAGCTTCAATAAAAAACGAAGCTGCGAATGGTCTTACTAATGATAATGGAACGATTGCTATGGCAAGAACCTCTGATCCTGATTCAGCAACGTCCCAGTTCTTTATCAATGTAAGCGACAATCAAAGCCTCAATCGTCCCTCACCAGATGGTCACGGTTACGCCGTTTTCGGGAAAGTTACTTCTGGTATGCACGTAGTGAATAGAATCAAAATGGTCAAAACGGGAAGCGTGAGTGGTTATAGTGATGTTCCAATGGATACAGTTCTCATTAAAAGTATTAAAAGAAAATAATCTCTGGCCAGCTGGCGACTCAGTGAGTACCAGCTGGCATTGATTTCGCCTTTTCAAATTCTTTGGCAAAATCAACAAGCTCTTCTTTCGTAAATTCTTTTCTTGCCTCAGTGAACATATCGTTTTCTTCGTCTTCACAATGTTTTTCAACGATAAATCTAAAATGTTTAAAAACATCTAACCATTCGTTACTACCAAAATTGATGAGATTGAGCCTTTGGAGATATTCTTTAATATCATGATGCTCTCTGTCTGATAGCTTGATGAGTGCTTCCTTTCTAAATCGTGAATAGATAGCTCTCTCTTCAGCGATCATATGAGCGACAATTAATAATTTGACCCTATTAAATAATTCTAGTCTTAGAAAATAATCTTTAGAACTTTCAACTTGATCCAAAAGCTGGAAGAGTTTTTTATGCTCATCAAAAATCTTAGTTAAAACTGTCTCACTCATATGGCCCTTTTTCGTTCTGACCATCCTTAGCCATTGTAGACTCTTCTTATCCCAAAAGCCCTCGCAGGAAACATTAAATTTATCTTAAAAAAATAAAATGTTTGATGCTTTCTTACCTTAATTAAGACTCCAAGGCGTCACAATGGTAACTCAAGATTACCCAAAGGGTATTTGATCAGTTTGTTTTTTAGTTTCATAGTTCTTATTCAACGATTAATCTCCACTCGAAGTTACCCGTTGCTTAGGAGGCAATATGTTTACACTAAAAAAAAATGTAGCGAAAAGAATCGTAAGAAAAAAAGTAGGTGATATTCAGTTTGCAGCGAAAAAAGCTTACAAAGATATCTCAAAGGTCATAATGAAAATGCCTCTAAAAATGACCATTTCACGTCAATAGCACTGCTTCATTCTTGGATTGGGTCAATGTCAGCAAAGTAATTTCTGGCGTTGTTCCCAGTCTAATGAGCGGGCCCCAGGATCCTGTTCCAGGACTGACATAAAGCCACATACTGTTAACTTTATGAAGACCCTTTGACATCCTGTGTACGAATTTTACCACTATCGTCCACGGAAAAAACTGACCACCGTGCGTATGCCCCGATAATTGAAGGTCGTAACCACACTGAGATGCTTCTTTTGCAATTCCAGGTCTGTGAGAAAGAAGAATTTTATACTCTGCTGAGGTTTCCATCATTCCCGCGAGGTCTGGCATTAAGCGAGAGACCGGATCCGGAATACCTGCGACTAAAATTTTTTTAGTATGATGTTCGATTATTTTACCTCGATTCACTAAATTAATGATGCCCAGATTGTTCATGACTCCAAGCCATTCATTGGCGTTCCAGTAATACTCATGATTACCAGTTACAACAAATGATCCATAGGTGGATTTCATCTGTCCAAGAGGAGCAATATCATTTCGATACTGGGCCACTTTTCCATCTCCAATATCTCCTGTTAATACTATTAAATTTGAATCTAAGGCATTTATCTTATTGACCACTTTCTTAACGTATGAATACCCAATCGTCGCTCCGATATGAAGATCACTTATCTGCGCAATTTTAAACCCAACAAGTTCATCTGGCAGATTTTTAACCGCAATGTTAACTTTAATTATTTTTGGACCAGAAATGGCTTTCACAAATCCGACTAACAAACATGTAATGGTTAATCCCCAAACCATATCATTGGAAAATAAAATTTTTGTCAGTAGATAATTTAAGTCACGTAAAAGAGTGAACATTAGCAGGAAAGAAATAACTCCCATGAAAATAAAAGACAAATGGATTTGGAATTTAAAAAGTTTCCTGAAAGGAAAACTCATCATACCAATGAAAAGAGTACTGAGTATCGGCCAGCTTGACCAATGACCTCCATGACTGAGTCCCAGATAAAAATATATTAGTACAGATACCACTAAAACTAAAATCAAAGTGCTTTCCTTCTTTGGGGCGTGCACCTTTCCTCGTTTCCAGGAAAAAAGTTATTCTTTCCTTACTGACCAAGGAGGGTCTATGAAATTCACACTTTCCCTGATGATATTTTTCATTACTTTTTCTGTTCAAGCAGAACGGTTCAGATCAAAAATTCATACCATCGATACTTCTATGAGGAGTAACGTACCACATCTGGTCAAGCTTGAAAATGGAAGGGTTATTTTTGTCGATGCAAAAGAGAACGATCTTTTGAACACATTCAAAGGAAGTATGAGACATGATGATTTGCTTGAAATTGAAATGGATGATCGAAATAACTTTTTAAGTGCTGAATCCGTAGCTGAGCTGGAGGATTTTAATGCTCTTAAAACTTCAAACGCTAGAGCTAGTTTTGATCCGACTATAGTTGAGGGCTATTCAAACGCGCTTTCAATTTTTAGAAAGATGAGAAGAGATTACCAATCTAACTCCCAATGCTATAATCGAGCTCATATCTGGCAATACGAAGAAAGTAAAAGTTCAGGAGTTGCCTCCCAGAAGACTTTTCTCTTTTTCACTAACCGCTATATTCGTAACTATCGCTATAAGTGGTGGTTTCATGTTTCACCCATGCTCCTCGTTAGAGAAAACGGCGATGTCGTTGAGCGAATTATTGATCGCCGTTATACCAGCGGACCTCGATATGTGAAAACGTGGACAAACATCTTTGTTGCCACTAATCGTACCTGCCCAGTAGCTTCCCGTTACACAGATTATAGCCGCAATCAGGAGTCTCAGGACTGCTACCTTATGAAGGTAAGCCAGTACTTTTGGCAACCCCGAGACATAGTCTCGCGAGATAACAGTGGTCGAGTTAAAACAGATTGGATCAAGTCTGAAGTTAACCATGCTTATTGGGAAGCTTTTTAATAAATCCCGCTAGGGGCCATGGCAAATAGAGATTTTTTAAGGTACAAAAAGCGCTAAATTGTTTAAACGTGCTTCTTGCTCTTATGAAAGGAACTCTATGAAAGAATTTAACCTGGACGGGTCAGAATTTATTCCCCTTTGTGATTTAATGAAAATTGTAGACTTCACCGGCTCTGGAGCTGAGGCAAAACATATCATTGCAGATGGTAAAGTTAAGGTTGATGGGCAAGTTGAACTCCGTAAACGATGCAAGATTCGATCGGGGCAGGTCGTCGATTTTCAGGGGAAGCTCGTTAAGGTTGTGTGAAGTTTTTCGGAACCATTTCGACACCACTAAAAGCCAGAGTGACTCCATTTTTACACTCAAATAATTTTAAATTCTGTCACCCCTTTTTGAAGTCAATATCTTGTTCTATACCTAAAGGGTAGTCTTCAATTGATAGGGAGTATCCAATGAAGTCCAATTCGCTTTTGGTCCTCGCATGCCTTTTTTCTATGCCGATTCTTGCGCAAACATTCCCAGATGAAATCAACTACGGGCCTTATGAGTCTCGTTACCGGGTTCTTGAGACAGAGACCTCGACTGCGCAATCTCAGCTCAATCAATCCCGAACTGGTCTAGCAGAGGCGCAAAAATTTATTCGCGAGATGACGGCCCATATCGGTAATCTTGAAAGTGGAATTGACGAAGCCGAAGCAGAGATAAGCCGTCTGCGCCGTGAGATCCCTGAGCTTGAAAGACTTATTTCTCAGTTAAGAAGTGAAGATTCTCGAATTATGAGTGACCTTCGAGGTCGTCAGAGTGAAGAGAGTCATCTTGTTTCAAGATACCAGCAGGCAGAGCGCGATCTTCGCCCCCTTGAAGCACAACTCGCTAGAAAAGAGCAGCGACTTCGTGAGCTTCAAGTTGAGCTACAAGCGCAGCAAAGATTTGAACGTGAAGCAGAAGCAAGACTCAACCGTGAATTAAATGAAGCCCAAGGACTTGATAGAAGATTTGAGCAGGAAAGAAATGAACAACGTCAGATGGAAGCAGAACTCAGAAATATTGATACCCGCGTTTCAAGTGTTCAGTCAGAGATTTCACGCTTGGAGAGTGAGGCCGGAACTTTAAGCAGTAACTTAAGTTCTGAAAGAGCTAAGCTCGGTGCTCTTCAAGGCCGAGTGAGTGAATATGAAAGTGAGCTTTCTCGTTTACGCTCTTCTGGAGCTTCAGCAGAAGAAATTGCACAAGTCGAAAGAAAACTGAATGCTGCAAAAAACACTCGCGATAATACAGCAACAGAAATCAGAAATATCGAATCCCAAATCAGTCGCAACGAAAATCAGATTCGTTCACTAAGCTCACAGATTGAAGATTTGCGCCGTAATCAGCAAGCTCTTCCATCAAGAATTGCTCAGTCTGAAGCACGCCAGAGACAATTAACAAGTCAGAGAGCACAGACACAAAATGAAATTAATAGGTTTCAAATTGAAGTTCAGCAGGCACGCCGTAGTATAGAAGTCAGAGCTCAGGCAGTTGAGGGTCAGAAACAGGACATCAGAAATGACGAACTTCAAGTTAATCGTCAAAGACAATTGTTGGAAAACGTTGCTCGTCAGATCGAAGTCACTCGAAATGAAATAGCCAACCTATCTCAGCGATCTCGAAATCTGAACGCTGAGATAGCTCGCGCTTCTGAAACGGCCCGTTCACAACAGGGTGCGATTCCTCGCTTGGAGCAAGGAATTCGAGATGATCAGTCAGAAATTGCTGAAGGCCAGCGTGATTTGGCCCAAGCAAGAGTTGATGAAAGAAATTTCACTGCTGCCGTACAAAGGGATGGAGTCAAATTAGCAGAGGTCACTCGTAATCGAGACAACGCTCAAAATGAAATGAGTATACGACTTAATCTATATAATAAATATTTGAATGAAGCTCAAGGTTTAGGTGCTGGTCAAGCTTCACCAGGAACAGCGCTAGGAACGAAAGAAGGCGAGCGTCTTTCAAGTGTCCTCTCAAAACAAAACGGAATCGCGGTTGGTCGAGAGCTTGGAGTGGCAGAAGCAAAACACTGGGGAAGCGTGCGTGGAGAAATTCAGGGGTATGACCTCGGTTACTCTGAAGGTCTTGCCTCTGTTGAAGACAGGTCGCGTGCTCAGGTTGAAGCTAATGCAAAAGCTGCAGTAGACGCAGAACTTTTTGCTCAGACAAACTTTAGGCCTGTTTTCTTTGAAGAGTTTGTCCAGGCAGAATTCAAAAAACCATTCTTGAAAATGGCGATGAATAAGTCTTTAGGCCTTAAAGTGGTAAGTTTTTCAATGGTAGAAAGAATGGAGACTATCTCTTCTCTTACACCATCTGAACTTGCCAGAAGCCAGATCTTAGTCACTCTACTTGATGCTGGAATTGTTCAGATGGCAAAAGACGTCAAATTGGTTGAGATTAAGGCACGCCGATTGAGTGATCCCTCTGTTGCTTTCGAAGCTCCGACAAAAATTCCCCTTGGTTCAGTGAATTGTTCTCAAGTTTACAAAGCGCTCGCCGTTTTTAAAGCTGCCTGTGAAGGATCTTATAAAGGGACTTTTACAAATAATTACCTAGCCTCAGCGGTGGAGTCATTCTCTGGAATCTATCAGCAGCAATTTACAGCTGAATTTAATATCGCCAATGTTTCACAACGAGAGGCAAGTTTTCCTTTAGAACTTGCAAAAGCTTCAAAAGTTGGTCGTGCTGAAGGAACTCGCATCGGGAAAATTGAGATTTATCAAACAACATTTGAATCAACTTATAAATCCTCTTATGTTTCCGAACTTGAAAAAGCACGCTCAAAAGCAAAGATCGATGCATCAGTTGAGCTTTCTGGCTTCTTAAAAACTAAGCCACTTTTGACGGTCGCAAGCTCAGTTCTTTCTGCAGAGAATTTTCGGGGTGGTGAAGAAGTTTCAATATTAGGTAAAGTTAAAAACGTTTCAACTGTTGCTTTGAATGGGCCAGTGCTCGTTCGTTTAACAGAAGTCATAAACGCAGAAAAATTGACTGGAGAAGCTGTCTTAAATTCTGCAGCAGCACTAGCATTAACTGATCTTCCTCTCCTCAAAGTGAAAGTTTCATCTTCGGCGAAAGCGGGTGATAAAATGATTTTACGAGGCGTCGTTGATTTGCCGGGAGATTTGTATAAACCAGCTCGTCAGGAAAAATTTGAGCTCGTTGAGGTTTTAACAGCAAACCCTGCTCATGATTTAGGTCTTAACTTCAACAAAACTCCCGATATCAAAGGTGTCTTCAGACGCAACATCCACTTTTTAACGGTAACGATAACCTCCAAAGTTGAAGATATTCGTGAAGGTTATAAACTAACACTTTCTCCGATGGGCGATGCCGCTGCATTCGTAGAAGTCAGAGAGGCCGGACTTGATACTGGTGCAATGAGTGTTGGAACAGCGAAAGACTTCAGATTTTCGTATGTTTTTAAAGACGCTGCCAAGGCTAAAACAATTAGCATGGAACTCGCCATAAGCTATGCAGGAAAAATGATTAAAAAAGAAGTTATAACTTTAGTTCCTCGGTAAAACGGTGGGCCGGATTAAACTCCGGCCTTACTGATGCTCAATATCTCATTTTTATCATGTCTGAGGTTTTATGGCGACCAGGCTTGCTTCTTATCAGAGCTATCTAAAATCTTTATCAGGCTGAGTTCCGAGATTAATCGAATCTCAGCCTGATCAGCTCTTAATTATCATCAGAAGCATTGCTACCTGTATTGAGCGCCTTACGCTCTCGATTTGTTCGTGTTCTGTCAGAATAATCGATGACATCTTCATCACTGACTGATGAATCCGAGGACGATTCTTCCATTTTTTGCTCTTCATTCATTCTTTCTTCCATCCGTTCCTGTTCAACTGCATCCTGATCTAGCGTTTCACCATAGCTTTCTTCTTCGGCTTCGATCATTTCAGAATTTCTTTCGGAGTCCATAACAGGTCCAATGAGGGGAGCTGTTGTGGTTGAATCGTAGCTACGCGAAGTTGTGGTTTTTGTAGAACCACCCATCACTGGAAGTGCCAAAAACACCATCATTGAGAAAACAATAAACTTTTTCATAAAACCTCCATGGTTTATCTTTTGATATCAGTCATGATTTTCGCCTTCAAACCTTCATCGCTTGTAAATTGACTGATATCTTGAAGTGTGAGCATCCCAACGGGTTGATCCCCGTCATTTAAAACAAGAAGTCGTGAGACTTGTTTGTTTCGCATAATTTCTGAGGCGATAACGAGGTCATCATTTTCATGGACACACAGAATATCTCGAGTCATTGCATGGGAAATGGGGTGATCTGATGGATATCCGTGGGCAACACAACTGATAACGATATCCCTATCAGTCACAAAACCAACAGGTCTTTCATTTTTATAAACGGGTACTGCGCCGATATCTTTTCTTTTCATTAAAGCGGCTACTTTTTTTATAGAGTCATGAATCTGAACTGTATTCACACCTTTGTGCATGACTTCTGAAACTTGCATAAATAACCTCTCTTGTTCCAAACCCATTTTGTCATTGGGATGAGAGGTCTTGAAGATAATTTCTCTATAGGTAGGGAAAGCATGTGCTTCTTAGGTGAGTTGATTACTGAGGAAGCTTTGTGGCCAGTTCTTCGATTAAATAGCCAATAGCGTATGGGATAGTATGATCACGGTCCTTTGACCATGAAACAGTGTGGGTGAAGCCTAATTTATGCATCCATTCATGCATTAAATTATCGGCAACTTTAATAGGCGTGTATTTATTATAATATTTTGTATTCATCCAGATTCGTTCAGTATTTGGGTATGTGTAACCAATCGTATTGGTACTCTGATGATAGAGCTCAATTTTAACGTCTAGTGTATTATTCTTCGCAGAATTTCCGACGATCTCCGCTCCATCAAGAAGCTTTTGATAAACCTCTTCGTTTGTTAATCCCTGATTTGCAAAAAATTGATTTTTTCCCAGGTAACTATAAGTGAGTACACGCTCACGAAATTCTTTGGTCGCAATGACCTTCTTAATGATCTCAACTGCCTTTTTGATTTTTTCTTCCTGCTCACTGTTAAAGTTTGTGAGGTACAGATCTGCATCCCACGTCAGTGCCTGTGCAGGTATTCCTTCTAAGGCAAATGCTATATGAAAAGAAAAAGAAAAGAAAAGTAACAAAAGTGGGAGCGATCTGATCATGCCTTTACCTTCCATGGTGTTTAGCTTGAATGATTCTGACATAGTGATAATTCAACGCTAGAGTGGAAAATATTGCTCCGACTTACTATCGGAGCAAATTGAATTAATCCATTTTAGAGACTAACTCCCGCATAATGTACCCAACAGCGTAAGGAACAGAGTGAGGTCTACTTGCTGAATTTTTTTGCGCATGTTTGAAACCTAATTTATGAAGCCACTCGTGGATGACATTCATTGCCACCTGATTTTCTTTGAAACTTGATTTAGAAAGATATTTCTTATTCATGAAGATTGTTCGTATACTTGGCATTGTGTAGCCAATGACATTTGCACCTACATAATAACTTTCAAGATCAAGATCCATGGTGTTGTTATTTCCTGGAGTGAGCTTTTCGGATGCATTTAAGATTTTTCTATAAACATCGGCGTTGGAGTTCCCATCATTATCAACAAATTGCTTTTTTCCGTTATAAGTTTTTCCTAGAACTCTTCTTTTGAATTCATCAGAAGCAATGACTCGTTTAATGAGTTCAAACGCTCTGTAGATTTTGTCTTCATGGGTTCTATCGAAGCCAGATAAGTTAGCGTTGATTTCAAAGGTCTGGGCCTGAATCGGTGCAACTGAAGAAGCTATCTCTGCATCTGTGACCTCAGCTAAGCTAGAGCTACCATTGCCGCTTCCACCTTTTCCGCACGAAACGAAAAACAGAAATAAAAAAAGAAATGAAAAATTTCGAGTCATGAATACCTTCCTTAGTTTGTTAACGGAATCACCTCACGGCATTCCTTGCGACATTCTTTAGATTCGTCATCATGTTAAACATAACAAAAAGGCATGATCAAGACCTTGCGAAGTTTAGTTTTAGGCTGACTGTGTTTTTGACTGAGTCATTGACTTAGATTAGGTATACATAACAGTGTATGACTCTTTGTTACTCAATGTGATTTTAAAAAATTAGAAGATTGAATTTAAGATGTCGGGGAATTTTACTCAAACAAGTTTGTTAAATTAGTTTTAAGATTTTTATTTTTCTGACTGATATCAATCATATTTTTTCAGTCAAAAAGAAATAATCGAAAGCGAAAAATGTGACAAGAACTTCTTCTCTTCTCATTATTCTTTCTCTCATTTTATCAACTTGAGATTTTTTTATAAATGAGTGATCCATTTTGATATGTCACCTTCATGAAACATTTAGAGGTTGGTTTCGTCTTCCCTTGCTATACTTTATTCATGTCCGGAACCTCGCTTAATAGAATGTAAGCAAGTGGTTCACAGGAGTGAATCTCTCATTACGGAAGGGCGAAGTAATTTTGTTTCATTACACAACCGGATTCAAACTAGGCCATCCCTCGATGGCCTAGTTCGTTTTGAATCACTTTATTGCTCCCATGACCCTTCAACTTTCACAAATCAAGGGGTTTAGCATTCGTCTAAGCCCAAACGACAGCTAGATTCTACATGCCAGTTCTTTTTCCTCCAGGATTGGTGTAATATTTGCCTCATTCTTTAAATGAGGTTCCCTATGGCATATGAAACATCTTTTAACAAAGATCTCGCCCGTAAACTGGCTTCGGCCGAAGACGTCGAAAAAGTATTAACTGAAGAACTCGCTCTCTATAAAAAACGCGCCGTCGAACTCAACTCAGCTCGAGCAGTGATGGCCGAAGGTTACGATAAAGTTCTCAAAGGCCTTCAAATGGCCTTCCCTAATCTCGACCTCGATGATAAAAACCTGGTTGGTTCCCCAAACCGTATGGCACGTGCGCTTTTAGAAATTTGTTCTGGTCTCGGGACTAATCAAAAAGAAATTTTTTCGACAACTTTCCCGGCAGAAAATTATAATGAAGTTGTTGTTCTAAAAGATATCGATTACACGTCTTTGTGTAGTCATCACTTCTTTCCATTCACTGGAAAGGCGCATGTTGGTTATCTTCCGGATGCTTCAGCAGGTCAGGAATCACGAGTCGTAGGGCTATCAAAACTTGCTCATATCGTTGACATGCATGCTCAACGCCCTCAGCTTCAGGAAAGAATGTGCTACAATATTATGCATGCTATTAAGCATGAATTAAAACCTGCAGGTGTCATGGTCGTGATTGAAGGTTCGCATGGTTGTATGACTTGTCGTGGGGCCAAGAAAGCTAATGCTACTATGATGACATCAGCACTTGACGGAAAGTTTAAAGAAGACTCAAAACTTCGTGCAGAATTTTTTAGTTTATTAAAAAAATAATCTATTTGAGTTTCACTACAGCGGCAGCGTTGCCGTTGTAGAGGAACCAATTATACGCTCTTGCCTCAAACCTCTTACCATTAGAATCTCTGACAAAAAAAGCTCCGCGCTTATTGCATTCATCTTTTTCGATTTCATAACAAGCACCTTTGACTCTGTCGTCGAAGCCAACAATTAAAACCACGTGCCAGTAGCCATCGTCATTGTAGTTAACAATAATCGGTGACTTATGAGTCACAAGTGCTTGTTTTATAGTTTCGATGTCCTCAGGAACAAGAACCTCTGTCGCCCATTTTTTTCCCCGCGAAAAAAGTAGTTCCGTTTTAACAGCAGGCACACTCATGCGTTTAAGTTCATCAAATGCTGGATGCCTTTCCCAAACACCCATATTATCAGTACCGTCAGAATTGAAGGCATTGTACGGCCAGTGTTTGTGATGGATCGCTTCTCCGTGATTAAATTTTTTGACAACATCTTCAATGAAGTGAGAGGACGGATTTTTGCGATCAAAAAATTGATTCTGCCAGATGAGAAATGATTCAGTGATATCGTTAGCGCCACCTGCTTTGGGATTTCTTATTTTGTCTCTTTTATTTAACAAGAGCTCCATCGCACCAGTTGAGGCCATAAATAAACAGGTATTGGTTTCTCCCTGGTCAGGAGCCGCCTGGACGTACTTTAAAAGCTCGTTATACTTTACCGGCAAATCGGCATAGGCACTGAAAGACAACAGCAATAAAACCGGTGTAATGGTGTTTTTCATAGGCCGGATACTGCTTCAATTCGAAGGACTTGCACATGGACCATGAAAAAATGGCTTGAAATCACCGCACATGACCCCAAGAGCATTGATTCTCGTGTATAATCCGTGATCTAGTGGTTCAATTGGGGGGAGTGACTTTAGCTTATGAAGCTCATTTTAATTTTATCTTTAGTTTGTCTTTTGCCCTCTGCTTTCGCTACTGAATGCAAAGTGGATGGTATTTCTGACAGCCCACAAAAACTTAAGTGTATTTTTAAGAATTTAAAACTCGCCCTGACCTGCAAGAATGGTCAGTACTTTCTGAATACTTCGCGTGTCTCAATGGCTTTTCATATGGAAGTAGAAGATGGCCCAGTCCCTTTAGTTTTCCGCGCTCCTGATATGGAACTTACTGTGATGATCAATACGCCGACAAATATTGAAGCTGAATTAGAAAAATCAAGTACTACAATTTCTGGTACTTGCCGGTAAAATCTTCTCCTCTTGTTTTATACGTAAAAGTTACGTACAATGCCTAAATGAGCACTTCCTACGAAGTTACTGGCTTCCAATCCCCTTGCGCCGAATTTGCCCAAAAGCCTTTGTCCTTAGACGAGAGGTATCTTACCAATAGGCCTTCGCTTTTTATTATTGAGGCCGCAGGAGATGCCCGGCATTTGGGGATTAAAAAGGGTGATAAGCTTTTGATTGATCGCTCACTTAAGCCAAAAGAAGGACAGCTTGTTTTATTAGTTCTTAGCAATCAATTCGCTCTTCGCGAGTTTTCCTGGAAAATGGTGGAGGGGCATGATCCCGAGACTGGTGATTACGTTTGGGGAGTGATTACAACATTACTGAGAGAGTTTAACCGGCCACATCCATGAAGTATTTTTGTTTGGTAGATTGCAATTCTTTTTACTGTTCTTGCGAAAGAGTTTTTCATCCTGAGACTCGCGGTAGACCTGTGATCGTTCTTTCCAATAACGATGGATGTGCGATTGCTTTTACTAAAGAAGCGAAGGCGATTGGTTTTGGACAAATGTGTGAACCTCACTTTCAAATTAAAGAAAGAATCAAAAAGCATAAAGTCGCCGTTTTTTCATCCAACTATACTTTGTACGACAATATGTCGAAGCGAGTGATGGATACTCTTCGTCAGTTTACTCCTGATCTCGAAATCTATTCTGTCGACGAAGCCTTCCTTCAGTTTGAAGGATTTGATCAATATGATTTTGTCGATTACGGCCAAAAAATTCGCCAGGAAGTTTTGAGCAGTACGGGAATTCCTGTTGGTGTAGGTATTTCTACCACCAAAGTACTTTCAAAAATCGCCAATAAAATGGCGAAGAAAAACTCGGGTGTTTGGGTCATGACTAAAAGTGATGAGATCGACAAAGTCCTGAAAAGTTTTCCAGTCAAAGACATATGGGGAGTCGGTAACCGCTCAGCGATTAAACTCAATATGCTGGGGATTAAAACAGCTTATGAATTTAAAATGTATCGCGATGAAAAACTTATCCAGAAACTTCTGACCAAAACCGGGCGTGAAATTCAGGAAGAACTCAGAGGGGTGAGTTGTCTTTCGATGGACGAGGCAGAAGATAAGAAGAACACCGGGACTTCACGAAGTTTTGGCGTTTCAGTCTATGAAAAAAAAGATCTTAAAGAAGCACTGGCGCATTTTGCCACTCATGCTGCTCTCAAACTCCGTCGCCAAGAGGGTGTTTGTTATAGCCTGTCTGCTTTTATTCATACCAACCCGTTCAAAGAATTACCTCAATACTATGGTGAGGGACGCGCAACTTTTACTTCAGGCACTTCTGATACGATCAAGATTATCCGGGCGTCACATAAAATTCTGGATGACATTTACCGGCCAGGATTTGAATATAAAAAAGCAGGCGTTTTACTCAACCACATCATTCCTAAAAACCAAAATCAGATGGATCTTTTTTCTCCCAATCCCGATGATAATGAAAAACTAAACCAAGTGATGGATCTGATCAATAAGAAGTACGGTGCTCAAACCATAAAAAGCGCTGCTTGTGGTATTCAGCACCACTGGAAAACGATTGCAGATTACAGATCCCAGCATTTTACGACATCGTGGAATGACCTCCTTAAAGTCAAGGTATGATCTCAAAACATCTAAGTTTTATCCAAATGCTTGGCATTAGAATCTTAATTCTTCCAAAAGTTGGAGGGATTAAGAACGTCATCTTGCTAAAGATAAGAATCAACAAGCGTCCCTTCTTGTGGCATAATCTTTGGGATACTTAAGATTTCTTATTGGGATATTCCTCAAAAATGGCAAAACGAATATTAGTTGTAGAAGATGATACGTCGATCCGCGAGCTCTTGGTTGAGCTGCTGGAAAGTGAAGGTTATGCCGTAGCTTCGGCCAATAACGGGCTTGAGGGACTAAAGTTCTTAGAGACTGAATCGGCGCCAGATCTCATCCTGATCGATCTTATGATGCCCGTCATGGATGGATATTCTTTTCGAACTCAGCAGCTACAAAATTCTACTTGGGCAAAAATTCCAACAGTGGTTATGTCTGCAGAGGCCAATGCCAAAGAAAAAATGAAAAATTTTAATATTACAGCATTTTTAAGTAAGCCGGTTGAACTTGATAATATTCTCAAGACAGTGGCGCGCTTTTCTTAATCTCACACCATTAATTCAAAACCGCTTAAGGAATAATATGTATAAATTATTTGGAATCTCTAACTGCGATACAGTGAAGAAAGCACGGGTTTACCTGGAAAAGAAAAAGCTTGAGATAGAATTTGTGGATTTCAAAAAAGTAAAACCAACGAGTGAAGATATTCAAAGATGGAGTAAGGTCTTTGGTGGACTGCCCGTGAATACAAAAGGGGTTACTTACAAAAAGCATAAAGAAGAGTTTGAAGGACTTTCTTCGAAGGCACAGATTAAGTTTATTCAGGAAAACACTTCCATGATTAAGCGACCTATCCTTGAAAAAAATAATGAGGTTCTCGCATTCGGATTTGATGAAGCGAGCTACAAAGAAATTTTATGAGTATTAACAAAGTTAAAAATTATCTTAAAGAATATTCCTATTTAAAGAGCATCCAATCCTTGCTTCATTGGGATATGGAAACCATGATGCCGCATGGGGCGATTGAAGACAGGGCAGCTCGACTGTCTTATATTCAGGGAAAAATTCACTCGCATATCACTGCAAAAAAATACCGAAAGTTGCTGGAAGACTTGGAAGGTCAGAAATTAAGGCCGATGGATAAAAAGCTTACAAAAGAGCTTCGTTGGGATTTTGATTTGTATAATGCTCTTCCGGAAAAGCATGTAACAGAGCTGTCTCATGCCCAAACGATTGCCTCTCACGCCTGGGCGAACGCTCGAAAAAAAAACGACTGGAAATCCTTTCAACCTCATCTTCAGAAATTAATTAACTTAAAGCGACGAGAAGCGAGCTATTACAAATCTAAAAAACCATATGATACTTTGATTAAGCTTCATGACAAAGAGTTTTCTTCGGCGGATATCAATGAACTTTTTAGTTCACTGAAAGTGGGTCTTATAAAGCTGACCAGTGAAGTGAAAAAAAATAAAACGTTTGTGACGGTCAAAGATCTTAAAGGTCCATTTGATATTGAAGCTCAAAAAAATCTAAGTCTTTTTGCTGCTAAAATATGCGGCCTTCCCGAAGCTCATTCTCGTCTTGATATTTCAACTCACCCTTTTAGCATTAATATTTCTCCTCGTGATCAGAGGATTACAACACGGTATACAGCAGAAAATCTTGATTCTCTTAGCTCAACGATGCACGAAGTAGGGCACGCTCTTTACGAGCATAACCTGCCTGCTGAGTGGGAAGGAACTCCTTTTCAGGAAGCTGTCAGTCTTTCTGTTCATGAATCACAATCCAGGTTCTGGGAAAACGTCATTGGGCGATCAATCGAGTTTTGTCAGTTCATTCATCCAAAGATGACTGAGACTTTTCCAAAGGCAATGAAAGGTATTAATCCAGAAATGCTTTACCATATTTTTAATAAATCAGTGCCGGGATTTATTCGAGTTGAATCGCCTGAGCTTTATTATAATTTGCACATCATTATTCGTTACGAAATTGAAGAACTCATTTTTAATCATGGCATGGAGAGTAAGGACATTCCTGCTCTATGGAATGAGAAATATAAAAGTTATCTTGGTTTGATTCCTCCTAATCATACATTGGGGCTTATGCAGGATTCCCATTGGGCCGGAGGAGCTTTCGGCTATTTTCCAACTTACACGCTAGGAAATCTGATCTCTGGCAGCCTGTATCACAAGATGAAAAAAGACGTCCCTGGTTTTAAAAAAGACATTCAGAAAGGGAAACTTGAAAATATTGGTGAATACCTTAAGAAAAATATTCACTCTAAGGGCCGATCTGTTACTGCGACAGATATTGTTGGTAAATTAGATGTGAAAGATTATCTGTCATATCTCACAGAAAAATTTAAGGATTAAAATGGAAGATTTATTCTTTGGTGTCATGGACCTTCAAGAAGCTAAGAACCACCAGTATCGCCTTAAAGCATTAGGGGTAGAATTAGTTCTTAAAACCAACGATCAGACTTGCACCACTGGCTGCAAAGTGACAGTTGAAGTCTGGGGAAAAGAAACTGATAAAGATCTGCTCATGAAGCATTTCCAATCAGATTATATGAAGCATGTTATGGGGCACGTACCGAACTTTGAGCATCTATCAGCAGTCTTTGATCCAACGGCCACAGAAGTTGTATGCCAGGCCTGTGGCGCTAAATTTGCCCCAACGTCTCAGGAGTGTCCGGATTGTGGTTTGGTTTATTAATAATCAACTTTTCTGAGCCGCTTTTTTTCTGAATCTTTCTTTTTAGTTTGAAGGCGGCCTAAGACAGCACTTCTTTTCGGCCTGGTCTTCAACCTGATCTTAGGCGGGAGAGCGACATCGTTTAGCATAGCTTGAAGCTTATCGATGCAATCATCGATATTCGCTTTTTGCGATCTGTTCTTTTGACTCACAATCTGAACTTCACCGCTATCCAGAATAAACTGACCATATTTGTCTCTGAATCGGGCAAGAACTCCTGCCGAGCAGGCGACGGTCTCATCAATTTTCCAGATCATCACCACCTTAGAATTTACCTTATTAACATTTTGTCCTCCTGCCCCTGATGATCTGGCGAAGGTGAAAGTGAATTCTGAAAAAGGTATTTTAATCTCATCCATAGTTGATATGATTATACCATGAAAGCATCTTCTTGGTTTGTCTATATCATTCAGAATGAAAAAGGACATTACTACACAGGCATTACAACAGATCTTAAACGCAGGTTTGAAGAACATGCGAGCTCTAAAAAAGGGGCAAAATTTTTTAATACCGGCGCTCCAGTGGAGATGGTCTTTTCAAAAAAGTTTGCCAACAGATCGCTTGCTTCTAAGTTTGAATGTTTGATTAAGAAGTTAACCCGGAATCAAAAGATAGTCCTTATTTCAAAGAAACGAGTTAAATCATGTTGAAAGGTTTGTGTACGCTGATCTTTAAGGCTTCAGGATGGAAATTTCAAAGTGAAGTTCCTGAAAACTTGCGCTCCTTTATTTTTTTAGGGGCGCCTCATACTTCAAATTATGATTTCATTCCTGCTATGTCGGTCGCCCATCTTTTGAAGCGAAACGCTAAGTTTGTTATAAAAGATGATTGGATGAAGTTTCCTCTTAATTTAGTTATGAAGCCCACCGGTGCAATTGGTCTTAATCGCAAAAAACTAAAAGTAGAAGGTCACCCAAGTAACACTGATGTTATGGCAGAACTGTTTAAAAAATACCCTGAGCTAGTTTTAATGATTGCTCCAGAAGGAACCAGAGCACCGATCACGAATTGGAAAACTGGATTCTATTACATTGCTCAAAAGGCAAATGTGCCAATTGTTTTGGGCTTTGCAGACTTTGAAAAAAAGATTGCTGGTACTGGCCCGATTATTTATCCAACGGACTTCGAAACAGATATGAGGGCTATTATGGCGTTTTATCGACAGGTTAAAGGCAAAGAACCTGCCAATTTCAAGCTTGATTCTCGCTACCTGTGATATTCATATTTCCTTAATAATTTCGATAACTCCTAACACTTTTCTTAAGCTAAACTTTATCTGAAACTTTCCGATCTGAAGAATAATTAAGGAATCATATGCAGATTTTTGCTTATACAGAAAGTCCGGAGTTTCAAGCCTTGCTAGAGCTTGAGTGTAAAGAAATATCTGGTTCAAGACCTCTGATCCGAAATACCTTTGAAGAAATAGACGGACTTCTTAACATTTTCCAATCAATCGATATTCTGATTCTTGATTTGCCAGAAGACACTCTTATAAAAGAGTTATTTCTCGATTTTATCAATCGATCTGAAGGACGGATAAAGAAATTATTAATTATGGGTTCAATCGATGTGAAACCAGATTATGTAAAGTTTTTTTCAAGAACTGAGATTGCTGAGCTTTTTGAAAATCTAAGAGTTCACTTCAATCCTGATCTCGTTCCTGTTTTTGGCTGGTCTGCAATTCCAATTTGCACCCTTATCCATTTTGAAATACTACCCTTTGACTTATTTTTAAAACTTTCAGATAACCGCTACGTTAAACGTATTCATGCCTTCGAGAAAATTGATTCGGAATTGACAGATTCGCTCACTACAAAAGGAATTACGGATCTTTATTGCGAGAAAAAAAATAATCGAGAATTTTCCATGATGCTTATTAATAATATGATTAATAAAATGGAAAAAAACTATGAAACAGTTCATGAGAAAAACCTTGCTCATAATGATGTTCTTTCAACGACAAGACAGATTGTTCAAAATCTGGGAGTATCCAGCCGAGTGATTGAAGTTTGTGAGGCCGCCATTGAAACAATGTGTTTGGATGTTTTAGTTGAACCAAATGTTTTTAGCGCTCACCTTCTAAATGTAAAAAATGACAAAGATCTTAGCTTTCAATACAAACTTATTTTTCTGACAAATTACATTGGTACCCAACTTATCACTGATATGAAGATGGCAAACATTCAAGAGCAAATTAAAAAATTCGTTTTTGCTTCATTCTTTTGTGATATCACATTGAAAAATCCTGGTTTCATTTACCATCGAAAAATTGAAGATGTTTGGGCCGTCTCAATGGGCGAAGAAAACGAAATAAATTTTCATGCTCTACATGCGTCTGAACTGGTCTCAACTTACAAACATACCCCCAAAGAAGTTGCTTTAATCATCCGCCAGCACCACGGAAGTTTCAGTGGCATGGGTTTTCCTGTCACTAAATCGCAAGAACTTTTGCCTTTATCTAAGATTCTTGTCCTCTCACAAGACCTCGCTTTTGCCCTTCTTTCTGATGAGGATGCTCCTCCTTCAGCAGTACTCAGGCAGTTTTTGAGCCGCAGTTTTGGGCCTGGATTAAAAGAATTACTCATGCATCTCGAGGGAAGCTTCGCTAAATCGGCGTAACCATTTAAAATCATTGTAATGGCTGAGACTAATTTTCTTATTTTCCATCCTGTAAGTTCTACTCAGAAAATTGTCAATCTGAGGACTCGCGAGTAAGTTCCCCCCATGGAAAAAATTGATCCTACAGAACTCCCCATTACGGCATGGCTTCCTACGACTGTAAAGGAAGCAAAGAAGCGCGGTTGGGATGAACTAGATGTTGTCTTAATAACAGGCGACGCTTATGTCGATCATCCGGCATTTGGCGCTGCTGTTATGGGAAGAATTTTTGAGTCGCTTGGTTTAAAAGTCGCCGTCATTGCTCAACCTAACTGGCGCGACGATCTTCGAGATTTCAAAAAATTCGGAAAACCAAAACTATTTTTCGGTGTGACCTCAGGGAATATGGATTCCATGGTAAATAAATACACCGCTGGTAAAAGACTCCGTTCCAACGATGCTTACACTCCGGGTGGTTCACCTGATTTTCGCCCAGACTACGCAGCTACCGTTTATACTCAGATTTTAAAAAATCTCTATCCAGATACGCCTGTTATTTTAGGGGGTATTGAAGCGTCTTTGCGCCGAGTAACTCACTATGATTTTTGGGAAGACAGGCTCATGCCTAATATTCTCTCAACTTCTGGTGCTGATCTTTTGATTTATGGAATGGGAGAGCAGCCTATTCGTGATGTTGTAAAATATCTCACCAGAGGAACTCCTTTTTCATCTCTTACGACAATTCCACAGACGGCTTTCCTTCAGCCTGCCTCAGATGAGCTTCCAAAAAATAAACAGTGGGAAACGTTTGAACTAACTTCTCACGAAGATTGCCTGGCCGATAAAAAAGCTTACTCAAGAAACTTCATGCACGTCGAAGTTGAAAGTAACAAGCAATATGCTCGCCGCCTAACTCAGAGAGTAGATGATAAAATTCTCGTTATTAATCCGCCATATCTTACGATGACTGAAAAAGAAATCGACTCTAGTTTTGATCTTCCTTACACAAGATTGCCACATCCAAAATACAAAGACCGAGGTCCTATCTCAGCTTTCGAAATGATCAAGTTTTCAGTCAATACCCATCGTGGTTGTTTTGGTGGTTGTAGCTTTTGTACGATCTCAGCCCACCAAGGAAAAATGATCGCCAGTCGTTCAAAGAAATCGATCATGAAAGAAGTTGAAGTCATGACTAAAATGCCTGACTTTAAAGGCTATATTTCTGATATTGGTGGACCATCTGCGAACATGTATCAAATGAAGGGAATTGACCAGGAGACGTGTGATAAATGTGCGGCGCCCTCGTGTATTTTTCCTCAAATTTGCAAGAACCTTGATACGAATCCGCAAAAGATGACTGAACTCTATAAAGAAATTTCAGCTCATGCTGGAGTCAAAAAAGCCTTCGTGAGTTCAGGACTTCGTTACGATTTAATGTTTGATCCTCGTTCATCGCATCCAAAAGAGGATGAAAGATATGTAGAGCAGCTCATTACTCACCATGTATCAGGCCGGTTAAAAGTTGCTCCTGAGCATACTGAAGATGAAGTCTTGAAACTTATGAGAAAACCTAGTTTTGATTTTTTCTATAAGTTTAAACAGCGCTTCGAAGAAGTTTCGCGCAAAAAAGGCATCAAGCAAGAGATCATCCCTTATTTTATTTCTTCTCACCCCGGTTGCACACCGGAGGATATGGCAAAACTCGCAGCTAAAACTAAGGCGTTGGGTTATAAACTAGAGCAGATCCAGGATTTTACACCGACTCCCATGACGGTTGCCACAGAGATTTATTACTCCGGATACCATCCCTATACTCTCAAGAAAGTGAACACTGCGATTACTCTTGATGATAAAACCAAACAACGAACATTCTTTTTCTGGTATAAACCCGAAAATAAAATCTTCATAAAAAACTATCTTTCTAAAGCTAAGATGTTCGAGACGATGAAAGATTTATTTGGTTGATTTGCAGCGCTTCGGGTAGAATGTTGCCATGACAACACTTCTGACTCTGCAAAATCTGAATCTCCATTATCCCCATAAAGTTATTTTTAAAGACGTAACTTTCACTCTCAATCAGGGAGATAAAATTGGCGTGTTGGGCCTCAATGGTCACGGCAAGTCATCTCTTTTTAAAGTCATCGCTGGACTTGTAACTCCGGATAAAAGTGTTCCGCCTTTTATCTACGATAAAAATAAAGATTTTACATTTTTCTATGTACCTCAGGAATTGACCAATCTCGCTGACTGGACAGTTGAAAATTATTTTTTTGAATTCCATCCTGAAATGGGATCCCTTAAGCGTCGTCTTGATATCATCAATGAGAAGCTTGGAGTCGGCGAGGGTGACTTTGATAAACTCATCAACGAACAGTCCCATATTTATGAAGAGCTTACCAAACTTGGTGAAGACAAAGTCCATTCTCAGTTTATCAGTTACCTGAAATTTTTTGGTGTTGAAAAACTTGAGCGTCGAATGGATTCACTTTCAGGTGGAGAACAAAGAAAAGTGGCCTTAAGTCTTGGTCTTTCGGCCCCACAAGAACTTATCCTTTGGGATGAGCCTACCAACCATCTTGATCTTGAAACGATTGAAGATTTTGAAGATGAGCTTCGGTCATCACGAAAAACTTTCATGATCATTTCCCATGATAGAAGTTTATTAAACAATATCGTGGATCGTATTATTCATATTCAGCAAGGTAAGCTTCGCTCGTTCAGCGGAACTTATGAAGCCTACTTACAGTTTTTAAATGATGATCAGAAACGTCGTGAGAAGGAATTGGATAAGCTTAGTAACCATAATCGTCGTGAGACGGCATGGATCAGACGAGGAGCAAAGGCCCGTCGAACTAAAAGTAAAAAACGAATTGAGGAGTATGGCAATCTGAATAAGGCGATTCAAGATCTGAAATCTCTCGCCCATAAATCTGTTAGCCTTAACCTTCAGTCTTCAGGAAGAAAAACCAAGATTCTTCTTTCTGCTGAAGATCTCTCGTTGAAATTTGGCGAACGTACATTATTCAAGGGTCTCAATTTTTCAATCGCTAAGGGCGATAAAATTGCTCTCATGGGTCGGAACGGAACGGGCAAGAGTTCACTCTTAAAAATTCTTCTCGGACAGCTTGATCCAACCGGTGGGAAAGTTAATCGTCCAGAGGGACTAGATGTAGGTTACTTTTCTCAGAAACGTGAGTCACTTGATGATAACGATACTCCGTGGAAGATGATCGGCGAAGGCATCGACTTCGTTATTTCCAATACCGGTGATAAGCGACATGTGGCGAGTTACCTTGAAAACTTTTTATTTAGCTCGGATGAAATAAAGCGTCCGATTCATACTTTCTCGGGTGGTGAGAAGAACCGTCTTCAGCTCGCGCAGTTTATGAAGCATTCAAGAGACATTTGGATTTTCGATGAACCTACCAACGATCTCGATTTAGAAACTATCGGGATCCTTGAAGAAGAGTTGAGTAGTTATCAAGGTGCCCTGATTATTGTTGGTCACGATAGATCATTTATTGAAAACGTTACCGATAAATGTTGGGTGCTTCATGAAGGTGAACTTGAATACTTTGAAGCAGGATTCTCGCAAGCAGAGCTTTTCTTAGAAGCGATACATCTGGAGGAAGAACTAAAAAAGAAAGCACCACAAGCTTCCTCCCAGAAAAGTATTGATGCTACAAAGATGAGTAATAAAGAAAAGAATCGATACGAAGCTCTGCCGGTGGAAATTGATAAGATTGAAAAAAAGATTGAGTCTTTAAAAGCTGATCTTGCAAAAATTGATTATGCCTCTCTTGATAAAGACAAAAAGCAACTTCTTACTAAGCTTCAGTCTGAACTTGATTCACAAGAAAAGAAGCTCGAAGTCTTGTTTGAAGAATGGGCGCAATTAGAAACGAAATTATAACAAAATTAAAAAGAGGTGCTTATGCAACCAGGATTAAATGATGTCTACGGCTCTCCGTCGAGATCTCTTGCGATTTCTCAGTACATGTCGAAAGTTTACATGTGGATGACAATCGGAATTCTACTGACTGGATTTGTGGCATGGACCATTAGTAATGATCAGGAGCTAATGTACACGATCGTCAGCAATAAAATCTTATTTTATGGCATGATGATTGCTGAATTTGGGCTCGTGATCTGGCTATCTGCCGGTATCAAGAAGATGAACGCCACAATGGCGACAGGAATGTTTTTGTTTTATGCAGCCTTAAACGGTGCCACACTTTCTATTTTCTCGATGATTTATACGGCAGAAAGTATTCAAAGTGCTTTCTTCACGTCTGCAGCTTCTTTTGCGGGACTTTCTGCTTTTGGTTACATCACTAAAAAAGATCTTGGCCCTGTTGGATCATTTTGTACTATGGGTCTTTTTGGGCTCGTGGGTTTTGGACTGCTATCGCTTTTCTTCCCCTCTCTCATGGGGTCGATGGCGAGCCAGATCTATGGTTTAGTTGGTATCGTTGTTTTCGCAGGACTTACCGCCTATGACACTCAAGTCATAAAAAATATGGCACCTGTTAGTGGTCATAGTGAGCAAGTTCATAAAGGAGCGATCCTTGGTGCTCTAAAGCTTTATCTTGATTTCATTAATCTCTTTCTTTTTATCTTAAGATTCAGTGGTCGTAGAAAGTAATGGCATCTTTTTTTTCTCACCCAGCTTTTCCAGTGGCCTTGCTGATTTCAAAAGCAAGGCCCTTTATTTCAAAATAATTATTTATCCTATGTGCTCTTCTAACCTTACTTCCAGATGCGGATGTTATCGCTTTTAAATTCGGTATTCCCTACGCTTCACAATGGGGTCACCGCGGCTTCACTCACTCCATTTCTTTTGCCCTTTTCATCGGTTTTCTTTGCACCTTTTGGAGCGTAAAACTTCAATCAACAGCGAAGATTGTCTTTCTCACAACGTTTCTTTCAACCCTTTCTCATAGCGTTTTTGATGCCCTCACAAATGGGGGATTGGGTGTCGCGATTCTCTGGCCTTTCACCGAGGAGAGGTACTTTTTTCCCTTTCGTCCGGTAGAGGTCTCACCCATCGGAGTCCGGGGATTTTTGAGTTTTCGTGGGGTAGTGGTAGTTCTCAGTGAAATTATCTGGATATGGACTCCTTGCCTCATCCTGAGTTTCTTAATCAGGATCACACAAAAGCGGCATCGTTGACCTAGATTGTTTGCTTACCAGGAGTGTTTATACTTTTGGTATGAGAATACTCCTTCTAACTATTCTATTTGTCGCCCCCGCTTACTTCTTAACCTATGAGAAAGAAGTTCCCAAACCTGATATTGATTCCATTCGTGTAAAAGTCGCTGCACCCGATAGAACTGAAAGAATCTTAACTGTTAAAGAACCTGTCCCAGTTCCAGAGGAAACAGCAGAAGAAGTGACCGAAGGTAAACCAGAAGTCAGTGATTCAATAGAAACTGATTTAGAGCATGTGGAAGAAGTAGAACTTTCTGACATTGAAGAAGGTTGGAATAACGAATTAAAAGATATGCTCGGACGTCTTGAACCCGCTGAAGGTGAGTCGATTCATAAAACTTATGTGGCGGAACAAGAAAGTTATCAGGCAGAACTTGATGCTCTTTTAAATGAGAAGCAGCAGAAGACAACTGATGAGGCTGCCTTAGAAATTGAACACATCATTGGCCAGCTCGATATCAAGCACCAAGAGAAGCTTAAAGAGATCTTAGGCGCTCATTACGAGGCCGTCAGAGATCACTATGAAGACTTTATGGATGCTTCACCCGCCGACGAATAACGAACTCCCGCGTCATTGGCCATAATTTCAAAATTTCCCTGAGAATTCTCACGACTATTGCACTCAAAAAAGACTAAATTTTGCCAAACATTTTTCTTTCCTAAGGGATTATTACCAATGAAGGCCATTCTATTTGCTGTGCTCTTTGTTTCGCTTAATGCTCACGCTCTTTATGTGACTGACGTCTATCCAAAAGGGACTGAAGTTGATCCAAATGTAGATAGTCTCAAACTCGATTTTAGTAGCAATATTATTGCTCTTGGTACGAGTACGGTGACGGATGAGCATAAAAGTAAATTAAAAATTCCCGCTGGTCTTGAATGTAACTTTTTTTATCAGGGAACAAACTCTATCGTTTGCAAGCTTAAGAAAAAGCTCTCGCCAAGTACTGAGTACAAACTAGGTGTGATGACTGGATTTACGGGACTCAATTCTAGCGAAAGACTTTCCTATGATTACTCTCATTCTTTTAAAACGAATTCTCTGGCGATCATAGATTACAAAGTTGAGTGGACTGAAAATACGCCAATTATGGCCATCAGTTTAAATTTTAAAGTTAAAGAGGCAGATCGCTCGGGCATCGTTCAATGTGCTGATCGTGATATTCCTGTCACGTTTGAACCCATGCGGGACAAAAAAGGTGAGTCACAGTTCAGAGTAAAAGCGACCGGGGTGATAAAGTCCGGTGAGATGTGTGTGTTTTATTTTAATCGACCACTAGCGTACCGTGATTCTCCAGTAAGTTTTTTACCACCTCAAAAAATCGTCATTGATCAAAGTGTCACTAAAGTGGGTGCAAACGTTGGTTCGTATAAAAAAACCGCACGCTGTTCTGGTAACTATCAGCTCTCAGTGGATCTTTTTTCTTATGTCATGCCTTATCTTCAGTGTGAGTTTAATGATGGCGTCAATGTTGATATGTATCTTGCTTCAAACAAGAGCATTGATATTAATAAATTTGTCACAATTCTTCCGAACGACGGGACGAAAGTTTCCTACACCCACGAGGGCATTCACTTTACTGGATTCAAGGCCCCTGGAAAAACCTATGTAATTAAAATCAAGAAAGGCATTCCGACTGGTGATAATAAGCTCTTTGACGCTGATATTATTTTTCAGGTTGAAACAATTCACAATCCGCCTTTGCTGGCGGCGGCAAAATCGACCGGTGTCATAGAGCGAGATGGTCCGTGGCAAGTGGCTTACTCTGCCCTTAATATTAAAAATGCCGACCTTGTTTATGGCTTTATTACCCAGCCTGCTGAGCTTGGGAATATGAACGAAATTCTTGCACCTTCTCAAATGCTGAATAAAAAGCAAGTGATTGATATTAATTCAAAGGAAAATGAAAACTTTCTTCTTCCGCTTGATGTAAAAAAACTCGCTAAGGATACTAACTTTAAGGCAGGTCTTTTTTCTGGTTACATGAAAGTTAAAGATGTCGATCCAAAATTCGTGCAGGCGGAATCGATTATCTTTAGTGACAATGATTCAAAACAATACCGCCGCGAATTTAAATTTGGTTATCTTTTCACGAATATTGGTTTGCATGTAAAAAAAGGCAGAGGAGGAGTACTCGTCTGGGCCTTTGGCCTAAAAGAGGGCGCGCCATTACCTGAGACTGAAATTCGCCTCTACCGTAATGGTGTTGGTGAGGAAACCCTCACAACGGATGACAATGGACTAGCATTTTTTTCAGATTACAAACCTTCTAAAGAAGAGAAATTTGTTGTTGTTGCCAAGAATGGGGACGACGTCTCTTTTGTAAATAATCAGTATGGTGGATGGAACGCCGGTATCTCAAAGTATGATTTTAACTTTGGTGGCAATTATTGGCAGGAACCACAGGATCTCATTTTGGATGTGGTCGCTGAAAGACCACTTTATCTGCCAAATGAAAAAGTTAATCTTAAATTTTTTGTTCGTAAGTTTGTCCCTGACTCTCTTGATTTGATGGAGACGGGTAAACGAGTCAAGATCAGTATCTTTGATCCACGCGGTGATGAGGCACTTGTGACCAGTGTGGAGCTCAACGATTACGGAACAGGAATTGTAGAATATCAATTGCCTCCAAAGGCTGTTACCGGGCGTTATTCTGTTTATCTTCAGGAAGGGGCATCGACGATTACTCAAGAAGCTGTCTTTCAGGTTGAGGAATTTAGAAAGCCTGATTTTAAAATCGTGATAGAAGACTCAAAAAATTCAGTCAAAGGAAAGATTTCCTACTTCAAAGGTGGCGCCGTAAAAAATGCTGCTGGTGAAGTGGCCGTCCTTTTTAGAAAAGTCTTCATGACTCCTAAAGATCAAGATCTTAAGAGATTCTCATTTCCCGGTTCAGTTTCAAACTCTTATGACTATTATGACTACACTCCTGAGTTAAAAGTAGTTTCACGAAATGAAATAGAAAGTGATGAAAAAGGAGAGTTTGTTATTAGTAAAGACGGACTATCGGATTCAATCAATGAATACGGACATCTTATCATTGAAGGTGCTTTTAAAGATGAAAGTGGTGGGACGATTTCGGGAAGAGTTGAGACGCTTCACAATCCCTATGATCTCATCCCAGGTATTCACCTCACTAAATGGTTATACAACTCAGGTGAATCCATCGCTCCTGAGGTCGTTGTGCTTAATAAGGAAGGTAACGCCGTCCCAAACGTGAAAATGACCATTTCAATGAAGATGATCACCTATATCTATGAGAGACGGCTTGGATCAGGAAATTATTTCTACTATGATTCACGAAAAGAAGAAAAAGTTATTTCCAGTTGCTCCTTTACAACAGCTGCTGATTTCAAGTCTTGTGGAATTGAAGCAAAAGAAGCCGGTTATTACGAGTTCACTTTAAAAGTCGATGACCCTAAAATGAAGGCCGATGAGGCAAAGGTATCAACATATGTTTACTCCAAAGGCTCATTCCTTGGTTTTGAATCTGCCAATCATGATCGGATTAATTTAAACCTTGATAAGTCGCGCTTAAAGCTTGGTGACAAACTTAAAGTCATGGTGATTTCGCCTCTACAGGATGCTGAAGCACTTATTACTTTTGAACGAGATGGGATTTTGTTCAAAGATCAGGTGAAATTCAGTGGGAACGTCCTGCTCTATGAAAAGGATATTACGGATGAAAAACTCATCCCAGGATTTTACGTCTCTGTCGTCATCATTAAAGGACGAACGTCAGATAAAATTCAAGGGGAAATAGATTTAGGGAAACCAGCTTTTAAAATTGGCTATAAGCGTGTTGAAGTTGAAAATACGGAAAAACGACTGAGCGCTAAAGTGATTCCTTCTAAAAAACAAGTTGAGCCTGGTCAAATGATGGAAGCATCAGTCGAGGTCAAAGATTTCAGAGGCAAGGGAGTTCAAGCAGAACTGGCCATTGCCGTTGTTGATGATGCTCTTCTGTCTGTTTCTGGTCCATACAAAAAAAACTATGACATTCTTGATACCTTCTACACTCTTGGCACTCTTGGAGTAGAAAATTATCAGACTCTTACGCAGCTGATTGGGCGAAGAACATTTGGTAAAAAAGGGGCAAATGCTGGTGGAGGGGGTGGTTTTGAAGTCAGAAGTGATTTTAAAAATACCGCCTATTGGATGCCACAGGTTGAAACAAACTCAGACGGGAAATATACCTTTAAATTTAAAGTTCCGGATAATCTAACGACATGGAAAGTGATCGCTGTTGCGGTAGATAAAAATCACCGTTTTGGGTTTGGTGAAGATGAATTTATTGCCAGTAAATCTCTAATGATTGAACCCGCTCTTCCAAACTTTCTGGTGGAGGGGGATAAATTTGATGCCAAGGCGATCGTCACAAATAGATCAGGCAAAAAACAAGATCTAAGTATCAATGCTCTTTCATCAACACTTCTCATCATTAAACCAAAAATGTCCGTGAGTCTTGAGCATGATAATAAAAAAAGTCTCTTATTCCCGGCCACTGCCCCTAAAGTAGGGATGGCGGATATCACCATTACGGCCGAAGGTGACAATGCCCGTGATGGCATGAAAAAAACTTTCCCGGTTCTCTCCAATGCTATTAAGCACGTCTATGGAACTCAGGGACTGGTTGGGCAAAACGAAGTCTCACTTCCTCTTGTTTTTGCTCCAGATGCAAAAGATGAAAGCTTATCGCTGACACTTCAATATAGTACGACGGCGATTAACGGGCTTGATGAAGTCTTCCGTTATATTCTGGGTTATCCGTATGGTTGCTGGGAACAAAAACTCACCAAGGCCTACTTTCTTGTTCAGTATGATGAATTTAAAGACCTGATCACTTATCGGTTTCCAGAAACTGAGGGATCTACCAAGGCAGCGGTTCAAAAGCTCCTGGATGTTGCTCAAGATTATCAGACTCCAAGTGGAGGGATGAGGTATTATCCAGGTGGTAGCGAAGAAGCTGATGTCTATTTATCAGTGTTCACTGGTTATTCATTCGTTACGATGAAAGAGCTCGGCTACAAGATTGATCCCAAAGTTGAGTCTAATCTCAGAAAGTACCTCAAGAGTTTAGTAACCTCAGATGTAAACTGGAACTCATGGTATTACCGTGAAGCACGCAACTCCACAAAAGCGATGCTTCTTTCAGTTCTTTCAGAGATGGGAGAAAAAAATCTTAACACGTCAGTTTCAAAGCTTTTTTCTGAACGAGATGGGCTTGATCTTTTTGGTTTAAGTTTTTTTGCAGGGTTTATGAGTGGTGAAAAAAATTATCAAAAAGAGGCAAAAACTCTTATCGATAAACTCGAGTCACTCCGAGTGACTGAAAGTGGTCGCACCAGTTACAAGGAGCCTTATCAGCAAAAAGATGGTCTTTATAAATTCTGGAATTACACAGATACGAGAAGTACCTGTGCTACGCTCCAGAATCTCGTTAAGTTTTCTGCTGATAAAGCACAAGTTTCAAGTGTCGTAAGGTTTATCCTCCAGGAAATGGAAGGTGGTAAGTGGTATAACACTCAGGAAAACATCTACTGTTTTGAAGCTCTTCGTCGTTATGTGAAAAAGTTTGAAAATAAATCCAACAAGGCTTTTATGGAAGTCAAAGTGGGTGAGGCAATGGTTAAGAAAGAACCACAAGTCAAAAAAGGTGTTTCAACTCTTCTCCTCACATCCGGTGAACTTCGTAAAGACACTAAAAATGTTTCAATGAAAAGTGCTGAAGGCGAACTTTATTATTCAAGTATTCTTCGTTATGAAATTCCTTTCAAAGAACGTGAAAAACTAAATCAGGGTTTTTCTTTAAGTAAAAAGTTTTACAAGCTTGAGATGAATAAAGATAAAGCCTCATGGCTTCTCATGAAAGACTCAACCCTAAGCCTAAGGCGCGGCGATGTGATGAAGATTGTGATTGAGGTAGATACTATTGGCGATCGCTACCAGGTCCTCTTAAATGATAATCTCGCTGGATGTCTTGAGCCCATCAACACTCAACTTGCGACCACTTCAAAAGTTTTTGAGTCCCTCCTTAATCAAAAATCAAAAGACTACGCTTGGGAAACGCCCTACTACAAAGGGGACTTTGAATACCTGGATTTAAGACTTGATGCCGCTCAGTTTTATTCAAGAAAATTAGGGAAAGGGCATTTTGAAGTTGAGTACATGGTTCAAACCATTGCAACTGGTGAATTCACTATGCCGGAAGCGACCATTGAAGAAATGTATTACCCTGACGTAAGAGGCACTGAGAAAGGAAGAAAAATTGTCGTTACGGAATAAATTTACTTTATTCCTGGCCCTTGGTTTGATGGGTGGTGCTTGGTTTTATCAATCACTACCAGGCCACCTCCAGGAAAATAAAAATATTTCTCAAAAGATTGTTATTAAAGATCGCCATGGTCAAGTGGTGAGGTCTTATTCCTATGGAGATAGTTACGACTGGCTCGCCTTAAGTGATATGCCCGAAGATTTAACAGAGCTCATCGTTCTTGCTGAGGATAAAAACTTTTATTCTCATCATGGTATAGATCTCAAATCAAGCCTTAGGTCAGTGTGGTTAAATCTTAAAGAGATGAAAGTCGTCTCAGGGGCGAGTACTATCACTCAGCAGGTTTACAGGCAGAGTTTTTCAATTGATCGAAGTCTTGTTGGAAAATTAAAAACCATTGCGGGCTCAATCAAGGTTGAAAGGCATTATTCAAAAAATGAGATCCTTGAAAAATACCTGAATACTCTTCCCTATGCCCAAAGACTTGTTGGTGTTAAAAGAGCAGGCGAAGTTTTATTCGGAAAAGATCTTCATCTTTTGGGTCTTTCTGAATTAGCCACTCTTGCCATTTTACCGCGCTCACCTTCAGGGCTTAAACAACGTCCTGAAAAATTACTCAAGCAAAGAAATGACTTACTTTCTGTATATGGGGAACTTAAAAAGATCCCACGTTTAGAGATAATAATGGCGCAAAAAGACCCGATCAGCTTTAATCATGATTACTCTGGCTGGGATAATTATCATTACGCTAAAAATCTTTTTTCTGAAAAAGATTTTTTAAGTCATATTTCATCCAATGGAAGAGTTGAAACAACTCTTGATCTTTATCTTCAGAAAGAAGTACAGGCGATTCTACGTACACAGCTTAAAGAACTCACAAAATTTGATGTTCACCATGGCGCTGTAATGGTGATGGATAATCATCAAGGCGATGTCCTTGCTTATGTAGGATCGCAGGATGTTTTAAACACTAATGGCGGTCAATACGACGCTCTTCAATTAAAACGTCAGCCTGGCTCTGCTTTAAAACCCATGACTTTTGCTCTCGCCTTAATCGAAGGTCATAAGCTTTCAAATGTGCTGCCTGATATTCCATCCTATTATAAAACGGGTCTCGGACAATTCCTTCCAAGAAATTATGATCAAACTTTTTCAGGTCCGAGGCTCATGCGAGAAGCTCTCGCGAACTCTCTTAATCTTCCAGCGGTTGCCCTTGCGCAGGATGTGGGTATTGAAGATCTTCATACTTTTTATAAAGCGATGGGGCTCTCTTTAGATAAAGACGCTTCGTTTTATGGCGTAGGTATGACTCTGGGGAATATTGAGATCACGCCTTTTGAATTGATTCAGGTTTATTCAGCGTTTGCCAGAGAGGGAAAAAGAATCACGCCGCGCTTTTTTAAAGATAAAGATGTCATTGAGGTTGCAACTCCACTCACACCTCATGCGGCTTATTTAATTAGTGATGTATTATCTGATAAAATTGCCCGTAGAGAAGAATTTGGTGAAAATAATCCCTTTGATTTACCTTTTGCTCTTTCTGTGAAAACCGGAACTTCTACAGATTTTCGGGACAACTGGGTGGTGGGCTATAATCGCGATTTCACTGTTGTTGTTTGGGTTGGAAATACTGATCAAAGACCCATGAAAAGAGTCAGTGGCATCACAGGAGCTGGGCCCGTGCTAAGAGATGTCACCCGTTATCTGGCGACTCGATTTCCGATGAGACCCATACCAATCGTGAGTGGAATTAAAACTGCAGAAGTTTGCGCACTCTCAGGCCATAAACCGGGATCACACTGCCAGCATACAAAAAAAGAATTATTCACCGATGAGTCTGTTCCGACTAAAACTTGTGAGTGGCATCAGGAAATCTTTGTTAAAGATTGTCTTGGGCCCATGCTTGATCAGGCGGTAAAAGTAAGTATCTTACCTGACGATTATCAGGCCTGGGTCAAAGAGCGGCCTGACTGGTCAGTAGAAGATCAAATTAACCGCGAATGCTCATTTGAAGAAAAAAAATATCAGGCAATCCTAGCTACGGGGAATTTTGACGCCGTTATAGCAAAACCAATTTCAGGGAGTATTTATGCTATCGATCCCAATATTCCTCGCTCTCTTCAAAAATTAAAATTAAGTTTGAGCCGTTTTCATCAAGTAAAAGATGTGAAATGGAAACATAACGGCCGTCAGATGAAATTCAATTCCCCATCAATTGACTGGCCAATGGAAAAAGGACTTCATCAATTTGAAGCTGAATTAGAGTTTGATAATGGAAACAGGTCTCAGACTCCCTCAATTGAGGTTAAAGTTTTGTGATAACACTTTTTCTACTCTTGCTTTTTTCATTTGAAGCAAAGGCGAATGAGCCTTGTCAGTACAGTTATACTGTCTGGAATACGAGGTCACTAAAAGCAGAAGGACCTTTTCGCGTTTCCAAACCTCGATCGACTTTAAGTTTAACGGAGAAGGGACTCCACGGGTGCTCGGTTTGTGAAAGTGATCAAGAGTCAGTGGGACTTTCTAACAATCTCGTGGTTAAAGTTTGTAAATCTCAGGCCGTCAAAATAAAAAATGTTTTAGAAAAGTATTTGCAGTCTGGTGGCATTATTAAAACCCTTACCGGGTATCGTCCTTCAATTTCTAAGGGCAAGGTCGATTCTGAGGGACGTCGCACAGAATTTTCCCGCCACGCCTTTGGTATCGCCGTTGATATTAATGAGGATCACAACGGGCTTTACGATCATTGCCTGGAATGGGGGCCAGTATGCCGGTTAATCAAAGGAGGAAAGTACTCCGCTGAAAATCCCTTAAGCATTCAAAAAGATTCTCACTTAGTCGGGCTTTTTAAGGAAGAAGGATTCGAGTGGGGAGGAAAAATCCACGGTTTTCAGAAAGATTTCATGCATTTTAGCCCCGATGGCCTCTAGGGAATCCATCCTCATTGTGCTAGATTAGTCCCAAAAGTTGAGGACTCCCTATGATAGCTGCCCATGACCTTCGCCTCCAGTTTGGCGGTAGGACTTTATTTAATGACGTTAACCTTAAATTTACGGCCGGAAACTGTTACGGCGTTATTGGCGCTAACGGCGCTGGTAAATCAACATTCATCAAAATTCTTTCCGGCGAAATAACACCAACTGCAGGACGAATCGAAATTTCTCCTGGTGAGCGCCTTGCTGTTTTAAAGCAGAATCACTTTGCTTATGAAGAAGAAGAGGTTTTAAAAACAGTTATCCTGGGTCATGGTCGCCTTGTTGAGATTATGAAAGAAAAAGATGCTCTCTATGCCAAGGAACCGTTTACGGATGCTGACGGCGAGAGAACAGCTGAGCTAGAAGGGTTGTTTGCCGAAATGAACGGCTGGGAAGCTGAAGCGAATGCCGCTAGTTTACTTGCCGGTCTTGGAATCAAAGATGACCTTCATACAAAAAAAATGAAAGAGTTAACCGGGGGAGAGAAAGTCAAAGTCCTTCTGGCGCAGGCGCTTTTTGGTAAACCAGAAATTCTTCTTTTAGATGAGCCCACTAACGATCTTGATTTAAAAGCGATTCAGTGGCTTGAGAATTTTATTATGGATCAGCAAGACACAACAGTTCTTGTGGTGTCGCATGATCGTCACTTCTTAAATAAAGTATGCACTCATATTTGTGATATCGATTTTACAAAAATCAAACTTTATGTCGGAAACTACGACTTTTGGTACAAGTCTTCTCAGTTAGCTCAGAGAATGATGAATGATCAGAATAAGAAAACTGAAGAGAAAATGAAGGATCTAAAAGACTTCATTCAGAGATTTTCTGCTAACGCTTCAAAATCAAGTCAGGCAACTTCTCGTAAAAAAATGCTCGATAAATTAACTCTTGAAGATATTCAACCATCAACCAGAAAATATCCCTACGTGGGCTTCAAGGCCGATCGTGAAGCGGGAGATCAGCTTTTAAAAGTGGATAACCTAACCGTAAGTTTTGAAGGGGAGAAAATTTTAAACAATGTTTCTTTCTCAATCAAGAAAGGGCAGAAAGTTGTCTTCCTCGCAAAATCTGAAGTTGTGACCTCAGCACTTTTTAAAGTGTTGATGGGGGAGCAAAGTCCTGATTCAGGTAAGGTTGAGTGGGGTATAACGACTTCACGTGCTTATCTTCCAAACGACAACTCTAGTTTTTTTAAAGATGCCTCTCTTGATCTGATTAATTGGCTTCGTCAGTATTCTAAAGATCAAACGGAAACTTTTCTTCGTGGCTTTTTAGGACGCATGCTTTTTTCAGGTGAAGAAGCGCTGAAGAAATGTAACGTTCTCTCTGGAGGCGAAAAAGTTCGCTGTATGCTCTCTAAGATGATGCTCTCAGGTTCCAACGTTCTTTTGATGGATAATCCTACCAATCACCTTGATCTTGAAACCATCACTGCCGTGAACGAGGGTCTGATAGACTTCAAGGGAACTCTGCTTTTTACTTCTCACGATCATGAGTTTATTCAGACCATCGCTAATCGAGTCATCTCTGTTGAAGGCCGTGGCGTAAAAGATGAAGAATGCACTTATGATCAGTTCCTGGGATTAGAATGAAATTAGCGGCGACATCTCTGGTTTATTTCGTTGGTGTTTTACACATTGGTTTTATGATTCTTGAATCATTCTTATGGACCACGCAAACTGGGATGAAAATTTTCGGAATGAGACCTGAAGCTGCAGAAGCAACAAAAGTCCTGGCGATGAACCAAGGTGTTTATAACGGTTTCCTTGCGGCCGGGCTTGCCTGGGGCGCTTGGGCACAGGATTATAAAATCACTGTTTTCTTTCTTGTTTGCGTTATGATTGCAGGCCTTGTGGGCGCCATCACGGCGAGTAAATCAATTCTCTTCGTACAATTCTTTCCAGCTATGGCAGCATTAGTTCTAGTTTATCTGACTAAAAACCTCTAGAGTTTCTTATGATTCGCGAACTCATTCTTTTCATTATCACCGTTCTTTCTGTAAGTGCTTTTGCGATCGATTGGCAAGGCCACCGAGGGGCACGTGGGCTTTATCCCGAGAACACAATCGGTGCGATGGAAGAAGCGCTTAAATACCCTGTCACGACGCTTGAGCTTGATGTTGTGGTTTCAAAAGACCTTCAGGTCGTAGTCAGCCACGAGCCATGGATGAGTGAAGAAATTTGTTTCGATCCTCAAGGAAAAAAAGTTAAAGATAAAGAATTCAATCTCTATAAAATGACTTTTGATGAAATTCAGAAATTTGATTGTGGGTCCAAAATCCATCCAAGATTTCCTCTGCAGAGAAAAGTAAATGTTGGAAAACCTACTATTGATAAATTAATTGAAGTCACTGAAGTCACACTCAAGCGCTTAAACCGCGAAGGTGCCGAATATAATATCGAAATTAAGTCTACTCCTGAAGACGAGAGAGACGGATTCCAGCCAGCAGTCGGAAAATTTTCAGATCTCGTCATTAAAACGATCATGGAACAACTTCCAATTTCAAGATTCACGATTCAGAGTTTTGACTGGAGAGTTCTTCAGTATATCAATAAGACTTATCCTGAAGTGAGACTTGTTGCTTTGACAGAAAACAAGATTAATCCTGAAAAAGATTTAAAACTTTTGGGATTCAAACCTTATGTTTATTCTCCTTATTATAAAGATCTAAAACTTAAACATGTTGAAGTCTTCCACAGCAAGGGAATCAAGGTCATTCCATGGACTGTGAATGATGTAAAAGAGATGGAGCAAGTTCTCGAACTTAATGTTGATGGCATTATTACGGATTACCCAAATCTAATTACCGACGTGAATGCAAAAAAATGTAAAAAAGGCTCAAATCTTTTTGAGAGAAAATGTGTGAAACTTCCTGCTCACTCTTTACCTTCAGATCAAAATCCAGGCTGGGTCTGTAAGGCGGGATTTGCTCAAAAGCGCGATGGTTGTTCGAAAATAAAAGTTCCTCAAAATGGATACTTACTCCCTGATGGTAAAGGATGGGACTGCCTTGAAGGCTTTGAGCGCTACCGGGCGACCTGTAAAAAGATCTAATCATATCATGGGTTTACCTTGCTTCCTGCGCAGAAAGCAGAGTGCCTCAAATGTAAAATATTCCAGCTTCCTTGAGGTGTGCGTCATTTGGTCGTATAACGCACTACGTCTGTTTAACCCAAGGAATAAGAAATGAAAAAGCTCGTCGTATTGGCGTCTCTTGCATTGGTGAGTTCAGCTCACGCAGCTCGATGGAACGGTTCTAGTGATCCAACGAATTTTAACTTTATTGCGAAAGTGAAAATGAATCCTTCGCTTGCGGCCCTTCCTCTTTCGGCCAATCTTAGAGATGACCGTTTGGGATGGTCTGATTCATACTGGCCATCAAATCTTGGTGGTATTGCTTACCGTTGGAACAGCACTGATCCTCAGCCATTTAAATATAAACTTAAGACGTTAGCAGAATTAAAAGTCATGACTAAGGAAGAGTTATCGACACTTTCTCCGGCGGAACTTTATGACATCTCTATGGGTGATTATAAGTACACGACGACGAAGAAAGTTTTAAGTCTCTATTCACCAAAAGATCTTTGGTGGGAAGGAATCTGTCACGGATGGTCGCAAGCTGCTTCTCATTATCCTGAACCGGATAAAGTCTTTGTCACTAACAAAGATGGAATCAACGTTCCATTTGGTGCTTCAGACGTTAAAGGTCTTCTTTCAATGCACGATGCTTACAACTCAAAGGGTAACTACGTTCGTGTTGGTGACCGCTGCGATGTTTACGGTAAAGTAAAAGGCGAGGCGTTTCCTGAAGATGGTGACGTACCAGTTCCATCGAAAAAAGATGCTAACATTTCTAAATGTGCTGACGTTAACGCTGGTTCATTCCACATCATCTTAGCTTCTATGATTGGTCTTAACTCAGAAGGATTTGTTGCGGATGTCGATCGCTTTAACGATGTATGGAATCAGCCGGTTACTGGTTATGAATCAGCAATCGTTGGAGAAGTTCCTCTGACTCCTGCCGATCTCAAAAACGGTGTGGATAAGAAAGTTCGTATTAAGACAACTTTCATCTACGGTGATGAGTTAGAGTTCTACTCTCACGAAGCCGAACTTGAAGGTATACTTGGTTTTGTTTCAAAAGAACCAGTCACTGGAACACCTGCTCAGACTTTTAATCAGAGATACTACGATTACATTCTTGAACTTGATAGAGCAGGAAATATTATCGGTGGGGAATGGATTTCTGAAAGTCGTCCAGACATGTTATGGATGATGTCAAAAGACAAGCAGTTTAACAATGGTAAAGTGCCGTTGGCAGGTCTTAACAAAATTTACAAACCAGTTCAGCGTCGTTAATAAAAAAGGGCCCTAGTAATGATCTGGGCCCTTTCTTTATGTCCATTCGCTTTTGAGAGTTATCTTAATAGACGTTCCGAATGGAAGCTCTGGAGATTCAATACTAATTTGTCCGCCATACATTTCTACAAATGATTTCATTATGAGCATCCCAAAACCGGTACCTGTCTCTCCGGAGGTGCCAGGTCTGGATGTCTTCTTGTTAATATCAAACAACTGACCGATTAATGCTTTTGGAATTCCTATACCATTATCTTTGATTTCAATAGTCGTGGTTGTATCAGTCACTCTATAAACATTGACAAAAACTTCGCTGTTTTCAAGTGAGAATTTAATAGCATTTGAAACGATATTTCCTAATACCTGATTGTTAAAACTTACTGGTTCAACCATGAGATTTAAATTCGTATGCTTATCAAAATCATAAACGATGTTGATTTTCTTCTTTGCCAGTTCAACTGAATAAAGTTTAAGGATATATTCCACAGCACTATTCAAAGAAATAAGTGAAAGATCAACGTTTGCTTTGCCTTTACTGACGGCATACATCTTACGGATGTTTTGCGTGATTTCCATCATCGCATCGGACGCTGATTTCGCAATCTCTAGCCCACGATTATTTTCACCTTCGGGCATTTGCTTTTTAATAATTGAAAGACCGATAGCGATTCGTCCCAATGGATTTGCCAAATCATGAAAGAGAATGCGAAAGAGATCATCGGTTTTTTGACTTTGTTCAAGAAGTTTTTTTTCTGTATGCTCGCGAAGTCCCGCATAAACCATAATTATTATAGAACTTAAAAAGATCCATCCAAAAATTAAGAGACCCTGGCCCCACGATTTTCCTGAACTTGAAATGAGGTAAGGGAATTCATGGTGATTTAATTTAAGAATTAAAAAAGCAAGTGACACGAAAGAGGCGATATAAAACCATGTGAGAGCGCCTCTGCGGCCACATATCACTCCTCCAATGAGCGGAAGAATGCCAAACCAAATTAAAACATTTGAATCAAATCCACCCGAGTAATAAGAAAAGGAACTCTGATGAACAATTCCGGCAGCTAACATGATGTTGGCCGGGATGTAGGAGTTATTTGTCACTCGGAAGATAAAAGGTGAGAGAAGGTGAATAAGGGCACAGATTGTTCCAATAATTCCTGGAACTCGAGAGGAAATACTTGTGATAGCAAGAAAAGCGTATGCCCACATTAAAACGCCGGTAGACAGAACAACAACCAACTGTGTGTGTACTTCACGTGGGTCAATATCAAGCCGCTTCAATCGAGCTTGCGCCACAAATTGGAAAAGGCGAAAGTACCACCTAAGGTACGGATTTTTTTTCATTTCTTCTCATTGCTTTCTATCAGAATACAGCTTTTAGCTTCACTTCAGAAATGACCGCTTCCACTGTTTTTAAGAGATGATCCTGATTAATCATGTCCCGACCTAAGGAATATTCCTTCGGCAACAGGCTACGCTCAATTGAAACACTCTCTTTATTAATTTTTGTGGTGATGGAGGAGGTATCAAGTTTTTTAACCTGAAAATCAAATTTCAAAACCAGATTCTCATTAACCATTGAAAATGTCAGAAGAAGTGAATCAATGTTCGCCATTTCTCGCGATGTTGGTGGCAGCAATTTAAATTCAACACCTTTCTTTGCCGCTTTCATTTCTTTAAATTTGAAGCGATGAAATGTATCGAGAAGACCAACAACTTTTATGTATAAATTTTTAGGTTCAACTTTCACCTGAAGCTGGGATTCTGAAAAGTTTTTTCCAAATCCTAAGTAGTAGCTCGCTTTCTTATCCGTGATAGCACTATTCGGTCCTATCGCGAACGAGAACTCAATCTGTGCTTCTGAGCCGGGTGAGATGTTAGGTTCTTTAAATACCGCCTTATCTTCCACCTTAAGGGCACCATCTACACGTGAATGAACTTTTTTAATATCCGCGTGAGCAAGCACAACACCGCAATCTGAGAGGTTCATGCTTTCAGTGCCGTGATTTTTTACTTTCAACAGGCCCTTTAAAGTTTCACCTTGCTGCCAGGATTCACCGACAGTTTCAATGTTCCACTCTAATGGTTTTGAAAAAAATGTGCCTTTCATAAATTGAACTCAAGAATTGGGGGTTGATTATAAATCAACCCCTACAAAATTTGAAAAATTAGCGAGGAAGTTCGCAACCAGCTCTGTTCAACTCAAAACGGAAATCCGGAGTTAAGCAAGTGTATGTGTTGTATGTCTGTTGACCGTAACGGGTGCCCTTACGAACAGTGATCTGACCTGCAGTATCAACTTCGCATGGGTTATTTAAAGTACAACGAGCACCTGATTCGTTTGAAGTGTTGTTGATGGCAACAACATTTCTTTCTCCGCGAGCAATGATTGGTGAACCTGACGTTCCACCAATTGTGTCACAACCAGCTGTGTAGCGAATTGAATCTGTGAAAGTCCATTCGCCTTCTTTGATAGTGAAAACAAATCCATCGATTTCGCAGCTGTAACCACGATCCCAGTAACCTGAGATGATATCAATTGAAATTCCTTCAAGTGGGCGAACTGAATCTAATAGGAATGGACGAATTTTAGTTTTTGCTAAAATGTCGTTATAAGATTCAGAAAGCTCATAAAACGCAACATCTGTATTTGTCATCGTAGCGTAGAGAATTTTAGTCGCTTGAACATTATGGAGCTTCATCGCTTTATCAAAAATTTTCATTGAACGTGTATTAGCTTTATTTACCCAAACTTCGCCTGGTGAAAGGAATCCGCCTGGTTTCTGAATACAGTGACCGTTTGTCATAACAATCGCCTTGCTTGAAAGCGGCTGACCGTTAAAAGCAATTAATGAACCTGAGCAGTTAGAAAGCTTAACGATTCCTTCGAAATCATATTGAAGAGAATCAAGGCTCACGCGAGCTTTATTTGACGATCTTTCAAGAGCATCAAACGGAGCAACCGGGAAAGCAAAAGCACTAGTTGTTGTGAGCGCAATGAGAAGGGATAGGATAAATTTCAAGGAGTCCTCCTGGATAGATTTCTTCATACTTACCAAAGGAGAATTAATGTGTCCCATGTTGTTAAGATTTATTGAAAAAATTGTCACACAGGATTTTTTTATGATGCGTTAACAAGTCGTTGTTGGTGGATTTTCTTGAGCTGAATCAAGACCTTAGTCCCTTTACCTTGGCCCTCGCTTGAAATGTTATAAGTGCCTTCAAATTTTCTTAAAAAGTGGCCCATAATAATGAGTCCTAGGCCTGGCCCCATTTCGCCGTCTGTTGCCTGGTTCGGATGGATGTAACCTCTTTCACTTCGGAGTTGATTAAAACCCATGCCATTATCAACGAATTCTACATACACGTGTTTATCTTTTTCAGTGACCAGGATTCTTATGGTTGAGTTTGCATAAGAAAATTTTAGGGCGTTTGAAAGAACATTCGAAAAAACATGTTCTGTGAGAGTTTTTAATTCTGCAGCTACAAATGTTTCTTTATTCGCCTCATAATCATAAATAACCTGAATATTTTTTTCATGCAGGCGTGTTTCGAATAAAGTGAGTAGATTTGTAACAGACAAATTTATATCTACCGATTCAATTTTTGTGAGGCTTGATTGATTTCTTGTTAAAATAGCATTCCTGATTCTTTGAATCATATCAAGAGCAGATTTGGTACAATCACTTATTCTGCCTAGAGTTTGACCATAGTCTTTTTGAAGAATACGTCCTGTGCTAATCATCTCGAGATAGGATTTTATGGCAAATAAAGGATTAGCAAGATCGTGGGATATAGTTTTAATAAGTATGACATTTATTTTTCGTTCTTCATCGAGACGCTGAGTTAATTCTTTTTTTTCACAGATTTGCTTTTCAAGATTTTCGTAAAGCTGTTCCATGGTCAAAGAAGCATTAGTTTTTTCATCTGTAAGGCGAGAAAGAACCATCTCAATCCTCTTTCTTTCTCGGTTTGACCTATGAGTATTAAGGAGGCGTGCAACGATAAAATTCAAAATAATCGTGCCGACCAAAAAGAGGAAGATATAAAGAGAGATGTCAGTCATAGAGATTAGAGTTCTTCGCCAGCTGGTTCGAATAATGGGGCGAAATCTCCAAGCTCTTTTGATTCATCTAGAAGGGCGAGCAAATCTTTATCCAATATTTTGTAAAGATCATCGATCTTTGAAAGGACATAGTAAAGGGGCTGAGGAATATCGATACGATAAGGTGTTCTTAACGCAGTCAAAGGATCAAATTCAACTCTTTTAGCTTCAGGGCTTTCGACAGACCAGACAGTTTCATGGATGGATGAGAGCATCCCACCGCCGTATGCCTTAATCCCATCTTTTTCTTTCAGTAGGCCAAATTCAATCGTGAACCAGAAGAGACGAAACATACGTCTGCGATCTTTAGGAGAAATGGAAAGTGCAATTTTTCCAAACTCTTCCATGAAATTGCCGTACTCAGAAAATGTGAGTAAGGGCACATGGCCATAAAACTCATGGAAAATATCAGGTTCTTGAATGTAATCTAGTTCTTCTGGAGTTCGGATAAAACTCACTGCCGGAAATTTTTTATTAGCAAGGAGTGTGAAGAACTCTTTGGCCGGGATAAGGGCGGGAACGACTTCAACTTCCCAGCCTGAGTAATCTTTTAAGCGGCGGTTTAATTCTGTGTGCTGAGGAACATGTTCTTTAGTAAAGCCAATCCTATCGAGGCCCTCCAAAAACTGACTGCAAGCGCGACTTTTAACAATCTCAGTCTGACGGTGAATCAGCGTGCTCCACGTCTGATTCTCATCGGCCGTCCAGTCGATTAATCCGTAAGCATTTGGTTGTTTTGAGACATAGGTAGTTTTCATATTCGTCCTGAGTAAATTATACTCTCAGGGTATTTTTAGTGCTAAGGAAAGGCATGCATAACGAACTTTTTTCATTATCCTCTCCAGCGATTGACCAATATTTTGGTCTACGGGTTAATGAGACAGAGGAAACACTATACCAGGTCGCTAGGTCTTTGCGCCCTGATGGTAATTTGTCTAACTTGGGTCACGTTCTTCATGATGGACACCAAACTTGGATAGGCCTCAAACCGGAAACTCTTCAGACTCCCTACCATGAATTATTAAAGCTTTGTGAGCACTTAAGGCCTCAAAAAGATGAGGTCCTTATCGACCTCGGAGCAGGTTACGGGCGACTGGGTCTGGTCCTTCATTACCTTTATCCGGAAGTCTTTTTTAAGGGGTATGAGCTCGTTTCGGAAAGAGTGGAAGAGGGAAACAGAGTCTTTAAAAACCTAGGCTGCGACAAAGCGGAGCTTTTTTGCCAGGACCTCACCAAAGACTTCATTATCCCCAAGGCGACTTACTACTTTATTTATGATTATGGGAAAGTCGCGCACATTCGCCAAACACTTAAACAGCTTGAAGCTTTTACAGATTCTCACCACTTTAAAGTCGTTGCTCGTGGCAAAGGAACGAGAAGCATCATTGAGCATGAGCATCCCTGGCTCTCTCAAATAAATCCTGTAATTCGTGAAGAAAATTTTAGTATTTATTCGTTTTAGGGCAGTGGGTTTCTAATCGGTTTTGTAAATCCTGAACGATTTTAATCTTTCTTTCTCTTGGATTTCCTGGAAATTTTGATTTGTATTCTTTGATGTTGATGTAACTAAAATTCATCTCGATTGTTTTAAAAAGTTTTGGGAAAAATTGTCCAGGAGCTTGCACATGATGGAGCCCACCAGACAAGCACAGAACCATATGACCTTCATCAATAGACTCAATAATATCTGCAACACCACCTCTTACGGTCATTGGTTTTCCATAACGATCCAGCCCATTGGGTCTCTTCATTCTTCCTTCAGGAGCAATCATAACGACTGAGTCCGGCCGGATTGATTCCAAATAATTTTCCCAGGTAGCATCTTTCTTGCGAGATATAGAAGCAATATTCGGAACCATCAACTTCCAGAATGTCCCCACGAGCGGGCGATCAAGTGTCACGTCGGCACCGGGAATATTGAAATGCCCGGCAAGATGCCACAAATAAGAATAAGGAATAATTTGCGAAAACATAGGCTCATACAAAGAAGTGTGATTTAAAAAAATCATTAAACGAATGTCTTTCCATGGGTGCTCTGGAGCGGGAGCTAGCCAGGTGTATTTTCCTTTGTAGAAAATGCAGGAGAAGGTTTTAACACTGGCAAGGATGAGAAAAGCTAGGAGTCGGCGCATTTTAAATACTCAGCTTTAGTTATATCAAATAAAACCATGGACATCGGATCCGTTGGATCGTGCTGTAAACCACGAAAAGTCATTCCCAGTTTTTGCATCACTTTTATGCTTGCCGTATTTTCTGGCATCGCCTTGGCGATGATGCGAGTTAGATTTAAAGTTTCGAAACCATATTTAAACCAGACCTTAGATGATTCAGTTGCATAACCAAAACCCCAAAATTTTTTCATGAATCTGTATCCAAGATCAACTTCATTTGTCTCGGGAAAAAATTTGAGACCACTCCATCCAATAAAAGTTTCATCTTTTAAAAAAACCATGAACCGTGACATTTTATATTTCTCAAATTGCGGCATCATCCGATCTTTAATCAGAGATTCAGCTTCAAGTTTATCTTTTAATGAACCGTCGCCTGTGTAACGAACGACATCTGGATCAGAATTTAATGCCAAGAGATTTTGCGCATCTTCCAGAAGTGCAGGGCGAATAATTAAACGGGGAGTTTCAAACATAAGCTAAATGCTAGCTTGTTTTAATTATTCAAGCTACAGTTTTATATGACTCAAAATACTGAATCTCTCATTCTTGGAATCATCACAATTTGCTGTTGGGGAAGCCTCGCTACATTTGGAAATCTTCTGATTCATTTACCTCCTTTTTACATTTTAGGAGTCGCTTTCCTCATCGGTTCTATTCCTGCTTTATTTAAACCGAAGGACCTTTTTCCTAAACCAAAAATTCTTGTATGGGGAGTTCTCGGTTATTTTGGTTATCATTTTTTTCTTTTCTATGCGTTTCGATTCGCGCCTGCAATTGAGGCAAATCTCATCAACTATTTATGGCCGGTTATTATGGTTTTACTTACACCTCTGGCGTTTCCAGAAAATAAATTAAAAAGTTATCACATTGTCGGTGCCTGTCTTTCCGTCATCGGTAGTGTTGTTTTAGTGGTAGGTAAAGGGGGAGACCTTAAGTGGGATAATATTTTTGGCTATCTTCTTGCCTTTGGTGCTGCTTTAACGTGGCCCATTTATTCCATTGGTAAAAAGAAAATGGAAGCCACTTCAGTTTGGGCGATTGGAAGTTTCTGTTTAATCTCTGGACTCTTTTGCTTTACGACTCATTTTTTAATTGAGCCTCGAGTTGTCCTTCAATCCAGTGACGCCTGGAAATTACTTGTGATGGGAATCGGACCTTTTGGTATTGCTTTTTATACTTGGGATCTCGCTCTTAAAAAGGGTGATGCACGGGTCATGGGTGCTTTGGCCTACCTGACTCCTGTCCTTTCGACTCTGGGACTAGTCTTTTTTGCCGGCCAGGAGATGGTTTTTCATACATTTCTCGCTATGATCCTGATTATTGTTGGTGCATCTGCCGGTCTCTTGGACTTTTTTCCCTCAAAAAGGTTAAAATAGACCCTAGGAGCTATCATGCAACAACACTGTACTATTGATCAAAAAGACACGGGCGTTTTCCTCGCCAACGAACAAAAAACGAAATGGGTGACTCTCATTACTTTGGGTACCATGATCGTTGAAATTGTTGTGGGCTATTGGTCTGGTTCAATGGCGCTTTTGGCAGATGGTTGGCACATGGCCTCACATACTTTAGCTCTTTCACTATCGCTTATTGTTTACTACCTCTATCGGCATCCAAAATTCAGGTCAAGTTTTACATTTGGCGGCGGAAAGATACTTTCTCTTGGTGGTTATACCAGTGCTTTATTTCTTATCTTCATTGCACTCTCGATGATCTATGAATCATTTCTTCATTTCTCAAGCCAAAAACCTATCCAGTACAACGAAGCACTTGTTGTTGCTGTCCTTGGATTAGTTGTGAATCTTATTTGTGCCCTGATTCTTCATCAGGGTGCTGATATTGAAAAACACCCAGAGCCTAAAGCTCATGTCCACGTGCATGGAGAAAATTGTAACCATAATCGACTGGCACCTGTTCAAGCACACAATCATTCGCACTCTCATTCTCATGTCCATTCACATGCCCACGACCACAATCATGAAAGTGCCTACGTGCATATCCTAACTGATGCCTTAACATCAGTTTTTGCTATCGCAGCACTTCTTTTAGGTAAGTGGCAAGGCTGGAGTTGGCTCGATCCTGTAGCAGGAATTTTGGGTGGGATTATTGTTTTTAAATGGTCGATTGGGCTCATTCGCCAAAGTGGCATGGACCTTCTTGATGCTCATGATATTTCAATTGATAGAGAAAAACTTGTCACAAAACTTGAAACAGATGGCTCAAAAGTCGTTGATATTCATTTATGGAAACTTGCTCCCGGACAAGTAGGATGTGAAATTATCATCCGAAAAAATGAAGACCAAAGATCAGCTGATTATCGGGATCTTATTCAAAAACATTTTAATATCCATCATTTGATTATTGAAGTTGTTTGATGTGGACTCCAACTGAAAAGAAATTTCTTCGGTCTCTCAATACTCCTGATAAAATTCAGACTCATTTAGATGAACTTATCTATAATCCAGAAAACGCGGCTTCATCCCCACGCTACGTGATGCTGACAAACGAAGGGCATTGCCTTGAAGGATGTCTCCTTGCCGCCGCCGCTTTAGAGCTTCAGGGGCACAAACCGCTGATCGTTGATCTGCGAGCTTACAAAGACGATGATCACGTTTTGACGGTCTATAAAACGAAAACGGGTTGGGGAAGTATTTCAAAGTCAAACACTACATTGCTGTCCGGACGTGAGCCTTTTTATAAAAACATCCACGAGCTAGTGATGAGTTACTTTAATTTCTACTTTAATGTCGCAGGTCAGTTGAGTTTGTACGCTTATTCTGAACCCATAAATCTCAACCGCTACAACCTCTGGAACTGGCGGACAACGGAAGATAATTTAGAAGATATGGGGATAGCTTTTTGTGATGAAGTTCATTATGAGCTGGCGAGTATCGCGCAATTAAAAAAACTAGCGAAAGTTAAAGATCGTCTTAAAGAGGCCTGTTTTTTAGGGGCCGATCCAGATGGATTGTATAAAGTAGATTAGATCTCGTTTACTTTCATAAAATGAACGCCTTTAAGAGTGGCGTGGTTCTGAAATCTTTTTAAATAATCAATAAAGGGTATTTCTTCGACTTTACCATTAATGCTGGCGTGACGTTGATAAAGAACTCCTGCCTTACGAAAAAGAAATGCCTGATGCGAGATATTTTGATGACTACCGGCGACTTCAGTCAAGTCCCAGTTAGGGCGCACAAAATTCACAATTGTTCCAGTGGAAATTCTATTTAAGATTGATGGTCGAGCAAGAAGGGTACTGATCGCAACATACTGTACTTTGGCGATCTGTGCCCGAAAATTTTGTGCCTCTGCATGAAGCTCTGAAAGAAGTGATTCCTTTTCGGCTTGAGAGGCCATCGGAACGATAATCTGATCAATCTTTATTGAACGAAGCCAATTTGGGAAATTGATAAGTGCTTCAGCGATCAAAATCTCTTTCGGGGAAACAATCTTGTCATTGATTTCTGCCATGTACCCGTTTTGAACATTAAAAGGGATCCACTGAAGATCAGTGTAGTGATTTCTCTTTAGGTAATCAACCTCACCATTTTCGTAGCGAATTTTATCAAGAATTGTTTCAAATTCTGAAACATCACGGGACATAGCGAGCGCCATGATGGTTTCTAGGTAAGTTGTGCAGTCAAAGGTATCAAATCTGTAGAGAGGATCCTGGTCGTATTTACCTTCAGGGCCTTCACCCAAGGGGCCACCTTTTCCGTAGGGCAGTCCAACAAATAGTTTTGAAATCACATCGAGACGTTTTGTGACAGAAGTTTCGCCTTCAAAGCGAAGAAGAATGTCGGCGGCTTCTTCGCGAGGACCGGCCCATAGCGATGAGACGCTTATGAGGAGCAGGAATAAAAACTTAGTCATATCTATTCTTCTCTTTTTTAAGAAGACTCTGTCAAAGGTGCATTTGGATCCTTAGTCATTTTTACGGCCGTCAGATACTTGATCAAGACTTTGAAATGACTAGTCTTTTTGGGTAGGAATGAAACCCCGGCGAAGAAGACCGTGAATCATCCTATGAATGAGTTGATCCGTTGTGAGGGGGAGAAGATTCATCTCAAAACGAGATCGTTTGATAAGGGTTTTTAAGCCTTGAATAATCAGACGATAGGCTATGATCTTTAATCGATGAAGAGTACCGAAGGTATATTCATTTACTTTTTGAGAACCAAATTTTTTACCCAATAGATAGAAATAGCCAGTCTCACGTTGCTCAAATCTTTCTTCAAAATGGATCAAGAGTTTCCAAAGAAAACGGTTCCATCTAGAAATAGTCATAAAATCTGAAACCCAAATATTTTCATATCGTCGGGTGAAGAGTTTTCTTGCCGCGACTCTGACATCACCTAATAAGTGACTCTCTTTCCACGATCTTTTGCTAGGATTGACGTTCCATGACTCCACCACCTGCCAATAATTTTCAAGTGAATGGCGGCGAAGTTGTTCAAGACATTCTACTAAACAAAGAGCAAATCCCAGACCCTGAAGCTTTATGTATTCCTGACGGTCTTTCAGCCATTCTTTCGAGGGCGTTTCCAAAATATAGCGAACCGAGGCAGGCTTGGTTTCAGTTAAAATTTCAAGACGAAGGTTGGCACTTTTAATGAGAGTTGATCCATCTGTTGCAAGTGTGAGTCTCGTGTTTTCTTCCGGGGAGACGCGAACAAGTTCAATATTACAAACATTTTCAGCATTAAGTAGGTGGAGAGCATCTTCAATTGCGTGCATATCTCGCTCATCAAGAGTTGGTCCCACTTCTTGCTCGGGAGAATTTTTTACAAGATCAAAAGCAATAGGAAGAGCGGCCTTGGCAACTTTGAATGTACCGATGGATAAAATATGACGAATAAGCATTTTCCAGCCAAATTGCTTTTGGAAAATCTGACCGAAATTATGGCGTGAAGAAATCGCTGATGATGTGAGATAAACTTGAGTAATACCGCGAAGAGCTGCCTGAACTTCAATTCTTAAATTAATATTAGCTTCGGCAAGTAGTCGAACGAAATCCGAAAGATAACGAATGAAAGCACCTTGGTTTCCGTGTGCTACGAAATCTTTAATAAGCTTTTGAGTCCGTTCATTTTTTAATTCTTCGGGCGATTCAACTAAGCCTTTTAAACTCTCAAAAATTCCTTTTTGATCGCTCAGGATCAGGCGGTAAAGAAACCCAATGAAAATCTTAATAGTTTTCTCATCCCACGAGAAGCAGGGATTTAAATCAATCAGTTTGACCTGGAGTTTATCCGGATCATAGAGAATATTGCCGGCATGAGGATCCGCCCAGATGATCCCTTTTTGAAACATGAGATAGAGGTAAGCATCACTGACAAGATCGGCGATGCTTATTCTTTCAAGGTAGCGTGAATGGACAACAGAGGTGATTTTTTCACCTTCAATTTTTTCCATCATGGAGACATCGGGTTCGACGTGATAGTACTGAGGAATCTCTAAATCAAACATACCTTTTAAGGCTTCACGAACTCTGTCAGCATTCTTCTTTTCAACTCGAAAATCAAGCTCACCAATACTTTGGGTAGCGTAGTTGATGATTGTGCGTTTGAGAGCGGTGATGAGTCCACGGACTTCAAGTTGCTCTTCTTCATTTAATTCTGTCTCTGGAAGCGCTTTATCCAGGTGATTGAGAATGCCTAAGAGAGTTTCTTTCTGAGCTTCAAATAAATCTGTCAGACCAGGTCGTTGGATTTTAATTAAGACAGGTTTTTCAGTGTGAAGTTTGCGCTTACCAGCTTCGGTAAGCTCAAATTGATAAATGGCACCGACGGAAGCTCCAGCGAAAGCATTTTGAACTTGATCAGGTATATGGAAATAACTTTTAAGTCTCTCCCAACTAGGACGTTCGAAAACTTCTAAAACATATCTCCAGGATTTCTCCTGACTACCAAAAATACCGCCGAGTTTATCTTGCTGGTGACGTAGTTCTTTAGCCAGAGATGGGGGAGCGAGTTCTGCTAAAACTTGAGCAAGCTTTACATACATTCCGCCTAGCTCTTGTAAAACAATTGAGATGACACGGCCCTGTGAGAGTTCTTCTCTCGTTGTGCAAAGAATACTAATAAGAGACGTCATGCATCTGTCTGCTGGAAGATTTTTTACCGCTTCATCGATGAGAGGAAGAAGTAAGTTTCTGCCTTTGAGATTATATTTAAGAGACTCAACCAGATTTGGGCGAACCTGATGCTGATAGAACTTATGCATGATTCTTTCAGTCAGAAGAGTTAGTTTGTGATGCTCGATTTCCGGGAGCTCATAAAGAGCTGTGAAGAGAGGTTCTTTAAGGTAAGGAACAACCCCTAAAGCTTCAGATGAAAAAACAGGAAACAAACGCATAATAGGCAGAAACCGATGTGCAATTGTTCCAATAATATCTTCAACCAGGTCAGACTGATCGACGAGTTCAAAAATTTGGGGGTACTGTCCAACAGTTTCAAAAACCTTATCAAAAAATTGAGTCAGTAGAGGTGATAATTTTGCCTCATCAAACATGTCTTGATTGAATTTATCAATCCCCATCGTTTGCAGAGCTTCCATCGTAGCATTGAGGTCAGGAGGAAGATCAAACGTCTGATCAAAACCAAAATGAACGGCGTCTCTGGCAAGAACTGCCCAAGCGCGTTTCATTTCCTGATCTGTTACCGGATCAAAACTAACTTTAGAAATCGCCTTAGCAAAATAAGCACCCAATGAGGGGGAATAAGTCCGTGACTCAAGCGCAATTTCAGTAATCCAAGCGTATTCCCGCATGTGGTGGTTTCCTTCCAGTTATCATTCTACTGAAAAAGGAGCAAACGACTACAAGTTTGCAGTGAGAATTCCGAGATCAAGTTCGATGTGGCCAAGAACATTATTAAAGTTCAGTGGCTTTGAAAGAAACCTGTAGACTCCAAGTTCCCTCATGATCTTTTTAAAATCTGATTCTTCGTGACCACTTACGAAATAGGTTGGTATGCTGCGCCCGGATTTTCTCACAAGGTCTATGACCGAAGGACCGTCGAGGTACGGCATATTAATATCCGTCAGAATCAAGTCAGGGCGGTTATGCTCAAGCCATTTCACAAAAACCCGTGAGTCAGAAAAAAATTTTAGCTGAATAAGACCTCGTTTAATTTGTTTTTCTAACATGAGGGAGTAAATAAACTCCATCTCCATCTCGTCATCGACAACTGCGATAAGTTTCGTCACTAAAATCTCCGTCTCGTGCATGTTTTCTAGACGCTACTTGTAACTCATCTTAGGCGTTGAACCATCTGAAGAAATCCTTAAGTGTATTAGTCCAGAAATAGGCAGCGCTCCTAGCGGGTTTTAGGCCCTTGTGCCAAGATCGAGGTCTAATTTTTACATGGAGAGTTAAATGAAACTTTTTTATAAATCTGGTGCTTGTTCTCTTGCTCCACACATCGTTATGGCCGAACTCAATATGGTTTATGAACTTGAAGCTGTTGATCTTGCAACTAAGCAGTCTTCAACTGGTGACTTCAAAAAAATAAACCCAAAAGGTTCTGTGCCTGCCCTTCGTATGGAAAATGGCGAAATCTTAACTGAAGGCGCCATCATCAGCCAATATCTTGCTGATCAAAAGATGGATTCTGGCCTCATTCCTAAATTTGGAACGCTCGACAGATACCGTTGCCTTGAGCTTATGAATTTTATTTCAACTGATATCCATAAATCTTTCAGCCCTCTTTTTGGTGCCGACAGAATCATGAAAAATGTTGAAGGAAAAACTGAGATGAAAATATTTTATATCGAAACATTGAAGTCAAAAATTCAAATTGTATCAGATAAACTTGGAACAAATGATTTCATGATGGGTAAGCAGTTCACAATCGCTGACGCTTACTTATTTACATGTCTTGGTTGGTCTAAGTACGTTGGTTTGGATCTATCTCAGTGGTCTAATATCACGACTTACATGAACCGAGTTTCAGAAAGACCGGCGGTTATGAAAGCTATGAAAGAAGAAGGCATGATCTAAAATTCTGATGACGGGACAGGGGAAACTTTGTCCCTTTTTTTATTCCAGATTCTCTTCAATAATATCGGCGATCTCTCTTAAATTTGTTCTTTCAAGCTCATGCTTCGAGTGAGAAACAGTTTTTAACTGAGCGTGGTGAAGCCACGAGCTTGTTAGAAGTGTTTCTTCTGTTGTCACCACTCGGTCCTGATCACCAAGAATGAGAACAACTGGGATATCAATGTCGGACATATCTTCGCGAGTTAATCCATCAAGACGTTCTAGGTTCTGCATCATATGCGCTGTAGAAAGCAGAAGTGACTTCCATCGTTCGCCGTGTTTTTGTTTCAAAAGTTCTGCAAAATGAGGAAATTTTTCCATCAAGTGAACTGGATTAAGCATAGGAAGCTCTTTACTCACAGCTTTTTCAGACCAGTTAAATTTTGTTCCGTAAGTAAAAATTCTTCTGATCGATGAGTCTTCAAAATTCGCTTTATGGTAAAGAGCAACGTAGCCACCCATTGAGTGGCCAAAGATGACAGGTGATTTTAAATCATGCTGCTTGATAAATTTTTCTAAATCATTAGCAAAAAGATCAATCCGAAATTGCGCAGGGTCTGCAGCATTTTTTCCGTGACCAGAAAAGCTTAAGGAAAGAGTTTCAAATCCGCGTTCGCGAACAATGGCCATCAAAGGGGACATATCCTCTGCGGTTCCGAGAGCTCCATGTAAAAAAAGAATTGTTTGTTTAGATTTTTCCATTTGGTCTCTATCTTAACTCGCGAGATACTTATGCAAAAGGGGAGTCTATGAAACTTTTAACATTTGGCTTACTTTTTTCTGCATTGGCATACGGTGAGACTCAGGTATACACCGGACAAGCAAGCAAAGAAGGTAAGGTTGTTTACACTGAAAAGCACACCGTTGAATTCCAAGATGCTAAAGTTATAAGCTCCGTCACTGAATACACAGATTCTTCCGGAAAAATTCTTGGTGTCCTTAAAAATACATATGCCGTGAGTATCAATGCTCCCGCGCATGAAATGGTTGATCCCATTCACAAGAACAGTTATGGCGTTCGATATGAGGGGGAAACCCTCGTGATGTTTAACAAAGATGTCAACTCAAAAGAAGGAACTGAAAAACTCGATAAAGATGATACTAAGGGGAAGTTGGTGGTAGGAGGGCAGGGACTCCATTACTATCTGACAACGAACATGGAAGATGTCATTAAGAAGGGAAAATTAGATTTAAAATTTCTCATTCCAGGACGCTTAGATGCCTACAATTTTTATCTCAAAGTTGTGAAGACAGAGCTGGACAAGGTCTATTTTGACATTGAGATTGATAACTGGTTTTTAAAACTTTTTGCCCCGAAATTAAAATTAGTTTATTCGCGTAAAATTCCACGTCTTATCAGGTACTCTGGCCCCTCAAACATCACAAACGCAAAAAAAGAAATGATGAATGTGGAGATTGATTACAAGTATAGTAATTAAAGAAAATTAATATCATTGGTTTCTATCTGGTCGGGGGATAGAATGTTGCATGCAAACACCAGATGAAACTTCTTACCTAGATGGAATTATTTCTAGCATCCGGACTAAATTACCGATCCAGAATCCATTACACAGTTTTGTACATAATAACATTCTTCAAATGTTTGAAGGTAAGGATTTTCACGAAGCTGTGGAAGAAGCGGGCATTCTTTATCGTGCCAGACCTTATTGGCCCATTTATAAATACATCGAAAAATATCATCAAGGTAAAATAACGGTATCTGATATTTTTCGTGCTATTGATCATTACGGGACAAACTATCCGGCGATAGCTTCTCTAGAAAAAATGGGACTAACGCAAAAAGAATTTTTTTATCGGATGATGTTCTCAGAATTAGCATTCAACGACGATGAATGGCAGCCTGTTATTCACGACACTCATCTTTGGCAACTCTGTCAGGACAAAATGGTCGATCAAACTTTGACTTTAAGTCGTTCACGCACCATCTGGAGAGGAAAAGAATATTGGGAGCGATATCATAATGAATCCTTTGCAGTAAGTGTTCACCCTCTGATGATCAGGCTTATCTCAAGCTATCTTGATCAAGGTCAGAGCTTCTGGTCTAATCCCTTTCGGCATAAAGGCTTTTGGGATTTTTTTCAATTTGATATTGGCTCCATGGAAGGTTTTGCACAAGGATGGAAGGCCCATCTTATAAAAAGTGTAAAATTCTATCAAAGCTCCACCCCCTCTCTTATTATTCAGACTGAGCTTGAAAGAAAGGGGATTCCGAAAGAAATATGGGAGACATATCTTTTAGACATTCTTTTTGATCTGAAGGGCTGGTCCGGGATGGTCAACAAGCTCGAACTTGAGCCTTGGCAAGCTACAGTGAAGTCTCCCAACATCAAATTAATAGATTTTATAGCTGCTTTCCTTTTGATGGAATCTGCGATCGATAACTATCATTCTGAAGAACACTCAATCGACTTGAGTGTCATTCATGGTCGTAAAGAAACGATTGAATTAAAAAGCTTTCAGCTCTCTCTTTCGTTGTACCAGATTTCTCATTCTTTTAAATTAAGCGAGCGTTGGATGCATCGATTGGATAAGAGCGAGCTTTTAAAGCTCGTTGATGAAATCGATAGCAGTGAGTATCGGGATAGGATCAGGCTTTGGCATGAGGCCTATGAACATCACTTTCATCGTGAAGCTATTTTAGCTTTGGCCAATCATACTGAAACTCCTCCTGAAAAGTTTAACTATGCACAGGTACTGTTTTGCATAGATGACAGGGAAGAATCCATTAGAAGACATATTGAAGAACTTGATTCGTTTATAAAAACCTACGGAGTCGTCGGTTTTTTTGGTATTGATATGAAATTTTCAAGCCATAAAAATAAACGTCTCATTGCTCAGTGTCCTCCGGTTATTTCACCCAGCAGAATCATTTTAGAGATTCCTAAAACGAATGCAGAAAGTTTTAAAAAATGGAACTTGTTAAAGGGTGGGAGTGATCTTGCCCTTTATTATCATTCGCGCACTCTTATCAGAGGTTTTCTATCTACACTCATTCTTGGTACAGCAAGTATTTTGCCGATGGTATCCGAGGTTTTTTTTCCTCTTCAGAGTAAAAAAATAAAACGTAAGTTTCTCTCCTATTTTAATCAGGAACCAGAAACTGAACTTTCAATTGAGCTTGGTGATGAGGGACATGGCTACAGTAAGCTCGAAATGGCAAAAATTGTTCAGGCGATTCTTAATATGTGCGGTATTACAAGTTCCAATATCTCTGAGCTTGTTATTCTTATGGGGCATGGATCGTCGAGTAACAATAACCCTTTTAGACAGGCCTACGGGTGTGGTGCATGCGGTGGGAACGCTGGTATTCCTAATTCAAGAGCGTTTGCAAAAATGGCCAATGACTATGGAGTGAGAGAAGAACTTAAAAAGCTTGGAACAATAATTCCTGCTTCTACATTTTTTGTTTCGGGTTTTCACGATACCTGCACAGATGAAATTGAATTTTTTAATCTTAAAGAATTACCATCATCGCACCTCGTTAACTTTAACCGAGTGAGGATAAAACTTAAGGAAGCCTGTGAGCTTAACGCTTTTGAAAGATGCCAGAGGTTTAGTACTTTTGATTCCTCGAAAAGTGCAGCAGAGGCGTTAAAGCATGTAAACGTTCGTGCGCACGATCTTGCCCAACCCAGACCAGAATATGGGCATTCATCAAATGCCCTGGCGATTGTTGGGAAGAGAAATATGACAAAGGGTTTATTTTTAAACCGCCGCGCTTTTCTTTTAAGTTACGATTGGGAAATTGATCCATCCGGTGAAATCTTAAAGCAAGTTGTTTTGGGAGGTATACCGGTTTGCGTGAATATCAATATGGATTATTACTTTTCCTGTGTTGATAATGATAATTTTGGTTGTGGTTCAAAACTCGCTCTTAATCCGACTTCACTTTTAGGTGTCATGACTGGTTCACAAGGGGACCTTCGTATTGGGCTAGCGAGGCAGATGGTTGAGATCCATGAACCAATTCGCAATTTAACTTTAATTGAAGCGCCTCTGGCCAATGTAAAATCTATTTTTAATGGCCATCCACGTTTAAGAAATATTCTTCATCATCATTGGTTCAGGCTCGTCGTTAAAGATCCATTAACCAAAGAGTGGTGGATCTTTGCTCAAAATGATTTTGAAACGTTGACCTTCGAGCATAAAAGTCTCCAGCACTTTTCGTCATCTAAGTCGATGATTGAATTAAATCATGGTGCTGATGATTTTGCGGAGATTGATAAATGATGGAAAATATTTTCCTTCTCCTTTTGTTATCTCCTTTTAGTTGGATTCTTTTCCTGGCGATCTTGTTTTTTACAAACTTAAGATTAAAAGAGGCATGGATATCGGACTTTGTGAAAGTCTTCTCGCTTTATATGACAGGTCTTTCCATTATGTTATTTGTCGTCACTTTTAATAATTCTCCATCATTTTTATTACTTGATTTCAACGACTGGATTGAAATTGGGGAGTATAGATTCAAAATACGATTCATCGTTGATTTGCTAGGTTCAACATATGCTTTTTTATCGAGTGCGCTTATTGGAATCATTTTTAAATTTTCGAGGAATTATCTTCATCGTGAAGAGGGCTACTTTCGTTTCATTTTCTTGCTCTCTATTCTGCTTTTTGGGTTAATCATCGTCTCATTTGCTCGATCATTAGACTTACTTTTTGTAGGTTGGGAATTAGTAGGAACGACTTCTGTTTTACTTATAAGCTATTTTTATAGACAACCCCAGCCTGTGGTTCATGCCTTTAAGGCGATTGTTTCTTACAGGTTATGCGACATGGGTATTCTAGCTGCATCTGCATGGTCGCATCATTACCTTCATACGACAGATTTCATCATGATTTCTAAATCACTTGGACATTTCCACGGTGGGGTTGCACTGCTATTTATCGGGGTATTTATCATTTGGGCTTCATTGGCAAAAGCTGGCCAACTTCCTATGAGTTCATGGCTTCCGACAGCTATGGAAGGACCTACGCCGTCAAGTGCCATTTTCTATGGAGCGCTTTCTGTTCATCTTGGACCATTTTTGCTTCTAAGATTTTATGACTATATTTCTCACTTCGAATCTCTTTTAATCTTGATAGGATTCATAGGTGGAACTTCGGCTCTTTATGCCACTTTAATTGGTAGAACTCGCTCTGATGCTAAAACTATGCTGGCCTATGCGACAATTTCCCAAGTTGGTATTATCTACATCGAAATTGCTTTAGGATTTACGAATTTTGCTTTAATCCACATTGTGACCCACGCTAGTCTAAGAACTTATCAGTTCCTTAAATCATCTTCGATCATTCAGGATTTTTATGAAAACTCCACCATTGAGCATAATGTTCAGGTAAAGCGTCAATATAGTTTAGAAAAATACGTTTCTCTTGAAACACAAAAAAGAATTTATGTTCATGCTCTTCACGGTTTTCACCTCGATTTCTTTACTCAGAAAATCATTAGCTTTTTACTTTATCCCATGAAGTTTTATATGCGAGTTGAGAAGAAATGGATGGATTATGATACAAAAATCTTAAAATACTTTTTGAAAAAAGATTAATATGAGTTCTTTTCAAACTGCCAAAGTTCAAGACTTCATTATTCTCTTTCTTGGGCTTTTGTTTTTATTTTTTGCGACTATCTTTTTCACAGAGGAATTCAGTTCTAGTCTTGCCGTTCATTCATTTATTGATTTACGTTACAATAAGATTAGTATTTTTATTGGTACCATTTTTTGTTCTTCTTTATTCATCGGTCTTTATCCCGTCAGAAAGTCTCTTAACCTCTCATCTCATTTCATACTTTATGTTCTTGGGGCGATGGGAATTATTCTTTCAAACAATCTTCCTACTTTTTTCATTTTCTGGACTTTTCAGAGGATGATTCCTATCAGAGGGTTTTTAAAAGAAACCACTGGGGCCACCTACATATTCCAGCATTTGCTGACATTCTTTTGTTTCATTGGCCTTATGGTTTTAGCGCATGGTCAAGGTTTACTCATAACACCTATGACAGAAATGCCCCCATCCTTTTTTACGTGGCCTGTATTAATTCTCTCATTTATTATTGTCTATGAATCCCATGGGATTTTTCCCTTTCACTCATGGGTACATGATGTCGTAGGTAAACTTCCGTGGTACGAATTCTCTGCCATTTTTTTGTCTCGCGCTGGTATTTTAATTTTTGTCCAACTTCTTCTCCCAACACTAAAAAACGACCCTGACCTTTTTAAAATTCTCCTTCTGTCTCTTTCCATAATTTCATCAGTCTATTGGTCCTTAAGAGGGATACTTGAAGTCAACCTGACAAAAACTACGACCTATTTTTACATCGCTCAGGCATCACTTCTTTTAACAGGACTTCAGGCCGACCTCACCGCCGCAAAAGGCTCTTATCTTCATATGATGGTGATTTCGTTATCTGGAACATCGTTATTTTCTCTTTTGAGTTATGTTCAACACCAATTTTCTTTTAAAAGACAGTCGCAGTTCTATGGGCTCGCTCAATACTTCCCAAAACTTGCTACACTTTTTTGTCTTTTTGGTTTTTGTATGATCGGAGTACCTTTAGGAGCTTCATTTGTAGTCGAAGACTTAGTCATCACTGGTCTTCTTGAGTATCAACCCTACCTAGGACTTGGGCATATTGTTGCCACATGTCTTAACGGTATTTTATTTTTTATGATTTTCTCTAAGGTCTTCCTTGGGCCTACGCCTTATAAAGTGCAGGTTGCTGATAAGGATATGCCCGCTATTCAGATGACGCCTTATTTTCTGGCATTGATATTGATGATATCGATTGGTATCATGCCGTTTCTATTTCTGGAGAAAATCACATGGTAAAAGATTTAGTTATCGGTGGCACCTACGAACACTACAAAGGTAATCGCTACATTCTAAAAGACCTGGCACGCCACTCTGAAACACTGGAGTTGATGGTGGTTTATGAATGTCTTTATGAAAACGACAAAGGCAAGATGTGGGTGAGACCAAAAGAAATGTTTATGGAGACAGTGACGATCGATGGAAAAGAAATCCCACGATTTAAATTCGTTATGCTTTAGGTAACATTCTTTTTAGTAACAGAGGCTGCGCTTCCCAAGGCTTTTCAGGCCAATAGTGCCGCGGGTAATCCCTTTGATATTCTTTCTTCATTTCCTGATACGTTTTATGCCAAAAGTTTTTTAAGTCCTTGGTGATCTGCATTGGACGCTTATGAGGTCCCACTAGTTTAAGCGTTAAGGGCATTTTTCCATTCATGATGACAGGAGTTTCAGTTAATCCATAAAACTCCTGAATAGGCGCCTCAATGAATGGATCCATCCCAATAGGATAATGAATAATAAGCTCTCTGCGCCCTCCGAGATTTATTTTAAAGGGCAGTTCGCGTTCAATATTTGAAAGATCCATTTCTTTTTCCAGCATTCTTTTTAAGAAATGCTCAAAGTTCTCCCAACTTAAATTCATCTCTTCTGAGAAATAGTCACCAAGTTTTAAGGTTTTCAGAATTTCTTCAGGATTTTGCTGATGATTTTTTCCCCAAAAGTGAAGACGCTCAAAATCAGGCGTTTTCATCCATTGTTCTACTTTTGCAGTCATTGCACTTGTTGAATAAGTAATGATCTTTTCTTTCGTTTCTTGAGGCAACTCATGCCAGTTTATTTTGACTGGGATCTCTTCCATCACGATACTTCCAAGCTTCGTTTTTCTTTTGATAGAAATTTTTTCACCAGATTGGATTTCATCTTCTTCAATGAAGGGAAATGGATTGAGGTCCCAAAGCCATTCTTCCTCAATGGCGAGTACTTTAATCGCCTCTTGCCTCTGCGTAATATCGAGTATGAGATAAAAATCATCATGCAAGGTCAGGGAGGGATGCGCTTTAATGGTTTTTCCTGAGAAATGAATAAAATCTCGATTCTTTAACCGAAGTTTTGCTACTTGATCGACAAAACCCATGAGTAAGCACTTCTCCCAAGGGAAATCCGCTTTGCCGGAGGTTTTTAAGTAAAATTGCAATCGCCTCTTGAGAGTTCCACTTCTCTCTTCTTCAATTTCCTGGCAAATATAGGTCAGCAATTGTTCTTTAGATTTATAAGGGAGATTTTCGCCCTCAATTAAGATCCTCGAAAGCCTAGCGTCGAGCGGAAACTCAAGCATCTTTTTTCCAATGATCGACAATTTGTTTTGATTTGTGAGAGCTCCCAGTTTTATTAAAAGCTCACGCGCCTTTGCCCACTTCTCTGGAGGAGGTGGACAAAACCATAGAGGGTCTTTGTTAGTTCCACTAACCAAAAGATAAACATCCGTCAGGTCTGCTCTTTCAATTTCTGGAACAGTATAATCTGGTCTTTCATTATAATCCTGCTGACCATAAAGCCTGTGGCAGGTACCGGGTCCAGTTCTTCCGGCACGCCCCGCCCGCTGAATTGCTGAAGATTTAGTGACAGGAACGTCGTGGATAAATTTTAATCCATTCCAAGCAGAGTAATATGCCTCTCGCTGGATACCAGAGTCTATGACGGTATTTACCCCTGGAATGGTGACGGAACTTTCTGCAATATTTGTGGCGAGTATAATTTTTTTTCTAGGAGACGGCTTCAAAGCAAGAGATTGCTCTTCTTTTGTAAGTTCTGCATGCAAAAGAAAGACGTCATGTTCTGAACTTAATAAGGTTTGAACTTTAACCATTTCTCGCATTCCGGGTAAGAAAACTAATATATCGCCATCTTTATGGGCAGATATTTCAATAGCTTTTTTTACTTTTTGCTCAATACTTTGATTCAAAATACTTGGCTGATTTGGAAGATACGTGACTTCTACTGGATAAATTTTCGCCTCAATCTCAATAACTTTTGAATCAGGAAAGGCCTTGACTAAATTCAGGTCAAGTGTAGCTGACATAAGAATAATTTTTAAATCCTTTCTTTTTTGCTGAAGATCACGCAAAAAAGCGAGGGCCAAATCAGTTTCTAGATGTCTCTCATGAAATTCATCGAGGATAACAATATCTACATTAGTGAGATTTTCGTCTTGAAGAAATTTTTTGAGAAAGGTTCCTTCCGTATAAAAAATAAGTTTTGTGTCCTCCGTTACATTTTTCTCAAACCTAAAATGGAAACCTACTTCTTCCCCTAATGTCAGATTCTCTTCATCAGCAATTCTCTGCGCAGCGAGCTTTGCAGCGAGTCTTCTGGGCTCTAAAACCACAACTTTTTTGCCTGAGCCTCCGCATAAGGCCCAGGGTAGGCGAGTCGTCTTTCCAGATCCGGGGGAAGCCTTGACCATTACAGTAGAGTAGTCTCGAGTTGCTGCTAAAATTTCGGGAATATATTGATCTATAGGAAGGACAAGTTTTTCAGTTTGCATCTTTCACATCTTACCTCGATAATAGGTAAAATCCTAGGAGTACACATGTCACTTTGCCCTTGCCGGTCTATGGACCAGAATAAACTTAATTACGAAAACTGCTGCGCCCCTTTAGTTGAGGGAAAGAAGAAAGCTGCCACGGCGGAAGCGCTCATGCGTTCGCGCTATTCTGCCTATGTCGTAAAAAATATTGATTACGTAGATTCAACTCAGATTCCTGTTGCTGGTGAAGTCTTTAATAAAGAAGAAGCACTCAAATGGGCAGAAAGTTCGGAATGGTTAGGTCTTGAAATTAAGAAAACAGAAAAAGGTGGTACGAGCGATAATTCAGGTGTTGTTGAATTCATAGCTCATTACAAAGATAAGGCAAGTGGTACACCACTTAATCACCATGAAACATCTCTTTTTCAAAAAGATAATGGTGATTGGAAATTTAAAAACGGTCAGATTCATGGTGCCCAACCAGTAAAACGTCTTGAACCAAAAGTTGGAAGAAACGACCCTTGTTCATGCGGCTCAAACAAAAAATTTAAAAAGTGTTGCGGAGCTTAATTGAAAAAAATCATTCTTGATGAGCTCATCAAACGAGCACGTGTTGAGCTTGTGGGTCTTGAAGCGTCTGCAAAATCTAATCGTGACTTTGCTACAGATCCTGAGTTTAAAGCAGAAAGTAAGTATGATACCAGAGGGCTTGAAGCTTCTTATCTTGCCAGTGCTGAAGCAAAACGAGTTGAAGAATTAAAGCTCGAAATTCAAATCCTAGAAGAAGTGGATGTCGATGCCTCAAAAAAACTTGGCGAAATAAGTATTGGTGCTTTGGTAGAACTGCTTCACCAAAATCAGAAGAGATTTTATTTTCTTATCCCAACTGCCGGGGGCACAATCATCAAAGCAAAAGACGAAGCCATTCTTGTTGTCTCTGTCTTTTCACCTATTGGTGATGCTTTAATGGGTCTTAAAAAGGGCGATAAGTTTGAAGTTGAAACACCTAAAGAGACCCGGCATTACGAGATTTTGAGCTTTTTTTGACCATATAAGTTGTCATAATCTATTAATTAAAAGCTAACAATTCCCTTAGAATCACCCCAAGGTACTGGATTTCTTTCGTCGGAAAATAAATGTCAAGTCATTCTCTATCCTCACCGATACTGAAGATGAGGTATGACAATGAAATTGATTTTTTCTTTGATAATTCTTTTATCTTTTTCAATAGCACAAGCAGAGGTTGCCCCTGAGCATGTAGAATCAATGCTTCAACAAATGGTTCGTGAAAATGTGATTTCTCCAGTTGAGGCGGAGAAAGCAAAACTAAGAATGAAGTCGATGAGTCCTGACCAGTGGTCGGCGATCAACAAGCAGGCGGCAACAGTGGCAGCTGCTCGAGGTCCTGCGTCAGTTACCCCGTCAAATAACAAAATAGAAGAAGTTCACAGTGTTGATCTTGACGGTGCTCAGTTCAAAGAAATTCAAAATGAAGTCCGAAAAATTGTTCCTCAATATCGGGACGCAGATTAGTAGGGATCTCCTACGTAAGACCATAATCTCTTTTTAACAAATCTTGGCACAAAGAACTGCAAACTACGAGCAATCGCTCTCAGGCGCGCAAACGATTTCATGTCCCATGGGTAATGAGACAAAAGAATCCGACTGTCCAAAACAGTAAAAAAATAATCCATTATAATCGATAGAATAATCAAATCGTCCAGCAATCCAAAAATAGGTATCCAGTCCGGAATAATATCAAAGGGTGAGATCATAAGTGCAATCATCGCTAAAAGAATTTTTTTATCTCTTGCTGGAATTCTCTCATCATTTGCCGTGTTAACGAGAAAGTTTTTTGTATCAGTCAAAAATTTCATTGAATCCCTTTTATGATGAGAAGAAAACTCAAAAATAAAAGAACCATGAATGTAGACGCCATTCCGATTACGCGCAGATTGCCCCCTTTATGCGATTCAGTGAGGGCAAAACAATGCATGATTCTTGAGAGAACTAAAACCGATCCAAATACATGAACAAATTCGGCACTTCGTCCGGTCATCTCATCCATCATCATGAGAAGAATGATATACGGGACATATTCCCCAAAGTTTGAGTGGATTCTTATAGCTCTGAATAAAGGGTTGCTCGGATCTGAATCATGGCCAATACCTATTTTAAGGCTTCGGCGATACTTAATGACGTTCGCAGAGAGTAGAAAATAAATGATCCCTAAAATACCGGCGTAAATGAAAGTCACTCTAGGCATCATCACATCAAACAACATCATTAAGTCCTTTCGTTAATTCTTTAAGAATAATAGAGGTTGCTGCAAAGGCAAATGATCCAGTCACAAAACTCGCTGATCCAAAACCTTCTTCGCAGTCCCTATTTTTAGCATTGATATGATCTTTGTAGGTAAGGCATCCATCTGCAGCGGGATAAACGGCACGCTCATGTGACCAGACAGACCACACATCAAACATTCCTTCATTTTTTTTAGGGAAATCAAACTCACGACGAAGAATTTTTCGTAATCGTGAAAGCAGTCTATCGTTGCAAGAGACGGCCATGTCACTCACTCTTATCTGTAGTGGATCAGTCTTGCCACCGGCACCACCCATCACAATAAGTGGAATCTTATTTTTTCGGCAATGATCAATAAGATGACATTTGTTATTAAAATCATCACAAGCATCGACAACAAAGTCATAATCTCGGTCAAAGATATTTTCTAGATTTTTTGGATTAAAAAAACATTGTTTCGTTTCAACTTCACAAAGCGGTTGAATATCATGAATTCTTTTTTTCATGACATCGACTTTAAACTGACCAACAGTTGAACTTGTCGCAAGCACCTGGCGATTGATGTTAGTGACACAAATATCATCAAGATCAACTAACGTGATTGTTCCCACACCGGTTCTCGCTAAAGATTCAGCAACCCATGAGCCTACACCACCAATGCCGATGATGAGAATTTTACTGCTTTTAATTTTTTCCAGCCCCTTTCTTCCAAAGAGTCGTCCGATACCACTGAAGCGCGAATCGTAATCACTTTCAATAAGTTCCATGTTGCCTCGCTAACTTGTTCACTTTTAACTGCCCACAAGCAGCTAGTATGTCAGACCCTTTGGTCGTTCGTAACATTACCCGTAACTTTTTTTCTACTAATTTAGCTCTGAAAAAATCAATTTCTTCCACTGACGGTCTTTCCCACCGAGCACCAGGGAAGGGATTAAAAGCAATGAGATTGATAATCGCTTTGCGTTTAGTAAGTAATTTAAAAAGACCTTCAACGTGTCTCTCGCTCATGTTGAAGTCTTTAATCATGAGATACTCATAGGTTATAAACTGCCTCGGTAATAGAGGAAGTTCATCGAGCTCTTTGATCACGTCCATTAATGGATAGTGTTGATTTATGGGAATGAGTTTTACCCTTTCTTCATCAAAGGGAGAATGAAGAGAAAGAGCAAAATTTATTTGGGGGAATAACTTTAATTTTTTTAGACCGGGGAGATGTCCGACAGTTGAAAGAGTCATCTGTCTTGTTCCCACGCCAATAGTTTTTCTGTCGTTTAAAACTTTTATCGCCTGAATAACTTCATCACAATTGTGAAGTGGTTCTCCCTGACCCATGAAAACGATACTTGGGTTTATCGCTTTTGCTTTTTTTTCCTTCAGCCAATTAAAGGCAACCAGGTACTGACCAACAATTTCACCACTGGTTAAATTTCTTTTAAGTCCCTGAGTACCAGTATAACAAAAACTACAATTCATGGCGCATCCAACCTGAGTTGATAAACACACTGTGAATCTTTTATGGAAAGGGATCAGGACAGTTTCAACTTCAAATTGATCTTTAAAGCGAATAAGAAATTTTACCGTACCATCAAAAGATTCCTGAGTGCTTGCAATTTCAGGCAAATCAAAATCAAATGTTTTTTGAAATGTCTTAATAAGACTTTCTGAAACGTGTCTTTCCCAAAGCGTTCGATCTTTATAAAGACCATCAAGCCAGAAAGGCAGAACGTGAGTCGATGCTCCGTGATTTAGTAGAAGCTCATTCCAATTTTCATGGGTCAGAGAATAGGCCGACGGGATATTCATGGCGGGGAGTATACTAAAGTTGAGTGCCAAATGTCTTATTTTTGGACCGTTTGATTGACCTCTTTTATCCACATGGCCATAATGAGAGAATGAAAATCCTGCTGACTTCAGTCATTTTTGGTCTCTTTCTGGCCGGTTGTGCAAACAATCGCCTAAAATCCACTTCGGTCCCACCAATAGGGGATAACCAAGAAGTCAAAACTCCTTTTGATACAAAAATTAAACCTGGCACTCCGGCACTTGAGGGGGGCTTCTACGCCGTCTGGGATTTACTTAGTGGAGATCAACTCACCCTTCAACTCAAAAATGTGGATACCCATGCTAATATCACCATCATTATCCAAAACGGTCTGTCTCAGACTCGTCTGGGAACAGGTCATTGGGAACTGACTGGTTTTGAACAAAATGGAAAATCGTTTCTCTCGATGAATATCTCGAAAAAATTTGTCTTCGTTAGAAAATCAAAAACGAATGTCTACGCCGGATCAATTGTTACTGGTTGTCCAAAAATCGCAGCGACTGATTTCAAACTTCTTCGCGAGATGAAGTTTTTTAATCGTTATCCCTTCAGTTCATCCACCGGACTTTGTGAATTAGTGATCGGCAATGACTTTGCAAGAGTCCGTTCTTCTATCCAGAAATCCCAGAAATCTAACAAGTTAAACCTCATCAACGGTCTTTAGCCACTAATCTTTGACGGTACCCGAAGACTGTTACATGAATTCTTGGCAGTTGATTTCTAAGGCTTAAGAACTCGGCGAACTTTGAATTTAAAACTAAATCAGTCTTGAGAATTTTTAATGGAAGCGTAGTATTGGCGTTGCTCACTTAATTCTTTACTATTTTCGATTTTGTTGTTGGACGTTATTACCTGCTGCACGTATGTGGAAACCAAAATCGAAAAGAACCGTTAAAGGTTGAAAGTCTGTGTGTTGAGAAAAACTTTGTTTTTCCAAAACATGTAGAAGAACACTTTCATTCACCTTTCGCTCCTATAGGAGTCTAGTCATGAAGACCAGGGTTACAACCATTACAAATTTGGTTTTATCACTCACGTTGTGTATGGGACTACAGTCCTGTAACAAAGACGAATTCTACGAAAAAGAATTTTTAGATAATCCATTCCAGGATTCTGAGACCACAGGAACGGTCGATGCAGGCTCGCAGGGAGGCGTTGATTCTGGAGTAGATGGAACAGCTCAAGGTGGAGTGACAGGTTCATCTACGACGGGTGATACGAACGGCGGTGTTGATGGATCAACAACCGGTGGTTCAACAACAGGATCAACAGTTGGTGGAACGGATGGATCTGTGACAACTGGTGGAACTGCTGGCGGAGCAACGGGGGGAGTTGATGGATCAACAACTTCAGGCTCAACAACCGGTTCTACAACTGGAGGAGTTGATGGATCAACTACCTCTGGTTCAACAACCGGTTCGACTGTTGGTGGTGTTGATGGATCAACTACCTCTGGTTCAACAACCGGTTCGACAGTTGGTGGAGTTGATGGATCTACAACATCAGGGTCAACAACAGGTTCAACAACAGGTTCAACAACAGGTTCAACAACAGGCTCAACAACAGGAACTTCAACAGGAACTTCAACTGGCGGTTACGGAGATTGTAACCAAGGCCACGGTAATGATCCAGATGGTCAGGATGAATCAAATCCAACTATTGGTACCGATCCAAAATGTAAGAGAGAAAAATTTAAACAAGCTTCGTCTCAAACTAAGAAACTAGATATCATGTGGATTATTGATAACTCTGGTTCAATGGCAGATGAGCAAACAGCTCTTGGAACAAACTTTAGTGCTTTCATTGATGAATTCATCACTAAAGATGTTGATTTCAAAATGGCGATCACAACAACTGATACAAGTTCTTCCGACAGAAAAGGAAGAATGGTTACTGGTTCAGATACTAAGCTTACTTCTGCAAAAGCTACAGCTGATGAAAATCAATTCAAAGCTGATTTCAGAAATTTAGTAAGAGTTGGTACTTCTGGTTCTGGTTATGAGAAAGGCTTAGAAGCATCTGAAGGCTTCATGCAGAAATATTCATCATCATTTATCAGACCAGATGCTTACCTAGCGGTAGTGGTTCTTTCGGATGAAGAAGATCAGTCAACTAAAGCTGTTAGTGCTTACACTGATTACTTAAAAACGTTTAAAGCAGAGGCTGGTCTCGTTAAAGTTTATACAATCGCAGACGTTAACAAAACGAATAGTGGTTCAGGAATTACAGTAGGTGCCGATAGATACATCGAAGCTTCAAATCAGACTGCCGGTGTCGTTGCGAATATCAGAGATGATTTCCACCAATCCTTAACTGCGATGGGTGATTCAATCATCAATCTTTTGGATTCGTTCGCTCTTGCTCATGATCCGGTTCCAGGAAGTTTGAAAGTTTATGTAAACGGCGTTTTGTCGTCTGACTATATATTTGATGCTGCTTCAAGATCGATCAAATTTGATGCTGCTTATTTGCCTCCAGTAGGTGCTGACGTTACGGTTTACTACATCAAACAGTAGGATAGTTAAGAGGGACGTATGTTTAAATTTTCGATAATTGCACTTGGAATGATACTGATGCTAACGAGGGAAACTAAGGCCGGAGAGGAGTCATTATATGACTTCCTCTGGCTGGATCCCGACAAGAAAGTTTACGTTCTTCAAAACAAACTTTATAAAAAAGAAAAAAGCTTTTACTTTGATTTGGGTTACATCGCTAACCAAACTTCAAAGTTTCAGGACACAAATGGTTTCGCCTTAAAAGGCGGTTACTATTTCCACGAGGAGTTTGGGATTGAGCTTTTCTATCATCAGTATGCCAATAGAAATAATGATGATTTTCGTAACGTCAAACTGATCAATGGAGCTGTTCCTTTTATCAGAAGAATGAACGAAAGTTATGGTGCCGTTGCCATTTGGTCTCCTTTCTACGGTAAGATTAATACGTTTAATCAAATTTTCTACTTTGACTGGTCTTTTGGTGCGGGTGTGGCGCAAGTTCAGACCGACAGTAACTTAAAATCAGTTCGAATCAACAATGCTCCCAATAAGTACGAGAAAAAAACGTACAACGGGGGTGTCCTTAAAACGAAATTGAAATTTCACCTGACGGAAAATACTCATCTTGGTCTTGAGTACATGAATACTTACTACATGGCGCCAGGACCAAAAGCACCTAAGACAGATAAACTCAGAACAAATACTGATGTTATCTTATCGATTGGTTTTTCTTTTTAAGGATGAATATGAAGTTCTCAATAATACTATTTTCCTTCCTGGTGATTTCACCAGTTTTTGCGGCGGATGAGAAGAAGCCTGAAAAGACTTTTTCTCAAGCGCTGGAAGACAAAAAATATTACTATTCAGCCTTAAATGAATACTTCAAAGAAACATACGCACGCGCGATCATTAACGATGATTTAAAGCGCTTAGAGGACTTACTTTACTACACTGGTATTGAGTTACTAGAAGACTATGAACCCTCACTTTTACAAAAGTACCCAACATCAAGTACTCGATTCATCCTTGGACGGCAGGCCCTTCAACGTAAAAAATATAAAGAGGCACTTGATCTCCTAGGTAAAGTTCATCCCGATCACCGCTATTTTGCAGAGGGAAAATTGCTTGAGGCCCAGGTTTATGATCAGCAAAAAAACTACAAACAACGTTTGAAGTCTTATGAGGCATGCCAAAGTTCTGCTGAAAAGCAGGAGGGCAGTGCTCAGAATGAAAAAATTGGACGCTACTACCGGATGGTTTATGAAATCTGTCTGGTGAATAAAGCGAGACATCATTTCAAGGTAGAGGAATACAAAGAAGCGATCGACGCTTATTCAAAAATTCCGAAGAAGTCCTACAAGTGGCCATATCTTCTTTTAGAGAAGGCGTGGGTTTATTATCAAATGGGTGACTACAATCGTGCTCTTGGGCTTTTAACCACTTATAAATCACCACTCTTGGATACTTACTTCTTTCCTGAAGCTGAGTATCTCGCCGCCCTTTCTTATTTTCGTTTGTGTCTGTACGAAGATAGCTTAACAATCATCAATCAATTTTATCAGGTTTACCGTCCACGTTTCCAATCTCTTGATGGAATGCTTAAGAAAAACCGTAACTCACAGGCATTTTTCTATAACCTCATGTTCAAGGACGGAGAAGACCTCGCAAAGCAGGAAGAATTTATTAAACAAATTGTTACGAGAATGAAAAAGCAAACCCGCTTTTCTCTCGATTTCAATGCTATCCACAAAATCACTCAGGAAATGAAAAGGATTGAACAGAACGAGAAAGGCGTAATTAAGAGTAAACTTGTGCCTCACTTAGCCGAAGTGAAAGATAACATGACTGCTAAAATTAACTACAACGCTAAAACCGATATTTTCCAGTTCCTGGAACAAGTGCCTTTTTTATCATCGGAGCTCTTTAAACTAAACCTCGAAATCATTTCGCGCAAAAAAGATCTTGAATACGCTAACAAAAAACTTATCGCCGATAGAAGTCGCGGTGACTACTCGAACGTACAAAGAAACAAGTTTGAATATTTCTGGAAATTCCAGGGGGCCTTCTGGGCCGATGAACTTGGGGACTACTCACTCGGGTTAAAATCAAACTGTCAGACAGTTCGCCAGGTCACGGAAGAGGAAGGGGAATAATATGAGAATATTCATTTATGCTCTGAGTATGGTGATGATTTCTAATGCTTTTGGACAAGAAGAAAAAGTTATTTATCAGTACAAGAAATATGAAAAGTTTGACCTAGGTAACTTAGAAGTTAAAGGTCAGCTGATTGCTCCCGGAGATATTTCCGTAAGAGAGCGTGAGCGCCGGCGTTTTGAGCTGGATCTCTTTTCTCGTAAGGATTTTGATGCTTTTATTAAAAAGGATGTTGAGTCGCTTCGTTAACAAAATTAGTGATTTAACCCTTAAAAAGCGCCTCTGAAAGTTGTCACTCCCAGGAGAGTGACCACACTTATTTGAGGCAGTTTTTTGTAAACCTACTGATCTTTGTGTTTTTTGAATTTAGTGAATAATTGGGCGTTGAGATTTTTTCTCAGGAGAGTAGAATCCAACCCGTCAGCGTATTTTTCTTTGATTCTTCTGTTGGACGTTATCTCAAGTTGCACGTTTGTTGATGTCTAGAATCAAGAAAAAGAAGACTCCCAGAGTCTGTTCCGGATCCCCATGATAAAAAAAATTAAAATGAAGCAATTCCTAAATTCAGGTTCTGCTTTTTCTATTTCAATTTCAATAACAAAAAAAATCTCAAACACAATTGAGTCACTTTAGGGGGCACTTATGGAAGAAGTCATTGCAAATCCAATCGTTCAAGAAAATTTAATCCAATGGACCGCTCGATTCATGATCGAGGGTGGTATCTTCATGTGGATTATTGCTGTGGTTTGGGCGGCAGGGATTGCAATCTCAGTTGAAAGACTTAAGGCCTACTTTAAGTTTGATATTGATGGCGCGAGCCTCATGGGTACTATTAAGAAATATGTTATTGGTAACCAGGTTCAAGAAGCTATCCAGACTTGTTCTGAGTCTCCGGCACTTCTGGCCTTTGTTATGAAAAACGGTCTTAAAAGAGCGAATCAACAAAAAGAACAAATTCAGGATGCACTTGAAGCAAGTATCCTCGAAACAGTTCCTAAGATTGAGCGTCGCCTTTCTTATCTCGCCCTCGCAGCGAACCTTTCAACACTCTTAGGACTTTTAGGAACCATTCAAGGTTTGATTCAGTCATTCGCAGCGGTGGCACAAGCAGAAGCTTCACAAAAAGCTCAACTACTTGCTGAAGGTATTGCGGTAGCGATGAATACAACAGCTCTTGGACTAATATCAGCGATTTCACTCATGGTTGTTCACTCTTTCTTGATGGCAAGAGGCGAGAAAATGATCCAGGAAATTGAAGAAAATTCTGTTAAGTTACTTGATCTTCTAGCAACGAAGAAAGGTTCTTCATCGAATTCTATTTCAACGGATAAAGCCGCTTAAGAGAAGGAATTTTTATGAAAGTCGGACATAAAATAAAAAAGCCCGAGAAATTAAACCTCGTTCCTATTCTGGATTCGGTGTTCATTTTTATTTTCTTCTTATTGATGTCTGCTCAATTCGTGGATGTTTATGAAATTGGTTCATCGGTTCCGATGATGAAAGAAGCTAAAGAAGAGAAGCAAGAAAAGGATCCTCTGAATCTTACATTGGAAGTCACTAAAACTCAGATCATCGTTAAGACTGGTCTTAGGAAACCACTTTCACGCACTTTTGCATCTGAACAAAAGAAAGAGATCAAGGAATACCTCGTCGAACTTAAGCGTCAGTATCCAAAAGAAACGACGATGGTTTTAAAAGCTGATCCAAAAATCTCATTCCAGAACCTAGTAACAGTGATCGACAGTACTCAGAATCCGAAAGAAATGAAGAGCCCTCTGTTTCCGCAGATCGTTTTTGATAACAACGGAGTTGGTAAATGAAAAAGAGATTTCATAGACATAAAGATAGAGAAGCAATTGATGTAGATATTACATCGCTCCTCGATATCTTAACCATCCTTCTTGTGTTCTTACTAAAAAGTTACAACGCCTCAGACTTAAAACTTGACCTTCAAAAGGGTGTTGAGATCGCTGATTCTGATGCTCGCGAGATGACAAGATATGCCCCGGTGATTCAGGTCAATCAGCAGGCGCAGGTTTATCTCAATAATAAAGAAATCGGTCGTCTGCCGGCTTCTGGTGAAATGCCCGTTTTAACCGAAGCATTAAAGAAAGCGAAAGCAGGAATTGAAGCTGATAATAAGAAAAAACCAGCGAATCAGCAGGCTAACACTGAAATGGTTAACTTAGTTTTTGATAAAGAAATGGATTACGCTGTCGTTCAAAGAGTTATGCACGACTCGGCCCTTGCCGGTTACTCACAATTTAAATTTGTGGTTAAAGGGAATTACTAGGATGAAGACTTTTTTAGTTGCACTTATTCTTTCAGGTTTCGTCGTTGCTGCTCCAGAAGCACCGAAACAAACAAGATGGAACAAGCTCATGGCCCTCGTTGGTCAAGAGATGAAGATTCTTGAAAGTGCAAAAAGAAAAGGTGTTGAAATCAAGTACCGTATGCTTGAGCTCCTCTCGGAAAGATTGAAACTGATCCATGAAAAGAATAACAAAGAGTTCATGGAGAAATCAAAAAAGATTGGATCTGGCAGAGATAAAGAACTTTATTTTAAAGAAACTCGTGATTATTACAATCTCACAAAAAACTTTGGTATCAAGATCATCAAGGAAGAAGTGAAAAACAGCCGTAAGGCAGAAATCATGTATGCCTTAGCTCTTAATTCGCGTGACTACGGTCGTGACAACATCACTGAAAAGTACTTATTAGATGTTATCAGCATGGTTAAAGACTCCCATAATTCTCTTCGTCACCACGCTGAAACAGCACTTGCTGATTTCTATTACAATGAAAAACGCTTCCCAGAAGCCATTACCTATTACAAACGAGTTATCCAGAAAACAGAAGATGACTGGATGACTAAGCACTTATTTAACCTTTCATGGTGTTATTTGAAAAACCGTGAATTTGATAATGCCATCGATACTATTAAAAAATCTTACTTTGAAAGTAAGAACCCACTTTATGTAAATATTAAAGATCAGGTCCTCGAAAATATTGGTTCGTTCTATGTTTACGCAGGCCGACCACTCGATGGTCTAGAATTCTATCTTGATAATGAAAAGAACCCAATTCCTTATCTCATTCCGATGGCGCTCAAAGCTTCGGACAAAGGTCATGAAAAAGAAACGAAAGAAATCTTAGATGCCGCACAAAAAGTCGTAGATAAAGGTGAGCTTTACCAGCACCAGGAAGAGCTCCTCCACACTTATCTTGATTTTTACCGTCACTATAATCGTTTTGCTGATCACGAAAAAATGGCACGCGTGATGGTTGCTTATTATAAGAAAGCACACTTGGAAATTGCTGATGATAAGAAATCAAAATTTACAATTGTCTTAAAAGACGATGCTATTGAGAAAATGCGCTCTGTTGCAGGTTTCCTTCAGATCAAACTCGCCAAAGATGTTAAAAAAGATGAAAGTAACTTTAATTCTGATGAACTCGAAATTGTTCTAAGTTATTTTTCTCACTTAATCGTTTTAGATCCCAACCGCAAAGTAGAGTATTTCTACTTCAGAGCGGAAACATACTTTTCAGTGCTTCAATATAAGAACGCTGCCCCAACCTATGTGGAAGCGGTCATCGAAGCAAAGAGAGTCAATCATGATGAACTTGCTCGTAAATCTCTCAATTCTCTTCTTGCTCTTACAGGACAAGAAGTGCTTGAAAAAAATGAGAATAAAAAACACCTGATTTTTGCTTATTCAGAACACATAGGTCTCTGGCCACGTGATCCAAAATCTGAACAGATTTATCCTAAGCTTTTTGAAATCTACAGAGAATCTTTTGATGACGTGAAAGCTACGGCCGTTATCCGTACTTACAACAAAGCTTTTCCTGAACATTTAAAAGATCAGCAAACCTTCATGACAAAAATCTTGGATCAGTTTATTGATAAGAAAAATACAGAAAAGCTGACTTTTTGGGTAGGAGAATTTAAGACTGGCTTTCTCGCGTTTTCAAAAGACACAATCGATAAAACAGAAATTATCCTTGGTAACATCCTTTTTATCCAGTACCAGGAATTGGCGAAGAGAGGGGATAGACTTCTTGCTGCAAAAGGTTTTGAAAGCCTTTACGTTCATAAGCTTTACCCAGATAAAGTTAAATACCAGGCGGCTTTCTTTGCTGCAATGGTCTACCTTGAGCTTGGTGATACAGTCAAATCATTCCACTGGCAGGAGCTAGCTCACGCTCGCATGACTGAAGAACAAAAACTGGAACGTCGTGAAGAACAGATGAAAATGTCTGAGCGAACCTACAAACTTCAGGACTTTAATACTTCAAATCGTCTTGCAACATTCTTACTTAAAAAATATTGCCACTTAAAAGATGATATCCAAAATCGTCTTTTTGAAATTTCGGTGATGACTGCACTTGTTGAAGAGAAGATGTCAGAGGCGGAAAAATTAGTGTCAGAGTTTAAACGTTGCCTTCCAAAAGATGAGGCCAAAAATGCAGCTCTTGCTCAGATCTACCAGTTGCATGAGAAGAAGGGAGATTTCTTCGCCCTTCGTCTTTTTGTAAAACGTAACCCGGTCGAGCCTTACATTACTAATTATCGTTACTCCCTCCAGAAATGGTATTGGGAGAAGACTGACATCAATTTAAAGCACCATATTCGCACTGAATTTAAAGATCAGAAGGACCCTGAGACCCTTGCGTGGCTCCAGGAGATTAATCTTCATAAAGAAGCGCAAAAAGAACTGCAAGAAATCATGGGCACTGTGGTTTGGAGTAAGCCTCAATTTGATGGCGACGCCTTCAATAAGTCGTTGGAAAATTATCTTTTGAAGTTGAAACAGTTCAAAGATACCTACCAACCACTCACACAATCCTCTCAAGTTGATCTCGCAATTCTTACCACTCGACTTTTTTCTGAGGTATACTCTCACATCGGCGAGACCATACAGGGTCTTCGTCCAGCAGGCATGGATGCCCAGACAATGAAAGAGTTTTCTGCGGCAATGAAACAACTCTCTACACAATTCACGACAGCTTCACAGCAATACGATAAGAGTCTTAACAAGGCACTTAAGGAAAAAGAAACTCTTGCATGGGGTTCACGCTCGATTGCATCAGTAGAAAAAGTAGAAAATCCAGTTTTCTCTTTTTTCACAGGACTTACCATGGATAAGAGTAAGGATTAATTTATGAAAACAATTATCGTTTTAACTACATTATTGTTTTTAGCTTCTTGCTCAACATCTCGTATTGATCGCAAGATTAATGATGTGACATGGGATTCGCTTGCCGATGAATCTTATCTTCGTTGGGGCGAAGAGCGTTTAAAAAAATCTGCTAACTCAGAACATAAAGTTGTTTCTTGTTACCAGGGAAAAGCAAAAGATACTCTTGATAATTACAAAAAAGATTTTCTTGCTAAAGGTGAGACTCCATACTACTGGCTTCATATTGGTAACTGCTACTTTATCCAGGAGTCATGGACTAAAGCAGAATTCTTTTACCGTTTGACTTTAGATGAATCAAAAGTTCCTACGGTTAAGTCTATCGCGCTTAATAATCTTGGGCTCATTCATTTCAGATATGAGCAGTGGGAAAAAGGGAAAGAATATCTGCGTCAGTCTATGGCGCTTGCTCCAAAGTTTAAAGTTCCACGCTATAACCTTTCTCAACTCTATTTACAATTCGGTTTATACGATAAGGCCATCGAAGTTCTCTCAGAGAGTGCTTTCAGAGGACATAAAGATATCGATGTCTATTTCTCACTTGCGAATGCTTACCTTTATAAAGGGGACCTAAAAAAAGCATCAGAGTATTTTAAGATGATCCCGGACGAGCATTTTAGCCGCGAAGATATCGCTGCTACTTATGCACTGTACCTCATCAAGATCGGAAAAATCAAAGCAGCTCATGAAATCATGAGAGAGCGTGATCGTTCTGGTGTTCCGGAGATCACGGCAATTTCACAGAAAATTGAAAAAATACTCCTTCAAAGAATGAAAGAGGAATAGTATGAAGACAGCAACGATACAAGGACAATTCGTCCTTAAATGCCTTGATCAGCGTCACCAGGATCCAATGGTTGTTGATAAGAAAAAAATCCTTATCGGCTCGTCTGATAAATGCGATTTTAAAATAAACGATAAGTCTGTTTCATCTATGCACGCCTTCCTTGTCATAAAGGGTGAAGGCTGCATGATTAAAGACCTTTATTCAGAAGGTGGGATTTTTGTTAATGGCTCTCGAGTTGAAGAAGCCACCATTTTCTCTGGCGACACACTCACTATTGGGACATTAAGCTTTGTCCTTGAATCGCTAGAAGAAGAAGTTTCAGTCTTTAACCCTGATGAGAATGTCGTCTCCATCGCTCCTAGCTTTTTTGTGGAGCTTCCTCCTCGTCAGGGTTTAACTTTTATCGACGGTGAATACTGCGATATTACTTTTGATGATTCAAATTACCAGCCACTTTCGGCGATCCCTAAGATTCACATTCACGGGGATTACGTTGAGCTTGATGGTTCAGTTGAACCATTAAGTATCACTCACTCGATTAAAGATAAGCGTCTTGAAATTATCAGTTACATCAATGGACTTATGATGGATGTAACATATTTATCACTTACTAACGGTGAGTATTATTTAAATCCTACAAAGAAATCTAAAACTGATATCGTTTTTCACACGCTTTCAAAAACGAAGATTTTTTCGATCCAAAATGGTGATCTTAAATTCTTTGCAACTGAAGCAGTATCACCTTCAGTTGCCTGGGATAAAATCAATCTTAATGAGCCGCTTTTCCTTTCACACGGAACAGAGCAAGTTTCTTTTCGTTTAGTTGACCATGCTACCGGTTGGAAAGGCATTCCTGCTTTCTACCGTGATCGTGATTTCTTTAAACAAGGCTCAAAAGTTTTTGCTGGAGTCTTCTTACCGATGCTTCTTTTACTCTTCATTACGATTCCAAAAAATGAAGACATCAAAGAAGAAATCGCAGTTATCTATAAACTTCCTGAAAAAGTTCAAAAGCCTACTGAAGCTCAGGAAAAGTCTGAAGTTAAGGCGGAAGAGCTAACTTCTAAAACTGAAAACACAGGCCATAAATCAACAGAGCAGCCAAATCAAAAAGTTGAATTCGCAGCTGCTTCTCAGAATCAAAAAGTTCAGGCTAAAGCGACAGTTCCGGCCGCTGCAGCTGCTAAACCAATTGAATCAGTACCGGTTAAGGCCTATGAATTTAAATCGAGTGTAGCTTTTAATTCTTTAGTGGGTGACGCTCCTAAAGTGAACACAAAGGGAACTGCTTCAAACGTTGCTTCTAAAGATGCTAACTTCAACGCTGGAACTTCTGATAATGGTGCTTTAGTTGCTGGTGCAGACATCGGTGTTTCTAAGTTTAACGGGTCTGATAAAAAAGGCTCAGGCGCTGGCTCATACGGATCGCGTGGTCTTGCTTCTAAGTCTGGCTTTGATTCCTCTTACCTCGAACCAAAAACAGTTGTACTTGGCTCAATGGACCCGGAACTTCTACGTAAGATCTTAAGAGAATACATCCCTCAGTTCCGTCACTGCTACCAGCAGGAACTTATCGGGAACTCTGATAAGATCAAAGGTGTAATCGATCTTAACTTCACCATCTCGGCGGTTGGTAAGGTTTCTAGATACAACATTAAAGTAAAAGACGCTCAGTTCTCTTCTAAAGGTGTGGGTTGTATGGGTTTTGTCCTAAGCCTCATCGACTTCCCGAAACCGAAAGGTGGGGGGGTTGTGGACGTGAGACAGCCACTTAACTTCTTTGCTGAAACTGAAAAAATTTAAACTAAAAAAAAAGCCCCTTTAATGATCTGTACCCCAAAAATGGGACAGGTTAATAAAAAGCCACTTAATAAAATTGCCTCCGATACTCAATCGGGGGCTTTTTTTTAAGCTGCTAAATTATGAGCTCGTCGGGTTTTCTTAAATTCTGGATGGGCGAGGGCATACTTCGCCTCGTGATTTTTAATCACTCTTTTTTGCAGGTAGATCTCGATCTTTTTTACCATCGCTGGAGTGGTTGAAAACCTAAATGATCCTGTTTCGCCGCTAAAGGTTTGCCAATGAAGCTTTCCGCTGATCATCATGAATTTGGGAACTGCGATTTCAAACTGGGAAAGATCTGCAATTTTCCACGTCTGGATATGAGGAGTCCTGGAAAATAAACTCAGCCAGTTTCTCCGGATAAGTTTAATTTTATCCTCATAAATTTCGAGTTCGTAGCTGGGACCTTTCAGAGTGTAAAAAATCAAGATATGCCTCCGGATAGTGAAGTCTTATCGATTTAGATCTTTAAAACATAACCTAAATGTGAGGGGGAATTTGAGAATATTTTTTTATTTACGTGAGAGAAATTCTGGTGGAGAAGAAGAACATTTTTTTTATTTATTCGGCAAAAAATATTTCTCCTGGCGAAAATTTGGCAGGAGAAACAGATCAATTTATTTTTCTAATAAGCTTCTGCGCATTCACGCATTTTTTTCATGGGGTTGCATTCTTTGACTCAGTAGATCTGCTGTTAGTTCATCACTTGCTTTCTTAACTACTGGAAAAAGTAAGCGTGCTGTTCCGACAATCGCTTCCTGACCAAGAACTAAATGTTTAATCATCTCTTAAGCTTTTGGTTGTCCCTTCACTTCTTTAATTGAACCAAGCGCACGAATTCTTTCAGCAATTAAATCCGCTGCAAGTGCTAACTCGTTGTATTGACCTTCAACCATGAGATGAAGAGTATTGAACATCGGACCTTTTATGTTCCCATGAAAGTTGTGAGTCATGAAATAGAGACTAAAAGAGTCAGCGAACAAGACCTAAGACCATTTGCTATCGCCTTACGGTCTTTTTCATTCATACCTCTCGGAATGGGTTCTCTCATACGTCCATTTTGCCTCTCGGGCCATCCATGAGTAGAGTGAGTGTGCTAAGGAAGCGGCAACTTTTTCCTACCCAAGATTTGGTGATGAGCGTTTAGTGTCTGATCTTTTCGATTTTGTTTTGTAAAGTTGGACACTGAACTTAGCTAATACATGTAAGATTTTGTCTAAATTTAACTATTTTCTCGATAAATTTCATCGGACATGTTACCACTTCTAGTAGTAAAAACCGTCAAAAAAATGTCAACACCACTATATATAGATTTTTTGCTTTTCAATTGTCAGACTAACCACTACGCTTATTTTAAGACAGATAAACAACACCACCACACACATCATGACGAAGGAGCTGGGGTATGAAAATGACGAGCACGGAGCCACTACTAACACCATCGAACGATCGTTTTATCCTTTTACCAATCAAGCACCACGCGATTTGGGATATGTATAAAAAAGCGATGGCGAGTTTCTGGACAGCAGAAGAAATCGATCTTTATTCTGACCTAAAAGATTGGGAAGCGATGAATGATCAAGAGCGCCATTATATTTCGCATATCCTAGCGTTCTTTTCGGCTTCTGACGGAATCGTCAACGAGAATCTTGCTCTGCGTTTTTATAACGAAGTCCAGATTCCTGAAGCACGCTCGTTTTACGGCTTCCAGGTTGCGATGGAAAACATCCACGCAGAAACCTACGGTCTTTTGATCGACACTTATATTAAAGACGAAAAGCAAAAAGATTATCTCTTTAAAGCTATCGACAATATTCCTTGTATTAAAAAGAAAGCAGACTGGGCTTTAAAGTGGATTTACGGAAATGAATCATTTGCTGAAAGACTTATTGCTTTCGCAGCGATTGAAGGCATTTTCTTCTCCGGTGCTTTCTGCTCGATCTTCTGGTTGAAGAAGCGCGGACTCATGCCGGGACTTACTTTCTCTAACGAGCTCATCTCCCGTGATGAAGGTCTTCACACAGAATTCGCTTGTATGCTCTACAAAGATTACATGGTTGAAAAACCTTCCGAAGCACGCGTTCGTGAACTTATCACCGAGGCCGTTGCTTTTGAATGTGAATTTATCACTGAAGCTCTTCCGGTATCACTTATCGGGATGAATGCTGAGCAGATGAAAGAGTACATCAAGTTCGTCGCTGACCGTCTCATGAGACAGCTTGGTTACGGCAATCTTTATAACGCAAAAAATCCATTCGACTGGATGGAACTGATTTCGATGCAAGGTAAGACTAACTTTTTTGAAAAGCGCGTAGCTGAATACCAGAAGGCCGGAGTGATGAACTCGACCAAAGAAGGTAACGTTTCCGGTTCGCAGTTCGCTTTTTCAACTGATATGGATTTTTAAGGAGTAGGCAATGTTTGTTACAACACGTTCTGGTAAGAGAGAGCCCGTTCAATTTGATAAAATCACTCACCGTATTTCTCAGCTGACGTACGGTTTAGAGTCTCATGTCGATGCTATGCAAATCGCAAAACGTACCATCAATGGTTTGTTTGACGGCATTACGACTGAAGAGCTTGATAACCTTTCGGCAGAAGTTTCTGCTTATATGACGTCAGTTCATCCTGACTACGCCAGACTTGCTGGAAGAATCGCCGTAGCGAATCTTCACCGTTCAACGTCTGACTCATTTATGGAAACTTTTGAGAAGCTCTACGGCTTTAAAAATGAATACACAGGTGAAGCACAGCCACTTATCTCGGAAGAAATTTTTGCTTTTGCTCGTGAGTACAAAGATAGAATCTCACAGGAAATTGCTTACTCTCGCGATTTTGAATTCGATTACTTCGGATTCAAGACTCTTGAAAAATCATACCTATTAAAAGTAAGCGGTAAAATTGTTGAACGTCCTCAGCATTTATTTATGCGAGTGGCCTTGGGAGTACAAATTGGGAACATCGAAGAAGCTATTAAGACCTATCATCTTATTTCCGAAGGTTGGTTCACGCATGCTTCTCCGACTCTTTTTAATGCCGGTACTAATAAAGCGCAAATGTCGTCATGCTTCCTGGTAGCGATGAAAGATGATTCGATTGAAGGCATTTACGAGACACTTAAGCAGTGTGCTCTTATTTCTCAATCGGCCGGTGGTATTGGTCTATCGATCCATAATATCCGCGCGAAAGGCTCGTTCATTAAAGGAACTAACGGTACTTCAAACGGAATCGTTCCTATGCTTCGCGTGTTCAACGATACGGCCCGTTACGTTGATCAAGGCGGTGGTAAGAGAAAAGGCGCATTCGCCATTTACCTCGAGCCTTGGCATGCTGATATCGAAGACTTTCTTGAACTTAAAAAGAACCACGGTAAAGATGAACTTCGCGCCAGAGATTTGTTCTACGCTTTATGGGTAAACGATCTTTTCATGAAACGTGTTGAAACTGATGGTGACTGGTCACTTATGTGTCCAAATAAAGCTCCAGGTCTTGCAGATTGCCACGGCAAAAAATTTGAAGCTCTTTATGAGAAGTATGAAGCTGAAGGCCGCGCTCATAAGACTCTTAAAGCTCGCGACCTTTGGTACAAGATCATCAACTCACAAATTGAAACTGGTTCTCCATTCATGCTCTACAAAGATGCAGCCAATGAGAAATCCAACCAAAAGAACTTGGGAACAATCAAGTCCTCAAACCTTTGCACAGAGATCATCCAGTATACTTCTGAAAAAGAAATTGCTGTTTGTAACTTAGCTTCAATCGCCCTTCCAAAATTTGTTGTTAACGGCGAATTTGACCATAAGAAACTTTTCGATGTGACTTACCAGGTAACAAAAAACCTTAACAAGATTATCGATCTTAACTACTACCCGGTAGAAGAAGCTCGTTACTCGAACATGAAAAACCGTCCTATCGGTATCGGCGTTCAGGGACTAGCAGACGCGTTCTTCAAAATGCGCTTGCCGTTCGAATCGGCAGACGCTCGTCAGGCGAATAAAGAAATTTTCGAAACAATTTACTACGCAGCTTTAACAGCTTCTGCTGATTTAGCTAAAATTGATGGTCACTATGATGCTTATGAAGGATCTCCGATCTCTCAGGGCATTTTACAACCGGATATGTGGGAAGTTAAACCATCTGGCCGTTGGGACTGGACGACTTTAAGAGCGAGAATCAAAACTTACGGCGTACGTAACTCACTGTTGATGGCACCAATGCCGACTGCATCGACGTCTCAGATCCTCGGTAACAACGAGTGTATCGAACCGATTACATCAAACATTTATACACGACGTGTTCTTTCTGGAGAATTCGCCGTCGTTAATAAGCATCTTGTTAAAGATCTTATTCAGCTAGGTCTCTGGAATGAAGAGATGAAAGACCGCATCATCGCTCACAATGGATCGGTTCAATACATTCCAGAGATTCCAGCTGACCTTAAAGATCTTTATAAGACAGTTTGGGAAATAAAGCAGAAGTCGATCCTTGAAATGGCCGCAGATCGTGGTGCTTACATCGACCAGTCTCAATCGCTTAACATTCATATGGAAGATACAAACTTCGGTAAGCTTTCTTCATTGCACTTTGCTGCATGGAAGTTGGGACTTAAGACCGGCATGTATTACCTAAGAACTCGTCCAGCAGTGGATGCGATTAAATTTACGATTAAAGAACCTACGAAATCGACAGCTGATCAGCAAGCGGCGATGGTTTGTTCATTGGACAATCCTGAAGACTGTGTTAGCTGCGGAAGCTAAGATTTTTTTCTGTCAGACCTCTCTCACACAAGATGTTGTGAGAGAGGTCATTTTGAGTGGGTTATTTGTAATACGTTCTGTAGTCGCCTGGTATTTCACACTTATAAGTCATCGATCCATCTTCAACCAAAATTCTGCCATCTTCTAGTTTAAGAATCACTGTTCTTTTACCTTTGTAGTAACCAAGTGCAAGGTCAGAAATTGAGCCATCTGTTTTTTCAACAAGGTTTGCTTTAAAGATATCGGACGTCGAATGATAGAGATCTTCGATATCGATTTGGATTTCATTTTTTCCCATCATGTCAATTTGAATAAGGCGATAGGGTGTCGCTGCATTTAGGAATGTTTCTGTTGGCGTTCCATAGGGAGACATTGCACACCAAAGTGATCCTGTTCCAGCAGAGGCGACTTGAGAGAATAAAAGAGTAGCTAGTAGAAAAACTTTCATAGAAAACTCCGTGATTTAAGATTTGTCGGAAATTTAGTGTGTTTCGAAACCAAAGTATAGGGAGGTGGTAAAAAAAATCGTGGCTAGTCGTTAATGTTGTAGCCCATTTCAGGGCGGCGAAGCTCTTGAGGAAGGTTTATCAGACTTTCTGGGATAGGTTGATGGGGCGTAACGGGGAAAAGAGTTAAATCCGTTTTCCGGAACCTAACTGAACTCCTGTCTTCCAAAGCATTAATATCCACATTTCGGCGACGTAATTCGGCCAAAGCGTCTCTAAGTTCAAGGACGAGGCCTTTAGAGTAAATATTGAGCCCAGAGATGTCCGTGTGAAAAGAGATACCACCCGGACGCAACACTCTCATAATTTCATTAAAGAGTTCAAACTTATATTTGATATGGGGAAGAGTCGCCTGGGAATAAATCACGTCGAACTTGTTTTGATCGTAGGGGATGCGGCCGCCAAAATCAAGGTCCTGAAAAACAATATAAGGAAGATCAATCTGTTCGACATCAAACTTGGTAAAAATCTCAAACTTTAACGCTGTTAGAATGAAGCTTTCACGTCGATAGAAGGTATGAGTTTTTTCCTTATTTATTCCGTAGAACTCAACTTCTGGAAAAAGCTTTTTAAGCTCCATCAGCACTCGTCCATTACCAGCGCCAATTTCCATAACACGCGTTTTTTCACCGGCAAGTCTGTTTCTTTCATAGGTTTCCTGGATGATGTCCTGGAGCTTGTAAGGAACTATCTTCTTATTAAAATCTTCAAGAGAGTGGGAGCGCTCTTCATTATATTGAAGATTTTTATACTGATCAAAGTTGATACTTTCAACCGCCGTGTCTTTTTGAAAGTAGAGAGTCAGGCAAAAGCCCACGATGATACACGAGATAGTGAGGAGAATTTTTCTTAAACCCATGGACTCTTATTCAACCACAGATCGGTTAAACTTCTCAAGGGTTTCCGGGTCATCGATAAGTGACTTACGAATCAGACTGATCACAAGCTCAGTTGGAGCAGCAATATTATAAGCAGTGTTTGGATCTGAGCTAATCAGCACACTACTTTGAAGTTTAACCACTCCGATCACGAGTCCTTCAACATTAAGTAGCGCCCCTCCAGAATTACCTTTAGTAATAGGGGCATAAAAATAGGTTTTTTCATTAGTAACAGTGACACCACGTCCACTTGAATAGTGAATACCGTATCCACCACTGTTTCCTATCGCCGTGAGAATTTCAGATTCATTCTCTGGATAAGTGGCCGTGTATTTTGCTTTAAGCTTCAAAGCTGGACCCTGAGCGAGGGAAACTTCATATTTAGTTCCTGAGCAAAGAAAACAATCTCGTTTTGTTTTTATGATGGGAGACATCTCAATCAAACAAACGTCATGTTTAGCACTACAAAAATGAACGACTTTGCAGTCAAAAGTATTTTGTGAAGAATCGAGAAGCTGAAAATCAGAGCATTCTTTTTGATTTTGAAAAGTTTCATCAAGAACATGATTATTTGTCAGAACAAGATTTTCTCCGATACTAAATGCTGTGCCTCTGCGGCCTTTTCTTTCCTCATCAGTTGATTGTTGGTCTGGAACCATTTCTAAAACAGCACTTGCGGTTTTTTTCAAGGCCTCGTATTCATTTTTAGGAACAATTTTTTTCGAACCATGATGAATAAACTGACCACGTTTTGAGAAAGTTGTTACTTTCACCTCAACATCACCATTAGGCATCACCTTATTGCTACCGTCAAAAAGATCCAAAGATGGGGTCACGATTCTCTCAGGCACAATCGAGCGCGCTTGAAGGAGTGTGGTCATTAAAGTCAGAAGCAAAAGAAATTTAATAGGTGAATGTTAAACCTATCTGTGATGGAGTGGTGAGGGGCGAGTAAAACTTACTGACAACCAAGGCTTATGAGAGATAAAGTCACCCAAATTCAATACTTTAAGGAGCTCTTATGAAACCACTTTTCCTGTGCCTCATCATCTTTTTTAGCTTCTCAGCACTGGCCAATCAGAAGGGTCTTGGTGTTTCAATTGGAAACCCGATTGGTGTTAATGGAAAATACTGGTTAGATGATACTAAAGCTGTTGATGCCGGAGCAGGCTTTTCGTTCGGGAAACACACTGATTTCAGTCTCCACTCAGACTTCTTGCTTCTCAGTAAGGGTGCTCTTTTTATCAACGACGTAAATCCCTTAGATCTCTATTACGGCCTAGGTGGGCGAATGGAATTTGCCGATGATATTGAATTAGGAATCCGTGTTCCGGTTGGGGTCGCCTTTGTCACAGAGGGTGGACAATCCGATATTTTTGCAGAAATTGCCCCTATCATCGATTTAGTTTCAAGAACTGGACTAGAGCTGCATTTTCTGTTCGGGGCGCGTTACTATTTCTAAGAGATCTTTTTTTAAAAACTCTGTCATTTAAAAGTTAGAAATAGATTAAATCTATCAGCACATAGTTATTATCAATTAGCTGCGAAATATCTTTTGTGAGATGACTATTCTAAGAAAAATAGATGAGTTTCACAGGAGAATCCATAAAAGGTTTAGTACTAGCAGTTGTCTTGATGGTTGTTGGGGTCAATGCCCAGGCAGAGTCAAAAAGTAACTCGACAGACTCTCGCCAAAAAATATTCCGCGATTATAAGTAATTTCTGATAAGGCCGGGGTCAAAAAGTCCCTGGCCTCATTCCACTAGAATCTTTTCTTTGATGCTTACTTTCTTACCGTTGATCTCTGAGATCCGAATCTCTCCACCTCTGTTATCCTGAATTTTCTTGCCTCCCGTCGGATTCATTTGCACCTCGTAGTCGGCCTCAAATTTGACCAGCGATGTTTTGCCTGAAAGCACTCCTTCACGCATTTGAAGATTTAAAATGGGCCTCGTCTGAAGATTTGCTGTGACTTTGTTGGATGTTTCAATTTTTGAGAAAGATTGGATGTTTCTTAAATTCAATTTTGCTGGAAATGATTGCAAAATTTTGGGAACAATTTTTCCTTCAATATCGCACCCCTCTTTAAATTTAAAATTAAGCTCAACGGTTTCTCTCATCATGAGAACATTCATCCAGTTGATCTTCTTTTTCTCGCATGCGTCGACTCGAAATTTTTCAGTTCCTTTAGGGCGGTTTTTAGAGCTGCCCGCTATAAGTGGTCTGATTAAAGACTGAACAGACCTTTTGGCATCCTCAATTTCTGCGTTTGCAAAGATGAGAGTGGGTATCAATACGGCGAGTAAAAACGTCATCATTCATTTCCTTAAAAACTTTAATCTACAGACTGAAGTTATGTTTGATAAGGTAATATGCGACAAGTCTCGCTAAAAGAAATCTATGGAAAAAAGTTACTTAAAAGGCAAAACTATCCTAGTCGTCGACGACGAAGACGATCTTCGTGATATCGTTGCAAGCGAACTAGAATTCATGGGTGCCGAAGTTTTTCAAGCCGAAAATATTTCAGCTGCAGAAAAATTACTATCCCAACACAAAATTGATCTCGTCATATCAGACATTCGTATGCCTGGGGGAACAGGGGTCGATTTACTCGATAAAATTAAGGCGAGAAACGCGGTCAATCCGCCCGTGATTTTAATTACGGGGTTTGCTGATATAACCGTTGCAGATGCTTTCAACAGGGGTGTCGAGGCATTGCTTAGCAAACCTTTTAAACTCGATGATTTAATTAAAATGGTCTTTCGCTATACATCTGCCTTTGAAGACAGATTCAAAGAAGAGGGAGTTCCGCAAAAAGATATTGTCGTTGTTTCGCCTCAAGTTAAATACGGAAGAGGGGGACTCACAGTAGAAATATCTACCGAAGGAAAACGATATGACATCGGTCATCTCGTGGAATTTAACGTGGATGGCATTCGAGGAATAGGTGCGTGTCGCTGGACCAAAGCTGTGGATAATTTTTCACATAAAGCTTTGATGGGCATCGAATTTATGAAAATCGATGGCCCATCATTAGAAAGATTTAAAAAAAATGACGCTCTTAAAGAAACAATTTCTTATATTCCATCATCAAACATTTAATTTCTAAGCCAGTGACAAGTGTATCCGCCCGGATTCTTTTTTAAATAATCCTGGTGATATTCTTCAGCTGGATAAAATTTTACTGCAGGAATGACCTCAGTCACTATTAGACGTGGCCACTTTTTAGCAGACTCAATTTTCTCTATCACTAGTTTCGCCGTTTTCTGTTGCTCAGGAGAGTGATAAAAAATCACCGAGCGATACTGCGTTCCCTTATCATTACCTTGCTGGTTCACTGTTGTTGGATCATGCATCCTGAAAAAGAAGCCTAAGAGGTCGGCAAAGCTAAGTTTTGAAGGGTCAAATTCAACTTGTACAGTTTCTGCGTGATTGGTTGTGCCAAGTTTAACGATATTGTAATTGGGATTTTCAACTTTTCCGCCAGTGTAGCCAACGATTGTGCTACTTACTCCGGGAATGGCGCGAATAATTTCTTCCATACCCCAAAAACAACCACCCGCTAGAGTTGCGATTTCTTTTGTCATATTTTTTGCTCCTGCTGAAGACCAGATCAATAGTGAGAATAAAAGTGTTAGTGTTTTCATATTCTGCATTATCTCAAAAGGGATTGGCATAGCCAAGTTGCACAACTAAAGACTTAAGTTAAATCAGCCGACAGAACTAGTCGGTATTTGATCTAGATCTTAAGATAAAATCATATTTGATGTATAATTTAAATATGATGCAACTTAAGGGGCCTGAAGGATTTAACGAGTTTTACCAGGAAATGTATGGTGATCGCTGGCCTCGCTTAAAAGAGGCCCTTCTCTCACCAAAAAAACATGTCGCGATCGTTAATCCTTTTTCAAAATTCAAATTCAAAGATGCACCTTTGCAGGTCACAGGTATTCCGTTTGATCATTCAGTTTCTGATGTTTTTCTCCAACCGGAAAAAACGGAAGAAGGTTACACGAATTACTATTTGATGGATGCCGCCAGTATTTTGCCAGTAGAAGCACTCGATCTTCACCCTGGAGAAAAAGTTGTCGACCTATGTGCCGCTCCCGGTGGAAAAAGTTTTTTGTGTGCTCTGAAACTAAAAAACCAGGGTCTCCTTGTATCCAATGATCGCTCTGCAGCCAGACGTGCTCGCATTCATAGAATCTTTGACGATTATCTTCCTAAATCTGAACAAAAGAACCATACCGTTACAGCTCATGATGCTACTAAGTGGAGCCTTTATCAAAAAAGTATTTACGATAAAGTTCTGCTCGACGCTCCTTGCTCTTCGGAACGTCACGTCCTGGAAGACTCAAAAGAACTTTCGATGTGGGCGCCTGGCAGAACGAAAGCTATCGCCATTTCTCAATTTGCGATGCTTGCTTCTGCTCTAGATATCGTTAAAGTTGGTGGTACAATTGTTTACTCAACTTGTGCCTTATCCCATTTGGAAAACGACGACATCATTCGTAAACTTCACCAGAAAAGAATGGGACGCTTTGAAATGATTCACAAAGATTTTCCGTTCGGTGAACCAACAGAGTTTGGCTGGCAGGTTCTGCCAGATACAACAGGTTGGGGACCATTCTACTTGTCAGTCGTGAAAAGAATTAAATAGACCAATCAATAGCGGAGAGTTGATTTTTTGTCAGGTACTCATTAGTTTTTGAAAAAGGTTTTGAGCCGCTGAAACCACGATAGACCGATAAGGGAGATGGGTGGACGGATTTTAAGATCAGATGTTTTTTTTCATCAACTTGAGCTGCTTTCTTCTGTGCTGGAGTTCCCCACAAAATAAAAACCAGATTTTCTTTTTCACGATTAAGAACTTCAATCACTTTATCTGTAAATTTCTCCCAACCTTTCTGATGATGACTTCCGGCCTTGCCGTCCTCAACAGTTAAAACAGTATTAAGAAGAAGCACGCCTTGCTTGGCCCAACTTTCAAGAAACCCGTGCTGGGGCATGGGAAGATTTAAATCGCTATGAAGTTCTTTGTAGATGTTAACCAGTGATGGAGGAATTTTGATCTCTTTTTGCACAGAAAAGCAAAGCCCATGCGCCTGACCTGGGCCGTGGTAGGGGTCTTGTCCAAGGATGACGACTTTAACTTGGCCCAGAGGTGTTAAATGAAAAGCTTCGAAGATTTTGTCTTGATTGGGATAAAGGACTTTGCCCGCCTGCTTTTCAGAATCAAGGAAGGAATTCAGCTCCTGCATGTAAGTCTTTTCAAATTCTGCCTCTAAATAGGGGCGCCAGCTCTCTTCGATCTTAAAATTCATAACAATTCTTAGCTTATTTTCTATATTTTGGTCAAGAACTTGGCTTATAAGGCGGAAATTTCTAGAATAAAAGGATGAATGGACGAAGATATGTCATTTGCGACATTGAGGCGACGGGACTGGATTCTGATCGGGATATGATCGAGATCGCTCTTATTACTTTTGAGGATGATAAAGTTGTTGAGATTTATGAAACACTCATCAATCCACTTCGGACAATTCCAGAGTACATCTCAAACCTCACATCAATTACAAATCGTGACCTTACGACAGCACCGAAATTTTATGAAGTTGCAGATGCTATTCGCATGCGGCTTGAAGGGTCTGTTTTCGTTTCTCACAATACGGACTTCGATCTGGGAATTCTTAGAAAAAAATATCAAGAGATGGGACAAGAATTAAAAGTAAAAAACTTTTGTACGTTAAAAGTCGCCCAACACGAAATTCCTGGTCTCTCAAATTACAATCTCGATGCCCTTTGCAGTTTTTTTAATATTAAAATTGAAGAACGTCATCGTGCGATTGGTGATGCCAAGGCGACTCTTCAGCTCTTTAAAGAATTGCTTCAGTTGAGACTTAAGATCTATCCAAAAATTCTTTATCTCCCTCATCATGAAAAAGCGTTTAAAAAAATTCCCACCAAAGCGGGCCTTCTCTATTTTAAAAATGAGCATGGAAAAGTCATTCGTTTCGAAGCGGCTTTCAATATGGAAAAAACCGCGCGGGAACTACTGATTGTTAAAGCTGAAAATCGAGACCTCTTAATCAAAACCCAAGTGGTTGAAGGGGAGATAACAGGCTCGGCGTTAATAGCAGAATTTAAAAAACTTCTTTTTCATCCTTATCAGCCTCATTGGGTCATTGTGAATGAGCTTTTGCAGTCTGGTGAGAAAAACTTTAAAATTCGTCCTTATAAAAAGGGACTACCGGGTCTTTGGTATTTTCGGGATTATCTTGACGCCAGAAAAAAGCTAAAATCTATGGAAGCTGATTTAAAAGACACAACCTTTGCTTATCGTGACGGCGGAAAATCAAAAGAAGAAATCGTTAAACATAATCAAAAAGTAGAAACCCTTTCCAAAGAAGCGAAGTTTCCTTCAGATCACCTGATCATTCTCGGTGAAGGGCGAACGCTGGGTGAAAAATCCTTTATCGTCGTACGTCATAACCACGTGCTGGGTTATGGGTATTCCATGGCGACTGAAGATGAAATCTATGCCAACCCCGAAAGCTTTTTGACACGTAGATTTTTTAAGCACCTTGGCGTTGACCTCGCGACGAGAAAATATATTCGCATCTTAAAAAATCTGAGACAAAAAACAGAAGGCTGGCGAAGCATTGCGGAGCTCAGATGATTTTTGGTTTTTTTATCAGTCACTGTTTTTGCTAAAACGGGAGTCAACTATTTGATAAGTTATGACGGAGACACAATGACTTTCAACATCGGTCAAGTCAGAGTTCAGGGCGTTGATACCCCCCGAAATGAAGAGTAAAAAGCCATGTGAGGCCCAATTTGGCGTGGTTACTTAAGCATTTGTCGAAAAAGAACTTAAGTCTGCCAAAAAGATCACCGTCTCAAATCACGAAAAACGTGATAAGTTCTGCAAGATCTTGGCAAAAGTCTTAAACAAGTTTTGCTCCAAAACCACCTTGCCGTTTTATCCGGAGGAAAAGAAAATGAACCCTAAAAACTTTAAATCAACTAAGCTGTTCGCAGGCTTTCCTTGCACTCACCGCCAATGGCGAGCTGAATCTCACTGCCGATTTGTTCATGGCTACTCCCGCACTTTCTATTTTGAATTCGCGGGCAGCGAGCTCACTAAAGAAGGCTGGGTTGTTGATTTCGGGGGCCTAAAAGAAATCAAATCTTGGCTTGAATACACTTTTGACCACACCTTTTTAATTGCAGCAGACGATCCTCATCTTGAATCCTTCAAAAAACTTGATCAAGAAGCAGTGATTCAACTTCGCGTTCTGCCAAATCCAGGAATGGAAGGCACGGCCCTCTATGTTTATGAGGAAGCTTCAAAAATCTTGAAAAAAACATATGGTGATCGCGCTTGGATCAGTTTTGTTGAAGTTTCAGAAAACGAAAAAAATACCGCTCAATACATTCCATGAATCCTTGGGCGCGCTTTGAACAGGCACTGTGCTATCCAGTAAAGTGCCAATGCGAAGCCCCTCAGGACGCTTTGATTCGCCAGCCTTCAGCGTTTTGGAGTTCGTTTGCTTATGTCATCGCAGGGCTAGCTATCTATCGTCATATTAAAGATAAAACATTCGAACTTAAAATGTAGGCCCTCGTTTGTGTGGTGATGGGTTTCTCCAGTCTCTTGGGCCACGGCACTTTCACGAAAGTGGCGCTTACGATGGACTTTGCCGCTATCGTTTTAGTTTTGAGTTTTTTTGCCCTCTTAAATTTATTTCTTCTCTTGAAACAATCTCCCCGAAGAATCTGTTTCTATTTCGTCATCTATTTAGTCGCCCTTTTTCTGGCGATGTACTCCATGGACAAATGGACACGCATCGGGTTGTGTCTCTTGATTTTCTTTTTCTCCATCGGTGACGTTATACGCGAAATGGGACTGAGTTTTTTAAAGGCACGAACGCTCCAGTTTTCGCTTTTTATTCTGACCTGTTCTTTTGGTCTTTTTCTCATGGACGAGGCCCACTACCGCTGTGATCCTTACAGTCTTTTCCAGTGGCACTCCATTTGGCACATGGGCACCGCTCTTTCGATCTACTACTACGGGAAGTGGAGATTCGAAGTCATTCGCTGACGCTGATTACAGTTCCTGCATAAAATCCGCAAATTTTGAATTTCCGTCTTCCCGCCAAGGGCAAATTGACGCAAATTTCAATCCGGCGCCGGAGTCGATTTAACCTTAAGATTTTCGAAACGTCTCGAGCCAAGAAAGAATCTCAGCATCCATCACTTCTGGAACATAAGCTTCGCTATTCAGTGCATACATCGCGGTCGGTGGATTTAAATTAAGGAGCCAGCCTTTGAAATAATCTTCTGAAAAATAATGAATCATGGCGGACTTCAGACACTTCATTAAGTGGATGGCGTAGGCGTTCATATCGGCGATGAGGTATTCGAATTCGGAAGCGAAGGCATCGTTGGTTAGATCAAAATAGGAGATTGTTTTATCGAGGAGGTTATAGAAACCTAGCTGGCCCTCGTAGCAATTGTTGTGGTGGTAGAAATGATCGGCGTGGATCAAGTCGTGCATGGTGAAGGAGAGAGCGTCTCGTTCGCCTAAGATATAGGTTGAAAGGCGTTTATCAATCACTGTTGTTACACAACGGCGGCCAGTTTTTTGCTGAGCGAGGACTTCGTGGGGTTGGGGGATGCGGAACATGAGTTCTAAACCGTAATGACCGCGTGACCATTCAGTTATGGCGCGATTAACGGATAAGGGAGTTGATTTGAGGGCGAAACTTGAAAAGATTTCGAGAAGTGAGTCAACGTTTGCTAGGCGGTTCTTGATATTTGGCTCAAAAGTAAAAGGAAGGTCACGCCAGTTGATTCCCACCACTTTTTCAGAAACTCGCTTTGAACCAAGCCACGTTCCGGGAAATCTGTGAGAAAGAAAAACTAAAAGATAGCAGGCGGTAAAGTCTGCTGCGGTTATCTTGCCAGAAGAGTATAAGTCGAGGAAAGGGGCCACTTTGGCCTGAATTGGGAGTGCTTCGAGAACTAATTCATTCTCTGTTACTAACTTCTTCTTAAAACGCCCTGCTCTTGAGGATGATTTAGTAGGTAAAATTGAGTCCATGCGGTATGATTTAACACAGAAAACCTCAGGAGGGGACTATGAATTCATGGAGTTTAGAAAAAGTTTGGAAAGTGGCCGGACGCAAGAGCGTAAAAGTTCGTTTCAATGACTGGACCTACCAGATTAAGTTTTTCACGATTATGGGCGAGAGCTCCGACGGTAAGCGATTCATCGGGACACTTGATTCTGGTGAAAAAATGAGCTTTTCAAAAAAGTCGCGTGGATGGTCTTTGTACTCTGCTGAATCAGAATACAATGAAGCGCACGCCGTTTAAGTTTTTCTTCTGATGTAGAGAACCTTATCTACCTCTGCGATGAGTTTTCCTTCAGTGTCTTTAATTTGTACTTTAAAAATATAATCCATTTTATTCTGGGTCACGAGAGTGGCCCGGATTTCTTCTAAGTGTTCTTCTTTCAAATGAAATTGTGCTGTGACTTTTCCTTTGCCGGGTTTTCTAAAATTAATCGTCGCGGCCTTATCCCAGACAATGTAACCCTTACCAAGATTTTTTATCAGCATGAGCATGTACCAAGGGTCTGTCATGGCATAAAGCGAACCGCCAAATTGAGTACCCATGTAGTTTTTATTATAGAATGTGAGCTTCATCGAAACTGTGGCTTCCCGAAAGTCGGGTGACATTTTTTCGAGCTTCACCCCCGCACCAACAAATGGTCCGTAGAAATTAATTAACTTATCTAAAAATTTCTGACGAATTTCCATAGCAGATATCATAAGACCTTCACATGTGCTTCAGAGTGAGCGATGAGTTCTCCCGTTGGAGATTTTACATCGGCCCGCATGAAGATAAAGTTTTTTGTTTTTTTAAGAACGACAGCTTCAATTGTACAAAAGCCCATCTCTTCTTTAAACGCCCCTAGAAACGTTACATTCAGAGCGAGAGTCATACAAGCTGAGCCAGAACTTATATAAGATAATGGCCCCATCACTTCGTCGATACAAGCTGAAAGCATTCCGCCTTGATAAAGTCCAACTGGATTTGTGAAACGTTTTTGAAAAGGGACCTTTGCTGACATTTTACGACCCGGTTCAATTTCAGTGTACTCTAGCCCAAGCTCTGAGAGAGTAGGGGGCGGAAGAGTCATGTTGCCAGGAAAAGATTTTAGTTTTTTTAACCATTCTTCGTGAATTGTCATGATTTGATACTCTTTAGATAGGATTTTAAGTTTTTTATTACCATTTTGGGATCTTCATTGATGCGAGCGAGTTGGATGCTTCCTTGAATAAGTGCCATCGTTCCTATAACGGCATCAGTGCGAGGAATACGTACATCCATTTCTTTAAATAATTTTCTCAGCCAGCTTTTTTGTAGTTCATGAAGTTTTTTAATTTCAACCTGTAGTTCGGGTTCCACTAAGTGCCATTCAAGGCTTAAAGCTCCCACCGGGCAAACACGCTGCTTCTCGCATATCCACGTTGTGAGTTTTTCAGCGTAGTTAATAATTTGTTTTTCAGGGGGCAAATGATGGAAGCGAATAACCCAGTCTAAAAAAGATTTTTGATAGAATTTATAAAGCTCAACGGCGAGTGCTGTTTTAGAGGGGTAGTGATGAAAGAGACTTGATTTCTTTATATTTAAAGCAGAGGCGAGCTCCTGAAGGCTAAAGCCATTGAGGCCCTTGGATAAAAGCATTTTGCTAGCTGCATGTAATAATTCAGTTTTTGTAGAAGTGGTGGACATTAGTTCCAACCTCCGATACACTATTGTAACCTACCGACCGGTCGGTTGTCAAAAAGGATTATATGAGAAAAGTCGCCATTATCGCTGGATCGCGGACACCCTTCGTGAAATCCATGACAAATTATGAGGGTGAATCAAATCAAAACTTACTTAGTGCGGCCTTTAATGATTTAGTCAAAAAAACAAACCTTAAAGGAAAACTTTTAGGGGATGTGATCGCGGGAACTGTCATGAATCATCCTTTTGACTGGAACCTAACCAGAGAAGTGGTTCTGGGTTCAGACCTTAACCCAGAAACTCCAGGACTCAATATCCAGCGAGCTTGTGGAACAGGACTTGAGGCCGCCAATCTTGTCGCCTTAAAAATAGCTGCCGGACAAATGGATTCTGGAATCGCTGGGGGATCAGATACAAATTCGGATATTCCTCTCATCGGTCAACGAAAACTCACTCACTGGTTAATCAGATTACAAAATGCAAAATCTATTGCTGAAAAAGGTAAAGTGCTGATGAGTTTTAATCCATCTCTTTTAAAACCTCAAATCCCAGCTGTGAAAGAGCCACGCACTGGTCTTTCTATGGGTCAGCATTGTGAACTGATGGTCAAAGATTGGAACATTTCCCGTGAGGAGCAGGATCAGCTCGCTTACGAGTCACATCAAAAGGCAGCCAACGCCTATGAAGAAGGATTTCATGATGATCTTGTTATTCAATTCAAGGCGCTTAAAAGAGATCCCATCACGCGAAAAGAAACCTCTCTGGAAAAACTAGCAAAACTAAAACCCGCTTTTAATTTGAGCGGATCTGGAACTTTGACTGCCGGAAATTCGACTCCTTTAACAGATGGTGCTTCTGTGGTTCTGCTTGGCAGTGAAGATTGGGCGCGAATTAATAATCTTGAAGTGCAGGCGTATTTTAAAGACTGTGAAGTCGCTGCTGTTGATTTTGTTCATGGAGCAGGCCTTTTAATGGGACCGACGATTGCTGTTTCAAGACTTCTTGCGAGGAATAACCTGACTCTTCAGGATTTTGATTTTTATGAAATCCACGAAGCTTTTGCTGGCCAGGTTTTGTGTACATTGAAGGCGTGGGAAGATCCAGAGTACTGCAAAAATGTTTTGATTCGCGATAAACCGATGGGCGCAATTGATAGATCTAAAATGAATGTGAAAGGCGGCAGTCTTGCTCTCGGACACCCTTTTGCTGCGACTGGTGGTCGCATTGTTGCATCCGCTGCAAAATTGCTTAAAGAAAAAGGCGAAGGCAGAGTGCTTATTTCCATTTGTACCGCCGGCGGAATGGGTGTTGCCGCTATTATTGAGAGGTAATTTTTATGCATATGATTTTTCTTACGATTCTTATTTTTTTAAAGAAGCGCTTTTTAACAAAAGCGCACTTTGGCGATAAAACAGTCGTGAATATGCGAGTCCTTCCAACTGATCTCGACTTTTTATGGCACGTCAATAATGGAGTCTATTTTTCGTTCATGGATTTTGGACGTTTGGATATGATTTTTAGAAATGGTGTCTTTGATGCTGCTACAAAAAATGGTTGGTATTCAGTTGTCGCAGGGGAAACAATAAAATTTAAAAAATCTCTTGAGCTGTGGGACAAGTTTCAGATTGAGACTCAAATCATGGGCCATGATGATAAATACTTTTTTATTCAGCAAAGGTTTTTAAGATCTGGCGATCTCATGGCAACGGGATTAGTCAAAGTTCGATTCTTAAAACGTAAGGGGGGAACGGTTAGCACCCAAGAAGTAAGAGACCTCTTTAAAGATCAAACGATTGAAAATAAGGCGAGTGATCTATCGACTGAATGGTTTAATTTAGAGAATAAATACCTGGCGTGACTGTTATTTAAAAAAACTTTTTGCGACTTTGAAAGTGTTTGCATAGGCTTCAACAGATAGCTCAATAGGATCAGCGTAACCTCCACCAATCGCCATTGCCAGTGGTTTCTCACGGGCAAATTCAAAAACCATTTTGTCTCTTTCCATCAGTCCATCAAAGGTCATAGCAAATGTTCCAAGGGTATCTTCCTTAAGATTATCTACGCCCGCTTGATAAAAAATAATATCAAAGTCTAGACGACTAATTTGAGACAATGAATTTTCAAGTGCCACTAAATACTCCTGATCTGTTGTTCCTTGGGGGAGTGGAACATCAAGATGAGAGGCAACTTTACGAAAGGGGTAGTTCTTTTCGCCGTGGAGGCTCAAGATAAAGACATCATCTCTTAATCCCATGATAGAACTATTTCCGTTCCCCTGATGGACATCAAGATCAATGATCAAAACTTTTGTTACTTTTTTTTGTTCAATTAGTTTTAATGCTGCCACTGCAAAATCATTAAAAACGCAGAAGCCTTCGCCTTGGTCAGCATGAGCGTGATGAGTTCCTCCAGCAAGGAGGGCAGAGAATCCGCTTTCAAGTGCTGATTCAGAGGCAGCTACAAATCCACCCACTGATGTATAGGAGCGATTCATCAGATCCTCACTCCACGGTAATCCGATTGGGCGAAGTTTTTTATCTGAGAGTGTGTTGTTTTTTAAACCCATCACATACTCATGAGTATGAGCGCGCAATAGATCTTCATCGCTTACTTTAGGAGCAGCAATAAGCTGAGAAGAACTCAAAATATGATCGTTTAGTAATTTTTCCCGAAGCATTTTATATTTTTGCATTGGAAATCTGTGTCCCGGAGGTAACGGCACAACAACATGGTCAGTATAAAAAACGGAGTAATCAGTCCAAGGCATATCGCCTCATTAAAGTCGATTGTGGAGAGCTGGTCAAGATCTTAACCATGGCCGCTTCTTTTGACGAAGTTTATACTAAGGATCTATGCGCACCATTAAAATTAAATACCCAACTCTCACAAAACCCAGAAGATATAACGATAAGACTTTCATCGTCGAGGCTATCCGCGATCTTGATGAAGCGATTGATCTTATTTGTGAGGCCATGACCCCAGAAGAACAGCTTGATCCATTCGCAGAAGATCTCTGTCCTTATTTTGGTGTGCTCTGGCCTTCAGCTGATGCTCTCGCCCTTTATCTGTCTCAAAATTCAAATCTCGTTAAAAATAAAACGGTCCTTGAATTAGGATGTGGCTTAGGTCTTCCTTCGCTTGTTGCCACTCACCTTGGCGGAAAAGTTCTTGCGACAGATTTTCACCCGGACGTAGAAGAATACTTTTTAAGAAACTGCAGACACTCAAATCTGAATTGTCAGTACAAGCGACTCAATTGGCGTGAAGACAAAGAAGATATTGGACCTTTTGATGTTGTTCTTGGATCAGACGTCCTTTATGAATCGAAGCATCCAAAAGAATTGGCGTTGGGTTTAATTCGATTCTTAAATCCTGGAGGAAAAATTCTACTTACCGATCCTGGAAGGGCCTATCTACAGACATTTTTAGATGCAATGAATGAACTAGGCTTTACTGAAACCATGTCCACACTGCCCATCTCAGAGAAAGAGATTTTTGTTATTGAATATACTGAGCAACGAAATAAAGGGAGAGGGCCATCATTGTGCATGTAAGCTTGAAGATCATTTCTCCTCCTTGAGAAATAGGGCATATAACGTTAATCATAACGTTAAAAAGCCTAACTCTCCAAGAGGAAAAACATAAAGATTGTCCCGACTAAAACAGTCAGAACAAGTCATCAATCAATATTTAACTGAACAACCGTAAGACTTCGTCGTATGGGCAGTCACTTTTTTTCCAGCTATAATTTCATCCAAGGCAGCAGCCACATAATTCTTTGCACTTGAAATAGAGTCCTTCTCAGTATCCGGCTTATCGTCAATCGCTCCTTGATAAACCAAAGCGCCGCTCTTATCAATTACGTACATGTGGGGAGTGGTTTTAGCACCGTAGAGATTTCCCACTTTGCCATCTGTATCGAGAAGAACTTCAGTCGCTAAAGATTTGTTGTCTCTTTTTTCTTTGTTAGCACCCTCTGTATTCACGTACCCTTGTTTGCCTTCAGCAGAAGAGATGACTGATAACCAGATGACATTTTGAGCAGTGTATTTTTTCTGAAAGGCCTGCATATTGCCAGCATCGTAGTGCTTTCTTACAAACGGGCAACCGTGGTTAAGCCACTCGAGCACAACAACTTTTCCCTTAAAATCAGCAAGAGAAACATCCTTGGCTGGATTTAATCCTTTTAACGTAAATGCAGGTGCTGTCTCGCCAGTTGTAACGGCCAAGGCCTGCAAGCTAAAGAGAGTAAGAAGAACCATCAGAAATTTCATTTGAACTCCTTGAAGAATTTGTTAATTCTTCACAATTATCAGTGCTGACCAAATTCGTGTCGAGATTCAGGGGGTCACGGTCGTGGTCATGTCTGAGATGAGATTCCTGACGATTTTTGATGCCCAATAGTCTCGCAACCATGCGTTATTACCGAGTTTTTGAAGCTTTAAAGGCGTTTTTGAGGTATAGTGAGGCATTCAAATTTTTAAGCGATAGGAGTGCCCTGTGGGTCGTAAATGGAACAACATTAAGATGAAGAAAGCTTCGCAAGATAAGTTGCGATCGCAAAGTTACACAAAGGTTTTGCGTGAAATTCTGATGGCGGTCAAAAACGCTGGCAACGCCGAAGTGGATTCAAACTTTGCTTTAAAAATTGCGTTGGTCAAAGCTCGCCAGTTTAACGTTCCAAAAGACAACGTTGATAAGGCGATTAAAAAGGGCCTCGGCACTGATGGCGCGATCATCGAAGAAATAAATTACGAAGCCTACGGTATTGATGGTGTCGCACTCTTTATCGAAACCGCCACAGATAACCCAACTCGCACTGTCAGTAACATCCGTTCTTATATAAATAAATACGGCGGCTCACTGGGAACTCCAGGCTGCTTGCAATTTGTTTTTGAGCGTAAAGCAACGTTCACCATTAAAGAAGAAAACATGAATAAGATGTCGACTGATGATCTTATGATGGAACTCATCGATTACAATATCGATGATGTTGAAAGTGAAGAAGGATTTGTCACAGTCAAGGGACCAGTTGAGGCCTACGGCGACATTTACAAAAAACTTGATGAACTAAAAATCACGATGGAAGATTCAGGACTTGAGAGATTGCCTCTCAATACAAAAGAAATTTCAAAAGAAAGTTACGATAAGCTTCAGAAGCTCATCGATGTTCTTGAAGGCGATGATGACGTAAGCAAAGTTTATCATAACCTAGAGTGGAACGACGCCTTCGCTGAATAATTTAAACTGCAAAAGGATTTGCCATGTATCATTCAGAAATTCTCGGAACCGGCATGTTCGTGCCCCCTGGCATCGTTACTAACGATGATCTTTCTAAAATCATGGAAACATCTCATGACTGGATCGTTCAACGTTCTGGGATTGAAGAAAGACGCTGGGTTTCTCCTGAAGTTGGAACAACTGATCTCGCTCTTATTGCGTGCGAAGAAGCGATCAAAAACTCGGGCATCGATAAAAAAGAAATTGATTGTATCCTGTTTGCAACACTCACTCCGGATCACGATTTCCCAGGAGCAGGGTGTTTCCTCCAACCAAAACTTGGCCTGACTGATATTCCCGCGATTGATGTTCGTCAGCAGTGCTCCGGTTACCTTTATGCCATGAGTATCGCTGATGCCTTTATTAAATCTGGTCAGTACAAAACAATCCTCGTCGTGGGTGCAGAAATTCACTCAAAGGGTCTGGATAAAACCACAAAAGGCCGTGATACCGCCGTTCTTTTCGGAGACGGTGCAGGTGCTATCGTCATGCGCAGAAAAGAAGTGAAGGATCCGAAGAAAGACTCCTACGTTTATTCAACTCACTTATTTGCTGAAGGCTCACATGCAAAAGAACTTTGGGTGCCAGCACCAGGCTCAGCTATTGGGGCGGATCGCATTTCTCACGCTCACCTTGATGAAAATATGCACTACCCTTATATGAACGGAAAAAAAGTTTTCACAAACGCTATCCGCCGAATGTGCGAGTGTATGCAATTGGCCCTTGAAACCAATAAATTAAAACTAGAAGACATCGATCTCTTTTTATTTCACCAGGCCAACATGCGCATTAATCAAATGATCGCGCAGGAATTAAAAATCCCGGAAGAAAAAGTTTTCAATACCATTCAAAAATACGGCAATACAACGGCCGCGACGATTCCTATTGGAATGGCAGAAGCAGTGAAGGCCGGGAAGCTCAAGAAAGGAACTCTGGTTGCAAGTGCTGTCTTCGGTTCTGGTTTTACATGGGCGAGTTCGGTTTATCGCTGGTAACTAAGCGACGATTTTGACTTTGTCAGAATCCTCAGCTTCGTACTGTGAGTAGGGAGTTGCGATGATGACGGGGTTCATAGACTCATCATATTGACCGTTAACTTTAGCGAGTTTAAGTGGCTCAGTTTTACCTTTCACTTTAGTTGAACCAGCAAAGCTCATTAAGAAAAGATCTTCTGTGCGACGAACAACTTCTTCTGAAACTAAGAGATCGGTTCCAAAAGCTTTAGTCGATGATTCGATACGCGAAGCTGTGTTAACAGTATCGCCGATAACTGTGTATTCCAGACGAGCGTCAGAACCAATCGTACCGGAAATGACTGGACCTGCGTGAAGTCCCATTCCCATCATGATTACTGTTTCTCCCTCAGCGAGACGTTTAGCATTTAGTTCGGCAAGGGCGGTTCTCATTTCAAGGCAGGCAAGTACTGCGTTTTTTGCGTCGTCTGGTGTACTGTTGGGAGCGCCCCAAACCGCCATGATGGCATCTCCAACAAACTTATCAACCACTCCACCATGCTTGTTAATAATTCCAACCATTACTTCGAAATAAGAGTTGAGCATACTCACGACTTCTTCTGGAGATCTTGATTGACTAAAATCTGTGAAACCGCGGATATCTGAAAAGAAGACCACAGCTTCGCACTGTTTACCTTTGCGAAGATCTTCCTGGTCCATGAGTGTATCAGTGATGACTGTGCCGTGAAATTTTGTAAACATATTTTTAATTTTGTCTCTCTCACGAAGACCAGTCGTCATATCATCAAAGGCTTCGGCAAGAATTCCAATTTCATCTTTTGATTTAATTTCTTTTGAGGCTTCGATATCAAAATCACCTTGAGCAATTCTGTGAGCGAAGTCAGTGAGCTTTTCAAGATTTTTTGAAAGTTGCTGAGCAAACACCACTGAGAAGAAAAAAGAGAGTGAAAGGATCATCCCTAGGATGAAGTAACTCATTTCCTTGGCAAGTTTTGAAGGGGCCATGATTGAGGTTTGAGAAACTTCTCCCATAATCATCGGACCATAAGCGGATTTTGCCGCCGAGTAGAGTGTTTCATCTACATACTGCTGCCGTTTTCTAATTTCTTCGCTTAAAAATGAAGAAATAAATTTATTTCCGGCAAGATCAGTTGCTTCAACTGTTTTCTTCTCATCAGGGTGAACTATAACTTTTCCACGCTGATCTATGAGATAAATGGTAAGATTTTTTGATTTCTCAAAAGATGATTGCAGTCTGTTGATTCTAAAAAATCCCCACGCCCAGTGAGTAACAAAACCATTATCTTTTGCAACTGGTGTACCCACGATAAGATACGGTTCTTTCATGGCACTACCAGTACTAGAAATAAAGACGTTTCCATTTTGAATGTGGGCGAGGTTAGATTTATAGCTTGAAATTGTGCGGCGAAATTCTTCAATAGGAGTTTTGCTCATCGTTTGATTTTCCAGATCAAAAGCAACTGTATTAACGTTAGTTGTATCAAGTTTAAAGTACGCCAGGTCACCATTGAGTGATTTTTTTTGTGAATTATCGCTCGCCAGAGTCACTAGTTTCTCAACATAACTTTCTAGGATAGCATCAACTTCAAGTGCCTTTGATGAAGTAATCATGTCTGCAGAAGATTCTTCTCTATCAGTCGAAATTTGTGAAAATAGTTCTGAATTCTTCCAGGCAATCGTCAAGGCAACTGCTACAACCAGCAAGGTTGTGAGTGCCACAAGTTTCATAACGATCGGTAAATGGATTTTCGATTTTACGATATTCATTAATAGTCTAATCGGTTAATTTTTTTGTTTATAGATGGGAATTTAAGTTAAAATAACGATATGAAAAGAATTCTTACCGCCCTCTTGATCGCAATTGTCGGGATTGGTCTGTCATGGCAGTTCCTTCGTCCAGCAGAGTGGAGTTCAAACAATGGAAACAACAGGCAAGTCGTTGCTCGTGTTGTTGACCTTCGAAACGATGTCAATCGCCAGGAAGAAGGGCGCCTTCTTTGGTCTGCTATTCGCAAAGGGGATGAAATCTACCTTGGCGATAAAATCAAAACTGCAGGTTTATCTTCAACGACCATTCAATTCGCTGATTCACCGTCAAAATTAGAGATTGAAGAAAATTCGATGATTGTGATGTCTCAAGGTGGTAAGAAGCTTTCTTTAAACATGCTTGAAGGACGAGTTTTCCTTCAGCAAGAAGAAGGTTCTGGTGAACAGACGCTTGATCTCATTTCAGGTGGTAAAAAATTAGATCTTAAAGGTGATGCTGCGATCTCTATTTCAAAAGATGGTGGGAGTCAGGTTGAATCTTTCTCTCAAAGTCAGAGTTTTTTTACAGAGCTTAAACCAAACTATTCAGAAGATATTCTAAGTCCAAAAAATGAAATGAACGTTGCCTGGAAAGCTTTGGGTAGAGAAGAAGTTGTTTTTGTACTCATCGGTGAGTCTCCACTTCTCATGAAAAAAGTGGAAGGCATTGAAGCTCCATTTTCAAAAGGTAAGCTTGAAGTCCCGATGAGGCCCGGAATTAACTACTGGCAGTTGGTTGCCCTTGTTGGTGAGACAGAAGTTAAATCTCCCCTTATGAAGCTTAATCTCATTCGTCCGTTACCGCCGTCGCCACTTTATCCCTTTGATAAAGAACTTATCAAAGCGGGCGATCGTCCTTTTGATTTCAAATGGATTAAAGGTAATGCCGGCGATACTGTTGTGGTTGAAGTTGCAAAAGACGCTGATTTTAAGCAGATGATTTTCACTCAAGAAATTAAAGATCAAACTTTTTTCACGCCTCCTTCAAACCTTCCTCAGGGAGAGTTTTTTTGGAGAGTAAAAAGCAGAGTAGCAAAAACAGAGTGGATTGAATCGAGGTCTGTTCCATTCACTGTTCACCAAGGATCAAATCTCCTTTCTCCAACTCCTTTAGGCCCGGCGGATAATGCGATTTTCTACATTGGAAGATCTCCTTCAAATATGGTGAAGTTTGAGTGGAGAAAACAGGATAATGTTCGTGGTTACGATTTAAAAGTCCAGAGTGAGAATTTTAATCGTGAAACTCAATTAGCAGATAATTCAACCAGCATCAACATGACTACAGTCGGTAAATACACCTGGGAAATTAGTTCAGAATCAACTGATGGAAAGAAATCAGTTTTTCCTGTGAGTCGAAAATTTGAAATCAGAGAAGAGGGAAAAATCCAGTGGCTGATGTCACAGAAATCATTCTTTTACCTCGAATCTCTACCTATTATCATTTTGAAATGGGAAAAGAAAACAAGTGGTGTTTCTATTCTTCAAATATCTCAGACTCCTGACTTGAAAGACGCTGAAAATTTCCAAGCCCAGGGAAGAGATTTTCCTTACCGCGCTTTTAAAGATGGTACATATTTTGCCAAAGTTTCAACTCTTGATGAAGCAGGAGAAACAGCTGCTGAGTCTGATCTGTTAGAATTTAAAGTTGAACAAGCACCTTTCCCACCAGCACCCGTTTTAGTGGGTGAAGTTAATAAATTACGAGCGACTGCTCAGGGCGATTTAAAAACTATTGTCGCTAATACAAAAGCATCATGGCTCATTATTGCATCACTGACTGATGAAAAGGGTAGAGTTGTAGATGAGAGAAGATTTTCAGACGATCAATTAGTGTTTAATGGACTACTTCCAGGAAAGTACATTCTTCAGGCAAAATTTCAAGATGAGTATCGCCGTGGTGGTGACTTAAGTGAGAGAATTGAAGTTGAAGTTCCTGAAAAAAGTATGCTTGCAGCGCCAAAACTTAAAGGGATAAAAGTTAGATGAGATTTACCCTCGCTTTGTTTCTTCTACTATTGCCCTTCATGTCCTGGTCGCAGGATTCTCGTTGGATTGATCTCGAGTGGGATCTAATAGCTGGTGCTCGAGACTATGAAATTGAACTTTTTGAAGTTGAGGAAGATAAAAATCTTCCTCGTGGAAAATATAAGACTGATGAAACAAGATGGTCACATTCAGTTCCACCGGGGAAGTATTTTTTGCGTCTTCGCTCAATTGATAAGCGTGGTGTTCCAGGTGAGTGGAGTGCAGATATTCCGCTAAAAGTCCGAATGCAAAATCCACTGATGCTAAGACCCGTGCCTGGTGGAAAATTGAGTGATGCTCAGGTGGATTTTGAATGGGGCCCAATAGCAGGTGCCTTCCAGTATCAGCTAGTCGCCAGAAATAAAGCAAAAGTCGTTCTTCATAATTCTGTTACACCAGATTTGAAATACAGTGTTTATCTGACTGATCTTGGAGAAGTGGAGTGGGCAACCTTCGCCTTAGAAAAAGATGAAGAAGCTAAACTTCTTTCAGATTTACCCGATTCTGCGTTTAAAAGTTTTACCCGAGTGGGAGGTCTTCTTGAGTCTCCAAAAGTTTCACTGAAAATTGAGCAAAAAGTTTCATTTGCTTGGGAAAACGTTCGATCAGCACAGCTTTACGAAATCGACTATCTTCCGCCACCAAGCAGTGGTGAGAAAAATCGTCGCTTTAATTTAAAAATAAGTCCTCTTTCCTTTGCCGCATCTAAGCTTCGCGAAGGTGTAACTACATTAACCATTAAAGCAACGGCGAATGGATACCAAGATTCTCCTAAAAGTGTGGCGAAAATCTTGCGTGATGGAAACAAAGTAGAAATTGAAGATATTATCCAGGGAAAAACGCAGGAAGATATAAAAGGTATCCCAACGGAAACTTTTCAGAGAAATGAATTATTGTTTGGTGTTTCAATTGCTCAATATGGTTACGAAAGCGAAAATTTTGATACGGATACCAAGCTTAATCAAAAAAATCTTACAGGTTTAGGATTTAATCTAGAATGGAACAAAAGACCTACGCTTAATTCTCTGAATAGAAAAATGGAAGTATCACTCTTAACTTTAAGTTCAGGAATTGATTCAGGTCTCGCAACTCGTCTTGCCTATTCCTGGAATAAAGAAAAGAAGTTGAGAAAGTCCCGCTACAGCTATGGTGCAGGATTATCTTATTTGGGTCTTCCTACCTTCATGGGAAATCGTTTTGAAGATAAGATTGAAGTTGAGTCTTCATCAACTATCGGGCCTGAATTTCACCTCGGTTACTACAATCCAATCGGACAAAAATGGGCGTTTGAGAGTGAATTAATCTTGGCCTATCATCCGCTTTTTATTAGTTCGAGTATTGGTGGAGCCGAGGCGTATCCGTGGGTCAAACTTTTGAGTCGAGCTTACCGTTATTACACAGACAAGCAGGCGTTCTATCTGCAGCTTGATTATCAAACCTGGACTCAGACTTGGTCTGAGGATACTTCTTCTCTTTCAGGACTTACTTTTAATTTTGGAATTAAGACAGTATTTTAGGCCGCGCGTTTTTTTGATTCCTGGCCGATGATAACAATCACGGCCCTGTTATAAAAATCCATGATCGCTTCCATCGATGTGAAGGTGTAGGTTTTTTTGGCCTCTTCATCTTTGAAAGTCATGCCTTCAACTGATTCCAAAAGATCTTTGAGCATCTCTTCTTTTAATCTGAATAACTGATTTAAATCCATTAGGCCTCTTTTTAAGCCTTTCGGGTTTGGAATCTGATTCTTGAGTGAGAAGTGGTCTAACTGGCCATTTTTTAAATTTAATGGCGACAAACTTTGGAAGTGCTTACGTGGCTAATCAAAGGGTTACGCACCCTTTTGCACCTCACAGGATATAGCGAAAAGCGAGCACCCTGTGCGACTTATCATTAGTTTTAGTGTCTTAGCGCTGACTAGGGTTAAGGAAAATATCAAACAACAGGCAAATGCCATTTCAGAAGACGCCGCTCAAGCACCTGTCCGAGTCGTGAGACCATAAAAGCCTGTAAAAATTAGGTAGCCCCTACCCATAGAGTAAATTACTTCATATTAACTAGGCCATGAAACGTGGTCTTTTATTTTTTGCACTTTTCTTCGTTCAAAACGCCTTTGCTCTTTATGGGGGTAAGGTTGAAGTATCTTTTGATTCCTACGTTGTCTCTCTTCATAATAATGGAAAAAATTTTTGTAACGGAGTCCTTATTTCTCCGACTCTCGTTTTGACCGCTGGGCATTGTATTGATGGTCAGGGGCGGGAAGAGTTTGATTCAAGTCATGGGCTCATTTACCAACCTGAAAAGTTGCTGGTGAGAGTTGGTTCCGTTTATATCAAAGGTAAGGCAGTGACTTTCGCTTCTAGCTATTTTGAAGGTTTGGGTTTTGATACTGAAGATTTAGCCTTGATTGAATTAGCGGCACCTGTAAAAAATGTGAAATCGATTTCTTTTGTACGAAAAGCAGATCTTGTTAACAAAACTCCAGTGACGTTAATTGCAAGAAATAGAAGAGTGGGTGGCGTCCTTTCCCATGTCCGAAGTTACGGTGCAGTAGCTGTTCTTTTTATTGATAAAGCATCAGGTGCCTGCTTAGGTGATAGCGGTGGTGCTATCGTTATTAATAAAAACGGCGAGACAAAGCTCGCCGGAATTTTAATGTATAATGGAGAGGCTAATTGCGAAGTGCAAACTGGCTATGGCTACTTTCCTAAAGCACAGTTTTAAAAATTTCTCTCGATGAATTTTCTACTTCTTTGTGAAGTGAATTTCCATGAGCATCCATCGTTACAACAACTGGAAAATCTTCAACTGTTAGTTCCCAAATAGCTTCTGGTAAACCGAACTCTTCTAAAAATAATCCATCTACTGATTTAATTTTTTCAGCAAGAACCTGAGCAGCTCCACCAACAGCGTGAAGATAAACGCAGCCGTGCTCTTTACAAGCATCAAGTGTCTTCTGTCCCATGCCACCTTTGCCGATGACTCCTACAATCCCATGATCGCGGATGACCTCCCACTGATAAGGCTCCTCACGAATAGAAGTTGTGGGGCCGGCGGCAGTCACTGTCCATTTACCAGTTTTTTTATCTTTCATTGTCACAGGACCGCAGTGGTAAATAATTTGATTTTTCAGATTAACCGGAGATTTATTTCCTTCATGAAGGTACTTATGAACAGCATCCCTCCCGGTAAATAATTTTCCAGTGATGAGAACCATATCTCCGACTTTTAATTCACGAACAGCTTCCGGAGAAAAAGGGTAACTTAAACGTTTCATTATTTTCTCCTAGTACAGCCACTTGCTGATTTTATGATTTTTATCGAGGACAACACCCTGACGGCGGAACGCCCAGCACATATAAGAAATGGAAACAAAGAACGATGCCGGTACGCGGTTAGCGTGAGTCATCTTGCATGAAATGAGAGTGGTCTTCCCACCAAAGCCCATTGGACCGATGCCTAACTTGTTACAAGTTTCAACAATCTCTGATTCCATTTTGGCGAGATCTTTATGTTCATTTTTATCATCAAGTTTTCGAAGGAGTTGTTTCTTTGCATAATAAGCTGAATCAGCTCTGTCGCCTCCAATGCAAACACCCAAAGCACCTGGGCCACAACCCTTGCCTTGTGCTTTATAAACAGCATCAATCACGACTTTTCGAACACCTTCTAAATCTCGGCCAGCACCTAAAGTTGTATCAGGTAAGGAGTATTGAGCAGAAACATTTTCACAGCCTCCACCTTTGAGCACCAACTTAACAGAAACTTCTTTTTTACTATGCTCGTAGAAATGGATGGAGGGATGTCCTTCCCCAAGATTTGTTCCAGCATTCTCTCCGGTAATTGAATGCACAGAGTTTTGGCGTAAAAAACCTTTTTGAGTTGCTTTGGTCACAGCTTTTTTTATCAAATCTTTAAAAGCACTCTGAAAAAAACCAGGTGGATGATAAACAAAGAAAATAACAGTGCCTGTATCCTGACAAAGAGGCTGCGATTTAAATTTCGCAAGATCCATATTGTCCTTGATAATATTCATGGCATAAGACGCAGTCGTATTTTGCTCTTCCTGTGTACGTGCTTTCATTAATGTTTTTGCAACATCATCAGGAATGACTGTTGAAGTGATGCGAATAAGTTCTAGCAGCGATTCAATTGTTTGAGCTTTAGGATCTAATTTTTTAGACGCAGCTTTTTTTGTTAAAACTTTTTTTACAGGGCGCTTAGCGGCCACTTTCTTTGTCATGAGTTATCTCCTGTTGTGGCCTTATTTTAGTCGCAAGCTGACCCTTTTTGAAGGAAAATCCACTTGATAATCCGAGTTGAAGATCGAGTTTTGTAATGGCATGATGAGGCTAACCAAGGACAAACCATGCACCAAATGAAAGTAATATATCAAGGTGGCTTCAGGACAGAGGCTACCCACTTAGACTCTAAAAATACCCTCATTACTGACGCCCCTAAAGATAACCAAGGTAAGGGAGAGGCTTTTTCTCCGACTGATCTTATGAGCTCATCACTTGCGAGTTGTATGCTCAGTATCGCGGCGATGAAGGCTAAGGGTCTGGGTTTTGATCTTGGGGAAGTTGAGGTTCAGGTAGAGAAGAAGATGCAGGCGACTCCGAGGAAAGTGTCGGAGATTGTTCTGCGTTTTGACTGGAAGGGACTGGATCAGAAGATTTCACAGGAGCACTTTCTGGCGCTGAAAGAGGCTGCTTTAAATTGTCCAGTTGCCCTTTCACTTGATCCTTCGGTGAAGAAGACGATGGTTTGGTAAAAGGCTCAATCGCTGTTTCGTCTTCAACCTCCGCAGGAGAGATGACACTTGGAATTGAATCCATCACTTTTTTCTGAATGTCCTCCGGAGAAACGGCCGGAGGCATACCACCAAAACTTATTTTATCTTCCATTGGAAATAAATCAGAACTACCAAGACCAATAGCTTGGTTCAAATCGAAATCTTTTGACAGCAAAGCTGCTCGCAGTGCTTTTCTGTTATCAGCGATAGAGCCAGAGGCCAGTCTTGCTTTGAGGTGGTCTTTAATGTCACCGGTTTCTAGTATGATTCGTTTTATCTCAGCTGGAGTGAGTAAGGGATTAGTGTTTTTTATTTGTGCTGCAAGATTTGAGACATAAGGTGCCGCCATAGATGTGCCGCTTGAAGGAGAGTAAAGGTCACCTCCACCTTGAGAATAAATTTTGGGCACTAATGATAGGATCGCTACCCCCGGCGCCCCAATATCGACTTTTTGTGAACCATAATTAGAAAAAGTCGCAAGATACTCCCCATTCGTTGCAGCTACTGTAATGGCATTTGGAACTTTTATTCTTGAAGGGTAGTGATGGAATTGATCATTATCGAGAGCAGAATTTCCTGCAGAAAAGACAAAAAGGATATTGTTGTATTCTCTCATGGTCTTTTCGCCACGCCCGTAAAGAGTTGTGAAATAGTCATCCACAATGATCTTTAATTTTGCTTCATCGATTTCTTTACCAAGCATTTCTCGGTGGCGTTCACGAAATTTTGTCATGAGATTCTTGTAAGTAATGCCATAAGATGCATTAACAATCTCAATTTTTTTCTGAGAAACAAAACGGCATATCTTTGAAAACTTGCGGGACACGCGATCGAGAGAGTTTTTTATTTCTTCCTGAAACTTTTCTTCCGGCGTTTTTCCTTTTAGCGGTATTTCACCTTCCTGGGTGGTGTCTTCGACAGCGACGACAGGGCCAGGAATATTAAGCCCGCGGATTGGAAAAATTGAAATGTTTTCACCCTCACGGAGTGCAATCCCTGCGACAAAAGTTCCATGGGAGTGCTTCTTAAAGAGACGAACTTTTTCCATGAAGAGTTTATCGGCCGTCTTTTTTTTAAACCACTCGAACTCTTCAAGAGAGAGTCCCTGACGATGGCCTTTGGCCCGAAGATTTCGATAAAGGAGAATTTCTTGAAGGTCAGACTGATCCTCAATGACAGGTTTCTTTAAATGGCTGTTATCAAAAAAATCCCACCCGTGAAAATCAATAGCTTCTTCGTCAGTTTCATTTTTTAAAATTTTAGGTTTTAAATAATTATGATCAAGATCAAATCCAGTATCAATAATAGCTATTGTAGCACCAAAGCTCACTGCAGTGTTTAAGAGGAGAATTATCAGGAGTCGGATCATGAGAAGATTGTAATCTAAGAGGGGCAGATCGAAAAGAAAAAGGGTCTTCCTAAGAAGACCCTATTTGGGAAGATTATTTCTTAGCTGAAAGATCGATAGCTAGAGTAAATTCGTCGTTGATTGCTTTATCGCCAAGACCTTTAATGAAAGATCCTGAACCATACTTAAGACCCCACAATGTGCGATTAAGAGTAAGGTTTGATTTAGCAGTGACAACTGAATCAGTTTTCTTCATATCAGTTACAACGAAAGTGACTGGCTTAGTCTGACCAATCATCGTTAGGTCACCAGAAACTTCGAGACCTTTTGCATTCTTCTTAGAGCTTTTGATAACAAGTTTTGATTCTGGGAATTTTGCCGTATCAAAGAAATCTGCAGACTTCATGTGACCAACATATTTTGCATTTGTATCTTTGTCAGTGATGTCTGTGCTTGAAAGTGAGTTCATATCAACAACAATTTCACCACCGGTGATTTCTTCGCCTTGGATAACGAGGTTTCCAGTTTTAGCGACAACGTTACCTGTGTGACTGCCAGTCACCTTTTTTCCAACGTAGACGATTTTTGTCGCTGCTGGATCAACATTGTATGTGCTCGTCATTGGCTTATTTTGTGCCATGACACCCATGCTTGAGAGGGTGACGACTACTGCTAATAATGATTTCATCTTGAACTCCTTATGATTAGTTAAGATTGTTTGGTCTTTTGTGCTTCCATCATGAAGCAAGTTTTGATAAAAAAAAAGACAGTAATATTCATAAACTATATAAGTAAATTTTATGGCCATTTCTTTTGAGCAAGTGCTTGTTTTTCATCAGATTATTCAAAGTGGTAGCTTCAAAGCTGCTGCTGCACAGTTGCATAAAACCCAACCAGCGATAAGTTTATCTATCAAGAAGCTTGAAGAGGAAATGGAAGTAGAGCTTTTTAATCGGAATGGTTACCGCCCAGAACTCACCGAGCATGGAAAATCTTTTTATGAAAGATCCATGAAAGTACTCCAGGGAATGGGGGAGCTTGATGGGTTATCAAAAAGTTTCCGTAAAAAAGAAGAGCCAGAGATTCACGTTGCTATTGATGGCATCTCGCCCTTACTCAAACTTCTTTATTTATTTAAAAATTTTGGTGAAAAATACCCCAACACTAAACTTCACCTTGGGTTTGAAATCCTAAGTGATGCTGAAAGAAAACTTTTGTCACGGGAAGCACAAATTGCAGTCACCAGTTTTATTTCTGAGCCCGACTTAATTGAGGCACATTCAATGACTAAAATGAAAATGATTCCTGTAATAAGCCGAGAGCTTTATAGAGAGAGAATGGTCAAATCTGAAAAAGATTTACTCGATATTGAGCAGATCGTGATCATGGATAAAAATGGTCAGAAAGGTTCAAGCTTTGGACTTTTAGAGAATGGCAAAAAATGGCGCCTAAAAGATCAAAATTTTAAACGTGAAATTATTTTAGCTGGACTTGGCTGGGGACACCTGGCCCAACATACAATTGAGCGAGAGCTTGCTGAAAAAAAATTAGTCATTTTGGATTTTGAAAACATCAGGCCACGTGAGCTTGATATAAAACTTGGGCGGCTAAAAAAGCATAATCTTGGTGTCGTTGGTCTAGCACTTTGGAACGAACTGGTTTCTTTTAAAGAATCAAAAGAGTGATATTTATGAAATTGATGTTTTTGTTTTTTTTAGTGCTTTTTTCTGCGAGCTCACGCGCGAATGTTATTGAAGCTCCTATTCTATCGGTGGATTTTGAACAAAATCCCACTGACATGACGTGGAAGAATCTCACAACAAAACATTTTGATATCATTTTCCCTTCCGAGCTCGAAGAGGATGCTCAGCGAGTGGGGCATCTTTTAGAAAAAGCCTACCCATTTGTGACTCGCTCCTTAGAGTCTGCTCCACACCGCATTCCTCTTATTTTACAAAACCAGTCAGTTGAATCTAATGGATTTGTTACTCTTGCTCCAAGACGATCTGAGTTTTATGTCACCCCCTCTGTTGATCCAGAACTTGGGAATACAGAGTGGCTTAAAACGTTAAGTATTCATGAATTCCGTCATATCGTGCAGTTTCAGAAAGCTCGCAAAGGGTTTAATAAATATTTTGAAATGCTTTTAGGACAAACAGGTCAGGCGCTGGGTCTAGGGCTTACATTGCCACCATGGTTCTTTGAAGGAGACGCTGTTGGGATAGAAACGGCGTTAACCAGAGGGGGGCGAGGCCGACTTCCGCAATTTGATCGTGATCTTCGAACTCTTCTTCTTTCAGGTAAAGACTGGAACTATGATAAGGCCCATCTGGGTTCTTACGATGATTATGTACCCAATCACTACGTGTATGGTTATTTCTATACGTCGTGGTTAAGAAATCATTATGGAGATCTCTTCCTTTCAAAACTTGCCAACCATTCTGCGCAAAACAGCTGGAATCCGCTGACGTTTTATAATTCGACTTCTATTCTCACAAATCAGAGTTTTGATCACTTCTACCGAAGAGTTATGAAGGAACTTGTGACCGAATGGAAAAAAAGACAAGACGCCTTAACACTAACTCCCTTTGTAGTTAAAAATCTAGGACGTCGTTTTGGATGGACGAATTATCAATATCCACAGCCAACTGAAGACGGAAAAATGATGGCCTTAAAGAGAGGGCTTTCTTTTATCGATCAATTTGTTCTCATCGATGGTAAAAATGAAAAAACGCTCTTTTATCCTGCTCGACTTCAAAATGATTATCCCTACAAATTAAGAAACAATCGAATCGCGTTTTTTGAAGCTGATATAGACCCTCGCTGGGGCTATCGTGATTTTTCTCGTTTAAAAGTCTACGACATAAAAAAAGAAGCTTTTATTCTGGATCTAAGAAAAACCAAGGGACGTTTGGGTGTCCTTAACCAAGCAGGCGACAAAATTGTTTACATTGAGTGGGCGTCACACCAGAAACAATCTATTGTCGGAATGAGTCTTGAAGGACAAGAGATTTTCCGTCTCCCTTATCCTAAAACATCGGTTATTACTTCAATTGACTGGTTCAATGACAATGAGCTCGTCTTTGTAGCCAAAGACCAGGATGATTTAAAGTCGATCCAAAAAATAAACATTAGAAATGGCAGCGAAGAAATTCTGGTTAAAAAAGAAGTAACCAACTTAGGTTTTATTTCGGTGACGAACGGGACGATTCTCTTTGAAAGTCCTAAGTCAGGTATTGATAATATCTGGATGGTTACTAAAGAGGCGCCTGTCCAGCTTACAAGTTCATCATTTGGTGCCTACTCGCCAAGTCTAGCCGGAGATAAACTTTACTATAACGATTATTCTGTTGATGGGATGAATGTTGTCACGAAATCTATTAATTGGAAGACAGAACAAAAATCAGAAAATAGTTTTTACCCCATTTTTGAAAAGTTCTCAAAATCTGAAGATTTTTCTTCACTTGAAACAGAACTCGCTAAACCTCAGGAATTTAACGTCAGGGATTACTCACAGGCCAAGCACGCGATCAACCTTCATAGTTGGGTGATTTTAGCTCCGCCATTGTCATCCACGGTCACACTTGCAGGCTACAGTCGCGATGTACTCAATAAATTTTCACTCGCAGCAGGTGCCGAATACAACATTAACGAAAGAACGACTGAAGGTTTTGTCTCATCAACGTGGTCTCATCTATATCCGGTTTTTGATTTAAGAGCTGGCTACGGCAAACGTCGGCAGGAATTCAGACTAGGCAATAATCAGTTTGAAAATACCTGGGAAGAAGGGACTTTTGAAGCAGGTGTACAGATTCCATGGAATTACCTTCAGGGAAGATTTGTTCACTCTTTTACGACTCGCGCGTTTTCTAAACTCATCAAGGTAAATAACAAAATCACTGATGCCTCTTCAGTGAGTAATGGTGCCCTCTTTTCTCCAGGTGTGGAATTTTCCTATAACGTTGCCTCTCGCTTTGCCAGACGTGACATCAATCCTGCTTGGGGATTCATGTTAAATGGTAAGGCCGAAGAAGGAAAAGATATCAGTGGCAATGGGTTGAAGGGTTCCCATCAAGCAGTCGAGGGAAGAATTTACTTGCCTGGTCTTTGGTATCATCATTCTTTCTATCATCAGATCGCCTATGAAAGGCAGCGTAATCGCTCATATGAATATTCCTCTTTTATTGTTTATCCGCGTGGAACAAGAAACGTTTTCTTGCAAGAGTTTCAGAAATATTCAGGAAATTATTTAATGCCTCTCTTTTACCCGGATTATAATCTTTCACGATTTATTTATTTTAAGCGAGTCTCGTTTAATTTATTTTACGATGAACTTTCTGGACGTCTGGCGGGACTCTCGTACGAAGCTGCCTCGGCGGGCTGGGAAACAATTTTTGAAATGAATTTTTTGAGAATTTTTATTCCCTTTAGTATTGGTGTGAGAGGAAGTTATATAATCAATGGTCTTGAAAAAGATGATAACTATGAAGTCTTCCTTGCTTCTCAATTGGGAACATTTTAATTCTCATCATTTTGAGACGGAAAAAAATATTTCAAGAAGGCAGGGCTCCTACCAAGGGCTTAGTGCTGATGCTATGTACACGTCTCTAGCCGATCTTGAAGCTCTCTTTTCGCATAAGCTTATTTCCGGACGATTCATTGATTTGGGCTGTGGACATGGTAGGTCTGCCCTTTTTTACGCAGATCTTTTTCCTGAAAGAGAAAGTATTGGGATTGAGTTTGAAAAGGCGAGATTGGATGTAGGGGAAAGTTTCAGGATAAAAAACAAACTTTCTAATGCTCGTCTTTACCACTTAGATCTCCTTACTTGTGATATCCCAGATGGTGAAACTTATTTTCTCTATTTCCCAACGGGGCCTGTGCTTGATCGCATTTTGAGCGAGCTTTATCAAAAACCGTCGGCATTTATTCTTATTGCCATTGAATCTCACGGAGACCTACTACCCAGGCTTGACCTCGAAAACTGGCTTCATGCTGTTTCAGAGGTGCCCTTAAAGTCAGCAAGGCATGCTTCTTCCGCACGTATTTATCAGCGCCAACTAGTCACAAGAATAGATTCTCTTTTGCCTTTCACTCTTTCCTTTCAAAGGCATTTTATTTTTATTAAGGACCTACAAGATGTATGGATTGGGGAGAGTTTTGGAATGGAGTGGGTAAAGGATGACCGTTTTGAACTTCAGACTCCTCCAAGGACTATTAATTGGAAAAACGTCAAAAAAATGATGATCTGGGATGATTTGAGTGCCCTTTATCAATTAGCTGTTGATTTAAGAGCGCGTGGACAAGTAAGCATCACCAGTAGTCTGGGTAATTACGAAGGATTCATTCGCAAAATAATTGTGGAACCTGTCTTTCGTCTGGAATTATCAACTGGACAACAGGTAGAATGGGATAAGATTTTCACAATCACCCAGGAATCCTGTTTATGTTACGAATCTTCTTCGGACTCTTAATTCTCTCATCTTGTTCAATGGGCACCATTAAAACGGGTGGAGAAGATCGCTATTTATACGATTTAAAAAGTGAGTATACGTCAGAGGAGATGCGTGAGCTTTCTCCAAAAATTGTGATGACCTCTCATCGTGAACCACCAGTAGGAAAATATGCAGCTCTTTTCGGTCAAGGACAGCCGGCCTTAAAAAAAGTTGGAATCATTATTTTTGAATCTCAAATTCAGCCTACACGTGAAGGTCTTGCCGGTAAAAACCAAATCTACTTATCTGAACAGGGAAAACAGCTTCTTACAGAAAAATTTCTGACCATTTGGGAACAAAGTATAAAAACTCTTGAGCCAACTCTGGATTACGTATCAACGGTGAAGATAAAGAAAAGCCCATCTTTTGATAAATACGGAATGGTGGAGGATGATCATGTTAAATCAAAGCGCAGTTCTCTCGCTCCTGATGATATTTTCTTTTTAGAAAGTGGTAAAAAAACAACAACGACCACTATCCTTAACCCGCGAGGAATGCGTGATATGTCTTTTGTTTTAGTTCCTGCCTATGAATTGATGAGTGGTCCGAAGTGGTCTGAACATAATAAGCATTTTATTAACGACGTTTCAAAAGAGTTAAATCTTGATGCCGTCATCATCGTTATGAGCGAAGTTTCCTGGACTACGGCCCATACAGATAAGCATTCTGGTGAGGTTTACCCGGAAGAGATTAAAACTAAAATCAAGGCATCGACTCTTATCCCACTCCATCGTTATCACGAGCGACTTCTTTTATTACAAAATAATGAGAAGCCAAATGTGACAATCACTTTCCATACATATGAAGCAGAAATTAAAGTTCCGGTACTCATATCACTACCAGACGAAAGTAAAAACTTTGAGACAATTGAGTCAGATCTTTTGTCACCAATGCTCAAAACCTACAAAGACCTCACACAAATGACTATCATGCGAATGACTGAAGATTTGAAAAAGACTTGGTAAATGGAAAACACAAAGTTTCAGCAACAGGTAAAATTTGTTCTTCGTTTTGGTAAGGCACTTCATTCTGCTGGCGCCCCCTCTCATACTCTTGAAGCTACGATGCAGGACATGTGTCAGCTCTTAGGTATCAAAGGGACTTTTATCTCCCAACCGACAGCGATTCTTTCAAGTTTCTCTAACGATGAAGAAGAAGTGACTAAGATTGAAAGAGTAGAGCCTATGGGAGTGAATCTCGGCAAACTTTCAAATCTTGATACAGTTGCTCGTGAAGTCATTCAAAATAAAATTTCCTATGAAGATGGGTACCATAAACTTGAAAGCATTCTGAACGCCGATGATCCCTATGGTAAACGCGTCCACATGGCGTATTTTATTTTCTCGACAACTGGGTTTATGATTTTATTTGGTGGTTCTTGGGGTGATCTCATCGCAGCAATGCTGGTTGGAAGCCTCATGGGACTCATGTCGATAGTAAAACCCAACGGTCTTGTCCGCCAGTTGTTTGAAGCAATTGTCGCTGTGGTAGCATCTCTGGCAGCGTATTTACTGGCGAAACTTTTTCCTGGTTTAAATGTCGGTGTGATTATTATTTCTGGTCTGATTATTTTCTTGCCGGGCCTGTTCATTACGATCGCTATTGCTGAAATCGCCACTAATAATCTTGTGAGCGGAACTGCCAGGCTTGTGGGCGGAGTGATGATTTTGTTAAAACTTACCTTTGGAGTTTTCATAGGCAGTAAGATGGCAAGTTGGTTTCACTTCGCGCCCATTAATATTGCTTTTGATATTATACCTATTTGGGTGGCCTACCTGACTCTCCCTTTAACTGCGCTCATGTCTGTGATCAATTTCAAAGCGAATCGTATCGACTGGAAATGGGTGACTCTCGCTGGAATTTATGGCTATCTCTGCTCGAAACTGGGTGCTCATTATTTAGGGCCTGAGCTCGGAATGTGTTTTGGTGGAGCTTGTGTTGGAGCTATGAGTAATATCTTTGCGCGTCTGCGCGATAAACCATCTTCCATTTTTCAATGGCCTGGTATCATTCTTCTTGTTCCAGGTTCTGTAGGTTACCGTGGAATGACATCTCTTTTTGAACGTGATGTTGTCGGTGGTCTTGATACAGCATTCACAATGATCACGCTGGCCCTCAGTTTAGTTGTCGGTATTTTCTTCGGAAATATTCTTATTAAACCTCGAAAAAGTTTGTAACAAACTGGTTCAGAGTGACACTCATTTGGTGTCACGCTGAACTTTAATTTCGTTTAGCACAGCCTTGGTCCTACGAAAAAAGCAACATTCTTGCCGACTTGATGCACTCCTGTGTGTAGGGGCATGATTGGCATTGAGACTTGCATTGAGTTAGCAATAGCGGGTGATCCAGGAAGGATCAGTCCCACTTTGTCCCAACCAAGGAAGGTGCCCATGACGAAGTTATTATCACTTTGTGCTCTTTGTTTTTTCTTCGTTAGTTGCAACCAGAATCCTGACTGTCAGAATCAACCATCAACCACCGTCCAGAATGCCGAGGAAGCTCCAGCTCCTGCAGTTTGCCCGATACCAACTCCCGATCCAACATCTGTTCCGAATCCTGGCCCAGATAATGGTGAAGTTCCCACTGAAGCTTTGACCTTCGATATTTCGGCGCAACTTTTTGAATTTGAACCGGAAGATGAAGATAAAGTTCAGAAGGCCTTTGAAATAATCAAGAAGGTTGTTGCGAGTAAAGAGTTCCGAGACAGAGTTCTAAATTTTACTTATCTAGGTAAAAAGCAGTTCATTGATAATGATGGAAAAACCAATGCTCAGATTTATCAAATGCTCTTAGATGGAAAAGAAGATCTAAAACCTGAAGTTGATAATCAAATGGATCTTGAGCTACAGCTTTACTATTCATGGAGAAGCACCGTTGGTTACACCACTCCAGGTGAGCTACGTATCTACATGAATACTAAATTCTTTGACCCGTATACCCCTTCAGAAGTAGCAGGAAACGTGTTTCACGAGTGGACGCATAAGCTTGGCTTTGATCATGCCTCGTCTTATTCAGTCGCCAGAGACAACTCGGTACCGTACGCAATTGGTTACATGATTGAAGAGCTCGGCAAACAATACGAATAAAATCCCGATAGGAGTGAGGAATTCCTCCTCATTCCTCTTTTAGTTTCAAGTCCCAACCTTACAAAATTCTGTCTATCACTCATGGCACCAAATCTGCTTCATACTCCTCGCACGGATAAATCCATGGGAGGATCATTATGGGAAATCAAAATAATCAAGATATTCGAAACGACGAAAACTCTACTTTCTATGATCAGGTAGACGGTAAATTTAATAAGTCTATCCAGGCCGGCCAGAGTGAAAAACTCGCTGCAGGTGTAAGCTCAGATGATGAAGAAGCAGATCCTGATGAACAAGTCAGAGAAACAGAGGATGCTTCTTTGCAGGATGATACTTATTCATTTGATGAAGATAATACTGGCAAAGAAGAGTATCACGATGCAGAAGATGTAGAGGATTTTGATTTCGATAATGAAGATGATTTTGTTCAATAGATAAAAAAAGGGGAGCAATGTGCTCCCCTTTTTTTAGAATTTGTAAGTCGCACCAGCGTAGTAATTTCTATCTAATGCCCAGATGACTCCATCAGTTCTTACCCGAGAGTAATACTGACGATCAAATAAATTGTTTATCCCGGCCGATAATATCCAGCTTTTTTGAAGAGTATAATCAGCGGTTAAATCAAAGACTGTATAAGCTGGAATTTCGAAACCATTTTTATCGCCAGCAATATTTCCATTGCTGTCGTTTCCGAAGTGACGTCCCACTAAGACTCCCATAAAGGCGACTTTGAGTTTGTCTTCTTTGTTATAAATGAGACCAGCACGGGTCATGGCTTTCGGAGCGTATTGAGGAGTTTTATTTTTTTGAGAACCGCGGGTAAATCGCGCCTCAAGAACTTCTACGTTTGTGTAGAAGTTAAAATCTCCCATTGGTTTTAGTTTCTCAAAAATCTGAGAAAGTTTCAGTTCTGTTGCAACATCCACACCCTTGTGTTCACTAGCTCCTGTGTTCTGGAAGTTCGTTCCAACTAATCCAAATTTATTTTCGTAACGAATGAAGAATGCAGAAACGTCCCAGTTTAACAAGGGGGTTTGACCGCGGTAACCGAGTTCATAGTTGTAAATTTTTGACGGATCAATATCTTCCGAGATGGTTGCATTATTAGTCAAAGGGACAGCGTCTGTAAAAGTCACTGGCTTATAGGCTTCTGAAGCATTGGCGTAAATTTGGGTATCATCACTTAAATGATACGAAAGACCAAGACCCAGAAGGGGAACATTCACTGTTTCATCAGCTTCACGTTTCGCACCTGCCACAGATTTTTTTCTCTCATCAATTGTTTGACGAATGTTTTCAAGACGTACACCTGGAGTCATCATAAATTTTCCAAATGAAATACGATTCTCCATAAAAAGTGAGTTGGTGTGAGTCGCACGATCTAGGCGTGACTGGACCGCACCATCATTAGCATCTGCGCGAGTTCCTCTTTCATTTACGATAGGTGCGGTAATATTGTAGTAGAGATAGCCAACCGAGAAAGTGTGTTCATTTCCAAATGCGCTATAGTCTTTTAAGTAGCGTGCCTCACCATTGTAGCCATAATACTTTTGAATACTGATATCATTTGAATCAGCAGTACCACCCGTTGGAAAAGTACCGAAGCCGCCGCCTCGCTGTCTTTTTGTATAGCGGTTATAAGCATTTGCCCAAAGATTGATATGAAGTTCAGATGTGTCGTCGATTCTATGCTCAACACCACCAGAGATTTGAGCACGTGAAACCTTCAAGCGGTCATGATTCTTAGTTGCTTTACCTTGATCATCACCAAAGACATTTGTGTTTGCTCCGCCTTTTTTTGAAAAGCCACCTGTTTCGCCATGATCAGAGTTGTAGCCATTGAAAGCAACTTTATATTTATTTTTACCTGCAAATGTATGATTTCTAATTTCGACGTAGTCTGCTTCGAAATTTGAATTAATTCTTTGAGGACCATCTCCCTGACGGCGGTAGTACTCAATAGCATATGAGTTATTTCCCGATGATCCGTAGACTGCATTGTTTGTTGTAAGCAAATTATATGAACCACCAGTCACTCCAACTTTGCCAGAAAGAGGCAAGCCTTTAATCAGAGGCACAGAAATATAATTAACCACGCCACCAGGCTGAGGTCCGTAATGAAGTCCGGCACCACCACGAATGAATTGAAATTTATCCATCATCGGTAGAGCGGGAGAGTAATAATGTGCCGGATAACCATACATGTCTGCCGCGACTGGAATTCCGTCCTGAAGAAGAAGAACATTGAATGCTTCGTGAGGATCTCCGAGACCTCTGTAAGTAATAGCGGCAAGAGATTCGTTAGGAATTTCCGAAATAAGAAGACCAGGTGTTTGTGAAGTGGCCTGGCGATAGTTATTAGTTTGCAGCTGAGGAATATTTTTTAAAGAAGTGACCGTATTTTTCTTGCCGGAAAAAATCTGCGTTCCTTTATTTTCTTCCCAGAAACCTGAGAAAGATTCCTCGTTGCCTTCGGCGACTTCAATTGTCTCGAGGCTTTCCTGAGCTTGGGCTAGTGCTGGCAAAAAAAGAAAGAGGAAAACTATTTTACTCATAGCGTTAAGCCTTTTAGAGAGATCATCTATTTGTTTGGCATATGAAACACGTTGTTCTTAAGTTTGTCTACTACTTCGTTAAGTTTGGTTCTCGCAATTTGAACCTAAGAAGAAATCAAATTAAAAAAAATAAATCCAAAAACAAATCATGCGCTTCATGCAGGTGGCTCAAAATGAAAAATCAAGTGATGACGTTTCTTTTTATTTTTCTCCGCAAGATTTGCTTTGCAACGAGTGCTCAACGTCACTTGAGACTAAAGAAAACTTTAAGAATTTTAAAAGATGATTTTATTTTTTTTCCTGATAGCTTTGCGCCGACTTTATTTATTCAAGGAGAATACATGAGACTCTTTTTTCTATTTGTAACTTTGATACTCATCGCTTCTTGCGGAAAAGACGGAGGAGGTTCTTCATCAAATAAAAGCCGAGGCATATGTAGTTTAAATGGTCGTTCAGTTCAGTGTGAGACGATTCGAGGAGCTGATGGACAAGGAATAGATTTGCTCGAATCGATGATTGATGTACCAATTCAAATGCAGGATACGGAAATGACTTTTTTAGCTGATAAAACCGCCACCTCAACTGGTCGCCGGATAACATGCAAGACGGCCGTCAAAAAGGGAGAGGTTTACCGCTTTGCTCTTCGTGGTGCCAAACTTTTGCTGATGACACCAGAAGGGTCATTTGAAATGGATCGCTTAAATGACGGCTCTGAGATTAACGGAGCGTGGGCGTGGAAAGGCTACACTGATGAAGGAACTCATTTGATTCGTCAGATGACAATTTTAAATAGTAATCGTGTCATTATGAGAACTAACTGCGAATTGTAAAAAACAGATATCCAGTGAAATCCGATTTTGATGGTATTTCACTGGATATCTGGCATTAGATTAATTTAAATTTTCAATAACGGTAGCAACGCCTTGTCCGAGCCCAATACACATTGTTGCGAGACCATACTTCTTGTTGTTTTGCTTCAATTGATGAGCAAGTGTTCCGGTAATACGCGCGCCTGAACAACCCAATGGGTGTCCAAGTGCAATCGCTCCACCATTGAGATTAACTTTCTTCTCCACGTGATCAATCAGTCCCAAGTCTTTCAAAACCGGAATCGATTGAGCAGCGAATGCTTCATTGAGCTCCACGATGTCCATCTGATCCATTTTGAGACCTGCTCTCTCAAGTGCTTTGCGAGATGAAGAAACTGGACCGTAGCCCATAATCGACGGCTCACATCCTGTACTTGCCATTGAAACAATACGAGCAAGAGGTTTTAGTCCCAAAGCTTTTGCTTTATCTTCGCTCATAATAATCACGCAAGACGCTCCATCAGAAAGTGCGGATGAATTTCCTGCTGTCACTGTTCCGTTTTTAGGATCAAAAACAGCAGCAAGTTTTCCAAGCGACTCAACTGTTGTCTCAGGTCTTACAACTTCATCCGTTGTGATAAGTGATGGCACACCTATATCATCATGCCCGAGAGTAGGGATGAGTTCATCATTAAAACGACCTTTGAGTGTCGCTTCATGCGCTTTACGATGAGAAGCCGCTGCGAATTCATCCTGCTGAAGTCTTGTCACTCCATTCATGCGTCCGAGAAGTTCAGCAGTAAGACCCATAGAGCCCGCAAGTTTTGATGTCGTTTTTGCCAGAGCTGGATTGAAATCCACACCGTGAAGCATCGGCACATGTCCCATGTGCTCAACGCCGCCGCAAAGATAAAAATCACCCTGCCCAGACCAGATTCCCTGAACCGCCATATGAATGGCCGTCATGGAAGATCCACACAAGCGATTAACTGTCTGCGCAGAAACCGTTTTTGGAATATCTGTCAAAAGAGCAGCATTTCTACCGATGTTATAACACTGCTCAAGAGTCTGCTGAACGCAGCCCCAGATAATGTCTTCAATCTCAACTGGGTTTAGTTTTGGATTACGTTTTAAGATTTCTCGCATGAGATGAGCTGAAAGTTCTTCTGCTCTTACGTTTCTAAAATTTCCGGCCTTAGATCTCGCCATGGGCGTTCTTACGGCATCAACAATGACTGCATTTTTCATATCGACCTCTTAATAATATGTTTTATTTTCTGCTGCAAGACTCTTCATGAACGGCGTGAACTCATACATGTGGCCAATCGATGTAAATTTCTTAGAGTTTTCTTCGAGATTTTTTAGACCGATTGAATCAGCGTATTTGAGAGCTCCTGCGCGAAATGGAGGAAATCCTAGACCAAGTAAAAGCCCCATATCGACTTCAACTGGGGTATTCACAATTTTATCTTCTAGGCATCTTGATGATTCAACAATCATAGGAATCATCATTCGCATCACAATGTCTTCATCTGTAACTTCTTTCTGAGCTTTAATAATTGGTTTAATGAGTTCATAAACAGCTGGGTTTACTTTTTTAACTGGTTTACCTTTTTTATCCATTTCATACTCATAAAAACCAAGGCTGTTTTTCTGACCATACCGTTTATTTTCATACATCATTTCCATGATGGTCTTTGTTCCGTAGGCCATGCGATCAGGAAAAGCATCCGCCATGATTTTGGAAGCATGAACTCCTGTATCAATACCTACCACATCGAGCAAATAAGCAGGTCCCATCGGCCAGCCGAATTTTTCCATAACTTTATCAATGCGCTGAAAATCAACTCCATCTTCAATCAAATGAACAAATCCTTTAAAGTAAGGGAAAAGAATGCGGTTTACTAAGAAACCTGCGCAATCATTGACGACGATTGGTGTTTTACCCATTTGATTAGCGTAGTTCACTGCCTGGGCAATTGTTTCTTCCGAAGTTTTAGCACCTCTGATAATTTCAACTAATGGCATGCGGTGAACGGGGTTAAAAAAGTGCATCCCGCAGAATTTATCCGGGCGAGCAAGTCCTTCAGCTAATTTTGTAATTGAAATTGTGGATGTATTTGAAGCAAGAACTGTTTCAGGGCCCGTAACTTTTTCAACATCAGCAAGAACCGCTTTTTTCACTTTCTCATTTTCAACAACAGCTTCTACTACAAATTGCGTATTACCAAAATCTGAGTACGAGAGTGTAGGGGTGATCGAAGCAATAATTTTTGCCATTTTATCAGGAGTGGTTTTTTTACGTTCAACTTCTTTTAAAAGAAGTTTACTTGCCTCATTCATCCCTAATTCTAATTGTTCCGTTTTGATATCTTTCATCAGTACTCCAACCCCTGTTGAAGCTGACTGATAGGCGATACCTCCACCCATAATACCCGCTCCAAGAACAGCACCAAATTGAGTCGGCTTAGCATTTTTTGTTACGGCCTTTGACACTTTTTTAAGGTACTGATCACCTAAGAAAACTTGTGTGAGGCATTCTGCTGTTTTAGTTTTAGCGCAAAAAGCAAATGTTTCACCTTCTAAAGCGAGAGCTTCCTCACGACATAAGCGCGCAGCTTTTTGCATCGTCTCTACTGCTTTAACAGGTGATGGATAATTTGGTCCCGCCACTCCAGCGACAAATCCCTTTGAGCTTTCAAACGTCATCATCGATTCAATTTTATCTAATTTAAGTGGCGAAGTTTTTTGGGCCACACGTGACTTCCAGTCCATTTCGCCTTTGATGCATTTTTCAAGAAGACTTAGTCCTGCCATCTCTAAATTCTTATCTTCAACAATTCCGTCTATGGCGCCGAATTTGAGAGCTTCTTCCGCTTTGTAATGTTTAGCTCCCGTGATCCACTCGATAGCGTGGTCTGCACCGATAAGGCGTGGAAGACGAACTGTTCCTCCCCAACCAGGAATAATGCCAAGTTTTGTTTCTGGTAATCCCATCGCAGCTTTTGGAGTTGCAAGACGGTAATCCATCGTCAGAGCAATTTCACAACCGCCACCTAAGGCAAAACCATTCACTAGGGCAACTTTCGGAAAAGGAAGATCTTCATAGCCAGAGAAAACTTTATTAATCCCTGCGATCCAGCTTTTCATTTCAGTTTCTGATTTTTTGAAATGATCTAAGAACTCAGTCACGTCAGCACCAAACACAAATCCACTTGGTTTTCCCGATGTGAATAAAAGCCCGCGTGCTTTTTGTGTTTTAATCACTTCAAGCATTTCGCCTAATTCTTTTAAGGCAACTGCATTGAAGACGTTGGCACTTTGATCTTTCAGATCAAATACAACTTTCAAAATATCATTGGGAAGAGACTCTAGGCGAAACGCCTGACCATTAAAAAGCATATGGACTCCTTCAAGAGAAATAACAATGATTGTACTCGCTTGAAGGAGAAAATTCTAAAAGAGAATACTAGAGCATTTTTGACAAATCTTTTTTGATATCTTCAGGCTTATCCGTTGAAGCGTAGCGCTTAATCACCTGGCCATCACGGCCGACTAAAAACTTCGTGAAATTCCATTTAATTCCCTCAGTTCCAAGGATGCCTGGTTTTTCTTCTTTTAAAAATTTATAGAGGGGAGCTGCGTTATCGCCGTTTACATCAATTTTAGCAAAGAGAGGAAATTTCACGTCATAGTTTAAACTGCAAAATGATTTGATCTCTTCCTCATTTCCTGGCTCCTGTGCGCCAAACTGATTACAAGGAAAGCCCATGACAACAACATTGTCTTTAAGCTCTTGAGAAAGGGCTTCAAGCCCTTTGTACTGAGAAGTAAAACCGCATTTACTGGCGACATTCACGATCAAAAGGAATTTTCCCTGGTACTGGGAAAGTGAAACGTCTTTGCCGTTAATATCTTTTACGGTGTAATCGAAAACAGATTTTGCCATCTTTGACTCCTTGCTTTAGAATCGGGTTTAAATGAAAGTCATCAAATCCTACCCGACAAAGCGCATATGAGCCAGCGAAGAGCAGGACATGTTAACCGTTGTCCAAATTGCCGAGTGAATAATGTCCTATGTGTTTGCGAACATATAAAACCTTTTTCAATTGAAACAAAAATTTCTCTCATCGTTCACGTCAGAGAATTAAAACTCACTTCCAACACCGCTCAGTTCGCAGAAAAAATGCTCCCAACAGAGGCCCAGATTGTCATTCGCGGGCGCATGAATGACACTTTTGATTCAGCACCAACGATCGCTCGTCCCGGAAACCCTTTTTTTCTTTATCCTTATGAAGATGCCGTTGAACTGAGTGATGCTTTTAAAGCAAAGCATCCAGGGCCTTATCACCTGATCATTCCAGACGGAAATTGGCAGCAGGCGAGAAAAGTTCGCCAGCGAGAGGCCGGCTTCAGTTCAATTCCTGCGGTTAAACTTCCCCCAGGTATTAAGACCGAATACGGTTTAAGAAAAGCTCAGCACCCTGAATGGGTTTCAACTTACGAAGCAATGGCACACGCTTTGGGCATTCTTGAAGGCATTCAAGTCACAGAGAAACTCATGGCGTTTTTTAGGGTCTGGGTAGGGAATACTGAACGCTGCCGAGAAGGGCGCTTTAACCCATAAATCTAGTCAGTAATTAGACTAAATATTCCGACTCATATTCCGATCAGGGGCTATGGGAAAAATCATAGAAATTCAAAAAGTATTCAAAAGCTACGGTAAAAAGAAAGTTCTGGAGAACGTTAGTTTTGCAGTTGAAGAGGGGAAGTTTACCACTCTGATTGGATGCAATGGTGCCGGTAAATCAACCACCCTAAGACTTCTCGCTGGTGTCGACTCATCTGATGAAGGTTCGGTTAACGTCCTTGGTGATAATCCTTACGAATTTAAATTCAAACATCGTCGTGATGTTTTCTTCATCCACGAAAATTATGAAATGACATTCTCAGTGAATCTTCTCGAAATGGTTAAAATTTATCGCAGCATTTATCCTCGGTGGAGTAATACAATTTTCAATCAAATGCTGAAAGACAGAAAAATTTCCATCAAAAAGCAATTTGCTGATTTGTCACGTGGTCAGAAAATGCAGTTCCTGATGATGCTAGGACTTGCTTCAAGACCAAAGATGATGCTTTTGGATGAAATCACCGCAGTTATTGATATTGAAGGTCAGCGCTATTTCCTTGAAGCGCTTAAAAAGTATTCTCAGGAGGGTGGTACGGTTGTTATTACGACCAACATTCTTTCTGAGCTAAACGATTATACAGACCATTTGCTCCTAGTGCAGGAAACGAAATTAAAAGTCAATGCTCCGGTGGAAGACCTACAGAAGAAATTTTATATTCTGAAAAAAACTGAAGAACACGGAGTTTTCAAACATCAGCAAGCCGCCAAAGTCAGGAAAGATAACGATGGGAAAGATCTATATCTGATTCCCAGACATGTAGCTGATGAAGACACTGAAATCCTTAGATTTAAATGTGATTTTCCCCCAAGACTTGAAGATATCCTTATTCTCTATTTCCATCTGAAGGATGAGAAAATAGAAGAAGAAATGGTGGGTTAATATGCTTAAGCAATGGTGGTTCAGGCTTTATACGAAAAATTTTCTTCTCGATCTCATGAAGATCTCTGCCCCTTTGTGTTGTTGTTGATCTAGGGATGACTAATTTTTTAGGAGAATTAAAAGATTTTGCCGTTTTTACTATTGCTGGGCCGTTCTTCATTCTTCTTATGAAAGGTTTAGGTGGATCACTAAGAGCGAACATAGAATTCCATAAAATGAGTATTCCTTTTCCCGAACTCAAAGCCGCTTTACTGAAGGACATTTGCATCTCTGTAAGTGCTACTTTCGCTTCTTGAATTTCTATTCTTATATTTTCCATTCTTTTTGGTGGAATTTATTCAACTAAAATAGGAAGAGCTTCCATTAATATGGTTTCACCTGGCATTGCTCTCTATGTTTTTGCGATAGCTTTTTTACTAGGTTGCTATTCTTTGATCATTAATAAAGATCGAAAGTACATGATGTATGAACGAAGCCCTTCGTGGATCAGAAATCTACTGAATGGATTAGCTGTTTGGTTTTTAAGCATCTTGTATCTGGCTTTAATGATGGCAATTGTACCTACTCCAGAAATGATCGGGTTTCTCTTGCCAAGTTCCATTTTCATTGGAGCTCTTTTCTTTCATCAGAAAGCTATCTTCAATCAATTTCGCGCAAAATGCAGGTTAAGAGATTTTTCAAAATTTTGGGCCTTGGGATTTGCTGTTTGTTGTCTAATATACTTTCTTTGTTTACCGCTTTCACGTAATGATGTTTTAAACGATCAGCTCCATCCATACCAGAGAGCACATAGTTTTGCTTTCAACAGCAGATACAATCCTGAAATAGATATTGAAACATTCAGGGTAATAGAAAAGCATGTTTCAATTGATTTAAAACCAGACCTATATGAAGGTTTGACTTTTGATCCTTCAACTCTTGGTTTGGACTATTATTTAGATAAGAAAGATCCCTATTCAGTTCGCCTGGTAGAATTACTGAAATACAGCAAACCAACTCCGGAGTTTTTGATTGTTCTCTATGATCACTTTGAGAAAAGCCCCGAATACTGGAAAGAGAGAAAGAATTTCGGCATGATCCAATATAGTGCATTTACCATGTGGCCAAAAAATAAAGAACTTCCGGAAAGGTTCATTGTGGCCAAGCAATCAAGCCGCGATTTGTATAAGAAAGAAGTTGCTGAAAATAAGGCAAACTTAGAGGCCAGACGTGGGGTGGCCTCTAAGCAGGAAGAAGAATAATTAATTAAGCCGCGAGGATATCAATCTTCTCGGCTTGAATAAATCCTTTAAGCATCTCCAATGCCTCAGCATGTAACTGACAAATCCTACCTTCCGAAAGATTCACCACTTTAGAGATCTCAAAGAAATTCAAATCCTCAAAGTATTTAAGAGTCACGATCAGCCGCATGGTTCTTGGAAGTTCATCCATCACCACCCCGAGTGTTTTCTTGAGCGAGTAATTTTCGAATTCAGAGTGTTGCAGATTGCTGGCATTAAAAGTTTCGCCCTCCACGTATTGCTTGATGGTGTCGCCTGATTCGTATTGCTCCATACGGATCATATCTTTGGGTTTAAAGGCAAGAACGTTTGAAACTTCGTTGGACGTGGGTGCGCGGCCCAACTCTTCAGTAAGACCGTTTTTCGCCTTCTTATACTTCTTTTGCTTGTTACGTTCAGAGCGGGTCATCCAGTCCTGTTTACGGAGCTCGTCGATGATTTCCCCGCGGATACGGAACTCAGCATAGGTTTTAAATTGATTCTTCTTATCTTTCTTATGCTTATTCATGGCATCGATTAAACCGATCACACCAACCATGACTAAGTCCTCAAATTCTAGTACCTGGTGATATTGGTAGTGGTAGTGCTTGGCCCAGTAGCGGATAGAGGGCATGAAATTTTTTATGATTTCCTGCCGAGAAGTATCTTGCGGTTTATTATTTGATGCTGATTCCAATGCGGCCTCCAATGCTATCGAATTGGCGCTATTGTTACACGGAATTTGTCAGGTAAATCATCGGACCGTAAGTCTGATGGCTTAGCACTCACGGTCGTTTGACTTTGAAAGTTTAATCAGAGGAGGTTGCCACGTTTAGTTGGCGATTTGCTCGTATTCCATCTCATCTTCAACAATTAAAGATTCAGGAGTTGTGAGCCACTCTGTGTACTCATCTAATTCAAGAATTTCATCACGGAAAATGACGACTCGCCAGTTTGCCTGATTTTGATCAAGGCTTAAGACATCTTCGGCTTCAAGAACGCGTTCACGGATTGAGAGTGGAAGAGAGAGAAAAGGTACGTCGCTTTCTAGGCGAAGGATCTTTTTACTTTTCATGAGGTAGTAGTGTGGATTCATGAATATCACCCTCCTGGTGGCAAAGGAGTTAATCATTAACTCCTGTCTTACTAAGATGGTTTCATGGAAAAAATAACTTCACAATACCTACCCTGAAATTATTTTATCAAATGTTCTTTCTTTCATGATCATCCGTTTTGACTACTCAACTTCTCGCCCCCACGGTGTCACCAAAGTTGGAAGTGGTGTCAAAACTTCAGGACCACACTGGCCCCGAAACGTTTTAGTCTTTTCACTCAACTTATCAATTCTTCATCAAAATCTTCTTGGCACGATTAATGCTTAATAGTTTTCGAGTCTGAGAGAATCCCGCCAGGATGGTAGGAGACTTAAAGTTCAAGAAGAATAAAAGATTCAATGTGCGCCTCAAGGATTAAGAGCGATGAGCTTCCAAGGTAAGGAACTCATCCGGTTCAAGGACGAACCACTTTTTTAAACGGATTTTGGAGATTGTTATGGACACAGAATTAATTGTACTAGGCCTTGCGGTTTTGATGGTTTCTTCTGTCAGCTTTTCGTTAATTTTTCATCGCTTTATTTCCCGGAGAAAGTAACCCCCCTAAAACCAATCCGGAATTTCTTAAAAAAGCCTCTCTTCCCCGAGAGGCTTTTTTTATAAAGTGGAGCTGAAAGAAGTTCAACTTGCCCCTAAGATCCGGTCCTATAAAAAATCTTATTTTTATTTTGTGTCTATTCTCTCTGACTGTCTTTGCCAAAAAATCAGCGAAGCTTCGTTACTCGCAAGTGTTTATTTTTGAAAAAATCATGAAGCTGATTACGACCAAAGAACAAACCGCTGTATGGATGATTCTTTAGCTCATGAGATGGTTCACTACATTCAAGCGCCCTGCTGCCGGTAATTTGTTCACGATGGTATCTTTTTGACCATTTTTTCGGTGCCACTTTACTTAAGTGAAGTGTCACCAGCACCTTAAGCCACATCACTAAATAGCTGATCTACCACTAGCACAAACTTGGCACGATTCCTGCTTCATAGGATTGTAACAGAGACGCTAGGATGGTGACTCTTTAGGACTTTCAGGATGAAGACAAGGCAAACTAGGAGTATAATCGTATGGAAATGATGTTTGTTCTCGGGGGATTAATGACGATGATGGTTGTGAGCCTCGCCCTCCAGCACACTTCTTACCGCAAAATTAAAGTAACAGTTAAATAAAGAAGCCCCTCACGGGGCTTCTTACGTTGGATCAGATAAAATCAAGTTCTTCATCAGTTAAGAGATCTTCAAAAAAAGCCCCGAATGTTTTCTCCCGATTATAAAGATGAATTTCTAAAATCCAGGCATTCGGAACAAGGCCCTCATCCGTTTCTGGCATCCCACCTTTAAAATGAATGTGGTGGGGGAAATCTCCTATGCGATGACCATCACTTCCCATATTTAGAATGTAACCATAACTTTCAGCTCGCTCTTTAGCGAAGTGATAAAGTTCTTCACCAGTGCATCTTTCAAGTTTCCAAAAATCCGCGACTTCATTAAAAACTTTCTTTGAGACGTCACAAATAAGGCGTTGCTCATAAATAGAGCCGACGACAAAGGATTCGCCATAGTCCGCTTCATGCCCATCAATCACGGGACCAATATCAATAAAGAAAATATCTTCTTCTTTTAAGATATGAGGAACTGAAACATCTTTGAAGTTACAAAGTGAATTTGGTCCAAACCTAAGTTTAGGTGGATGCCACTGTTTTTCAACAGGGTATTTCTGACAAAGTTCTTTATACAATCCGTAGGCGTCTTCTTCGGTCATCCCAGGACGGATGAGGGAAGAGAGTTCATAGGTCAAGTCTCGCGCGACGTTTCGCGCTTCCAGAAGTTTCCCTAAACTAAACTTATCCCCAAAATCCTGGATTCCCATGACTAGACAGCTGCCTTAACTAAATCAGAAGCACGTTTTCCATCAAATCTGCCTTTGATCAGTGGCTGAAGTTCTTTCATGATAGCACCCATGTCTTTGGTACCTTTTGCTTTGATGTCATTAATCATCGCCACGACTTCTGCTTCGCTCATTGCTTGCGGCAGATAAGCTTTGATGGTTTCCATTTCTCGCACAATTTTATGATGAGCATCAGTTCCGGCAGCATACATCGTAAGCTCATCCTGAAGCCTCTTGTTGTGACCGATCGTGATGGAGAGTTCATCCACTGGTTTTGGAGACGTATTGTTTTTGATGAATTCAGCTTTAAGCATACGAAGAGCATCAAGACGCTCCTGTTGTTTGGCTTTCATCGCTTCTTTAATATCATTATTTACTTGTTCCATTAACGTCATAACCGCTCCTAGCGTTTCATATTTTCCATGTGGAGTTCTAGATTCATATCTTTGTGAGTTTTTAAAAATTGAAAGAGTGCCTGAAGATCATCAATCGATTTTGATTCCACCCGGTACTTCTCATCCATATAGATTGATTTTCCCTTAAAACCAGATTCTTTAATCAAGCGATTCATGAGTTTCTGAGCGTCTTTATCAAAACCTGTCGTCAGGGACAAAGTCATTTTTTTATTTTTGAGACCTGAGTTTTCAATCTCAGATTCTTTCATGCCTCTCATGCCGATCCCACGTTTACCCATATTGGTACGAAGGATATCAAGCACCGCCTTGATTTTCATTTCATCTTCAGCTCGAAGTTCAATCACTTTTTCTTTTTCTTTGTACTCAGCTTTGGCATCTGACCCCTTGAAGTCGAAGCGACCTTGAATCATCTTTTCAGTGTTTTTCAAAGCATTACAAAGTTCCATTTCATCGATGCGGGATACTAAATCAAATGAAGCCATAAAAACCTCTTATCGTATTTGTCCGTTTCCCTTAACGAGAAATCGGGTTGTCGTCATTTCTTTTGCGCCCATCGGGCCGTATGCGTGAAGCTTTGAAGTCGAAATACCAAGTTCCGCTCCTAAACCTAATTCTCCACCATCGTTAAAGCGGGTAGAGGCGTTGACCATGAGGGCTGAAGCATCAAGACTATTTAAAAAACTCTCAATCACAGTTGGGTCTTTCGCAAGAATGGCTTCCGTATGATGTGAGCCAAACTTTTGAATATGAGCGATCGCCTCATCAGAGGATTTCACGATCTTCACTGAAATAATAGGGGCGAGGTATTCAGTGTTGTAATCTTCCTCAGTCGCAACCTTTACTTTCGGATGACATTTTTGTGAGGCTGCATCTCCGCGCACTTCAACGCCTGCATCCACGAGAGCAGTGATCACTTCTTTATTTAAAGAAAATTTTTCATGAAGAAGTAAGCTCTCAAGCGCATTACACGCTGAAGGTCTTTGCACCTTAGCGTTTAGAATCATCTGAACAACCTTTGAAACCTCAGCGTCTTCGTGCACGTACATGTGACAAAGACCTTTATCGTGGGCGACAACTGCCATCGTGGCATTCGCACGCACAAATTTAACGAGCGCACTTCCCCCACGAGGAACCATGAGATCAATAAAATCGTTAAGCTTTAAAAGCTCCGCCACATCTTCGCGAGTTTCAATAAGTGATACTGAACCCGTAGGTAAAATTCTTTCAATCGCGCTTGAGATGATTTCAAAAAGTTTTCGGTTGGAATGGTGAGCTTCTTTTCCGCCTTTTAAAATAATCGCGTTGCCAGACTTAATCGCCAAAACTGCACCATCGACCACCACGTTGGGACGTGATTCAAAAATCATTCCGATCACACCCAAAGGAATTCTTTGTTTTTGAACAACGAGACCATTTGGTCTTTGGTATTCATCAACGATTGTGCCAACCACTTGTTCTTGGTCAGCGACATCCCGGCACATATCGGCGAGTGCTAAAATATTTTTGTCAGTCAGCTTCATGCGATCAATTAAAGCAGCGCCAAGATTACTTTTAGCCGCTTTATCGAGATCTTTTTTATTTTCTGCCAAAATTTCCTGCACGTGATGAGTGAGAGCAACAGCAATCGCCTCCAAGGCCATAAGCCTTTGCTCTTCAGGCAGTGACTGAAGGGAAGTGGTGGCAAGTTTCGCCTTTTTGGCGATTTCAAGGACGGACATAATCTCTCTCTTTGGAGTGAAGATTTTAACGGAAAAAAGACCATTGAGGTAAGGGAGTTTTTATTGAGATGTGAGTCAAATACCTAAACATTCCTAGAATTTAGCTTTTTTAAACGTGGAATGTATTATTGCAGTGCTATTGCCCGAGCGATGCGCGATTCACCTGTTGTGCCCTGCCGTGAATCGCGCGGATCAATCGGGTCCCACTGACCAGGAATCTCGGCCAGTGATCTCTCCATTTTAAAACTTTTTCGTGAATTCTCAAAGGTCGAAAAGGTTGCGGGTACTAATGATCCCGCTTTATGAGCAGGTTGTCCTTATGGATGGCCACCTTGGACGGCGAATTCTCAATTAATGTGGTTATCTCAACTGACTTCTTCCCTTTAATTAAATCCATTTCTTTATAATCAAACTCAGAAATACCCACCGCAATGGTTTTATTTTTATGTTTTACCTGAATCACATCTCCGCGTTTAAACACGCCGTGAACTTTCTTAATGCCGATTGGTAAAAGAGATGTATTCCCTTTAAGCATCACTTCGTAACAACCCTCATCCACCACAACCCAAGCTTCGTTTTTCACGACAGTCGATAACCAGGATTTTCGGCGTGAGGTTTGTTTTTCTGGATTGCCTTCAAAAAGAGTTCCGCCTTTGCCATCCAAAAGTCGAGTGAGCGGAGAATCAATCAAAAAGGTTCCGATGATAACATCAACTCCAATCGGTGTGAGTTTTCGGACAGCTTTGAGTTTGGTATCTATGCCTCCGCGGCCAACAGAAGTTTTCGCAGCAAATTTTACACCTGAAAAATCATCTTTAAAATCGACGACATCAAAACGAACAGCATCCGGCTCTTTAGGGTTTTTGTTAAAGAGCCCATCCGCTTCAGTTAACAGAATTAATTTTTCCGCATCGGTAGCTTCCGCGATCATGACAGCCAGTTGATCATTATCACCAACGGTAATTTCTTCGTATGAAACGGTGTCGTTTTCGTTAACGATCGGAAGAATATCATTTTCGATCAGACGATTGATGGTGTTACGAATATTTAAGAATCTTTTTCGTTCTTTAAAGTCTTCATGCGTGACTAAAATCTGCCCACACTTGGATCCAAACAATTCAAGGGCATCAACATAGGCCTTCATTAACAAGGGCTGGCCGATCGCTGCCGCTGCCTGTTGGAAGGAGATCATCATTTTCTTTTCTTCAGGGCGCTTGACGAAACTTTTCCCTGAATTTATCGCCCCAGAACTCACTAGAATGGGGGCAAAGCCTTTGGATTTAAGCTCTTCAAGCTCTTTAATGATCGCCTTAATTTTCGCCTGCGAAACCCCACCAGCTTCATCTGTGACTGCCAGAGATCCAACTTTAACCACCACTCTTGTTTTCATTCTTAGATGGTAATGTAATTTTTTCTTAAAAACACCTGAAAATCCTTAAACCTGTTAGAGTGCGACCTCATTTCTAGGAGAGGCTTTTGATGAAATTGATCGGGGCAATCGCCGCGCTACTAGTCACTTATTCCCTTCGAGCGCAGGATTATAAAATTGCCCGATTCGAGGCCGATGACTATCGGACATTTTCAACTGAAGAGTTGACGGAAATGCTGGGCAAGAATTCTGTTCTCCTTCCTGATTTAAAATGTAACGGAGTGAGTGAATTTGATCCCTTTCATAAACCCATTCGAATGAATCCTCTTAGAAATTCTCTCAAAATCAAGGCTTCCAAAGCGGATGTGCTTCTTACGTATCAATTAGGTCATTTTTTTGATGAGTCCGGTAACGAAGTGACGACTTTTGAAGATCCTTTTTTCCAATTTGTTTCAAAGGCCCTTCTTCGTTTTGAAGAACTTCGACCAACAAGAGATCTCCTTCGCCAACTTGAGGAATCTCATTTTTCTTTAACGATTGCGTCTGGCAATAACTCTTTTAACCCACAAATTGAAGGCGGCCGCTTCTGGAGTGGTATAAAAATGGCGATGGGAATTGCTTTTTTTACGACAAAAAGAATGTCTCCAGGAGGACCACTTTTTTATGACATGGGAGTAGGTGGTCAAATTTTATGGAATCCCAAACTTGCTATTGATTTAATTGAATCAGACGGTATTCGTAGAAAACTTGATCCTGATGTCGCTTTAGCGCATGAAATGTATCACGCTTTTGATTCTATTCGAGGCATGCTGGATATGGGCCTGGTTCAGGGAGATAATTACGAGTTTGAATCTGTGCTTGAATACCGTGCTGTTTATTTTGAAAACCTTTTTCGTAGAGAACTGGGAACAAAGCTTAGAAAGCATTACGGCGACCCTTTAACATCAGAGAGTCCTGATCTTCTTGATGATAATGGTGACCCGATTTATATTCCAGCTCCATGTTTAATGGACTAGTCTCCAGATTATTTACAACTTTTTTCATGTGGAATGAAGAGATAGCGCTCTCGATCGAGGGCATCAGCCTTTCAACATTATGGGTTATAGGTGTTTTAAAAGAAGGTAGAGATTCTTACGGCCATGGTAATGTTGAGTTAAAAGTTGCGTTAGCAACAAGTCTAGGCGGTTCCCTGGTTTTATATCCGTTACAATTGTAAATTTAAAAACAGATAAGCTTGGTTAACATTTTTCGGTACCCCTTTGTGCTAAGATAAATTTTAGCAAGGAGGGCACCATGAACCCAACACCTACAAATCCAAATCCCAGCGAAATTGAAGTCGATACCGGCGGATTACATTCAAAACCTGAAATTGATAATGATCATCTTACAGGTGTTCCTCCAGAACCAATTCCTGAAGTCACACCCCTTGAGCCGGATAAAGAAGAGCCGGGACCACAAATAGATCCCGGACATAAGCTTAATTAGAAAGTCATTTCAGGAACGTCAGCAGGAATCACTAACTCAGCTTCAGTAAGGCGTTTAATCTCCTCAACTGATACACCTGGAGCGCGTTCCAATAAATGAAATTTGCCACCTTCAAGGCGTAAGACAGCAAGATCTGTTACAACGAGCTTCACACAATTAACACCTGTTAAAGGTAGTGAGCATTTTTTTAAAATTTTTGAAGCGCCGTCTTTAGAGGCGTGAGACATAGCAACGATTATGTTTTCAGCCCCAGCAACGAGATCCATCGCGCCGCCCATGCCTTTAACTAATTTTCCAGGAATCATCCATGAGGCAAGAGCACCTGTAGCATCCACTTCAAAAGCGCCAAGAACTGTTAAATCCACGTGACCACCACGAATCATGGCAAAAGATTCTGCCGATGAAAAAAAAGCTGCTCCTTTAATAACAGTGACAGTTTGTTTTCCGGCGTTGATCAAGTCAGCATCAATATTTTCTTCAGTTGGGAATTCGCCCATTCCTAAAATACCATTTTCACTTTGAAACATAACTTCCATTCCTTTAGGAATGTAGTTAGCTACCAAAGTTGGAATACCGATACCAAGATTAACGTAGTATCCATCTCGCATTTCGCGGGAAATTCTTTGTGCGATTTGTTCTCTTGAAAGTGCCATAGAGTTTTACCTTGTGTTTATTTTTTAATTGTTCTTTGCTCGATACGTTTTTCAAATTTTCCAACGATCAGGCGATCAACATAGATTCCTGAAACGTGGATGAAATTCGGATCAAGTTCACCGGGCCCAACGATTTCTTCGACTTCAACGACAGTGATTTTTCCAGCTGTGGCGATCATTGGGTTAAAGTTTGCTGCGGTTTTTCTGAAAATCAAATTTCCAAAAGTATCAGCTTTCCAGGCCTTGACGAGGGCAAAATCAGCTTTCGGAAAAGCTGGCTCAAGAATATAAGGGCGATCGTTAAACATCTTAACGTCTTTGCCTTCAGCGACTAACGTTCCGTATCCAGTTGCAGTAAAGAAGCCTGGAATACCAGCACCAGCGGCGCGGATTTTTTCCGCCAATGTTCCTTGCGGAGTGAGTTCTAATTCAAGCTCACCAGAGAGAACTTGTTTTTCAAACATAGCGTTCTCACCGACATAACTTGAGTACATTTTTTTAACTTGTTTTTTTTCGAGGAGGATTCCGAGACCAAATCCATCAACGCCCGCGTTGTTGGAAGCGATCGTCAGACCTTTAGTGCCCATCTCGTGAACAGTTCTGATGAGATTTTCAGGAATTCCACAAAGACCGAATCCGCCAACCATTAAAAACATATTATCTTTGAGACCTGCTAATGCCTCTTCATATGTCTTAACGACTTTATTAAAACCTGACACGCTAGTGCTCCTTTGAGAAATTTCACAGGAGACTAACATAATGGGTGAAGGAGGTGAATTGTCTTAAGCGTTATTTTGGGGTTTTAATGCGCTCTGAGAGTAATGCTTATAGATTGTAAACATCCCAATCGCTGCTGTCCAATGCCAAATGGCGTGGCCTTGTGAGAACCATCCATGCTGAGTCGGATCGCACCAAAGTCTTTGTCCGTCTAAAACCGAAAATCCAAAAGCGACGATGAGCGTAGCAAGGGTTGCAACAAACCATTTCAAATCGGCTTTTTGTTTTTTCTGAGCAAGGATTTCAGTGCCAATAATAATCAAGCCTGAAATGAGAACGATCACCTGAAATTTTAGGCCGTAAAGATACATCACATGCATGACGACAGTATAAAGAGCAGCAATAATTAAATTGAAAACAATGAGCTGGTTATCTTTTAATTTACCGAGGCGAATGAGATTCATTCCTTTGGCCCATCCGACAAAAAAGAACATGCCGACAAAATCTAAGATTTGCGATCCGTAGAAATTAGACTGGTGATAAAAAAAAGACATCGCACCCATAAAGAAAATAATGGGTCCGAATTGTTTTAGTTTAAAGTTGTGATTATTTTTGAAGGCGAGATAAGTGACGTAGAGACCAATAATTAAGTAACCGAGGTTTGACCAGGTATTGGCTGGCTCTGAAATCCACTGACAGAGTGTTTCCTCACACCATTTGATATTAGGAGCTCCCTGGGATTCGGTGATCGGATACCAGGGACAGCTAGGAGCATGTGGATTTTCGTATAACATTAGAAGTCAGAGATCCTTTCAACCAATTCAGGATGGTCAACGAAAGGATTACGTACCTTTTGGTATTTGGCAATGCCTTCATGACGGCGGATTTCGTTAGCATCGATAGGATCAGATTTGTGCCACTGACGAAGTATCATTTCTTCCGCTTTTGAAATGCCTAAATTGTAGTGCATTGAAAAGTAGAAGAGCGCGCGAGCAACGTTCCCACGGTGGGGAGCTGGTGGCGTGTAAACATCGTTACCATTAATGAAACCAACCTTAGAACTTCTGCAGCCTTCACCACCCATACGGTCTTCCGAAGCATCAACTAAACCAAATGGAGTGTTCCCTCTGACGCTGTTAGCTTGTGAATCACTTGGGTAAAGGTGATGCATATCGGATTTCTGGAGGTCTTTTGGATAGTTCCCGTTAAATTTACTCTGAGGCCAGGTGTGCTCAATATTAACTTGAGTATGCATGCCAGAAACTTCAGCTGGATTTCTAAAGTAGAATTTCTTTCCGCAATAAACATCAACCACGTATGTTCCGTTAGAGTCTCTTTGGGTGTCTAGTTCTCCAAACATAATGATACGAGCTCTGTCGTAACCAACAGAAACGTGGCGGTAGCAGTTACCCATGTTTGAACATTGAGTTGCTATGACATCCATCTTCCCAGGAGAGGATAAATGTGACTCGTTAAAAATTCTATTGAAGATCGTTCTTCCAAAACCGCGGCTAGAAGCAAGGGTGGCGTAAAACTCCTCACCGTAGTAGGTCCAATTCCCGTTTGGTAATCTTTGGTCGACCTGAGCAAAAACCGTTGACGTTAAAAAGGCCAGTAGCAAAGTCATTCGCAGCATTGAATACCCTTGGGGTGGTAATTTGCGAAAACATTAAAGTGGCCAATCTTAATTGTCACTTAATTAAATCTAATAGGTCGGCTTAACCTAATCTTAATGTTGATTTCTTAATTAGCTCGAAGAAGTACGAATAATATCATTTTGACCCCGTTGGCTAAATCTTACAGTTAGAGTTTCTGGTACTGAGCGTAAAACGCAACATGTTCCAATGCCTTAAGCATCGCTTCATTCATCAAAACTTTCTTCTGTGTAAGATCGGGATCAATCGTTGAAAGCCTAGAGGACCAATCGGGAATAAGGGGTGTAGACGGTATCGGTGCAATTGGATTGGGATGTGATTCTTTAATGTACTTACAAATCGAGAGAGTGACCTCGTGGTGCTTATTAAATGTCCCGGCCACTCCAAACATCCGGCATACACTTGGTCGTTCCTGATAAGATCCGCACTGGCCTTGACCTTCACCACCCGTTGGAACAAAAAGTAAGCAATGCTTTTGTGAAGTCGTTTCTAATTTTAGTAACCACTCATCCATTTTTCCTTCATCATAAATTTTCATCGCGAAGGGAAGCATCTCAAGCATCGACGCTTCGACCTCTGGATTCTGGCAACAGCGCCCACAATTGGGAAGGCAACTGAGTCCTGAATTTGATTGATAGGTAGAAAAAGTTTCCGCCATTTCGTCGTAAATTTTTTTCACCTTAAAAGTGAAATCTCTGATATTCATTAAAGATGTCTCAATTCTTTTTTGCTCTCACAAACGTAGAAGCCGAAGCTCTTCTTAAGGAAGAAGTTCGAGTTCGTTATCCGGAGCTTAAGCTAAGCTATTCTAGGCCTGGATTTATAACTTTTAAAGGGGATAGAGTTATACCCTTTAAACCCTTATTCTCACGCGTTTCAGGACTATCCTTGGGAAAATTTCGTGAATCTGAGCTAAATTACCCAAAAGCGTGGGTTTGGGCACGAAACGAAACACTGCTTATTCCATCAAAGCTCAAAGAGATATCCGACAAATCCCTTTTTAAAATTGGTGAAACCGTCACCCTTATTATGATGATCGGAAATGATGAGTACTGGGTCGGGCAATACCCGCTTGAATCCCATCATTTTCAGACTCCTGGTGAAGTCAGCTCAATTCTTGAAAAAGAAGTTCCGAGTAGGGCGTATTATAAAATCGCAGAAGCTTTTGAATCACTGGATTTACCTTTCGATCATCAAGAAAGAGTCTTAGAACTCGGGTCTGCTCCGGGTGGTGCGAGTTTATTTCTTCTTGAGCAGGATATGAAGGTGATGGGTGTGGACCCCGCTGAAATGGATCCTATCGTTAAGAAAAATATCAATTTTATGCATTTTAAACGTCCTTTTGAGACGATCACATCGGATGATTTTAATAACGATGTCGACTGGATTATAAGTGACATCAATCTTCCGCCAACTGTGGTGCTCAAAGAGGTTTACCGGTTTCTCACTTTCCTTGAGCCACGTGGATTAGTTCTGACTTTGAAGATGAATGAGCTAAAGCATATGGAGCTCATTGCTAAAATCCGCGAGACTATCAAATCGAATGGTTTTGGAACCGTTCACTTAAAATACCTTCCAAGTCACCGCAAAGAAATCGCTCTTATAGCTCTCCGCTCATAAAGCCCTGAGGGAAGAATTGGTTGTGAGGATCATGCTCTTTCTTTAAATCCCTGAATAATTCGAGCTGATTTTTTCCATGAAATTTCTTAATGTATTTTTGCTTAATGAGGCCAATCCCGTGTTCTGCAAAAGGCGAACCTTTCCATTGAAGAACCTGATCATAAAGCTTTTGGAACTCATCAAGACACTTGGCCGTCTCTTCTTTTTTAGGCATGTAGTTGTAGTGAAGGTGAGCATCTCCGAAGTGGCCAAAAAGGCAGTAGCGTACGCCAATTTTTGAGGCCTCACGATAAAAATTAAGGAGATCTGGAAAGCGCTCTGAGCCAACTTGGACATCAGTTCCCACTTTAACGACACCCATCTTCGAATTTTCTTCAAAGATCGCACGTGGAACACCTGCACGAATATGGTGAAATTTATTCTCGGCGATCTCATAAACTTCTTCAGCAGATGTTTTCTCTAAGTTGCAAAGAATGTTTGCGTAAATGTCTTCGAATGCACTTGATTTGATTTCGAGGAAAATCACATCTTGATTGTTTCCAAGTTTTTCATCTGGCTTCATGTAGTTCATGCAGTTTGAATCAAGAAGCTCACAAGATATAATTGAATCTCTATGAGTTTGAACGGCATGGAAGATTTCTAAGTGTGCTGCGGTATCCATTTCCCAACGTGGCAGGAGCATAAAAACATAATTCACAGCTTCATTATCGGTTGTTTCAATCTCAACTTCTGTCACAAGACCCAATTGACCTTCGGTACCGATCATAAGGTCAATCGCTTTTTCGAATCTTGGATAGGGAGCATTTTTAAAATTCTGATAAAACTTGAAATCGTTTTGGTAAGACTTCAGAGAAGCCGAAGCCGTTTTAAAATCTTCATCACGCTTAAGTTCTTTTTCATCACCGTTAAAGTCGAGGTATTTTAAACGCACGACCTGTGAGCGCATATTTCCAAAAGCAAAACAACGCTCACCTGTGCAAGAAGTTGCGATACCTGCTGTGATAAGGGCGAGTTGCTCAGTGGGAGACGTTTTTAAATTGCGTCCTTTTGATTTTAAATAGGTCTTCGCTTCTTCCCACGATACGGCGCCACGAAGGATGAGGTTTCCATTTGGTTTAACTTCCATATGCGAAGGAATCTTTGAGAGATCACAGAGAAAAAAATCACTTTCTTTTTTCCACGGTAAAAGAGTATCGATTTTATCGAAGGGAATAACGGTAGAGGTTTTAGATGAATGAAAGAAGCTCGGTTGATGCGCCTTGATGTGACTAACAAGGTCTTCTTGGGAGTAAAATGTTTTAGTTACAAACGCCATATGATGCTCACTTTTTTTGTTTATTTTAGCGTTTTTTTCAAGGAGAGGCCATGGAAGTTGTTGCTGTTATCGGAGCGTCTAATGATTCTTCCCGCTACGCTTATAAAGCAATGAAAATGCTGACTGAATATGGTCATAAACCCGTACCTGTTCACCCCCGGGAAGTGGAAGTTCTGGGACTTAAAGTGGTTAACCAACTAGGCGACCTTGTGGGACAAAAAGTCGACACGATTACTGTTTATGTGAATCCTGCGATTTCTGACAAATATGAGACAGCTATGATTGCTGTGCACCCAAAACGAGTGATTTTTAATCCGGGTGCAGAAAACCCAAGACTCTCGCGAGTTCTTAAGGATCATGGGGTAGCAGTGGAAGATGCCTGTACTTTGGTTTTACTCAGTACAGGTCAGTACTAGTCTTCGAGGCATCGAAGAGGGGAATTCTTTTTGATGTAGTTTTCTAATAGAGGCCAGTAGTCGCCACCATCAACTTCTTCAAGTTCATTTAACAAGACGTATCCAAATACATTCATGAGTTTGAGCATCCCAAACGGAACCTCAGAGGGAAGACCGATTGTGTAGTAGCGCATAGAGGAAAGTTTCTGGCCATCAATTCGCGCTTGACTGACTCTGTGGCGACGTGGATTCCAACGGCCGCTTTTCGTCTCAACACCATCAATCATGACCTGCAGGCCAAGTTCTGAATTCGCTAGAAGACCGAGGATTTTTTTAAGTAAAAAGCCAGACATGCGAGCACGCGAAACTTTCCAACCCTTATCTCCCCACTTTCTGAAGTGAGGAAAGTTATCCACCATATCGCCGAAAGTGATTTTTCCCGGTGCAATTTCTTCACCCTGAAAAACATCAAATTGCAGACCTAATTCTGTTTTTGCTGTTACTCTGGTTAAGCGAGCAATATGACGAGACCAGCAGGTATTGGTTTCAGTTGTCTGACCGTTATAATTTCCTGAAAGATTGATTTCTGAGAACCCAATGACTTCATTCCACTTTCTTCCAAAATAAACTTCACGATTCTGGTAGGCCTGTGACACAAATTTTTTCATGTCATTATCCTGGCTCATTTCTTTTAAAATATTAATCATCTGGTAATCAATTAACTGCGCCTGGCCGTTACCTTGAATATCCACGATCATTGATCCGACATAACCCGCGTGAGCACCGGCCTGAACGATTGGGATAAGTCTTCCTTCAAGATTTTTTGTGAGTTCCGGTTTACTTAAGCGAATATGGGAGTGACCGCCAACAACCATGTCAATTGAGCGAGATTTTTGAACGAGTTTAATATCGTGCTCAAGGCCAATATGAGTCAGAGCAATGGTAAAATCAACATTATGTTTTTGAGCAAGTTCCGCTTGTTTAATCCCCACTTTATGCGGGTTTGTGATGTAGCCCAAAGGACGAAGGGGATACATGTAATGAAGCTCGTTTGTGGTTAATCCAAAAACTCTGAGCTTAATTCCTTCAAAATCATAATCAACATAATCTGGCATAAGTTTTTTTAAACCCATCCAGCGTTTACCTTTTAAATTTGCCGAAATCATTTTGGCCTTAAGACCTGCTTCCCGCATCTGATTTCTAAGTTGTTTGCCACCAAGAATAAAATCATGATTTCCCAAAACCGTGACATCAACACCCAGCATATCCAAAGCGCGAAGTGAATCGACGCCATGATTTGAAAAATAAAAACTACTGCCCTCGCCAAAATCTCCACCATCTAGATAAAGAGTCGGGATGCCCTTGGCAGCTGCATCGCTTTTGAGTTCATCGATTTTTGTTTTGAGTTGAGCGTACCCACCGATGCCTCCACGTGTGCCTTGAAAATAAGAATGGAGATCATTGGTGTGAAGAATCTGAATCACCTTTGAGAAAGCCGCCGTCGAGGATGTGAGTGCTAACGCGATAGAGAGGGCCTTGAACAATTTCATTTGGACTCTTTGTGACAATTTTTTTGGGGTCTACAACTATTAGACTCCCGATTGAGAATCCGCGAAATGCTGTAAATATTTCCTAAATAAAAAGGAGACTTTAACTGTGGTGAAAAGAGCAAGTGGCCAAGGTGAATTCTATTAGGTTAAGACCTATAACATATGAAAAGTGAACTTCTTTTGCCTGTTGGAAATATGGACATGTGTATGGCTGCGGTGCATTACGGCGCTGACGCTATTTATGTTGGTGTGCCTTTTTTTAATGCCCGCGGGAGAACCACTGACCTATCCATGGAAGAATTAAAAGAAATGATCGATTTTTGTCACCTATACGGGGTGCGAGTCAATCTTGCTTTTAACGTTGTTATCTTTCAAAACGAGTTTCCCAAAGTCATTGAGCTCTTGAAATTGATTCTTCCGATGGGTCCTGACGCTTTTATTGTGCAGGATTTAGGACTCGCAAAACTTATCCGCACAATGGCACCTAAGCAGCGCCTTCACGCGTCCACTCAAATGACTGTGACAAATCCCGATGCCATTAAGCTAGTTGAGGACTTGGGGATTGATCGATTTGTTTTAGGTCGTGAAAATTCAATTTCCGAAATAAAATTAATTCGCGAAAAAACGGACAAGGAGCTTGAAGTTTTTGTTCATGGCGCTCTCTGCGTGGCGTACTCAGGTCAATGCTTTACGTCTGAATCCATGGGTGGACGAAGTGCCAATCGTGGTCAGTGTGCTCAAAGCTGCAGGCTTGAGTATGAGCTTTTTGTGGATGATGTGAAAAAAGATTTAGGTCAGAAAAAATACCTCGTTTCTCCAAAAGATCTCATGGGAATTGAAGAAGTACCCACGCTAAAAGCTTTAGGTGTAAATTCTTTTAAAGTGGAAGGGCGTTTAAAAACTCCAGAATATGTGGCTGCCGCTGCCAAAAACTACCGTGAAGTTCTCGACGGGGCTCCGGTCAACCTTGAAGTCCGTGCTGAAGAACTTGCAACCACTTATTCACGCGGCTTTTTCACCGGCTGGTTTCATGGTGTTGATCACCAGAAATTAGTTGATGGGACATTTAGCTCTCACCGTGGACTCGAAGTTGGGTCAATCATAGAAATAAAAAAGAAAACAATTGTCGTCTCTTCAAAATCGCTCTTAAAGGCAGGGATGGGGTTACTTTTTGTCGGTAAGGAAGAACAAGGTTCAAAAATCTTTACTGTCGAAAAGAAAGGTCAACATTTTGAAGTGGAACTTTTGCAAAAGAATTTAAAGCTTGAGAAAGGCTCAAAAGTTTACCTTAACTCTAACGATGCCCTTTTTTCTGATCTCCAAAGAGGGTGGAGTGCTCGAGAAAAACAAAAACACATTCCGCTCAATTTTTTAGTCCAGGGTCTTTATAATGAACCACTTCTGGTTAAAGTCACAGATCCTGAAGGACGGGAAGTTTACGCGCAAACCATTTCTTTTTTAGCTCCGGCCAGTGGTCGACCGATGACAGAAGACTTCTTGAAAGATGAATTAAGCTCTCTTGGAAATACTGTTTATAAGATGAATAACTTTGAGTGCTTCATTCAAGAAGGCCTCTTCTTAAATCACAGAGAACTTAAAGATGTCCGCCGCGAAATCGTGGAAAAAATGAACAAAGCGCGCACAGCGAGATCGGCAGTCGTTCATAGTTACGAGCTAAAACCTTCTTTAAAACAGACTGCCGAAGCAGGTATGAATATTCTTCTCCGCACGAAAACTCAAGTCGAAGGATTTGCGAAAAACTTTGTTCTTTTTCAGGGTTATAAAAATCTCATAAAAAGTGTGATTCTTGATTTTGAATTTGGAAAAGACTACGCCTCATCAGTAGAAATGATTCAAGCGTTGGGACTTAAGGCCGCAATTGCGACAACTAGAATTCTAAAGCCTTCTGAGTATTACAATTTAAATACCATTATCCGCTGTAACCCGGATTTAATCCTCGCGAGAAACTTAGGAGCGATTGAGTACTTAAAATCAAAAACAACTATCCCCTTGATTGGTGATTTTTCTTTCAATGCGACCAACTCACTGACTCTGGATTATCTTGTAAGCAAAGGTCTATTAAGTGTTAACGTCTCTTACGATCTGAACCAGGATCAGCTTTTTGATATGGTTAAGTCATCTGACCCTTCAAAAATGGAAGTGACTCTTCATCAATACATGCCAGAATTTCATATGGAGCATTGTGTGTTTGCTGCCTTCATGTCAAACGGTTCATCGTTTAAGGATTGTGGCAAGCCGTGCGAGAAACATGAAGTGAAATTAAAAGATCCTTACGGGAATATGCATTTTTTGAAGGCGGACCAGGAATGCCGAAATACTTTTTTCAAAGCGACTCCGCAATCTGCCGGTTTTTTAGTGAAAGAATTAAAAGAGAGGGGAGTGGCAAATTTCCGCCTTGAGGCACTTTCAGAAACAGCAGAAGAAATTAATCTAAAAATTGTGACTTACCTAAAACTGTTAAATAACGAAATCTCGGCAGACCTAGCTCTCAACTCATTGAAGGTCGTAGAGAGCTATGGTCTTGGTTTAGGTCAGATGAATAAAGCTGATTCCTATAAGGATAGGAAAAAACCTACTTCGCCCTAGACCTTTTTTCGTGCGGACAAAAGGTCTTTACCCAGAGAATGTTGTTGAGCAGAAATATTAACGGTGAGTGGTGTTTTGATAAACTTGAAATGTTCTTTTATCTCTTCGATCTGTTCCATCACACTGTGATCAATATAGTCACACATTGTAAGATCTAGGTTAATTTTTTTCCGAAATTGGGCATTTTTGAGGATCGCATCTTTCAGCCCAGTGAAGTTACTAAAGGCAAGCGAGCTATGAACAATTATTTCCGTCATTTCAGGAGTTGTTCTGATTTCATATGACGCTTTAAGAGAGTGTTTGAGTTTAAGGCCAAGATAAATTTCAATAGCAAATTGAGCAACTGCACCACAAAAAATCCCGACTAATAAATCCACTGCTAGGGTCATAACTAAGGTGACTGTAAAACCTAATAAATTATCTTTACCCACTTTCATAGCATGGCGAAAGTGAGTGGGACTCCCTAGTCTCCAACCAATCATCACGAGGATCGCTGCTAGAGCAGAAAGGGGAATCAAAGAGAGCGCTTTAGGTAAGACAAGAACCGCTAAAAGAATAATAAATCCATGAGAGAAGTTTGCTCTCCATGTTTTTGCACCGTAAGTAACGTTGGCTGAACTTCTGACAATTTCTGCAATCATCGGTAATCCACCAATAGCTGCACTTAAAGTGTTGCAAATCCCTTTTGATATGAGGTCCCGGTCGAGATTACTTTTTCTTTTTTCTTGATCAATTTTATCAATCGCCGCCGCACTTAAGGTTGTTTCAAGGGCACCAACAACCGCAAGTGTCAGGGCAGATTTCCAAAATGGAAAACTATTCATCGCTGAAAAGTCAGGGACTATTATCCAGCTTCTGATGTCTGCAGGAACTTGCAAAAGCGCTGAACTATTTATTCCTAAGTATGAAGCAAGACCCGCGCTGAAAATAACGGCGACTAATGGACCTGGAATCTTTTTGATTGTTGGATTCGTTATTTTATTCCAAAAGATAAGTAAACAGAGAGTCAGTATGCCGACAGCAAAGATAGTTAACTGAATATTTCCAAATGACAGGGGAAGTTCTGCTAAAAGCATGAGTGGATTCTTGGCAACTGGAATGTGCCCAATCATGATATGCGTTTGTTTAGCGATAATAATGACACCAATCGCGGCCATCATTCCGTGAATAACGGATACAGGAAGGGCGAGTCCTTTGCGGGCAAATTTAAGTAGCCCCATGATGATCTGAATACCACCTGCTACTACTGCTGCTCCTAACATTCCTTTGAAGCCTAGACCTGAAACTGCATCAAGCACAATAACAATCAATCCCGCTGCTGGGCCATTAATGGTGACATTTGTTCCACCCATCCATGATCCAAGTAATCCGCCGATAATCGCTGCAATCAGACCTGCCGAAGCTGGAGCGCCTGATGCAAGAGCAATTCCGATCGATAAGGGGAGAGCAACTAGAGCTACCGAAAAGCCGGCTGTGAAATCTAGCTTGAGACTTGAATCATTCATGACATTCACCTTTTTAGCATTCTAAGGGCCTACGACGTAATGTGCGAGCTAATAGTTTTAAATTATTTTTCATCTCTGTGAATGGAAATTAATACGGATTAGTTCTGCTAAGTTAAGGGGAGATATCAAACGTATTAAAAAGAGTTAATGCTTAGAAATGAATTTCTGACTTAGATATTTCCCTCCATTCACCAGGAGTTAATGATCCAAGTTCTAGGTTGGCCATTTTTTTTCTTATGAGTCTTAATGTCGGATGATTTATAGCTGCCGTCATTTTCCGAACCTGTCGGTTTTTTCCTTCAACAATTTGAACTTCAATCCAAACATCAATAACTGTTTTTCTTGTTCTGACTGGTGGGTCGCGAGGAGGAAGACTTGGTTGCGGCTCTAAAATTTTTACCTGGCATGGGCGGGTATCATAGTTTTCAATTCTCAGTCCGTTGCGCATTTTTTCGAGTTCTTCATCGGTCGGAACTCTTTCTACGAGGACCCAGTAAGTCTTCGGTTTTTCATTTTTCGGGTTGAGGAGTTTTTCTATCAAGGTCCCATCATCAGTGAGGAGGAGAAGCCCTTCGGAGTCCTTATCCAGACGTCCTGCCGGGTAAACATCTTTGGGGAGACCAAACTCAGCTAACGACTTTGCTCCCTCTTCTGGTGTGAATTGGGAGAGGACGCCGTAAGGTTTATGAAACAGGATGTATCTGGCCATAATTACATCCTAACATAGTCTGACTGGTAGCAAAAGTAAGATGTTTTTCAAGTTGTGTCGTCGTAGAACCTGAACAAGGAAACGGAGGAAGAATGGAAAAACTATTTCTTTTGCTGGGTTTGGGATTTTTCTCGATAACGACCGCGCTCCTCTCTAGTGCTGCTTTTAATTAAGCTCCGCACTTGACTCATGGATGAGTCAACTTTACCTTGAACCCATGTCTGACTACGAAATTGTCTACTCTGATGACCCCAACTTTAAAAAGCGTTGCCCTAAGTGCATAAAGTACCCTTGTGCGTGTCCGAAAGCATCGGACATGGTACCAAGTGCACATACCCTAAAAATTCGCCTCGAGAAAAATAGCAGGGGTGGGAAAACTGTCTCAGTGGTTTTCGAACTTCCCTCAATTGAGGCTTACTTTGAAGAACTTGCTAAGAAACTTAAAGGTCTTTGCGGCACTGGTGGGTCTTTTAAAAATAACATGATTGAAATTCAGGGTGATCACCGTGAAAAAATCAAAACTCATCTGGAAAAGCTTGGCTTCAAGGTTAAACTTGCTGGTGGATGAAACAAAACGCCTCAATTTATGCCTTCATTGCCGCCGCCGGATTCTTACCTGCGTCTGTGAAAAATTAAAACCTTTTGAAACTAACTCTCGTTTCGTTCTCCTTATGCATCCGATGGAATTTAAAAAAGAGAAAGTGGGGACTGGACGATTTTCGCATTTAATTTTAAAAAACTCAGAGGTTTTAGTCGATGTGGGGTTTGATCAAAATAAGCGGCTCATAAAATTAATCAATGATCCTGACTATGAATCATTCGTTCTTTATCCGGGAGAGAAAACAATTGATCTAGGAACTGAAGAATTAAAAATACAGCTCAAAAAGAAAGCACAGTTTTTTGTCATCGACGGAACATGGCCGTGTGCTAAAAAAATGATGAAACTCACTAAACTTCTGCATCACATTCCAAGAGTTAGTTTTACGTCAACGCGGGTATCTGAATTTACGGTTAAGCATCAGCCTTTGCCAGGATGCCTTTCAACGGTAGAGTCCCTCCATCAGGTCCTCTTGGATTTAAACCGATTAGGAATCGAGCATACAAAGGGATCTGAAGAAAATTTGATGGATGTTTTCCGTTATACTGTTAATCAACAAATAGAACTCGCCCAGGATCCAGATCGACAAGCTTATAGAAAAAAACCATTCTCACTTCCTCAAAATCGCAAGATCTCTAAGAAGTGGGACAATCGGCTTTTGTTTTTTAGGTCTGGTGAATAATTTCTTCTCGTGGCTTATCACCCCAAGCAACAACCTTCGTCGTACTTTTCATCAATGCTATCAATCGCCAGTAAGAGTTAAGCTGCTTATAACCAAAATGCAAAAGAACTGTTTCGACAGCACTTCTCATGCATGACCAAGATTTATTTTTTGAGACATAGCGGTTATCAAAGTAAACTCCCAGCAATGTGATCTGAAGATTAAAGAGCACGCCAATTCCACAATACATCAAGACTAGTTCCCACGGAATCCATCCTTGATAAATAGAGTAAGGCACCACAATGTAGGCGATAAGTTCTATGATTGGAGATAGCGCTTCAACAATCCAGAAGTAGGGTATCGCAAAAATTCCCAGCACCCCGTGCCCTGGATGGAGAAAGAGGGAAGCATTCTGGAAAAGAGTTTGAACAAGACCCATTTGCCAACGCATTCTTTGCATTGCTAAATGTTTTAACGTTCTTGGAACCTGTGTATAGCAAGTGGTAACGGGTAGAGTTTTAAAGTTATAACCCTGACCTCTATAGGCCCGGCGAAGACGGACGATCAAGTCAAAATCTTCTGTGATGGAACGATGGCTGAATCCACCTACCTTCATGATTGCTTCTTTCTTTAACATACAGAAGGCACCTGAAATCAAAAGAGTTGAATCAAGGAAACTCCAACCTAAGCGCTCACAAATGAAAGTGCGAAGATATTCTATTCGCTGAAATGAGGTTAGCCATTCTTTTGAGCGAGAAATCAGTGGTGAGTTATCTTTTAAGACCTGACTTGATAAAACCTGAATCACGCCACCGACTGCCATGAGTTTTTTATCTGTTGAAAAAGCTTTGAGGCAAGCTTCCACTCCTCGGGCCATTGGAATGGTATCAGCATCCATAGTGCAAATGATGTCGAAGCTGGCAAATGATATCCCAAAGTTAAGCGCTTGCGCTTTGCCCATGTGTGGAGCTTCTAAAACTTTTAATTCTGGCTGAGTGATTGAGCGGTAAAGAGGACCACTTACTTTCTGGAGCTGGAACATGGTCATGAGAAGTTTCATGGTATGATCATGTGACCCATCGTTGATAACAATAATTTCTTTTTTAATTTCAGGTAAAGAAAGATAAGTCTGGATAGTTTCAACAATTAAAGATTCTTCATTAAAGGCCGGGACGATAAAACTGACAGCAGGAAGTTCAACCACTTCTTTTAAAACCCTTGCTCTATATTTTCTGATTTTTAACCACGACAACAACATTAAAACACCGTAAACGAGATTTATCGTTAAAAAATAGAGTGCAGTCCCTTTGAGAAGTATGAGGCTTATTTCCTGTATCATTAAAACATCCAGCTTATGTTAAGTGTCGTTGTGTGAAATTCCGTATTGAGTTGATCGTAATCAGTGTGGTCAAAAATTAAATCGGCTTTTAGCTCATCTGTAAAATAGTAAGTTCCCCCAAGACCGCCAGATAAAGTGTCCACAAGAAGAGTTGAGCGGCCAATAATTGCTTGAGAAGCCTCTTTGCCTTTATAGCCAAAAAGAGTGAACGCCCAGCTTTTCTCAACGTAATAAATGGCGCGAAGACCATAATGATGGACATCATCCGTTTTCCCGGGAGACTTAAAAGTTGCCTTACCGACCATGAAAGAAGGAATGAGAATAATATTAGCGATTTTCTCAATTTCCACTCCAACGTTTACGGTGTGAAGGTGAGTGACTGAGTAACGTGAATCTCGGTAGAAAACATAAGGAGAGTAACCAGCCCCATTAGCGTAATAGGCACTTAAAATGGCCTGTTTTTCTGGGAGTATTTCATTTCCCATTCCTTGTAAGTACCGTGCCTCAATAGTCCATCTTTCATGAGGTCTCATGACCACAAAACCTCCAACGCGCTTTTCAAATAAGTCAAATCGCTCGAGGTATGTTGCTTGAGCACCAATATCAAATGTTTTGTTAAGATTTATTTTTGCAATCATATCTTGCTGAAGGCCAACCTCATCTTGTTTTCTAAGAGTTAAATGTTGAGTCATCGAAGTGATCTCGTGAGCGTAGAGAGAGAATGAAAAAAGATTTAAGATCAGGGCTATCCAGCGCACGTTTTTTCCTTAGTGATAAGGTTGTTTTAACTTACATATATGCTAAGATTTTTGGAAACAGTTAGGCAACGACAGGATAAATGAGAGTAATTAAGTCGGACTCTGGGGCTCCCGCATACCAGAAGATATTCAAGGACGCTTTGACCAATAACTCAGTTATGGTGGTCTGGCAGGTCTTACCTGAAACGGGCGAGCGCCTCATTTCTGAAACACGTTTAAATTCCTATCATTTTGAATCAGGCCTCATTCATCTGGACATGCCTGCTGGGAGTATCGTTACCTCTGAATTAGTTCTTTATTGTTATTCTGAAGATGGGCAATTTATTTTTAAGACTGAAATTCAGGATATTAAAACAACTATTTTTTCTATCGGACTCCCTTCAGAAATTAAGTTTCTTGAGGAGCCAGACGTAAAAGTCATCCACGGACGTATTGGTGTGGATCTTTCAAGTGTCTGGAAAACAAAAAGAACTAAGCACCAAGAAAAACCGGCCGAAAAAAACTATATGGTCGTCAAATCAATGCGCGACAGATCGAGCCGTGATCAGGATTTTCTCAATAATCAATTTACTCCGACCTTAGATGAAGAAGATAAAATGTTTGCAGAGTTCAGAGATAGTCCTAGGGCCCGTCCCAAAATTGATAAATTTGTAAAATTAAAAGTTGAAGATAATAATGAGATTCATTATTTGAAACTGTTTGATTTGTCTCAAGGTGGAATTGGATTCATTACTATGGAAGCACACCTTTTTCCAAAAGGAAGTTCCATTCTTGTTGTGGGTTTTGATGAATTTAATCTCGATGATGCTTTAATCGCTAATGTAATGTCTCATAGACCTATTGACGATACAGAGATTGAATTTAAAATTGGCTGTAAGTTTGCTGATGGGCAAAGTTAAACACAGGCGGTACCACCAAGGGCATCGCCTATGTTAATTCTTAGTGAAACTCGTAATAGTAGTTATAAGTATTTTCATAATTTGTATCTGACTTCTTAATCTTCTTTCGTTGTTTATCTAATTGCTTTCCGATTGATTTGAGTTTTTTCTTCGTTGCTCCAATGTCTAGATACTCTCCGCCTGTTCCGCGTGAACACACATTCGATTGCTGATGAAAATAAATCAGAGACATCTTCGTCTCGTTTTCCATTCTAACGATGCTTCCGTCAAAAATATTCATTTTCGTACCGATTGCAATTAAATGATCTGGATACAATTTAAAAATAACATTAATGACTTCACAAGTGCCCGCGACATCTTCATTACCCAGAAATATTTTTGCCTCTTTTACTTTCGTGATGAGAGCATCCGTACGTTCAAGCATTTCAAGTTTAACTTTTTTTTCTTTTAGGGTTTGGGCCAGTGAGAGTTGACTCACCAAAAGCATTACCAGCACGAGGGTTGATTTCATAAATTCCTCCATAACGAGTACACTTGCCAAAGTTTTAGACACACTAAGTGGCTTGAACCTCGGAAAAGCTTTGTTTATGAAGAAAGATTATTCAATACCCATGCCAAGATCGTTTAGGACTCCCATCTGAACACGTAGGTCAATAAGTTCCATGTCCCAATAATTTGGCGAGGTGAATTGAGGAAAGACTCGCTGAAAAGAGTGGTCATCCCAACGTTTAGCAATCCAGGCGTTGAAGTGAACCATACGCATTATACGAAGGGGTTCGGTGAGGTTCATCTTGATATGAGTTTTTCTGGTCATTTCTTTATAGGTGCCAAGAAAGCGCTCTCGGTCTTCAAGACTGTAATGATCTTTTCCTGGAAAAAGGAGCCAAAGGTCTTGTTCAACAGGTCCGGTTAAGCAGTCATCAAAATCAACCGCCATCGGGCCTGCCGAAGTCCAGACAATATTCCCACGATGAAAATCACCATGCAAACGCTGGACTTCCACGCCCGCAAAAAAGGGTTTTAGCATTGGCGTGAGTTGCTCCAAGAGTTTGCAGTAGTGTTGGAAGCTTAAGTGCTCGACTGGTTTTACTTTTTCAAGTTGAATGCGATTCGCCTCAATGAAAGTTTCTGGTGTGAGTGCTAAGCGATGAGCAAAAGAACCCATCGAGCCAATATTATGGATGCGTCCAATTAAGCGACCAACTTGCTCGATTTCTTCTTTTAAAATTTCATCTTTCAATCGCCCCTGTACTTTTGGGAAGAGAGCAAACCATAATTTTGTTTCTTCATGGTAGTGGAGAGTTTTATCGTTAAATTCAATGGGGGCAACGACAGGAACCTCAAATTCTGTGAGGGTCGTAAGAAACCGATGCTCTTCAGATATTTGAGCTTCTGACCATCGACCGGGGCGATAAAATTTTAAGATGACGTTTGTAGCGCTAAAACCTTTTCCAAAATCCAAAGTCGTTGCTAGCTCAACGTCGTAAACTCTGTTTTCTAAGGAATTGAGTGCCATGACCCGGCCAGTGAGTCTTTTTCCAAAGGCCTCTGCCGCGTGCATAACGTGATCTGGAGTCAGGTGATGAAAGTGTTTGGTCTCTTCCCCCCATATTCCGTGAAGGTCTGCCATTATTGCCTCTATTATGTGTCACTAAGATTCTTAAGGAGCTTACCATTAAACGCCGCTAACACCTATAAACCATTAAGGTTTCTACCTTATAGTGATGTACCTTCCTACTCATCGAAACCCATTTCTATGTTAGAATTAGATAATTCAAATAGCTAGGGGTAAATTTATGAAAAAACTCAATGAATTCATTTCTCTGTTTCTGGTTTTTACAATGATCGTTTCATCGTTTCCGGCGAACGCAGTTGAACCAATCATTAATAGTGAATCAATGACAAATTTGGCTGGGGCTGAAGAAGAGACTCTCGTTGCGCAAAATCCTCCAGGCACGACCGAAGGCGTACAGTGCTCGGTAGTTGATCAAACTCCCAATCCCACTAACGGAGTTTGTTGTGTTGGATTAGAAAAAAATGCTCTTGGTAAATGTGATGAGCCAGCTTTCAATGACACATCTCTTGTAAGCTGCACTTCCGGATCAGATTGTTCCGGTGGCACAGGTTGTTTTCCACAATCATCTTCAGACTTATTTTCTAGTGTTTCTCCAAGTACAGAGGAAGTGCAAGTCCTTTCAGACAAGAAACTTGAGCTTCAAGCACAGCTTGATGAAACACCAAATCCAAAACCTGTTGGTGCTATTTGTATACACTCTAAAGATTGCGTTTCCTACTCCTGCAGTGCTGGAATTTGCGAAGATAAGAAAGTTTGTCGATTTGCGGGCGCTGGAGAGTTTGCCTCCGCAACTATCAACTGCGGTAAAGACCTGATTAAAAAACCAAACGGCATGTGTGAAGTCGATCCGAACGCAAAAAATCCTATTTATCTTGGTCTTTTATCTGAATCAACGATTCAGCCACTTGGAAAATGTGAATTCCGTCTTGATGAAGAATCTCGAAACAAAAGTCTTGTGGCTATGCAATCACTTCGTGCGATGGAATTTTTTCTCGCCACCATTTCTGTCCCTGCTGAAAAAGAGTGTTTTCAGGTAATGCCTCTTCTGAAAAATGAAATAGCAGCGCCTTTTTTAACGATGAGAAAAAATATTCTTTCAAACTTTACCGATCAGCTCAATCAAATCGAATTTGATTATAAGCAATTAATTGATGCTTCCAAAAAATATCAATATTCAAACGTTGAAGGTGTATCTGGTAATAACAATCCTCAGCAACTCACTATTCATAAAGATGAAACTATTTCAGATAAAGATTTAGCAACAAGACAAACTTCTGGTTATGACAATCTCATGATGATGTACCGACGAAATATCCTTTTCCAAAGCTACGAGAAATCGATGCTTGATACTGTTAAGATTGCCAACGTAAAAGTTTCTGGCCTTTCAAAAGGTATGGGCGAGTGGAAAGATGGTGATACGAGCTGGAACATTGGAACAAAATTTGTTGCTGCCTATAATTGCGAAGGATCAAAATATCAGCGAAAAAGATTTTTAGGATCTTGGAGAACTGAATATTATAACCATGTTAAAGACCGCTGGTCTGTGCATTATGAAGTAAGTGGTTCAGCAGCGGATAACGCCAGCATTGTTAAGCGTGATAGAGTTGCAGAAGTTTTAAAAATGATTGGTGGGAAAGCGACGAAAGAAGAGGCGATCACTGAGTTTACAAAGGCGAAGTACTATCTAGTTGATCCGATGCTTTATTCAGATATGACTTACATGGGACCCAACAAGCCACTTAGATCAAGAAGTAGTTTTCTAGGCATATTTGGTGGATTCAGAGACCTTCGTAGAGCTCATTACATCAATGGTGATTCTTCTGCTAGTTACAAAAAAATGCATACGAATCTTCAACCAAAACTTAAAGAATTTTATCGCAGCTTAAAAATGAACAAAGATCAAAAAGGCTTCGTTTATGAGCCTGAGCTTTTAACAACAGAGGCAAAAGATTGTTTGGATAGTCCAGCAGATCCTTCAAAATGTGAGAAGTTTCAACCTTTCCTTGATAACGTCAACGACGAAGCTTTTGCACATTTCCTCGCCTACTCATATTCAAACAAAGATTCCTATGAAGGTTTCTTTTCTAATGCGACTACTTATAGAAGAAGACTTCTTGCGAAGCTGGAAGTGGATATGCTGAACATATCTAAATACTACGAAACAATTATCACTCATAGAGATAAGCAAAATGACTGTATTGAGAAAGTGATTAATGGTTTAGCTGGCAGTGGTATTTTAGAATCTGATGACGATGGTCTTTCTGAAGGCGGTTCGTATTTCGATCCAACGAAAGGTGGTAAACAGCCTGGAGTTAACACCAGTGGACAGGCAATGAGTGCCATTAGAACAATGTCTCCACTTTCTCGTGCAAAATTTCAGCTCAACTTGGCGAATTCCCCAATCAACAGGTTGGGTAAAAATTCAATGATGGATAATGTCGCGACATCTGGTGAAACTTCATCGAGAGGGGGAATTGATTCAACTCAATCTGCTTTCCTGGCTGCCCGCAAAGATGCCATGCTGAATGCTAACTCTAAGGCGTCAGCTGCCGGGATTAATGTCGCTGCAAAAGAAAAAGCAGTCACGGATTCTATTAATTCACTTGCTCGCATCAACGGCGGTCTGGGTTCAGGATCTGGAGCCACTGGTGCCAGAGCAAGTTCGGCTTTCGGCTTTGGTGATGGAACAGGTAAGGCGGCAGTGAGTGGTGAATCAGCTTCTAAAAATGAAATCAGTGGCGATGAAGCAACCGGGAATAATGCACGTGTTATAACGGTTGGTGCTGGAGCTAACGCTGGTGTCGGTGTCGGAGTCGGAGCGGATGACTCAAGCGACTTTGAAAAATCTTACCACTCCCGAGGTCTTCTTCGACCTGGAACAAAAGCAACCGGCCTCTCAAATTCTGATCAAAACAAAATCATGTCGGAATATGAGCGAACCAAAAATGACTACAAAGGGACTGAAGATGACGGAATCTTTAGCAAGGTCTCGAAAGCATACGTTCGAAATCTAGATAAAATATTAAACAAAAAAGAAAAAATTGAGCCTTAACGACGACGACCTCTTCGAGGTCTAAGTTTCTTATAGCGCCGTTTACCAGAACGGCGCTTCCTTACTTCATTGAGATTATTTTGTAGATCCTTAATGAAAACGGCGAGCTCTCTACGGTAAAAAACATTTCCGTTATCACCAATATTTTCTATATCTATGAACCAATGATTGTCTTGAGCGATACTATCTATCATCGTGAAGTTTACACTCGCTGTTTCCGCAACAACTCGCCACTGATTTTTATCTTCACTGTTGTACGTTTTAGAATGAATGGGGCTGGACGTAATTTCAAAACTAGGTTTACCAAAGAGACTTCTTGGAAACTGCATGATCTCACTTAAGTGATGGTCACCAGATATGAAAACGAAGGGGGTATTGATCTTCCTTAGCTCTGTTACAAATTGTTTAAAGTCATTGGCATGATTGCCCTCGTAAGATTCAAACTTATGATAACCACCAAAAAATTGATCACCTTTTATAATGAAACTTGGAGTTGCTTCTTCTCTAAGTTTAGAATAAAACCAGGCGGCTTGATCAAGCCCTAAATGTGACCCACCGGCGTCTTTTGAACGAAATGATCTTCCATCCAAGAAATATAAATTAAAATCTCCAAGCGATAAAATTCCACCCACGCCATGACCTTTAGACCAATCATCATCACTTAAATCTTGTGCCCAAAAGGTTTCAAAAATTTCTTTTGATGCTTCTTTATGCTGGAAAGTAGAGTTTCCATCACCTATGCCGTAATCATGATCATCCCACATCGCATGAACAGGGATGAGTTTTTCTTGAAAATAGAGTGGCAAAGTTAGACGACTATCAATATATCTTTTCCAAAGGACTTCAGGATCCGTTGCTTGCCTTGTTGTTTTACTTGAAACATCAGCGTAGACATTATCCCCAATCAGGAAAAGGTATTCTGGGTTTTTCTTGGCAAGAACATCCCATATCTTAAAGTGTTCTTCGTAAAAATCATTCATACATGATGCAACGGCAAGACGAAGTTTTGAAACTTCTTTTTGACCTTTGCCAACGAGCCGCTGATCGATGAGTTTCTCACCGCTAAAGGCGTAAAGATTAAACTCTTTTATTGGATCGCGAGTAAAAATAATTTTATGAACAACGTGTTCTGAAAATGGTCTAGTGACTATTTTAGTTTCATCTGGATTAAGAATTTCACCATCAGAATTACGAAGTTCAAAGCGAAGCTCTTGATTTTTAGGAGCAACGATGCTGAATTCTACTTCTTTGGTGTTGGTGACTCCCTGAAGGATTGACAGCTTGTCAGTTCTTTTCTGAGGGAGTTGAGAACAACTGAAAATAAAAAGTAAAAAGATAAATGAAACAAATTTCAAAGTGGATATCCCAATTTTAATAATGTCGATGACAGCTCAATCAAAGGCAGTCCTATAATCGCTGTGTGATCATTCATTTCGATATTTTTAAATAATTTAATTCCTGCAGATTCTAATTTATAACTTCCTGCACAGTCCAGTGGAAGATCTCTAGCGACATAGGAGTGAATCTCTTTAAGGTTTAATGCTCTCATATGAAGAATCGTACGATTTAAAAACGTTTCGGTTCCACCTGGATGCAGAATTGTTACCGCGGTCAGGAGTTCATGGGATTTCCCCTGCATGAATGAGAGCTGTTCGGCCGCTCTTTCTATCGTTCCGGGTTTTCCAAGTATTTTTCCTTCGAGACTGCAAACCTGATCTGATCCTATCACACAGCAATCTGGGCGTTTGGCAAAAACAGCTTCTGCCTTAAATTTTGAAAGTGTCGTTGCAAGATTGGCGGGACTAAGGCCACTGTCTTTCAGTTTATCTTCATCTACCCCAGGTGCAACTGCCTCAAAGGTCCAGCCAAGCTGTGAGAGAAGTTCTCCACGGTATTTTGAAGTTGAAGCTAGGATGAGAGGAAATGGTAAGTTCAATGGTTTATTTTTTCCCAAATTTTTAGGCAGAAGAAGCGACTCTGTTTCAAATCTTTCCAGGGGATATCGAGAATAATATCCCGGGTGGGAGACTTGTTAATTCCAGCGGCCACACAACTCTTACAAAGAGTGAGTGTGTAGTACTTGCGGTAATAAGAAAAAACCGCCGCATATTTTTCTTCTGTCGTCACTGCTGTCTCGAGAGCCTTTTGTAATTTTTTTACATGAGACGCCATGATTTCAGTCAGCTTTTTTGATTCTTTATTTTCTGGATCCAGATAAAGCTCTTCCATTACCCCAAGACCTCATCAATGACATGAGCGGCACCACCATAGATGGCCCCTTTATCCGAAGACAAAGTTGCTGTGATGATTTTTACTTTTCCTTTGAGAGAAAAGTGAACTATCTCATCAAACTTCTTCAAGACTACTTGATTAAAGCTCTCACCAAGTTTAGAAACTCCACCACCAATAATGAAAGCCTCTGGTCCGAAGAGAACTGCCATGGTTACAAAACCTGTCGCAAGTTCTTGAGCGATGGTATTGATAATTGTCACTGCTCGGTGATTTTCGTTTTTAAACTCAATTCCTAATTTTTCAATCGTCCAGTCTTCACCAATAAGTTCATGAATCGTTTGTTTAATACCTTTTGCAGATAAAAAACTTTCCAGGTGATTCATTCCACCGCATGAGCACAATCTCTGTTTTTCATTGGGAATAATAATATGGCCGCCCTCGGCCCCAAGAGCATTATGTCCCCGATAAAGTTTTCCATCTAAAATGAGACCTGCACCGACGCCTGTACCAAGTGTAATTAAGATAAAGTCATTAAGATTTTTTCCAGAGCCCCATTTCTTCTCGCCAACAGCCGCTAGATTGGCATCATTTTCAATAACAGCTGCGGTTTTAAATTTTTCAGCAAAAAGTTTTTTGAGTGGGACATTTTTCCAACCAAGATTTGGTGCATCCGCGACGTAACCCGTGAAATAATTCGCCATTGGAGCGCCCGCTCCAACACCCAAAATTCGTGGGTCACCGAGTTGCATATTAAATTCAGAGAGTATGTGATCGCATTCCCGAGCTAATTGCTCGATGAATAATTCAGGTTCTGAAGATTTGGAAGTAGGCAGAGATCGAAAACTTTTGAGAGTGCCTGCGTGATCGAACAGGCCAATCTTAGTGTTCGTTCCGCCAATATCGATTCCGAAGGCAACTTGATCGTTCTTCATAAGTTAAAACGCTATCATGAAACGTGGGTCAAGGCTATAATGGGAGTATGATGTTTTTAATGGCCATAAGGGTCAAATTACCGTGAAACCAGTTAATTTAAACCAGCTCCTTTTTCATCCTAAATCGGATAGTTTGAGTTTCTTCATGCCACCTGCTAATGGTGCATCTGATACAATTGAATTGGATGACTTCTTTGACGATATGACCGTCCAGCTTAATCTTCAGGATAAGAATTCCGTCGCGAAGGTCTTTGAAAAAAATAGAACACAAATAAAAAAAATCTTAAAAGGTCATCCTGATAAGTCTCATGGCTTTTTTATAGCAGAAGACCTTCATGGGTACGTAATCCTCGACCAAAAAATTGAACCTTATTGCATGATCGGCCAAACCTTTCACGTAAGACCTCTTTTAGAAGAAATTTTTGTTAACCCAGAATTCATGCTCATCAACGTTTCTTTGTACGATATAAAAATTTATCGCGGCGATTTTCAGCTTCTAGAAATTGTTCAGCAGTATGAGTTTGATCAGCTTCCCAAAAACTTTAATGATTTATCAAGTCGCTTGTATGCTCCTCAGTACATGGGACTCATTCCTTATAAAACAATTCTTGCTCTCAAAACAATTGCTCAAAAAGTCATGGATCTTATTCTTTATCATTCATTGCCAGTGATAGTGACTGGTCTTGAAGAAATGAAAACGATTTTTCTTCGTTATTTCGATCATAATTTTGGAGTAATTTCCCATCTCCAGGAAGATTTTTATGAAAAGACTTGTGTCGAAATTACTCAACGATGTCGATCTTTTCGCTACGTTGTGATTGATTACTATTCTGCGCAACTTAAAGAAAGATTAAAACGCATGATGAAATCAAGGCGCCTCATTACTGATATTGGCGATATTATCAAAGCTGCTTATCAGGGAAGAATTGTTCACTTAGTTATACCGACAGAGAAAAAAATCTGGGGGAAAATTGATCCCCAATCCCTTAAAGTCGTTATTCATAAGAAGATGAATAAAAAAACATCTGTCGATATTTTAAATGAATTAGCAAAAGAAGTGATAAAGCAGGGTGGAAAAATTCAGATTCTAGGTCCTCATTTTTTTCCGCAAAATACTAACGTGCTCGCAATTCTGAAAGGCTAGTATGAGTTATTCCCGTTATTTTGATTATTATCCTTCATTAGGTCAGAGAGTTTATACCTCTGATGGGGCCAAAGTCATTGGTCGCGCTGAGCTTGGTGATCACGTTAACATCTGGTTTAATACCGTTGTACGCGCAGACGTTAATTTTATAAAGATTGGAAAAAATACGAATATTCAGGATCTCTGTATGCTCCATGTCACTGAGCAAAACTCACTTACTATCGGCGAAAATACTTCCCTCGGTCATAGTGTTATCCTCCACGGTTGCAATATCGGAAATGGTTGTCTGATCGGCATGGGTGCCATTATTTTAGATGGTGCTGTTATTGGTGATAACTGCTTAGTGGCTGCAGGATCATTGGTTTCCCCAGGAAAATCATTTCCAGCGGGTAGTATGATCAAGGGGCGACCGGCGGTTTTAGAAAGAGCTTTATCTGATGCTGAAATAGAAAAAATTTCAAATCACTATAAAGCTTATGTGGTTTATAAAGAGCAATATTTAAAAATGGATGAATCAAATGGAACTAGTCAAAAAAAGACTTCCAACGAGGGTTAAAAACCTCGGTAATAAGATCCATGAAGATAATCTCTTTCTCTTGTCCTCATCTGTTTCCTACTATTCAGCACTGGCGATTGCTCCGTTTCTTCTCATTATCCTTGCGGTAGCTGCACTTATTGGTGATGACATCCAGATGAAAGTGATAGTTTGGGCTTCTGGCTTTTCACCTGCCGTTGGGAAAATGATTGAGATTATTTTTGAAAACGTAAAAGAGGGTATCAACATCAGCTCTCTCTCCGGAATTCTAGGTCTCATCATCCTTTTCTGGACCACTTCATTAGTTTTTATTCAAATGCGCTATTCTATGGATGTGATCTACGGTTTTTTTGATCATAAAAGTAATCGGTCAATCTGGACGACTCTTTGGGATAAAGTTTTTGCCATGTTTGTGGTTTTTATGGCAGGACTGTTCTTGATCGTAACTTCTTCACTTCCAGGGATTGTTCAATTTTTCTTTAGCGGCGATAAAAATCTTATTGTTTTTAAAAGTATGGCCTTCATTCTTAACTTTTTCATCTATATCTGGATGTTCTGGTGCATTCACTTTTTTACACCATCAAGACGCCCTGGAAAAAAAGAGGCGTTCAAAATGAGTGTCCTTTCTTCACTCTTTTTTATTATAGGGAATGTTCTGTTGGGATTTTATTTCAGGGGAATTGCTGGGGCTTCTATTTACGGCGCTGCTGGGTCTCTTTTGGTCTTCCTGATCTGGACTTACTATTCATCCTTTACGTTGTTCTTAAGTATCGAGGTTTTCCTCTACTTGAAAAAAATTGGTAAAATTGGTCGTAAATAAAATGAAATAAAAAAAGCCCTGAAGGGCTTTTTTTATTTTTTAAGATATGTGTAGCTCTTTAAGCAGCTTTCATAAAAGTCAGTCAGATCCACACCTTCACGAGGACGAATCTTTCCGCGTTTTACTTGGGTATCAATCGAAGCTTTCATGGTTTGTGCCATCGTTTCTGGATTGTACTGAAGAGTTGAAAGAACTTGTGACGCTTTATTTCCGTAGATTACTTCTTCAATATAGAAATCTGTTGGATCATCATCATCACAGAAAATATGCACTTCGTTTAAGCGGCCAAAACAGTTGTGATTATCTCCCATGATATCCTGGTAGGCCCCAGTCATGAAAAGACCGATGTAGTAATCGTCGCCGTTACTAAACTTATGCATAGGGACCGTGTTAGTTGGACCGTCAGCCGAGAGGAACGTATCAAGTTTACCGTCAGAGTCGCAGGTAATATCAACCAAAGTGCATAGCTCAGTGGGCTTTTCATTTAACTTATGAATCGGAAGCGCCGGAAGAATTTGACCAATCGCCCATGTATCAGGAGCTGACTGAAAGATTGAAAAGTTACATAAATACTGGGATGCCATCTGTGACTTTAGCATCAGAATTTCATCTGGTGCGTACTCATCTAAAGCTGCATGGCCTACGATATTTTTACAAATGCGCCAGTAAAGCGTTTCTAGTTTTGCTCTTTCATCAAGCGAAAGGATACCGAACTTGAAAGCTGAAACAGATTCTTCTTTAAGTTTTGTGGCATCGTTATAAACGTCCTGATAATTTTTCTGCGTGAGTTCTGTTGAAAGTTCACGCATGTTAGTCACGAGAATATTTTCTGAGATCGCTTTGTCAGTGTTAAAGTTATCGGCCGGACCGTTTCCAATTTCGAGTGTCCCAAACACGTTTGTGATTACACAAGAATGGTGGGCAGTAATAGCGCGACCAGATTCAGATACAATATTTGGATGGGGTACGTCTTCAAGGTCACAAACTTGCTTTAAGATATAAACCACATCGGCGACGTAATCACGAGTTGTGTAGTTCACTGATGAAGGTGAGTTAGAACGAGTTCCGTCGTAATTCACACCAACACCACCACCCACGTCAAAGTACTCAAGCTTCGCTCCCTCTTTAAAGAGCTTGGCATAAATCCTGGCACCCTCAGAGATAGAATCCTTGATCGTTTTAATATCAGGAATCTGAGAACCGATATGGAAGTGGAAGAGTTTTAAGCAATGAGCTTTATCAATTGATTTTAAGTATTTTACGGCCTGAAGAATTTCAGTGATCGTTAGACCAAATTTGGCGTAATCGCCCCCTGAGCTTGCCCATTTTCCAGAAGACTTCGTTGCAATCTTAGCGCGTAAACCAATCATCGGCTCAACACCAATCTCAGCAGACAATTTCATGATGTCCAAAAGCTCAGTGTACTTTTCAACAACGATGATCACTTTCCTGTTTAATTGATTTCCTAAAAGAGCTAAGCGAAGAAGATCAAGGTCTTTATAACCGTTAACGACAGTGAGTGAATTTTGATTTGAATTCATCGCGAGGGCAGCAAGAAGCTCTGGTTTAGAACCTGCTTCAAGACCATAGTTATAAGGCGCGCCTGCATCGACGATCTCTTCAACCACTTCGCGCATCTGGTTTACCTTAATAGGGTAAACACCAAAATAAGAGCCATTAAATTTCGCCTCTTCGATGATGCTTCTAAATGTTTTATTGAGATTTGTTACCTGCGAGCGAAGAATATCGTGAAACCTAATCACCGCTGGGAAAGTGATGTTTTTATTTTTCATCTCTTCCACAATTTCCATCATGTTAATCACAGGACCATTTTTAGTTTGAGTCGGGTTCACACAAAGGTCACCCTTTTCAGAAACAGAAAAATAACCTTCCCCCCAACGGCTGATTTGATAAATCTCGTCAGCGTCGGCAATCGACCACTCTTTGATAGCATCTAGATTATGGAAGCGTGTTGATTGTGATGATGGTGTTTTCAACTCAAAATCCCCCCGGGAAAAACAGTCTTTTTTTGTACTCGCACTATAATGTAAAAGTCACGAGTGTAAAAACAGTTTTTCCCAAAAGGATGTATATTTTATCTAATTCTGGATGCGCTCCCATCAATCATTTGGGCATGTTGAAATGAGCTTTGGTCCTGCTCGTTTGCCGTTGTCCCAGCGATGTCTCTCTTTGAGGCACAGGCCGAAACAATAAGAGCTAAAACTGCGATCAAAATGTGTGCTTTCATGGTCAACCTCCGTGTTGTCCTGACTACCTTGACTAAAGATATTGCGAGGAGCGTGCCAACCCAGAAGCCTTTAAAGCGCTCATCTGTGACATGTCGCTAGATAAAGTGGCCCCATGAGGTGACAGAAGTTTACCGGCGAGGGCCAGACTGTCCTAAATACCCAAGAATGTTAATTAGTTATAGAAGCGAGAATCGTCCGTTGCTCTTCAATTGAAAGTGCCTTTTGGTCTTCGGAACCAATTTTACGGAAGTTACTACTATGAACGACTCCATCCAGAAGACGGATTTTTTTGGTTAAGTTTTTTCCAACTTCGACAATCCAAAAAGGCAGGTGATCCATGATTTTATCTTTTGGAATCTGGATCAAGATACTTCTTTCAATCGCCACAATATGAGTCGCGCGAGGCTTTCCATCAAAAAAAGACAGCTCTCCGATAAATTCTCCCGGCTCAATCCGCGCCAGAGCTTTAACCTGCGTCCCCTGAACCGTACAAATGAGGAGGCGACCTTCTTTTAAAAAATACAAATCAGAAGAGGGGTCCCCCTCGCGGCAAATCACATCGTTTGGTTTATAGACCATATTTAAATCCATGTCTGCTCCTGGTCCAAAGACCTACAGTTTTAGAATACTTTTAATGACCAAACCAAGTTGCTCCATCCCACTTTCATAATACAGGTTCTGAGGATGGATCTCATCAAAAAACGTGGGATTAACGGCGTAGTCTTTTTCAACAAGCTTTGCGAAATCAAATAGCAAAACTTGATTCTCTTTAGCGACATCCCTAATGATCGAATTCTGAACTTCCGTCACTCGCCAAGGCTCACAGTCATAGGCACTCGCCTCTAAAAGAGTGTTCCGTGCCTCATCGATATAGCCCAAGCGTTTAGAGATCTGGCCATGAATGAAAAGGAGTTCAGCATTTCCTGTGTACTGCTGAATGAGTTTTGCTGATTTTGTGTAGGCCGATTTTGGGTCGTTGGCCTTTAAGAGATCACGAAGACCCAAAATCTCAGCTTCAATATCAGTTGTTGTCGTAAACTCACAAACCTTATGCGGTGGTTGATCAAGGTTGATGGGAGTCGTTGTGAGAATGAGAAGCGTGTTTCGATCTTTACTCTGTGCTACTAATTGAATGAGTTCTTGTTTGTATAAAAGAAGCTCCATCTCAAGCCTTTTTAAGAAAACTTTTTCTGAAATTTCTTCTTCTTCAACGGGGACTGCTTCAAGCGATACGCGCTTGATGGGATCATAAACAATTCGCGATAGCCACGGGTATAAAATGAGAAACGTCTCAACCCGGTCATCAGAATAAACCTTAAAGTTTTTGGTAATTATTGGAATTTCTTCAGGTAAAAATTTTGTTTCATTAAATTCCTCAGAGCCTCCCTGATAAATAAGAATTTGCGGCCACTGAGTAAGTGCCTTAAGTTCATGAAGCGTTCTGTGAAGAGCGTGACCTGGTTTTGCGATCGTCTGAATTTTAATTGGTTTAGCGAGATTCACAGAAATAGTTTCTGCTAACTGGGTATTAAATTTTCCAAAATAAAAGCCCATGCGGTCACCGGCAATGAGGATTGGAGCATCAAGCTTTATCGCCGGAGCTGATTCCTTGAAGGTGTAGGGATAAGGGAGGATTTGCTCAGGGTTTTGCTGGTAACGTTTGAATACGAAAAATCCGGCAGTTACGATTCCGCCCACGATCAAGAGAAGTAGCAAGGAGAGAACTTTTTTCAAACCAAAACCCTTTTAAAACATATTCTTTATGAGAAGTTTAACTTACGTCTTAATTTTGGTAAACAGACCATCATGAGTACTCTCACAAAATTGCCTGAAGTCCTGGCCCCGGCCGGTTCGCTTGATAAGCTCAAAATTGCCGTTCTTTACGGGGCAAACGCTGTTTATGTCGGTGGTCAGAAGTTTGGTCTAAGGACAGCAGCTGAGAATTTTACTCTGGATGAGTTAAAGGAAGGCATGACCTTCGCTCACGATAGGGGCGCTAAAGTGTATGTGGTGCTCAATTCCTTTCTTCACGATAAAGACCTCGCTGAACTTCCTGAATTCGTCAAATACCTTGAAGAAATCGGAACCGATGCTGTGATCGTTTCAGATCTTGGTGTTGTCAAAAGTGTGCGTGAATTTTCAACTATTCAGATTCATATTTCAACTCAGGCCTCAACTCTGAATGTGCAATCCGCTCTTCTGTGGAAAAAAGCAGGTGCCACACGCATCGTTTTAGGTCGCGAAGTTTCCGTCAAAGAGGCCGGTAAAATTAAGCGTGAAGCTCAAATTGAAATCGAAATGTTTATTCATGGGTCAATGTGCATGGCCTATTCTGGCCACTGCGTGATTTCAAATTTCACGCAAGGGCGAGATTCAAACCGCGGAGGCTGTGCTCACTCATGCCGCTTTGAATACTCAATTGATGGACTCGATACTCTTGAGAAAAAGAAAGCTTTTTTCATGAGCTCAAAAGACCTCGAGGGATTACGAGTCTTGCCGGCGTTTATTGAAGAAGGCATAGACTCCTTAAAAATTGAAGGCCGCATGAAGTCCCATCTTTATGCCGGAACCATGTCAAAAGTTTATTCTGAAGCGCTAAAATTTTATGCCGATCACGGGCACTTTTTATCGGATGATATGGCTAAATGGGAAGCGGAATTAGGGAAAGTTTCTCACCGCACTTACACGCAAGCAAATCTTGTTGAAAAAGCGGGAGCAAATTCGATTTTTAACGAGCGAGAGAATTCAGTAGAAGGTGATTGGGAAGTCGTGGGTAATGTCATCGATGCAGGCCCCAAAATGGGAATCGTGATTGAAGTGCGAAACGCTTTCAATCAAGGTGATGAATTAGAAATTATTCCTTTCACGGGGGACGTGATCAAAGTGACTGCTTCTGAAATTATGGACATCACCATGAAGCCAGTGACAAGAACCAGACCCACAACTCTGGCCCGGCTTCCTTATGTCAAAGGTGTTGAGAGCATGCATCTCATCCGTCAGCGGGTGAAAGAATGAAAATCACAAGCTACGCCAGAACCCTTCACGAACTCAGTATTTTAAAAGATCAGGGTTACACTGAAGTTATTTTAGAGCCAAAAAGCCTCGCGCGTTTTGGAAAATTATCAAATGATGAATTCCTGGGACTCGCAAATCGCGCCAAAGAATTAGGTCTTCGCGTTCTTCTTGAGTGGGATATTCTCATGACAGAAGACGTTTTCATGTCAAAGATCACGGATATAAAAACACTCTTTCCTCATGCCGATGCATTAAGAGTCCAAGACCCCGGTGCTCTGTATTGGGCAGTTGAAAACACAGATAAGCCTCTGCAGTTTATTGCTGAGAACGGCAATCATAATCTGAAAGCTCTTCAGGGCTGGATAGAGCTCGCGAGTGGCAGAATGGAAAGAATTATTCTCTCCATTGAACTCGCCAAAACCACCATTGATGAATACGTGAAAACGCTGAAGGTTCCGTGTGAGCTTTTGGGTTTCGGGCGCATTCTTCTGTTCTATACGCCACGTCCTTTATTATCTGCTCTTGTTCCCGAAAAAATCGCCGTGAACCAAGAGTATGCAGCGATCGGGGAGAGTGAAGAATCCCCTCATAAAGGTTTCCCACTGGTCGAAAATCAGCACGGAACTTTTATGTTTCACATAAAAGAATTTTGTCTTGTTGAGTATGCTCATGAACTTAAAGCGATGGGGCTATCCTACTTCAGAATTGATCAGCGATTTGAAACGTCGTTTTTAGACGAAATTTCAACGCTCGTTAAAAAATTTGATCCAACTCATTTTGAAGCCTTCAAAGAAAACTATCACCAGGATCTCATGCGAGGTTTTTACTTCGTGAACAAGACTGATGTTCTCTTTCCCAAATTAAAAAATACTCGTCTTCAAAAGCGTGAAGGGGATTATGTAGGTGAAGTTTTAGAAGTCATGAAAGGATCTCATTTAGCGATTATGGTTAAGAACCCAAGAGGGCTCACTAAAACCGATATCCTTAAAATTCTTCATCCTAAGGGCGAAATTTTTGAAACTAAGATTTATTCTCTAAAAAATCTCGAACTAGAAGACGTCACTTCAATACCCCAAGGCAAAGTTGCCCTTATCCAGTTTTTCGATGGTATCTGGCCCAAATCACAAGTTTTCTATATTTAAGCTTTCTACCTATAGATTGAGTAAACCATTCAACCTTTATTTCAAGACATGCCTACTTGCGAATCTTTTTCAGTGGTTTACCATTGAGTGAATCAATCAAGGAGTTTTCATGAAGAAAATAGGTCTTTTAGTTTCCCTGCTGACGGTCGGAGCTTGTTCAAGCTTTGGTCCAAAAAATGATCAGACCGCAACATATGATCAGGTTGCCTTTCAAGAATGGTCAAAACCATTCGTGCATGAGCCACAAACGCGAACTCCTTCATCGGAAATTGTTGGAAGACCGACTTATTTTTGGGAAGCCGATTCTTTAAAAATTCCTTTGACTGCAAATTCTACGATCAACCAAACTTACAATATTCGATTCAATCAATATGCTGTGTATGATGTGAAAGAAAAAGTTGAAAGAGTTGTTCCACAAGTTGAAGTGAGATGGGAACAAGTTCAAAATGCAGTTCTGGTTTGTGATGAGCAGAGTGGAACTGGAAAAAGTCCTCTTTGGAACGCGTTTTACTCAGCACCTGCCGCTAAAAAAGTGGCGACACTCGCAGCAGCGATTGAAGGCGTTGGAACTGTATCAGCAACGAGCTTAGTGAAGAACGGCTATTTCCATTCTAAACCGCGCAACTGGAGAGACTTCCAGGACGAAATTCAGCGTGCAGGCCGTGCAGAAGTGATTACAAAAAGCGTTGAGCATCAGATTCTTTACAGATACCGTTCTGAAAACATGTCGAAGTTGGGTTATAACACTCAATTAAGTGGTGTTTGTCGCTTGGAAGTTGAAACTTACTATTCACCTCGTGAAGTGGTCGTTAATAGAAGAGTTATTATTGAAGAAATTATTCCTCGTAGGGATTTAATTTCATCTGAGACTCGTCAATATGCGATCAGAATTTCTGGTCAAAAGCTTCAATCATTTGAAACTGAAATGCTTATTTTCAGCTTCAACCGTGACTCAAACCAAGTCATTCTCGCTCAAGCAGCTTTTAACAATTACTCGATTTCTTTTGACGGCAGATTGATCTCCGTTGTTGGGCTTTCAAGAAAGAGCGTGAAATTACCATCGGACGCTTTACCAGCTGGTGCAACTCTTGAATCAAGTGGTGGTCAGGCACGCTTTACTGCGCCTATCAACCGTAAGTATGTTCCGAAGTCAGCAGCAGAAGGTTATTTACTCCTCAGTCTACAAGTCCGTTCTTGTAAGAAAGGATTTTTCGGAGGCTGTTCGATCACTGGTCGTGATGAAAGAGTTCAACCAACAATCGTAAAAGATGCTGCAGGTTTAAATGGATTGGTTAATCTCAATTTTGCTTTATCACCGGGCAGAAAGTATTGGGTAGAATATTGGGTTAATACTGCCAATAGTCCTTGGTACTCAAATAATGTCGTGAGAGCTCTCAATTCACCTGAAATTTAATTATTTTTTTTGAAAGAGACCCACTTTAAAAAGTGGGTCTCTTTTTTTTGCATGGATGACTTATGAAAATGAAAACCCTCATTCTTTCAAGTTTACTTTTCCTCCCGACTCTTGGATTTGCCATTGCACCCGTCACGACACTTGAGCATGAGAAACTCATGAAAGGGGAAATGCTTCAGACTGTGAACTGGAAAGAGGGTTACGTCTGGCCTGAAGTCACGACGAGAGTTCTTATCAAGACGCCTCCAAAAGAATCAATGGAGGTCTTCATGGATTTTGAGTCCCATAAGACTTACATCCCGGACATGTTGGATTCAAAAGTAGTGAAGACAATTTCACCGGATAATATGCATGTCTATGGTGCGATGGCTCTGCCCTGGCCGGTTAAGAAAAGCGAATACGTGACTAATAATGTCCTGACAAAAGGGGATGATGGTAGTTACACGTTAAAGTGGAATTTGGTTTCAGCAAAATATATTAAATCCACTGATGGGTACATGGCGTTTAAAAATTATCATGGGAAAACCATGATGGAGTATGTGACTTTCATTGTTCCCAACTCTTCATTTGCTGGCATGTTTAAAGATAGAGTGGCCTCAGATGTTGAAAAGACTGTTCAGAAGATCACAAACCATATCAAGACGAAGCTTTCCAAAGAGCTCTAAATTCTTTAGCCTTATGACATGAGGACGTTTTCATTTTTTATCGGACCACTGGTACTCGCTGTATTGTATTTGGCACTCTTGCCGCTGCATATTCAGGGGGGAGATACGGCCGAGCTTGTGACAGCAAGCTATCATCGCCTCGTTCCTCATCCTCCAGGTTATCCGCTTTTTTTGTGGCTTGAGCATATTTGGACACACGTCTTTTCAGTTTCTACGGTTTTTTGGCGGGCGAGTTTACTCAGTTCAATTTTCGGATGGCTCGCCCTTATCTTTATGGTTTATCCGCTTCGAAAATCCTATCTAGCAGTCTTGCCGTTTATATTATTGGGTTTAAATCAGGAATTTCTTGAGTCATCAGTCCTACCAGATGTTTTTTCCCTGCATGCTTTGATAGTGAGTTTGTTTTTATTTGTTTATTTATTTGTTGATGAAACGAAGAAATATTTTTTAGTCCCCTTCCTTTTTTTCTTAAGTGCGGCCAATCACCACACAACTATTTTTTTATTGCCGTGTTTAGTTATCTGTTTTTGGGAAGGGATGAAATCAGGCGAAGGAAAAAGACTCGTTCTCGGTGCTGGCGTTGGGTTCATCGTGACATCTCTTCTTTATTTATCGCTCATGCTTTGTCATCCGGAACATGCTCTTTCATGGGGAAATTTAACGGGGTTTTCAGAACTCGTGGCGCATGTTTTACGATTGGACTACGGCACTTTTAAGCTTTCAAGTACTAATACTGGCGAACCACTTGAAGCATTTTTCTTTTTTTTTAAAACGCTTTTGCCTTTCTTGCCGCTTCTTATTTACTCAGTTTATCGCTTGGGTAAGTTTAATTTAAAGATGCTGGGACTGGGTTTTGCCGTTATCCTGACTTTTCTTTTTCCCCTGATGATGAACGTAAGTCCATCTATGATGGGGCCAGAAGTCTTGAAGCGCTTTCATGTTATGCCGCTCGTTTTAGTGATGTTTTTTATTGTAATGATGCTTAAGACTCTTGAGATGAATAAAAAAAATCTTGGGCTTCTTTTAGTCTTAATGGCGCCTGTGCTTTTTGTGAATTTTTGGCAATTGCCCGCTAACTTTGGTCTTCGATCAGACTCTGTGATTGAAGATTATTCCCGGACTATGTATCAGATGGCCTCAAAGAATCGACCTGTGATTGTCATGACCGATAATGATTCCTCTTATTTTGGGATTCGCTCTATTCAAGCCTTTGAAGGGAGCTTAAAGGATGAGATTTTTGTTCTTTCTGCACCTCTTCTTTTTAATCGTTGGTATAGTCCAAAGATAACTCAAATTCTGCCGAGCTTTGTGCTGCCAAATAAGGAGCGCATTGTGAGTACGCGTGAGTTAAATATCGCGGATGATATTGTTAAGCCTAATTTAGAGACGCTTCATTTTTTAACAAATAAAGATTATAAAACGGGCGAGGGCTACAAGGTTACTTTCATGGAGCTTGGGCGTTTAGTGGAAAAGGGAAGCGGAGTTCATTTTAGTGATGACGTTTTTAAGAATCGTACGGTACCTGATTTTTCAGGACCTCAAGCTTTCACTAAAGGTTATCTTTTTTATCAATACGCTCATTATTATTTTGCGAAGGGACACGCTGTTTCTGTGTCTGGTGACGAGGTCGCTGCTAAAGAGATTTGGCTCAAATCGATTGAAGTCGTTCCCTTTGCTTTTCCGGCGATGATGATTCTTTGCCAAAATAAGAGTGAGAAATATCCTTTTTGTGAGGACAGGAATTTGCAGGAAATGGAGCAAAAGACAAAAGGCTTTTTCTAGATTCTTTCCCAAACAAAATAAGTCACGGCCATCCCGCCATTTTTTAAGTGGCGTTTCTTGATGAGTTTATAACCATCGGCTTTTTGAAATAAATCATCCATATCACTCGGTAAGACCCAGCCAAAGCGCAGGGGTTTATCTGAGTATAAGTATTTTTTCCAGGCCTCTTTTAAAAATGTGCCTCGTTTGCCCTCAATCTTTATTCTTTCACCATAAGGCGGATTACAGATCATGACAAAGTCTTCAGGCTGTTTGAGTGAATTTAAAAGCGAATCTTCGGCGCGAAGATCTAGGTCTGTTTCTTCTTTTACTTTATTTAAAAGCATTTCATTTAAATCATACCCAATCACATTTTTAACCGGAAGTTTGGTTGTGACTAAAGGTAATCGAACCATTTTTCCTTTAAACATCGGCGCTGTTTCAAAAGCAAACGAGCGAAAGTGTAAGGGATTTGCGAAATTAAGCGCTTCAGTTAAAAAAGTCGCTGAGCCGCACATGGGGTCAATTAAAGTCACGGGTGTCGTAAGTCCTTGGAAGAGATCCATTAAAAAAGCGGCAGCAAAGTTTTCGCGAATAGGGGCTTCGCCTTTTATTTTTTGAAAGCCGCGTTTGTATAAAGGCTCACCCGTTAGATCAAGACTCAAGGTCAAGTTATCGCCGACCAGGCGAATGTAGAAAGTTTGCGGAGGATAATTTTTCTTTTCCCAGTCGCGGTTTAAGGGCTGCTTAATAAGGGCGGATTCAAGTGCTTTTTTCACCGTGTCTTCGATTCGGCCAGTATGCATGAGCCTGCTTTTTGAGCAGGAAATTTCCCAGGATGGTTGTGGGTGAGACAGAACATCGTTCCATTTAAAAGAACTAAATTTCTGGTGAAGTTTTGGAAAATCTCGGACTTTAAATTCTGTGACACGCATAAGGATACGAGTCGGAATTTTTAAAAGTGTATGGGCCTTGACGATCCAATCAAGGTCCGCGCTTAACTCTAAACCACCCTTAGTTGGTACAATTCCCGGAACAGGACACTTAGACTCAACTTCAGTTAAAGCAAGGTCTTCAAGCCCTGGAGGAATGATTAAGAAAAGGCGGTAATCCATGGCCCAAGTATGCCTTACAGTGATATCTTTAGTCTATGCAAGCCTACTTAAAAAAACATGGCGAAGGCCACGCTGGACACAGATTAAAAGTTGAATGGAACGTCACTCAAAATGATGTGACCGTTTCATTTGAAGTTTCGAAACGAACTTCTCGTCCCTGGTTATCAGACCCCGTTTTCACTCATGATTTTACAAAAAACTGGGGCCTCTGGAATAAAGATGTGGTGGAAGCTTTTCTGCAACTTCGATCAAATCCAGAAGACTTGAAAGCACCTTACTTAGAGATTCAAGTCTCACCGCTGAACCAGCCTTTTGCTTTAATCATCACAGAACCCCGAAAAACTTTTCATGCTCCAAAAATATTAGATTTGGTTCATGAAGTTTCTGTTGATGGACGAATATGGAAAGCTAGTTTTAAACTTTCACTACCTGAAGATTTAAAAGGCACACTTCTGTACGGCGGCTTCTTTGCTTGCCTGGATCATGAGCCCCGTGAATTTTATGCCCTTGAACCAAATCCCGAGCAGAATCCGGATTTTCACCGTCCCGAACTTTTCCTTCCACTGACTGAATTATGAGCGAATTAATTTTAGTCCCAACTCCTATCTCGGATGATTTGCCCCTCGAAAGCGTGGCACTAACGCTTCTCATGCGGGACTCTTTAAAAGAAAATGTTATTGTTTTGGTGGAAGAACATAAGGTCGCGAGGCAACGTTGGCTCAAGTGGGGATTGCCTCGAGAGGCAATTGAAAAATTTCAGCTCTATAACGAACACACATCTGAAAAAATGAAAGATGAAGTGATGAAAGAAATTAAACTCGGAAAAATCGTTTATCTGATGAGCGATTGCGGGTTACCGGCGTTCTGTGATCCTGGACAAAATCTCGTTGATCTATGTCATAAGCGGGGGGTGAAAGTCACTTCAACTCCTTTCCCAAATTCTATTGCTCTTGCGGTAGCACTCTCTGGATTTTCCCATCAAAGATTTTCCTTTTGCGGGTTTGTCCCCGTTAAAGAACCCGATCGCGGGAATTGGATTAAGGCCGAACTAAAGCGGACGGAAACCCTTGTGTGGATGGAAACTCCTTATCGTTTGAAGAAATTGCTCGAGGATTTGCATGCCACAGGGACTAAACGTGAGGCGTTTCTGGCGATGGATTTGGGCAACCCAAGCGAAAAACTCCTCCGCGGGTCAGTTCAGAGCCTAAAAGGCGCCCATTCCGAGGGAGAAAAACGCGAATTCGTCCTGATTATTGGGCCCCAAACTTAGACATTCGCCAGATGCAGCAGAAGTACGGCCTCAAGCCATAGATATGCTCTTTAAATTGCAGTAAAATCAGTAAGTTGAAACTTTTGCAGGAAGCTGCATTAGCTTCATGACATTAAGACATTGCTTTGATAAACGAGTAGCTATGAAATCAGACAAAAACCTTCCTTTTTCTGATGAGTTGGCCGGTAGAAAAGGGGATCACATTGAACTCGCTCAAAAAGCGAGAACACAATCGAGTGCGATTGATTCCCGTTTCAATTACGAACCTCTTTTCTTTGCTCATCCAAAAACAGAAGACACCTGGAAAACAAAATTTTTAGGTTTTAATTTCGATTACCCATTTTGGGTTTCAAGCATGACTGGCGGAACTGATCACGCCAAAGTTATTAACGAAAATCTGGCAAAGCTTTGTGGTGAGTTTAAACTTGGGATGGGTTTAGGGTCTTGCCGCTCACTTCTTGATGGTAAACATCGTCTAAACGAGTTTGCTGTTAAAAAGTATATGGGTACACAGCCGCTATTTGCTAACATCGGCATTGCTCAGGTCGAAGAATTAATCTCTTCAGGTTCTGTTTCAAAAATACATGAGATGGTTAAAATGGTTGAGGCCGATGGCCTTATCATTCACATCAATCCTCTTCAAGAGTGGTTTCAGCCTGAGGGTGATCGCTTTCAGGTTTCTCCATTTGAAACTCTGACCCGGTTTTTAAATAACGTTACCTATCCCGTGATCGTTAAAGAAGTGGGTCAAGGCATGGGGCCTAAATCCCTGCGTGCCCTGCTAGAAATGCCCATCGCTGGGATTGAGCTTGCCGCCTTTGGCGGAACAAACTTTACGCTTCTTGAAAGTTTTCGGGCAACCCCTGAGCATACTCGTGAGCCTTTCATTCACGTTGGCCACTCAGCTCTCGAGATGGTTGAGATCTTGAACGCTCTCCCAACTCGCAATAAAGAAATTATCATCTCAGGCGGGATTAAAACCATGCTTGATGGATTTGAATTTAAAACAAAACTCAAAGCGAACTCAGTCATTGGAATGGCATCGGCTTTTTTAAATCCGGCGCTCCATGATTACGAGACACTGAGAACCTATTTCTTGCGCCAGCGTGATTCGCTACTAACAGCGAAGTCACTTCTGGAAATCAAGGAGGACACATGAAAACAGTCTCTGGTTTTTCTAAGATGACTAAAGAAGAAAAAATTGCATGGCTATCTGAGCAGCTTGGAAAAGATGCCGGAGAACTTGTCAAAAATCTTCCTCACTATTGGCATCATGATAAAGCGGTTCAAAAGCGCTTTGATGAATTTTCTGAAAACACTCTGACTAATTACGATCTTCCATTCGGGATAGCACCGAACTTTCTTATCAACGGAAAAGTCTACTCGGTACCAATGGTGATTGAAGAGTCTTCTGTTGTTGCCGCTGCATCCCTTGGGGCAAAATTCTGGCTTGAGCGCGGTGGGTTTAAAACAACGGTACTCGCCACAAAGAAAGTAGGGCAGGTTCATTTTCAGTGGCAAGGGAACAAAGAAAAACTAAAAACATTTTTTACTAAAACAAAACCCGATCTCTTAAATGCTGTTGCTCACTTAACCAAAAACATGGATGTACGCGGCGGTGGGATTACTGATTTAGATCTCGTCGATATGACGGACAAGATGGAAAACTACTATCAGTTAAAGCTTCAAGCAGAAACGTGTAATGCTATGGGCGCAAACTTCATCAACTCAATTCTTGAAGAACTCGCTAAAGTGTGGCGCTCAAATGTTGAATCAAGCGAGAACTTCGAAGCGAGCGAAAAAGAAGTCCACATCATTATGTGTATTCTCTCAAATTACACACCAGATTGTGTGGTTGAATGTTCTGTAGAATGTCCGATTGAAGAACTAGGAACATTCTCTGGAAATATTTCTGCTCAGGAATTTGCAAAAAAATTTGCTGCAGCAGTAAGAATCGCAGAAGTAGATCCAAATCGAGCAGTCACTCATAATAAAGGGATCATGAACGGCATCGATGCTGTCGTCATCGCAACTGGAAATGATTTTCGTGCGATTGAGGCATGTGCTCATGCCTACGCCGCTCGCGACGGGCAATACCGCTCACTTTCTTCAGTTTCTATCTCTGGTGATAAATTTAAATTTTCAATTACAGTTCCCCTTGCCGTGGGAACTGTTGGTGGACTCACTTCATTACATCCGCTAGCGAAAACATCCCTCGCTATTCTTGAAAACCCATCAGCTCCTCAACTTATGCAAGTCATGGCGGCCGTTGGGCTCGCTCAGAATTTTGGTGCCGTTAAATCACTTGTGACAACAGGGATTCAAAAAGGGCACATGAAACTTCACCTTTTAAACATCCTGAATCAGCTAAATGCAAGCCAGGATGAAATTGAGAAAGGTAAAAATTATTTTTCAGATAGGATTGTTTCTTTTACTGGCGTTCGTGAATTTTTAAATTCTTCAAGACAAGGTTAGGTAAATGCGGGATCAATTTTTTTACGGTCATGGAAAGCTTCTTCTCTCTGGAGAGTATTTCGTGCTTGATGGTGCAGAAGCTTTAGCACTTCCTACAACTGTAGGTCAGACGATGACTGTGAAGTATCGACAATCATACCAACCGACTCTTAATTGGAGAAGTATTGATCACGCAGGAAACGTCTGGTTTGAATCGGCTTTTGATTTTTGGCACTTTAAGCCGATCAGACCGCAAGGCAACCCAACGGAAAAATTTATTCAGGAAGCACTCTGTGCTGTAAGACTTCAAAACCCTCATTTCTTGCGTGATGACCTCGATGTTGTCGTTGAAACTAAGATTGAGTTTCCTCTCGAGTGGGGACTCGGTTCAAGCTCGTCATTCATGTATAACGTAGCCCAGTGGGCCTACGTATCACCTTTTGAACTTTTAAAGAAAACGATTGGTGGTTCAGGTTATGATGTTGCCTGCGCTCAAGCGATGGGTCCCATCACTTTCAAAAGAAATGATGGTAAACCGCAGTGGGAAGCATCTTCGTTTAATCCAAAATTTAAAGACCAGATTTTCTTTGTGTATTTGGGTCAAAAACAAAACTCTGAAAAAGAAGTGATTAAATATCAAGAAATGATTATCCCTCATAAAGCTCAGGTCATCTCTGAGATCAGTCAATTAACTCGTGAGATGATTCACGCTAATGATCTTGTTACATTTGATAAGGTGATTAAAGCGCATGAAGAAATCGTCTCTCGTTCACTTGGATATCCTAAAGTAAAAGACCTACATTTTTCTGATTTTTGGGGCGAGGTTAAATCCCTTGGAGCTTGGGGCGGAGATTTTGCCATGGTTACAAGTTCTCGTGTGCATGCTGAGACTCGTGCTTATTTTGAAAATAAAGGGTTTAATACGGTGATTCCCTTTTCAGAAATTATCCGCTCGGAATTTTCTCGATGAATCTTTTGAAATCGTTTGAAGGTAATGTTGTTCGTGACTACGACTGCACCTGGCGCTCGCCCTCAAATATTGCTTTCGTAAAATACTGGGGAAAGAAAGGTCACCAAATTCCAGCGAATCCCTCTCTCTCAATGACCCTTAAAGAGTGCTTTACAGAAACCAAAGTGACATTTAAAAAAGCGGACACTCTTTCAGTCGAATTATTTTTAGATGGTGTTAAAGAAGATAAATTCGGCGATAAAATCATACATTATTTAGCAAACCTATCCGAACTTTCCTTTTTAAAAGAGGCAAGCTTCACTATTCAGACAAAAAATACTTTTCCTCACGGAACGGGAATCGCTTCTTCGGCGTCTGGGCTTTCGGCTTTTGCTTTATGTTTAACTGACTACCTGTATTTTCTTTCAGGTTTTGAGCAGGATGGTGAGTTTTATAAGAAGGCGAGCCATCTTTCTCGCCTGGCGAGTGGTAGTGCGTGTCGTTCTGTGTACGGCGGTTTTACCACATGGGGTGATGACTCAGATTATTTTGCTACTAAAATTGAAGTTCACCCGGATCTAGCTCACCTCAAAGACTCCGTTCTTGTTATTAGCGGCAAAGAGAAGCTTGTTTCTTCTACCGCCGGACATGGCCAGATGAAGGATCACGCTTTTGCAGAAGCTCGCTTTGTTCAGGCAAAAAATCATTTTGATAAAATGATTCCTGCGATGAAAAATGGTGACATCGAAACCATGGGTCAGATTCTTGAGAGCGAGGCCATGAGCCTCCACGCCATGATGATGACCTCTCCTGCTACTTACACACTTTTAAGACCAAATACTTTGGCGGCTATTGAAATGATTTGGGCTTTTCGTCGTGAGACAAAGCTTCCTCTTTATTTCACTTTGGATGCCGGTCCAAATTTACATCTTATTTACCCAGACAAACATCAGCACAAGATTAGAACCTTCATCGAGCATGAACTTTCTCCTCTGGCGGAAAAAATTATCCAAGATGAAAGAGGGGAAGGGCCCGTAAAATGCTAACAAACTTTCCGGCTAAGGTTTTGCTTCTTGGCGAGTACACAATTTTAAACGGTTCAAAAGCACTCGCCCTTCCGTATTGGGCACTTAAAGGTCGCTGGTCTTTTGAAAATACCGGAACTGAATACCGCGAAAATTCCCGCAAAAGTTTACTCGGTTTTCTTCAAAAATCAGGCGCAGAAAATCTTGATTTAAATCGCATGAAAGATGACCTGGAAAAAGGCTTGTGGTTTGAATCAGACATTCCTCAAGGATTTGGACTAGGCAGTTCTGGTGCAGTCATTGCAGCGATCTTTCACCTCTACGGTAAACCCTCTGGTGGACTCGAACACGACAAAAAAGATTTGGCGAGCCTCGAAGATTTTTTCCACGGGTCAAGTTCGGGAATCGATCCCCTTGTCAGTCATATACAAAAACCACTTCTCATTCATAGTTTTAAAGACATTGAAGTTTTGCCGGAGCAGCCAGATTTGAAAGGTTTTTTCCTGTTAAACACAGGTAAGCCTCGTTCGACTGGGTCTCTTGTAAGTATTTATCAAGAAAAACTTAAGGATCCGCAGTTTAAACAAGGTTGTGCTGATATCTTATCGAAAGAAGTTAATTTCGCCATCGATGCGATTGTCAGAAAAGATACAACAAATCTTTCCCACCATTTATGGCACATCTCAAAATTTCAGTGGGATTTTTTTCCTGAAATGATACCTACTAAAGAGCGTGGACTCTGGACAAGAGGTCTCGAAACAGGGGATTATATTTTGAAATTATGTGGTGCTGGCGGTGGTGGATTCATTCTTGGTCACTCTAATAAATTCAACTTGCAGGAAATGCAGTTGATTTTAAACAGCCATGAACTAAGGGAACTTAAATGAAATTGTTGGCAACTGTATTTCTCATTTCAAATTTTGCCTACGCTCTTCCGTCTAAAGAAGTCCAATTCGTTGCAAGTTTTAAAACGGTTATTGATAACGCTACCAAATCAGATGTTAAACCGGGAATGGTTGTCGCAAGCCCAAGTCGCTCAAACCCTGACTATTATTTTGACTGGGTACGTGACACTGCCCTGACTTATAGAGCTCTCATCGATTATTACGAACTAAAAAAAGATCCAAGAATCAAGAAAATGATCTTCACATGGGTTGATGCCGAAGCTTATCGTCAGAATCAACCGACATTCACTGGCCTAGGTGAGCCGAAATATTTTATTGATGGCTCCGGCTACACTGGTGGATGGGGACGTCCGCAAAACGATGGCCCTGCCCTTCGTTCAATTGCAATGATTAAGTTCGCGCGCCTCATGCTGTCTGAAGGAAACCAGGATTATGTTTTAAAGAAACTTTATCATGGTGTCATTCCTGCTGATTCTCCGATTAAAAAAGACCTTGAATACACGGCCCACCACTGGAGAGAGCCAAGCTTCGAACTTTGGGAAGAAGAAATGGGGATGCATTTTTATACTCTTCTTGCTCAGCATACGGCCCTTCAAGAAGGAGCAAAGCTCGCTCGTGAATTAGGTGACAACGGCGCAGCTGATTTCTATGCTATGCAATCAAAACTTATCGGCAACATGATTAGTTCTGAGTTCATGGATTCAGAAATCGGGATCAAGGCAACAATCCGCCGAGTGAATGGTGGTCTTGGGTATAAAAATTCAAACCTAGATGTAGCGCCACTTTTGGCACTTCTTCATAATTCTCCCTACCAAAAATTAGTAGCGCTTAATGCATCATCAGTTAAAAGATACGTTGAAAAATTAACAACGACTTTCGCCGAACTCTATAATATCAATAAAGCTTTTCCTGAACTTGGAGTTAGTATTGGGCGTTATCCTGAAGACAGATACGACGGATATGAGACGACGAAAGCTGGGAATCCATGGTTCCTATCAACCATTGGCCTAGGTGAGTACTATTGCCTTGCTCGTGCAGAAACAAAAAATAATAAATTTGTCATGATGATTGAAAAGCAGTTTGCGCGCGTTCTTTTCCACTCTGATAGAAGAGGGGCATTGTCTGAGCAGTTTAACCAACAGACAGGACTCATGCAGGGGGCAAGAGAGCTTACTTGGTCACACAATGCCTTCATGACAGCGATGATGAGATGTGGTTTTTATAAGTAAAATTTTGAGCAAAAATAAGGCCGGTTTTTCGCGGCTTTTTTTTAATTTAGTGATCTAGGTTTCGAGGCGCCTCTTCGTTTTTAACTAAAGACAACTTCACAGCGTATGACATTGATTTGGCCGGCATGAAATCAAATTCTTTTTGTTCCGGCTTTTTTGTTCTCCAATCCTCAGACACCATAGATGCCTTAGCGATCTTTCTATCCATCACAATTCCTGTTTCAAATTGTGAGCGAAGTGTCTCAAACAGCCCAAGCTTTGCCTGGATTCTTTGAACAGGAGCTACTTTAGAAATATTTGTCAGAAGGTCACGAATAATATCAGAGAGTGTTTCAGAATCATAAGTTGAAGCAAGGAAGCCTGATTCAGTAAGAGCATTTTCTTTAATCGTTGCCCCTGATAAAACCCACGCTCGTGAGAATGCCGGAGAAGTTAAAGTTGATAGCATGCTCATCCCACCAGCAGCGGGAACCAGCCCATAGAAACAATGGTTGAAGCTAATTTTTGTTTTTTTAGAAGCAATACGAATGTCGGCACCAAGAGAAAATTCAGAAGCAAGAGTTTCAGAACCTTCGCCCAGATCTATGATGATTGTTTGCGGAAGTTGCATCATCGCGAAAATAATTTTTTGTAATTTAAGATTAACTTTATCGAGGTGAGCGGCCGTTGTGCCAGAGAGAGCATCGAACTCAAGTCCTGTTGAGAAGTGAGACGTTGATGAATCGATAAAAATAGAATTAATTTCCACTCGAGTTGTACACCAGGCAAAGAGACTCTCAAGTTCAAACAACATTTCCAGACGGAAAGCATTGTTCCAGTCAGGACGATTCAGCGTAACGAAAAGTGTACGGGTCGTCTTTTCGAGACGGGTAGAAATGGTTGTGTAATTAAAAAGAGTCTGCATGTCACCGTCCTTGGTTTCTTGCTGGTTTTTTTTAAGTATGTTCTTTACCAATCCATGGCAAAGAAACTTCTTAACTCTATTTTTTCAAGAAACCGGGTGGAGTGTCAAAGGAAGAAAAAAGTGGTCGAATTTGCTCAGGGTATTTTACAGGTTAGAAGACATCATTCTTAAAAGTTCTTTCTTCCTGACCGTTATCTGGTGAGATTTCTAGGCCAATTCGGCCAACTTCGCGTCCATCGGAGGTTTCAACGATCACTCGCCAGGCCCCCATGGTGAAGAATTGTTTAGTGGCATAACCGCGGAAGCCTTCCACGCGACCCCCTAAAATAGCCAGGGGGATAGTGTCCTCAAGAGTCCAGCCATTCTTCTCGTCATCGCGGTACCAACGAAGAAAAACCTTATCATCAAAGCGCGCCGGAGAAAAAATCGTGAGTAGAACATTGACCTTATCACCGTAGCGAGCACCAAAGTCATGGTCACCCCAGATCTTCCAGAACGGACGCTGATGCTTTCCAATGTACTTACCATCGGTCTTTAGGACCTGGTGATAGATCCCAATCCTCTTAACCGCTACCGGCACTGGAGGAATCAGAGAGGTGTAATATCCTATGAGAAAAAAGAGATGCACACCAAGGGCCGGATAAAGAACATGGCGCTTAATAAGCCCAACGTCTTCTTGACCCTTAAAATTCATTTTCCATACGATGACGAGCGCGCCAATTGAACTCATGATTCCAAGCCAAAAGGGAATCGCCCCAACGTGACCCATGAGGATCGGGTAGAAAAAAGAAAAATAAGAAAGAAGGCAGATGCTATAAAGAATCACTCGAACCGGAAGACCCAAATCCTGAATCAAGCATAAGCCCTGCCAGGAGCAATATAAAAAAGAAGCTCGTGATCGCTGAAGCGGATGTGTAATAGAAAATAACGTAAGCAGACAGAAGAGACCCGAAGAGGAAATGCACGACAAGGTTATGGTACTTCCAAAAATTCTGACCGCGCGGAGACAAGGTCAGAGTTCCAAGGGTCATGCGAATTTCATAGATTAAAAGAGTTCCAAGAATCGTTAAGTAAATAGCTTGCTGAACAAGATTTAAAAGATCATCAATGCGGCCTAAAGTGAAAAGATCAAAAAAAAAACCCAAGGCAAAAATGACCATTGAAACCAAAACTTCATTTTTTTGGTAATAGTCGAATGCCTGGTTCTTTAAACTTTTGAAGGCCTCAACCATTAATGGCCTTCAAGAAATCTTTCGGCCTTAATCGCTGCCTGACAACCAGATCCTGCAGCTGTAATTGCTTGACGGTAGTAAGAGTCTTGCACATCTCCACAAGCGAAAACGCCGGGTATATTTGTATCAGGACCATTCTTAGTTTTGAGGAATCCGTTGCCATCTAAGTCGAGTTGCCCTTTAAGGAAAGCGGTATTGGGCGTATGCCCGATGGCGTAGAAAAGACCATCAGTCGCGCGCTCTTCTTTTTTACCAGTCTTTAAATTTTCAACAACGATTCCGTTCACTCCGCCTGCATCTGATTTAATTTCAGTGACGGCCGAATCCCAGATGAATTCAATCTTTGGATTTTTAAAAGCACGATCCTGCATCGGCTTTGAAGCACGAAGAGTATCTTTTCTGTGAACGACGTAAACTTTTTTAGCAAATTTTGTAATGAAAGTTGCATCTTCCATCGCCGTATCACCACCACCAACGACGTGAACGATTTTATCTCGGTAAAAGAATCCGTCGCAAGTGGCACATGTTGATACACCACGACCTGTGAGTTCTTTTTCATTCGGAAGTCCGAGCCATTTTGCCGAAGCACCAGTTGAAATGATCACAGTATCAGCGATATATTTTTGTCCATTAGAAGCAGTTACTGTAAATGGGCGATTTTTTAAATCAACGTCTGTGCACATGACCGGAAGAAACTCGGCATCAAAGCGCGCAGCTTGTTTTTTCATGGTCATCATGAGCTCAGGGCCCATTACACCTTGCTCAAAGCCCGGAAAATTTTCAACTTCAGTTGTAAGAGTGAGTTGTCCGCCAGGCTCGTGTCCTTCCATGATGAGTGGTTTAAGATCAGCGCGAGCAGCATAGATAGCAGCAGTTAAACCGGCAGGACCAGTTCCAATGATAATGACTTTGCGAGTTTCCACATGGACCTCTGATTAATGTTTGGTTTCAGTGCCAGCAGCAGGAGCTTCTGGAATACCTAATTTCTTTTTAATGATAGCGGGACGATCATCCATGTCTGGATTTAATTCATAGAACGCTTTAATCGAAGTGAGCTCTTTTGGATTTGGAGCTTTTTCAGTAGTGACATACGGTTCAGCTGTGAGTGAACATTCGTAGTTGTAAGTAATTTTCTCGCGTCTGCGTTTCATGAGATTCCCTTTTTTTCTTCTTGTGTGTAATATATAGAATTTTTGCAATGCTTTATCAAGGACTTAAACTTCAAGAGTGGTCCTATGACAACAGGAGTAAATTGAGTGTTTTCATCACGTTGTTTCTTTGTCACAATAATTTCATGAATTTGATTAAAGGGATGTTGATCAATCTAGTGCTGCTGGTAGCCATGGCTAACTCGGCGTGGGCACTAAGTGGAGCTAGACTCTTAGGCCTTTCAAATAGTGGCCAGACAGCTCTTTTTAATCTCGGTGTGCATGATGGCGTGAAAGAGGGCGATTACGCTGTCATCGTCAAGGAAATCAGAAGTCTTGAAACCCGTGATCTTCGTCTTGTTCCCGTCGCCAAGGCCCGTAACATTAAAATGAATACGGGCAACTCGGTTTGGATCCTCTATAAAACCTACGATTTTGAATTACTCGTGAAAGGCCAGCGCTATCTCGTTCTTTCAGAGTCTGCGATGCTCAATGGTCGAAGGGATCCGCGTTTTGGTCGCATCAGTGTTATCACAGAAAAAGATAAAACGTCGTTTCAAACTCAATCGACTCTCTCAGATGATAAAGACAGGCTTTCAAAATTAAAAGTTCAGTACCCGGAAATTGAGCTTCTTCATTCTCCAGAGAAACGCACAGATAATGACGGCGAGCTCGTGGATGTTGAAGGTTGGAAAAAATTAAAAAATGATAAGTACCGTACTGCTCTTTATAAAAGCCCTTACCAAAAAGATTTTCAGCGTGAACTACGCTTAAGTACTTTTGAAAAAATGGTGACGGCTTATTTAAAGAGAGTGGATGATCCGAAATTTAATTACGATCAGTTTTATGATGAGCAAATGAAGGATCAGTTTGCCAACGAATTTAGAAAGCGCTCAAATTTTTCGACCGAGTATGAGCAGTTCCTTTCATATCAGGGTCAAAAAGCTAAATCAGATGCAAAACTTTACCGCTCGATTCTTGAAAAGGGGGAGAGCTGGTCCGAGGATTTTTCGGATGAAGAACTCCGAGTGGTACTCAATGAAGTTTCAGTTCTTCAGGAAAAAGACCGTCGTAAATTTGTCATTGCAGATCCAAGTCGCTACGCCGTTTATTTGGGTTACGGTATGGGTTTAAATGATGCTCAGACAGAAAAAGACGCAGGCTACAGACGCGAGGGAACCTACTCAATTGATCTTGATTTTGAAGGTATTCCTGTTTTAAAGCACGATACTTTCGAGCGCTTTACCCTGAATGCTTCTCTTCGCAATAATAGGACTGCCTTCGAATCAGAAAATAAGAATGCCAGTGTAGATGAGTTTTCTTTTACTGCTGGTGTGAATTGGTATCCACTGTATGCTTCATACGCTATCGAGGCGCCTGCAATCTTTTTTAGCACTTACATTCGAAGTGGATGGGCAAATGTTGAAGCTCCGTCAGTGGGTGAGAAATCCAACTATACCGTACTCTCTCTGCCGGGGTTTCGTACGGGGATGAAGTACAATTTCAGAAATAACGTAGGTTTACGAATTGCTTTAAGCATGGAAACATTAAACTTAGACAGATATGAACAGAGTAAATTTGATTCAGTTCTTCCCAATCAGGCAGCTGTGTTTGAAGGTAAGATGAATTTTGCTTTGGCCTATTCATTTTAAGGGGAACGATGAAGATATTTTGGGGACTCATTTTAGTTTTATCATTCAATGCTTTCGCTTTGGAAGTGGATGAGAAACTTACTATCCGCATCGTCAAAACGTCTGAAACCAGAAAAACGTTGATGGTTAACCGCGGAACCGAAGATGGTTTAGTGGAAGGTGAACACGCCAAATTTATTGTGACGGCCGGGATTGTGGCCCGTGCAGTTTGCGTAAAGGTTTCCCCAACTCGTTCCGTGTGGTCCGTTTATCGTCTGGTAAACGCTGATTTTATCGTTAATGATTCAGTGATGAGCATTAAAATTACTCCGCCAGTAAAAGTGACTAAAGACGAAACTCAGGCACTTGTACAGGAAGATACTCCATCAAGAGTTTCAACCGGTGATCCTGCCACTCTTGGCATTCCTCTTGCGGACGGCGCTCAAGATATTCCAACGGCCGGTGAAGACAATGTGTCTCAAACGGATTTAAGATCGCTTGAAGAGGCTGGTCCGATTATTATTCCAGAAAAAAACGTTGAAGTTTTCGGTATTCTCAATATTTCAGGACTTACATCCAACACTAAAACGAATGTTGGCGATGACTCATTTAATAGCTCCCAGTCATCTCACCATATTGGTTTAGGGGCAGAGTTGTATGCTCAGCGCGAACGCGAGTGGTATTCAAAATTCAGCTTTATTGCTTCGATGAATCTTATGCGTTTAAATAACCAGGCCTACAATGGTTCATCATCAACAAATGATGTCACAGAGTTTTCATTCGGAACAAACTGGCACCCAACAAAGCTTCCGAGTGCGACGATGGAATTTATTCCATTCCTTCACTTGAGTGCCAATTTTGGTACAGTTAAATCAACATACAAGCCTGGTAATGAAAATGCTGGTGGACAGGAAATTGAGGCAAACGGCGGCACATCAGGTTTCTCATTGGGCTTTGGTTACAAGTTTTATACTTCACGCGGTTTCGGTGCACGTGCCATTCTTGATTACTACTTGCGCACGGAAAAATATAAAGAAGACGATGCGACAAATACATACAATAAGACTTTGGGTGGGCCGCGGTTTATGCTGGGTCTTGGTTATAGGTTCTGATTCGTGCCCGCTGATTACAATGGAAGCAAAGAAGTCTTAGGTTCCGCGCTTCCGTTCTCCCTCCCATCGCAAATGCTTCGATGTGATCAATTTGGAGCATAAAGAGACTTCCGCAATTCTCACAGACGCCCTGACTTTTTTCATACACTTCACGCTTGGTTTGATTGGTGATGGTGCGTGAAGTTGGATTTTGTTCGGTAGTGCGGGTTTTGAAACGTTTGTGAGTGATGCTTTCGATGCCGTGCTCGGTGAGTTTTTTGAGGAACTCGTCGTTTATTGAGAATTTCCCCATTAGTGATTTCGCTTTCTCAAGGAGTTTCATCGTGTCGTTTGAAACATTTATTCTCAATTGAGTGAATTCAGGAGTCACGAGTTTCTGAGATTCTTTTGGAAGAGGCTTTATGGGAGACAATTCCATGAGAGTCTTCTCGCACTGTCTTGCCGATTGATTCTCTATTTTTTTAAGAATGATCCTCTTTTTTGCAGGCTCCTTAATATCTTCTCTTTTAAAGAAAACATCGGCTTTTGCCAGATTTGATAATGAAAGAGAACCATCATTTATTTTTTCGCTTATTTCAGGCATCTCTTTAATTAAGCGGGCAGCTTTCACGCGTCTTATAGCAGACGTTTCAGAATAGCCTAGTTCTTTTATGGCGTAGTCAATCATCGAGGAATGGCCTAAATCGCAAAATAATTTTCGACGTTCAATTTCTTTTAAATGATGGAGCACATCGGTTGTTGAATCTAGTTCTTTTTGAACAAGTTTCTTTGTGTCTTGTAGTAATGTTTTGTCTGTCAGATGTTTTAAATTCATGACAGCTAGTTATAACGCTAAAAGATTTTAGTCTCTTAGTATTGTGACAAGATGGTTTTTATTTTCAGAGAAGAAACTGCGACGTCGGTTAAACTCTGCATCAAGAAAAAAGCGCCTTAACATCTTCCACCGGTACACCCATTACATCTTTCAAGTGATGTGGCTCTTCCAATATAGATAGGCGACGCTTAATTAAATCATCAAATGTTGTCACTAGTTCAGTTGCAATAATAGTTTTTATCATCGAAAGAGTAAGTGTTGGTTGTTTGCCAAATGTTGGCATCACCGATTTTTGGCGAAGGGGATTAAGTGTCAATGCCGGAGAGTAACGGCGGCCCAAGCGAGGAACAAGTTCCTGGGCAATTTCCTGAGTCATGCGACGGAACGTCGTATATTTTCCGCCGAGGAGAACGTAGGTGTGTTGGTCTGGGCGATAAATTTTGTGAAAGCGGCTCACTTTTCCAAGTGACTCATCTTGATTTTCTTCACGCACGAGCGGGCGCACACCTGCAAATGTTGAAATAATGGAACTTGCATCAAGCGTAGCATTCGGGAAATATTGCTTAAGAACATTCAGTAAATAGGTCACATCTTTTTCTGTCGCTTTGATATCAAACATATCCTGATCAACTGGTGTTTCCGTTGTTCCGACAAGAATAGAATTTCTCTGGGGAATAACGAATACTACGCGATTGTCTTTAGTCGTAAGAACGACTGACCCTTTTGCTTCAATAGCACCTTCTTTGAGCCACAAGTGAATTCCTTTTGAAGGGACGAGTTGTGGTTTCCAAGGAATGCCAAGCTTAGGAAGAAGAATGTCTGTAAAGGGTCCTGTCGTGAATACGACATACTTCGCTTTCACTGTCACTTCTTGTGGATTGATGGTGGATTGATAAGTTACTTCGTAGCCGTCCGAGACTTTTTTTGTGGCAGTGACTTCGTGGTAACTTAAGGCCTCTGCACAAGGCTCAAGAAGAGCGTCATATAAACATTCAAGCGAAAGTTTTGCATCGTCCACTACGCCGTCATAATACATTCCAGCACCCTTTAATCCTTTAGGATCAAGCGACGGAATCTTTTGAATCGTTTCTTCCGGCGACAGCATAGCGTGTGGACGATTCTGAAAATGCGACAAAAAGTCATAGAGAAAAAGCGCAGTCTTTAGCATGAAAGGCAGGTACTTTGAGTAATTATAGAGCGGGAGATAAAAATCTCTTTCAAAGCATAAGTGGGGAGTAAGCTTTAACCAAAGATTTTTTTCTTCGAGCGCTTCCTGCACTAAACCAAAATCATAATTTTCCAAGTAACGGATTCCACCGTGGAGCATCTTTGATGATCCCGCCGAAGTTTGGGCAGAATAATCACCCTTATCAATCATCAGCGTTTTTACGCCATTAAGGGCCAGATCCCGGATTAATCCGCAGCCATTAATTCCGCCGCCAACGATGACTACTTCATATTCCTTCATAGCTTATTAACCCACACTAGATTTCCTGTGCAAGTAAGACGGTATTTGTGGCCACCCATCCCGAATTCTGAGGGAATAGGTGTTAGTTGATAATTGAGTCCAACGACAGCGTTTGAATGTGCCTTAAGCGCGTGAGCTTTTAGTTTCTGCGCTAGTTCCTGATAGTGACGTGGAACTTCATCAGAACCCTCGTCCTCAACGATGTGAGAATCGAGCATCTTGTGTTCGGAAGCTACACCCATGTAGCGAAGAACCTGATAGCCTTCAAGGCTTGGAGTGGCCGCAACAATTATTTGTGAAATTTCAAGTTTAGGATCATCAAAATGAAAATGATGAGTTTGATTTTGAAATAAGTTGAATTTTGAAACGATACCAGTTTCCGGAGCTTCCTGATGTTTTGGTGGGTGAATTTCATCAGAAAGACCAATCTGAATATCAATATCAAAGCGTCTTAATTTATGAGCAAGAAGAATCGCTGCGTATTCTGAAACTCGGGGAATAAGAAGCATCCCACGCATTAGACGACCCTTTACCTGTTCTTCAGGATCGTTCAGAAGGTTTAATTCTTTCAAAAGAATAATAATGTCGTTGATATCTTCAATGAAGCGAACATTTTTAACCAAGACACTGAATGAAGGATTTCCTTCAGTTGCCATACCAGTGAAGCTTGAGCTTTCAGAAAACTTTTTTAAATCTTCAAAAGTTTCAGGAGTTTTAAATTCTTTTGGAGAGGTATAAACCGGTTCAGGTTTTTCTTCTTCCGCCTCATCCTTTAGATCAGTGAGAGGAGCATCTGTATTCCAAGAAGACTCATAAGGGGCTTCCTCTTCGATTTCAGTTTTTTCAGTTTCTGACTGAAAGTCTGAGCCAAAAATTGAATTATCATCGGATAAATTAAAATCGGATGTTTCAGTAATTGTATTTGTTTTTTCAGAAGAGCTCGCAAAAGGATCTTCCTCCGCCGATTCAAAATCAGATCCACCAAAAGTCGTTTCCTCAGAAGTAGACGATTCAAAATCACTTCCACCAAACCTAGGTTCCTCAGCAGGTGTTTCTTCTTGAAAAGTCGCAAATGGATCATCATTTGAAGAGGGAAGATCCGGCAATTCTGCCGAATAATCAGTGAGAGCTTCTTCCTCGGCATTAAGCTCGTGGAGAAATTCACCTAGATCTTCAATCCTTGTAAGATCCTTCTTGTCGTTACTCAATCTTAAGCTCCGTGACAGGCCTTAAATTTTTTCCCAGAACCACAAGGGCAAGGGTCATTTCGTCCTACCTTAACTGTAGCACGAATAATCTTTTTTTCTTCCTGAACTGTCTTAGCTTGTTCAGCTTCTCTATGGGCGCGAAGCTGACTTTCAAGCATTTCTTCTTGCTGACGGTGAATTTCCGCAATCTCTTCCTGAGTCATAAGCTTAATGTGAGACACACGCTCGACAACTGCACGTTTAATGGCAAATTTCATATTTTCGTAGATCGTATAAGCTTCACGCTTGTACTCAACCAAAGGATCTTTCTGCCCATATGAGCGAAGGTTAATCCCTTCTTTCAAGTGATCCATAGCGAGGAGGTGATCTTTCCAAAATTGATCGAAAGTTGCGAGTAGAACTTCACGGAACGTGAATTTTACCTGCTCAGGATCAAACGGGCTGAATCTTGTTTCAATCGCCTCGTCACCAACAATTTTAAAATAATCACCAATATCACTTTGTGCACGCTTATCGCAGTCTTCCGCGGTAAGCGTTTTTTCCGTTCCAAAGAGTGCCCTGGCAGTATTATTGATTTCCGTCCAAGGGTATTCGCGAAGGGATGCTTTCTTTTCTGGCTTAAATTGCTCAGCAAGATTAAACGATACTTCTTCTACAAAATCACTCACGAGGTCTTTGTTCGCTTCATCATTCAAGATATCACGGCGAATTTTATAAATAACCTTACGCTGCTCATTCATGACGTTATCAAAATCAAGTAAGTGCTTGCGAATATCAAAGTTGTGTGTTTCAACTTTTTTCTGAGCTTTTGCAATCGCATTGGTAATCATTGAGTGCTCAATAGGCTCATCTTCTTTCATCCCAAGCTTAACCATAATGCCTTTGATTCTGTCTGAACCAAAGATTCGCATAAGATCATCTTCAAGAGATAAAAAGAATTTCGATTTACCCGGATCTCCCTGACGACCAGATCGACCACGAAGTTGGTTATCAATACGACGAGATTCGTGTCGTTCCGTTCCAATAATAAAGAGTCCTCCAAGAGATTTCGTCTCGGTGGTAAGTTTAATATCTGTTCCTCGACCGGCCATGTTGGTTGCAATTGTTACACCACCACGCTGGCCTGCCATCGCTACAATTTCAGCCTCTCGAGCATGGTTCTTAGCGTTCAAAACTTCGTGTTTAATACCTTTTGACGTTAAAAATTCTGAAATAAGCTCTGATGATTCAATTGAAATGGTACCCACTAAAACGGGCTGTCCTTTTTTGTGACACTCTAAAATGAGCTGAGAAACGGCTTCATATTTTGCTCTCCGAGTCGCATAAACAACATCTGCTGCATCTTCACGTACCATTGGTAGGTTAGTTGGAATCACCACGACTTCTAGACTGTAAATTTTCATGAATTCGTCGGCTTCAGTGTCGGCCGTACCAGTCATCCCTGAAAGTTTTGAGTAAAGACGGAAGTAGTTCTGGAAAGTGATTGAGGCAAGAGTTTGGTTTTCTGATTTAACATCCACTCCTTCTTTTGCTTCCACCGCTTGGTGAAGCCCATCCGACCAGCGTGAGCCTTCTTTCATACGACCAGTAAATTCATCAACGATAATAACTTTACCGTCTCGGATCACGTAATCCACTTCATTTTTAAAGAGCGTGTGAGCGCGAAGAGATTGGTTTACATGGTGAAGAAGTTCCAGGTTTCGAATGTCATAAAGGTTACCAATTTTTAGAATTTCCTGAACCTTTATGATCCCTTCTTCAGTCAATACTGAAGATTTTGCTTTTTCATCAACAGTGTAATGAGTATCACGCGTAAGTTGCGGGATGACTTTATCAACCACATTATACAGGCGCGTGTCACCTTCTGAGGGTCCAGAAATGAGGAGCGGAGTTCGTGCTTCATCAATGAGAATAGAATCGACCTCATCCACGATACAAAAGTGATGCTCACGCTGAACATAATCATTTAAATCAAACTTCATATTGTCGCGCAGATAATCAAACGCGAATTCATTATTTGTTCCATACGTAATGTCAGCTTCGTAAGCAGCTTTTCTATCACCATCATCCATGTTCGCTGTAATGCAACCTACATTGAGACCAAGCCAGGTGTAGAGTTGACCCATTTCGTGAGAATCTCGGCTAGCGAGATAATCATTCACAGTAACCAGATGCACGCCTCGTCCTGTGAGAGCATTCAGATAGAGTGGAAGAGTAGCGGTTAAGGTTTTACCTTCTCCGGTCTTCATCTCAGAAATTTTTCCCTCATGAAGAACAATTCCCCCCATTATCTGCACATCAAAGTGGCGCATTTTTAAAACACGCAAGCTCGCTTCACGAACAATCGCAAAAGCATCAGGAAGAATATCGTTTACAGTTGCGCCGCCTGTTTTAAGTTTTTCTTTTAAAAGCGGGGTCTGAGCTTTTAACTGCTCATCCGTCATCGCTTTATATTTTGGTTCTAGTGCATTCACTTGATCTAGAAGAGGCTTAAGTGCCTGCATATCACGGTCTTGTTTTGTACCAAATAGCTTACGCATCATTGAATCGAACATGAGAAAACCTTTTATTATTCCAGGATAAAATATAGAGGATCAACGGCAATACCATTAACCCGAACTTCATAATGTAAGTGAGGACCAGTCGAGTGGCCGGTATTTCCAACGGCCGCAAGAAGCATTCCGCGTTTAACTTTCTGTCCAGCGCGAACACTAAGCGATTGGTTGTGAGCATAAATAGTTTCAATACCGTAACCATGATCGACTTGAACAAATTTTCCAAAGCCTGCTTTCTCACCTGAGAAAGTAATAATGCCATCAGCAGGTGCATGGACAGGTGTTCCGTAGGGAGCACCCACATCAAGACCTTCGTGCATTTTCAGTTTCCCCGCCCAAGGAGACATACGCTGACCAAAATAACTTGTGATCCATCCATCAGCGGGCAAAATTGTTGGGGTTGAACCGAGGAAAGATTCTTTATCTAGAAGGAACTGATCAAGATTATGAATATTGCTTTCAATCGCTGAGACAACATCTTTAATTTGAGCATATTTAAAATCAAATTTTGCGTAATCATTTGAAAGAGCAAAAGATCTACGCGCAAGATCTGACCATTGTTTAGTTAAAAGATAACTGCGCTCAAGTCCAAGAGATGCTGCAATTTTTTTATCATACAAAGATTTTAGTTCTTTAAATTTTGGCTGATCTTCAATGTCTTCTTCAAATTTTAAATCAAGCGATGAATTTAAATCTTCAAGGCTAAACGTTTCTTTCGAATCTTCTTTGTCAGTTTTATAAACAGGACCTTTAGTACTGACGTCTTCAAGACCGGTAATCACGCGAAGTTTTTTCTCGAACGTATTGATTCGTTTTAAGTCATCACCCAACGTATTCATCTTCATCTGAAACAATTGAATTTGTTCTTTTAGCTGCCTGTTTTCAATTGAGAGATGTTTATTCTCATAAACTTGCTGAAGAATTTTCCAGTAATCGTAGGCGAGCACACCAATCAACATGAAAAGCATTACCATCATGAAGGCGAGTGACTTAAAAAGAACTGTTGGTATGCGATAGGTGCGAACCCCTTTTTGTTTTTCGGGGACGACCATCACGGTGTAGTACTTATCCATAGCAAATATTTTAAGCGAGAGCCTCGCGATTGGGAATACAAAACATTGAAAAGATTAAGCTTGGGCGACAGCGAGGATGACAGAAATATTATCCTGTCCACCGTTGTCATTGGCCTGTTGAATAAGTTCTTTGATGGTTCTTTCAACATCTGCGATTTGGCAACGAGATGGGTCGGAAATATTTTTCTGCACAATGTACAAAATATCTCCATCAGAAACTTTCCCGTGCAATCCGTCAGAGCAGATTAAGAAAATATCATTTTTACAGATCCGGTAGTGGAAAACATCAACTTGCAAGTCACTTTCAAAGCCAACTGAGCGAACAAGCACATTTTTTTGTGGATCTTTGACGGCTTCTTCACGGGTATAGATTCCCATGTTGAGTTTTTCTTGGACAAAAGAGTGGTCGCGGGTCAGCTGATAAATATTATTGTTATTCACCATGTAAACGCGAGAATCTCCGACGTTTCCGATCACCAATTGAGGTCCTGCAAACATAAAAGCCGAGAGAGTCGTCCCCATTCCATGAAGGTCCGGGTTCTCATCAGCTTTTTGCAAGATCGCGCTATTCACTTCCTGAATCATATTTTTCATCAAGACTTGTGGTTCATCTTTGGCGTGTTCGACCAAATACTCAGGCATGACTTTGACAGATAATTGTGAAGCGATATCCCCACCGTTATGTCCACCCATGCCATCTGCGACAGCAAAAAATTGATGAGCATGATCTAAACAAATAGAATCTTGATTTGTTTTTCTTTTACGCCCAATATCCGTGGCACCTGCACAAAGTATTCCCATCGCATCCTCAGATTTTTTCATATGACCCTTTAATCATAGAGTGAACGGGATTTTAGTCAAACAATAATCTGGCAGTTAGGAAAGCCGATGGAAACGATCAGGAAAAAGGAGTGCCAATTACCTTCTTGTTGTATTCGTTTGGAGAAGTTAGCCTTACAGCGTACAATAAATTAAGGGCCTTACGGCTCCACCAAATAGGCCTTAGGGAGGAACTCCATGCCAAGCTCCAATAATTTTGATATTCAATCTTTTATTTCTCAACACTACAATCCCAAAGATTTTTCGCACCTTCATTGGCAGGGAGATTTTCAGGAGTATGTAGATCTTGTGATGAAAAATCCTAAGATCGCGCGAAATTCTTTTCAGCGCATCTACGATATGATCATGAGTTACGGAACTTCACAGTACACAGAATATAAAAAAGATGTCACTCGTTACCACTTCTTCGATGATCCATTTGAAAATGGAAAAGATGCTATCTTTGGTATCGATGTTCACTTAATGAAGATGGTTAACTTTTTCCAGTCTGCAGCTTTGGGCTACGGAACGGAAAAACGAGTTCTTCTCCTTCACGGTCCAGTAGGGTCTGCAAAATCTTCAGTGTCTCGACTTCTCAAAAAAGGTCTTGAGCACTACTCACGCACTGATGAAGGTGCTTTGTACACTTACGAGTGGGTGGATGAAGAAGGTTCAGCTATTCTTGGCGGTCAGAAAGTTTTTGCAAGTCCAATGCACGAAGAACCTTTAAAGCTTCTTCCACTTGAAGTTCGTGAAAGATTTCTTGCAGAGCTCGCGAAAGTGAATAAGTCTCCTTACAAAGTAAAGATCAAAGGCGAAGTGAACCCCGCTTGCCGCTTTATCTTGAATGAATTTATGCTTAGATATGACGGTGACTGGAACAAAGTCATGAAGCATTTAAAAGTTAAGCGCTTAATTCTTTCTGAAAAAGACCGTCGTGGTATTGGTACATTCCAACCAAAAGATGAAAAGAACCAAGATTCAACAGAATTAACTGGTGATATTAACTATCGTAAAATTGCTATCTACGGATCAGACTCTGATCCACGTGCTTTTAACTTTGATGGTGAATTTAACATCGCTAACCGTGGTATCGTTGAATTTATCGAGATGTTAAAACTCGACGTTGCCTTTTTGTACGATCTCTTAGGTGCTTCACAAGAACAATCAATCAAACCGAAAAAATTCGCACAGACAAATATCGATCTTGTTATTCTTGGCCACACCAACGAGCCAGAGTATAGAAAGCTTCAATCAAATGAATTCATGGAAGCTCTTCGTGACCGTACTGTAAAAATCGACGTTCCTTACATCACTCGTCTTGATCAGGAAGCGCGCATTTACCGAAAGGATTACAATAAAGAGACGATTCCAAACATTCACATCGCTCCACATACGCTTGAGATGGCGTCTACTTGGGCGATTCTCACTCGTCTTGAAGAGCCAAAAAAATCAGACCTTACAAAACTCCAGAAATTGAAACTTTATAATGGTAAGACACTTCCTGGTTACAATGAAGACAACGTCAAAGAACTTCGTAAAGAAGCAGTTCGTGAAGGTCTTGAAGGTATTTCTCCTCGTTATATTCAGGATAAAATTTCAAACGCGCTTGTAAAAAACGGCCACGTCGGTTGTTTGAACCCATTCATGGTTTTCAATGAACTTGAATCAGGTCTTAAGCACCACGCTCTTGTTAATTCTCCGGATCAATTAGATCAATACCGTGAGATGCTCGCCGTTTGTCGCCAGGAGTATGAAGATATCGTCAAAAACGACGTGCAAAAAGCCATCTCTGTTGATGAATCGGCGATCCAAACTTTATGTGCAAACTATGTAGATAACGTTAAGGCGTACACGCAGAAAGAAAAAATCCGTAACAAGTATTCTAATAAACTTGAAGAAGCTGATGAAAGATTTATGCGCGCAATCGAAGAAAAAATCGATATTCCTGAGTCACGTAAGGATGATTTCCGTCGGGAGCTCATGAACTACATTGGTGCTTTGGCAATTGAAGGCAAGCAGTTCGATTACAAAATGAACGAACGTCTTCACCGCGCACTAGAACTTAAACTTTTCGAAGATCAGCGCGATACCATAAAACTTACAACGATCATTTCAAATGTTGTCGATAAGCAGACACAGGAAAAAATTGAAGTAGTTAAGAGCCGATTGATCAAAAATTTCAATTACTGTGACATCTGCGCCACAGATGCGTTGAACTTTGTTGCTTCAATTTTTGCTAAAGGCGATTCGATTAAGTCTTAGGAGCTTTAAGTGGATCATCCGATAAAACGAGATCACGCAAGATTCCGGAAGATTGTTAAGGGTAAAATTCGCGACAATCTCCGGAAATATGTTTCTCAGGGAAACCAAATCATCCCAAAGGGAACTGATAAATTCACGGTGCCGATGCCATCGATTGATATTCCGCGCTTCCGTTTCGGAGATAAATCTCAGGGCGGGATGGGACAAGGTCAGGGGCAGCCAGGTGATCCGGTGGATGGACAATCAGATCCAAACGGTCAGCCCGGTCAGGGTGAAGCTGGTGAAGGTGAAGGGAATAAGGAGCTTGATGTTGAGCTCACTTTAGAAGAGCTAGCTCGCATTTTAGGCGAAGAACTGGCCCTTCCAAATATTGAGCCGAAAGGTAAAAAATCACTTCAATCTGTTGTTGATCGTTACACCAACATTGGTACAACTGGCCCGGATTCGTTACGTCACCTGCGACGCACTTATAAGCAGGCGCTTCGCAGACAGATCGCGACCGATGCTTACGATCCAGAAAATCCCGCCGTCGTTCCTATCCGCCGCGATTTCCGTTACCGCTCAGCTGATACAAAAGTTGAAATGCAAAATGCAGCTGTTGTGATTTACATGATGGACGTCTCTGGTTCGATGGGTGATGAACAGAAAGAAATTGTTCGCACAGAATCGTTCTGGATTAACCTTTGGTTAAAATCGCAGTACAAAGATATTCAAATTCGCTACATCATTCACGATGCCACTGCTAAAGAAGTCGATGAGCACACTTTTTTTCGCACGCGCGAATCAGGGGGAACGCTCATTTCTTCTGCCTATAACTTATGCAAAGACATTATTGAAAAAGACTATAACCCGAATGAGTGGAACATTTACCCGTTTCATTTCTCAGATGGCGATAACTGGTCAGCTGATGATACAAAACTATGTCTTGAGCTACTGGATAAAGTCATCCTTCCGGTTTCAAATCAGTTTTGTTATGGTCAGGTAGAAAGTCGTTATGGTTCAGGTCAGTTCTATAAGGATCTTACCGCTAAATACGGATCAGCCTCGGAAAAACTCACTCTCTCAAAAATTAAGAATAAAGAAGGGATCCTGGAATCAATTAAAGAGTTCCTAGGGAAGGGGAAATAATGAATCGCTCGAAGCCCATTACTGGTGAACTTCTTGCTTTGAAAAACGAAATCGAAGGCTATGCTATCGGTTACGGACTGGATTTTTTTCCGCAAGTTTTTGAAGTTTGTGATTACGACACGATTAACATTTTAGCAGCTCAAGGCGGCTTTCCCTCTCGCTATCCTCACTGGAAATTCGGGATGGATTATGATCAGCTCTCAAAGGGCTACACTTATGGATTACAAAAAATCTATGAGATGGTGATTAACACTGAACCTTGTTACGCGTATCTATTGCAGGCGAATAACTGGGTCGATCAAAAGATCGTGATGGCGCATGTTTATGGCCACAATGATTTTTTTAAGAACAACGCCTGGTTCGGCCACACTAACCGTAAAATGATGGACGTGATGGCAAACCACGGTACAAAAATCCGTCGTTACATGGAACGCTATGGTTACGATACGGTGGAAACTTTTATTGATAAAGTTCTCTCCCTTGAAAACCTTCTGGATATTAACGAACTTTTTGAAACAAGTTCTTTAAAGCGCCACCGTTTAGAGCAAAATGCCCAGCAGAAAGTTGAAAGCGAAGATGATGGTTACTTAATTGATGACCGCTCAACAGCGCTTAAATCCTTCATGCGCACAAAAGCTCGCTTGAATAAAAAAGAAGAAGTCAAAAAAGACGATGACGATGATTACGTTGCTGAAAGACCACTCAGCCATAGAACCAAAGATGTGCTCGGCTATCTTATCCAGCACGCTCCCATTGAAGAATGGCAGGCGGATATCATCGGTATTTTGCGTGAAGAGGCCTACTATTTCCTTCCTCAGCGAATGACCAAAATTATGAACGAAGGGTGGGCGAGTTACTGGCACTCAACGATCATGACTCAAAAAGCTTTGGATGCCTCTGAAATTATCGATTTCGCCGATAAACACGCAGGTGTCATGCATATGAGTAAGCAAAATATAAACCCTTATAAGGTCGGTATTGAACTCATGCGTGATATTGAGTACCGCTGGGATCGTGGAATGTTCGGGAAAGAATACAACGAATGCACGAACATGCACGATAAGCTTGCGTGGAATACAAAACTTGGCAAAGGTAAGGAAAAGATTTTCGAAGTAAGAAAATCTCACAATGATATTTCTTTTATTGATGAATTTTTAACTCCGGACTTCTGCGAACGTCAGCAGCTATTCACTTACAAATACAATCCTCGTACAGGTCGTTTTGAAATTGATTCAAAAGATTTTCAGGCGATTAAACAGAAACTTCTTTCTCAACTCACAAACTTTGGTCAGCCAATTATTGAAGTTGAAGATGGAAACTATATGAATAGAAAAGAGTTACTTCTGAATCACGTTCATTACGGTGTGGATTTAGATGTAAATTTTGCGAATGAAACACTAAGAAACCTTTATGCTATCTGGCGTCGACCGGTGAACTTAAAGACTAAGTACGAAGAAAAAGAAGTGATTTTTCACTTTGATGGAAAAGAATTTAAACCTCAGAGTTAATGACCCACCAGGAAGTTGTGAAGGTTCCTGGTATACTCTTGCCACTCCGACCCTTCAAAATATTCCGGATGAAAAAGAATATGGTGGGCACCTTGTCCTTTTTTAAGACGAGGTCTATTCCAAAACTCAACTTTTAAACCACTATTGACCCTTTCAAGCTCAGCCTTTAAAACCTGAGCATCCACCAGTTCATCCTTTGGATCAATGAGCACTAAAGTAGGAACTCTGAACTTTGTCCGAAGCTTTTGCCACGCCAAAATGCCCTGAACCAAAATGTTATATTCTTGTGCCGATAAATGACTGTAACGTCGAAACTTTTTAGGCTGAAGGCTCATGATCTTAACAAAGGAGGGCAGCAGATTTAGTGCCTTGACAATTAATCCCTGTTTCCTGATGTAGAGCGCCGGTGCCAAAAGAATTTGTTTTTCGGGTTGGTAGGAAAGATCTTTTTCCATCCACAGCTGGAGATACAAAGCACCATGAGAAAAGGCTATCGCATAGTAAGGTACGTCTTTGAGCTTTTTCATCGATTCTTGAAAGACCTGCAGCGCCTCTTCATCAGTTTTAGCTTCATGTCGATTCTCCCCATGACAAGGAAGTATGATGAGTTCTGTTTCAAAACCTAAATGTTTAAACTGATTAATAAGAGGATCAAAGCTCTGAGGGTTGTTATTTAACCCATGAAAAAAAACGACTTTATTGATTTGGGACAAGTTGTATGAGTTTGTCATCCATCTCTTCTATATCTAATTGGTTCACAAAGACAGTTTCTTTCAGAGGCTGCCTTAAGTCTTCTTTAATGAGTTTTTCCCATTCTTTTTTCTCTGCGATTTTATCTTCGCGGCGAATAGATAATGGAAACGAGTCCCACTGGCTAAGTTGAAACTGAACCCAGCAGTTAATGAGATCATACTGGTCGCAACTCATGGATGCTTGCTTTATTACGATTTCAGGACGATTTTGCATTAACGCCGTGAAACTCGCGAGCTGAGTCACATCAATTTCAGTTCCGCGGCGAGATCTTTGCGAAATGACTTCAAGCACTCTGTTGGCACCATCGTAATCACCTTTTTGGATTGAAAAGGCGGCAAGAAGTGTGAGCTTATTAATTTGTGTTTGTGGAGACGCTATCACTCGTTCTGCGTATTTGGCGCCACTTTCCCAGTCACCCAAAAGCCAAGCGAGAGGGAGAAGTCTTTCCATGGCATTTTGCGAGTTTTGTTTCATCTCAAGGGCAAGTTTAAATTGAGCGTAGGCGAGTTCATATTTGGTTCGCAAGAGATAGAGATTACCTTTGATGTTTTCTGAGTTTGGAGATTTCAAGTCTTCAACAAAACGATAAGAACGGGCAAGTGCGCCTGTGCGGAAAAAAATCTGTCCGGAAAGTTCACGGATCTCCTGATCTTGAAGTTGCTCAACAGTCAGTTCTGGTAATTCATTAATAACCAAAGCTTCCTGGTTGAGATAAAGAGCAAGCTTTAAAATGACTTTGACTTCATCTAAATCAAGAGCAGCAACTTTTAATCTTGCAAAAGGAACTTTGGTAATCCCTGTTATAGGACTTAGTTTTAATTGCACAAGAGTTTCAAGCCAAATAAGATTTTTTTCCCGAAAATTTCCTGTATTCTCAATCTGACAACGGGGCCAGGTTTCTTCAAGTTCTGCAGTCTTATTCAGGACGATCTGTGAGAGAGACTTTAACAGACAAATTTTTCCAAATTGAGGAATGTTTTGAAGTTCTGGACTGGATAGATGAGTATAAGTTTTCTGAAAATCTCCTTCTATAAAGGAGAGAATAGCGAGGTAGCGGAAAATAACCGGGCGAAGCTTTGTCTGCGTGTAAGCTAGCTTTGCTAAATATACTTTCGCGAGACGAATTTCCCCATTGATGAGGTAATACTTAACTTTTTTAAGCTCATTATTTTGCGCTTTCATATCAGAGAACAAAACGCGATTGAGCTCCTGAGTATCGTAGACATTCATAGGTGGGAAAAGCTCGCCGCGACGGCTTAAAAGGCCCTCAGTTGCGTAGCTAATGGACTGCCCCCCTTGAGGGATAGGACTTAGGGCAAACGCCCATGCCGGCAGCATAATAAATAAAAAGAACATCAACTTCATAGTAAACCTATCGAAATTTCCACCGATAAGTTTAAAAGATCTTTCAAAGAGTTGTTATGAAATTAGTCGGGTATTTAACATTTCTTTTGGCGTTCTCCGCCCAAGCTTTGGTGCCGGTGGAAGGTATTCTTATGGGGGAAGCGCAAAACGAGATTCAAAACGATCCACTCCTGCGCATTTTTTCTGATATCTACGACAAGTCTCAGGTCGGAGAAAATAAAAAAGTAAAACTTTACCAGGCGACTTTTGAATCCGGGCAAAATCTCGATGAGAGTTGCAGCTACCTAGGTCGGCCAACTTATTCAACGACCTGGCAGGAAAAGCAAGCAAGACGTAGTATGGCGGGGACCCTGCAATATATTGGTCTTGATACCAGTATCAAAGCAATCGGTGCTTATGCTAAAAAGCTAGATGTGGGTCCACAAGAGTTTGCAAAACTTTCATCCAATCTTATTAGAAATTATTGCTCAAAAAACATCACTATTTTTTCAATCCGAAATATCGAAAAGTCTCTTGATTACTACTACAACAATGCACAGATGAGTCTTATTCCCTCAATCGAATCATCTCCTTTTTCGACCTCTTCGATTAAAATAAGTACAGAAAAACCAATGGCCCGATCAAAAGAATTTGATCTTGCGATCAAAAACTTCCGCGCGTTTTGTTCATGGGGCGGAGAAGTGGAAGACTATCGCATGATGACGAGTTATTTAAATAACCGCTTCATCATGGCGTTCGTTATTAAAAACATGATTGGTGTTCAGGATAAAATTGATGAAAAGATCCAAAAAGTAACAACTGTGCCAAGTGACGACACAGTTCAAGTCGCTTGCACTGATCTTATCTGCCGTAAGGAAAATCAAAATACCTTTAAGCAAAAATTCCCAATGAGCGTAGGTTCTACTGGAATCGCAACTGATCTTCCTAAAATTTTTTGTCACCATTTCAGGTATCAGGATTCCCCGCAGACAAACGTTCCTGAAGTTAAGGCGTGGATAAAGCAAAATGAACTGGAAGACCCGATTTTTGAAACGTCACAATTTATTTCTCTCATGACAGGAGTGCCGGATTTTTTTAGTGGTGTTGATTCTTACCGGGATATTCCTTTGCTTGTCAGAAGTAGCGTGGATGAAAGATGGAATATCTGGGCGCGAGATGTCTTGGGTTCTTTTTCGAAAGATCTATTGTATGAAGAGTCTCTAAAAATTAAAGTTGAACCAAGAAAAGATCTAGCATCCCTTGGAACAAAAGGTTTTGAAATTGATTTTTCTGTAACCTTAGGTGAAATGGATAGATTACTGATTAGTAATGACAAGCTTGATCTTACTTTTGATTTAAAGCTTTCAAAAAACTACCTTCGTGCCATTCGGACTAAATGGTCGCTCCTTGACCGAGAAGTAGATACTGAAGGCAAAGCGGAATATCAGGCCGAAATCGCCCGGTACATCACTTTACAGCTCCGAGAAAAAGAAAAATTATTTTTACAAAAAATGTGGAATGAAGATTTCGCCAAACTGATTGCTGAAGAACTAGTGCAGCAGACCATTACTTACCGTGGCCCCCTTTTTGGGTCTTACCAGGATGAAGTCCTAAGAGTTCCTGTTAAATTTTCTTACGGTCTCTTTGCTTTGAGTTACCTGCGATACCGCGCTGACGTAGCTTCAGGTCGCCTTAAACTAAATCTATAGACTTCCTCATTCATCATCATTTGTGCTAGTCTTGACTTAATTTAAACCGGTCACATCTTGTCGATTATGCAAAAAAAAAAGACGAAACCCGAAGTCACTCCCGAAATTGTTGTTGATGCTAAAAAAGCAAAAATAACAAAGAAAAAAGAGGACGTGATTGCGATACAAAATGATGAGGAAGAACTGCTGGACATTGGTTCTATTGAAGCACTTGTTCCCAAAATCATGGAATCTTTACCGGTTTTAAAAAAAACGACTGACCTAAAAATTCAAGATCCACTTTCTCTTTATTTAAAAGAAATCTCTCGCCACAAGCTTTTAACAATTGAAGAAGAAAGAGAATTAACGGCAGAACTACTCCGCACTGGAGATATTGAAATCGCCCGAAAACTCGTTCTCGCTAATCTTCGTTTGGTTGTAAAAATTGCTCTCGAATATAAAAGTGCCTACAAAAATATTATGGATCTTATTCAGGAAGGAAATATTGGTCTCATGAAGGCCGTTTCAAAATACGATCCTTCTAAAGGGGCCAAGCTTTCTTATTACGCCAGCTGGTGGATCAGAAGTTATATCTTAAAATTTATTCTCGATAATTTCAGACTTGTTAAAATCGGTACCACCCAAGAGCAGAAAAAACTTTTCTATAATCTCATGCGTGAAAAGCAGCGCCTTCTAAGCATGGGTGTTAATCCAGATGTCAAAATGCTTTCTGAAAACTTAGGCGTGTCGGAAAAGTCCGTGATCGAAATGGATCAGCGTTTAGGCACTCATGGCCAGGAAGTGAGCCTTGATCAGCCTTTTGATGAAGACGGTGGGCGTCAGACTTTAGGGGACTTTATTGGAGACGATCAAGAGTCCCTGGATTCTAAACTCGCGGATCTTGAAAATCTTGAAATCTTAAAAGAACAGTTGGGAGAGTTCCTAAAAGGACTCAAACCACGCGACCAAGAAATCTTTAAAAAACGATTACTTAGCGAAATACCCGAGAGCCTTCAAAGTATAGCCGACCAGTACGGCGTTTCCCGCGAGAGAATACGTCAGGTGGAAGAGCGACTGATCGAGCAATTAAAGATTTACATGTCTGATTTTCTTCGCTAAAACTCTCTTAAGTTCATAATTTAATGAGGAAATGGTAGCAATATCGCTCGACCATTTTATATTTGTACTTGGTTCCAACTTAGGGTTGTTGCTAGGGCAAAAGGGAAAAAACATGATCACAGTTGCAAAAACAGCAGAACTAACAAAAAAATTCGGTGGCTCTGAAAAGAACACTGGCTCAGTTGAAGTTCAGGTAGCGATTCTTACTGAAAGAATTAAAAACCTTACTCCACACTTTGAAGCTAACAAAAAAGATCACTCAGGAATGAGAGGTCTTATGAAGATGATTGGTCAGCGCCGTTCACTTCTTAAACACCTTAGTTCAACAGATGCAGCTCGCTACAACAAGCTCATTTCAGAACTAGGCTTACGTAAGTAAAAAGTTTTAATGAAGGGCCCTTTTTTGGGCCCTTCGTTTTTATAACGAAATTGATTTTTAAGACTAATGGAAGAGGTCACAGGTAATTTAAGAGATAAAAAGGATTTTTGAAACATTCGTCATCTTCCTCTTTATCTCTCAAACTTCTGAATCATCCCCAAAACTTTCAAATCAAAATTAGCAAACAACATAAAAGGCACAACTTTTGTTGCGCCCGTATTTTTAGGAGAAACCATGTTGAATAACAAAAAAGAATTTAAAATGAACTACGGTGGTAAGGAAATTACCATGGAAACGGGACGCCTTGCTAAGCAAGCGACTTCTTCTGTGCTCGCGTCTTGCGAAGGCACCCAGGTTCTCGTCACACTTATGTGTGCCAAAGAAGTAAATGATGGGCAGGATTTTTTCCCGCTTATGGTTGATTATAAGGAAAAGTTCTACGCTGCTGGTAAATTCCTTGGTGGATTTATGAAGCGCGAGAGCCGTCCTTCAAACGCAGAAATCTTGATCATGAGACTTATCGATCGTCCTCTCCGTCCACTATTTCCTGAAGGATTTATGTACGAGACGATCGTGACAGCACAAGTGCTTTCACACGGTAAAGGTGATCCTGAAGTTCTTGCAGGTCTAGCGACTTCTGCTGCTATCTCCATTTCTGATGTTCCTTTCAATGGTCCACTAGGATTTGCGAAAGTTGGAAGAATCGACGGCAAGCTAGCTCTTAACTTAAGTAAAGAAGAATTCAAGTCATCTAACATCGAACTCCTCGTTGCTGGCTCTAAAGAAGCAGTACTCATGGTGGAAGGTGAAGCAAATGAAGTTTCTGAAGCAGACATGCTTGAAGCGATCACATTCGGTCACACGAACATCAAAGAATTCTGTAAACTAGTTGAGCAGATGGTTAATGAAGTGGGCGCTAAGAAGAGAGAGTTTACTCCAGTTACTCCAAATGCAACTTTAATGACTGAGTCATTTAAAGAGTTCACTGGTGAAGCTAGAAAAGTTCTTGCTGTAAACGTTAAGCAAGATCGTTCAAACGCGACTTCTCATCTTAAAAAACACATCAAAGAATCACTTAAAACTAATCCAACTAAATTTGGATTAACTGATACGTCTGACTTCGGAAAAGAAGCTGCGAAAGTAACAGACGAAGTTCTTTATAAACTCATGCGTGCTGATATCTTGAACGAAGAAAAGCGTATCGCTGGTCGTCCGGTTAACAAAGTTCGTGCGATTGAAACTGAAACATCAATCCTTAGCTCTGTTCACGGATCTGCACTCTTCACACGTGGAGAAACTCAGGTTCTTGCTGCTGTGACTATCGGTGGTAAAGAAGGCGAGCAGATGTATGATTCTATCCATGGAGTTGGATACGATAAATTCTACCTTCACTATGCTATGCAGCCGTTCTCGGTTGGTGAAGCTCGTGGTTACAGAGGTGTTGGGCGTCGTGAAGTGGGTCACGGAAACCTTGCTGAACGTGCTCTTAAAAAGGCGATGCCAGCTCAAGCTGATTTCCCATACACAATCCGTATTGCTGCAGAAGTTTTAGAATCAAACGGTTCTTCTTCAATGGGTTCAGTTTGTTCGGGCTCTATGGCACTTATGGATGCGGGTGTTCCTCTTAAAGGTGCCGTTGCAGGAATTGCCATGGGACTCATTAAAGAAGGGGATAAGTACAAAATCCTCACAGATATCTTGGGTGATGAAGATCACTTGGGTGATATGGATTTCAAACTTGCTGGAACTAAAGACGGTATCACTGCGATTCAAATGGATATGAAAATTGCTGGTATCTCTGAGCAAATTTTCCGCGAAGCTCTTGCACAAGCAAAAGAGGCCCGCACTCATATCCTTGGCGAGATGGCGAAAACAATTACTACTCACCGTCCAACGTTCAAAGCTGGTGTGCCACAAATTAAATCGTTCAAAATTGCTCCAGATAAAATTGGCGCACTCATCGGTCCTGGTGGAAAAAACATCAAAGCTCTTCAGGAAGGATTCAAAGTGACTATGGATGTTGCTGAAGATGGAACAGTTAAAGTTCTCGGTGTAGACGTTTCAAAAATTGATGAAGTGATCGCTCTTGCTGAAATGCAATTGAACGGTCCTAAGATCGGCGCTGTTTACAAAGGAACTGTTGTAACGATTAAAGAGTACGGTGCATTCGTTGATATCGTTCCAGGACTCGCTGGACTTGTTCACGTTTCAGAAATTGCTGATGAACGTGTGAATGATCCAAATGAGTACCTAACTGAAGGCCAGCTTCTAGACGTTAAGGTTTTAGAAGTCGATCGTTTCGGTAAAATTAAACTTTCTGCCAAGGCCTGTTCCCCTGTTGCGAAGAAGGCGAAGTAGAAATGAGTGTAGAAGTCTTGGTTAAAACTCTTCCTCATTATGATGAGAGTTTTGAGCTCCCTTTTTATGCTACAGAAGGTGCTGCCGGCGCAGATATTCGCGCCAGTATTCCTGAAAAAAAATCTGTGATTGTTAAACCAGGGGAACGATTACTCGTTCCCACTGGTCTTTCAATTGAAATCCCATTTGGTTATGAAGTTCAGGTAAGACCTCGTTCTGGTCTTTCTCTAAAATCACCACTCATGATTGTTAACTCCCCCGGCACAATCGATTGTGATTACCGCGGGGAAGTTTGCATCATCGTTGGCAACTTTGGGAAAGAGGATTACGTGATCGAGCACGGGCTTCGTATCGCTCAATTGGTCATTGCTCCCGTTATTCAAGCGAAGTATTCGGTGACGACTACTTTAGGTGAAACTAAGCGGGGAGCTGGTGGTTTCGGTTCGACCGGAACCAGATAATTCTTACAAAGGATACTTACATGGAAATTAAAATTCCTTATTCTCAGATTACAGACAAAAAGCAAGGCTATGATCACGCCAAGAAATTAATTCCTGAAGTGATCACCAAGTTTGGAGTCTCAGCTGATGTAAAAAATGACGATGCTACATCTACACTCGTTGCTAAAGGTTCTGGCTTTGAAGCAAAAATTGAATTCAGAGAAACTGAAGCAATCGTTAACGTTGATCTTGGTTTTCTACTCAAGCCTTTCAAAGGCAAGATTATGGACACCATCGAGAAGCAAATTAAGAAAGTTGTATGAGTAATCACAAAGTAACACTCTGGCCCTCAGGGGAAATCCTGGAATTGAACGGTGAAGCAACACTTCTCGAGCAATTAAAAAAGGCCGGTAAAAAAATCAAATCAAGCTGTGGAGGATGTGCCAATTGCACAGACTGCACCATCATCGTGAAGTCAGGGGAGCTCAACTTATCCCCCCAGACTTTTGAAGAAGTGCGCCTTTTGGGGAACGTGTTTCACATCACTAAAGAGCGACTCTCATGTCAGACAAAAATCACGGGTGATGTGACTTTAGATATCTCGGCCCATGAAAAGAACGCATTTACTGGAAAGAACGAAAAACCCAGTACAGTTTCAGGGTCAAAAAGCACCACAACCAAGCTTAAAAAGCGCGAAGACATCGAAAAAGTCGCTAGTGAAAGTAAGGAAAAAACCCAAGAAAAACCGTCTGATACTTGGTATCGTCACTGGGAAAATGAAGGCAAGGACGAGTCTGATAACAAACCCAATAAATTGGGCGGCAACAAAAGAGTTAAACCTTTCAACTTTAATGAACCAGAATAGTAACGAGAATATAAGGAGTCATGCATGTCTCAAGCAGCAGCTGCAACCGCGATCGGTGAAGCAGACAAGTTTCCCACACAGATTAAATACATTGTAGGGAATGAAGCGTGCGAACGTTATTCATACTACGGTATGAGATCAATTCTAACTGTCTTCATGATCCAAGTTCTTCTGATGCAAGAAGCGCAAGCAACATCAACTTACCACTTGTTCGCAGGTGCTTGTTACTTGTTCCCACTCCTTGGTGCATTCATCTCAGATAGAATCTGGGGTAAATATAAAACAATTCTTTATCTCTCTTTGGTTTACTGTTTAGGCCACCTTGTTCTTTCTATCTGGGAAACAAGAATGGGTCTTTACGCTGGTCTTGCACTCATCGCTTTAGGGTCAGGCGGGATCAAGCCTTGCGTCTCTGCTCACGTAGGGGATCAGTTCAAAGCTAACCAAACTCACTTACTCAAAAAAGTTTATGAGTTGTTCTACTTTATGATCAATTTCGGATCATTCTTTTCAACACTCATCACCCCATGGACTCTTAAAGCATACGGACCTTCGATTGCTTTCGGTATTCCAGGTGTTCTTATGTTAATTGCAACATTCGTTTTCTGGATGGGCCGTAACGAGTTCGTTCACGTTCCACCTACTAAATCGGATGGCCACGGGTTGTTCGCAGTTGTTGGTTCAGCATTCAAACATTCTTCTTCTCGTAAGCCAGGCCAAGGTTTCCTCGATGGTGCTATTAAAGATCACTCTCAAGAGCAAATCGAAGCCGTTCGCGCTGTGATTGATATCGCAAAACTTTTCGCAGCTATCTCAGTTTTCTGGGCACTCTTTGATCAGCACGGTTCTTCATGGGTCATTCAGGCCATGAACATGGATCTCGTTTTCATGGGTGTTGAATTTGAAGCTTCTCAAATCGCTGCATGGAACCCAATCATGGTTATGGGTCTTATTCCATTGTTCTCAATGGTCTTCTACCCAACACTTGATAAAATGGGCTTCAAGACAACTCCTATTCGTCGTATGACTTGGGGTATGTTCGTTGGTGCTGCTTCTTTTGCGATGATTGGTGGACTACAGATGTGGATGGATGGCTCCGCCGCAAAAATCAACGTAATGTGGCAGTTCTTCCCGTACCTCGTTATCACGATGGCGGAAGTGATGATTTCAATCACTGGTCTTGAGTTTGCTTACACACAAGCACCGCGTGCTATGAAGTCATCAGTGATGTCGATCTGGTTGTTAACAGTATTTTTTGGTAACTTGATTACTGCTTACGTTTCTCAAGTTAACTTCTTCCCGGTTGCCTCAACTGGATACTTCATGTTCTTCGCTGTTTTAATGGCGATTTTCTCTGGAGTCTTCATGTACATGGGCTCTCAATACAAAGTTAAGAATTACATGGAAAAATAGTCTCTGAATTAAAAATCTGTAGGCAAGAAAGCCCCTCGTAAGAGGGGCTTTCTTTTTAATCTTTTGAAAACATTGTAGAGTTGAAAAATCCTGCAACTGGTATCCACTCGGTCGACGTGGATACATAAGCACCAGAAGTTCTCGTCATAGGCACTTGGTCATCCCAGTCTTCTCTATCATTAAACGGAATAAACTGATCATCGTCGCCGGGAACTTCAACGTAATTTGGGTTATCTTGTCTTGAGTTTACGCCTCTCCAAATATCAGAGATGTATTCATTGTCAGCACTCGTTGGAAATATCCTATCCCAATCTCTCACCACCATTCTGATCCGAGCTTTCACATCAAAAGCGTTGTCTAAACAATAGAAAGTGTAAAATGGGCTGGTCTTCGCAACTAATCCTAAAAAAGGTTCGGCAGCGAGTGGTACCGATCTGTACATGTTCCCTGGAGTTGATACAGCTGTAAGAGCAGCTGCTGTTACAATTTCGGCACCATTCATACGTTTATTACCAGCGTAATAATCAATGAGAGTAGAATTATAAGTTTTTCCAAAAGCAGCTATACCAAAAGCATCCTTGTAAGTAGGGTAAGTGATAGCTGAATCATCACCAGAGACGTAATCAATTTGTAATGAAGCTAAGTCTCTTCTGAAATTTGCATAACGTTTGTTTGAACTAAATTTACCAACTAGTGACGGCATTTTATATTCAATCTTAGATTCTTTATTAATTTCTGTTTGATAAATCTCTGTTACGGTTACGTCTTTTTTTGGAGTGTATTTTTTAACTTCCTGTATAGGACCACCTACACACGAACCAATAGTTCCTCCGCAATTCACTATACGTGGCACGATTACCCCATTTGGGCCTCCTGGTTCTGCCGCAGGATCATCACCGGGTGGAGTGTAGGTAACAACGAATTCGTTAACTGTTATTACTCCGATGTCACAATTTCCGTTACTCGGGGTATTGTAGCGGCATAAAGATGCATCATTTGGATTTAAAAATTTTACGCGAGTTCCTGATGCAATAGATTCTGAAACCCATTCATTACAACCAGCATTTCCACTCGCCGAGCTTATGTTTACGCCCTCGATAGCTGCAGCACCAATTACGTGTCCATCGTTTGCTTCACCTACGCAGGTCACTTGTGTAAATGTATCTGAAGAATCTCCGGGGATACCGTCGTAATAAGAAAATGGAGTATGTGCTACGTAGTCACATGTGTTAGCACTGGATTCGATTTGATAATTGAAACCATTAAAATAAAGTGATAGTTCTTCGGCATCAAAGTAACAAGTGATGTCATTCGCTGCTTGGTTTCCACGGAAGATATCGCTTGATAATCCAGTAGTGTTTCTAATTTCACAAGCAGCTGATGAATTTAAATTACCCGTTTTGTGTAACTTATAATTGAGCATAACTGGGGATGAGTTCGCAATTTTGAAGTAGTATTCGGCTGGCGGCACAGGTGTCGTCGATGTCGTTGGACTTGTTGCACTTGACGACTGCAGCTCGGGGGAAACTGTTTCATTACAACTTGTGGCCAAGACCGCCAGAGCTAGCAAAGAAAGTATTGGTGCCGTTTTCATAATCAATCCTTCGAGATTGGAACTTATTACCCATGCAACCTATCGGAGGCGGTAAACAAATATTTAGAGGGAGTGTTTTTTACTCCTCTTTTTTTCAGGCCCGGGTTAAACTCATCTTGAGTCCTTAAACTATAATTCATGATCACTCTTTTCAGACTAAGAAGGTCGGAAAATTAATGGCGAAGTCACAGACGCTTAAAATTCAACGCTTTTCTTTCTATTTAGCTTTTTACTTGCTTTTTTTACTCTTCTTTTTCTGCCCGAAAATATGGGCTGCTCAGGACGCGATGGTGATTGCAGATCGCGCTGTCATTTACTCTGATCGCGAGATGAGTAGTCCCGTCGGGTATGTGAAGCGCGGAAAAAAACTGGTTGTCGGTGAGATTCCAAGAAACAAGGCACAGGTTTATCCGATCGTGGTGTCGGGTAAAGTGGGTTACATCCGCGTGATTGATGTTACGACTGAGAAAGAGTCGATGGATTCAACAAGACTTGTGGCCGAAAGATTTCAGAGAAATACGGGCAAGGTTTATAAATCAAAATTTGTCGCAAGTTACTTTGCGTTTAGTTCGCAAGTTTCCCTCGATAAAGAAAACACCGATATTGTGAATAAAAATTCTCTTCTTTGGCACGGTCTCTCGCTTAAGGGTGAGGTACTTGCCATTCAATCATTTGATTTTCAGATTATTTCAAACTTCATGACGATGACTAAAGGTGAAGAGAGTTTTAAGGCGGTTGAGTTTGGGTTGGGTGTGGCCTATCGTCTAATTGATAGGCGAAGATTTTTAGCACGCATCGAGGCGCAAGCACTAGGTATACCTTTTTCAACTTACTCTGTTGGTAATGATTTCAGGTTAAAGAGTTATGGTTATACGGCCGGTGGCGGACTTAATTTAACGTATATGTTTGATGCCAACTGGGGAGCAGAGGCGTTTGGTGGTATTTATTATATGAAGCTTTTGGGTTACGATGCACCTGAGCCATTTGAAGATATCTCCCCATCATTTTTAGGAAATCGTTTTGGATTCGGTCTTAACTACACTTACTAAACTTTTTCTAAAAGAATTTTGAGTTTATCGAGGTCAGCTTTTCTTGAATGGCGATCGATCTGAACTTTTTTCCCATTCTTACTTTTAAGCCACAAAACAAAATAGCCTTTGTTTTGAAATCCCAGATTATCATCTGAGCTTTTCATGCGGGCCACGTTGGGAGAAGTGAGAAAGGCATCAACCGTTAAAGAGTCCGAACTTTCAATCTGGTATTTTGATTTGAAGACGGTGATTCCACAAATTTTGTGAACGAGGCTAATTTCGTTTTTATGCTTGATGATTCGTTTTTCATAAAAGAAGAAGGCAAAAATAAAAACGGGAAGACCGCCGATGAAAGACAGAAGGGAGTAGCCGAGTCTTGCATCAATAGCATCGCCGACCTCAACGAGTTTAAGGATAGGGTCTTTGACTGCCAGGAACATGAAAAAAATCACACCAACAATACAAATAGCATAAATCCAGAAAATATAAGGTAGACCATAAGTCTTAAGCGTCAGAGTTTCATTTTGCTTGTCATAAAAATCTGTTTCATCTTCAGTAACCGGGAAAACATACATCAGACCCATAGAGCGATCCTTTATTTATGATGAGGTGAAAAAACATCCAAAATTTCTAAGCGAGGATAAAGGAGTTTCATCCAAGTGGCAAATACTGGTTTAGTCGCTAGCTTCTCCTGCTGAAATAATTCCTGCAGAGGAGTAGATATATCTTTGACTGAGACCGTAGAAGAAAGTTCAAGCTTTTTTTCGAGGCGCATAATGAGGAAAGACCACTGATCATGAAGCCCTGCTGGCACGTGAAGCGCTTTGACTTTTTTGTAAATAAGAGAGAGCTCTTTTGAGTTTCCTACAAATTTAAAATCGTAGACGTATAAGTAGAACGCCAGAATTTCTTTCCAGACTGGATGAGGCATGAGGCTTTTTGCCATTTGGAGCTCATGATAGGCGATATCATAGTCACCTTGATCGAAGGCACTTTGCGCCAATGAGGCGCGCTTCCAGGCAGCTTCTACAGGGAGGATTCGGGTTTTTTCTTTGAGGACCTTTATATCTTGATGGTTTGCAAGAGATAGTCTTACGATCGCGTCTGAGGCGACTAGAGCTGATTGCCCTTCTTTAACGTCTAGCAATCCTTGAGAAAGGTTAACGCTATAGGCGCCAATGGTTGAGAGCGTAGGACCCGGATGAGACCATTTTTTTGATTTTTGATCTTCTACATCAGTTACGGCATCGAGAATATGATTCCCCTTCATGTTTTTTAGTTTTTCCTTGAACCAAGATTGCCTGTCTTCAGAAAATTTTAAAAAAGATTCAAACCCTCCACTGTCATTTTGCAAAGGTATGTTGGTAAAGATAAGAGGGCAAGAGTCGTTTAAATTATAAGATTCAGTATTTTTAGCGGGCCCATCGATATCGACAATCAGTGCCTGACCTGATTTATCTAAAAGGAGAAAAGACCATTTTGTGACTGACGTTCTTTTTTTTATCGCTTTTTTAAAGTCAGAAAAATGCTCAGTTTCAAATAAACTTTCAAAAGCAATTTGAAAAATACTTTGTCCATCGCGGTTGTAGGATTTTCCAGGTTTATGATGAAGAGCAAAGCTCATGCCTGAGCCGTGAATGCCCTGGAAGAAAAGCGGAGCAAGCCCTTCGCAGCTGTAACTTAACACGGGCGCTTTGCCATCTGGCTGCCAAAAATAAAGGCGAGGAGATTCTTCAAAAAGACCAATGAGCGGAAAATCTAAAAGTCTCGTATGGATGATATCGTTATTTTCTTTTGAAAAAATACTACAGCAACCAGGGAGCATTCCTTTAAGTTCTGGATAGACCTGGCCGTAGTGAGCAGCAAGCTCAAAAAGAGTTAAGAAACTTAAATACCTCGTGGCATCGATTCCTAGCCCTTCTGAATATGACTTAATACATTGATCAAAAAGAGTTTCGTCTTTCTTTTTCAAGAGAACGCGCGCACGAGCCAGAATGTCCTGGCCGAATCGCAGGAAGATGTTTGTTGAAAGAAGTTTAGTCACTCTTTTTTCTATACGAAGAAAAGCTTCTCTTTCTCTTAATCCCAATTGATAGAGATTTTCAACAGGGTCACCAATAAGAGGAACGACAACAGTTTTCATATTAACCTACATAATAGTGCACGTGATGTTTTAAGTGATTAGCAAAATCCAGTTTAAAAACTCTTTCCTGGAGCGCCGCTAGCATATGCGGTTTACAACGAATATAAATTTTGAGTTTGCCACGAGGACGCGCATCACTCATGTTTTTTAACTGATAAAATTTTGAAAGAAATCTAAAGTGCTGCTGATTTGTGAGCTTAAAAGATTCTTCGCGTTTAATATTATTCCAGAGAGTCCACGGATCGTAGCGTCCAACTAAGACTGCTGCGAGTGTCAGGTAGATAATAGTATCTGATTCAAAGCCGTCTCCAATTAACACAAGGTCATCGGGAATACCTGTCATCAGAAGAATATTGACGATGGTGTTGAGTTTATAAAAACCCTGAGAGCGTAAATCTTTTGTCGAAAGATCCCCTTCAAAAAAGGAGAAGATATTTCGGTAATCTTTTAAAAAAATATTCCCGGTAAAAATCTGGCGCTGATAGAGCCAATCACGGATAGCATTTTCATAAAAGTGAGGAGAGGCTGAAACAATAAAAGGCTGGTAGTACTCATCAATTAAACCTTTGACAAGTTTAATTGAATCATCCACCGGCGGAAAATAATGAATTGGGTTTCTAAGTGAGAGGTAGAGTTCCTTCATGGATGAGTAACGAGTATCAACGAGCGTTTTATCAAAATCAGTGATGAGAATTTTTTTCGGTTTTTGAATCGTTGTCGGAATAAAGCTTCCGATTAGTAAATCTAGCCCTGGATGAGATCTCGTTTCATAGAGCTTAAGCTTTACTACGTTCAGTGCTTCAGGTTGGGGGATTTTAAAGTTAAAATTCCCAAAACTATCCGAGTCAAAACTTCTAACGGTCACTTCTTTGTCATCAGTTGAAAGTCCCACAACCTTAAGGCGAAATTCGTTAGAAGAAAGAAGCCCTATACTTTCAAACGGCTTCGTCGGAACGATCTCTTTAAGATTCTGGTTGATTTCGTCTAAGATTTCAAATTTACCATGAGATGAATAGGTCATGGACGCTCGAATATGGATATACTCGTCGGATTCAATACCTGTGAAATGGACCAGTTTGGGGCGTCTCATAATGATTAATATTGTACCTCGAAGGAGTGGACATCTCCTTCACTTTTTTGCCAAAATACTTCCATGCTACAGATGACTCTTATTATTAAAGGCAAAGTTCAGCATGTGGGTTTTCGCTACTCAGTGATGGATTTTGTCCTTAGTTCAAAACTCGCTATCGTTGGTCACGTGCGTAATATGCCGGACGGTTCGGTGAACGTAATTGCCCAAGGTGATATTGAGGCGCTTAAAGAGCTCCACCGTTTCTGCACGAAGGGACCGCCCAGAGCTGAAGTCAGAGAAGTCTGTCAGGAACTTGATCAAATTAATAAACTGGATTTTACAGAATTTAGTGTACTAGCGGATTAATCTCACGCCTTTTTGATGACGTAAGTCATAACACCATTGTCATAGCTCGACTTGATTCCCTTGGCGTCTAGGAAGTGATTGGTCTGCAGGCGAGTGGTAAATGATTCAACCTTATTAATCTTATTAATCGTCCCATCCTGCGTTTTACTGGCGTCCGTGTAGCGACGGTTAAAGCTCACGATGGCCTCTTTACCATTTAATGTAAGCTGCACGTCTTGCTTAGAGTGATCGGGGACATCGACTTCAACTTCGACTCTATCTTCATAAGTTTTGAGTCTTGGTTTTAAACTTTCAAACTTATAAAAGGGATCGTCATTTCGAGCGGCCGATTTCGAAAGCTCTTTGGTTAAATCTTCTTTGAGTCCTGCGATCAATTTCTTATTTTGTTCTTCCAGAAGCTTAAACTGACCATTATTTTTTTCTAGTTGAATGCCATACTTTTTCTCAAAGAAGAGGTCCTGATCCTTCAGACCTTTTCGGTAGTCAGTATCTCTAACTTCGATATGGTCAGTGTGAGCTTGGGTTAATTTTCCGATTTCAACCTGCTGCCTTTGATTGGTTGATTGTCGCTCTTTTTTGAACTGCTGATCTTGATTGTATTTTAGATTTTTATAGTTTTTTTCATCTGTTTGGAAGCGGCTAGTATGCGCTTCAGTTTGAGTCTGAATTTTTCCTAGATGGTACTGTTCAGTATCTCTTGCCTCGTCGAGGAGGGAGTTCTTAACTTCTTCGACACGATTTTTTCCATCAATAGTTACTTTTCTCGATTCGGAATTTAAGCGGTCATTTAATTCTTCTAAAAAGAGCTCATGCTCGGCATTTATTCTTTCACGGTCTGATGATAGTTTTTTATGGATTTCAACTCGCTCTCGGTCAGCGTTAGTTTTTAATTCTTTGAGTTGCTTTTCAGTCATCTCAGAGGTTTTTGAGAGGTTAGTTTTTAATTCTTCGAGAACTTTTTCTTTTTTAGTCGCTTCATTGCTAACTTGTCTGTGGTTATTGTCCTGAATATCAACGATTTCATTGTCGTGAGTTTTTTTCAAATCAACTTTCATATCAGTATGGGAACTTTGAATAGTTTTTAGCTCCCGCTCATTTCGGCGCCTGGCGGCTTCGAGTTGCATTTGGTTTAATTTTTCTACGTCTCTGATAGCTCCACTCATTGGATAGGATTCTCCTTATCATATGGATGGTCACAAATTTTTTGACCTTTACCAGTATAACCAGGACAAATCCATGTACGGAGGAGATCAATTTTTACAAAAGAGCCGCCGTGATAGGATCTATACATCTGCGGACTTAAAGTTGAGACAAGATACTGAGCTTCTGAAAGAGTGGCGACTGCAAAGGGATCATTGGTCTTTACCACGTACTGATAAGCACGATACTCCGCCAAGGCGAGAGTAGGAAGAGCCAGAATTCCGATGAAGAGGCTTTTCTTCAATGAAGCTCCCGCAGTTTATCCAAAGCGCGGTATTCGACCATCTTCATGAAAGAGAGTACAAAATCTTTTCTCTCGTCATTTTGGAGCGCTTGAATCGCCGTCTTTTTTCTTTCAATTGAATTGTGACGTTCAATTTTTTTGTAAACTCTGTGAACCGTTTCTGCGGCCCGCGAGAATGACATTCTTTTTGATTCACCTGTGTCAGCGAAGGACTCGTGAATCCAATCCTGATAAAATAGTGGAAAATAACCGGAGCTTCCTGCCTCGATTAATTGATCCAATCCTTGTGCTTCCTGCAACTTCCGCATAAAACTCCTTTTCTCCTCTCCTATTCTACAAGGAGAATGGTATATTGGTTCTAGAGGGTAGGTTTTGCCATATGGCGATACCGCGAAGGAATCACATGGAAAAGAGAGAAGATTTTTATATTCCTGAGGATGCGGCGGAGTGGATTGGGCTAAAAAAGTCTGAATACCTGTCGAGTTTAATCCAGAAGCAGGAGTCAGATGATCTGAAATTCGAGGAATTTCATTTATTTGATGGGCATATTCCCACCACTATTGAAAACCCGGATAAGGCCTTTGAGTACAAAGAGGATGATCACGTTCTAAGAGTTTATGTTCGCACTTATGTTGAACGAGCGAAATTTCATCAAGTCGTCATTGGTGTACTGATTGATGACAAAGAAAATAAAGCGGCCGTCTTTGTGCCTATTCTTTGTTTTGTTTCAAAAAAAGATGAAGTTGTCAGAGAGTTTTGTAAAGGTGAGGTGATTTCTCGCCCCACCTTAAACTGATATTAACGAGTCCTGATATCGATGTAGGAATTTGAATATTGATTCTTAAACGTTGTACAAATCTGGCCCATGTAATTTCTCGCCTCAGTATCACAACCACCGTTTGTTCTTCCACCGTTTGGACACCTTGGTGCCCAATAAGCGCAGTATGATGTCGACGATGGGCCATTCGGACAAACGTTTTGGGGCCAGTTTACATAACCATTCATACAATTAATGTACTGAGGCAAGAGTGGTTCTTTCATCACAATCACGCCGTTAAGCGGGTATTGTTCAAACCCGGGTCTATTTTTATAAAGTTTACCCTGCACAACTTGAGAGGCCGTTGTGTAAGTACACTGAGGTTGACCAATGTAGGTTGAGCTACCGTTTGATTCTTTGTAAGTTGGGATAAGACAAATTCGTAAGGTCGTAGAGGTAAGACTTGTTTTGAATTTAAACAAAGTTTCATCCTGGGAGCTTTGGCAAAGACCAAAAAAACCGATGTCAATTGTTTGATATCTATCTGAAAGGTCACAAGTCGTGAATCCAGGAGTTCCTGTCACTCCTGGGCCTGAGCCGGACGTTGCACCTGAAGTAGATCCCGCAGTCGTTGGAGGGGTTAATGACCCCGACTGGTTTGAGGGAACTGTTTCAAGTGTATTTCCACTTATCCATGTACCAGGAGTGCGCGTTCTTTGGGGGGAATCGCATCCTGTGGCCAAAGTGAGTAATGATAATAGAAGAAAATATTTTTTCATACTGCAGTCCTTTAAACTGACCATTTCATCCTACTATTCGGCTATTAGAATTTTTTCATGAGTTTTTTCTGAATTCCGATAAACACCATATATAGAAATTCTAGTTTTTATGAAGGCTTATAATGCGTTGGTTGTTAGGTATCATCTTAGCTTTAGGGGTTTTGTTTTTTGGAGGGTATGTTTTCCTTAAAGGTTACCCGTATCGCCTCTATTCTAGCTGGGCCAAAGGCAAAGAGTGGAACAGGTACTACTCTATTCAGGGTTATAGCTCAAAATATTTAACACCAATCGCAGTCGAAGAGATTCCTCCATACAAAGAAGATTACTCTCAGTTGTGGAAAGATTTCCCACTTCGAAACGCAAAAATTCCTCTGCCTGTCAGACACCCATTATTTCAAACGATTCCTATGATTGAATCAAACGGTCAAAAGTCTGCGCCTCAGGTTGGGATTGTTATTCTCACACCAGAAGACCGGGAATTATCACGAGTCTACACGCTACCAACCAATCTGGCCCAGGATTACTCTCAGGGACAAGATCTTTTTAAGCTTCCGTTCGTCCGCAACCGAATTTTAAAACTTCCTCTCGATAAATTATGGAAGGATGTTTTTAGTTTTCAGATTGAAGTGAAATCAAAATCACTCGATGAAATGATTTATGATCTCTACATTCTTCACATGCGCTCAAAGATTTTGCCTCAATCAACACTTCGTTATGGTCTTGTAAAAGATGATAAGGCTATTATTGAAATGACTTCCAAAGATAAAGATTACATCATTGAGGTCGTCATGACTTATGATAGTGGCAGTATCTATTCTTATGTTTTAAAAACAGAGAAAAATAATGATGAATCAAGAAAGCTTCGTTCAAAATTTCTTGAAAATATTACGTTCAGCCCGGTTGATTCTGCCATGGGAAAATTCCTTTACACAGAATTTAAGCAACTTAATTTTGCTCGTCAGGTTGATCAGGAAGGCATGCTTTATCTCTTTTCTGCATGGTCACAACAGATCGATAACGTAGAACTACTTCGTGAAATGATCTTTTACCTTGAGCGCGGTAGAAATCGTGGTCTTCAGCTTAGACCTTTGTATATCTTTTCGATGAAACATTACGGAAAAACCTTTACGACTAAGAAAATTTTTAACGACCATGAGGATCCAAATCTTGTTCTTCAGCGTAAGATTGAAATCGAAAATATTGAGAAAGCCCAAGTAGCTGTACAAGCTAAGGCAAAGCTACCAGTTGAACCAGAACTAACACCTGATGAAAAAATGAATATGTATTTAAAGAAAGCTAAAGAAGATGGCCCGGCTGAAAAAGATGATATGACGATTCACTAAGAATCAAATTTTTCAAATCCTTTAATTAAAATATTCGTCAGAAGCGGCCGCAAGTGCACCACTTTTTGAGGGACCAATTCTTTAGTGGCCTCTTCCATGTAGATGGATCTTTTAATCTCAATTTGGATATTATTAGTCCGGAATTGATCTACGTATTCAGTCACAAAACCACCAACGTAAGGATCATTTAAACTTGATTCATGTCCAGCGTGAATAAGCTCCTCTTGAAAATAGCGAATGAACTCTGGCACACATGTTTTTCCTTTCCGGTCAGAAAGGCAGAAGTCTGCTCGATGCATTTTTTGGTTGGGATTTTGTTTCATGTGATACTCGGTTGGACGTGACGGCATACTATGTAGATCAATCATTGAAACAGGGGCTTTTTTTCTTTTCTCAAGATCCTGAAGTGCAGCTTTAAGTAATTCAAAGTAAGGTCTGTGAAAAGTTTCAATAAATTTTTCTATTTCAGCTTGAGGTGGATCAACCGTGACGAGTTTTTTTCCTTGCGTATTCTCTTTCCAGAACAGCACACAATTATTTTCTGCACGGTTTAAATCAACACATATCCGATGGACATGAGCAACGAGAACCGCGACTCCTGCTTTCTGCATGGCCTCGATGTCGATAAGCTCGTTAACCTTAAAATCAACGTCTTCTTTGTAGGCCCTGAGATCTCCAGAAAGGAAGGGTTCAAACACCTTTGGAATATTTTCGCCTGAATGAGGAATGGAGAGCAAACCGCGGTAATGCGTCCCTATCGGTGCGTAGTAATCAAAGAGGGGGGATTTCTGAGGGTGATCGAGACTAAACATGTGAAAAAATTACCATAAAAAGAGCGGTTTCGTCCATGTCTCTCTTTCTAAAGTGCTTGCCCTTGGTCTATACAAGAGGCATCAATTACGAGGTATTTATGAAGTTTCCAGGCCGGCGCAACACCAAGCACTATTTCCCTGTTGAAGATAAGCAAAGAAGCTCGTTTGACGATGAAATCAACAAACCTGGTAACGTCTACGTTGTGGGGATCGATCAACTCCTTGTTGATATCGAAATTCCTGTAGATGATGAATTTCTCACAAAGTATCAGTTCAAAAAAGGCGAGTCTTTTATCATCGATGATAACCTCGCTGATACAATCTACTGGCAGAATAAAAATCGTGGATCAATCACCGGAGAGTTTCCTGGTGGTGCTGTTGGAAATACTCTTCATAACTTTTCTATTTTGTCAGATTGCCCTTCTGTTACGATTGGAACCATCAATAAAAATATTGAGCTAGGTGATTACGCTTTTAAATACATCTGTAATACGAGTTCTAAAGTTAACTTGTCCTACCTCCAGCCTTGCCCTCGTCCGATGGGCCGAGCCCTGTGTTTTGTCAGCCCTGATCGCGACAGAACATTTGCGATTAGTAAGGGTTGCATGAATGATCTCTCTCCGGAATATTTGCCAGTAGAGGTTATCGAAAAATCGGCTGCACTTTTAGTTTCTGCTTACACTTTCCGTGATGAGTCTTCTTCTATTTTTAAATCGACTTTGAGGGCAGTTGAAATTGCCCACAAAGCGAACGTTCCTGTTGTGCTCTCATTAGGAACAAGTGGTCTCGTTAGCGAGAAAAAAGAATTTCTCATGTCTTTTATTCCAAAATATACTTCTGTTCTAGCGATGAATGAATTAGAGGCGCTAACACTCACTGGCATAAGTGATCCACTACTTGCTGCTGAAAAAGCACTCGATATGGTCGATATGGTTCTTTTAACTGTGGGGGCACGTGGACTCTACATCGGCGCTATAGTTGACGCTGATGAAGCTCGCCCTACTAAAGAGGCGCTGCATACGAAGTCTATCGTTGACTATAATAAATTTGAATATTCCCGTGCTCAAAGAAGAAGCGAGTGCAAAAAAATTGTCAAAGTCTACACTCACATTAATCCATTTCGTGGTGGACCTCAAATGATCAAAAACACAAATGGTGCGGGGGACGCAGCTCTTGCAGCGGTTCTTCATGACCTTAGTGCAAATCTTTATCACCGTAAGAAAGTTCCTAATTCCCCAAAACACGAAGCAACCTTTCTCACATACTCATCAATCTCTCAAATAAGTAAGTACGCTAATCGCGTTTCATTTGAAGTTCTAAGCCAGAACTCACCAAGACTTCTCCGTGGACTTCCAGAAAAAGAAGATGGCCTCGAAGAAGCTTATTGGGCAAAATAGGGAAATGGCACAAGATCAGACAAAAAAAGAAGCTCTCTTTAACGAGGTCAAGGGATCCCTGTTTGAGTACCTTGTTGCTAAAGAAATCGCAGTCCTTGGAAAGGGCGAACTTCTTTTTCAGCAATCTCTGGACAAAAATTACCTCACAGTTCTTTCTCAACAAGACCGTATGGTGAGACAGTTTTATCCTGAGATGCTCTCCTTTTTAGGGAGTGCCTCAAAACTCACAGCAAAAAATCTTCTTTCTTTTTTAAATGAGATTCCTGCAGCACCCAGAGTGGTTGGGAAATTTTCAAATTCAACTTTGTCAGATGAACTTTTTGAGGCGGACTTAGTCCTTGCTCTCAAGAATTCATCTCTACCTGTGAGCTTGAAGCTCAATAAAAAAAATGCATTTGTTAATACCAAGTCAGGTGGAGTCAAAAGTTTTTTCACTCAGTACTTTCCTTTTCTTCAAAAAAGCATTCAAGAAAATTTTAATCAATTGGTAGATATGGAATTTAACCGAATGGCGTTTGATCTTCACGCTCTTCATGATCTTGAGTACTCCGGTGATTTTCATCAGTGGGTCAAGCGTGGTTTCTCGGAGCTCCCAGGTGAGCTTGACAGCGACTCAAGAGCGATCCTCAAAAACTATTACGCCCGCATCGCTCAAGAGATGCATACGATCTTTTCAGATACCTTTAAACACTTTCCAGAGGATTTTAAAAGCGCACTGCCGAGTTTGATGGGGTTTGGAAAAAAAGAAATTCTTCAGGTTATTTGTTTTCACGAATTCCCAACCTTGGAAAGCCCTGTGATTGATATTCACTCTTTTGAAGATGTCCGCTCCCAATTAAGCGAAACTAAGATCAAGTCCTTTACATCGATAGCGAGTGTTGAATTTGATATTGGAAACTGGGCGCTGCAAGTTCGAGTAAAACCCATGAATAAATTTACGACGACTGCTTTAAAAATAAATTGTTCTGTGAAGGTTAAGCGATCCAGTGCTTCTTAAGATCTGACATGTTCATGCTTTGAATTTCAAACTTGTATTCTTTTCTATCAACCAGCGTATGAGCGCAATCGAGCCAAAGTGATGAATTTGCTGTTGCAATAATCACTGTCTTATTTTTAGTTGATTCAAGAATATTTTTCTTAAAATTTTGAATGAGTAGCGGAGAAAGAAGATCTTCATTTATATCAATCAACAGGTTTTGAGCGGGAGTAAGGAGACCTTTAAGTAAACTAACGATGAATTTTTCCCAGACCTCTGATTCCGAAGACTTTAATTCAGGACGACGAATCAGGTTTACTAAAGAAGATAACTCGGGCTTTAGGCCAAGCTTGAATTCATTCCAGCTTGATAACCCAATTTCTAATTGAAGATTTTCCCAAAGGCTAAGGTGAGGGTGAAGAGAATTTTCTGCTTCAATATATGAGAAACTGTGCCCTTTCCCTGGTGTTGACGAGCGAAGAAACTGCAACAAAACTTTGAGCGCCTTTGCATCTTTAGTTTCTTTCTTAAATAAGGTTACGCCAATTGGCCTAGTTGTATCCATCTAGGGATTTGTCGGATGAATTGGCATGGAACCTTAAGAGAAAACCCTCTATAATGGATTCATGGATATGAAAAAGAAATTAGACGATGCTTACAATCCTGACAAGCAAGGTCGGAAAAAAAAGATTATTGTCGCTCTTTCTGGTGGGCTTGATTCATACGTCATGGCGTACCTATTAAAAGTTCAAAAGTATGAACTGATTGCAGTCACTATTGTGAATAGCTGGGAAGACTATAAAGGCGATCCTCAAAAAATTCTCGCTTGTCACGTTACAGCACCAAAACTAGATGAGGTAAAAGAATTTTGCCACAAGCTCGGTATTTCACATCACGCTGTGAAAATCACCGCTGAATTTAAAGAAAGTGTGATTGTGCCTTGGATAGCGGATAAAGTTTCTGGTAAATTTCCAAAGCCTTGTTGGAACTGTCACGAGCTAAGACTTAAGCTCCTCTATGAAAAAATGAAAGAGCTCGGGGCCACGCAACTTGCCACTGGTCACTTTGCAAAACTTTTTCATAACGACACGCATGGAACAGTTTTTGTTCACTCTTCCAATGATGAACTTCAAGATCAATCAGCACTTCTTTCAAGACTTCCTCATGACGTCTTAAGTTCACTAGTTTTACCACTGTCTGATTTGAGCAAAAAAGAGGTTCTTAAGCTTGCTGAAAATTTTGGTCTTCTAGAAGCAAGTCGCACCATTATTATGCATGAATGCCTAAAGAACGATGAAGAATTAGTACAAACCTTTGATAAAAAAGTGCCAAAAAAATTGACGAAAGAAGGGGACATCACTTCCCTTGATAACAAAGAAAACAAAGGTCAACATAAAGGTGTCCATTTTCATACACTCGGTGAAGTCATTGAATACCGGGACGGTGGGCAACAAGAAAAAAATATTTTTGCTCATTTCTCTTATGCCGATAAACGCATTGTTGTCGTTCCCTCCGAATTTCTTCAAAGAGGCAGGCTTCTTTTAAGGAATTGCCATTTTTCAGAGGAAGTCACCTGGACCGAGCCAGTGAAGGGTTTTATCGCCCTGAATCCCACAAACTATGTTGAATGCTGGATTCATCCCAAAACATTATCGACGGTGTATCTGGAATTAAATGAAAAGCACCACGTCGTTAATGGAACTTTAGTTTCTGTTTTTAAAAAGAAAGGTAAAAACTCAAAAGTATATCTCACCGGTGAAATTTTGTTACTAGTTCAAGAAGAAGAACCTCGTGAAGGAGAAATAAAAAGTGTTCCTAAAGTTAATCACGCTATCGATTATTAGTTTATCCCTTAATTCTCACGCCAGAGCACCGGGGACATACACACAATTAAAATCGGACCTGCAAAAAGTCTCGTCTCGAAATCTTATCGATTGGGTCAACTCTATCGTGAAAGTTTCTGCTCCTTCACGAATGGTGGGACTACCTGGTCACGATAAGGCCCGCGACTATTTAATCGAAACGATGAAATCTCTTGATGCAAAAAATTCCGGCGCAATCATGATTTCTTCAACTCCGCCTGAAATTGAAGTCATTAAAAATTTTTATCAAAAAGACTTCGATGAAAAAGTCGAAGGGAAGGTTCCTAAGGGTAGTGACGATTATTTAAAATGGGCGCGGTTCACGTCTAACATGCAGAATCTTGCTGAAACAAAAAAATCCAGTCCTGTTCAAAATATTACCTGGGAAAAGACCGGCATCAATTCAAAAAAAATGCTCGTCATCACTGCTCATTACGACACTATTTCCCATGATAAAAATACTTTGATGGTTAAAGAATCAGAGGCCATGCCAGGGGCCAATTATAATGCCTCAGGTGTGGCGGTTGCTTTAGGAATCATCAAAACGCTTGCGGCGATTGATCTTAATTACTCAGTTCGCGTGGTCTTTCTAGACTGGCAGGGGATTGGGTTTCACGGCTCTTATCTTTACGCCAAAGAATTAAAAAATCTTGGTAAAGACATTTTGGGTGTCGTGAATCTTGAAATGCTTGGGCAAGATACGAGCTACTTTGATAAAACAAAAAAGTCCGGCAACATGTCTGTTTACTTAAGAGACTTAGGCGATGAGTCCCGATGGGTCACAAAACTCACTGACCACGGTAAAAGCATCACAACCAAAGTGAGCTTTGAAATAAAGCCCAATGGCTTTGAAAATTCCGATAATTTTCGTTTTTGGGAGCAAGGTCTCATGTCGGCCACTTTTTCTCAAAATTGGGAAGATGACTTTAATCCTAAGTTCTACCAGACCTCCCAGGATACTTCCGAAACCTTAAATCATGAAACCCTTTGGTACGCTTATCAATATGTTGGCGGTGCCGTAGCCGGAACACTCTTAGACCTGACTAAGTAAAAACTCCTTCTCCCTTGGAAAAGGGGGGCAGATCCGCTATATACGGGTCATGGAATTTACTTACCAACCAGAACTTCTAAAAGAGTACGGCATCACTTTAAGTGAATCCGACTATCAAGCGAACGGCGAGAAAACCGTCGTGGTCGGTATGTCTGGTGGAGTTGATTCATCCGTCACGGCCCTCATCACAAAACTTCAAGGCCATAAAGTCCTTGGTCTCTTTATGAAAAACTGGGATGAGATAAACCCAGATGGATCTTGTACGGCGGATGCTGATTACCAGGACGTGATCAAAGTTTGTGAGCGACTTGATATCCCTTATTACTCAGTAAATTTTGTTAAAGAATACTGGGATGGCGTTTTCGCTGAATTTTTAAACGACTACAAAAAAGGCTTCACGCCAAATCCTGATATCCTTTGTAACCGTGAAATAAAATTTAAAGTCTTCTATCAAAAAGCAAAACTTCTCGGTGCTGATTTCTTGGCCACTGGTCACTACTGTCAGATTAAAAATGGTGTCCTCACAAAAGGTGCTGATCTCAATAAAGATCAAACTTACTTTTTGTATGCCGTTCAAAAGGATGTTTTTAAAGATGTGCTTTTTCCTATCGGTCATCTGCCAAAACCCAAAGTAAGAGAACTCGCTACAAAATTTAATCTCGCTACCTCAACAAAAAAAGATTCAACTGGCATCTGTTTTATCGGTGAGCGAAACTTCAAAGATTTTCTTTCTCAGTACATCGAAAGCTCTAAAGGCCATTTCATCGACGTAAATGGGAAAATTCTTGGAAAACATGACGGTGCCTGCTTCTATACTTTGGGGCAACGTAAAGGCATGGGGATCGGCGGACCCGGTGAAGCATGGTTTGTTGTTGCCAAAAATTTTGACCGAAATGAAGTCGTTCTAGCGCAAGGGCAGGATCATCCCGCACTCTATGCTGATGGACTTAACGCCATTGAACTCAATTGGCTCTCTACGCCTCGTTCTGGCAGCTTTAAATGCAAAGCTAAGAGTCGCTACCGCCAGGTTGAAGAGCCCTGCACAGTCACCGTGGAAAACAATTCAGTGAAAGTCATTTTTGATCGCCCTCAAAGAGCGATGACCCCACGGCAATCAGTCGTGTTTTATGATGGGGATGAAGTGATTGGGGGAGGGATTATTTCAGAAATTAGTCCAAACTATCACGTCCTTGGACGTGGGCTTCCAACCAGAGATTTACCAGAGGTCCTTTCGGTTTAAATCAAGACCTGGTTTCTTTTCTTCACCCGGACGCTTTTTCGCTTCAAATCCCTGACAATCACCGAGACCGGCCATCGTTACAATTTTTGAAGGCTGTTCCGCGCATTGGATACCAAAACGGCGACATCCGTTAGGTGTCTTTTGATTCCAGGTGATATAAAAATGACGACATTGCGAGCAGTTAGGCTTACTCATAATATAATGTTAAACAAGTTTGGGATTCACTGCCAGACGGGAAACTTTGGCCCTTTTCTTTACAGCTTTGAAAGCTTTACATGCACCCCATGATTTCATCCTAAGCCTTTTGAAAGTGGAGTTTAATACTTTTAGAACGCATTGCGGTAGAGTCATTTAGACACTGATTCACTGGCATAAAGCGTGCAATCTGAGAACGTAGGCGACGGTCACTAGAGACCAGAGAAAAAGGGAACTATGAATCTGAGCGAGCGAACACAACTTGAGAACGACGGCCTGAATGTCGTTTCGTTGTTTGGCAGAACCATTGAGCAAGAAATGGTCTTAAATGATCCTATCGCTGATCTCATCCAAGAATCAGAGATAATGGACATCGAGGAGGGCCTTGATCTGGCCCCGACTAAAGCGAGAAAAGTCGTCTCGGAAAACCAATTTCCTGACCAATCCATCTACGTCCTCGAAGAACAACTCTCAAGTCTTCGTTCAAGCCTTAATCGAATAAAGTTCTATTTAGGCGACTTAGACGACTTACTTCCACGATAAAACTTCTGGACAAAAGCTCCGTAATTTCTTAATTTTGACTTCCAAACTTCTGTGATTGCCCAGGTGGCGAAATGGCAGACGCACTACCTTGAGGTGGTAGCACTGTAAAAAGTATGCTGGTTCAAGTCCAGTCCTGGGCACCATTAAAAAGCCATCTCTTTGTAGATGGCTTTTTTTTTACTACCAAATCCAACGATAGCAACTATTTAAAAACACAACACAGGTCAAACAGTTTTTCCGCTCACATTTCACGAAATGTCGGGAAATTTCATGGGTATGCTTCCAAAATGCTACCAATTGCTACCAATTTTGGACTCAGTTTTTGGCTTTCTTTCATCTCTCTTATGAACTGTCATTTGAACCAAACGAACACAAAAGCGAGGTTTGAAATGAAAGCACTATTTTCCGCAATTTCGAGATTTATCCAGACTGCCATCACTGCCACCTTGATCGGCTCAGGAGTCTTACTATTGGCTGGAGAAATCCGATTGGCCGCATTGAGGAAGGCCTCTCAAGGCTCCAGTAAGCTCTCTGGCTTTACAGAGAGAATGACTGGCACAGCACTTTTTAATAAAAGAAGCCATCATGGAACAGGCAAAAAATCTCACTAAAGCCCTGGCATGAACTTGAACTTTTTACAGTTCAAGTTCATGCTCTGTTTTTTATTAATGTTCTAAACGGAAAAGTTTTTTTATTTCAATATTAGGTTTTTGCTGCCCACAGCGGTAGTCCATTATGGCTCTTCTTGTTTTATTCACATAGAAATGTAGGTGAATTAAGACACCGAAAATGTCATCGACTTCCATCTTTGAAATTATAAAACCTTTTTTTAATTTTGGAATAATGATGGAATTATTCGTGGCGCAATGTCTAGAATAGATTAGTTGAAATCCATGTAGTATTGCTTCCTCTAACATCTTATTTAGCATTAATGTGTAAAGTCCTTTTCGTCGGTATTCAGGCAAGGTTGCAGAATTAGCAATATAAAATGTCGTGTGATTCTCTTGAAATCCCCAGCTCCACCCAACAAATTCATTCTTCTCATTAAAAGCAGCAAGTCTAATTTCGATTAAACTCTCTCCGATTAACTTCCTTAGCTCCGCAATTTTATTCTTTTCCTCATCAGAGATTAAATCCCAGAAATGATAACTGTGATCATCCTCAAAAACTTGAAATTTGTATTTATCCCAAAAGACCTTAAACTCTTTTTTACTTAATTTTTCAATCCTAAATTTGTTATCCATTATGGGCCCCTTCTTTCTTATTGCAAAGATAATGTCTTCATGGTTTCTGCAAAATTCCCTTTCGTCAAAACGCCTTTGAGAAATGGATAATCCATATCATCAGTCATCGGGTTCCCCGTATGAAGATAAAGGTTTTTCAATCCCATCTTGCTCAATTTCTGGGCCACGTCAGTTCCAACCTCATCACCGCCTAGGTCATAATCTAAAAGAAAAATACTGTCGGGACGAATATTTTTGGCGTTATCTAAAAGTGATTTACCCGTGCTGTATATTTCCGCTTCATTTCCGAAACGCTCTAGCATTTTCTTGTAACGCAGGAGCAAATACTTATCATCATCGAGAATGATTAATTTTGGTTTCTCGGCAAGAGGCAGGGAGAAAGTGACAACTGTTCCAGCACCGACTTCACTATGGATGCTAACATTTCCATTCCATGACTCAACCTGAGCTTTTACAAACGATAGCCCTTGTCCTGTCCCATTTACCTTTGTGGTGAATCCTTTCTTAAACATCCTCTTCAGATTTTCTTCTGAAATTCCTTCACCGTTATCAATCACCTGAAAAATAATTTCATCCTGTGTTTTTACAGCAGTTAGTTGTACCAACCGTGTCTCTTCTTCACTTGGTGCCGTCACGGCATTTTCCACCAAATTCGAGATCACGCGCTCAAACAAGGCCGAATCAACTTTAAGGCATTCATTGGTAATGCCAGTAAGATCAAATTCTAAATTTAAGTTCGTCAAATTTTTATGCATTGTCTTCTGGTGAGACTCAATACTGCCCATCAAGTCAGAGACTCTATGCAGGGATTCATTTTTAGTGGAAATAATTGAATCTTTCACCTGATGGAGATTGTCGAAGGCCTTTCTGATCTTGTCCAGAGTAGACCTGATTTCTTTAGCCTTGTCTGCGTCCTCGATCTCATAGCTGAGTAGATCAAGGGAAGCTATTTCTCCTTTCGTATCGTGGATGATTTGTCGAATGGTATCAAATGAGGCCTTATCCTTTTCCATCATCAGCATTTTTTTATAATACGGGATAAGAATTTTCTTTCTCGATACCAGCACCCACGAAATCCAAAGCACGGCCACGATCAAAAAGATGGGAGCGAAGATATTAAAAGCAAACTCTGTTAAGGTTCCCGTGAAAAACTGAAAGCGATCTTCCACGTTGACTTTCATTTTCCCGATGACGTCAGTGGCCAGCTTTAAATCTGACTCATAACTTAGGACATTCTCTTTTTTTGACTGAGAATCCTTACAGTCACCTGATCCTGAGCGAGTTCTCGCGTAAACACAAACCCCATCTGTATTAAAGAGATATAGTTCATAGTCTGGATTGCCAAATTTTTCTAAGGCATTATTGACCCGAATTGATATGGAGTCATAGCTACTGGTAAAAAATTCTTCCACCACATAACGGTATTCAGTGTTAAGACTGTCCTTGAGTTGAAGAGTACTGATTTCAGCACGTTTCTTTTCATTTTGAAGGAAGCGATATGAGAAATAATAGGCCCCTATCGTTAAAGATAAAAATATGACTGCAAGCGAGCCGTAGTAAAAAGCACTTAAGGGCCTATGAATTGTGTTGAGATTATCTCTTTCCATAAAAACCTATACCTTTCTTGTCAATTTTGTAGATGATGATGTCTTTATCTGGCGTATTGTTTTGATCGAAAGAAAACAGGTCTGAGGTTAAAAGACCTTTGCCCTGATAAGTTTTCATCGCCTCTTGTAGACTATTTCCATTAAGCGGAACCTTCACTTTAAGGGCGGATTCTGCAACGACGGTCAGGGAATCATAAGCAATTGCAGACCACGCATTAGCCTCTTCAGCGAAGGTCTTTTTGTAGCTGGCCTTAAATGCGGCATTGTTTTTGTTGTTATTGGTTCCATCCCAATAAACATTTCGGTAGGCTTCAAATGAATCAGAAAACTTATTCGCTTTGACTGCTTTATGGATTGCTTCGCTCAGACCCCAACCATCGGAGCCAATATATTTCGGGTGAAAACCTTGGGTGACGGCTTCAGAGTAAAAACGGAGAAGATCGCTATTAAAAGAGAGAACGATCTGATGAGTAACTCCATTTTCTTTGAAAAATTTTACTTCTTTGGATAAATCCGTCTGGTTCCTAACAACTTTTCTATCAACGAGGACAGGTCTTTCATTTCCATAGGACTGAGCGGTTTCAATCAGCTCATTAAAACGGTGGATAAATCGCTTGGTTAAGTAATCAGAGTACGGATAAGAAACATTGTGGAGAACTCCCACTTTCTTACTCTTAAGCTCCTTGAAAGCAAATTCTGCTATTTTCTCGGCCACTTTATCATCAGAAACGGAAGCTCTAAAATTATATGGACGATCAAGTGTCACTTTTGGATTCGTACTTGTTGGAGTCATCAGAACGACATTCTTATTCTTGATGGTTTCAGAAATGGCCATGGCCTCATCACTATTCTCCCCGCCGATAATTATGAAATGACCATCTTTGAGAGCGGCTTGAGTGGCCATGATAACGGTGGTCAACTTCTCATCGTGTGGGTATTTCTTGAAGTTGATTTTCAAGTTATGCTTCTTCTCTAAATCTTTCCTGGCAAGCTCCAGGCCTTTATCCAGCGATTGAATCGTGCCATTGAATTTGTCATTAAAACGAAGGATCAGGGCAATATTAAGCGTCTTTTCTCTGGCAAAGCTCAAAGGGGCGATGATGACTAAGGCAACTACAGTCAATGCCTTCTTGGCCTTAAGATTAAAAATGAGATATGTGCCTAAAAAAATAACTAAAGGATAAAGTAATTTTTCACCCGATGTTCCAAGTGAGATTAAAAGAATGGTCATTGTAATAAAGGCCATGACTTTTCTGGACATTGACCATTTACTTTTAAGGTATGAGGCCAGTGTTAAGACGTAGATCGTTACAAAATTTGAACTCACTATGACAAGACCAGTTTCTAAAAAGTCGGGAAAGGCCATAGAGAGAACTAAGCTCAAAGTAAACAAGACGCCTAGAAGATATGTAGGGGCATTCTTTTTTTCTGAAAGAATTTTCGGTAAGTTTCCTTCAGATGATGCATTCAAGATCATCTGACCTAGACCTTTTACCCAGCTATTAAAATTTGTCTTCAGAGCAAGGAAGGCCAGGATTGTAATGACAAGAGTTGAAACTTCTTTGGGCTGAACAACTTTTGAGAGCTGGAAAATTCCCATGACTGTTTCAATATTCTCGTAAGGAATAATGGCCGCGTAGTTTGCTGTTAAGGCAAGATAAAGTGTTCCGCAAATAACCAGTGCGAGAATCATAGAGAGCAAGAAGTCTTTTTCGGGCCGCTTAAAGTCGTTGGTCATAAAGGACAAGTTTTCAAAACCAGCAAAGGCCCAAAATGCCATGGTGATTCCTGAGAAGGTCTCTCTGAAATGAAACTCAGGCATGATCTTATGATAGTTCCCACTGGCCTCTGGAAGAGTAAAAAAGAAAAGACCAGTTCCCACTAATACAAAGCTAATTGATACAATGTTCTGAATTTTCTCGCCGATATTTTTCCCAAGTAGATTTGAGATCACACCAAAGAAAAGTAAATAGAAGGCCACAAGATAATCAATTCCAGCTATCTCAAAGTAGTCCTTAACAAATCGTCCCACAATTAAAGCAGACGAAGGCATTCCGATGCAGACTGTAGAAAGAAGGAGAACTGGAAAACATGACGCCACATTTTTTCCTAAGCCATGCTCAATAAATCCCTTCACCCCATCACCGGCCTTAGTGACTTTGGACATATCGTAAAATACGAGAAGTAATGGGATGCAGAGAATGGTCGCTAAGAGCCAAGATAGGAATACATCTGGTCCACTGAGTTTGTAAGTCAGAGATGGAAGAAAAAGAATACCTGATCCAATGATAGAACCAACTGCGTAGGAAGTACCACTAAGGATGCCGAGCTTTTTCTCGCTCATACACTGGCCTCCACGTCGATAATACAAGCCATGGCATTCCAATAGTTCTTCCAGAAGAGGACGGCCTTATCAAAGCCCTGAGTAAAATCCGCTTTCTCTTCTTCTGTCTGACAAAATCTAAGGAAGTTCGCCACATCAAGGCGGATATGCTCATCTTCCGCAATTCGGTGGATTTTAAAAAAGGGAGTTTTATCTAAAATCTCTTCTGCCTCTGTACTAAATATCAGAGCATCATAGATCGATTGAATATTTTCGTTGGCGTCTATTTCTAGGCCCAAAAGGATTCCTAGGATTTCACTATTGGTCTTGGCCTCGTTCATGATGGCGCAAAGTTCATTGAACCCAAGCTTAGAAAGATGTTTCCCGACTAACTCTTTTCTTCTTTGTGTTGTGACTCCTACAGATTCAATGGCATCTAAGAAGAGGTCAGGGTGAATGAGGCGATGATTTCTTGTGCCAAGTTCTTCAAAGATAATTTGGACGATGTAATGCCTCATGAGGTTATTATCAACCTTGGCAGAGGCCATACTCATGACTTGCGGAGCGAGGGCCGAGAAATGATGCCAGAATGTCCCGACGATCTCAGTATGAAGAAATTTTTTAGTAGAGATTCTTTTCCCGATCTCGCTGAAGATTTCAGGAATGTTGGCGCGTTTCGTGAAATGGGCCGTCCACTCAATAACTTCGGCTGAGTTCTTGTCATAAACAGCTTCAAAAACACGATCTGATCTTACGATCATCTCGATATTTTGAATCATCTTTAAATGTTCCTTCTCACATACATTAATCATAAATTCCTACTTGTAAGGCGTTCTTTGAGGCCTAAGGGTTATTTCAGAAGGACAGGCCGTGGCTGGCATCTTCAAAAACCAATTTACCGTGTTCGCAATGTCTTCAGGCTGAATCATCTTAGATTCATCAAGATTTTCCCCTCGGCCCATCTCGGTGTTGACGTAACCTGGACTAATTGAAGTTACTTTGATGTTCTTCTCTCTGACACTTTCAAAAAGGCAGTTTGAGTAGGCTCTTACTGCGTGTTTGGTGGCGCAGTAAATCTCTCCACCTTTATAAGTCATCTGCCCAGCAATAGAAGAAATATGGATGATGGCCCCACAGTCTTGTTCTGAGATGAGCGCGAGTGCTTGATTGGTCAGGTGATAAACCGCTCTGAAATTAAGATCAAGTGCATAGTCCCATTTTTTTAGATCACTCTCAAATGGGTTCCCACTTGCATAGGTTCCTGCATTATTGACGAGGATACTAAGCTCATTAAAATCAGCTTTTACTTTTTCAACCAGTGAAGGAATCTTGTCCACTTCGGCCAGATCAAAGGCATAGGTCTTAACTTTAACACCGAACTTCTCACATTCATGGGCCACTTCTTTTAAGCGGGCCTCATTTCTTCCTACTAAAGCAAGATTGATTTTTTCGCTGGCAAGGTTAAGTGCGATGGCCCGGCCAATGCCTTGACTCGCTCCTGTGATTAGAGCTGTTTTATTATCGAGCTTCATTTGCCACTCCCACCGAAATTTCATTGGATAAAAGCTTCGTGAGCTTTGAAAACTCCAAAGACATGTCTGTTAATTCTGTTATGTCATCTATTTGAGGTTGCTCTCCAGACTTAAGATCATGGACGATGCACTCAAAGCAACAATTCATTTGATCGCGATACTTATTTAGATCGTGAAGCAGACCTTTGATTCTGGCGTTCATTGCATGTTCTCCATGTTTTGTTCCTTGAAAAACGACCAGAGCTTCGTTCTGGAAATACTATATTTCTTAGAGATTTCCTTTTTGTTTCCATTCAGCTCTTTATAGGCATAGAGGATAATTTCTTTTTCCAGCTCATCAAATAGCGCAGAGGCATTGCCATGCTTATTTAAAAACGCGATCTGGTTTTTATTTAGAAGACCACGCCCGTCACCATTATCTATCACCGGTAGAGAAGTTGATCTCAGTGCTGGGTCTAAATTTTCGAGCTTCACAATTCCACCTTTCACATCCGAAAGGCGGCTTATTGTTTTACTTAGCTCTCGAATGTTTCCAGGCCAGTTGTAACGAAGTAATGCTTCCTCAGCACCAGTGCTAAGGTAAACGCTTCGAGGAGCGGTATCCAAGAAGTGCCTAATCAAAAGCTTTAAATCGTCGGTTCTTTCCCTCAATGGTTTAATGTGGATCGTTTTGCCCTTTATCCGGTTGTAAAAGTCAGGGCGAAGCTTTCCAGCAGTAACCAAATCCTCAAGATTTTTAAGTGTGGCCGTTACCAATAAGAAATTAGATTTGACCTTCTTGTTTCCACCAACTCTGGTAAATTCTTTTTCCTCAATGACCTTAAGGAGTTTTTCCTGCGTCGTGAGTGGCATATCGCCAATTTCATCCAAGAATAAAATCCCATCATGGGCGAGTTCCATTTTTCCTATGGTCTGTTTATCGGCACCAGTGAAGGCACCTTTCTCATGCCCAAAAAGTTCAGATTTAATAATTTCATCATTAAGGCCTGCGCAGTTTAGTTCAATCAATTCTCCCGACAGACCTAGAAGCGACTTAAGGCATTTACCTAATTGAGTTTTACCAACCCCGGATTCACCACCAATAAAGATCGGCTCCATTGGTGCGTAGGTGCTGCATACGGCCTCTAAGGAACTGATAAGATCTTTATCCTTAGTGATGTAAGTGGTCTTAGTTAGCCTTAAGACATTTTTCTTTAAATCTTTTCCGGTGATGACCTTTTTGATAAAAAAATCAAAATGGGTTCTCAAGTTACTTTTCTTAACAAAGTCGTCCACGCCATTTTCATAGGCCATGCGGATGAGTTCATCATCATTTTCAAAATTGGTAACGGCGATGACGTGGCCTGTTCCCTTACGCTTGGCCATTAAAGCAATTCGAGGGCCAACGATTTCTTCCCCGAGTTTTAAATCAATGATGGCGCAGTCAAAGGTGTAGCCATCAATTAGATTCTTGGCGTGGGTAAGGTTGTTCGCCACAAATACTTTCCCATGCTTGGAAAGTGCCGAGCTTAAGAAGGCCGAAAAGTTTTCATCATCTTCTACAATTAAAAAATTCATGAACCATCACTGTTTTGTAATAAAAAATCTTGAGTCATATAGCGTTAGGTGTTCATTTTGAAAACATATTTTGTTTCAAAAATGAACATAAGTAACGATGCGTTATTCTGGGTTCGAGTCCTCAAGTGAGGTTAACTGACTGAAATTAAACTCTGGTCACCACCTTCAGAGTTCTTGGCATTCACCTTGTAATGAGCGGTCCCCGTAGACCACAACAACAAAATAAACGGGGAAGTAAATGAAACAGAATTTAATAGCAGCGGATGATTTAAGCAAACAGCAGATTGATTTCATCACTCGATCAATCGACGAACTACCAACTCCAGAGAAGACAATCCTTCAGCTTCACTTTTGGAACAGCTACGACATTGAAGAAATTGCTTTCATCTGTGATCTGCCAAAGACGCTGACAGAAAATCTTTTTAAAGAGGCCATCCACCGCTTACGTCTGAATTACCTTATCGAGTTTTCCGTACCTAAGGGATGCCGAGGTTTTATGTAGAGAAGGAAATAAGTCCAATCAGTTTAGAACGTAAAAAAAATAAAATTAATGAACATCAAAATTATAGGAGATCGAAACAATGAAATCACAACAAGAAACACCCAAAGAATTTAACCCTAACATGCATTATCTTTGGTGGGTAAACTCAAAAACACAAAAAAGATTTTGCGCCGGACGTGCCTTCTTTTCAGAGAAGACAGGAGACTTTGCGCTTTTTATCAACCTTCTTGAGGCAAGTTCCAGTGAAACCAAACGGGATGAGCTTTATCTTCATCCTGTGAAAGTTAGTGAAGATTCCATCTACTACAGGCTTGAAAAAGTTATTCGCAGAGATGGAAAAGTCATGAGGTTCTGCATAGGGGAGGCATTCCAAAGTAAACAAACCAATGGTGATATTCATATCCACATTGAGCCACTGACGAACTTCTATAAGAAACTTGTTATCAATCTTACAGAAAATAGAGAGGTGAAATGTGCTTAAGAAATATTTCATGCCGTGTCTAATGTTATTGGTGATGGGGCTAATGATCCTATCCCCAGACCTTGCACTAGCGCAATCTGGAGGCTTTGACAGTAAGGTCAATAGCCTTACCAACTTGATCGTAGGGAAGATCCTTCCGGCCGTCGCAGTCTTTGGCCTGGTTTATGCGGCGATTCTCGCAGCAACGGGTGATGAGAGCAGTAAAAGACGGATGGTCTTGGTGATAGTCGCTTCGATTGTGGGAATCCTAGCTAAGTTCATCATTCCGATGTTTCAAAGCGCGGTATAGATGCAGGAGCTTGATAGCTCTGTTGTCCACCGAAACCTAGACACAAAATTAAAGATCGTGGGCCTTGAGGCCCTCGATCTTCTTCTGGTGCTCATGCTCTCGGCAATGATGGGACTTTTCTTTGATGGTGGGAAACTTGGATTCATTTTTGTTTTCCTTGTTCCTGTCGCGCTACTTGTGTCTTTGTTCATTATCAAAAGGAACAAACCGGACGGCCATATCAAGGATGTTATCAAGTTCTATCTCACTCGAGGCCATTTCTCAGCTTCTGAGGAGCTAAAGCATCAGACCAAGTTACTTACAAGAATTTTAAAAAAGGAAAAATGAAAAAATGGATAAAGACTATTTAATTGAAGAGATCATCGCAAGCCTTGATGAACTTGCCCCATTCTCAAACGAACTGGTTATACAGTCAGTTCAAGAGAACGGGTATGAAATGCTTAAAACACTTAAAGAAGTAGAAATGATTGTAGAACATCTTGCAAGCTGTGTGGATGCTTTGAAAAAGGCCATCTGATGAATAAGGTGAAAAAATTTACAAATCTTGGGGATCATCTGCCGATTTGGCACTTTGATGAAAACTTCATGGTTTATCATGACGGCTCTCTTGGGGCAGGACTTAAACTAAGTGGACTTGATATTAGTACCGCTACCCATGAAGTGAAGAATCAATTTTGTCAGCAAATATCAAATTTGCTTAACACCATGGAGGAAGGACTTAAGTTTCAGCTTTTTTACAGGCTCTCATCTAATGTGTCGGAGCTGTTTGAACTGCATGAGAAAGAAATGGCCGATACGCCTGAGAGTTTTCGCCCTTTAGTGGATGCGAGGCTGAACTTTTTAAAGAAAAACGAGAAGGCCGGAAACTTTTATTCGCCTGAGATTTACCTCTTTTTACGAGGGAAACCGCAAAAGTTGAAGGGCGATAGTTTTTTTCGGCCACAAGAAAAGTATCCGCAGATGATTGAAGATGAGTACCAAGAGAATCATGGGCAGTTTATGCGGTCATTGGAACAGGTTAAAGATCATCTTGAAGGACTTGATCTCAAACCTGTCATTTTGGATAAAGCAAACTGGTACAAGCTCATTTTTGATTATTTTAATCTTGAACGTGCTGAAAAAGTCGGGAGTCCAGAACTCCGTGATACTAACGAAGACTTTGCTCCCAGTCTTTTAGAACAGTGTGTTCTTGCAGATGTTTTGATTCATCCCGACTCAGTTCAGATTGGGGACTATTTTTTCCGCTTCGTGACTCTTGGTCTTTTGCCTGATAAAACTGTGGCATCAATGGCCGATAGCTTAACAAAGCTTCCGTTCCATTACTGGCTAAGTCAGTCATTTGATATTAAACCTCAGGCCCAGGAAACGGATAAGCTGCAACTGCAAAGAAGGATCGCTTACTCAATGGCTGCAGGATCAAAGAATGTCAGTGATCTTGAAAGTGAGTCAAAGCTAAGTAACCTAGAGGGACTACTTCAAGAGTTACTTACCGGAAATGAGAAGATTCTCACTATGGGAATGACCATCGTTCTATGGGATAGGGAAAAGAAAAATCTACAGAGGAAAGTCGATCATGTGCTAAGGGAGTTAAGGACACTCAATCAGGCCGAAGGAATTTGTGAAAGTATCACTTCTTTTGAAACTTTCATTCATTCCTGGCCAGGTTCATGTGAAGCATTCAGGGTCAAAAAACTTAAAACCTCGAACGCTTCCCACTTGATGCCGTTTTTTTCCTACTGGCGCGGAAATGATCGTCCAGTGTGCATCTTTCCTAATCGGGATTTTGTCCCATTTGCAATTGATCCATTTGCGCCAGAGCTTCCAAACTGGAATGGGCTTGTGATTGGTGGCAGCGGTGCCGGTAAATCATTTACCCTTTGTCAGCTTATGCTCCAGTTTTTCACTCAGAAGCCCACACCCAAGATTGTCTTTGTGGATAATGGGAAATCCAGTGAAAACTTCGTGGAGGCATGCGGCGGAGAATTTATTGATGTCTCCATCGACTCCGATGTTTGTCTCAACCCATTTGATCTAGGGCCTGGTGAAACGAAACCAAGCACCTTGAAAATTAAATCTATTCTTGCATCTTTAGAACTGATGTTTAGAGATGAGGGGCAGGACAATTTACCTAAGCGTGAGAAGGCATTACTTGAGTCGTGCATCTATGAGCTTTACCAGAAGGTCAAAGGCCGGACGCCGACTTTGAGTGATCTGAAAAATATGCTGATGAAGAATCCAATAGAATCACTTAAGAAATATGGGGAAATTCTTTTCAGTTGGACGGGTGATACCGCTTACGGGAAATTGCTTGATGGGCAGAGTAATATTACTTTGAGTAAAAATATTACCGCCATTGAAGTTAAAGGCCTGGATGATTTTCCTGATCTCAAAGATGTTTTCATGCTTCTCATCACGAACTTTGTTCAAAGGGAAGCTGAAAAGGATTTAGCTTGTCCTTACATCCTGATTTGTGACGAGGCCCATCGTCTGTTTAAGACAGCATCGACAAGGGACTACATCCTGTATTGCTACAGGGTTTTCAGGAAGTATAACTGTTCGATCTTTTGTATCACTCAGAACCACAAAGATTTTTTAAGTATTCCGGAAGTGGCCGATGCCATTTTTCCAAATACAACTCATGTTTTTATTTTGAGACAAAGGAAGATTGATTGGTCTGATTTTCAAAAGACTTTTGACTTTAATGAAGCTGAACTCAGTGCCATTAAAAGTTTGAGGATTAAGAAACGTGAGTTTTCCGAAATCTTCTATATGCAAGATGAGAAACGGGCCATCCTTAAAATTGTTCCTGACAGTTTGAGTTACTGGATTTGTACCAGTGACGGGAGTGACAAGGCCAAGATTCAGGAGATGCAAGGAAAATATCCGATGCACACGAAGCTTCAAGTGTTGCAGAAACTTGCATTTGGTGAGGACTTTGAACTTGCAGCAAGCTAGGAGTAAGTTTTACGTTTTAATCTTCATGACTTGTCTTGTGTGTAGTACAGAGGCCTTTGCTTGGAGTGATGGTTCCGGTTGGGCCAACTACGCTTACCTTATCAAAATTTATCAGGAGAATCTTAAACGATATATCCAGCTAAATGAGATGATCCACCAGGCCCGTAGTCATGACCAGTATATCAGAGCACTCAATGAGGGACTGAATAATGCCATGGGACTCTCACAGGTGATTCCTTTAAAGGATGACCAAGTTTTGTCGCAGCTCAGACAGTTTCAGGATGCACTCAAGAAGGTGGAGGAAATTTACGGGATCATACCAAAAGGGTCAGATTCGGAACTGCACAAGCTCCATGACATGACCATTGCGGAAAGTCTTAAGCTCGCTAATGTTCTTCAGGAATATTCAGTTCAGCAAGAGCAAAACGCTACGGCCGTTTTTTACCAGAGTACGCAGGCCTCACCCAAAGGGGCCGAGAGGATGAACGCTCAGATGAGTGCCCAGATTCTTCATTCGGTAAATCAGCTCATCAAAGTTAATGGGCAAATGCTTAAGATGCAAAGTGAGTCCTTGGCCTTCGCTAACAAGCAAGATAAAGATTCCGCTGCTGGATTTAACAGAACAACAAACGATTTCAAAGGAAGTATGATGAAATTTAAACCAAACTACTCTTTTCCGAGGTTTTAAAAATAATGTTTAAAGCAATTTTAAAAAGTATAATTCGTTTTTTTATAGTGCCATTGGTTCTCAGTATGATCTTTTTTGAACTTTTATTTCTATGTACAAAACTACCGCTAGTGATAATTGAATTTGCGCTTAAAGTTTTTGATACTCAATTAAAAGAAATAGATGCTGTCTTCGCATCAATAAGGAAATACTTATAAAAAAGACCGCACTTTATTGCAGAGTTTCGACCGGAAACCAGTCTACAGGGCTTGAGGCTCAAGTAAGAGCCTTGCGTGATTATTGCACAAGAAACAATGTTATGGATTACATTCTCTATGAAGATGAGAACCAGTCAGGGGTCAAGCAATCACGTCCCGCCCTTGACCGGATGATGAGTGATGTACGGAACGGACTTGTTGAGAAAGTTATTGTTTACTCATTCAGCCGCTATGCTCGCTCGGTGACTCACTTACTGAGAGCTTTGGAAGAATTTAAGAAGCTAAATATTGGCTTTGTTTCCGTTACCGAAAGCATTGATACTAATACACCTTTAGGGTCGGCCGTGTTCACAATTTTGGCCGCAGTTTCTACCCTTGAGAGGGACCTCATAGTCGAGAGAGTTCGGAATGGACTTGCGAATGCCAAAGCTAAAGGCGTAAGAATCGGGAGACTTAAAACCAGAGACAGCGATCTCATCAGGAAGCTTAAAGCCAGTGGGATGACCTATCGTCAAATAGCCCACATATCTCGCTGTTCCGCTGGGGCGGTAGGGGCCGAGATGCGGGCCTGGAAAAAAGAGAAGGCCCTAGAAGATTTGAAAGAAAAGGAACTCGCAGAGGCCACAGCGAAAATCAATCTTGACCACGCCTATGCTCCTGAGAGTTCAAGGGATGATAGCTTTCTAGACATGAGTTTCGATTTTTCCAAAGAGATGCCGAAAATTGAAATTGAGCTGGAACGCTAACGATTTGATCTGGGGTGAGGTTTTGAAAACTTCACCCCAGATTTTATGGGTTCACTTTAAGATTTAGAGATCAGGTTGAAAGCTAGTTCTTAATAAACAACCTAATCATTGCAGAGATAGCATCTGAAGTAGCCCAACTTCCAGAATAATGACTCCTGTTTGTGGTGCTCACTAGAATTGTATTCGTTATAGGTGCAATCCAAACAGTTGCATAGTTATAGGTATTGCTTCCAGTATGGGTAAAAACATCGCCTTTCCCCCACTCTCTTTGAAGCCGGTACCATCCACCAAATGTATAGTCTTCTGATTTACTTGCAGGAGCTAGTTTATGGAGTTGATCAAAGTTTTCTTGCTTTAAAAACTGAGAACGATGATTTAAACCATCGACGTGCATACTTAGAAACTTCACCCAGTCCTGAGTTGAGCAATGGACATTGGCCGCTGGGCCATAAAATGGTGCATTATCATCATGAACTGCTTTTACCGTGTAATCTTGAACTATATGGCCCCAAGGTTGTGATGGAGCCTCTTCACCTAAAATTGAAGTCGGACCAAAGCCGCATGATTTCATTTTGAGCGGAATAAAAAGTCTTTCCTGCATAAGCATTTCCCAACTTCTTCCGCTCAAAACTTCAAGGATATTCCCAGCAATAATATAACCAATATTGCTGTAATTAAATTCATCGCGATTAAAAATCGGTGCTTGATTTAGAAAAATTTTTGTAAGTTCAGTTCGACCTATTCTGGGATCAAGCTTCTCAAGCTCCATGTGCAATTCATCACTTGGGTCTCTTTCAAGACCAGCTCGATGAGCTAAAAGCATCTCATAAGTCACATTTTGGAGCTCTGGATGAATTTGAAAGGTTGGCAGTAGTTCTCTAAGAGTGCTTTTCCAAGTCAATTTACCGTCTTCAACAAAGGTAGCCGCAATTGTCGCCGTCATCGACTTTGTGCAAGAACCCAAATGAAATTTATCTGTTTTTGAAATAAGTTCTTCTGAACCAACTTTACGAATACCTGCAACTGAATGCTCAACAAGATTTCCCTCGATATATATCGCGGCACTTATCCCCGGAAGAAGATAAGCAGCTTTAATTTTCTCAAGTTCTGAATCAAGTAGATTCGTTTCAGCCAGTGCAGAAAGCGAAAAGATGAAAAATGGAAGGAACTTTTTAATGAATAGCATTTTATTTGCAAAATTTTTAAGTAATGGTTTTAACCCATTTGTTGTTGTTAATTTCTTTGCTCTTCAATTTAGGCTCCAAGGTCGAAGCAAGAAGCCTGAATACAAAAGCGTTTTTTGCTATATGACACGACGAGTCAGTTGAGTCGATAGAAATACATCAACCATGTCTTTTTTATCCTATGGGCCTGTCAGTCTATATAATTGTCATTTTGGATAGAATCCACCTTCGTGTGGGGAAATGGCCAATTCAATAGCTTTTGAGCGCTTGAGGCCTCCGGGCCGTCCAAAAAATAGACAGTTTTGGAAAAGATTTCATAAGACTGGTTTTGAACTCGCAGCTTTTGGCCCATCTGATAACATCGGCCTATAAAGAAGGACGAAGACAATCGTGTCAGAGTTCGAAATTTAAACATTACTTTGACCTGACCCCCGAGCACTGTAGATATGGGTAAGGTTTTGTAAACAGGAATGAAAAGTCAGCTTCTCCATGCTAAATGGGAAACCTAGGAGAAGCAAGATGAAGAAACCAGTAGGACGGCCAAGTAAGTATCCTTACGAGTTTAGAAAGATGATCGCAGAAAAGGCCATGGCAGGGACACAAACCTATAGGGCAATTTCAAGAGAGTTTGATGTTCCTCATGCGGTTATTACTAAATGGAAGCGGCACTATGAAGCCGGCACTTTAGATGAACTAAATGAGCCTCGAATAGCTATAGACTCTGCAAGTATAAGGGTTATGAATTTAGAAAAAGAGAACCGGATGTTAAAAGAACAACTTGGTGATCTGTATATGCAGATTCAACTTTTAAAAAAAGCGGAGTCTTGGGTACAACGAGCGAGAAAAGAGAGTTCATTGATACTCACATCCGAGAATTTGGATCAGTCAGACGAGGATGTGCAATGTTAGGGCTTAAGGAAAGTACATATTACTACAAACCTAAGTCCCATAAGAAGATTGAAGAAGATGTGAAGCTTAAGTTTGAAATTGAAAAATTGCATACTGAGCTTCCTGGATACGGTTATAGAAGAGTGACTGAGCACTTTAAGAAAAATGGAATCGTGATTAACAAAAAAGCGAGTCCAGAGAGTAATGAAAGACTTCGGTCTTTATTCAGTCTTGAAGAGGAAGTCAGTACCTTTTAGAAGCTACTCTACAGAGCCTAAATGCTGCTTCAAGAATTTGATCAAAGGACTGAGTGTTACTGGTCTAGATCAAGTTTGGGTGACAGATATGACCTTTATCAAAATTGATACTGGATTCATCTTTCTGTCGGCAGTTTTGGATGTTTACTCGCGGAAGATTGTTGGTTGGGCCCTTTCTAGGAAACTCGATCACAAACTTTGTGAGGCATCGATCCAAGCGGCCTTAAAGAATAGAAAAAGATCTGACGGTGAAGGAATAATCCATCACTCGGATCAAGGTTCTCAATATACGTCGAACTTGTATGTGAATTTTTTGGAAGGGCTTAAGTTTAAAATAAGCATGTCTAAAAGAGGAACACCAACAGAGAACGGTTATATTGAAGCGTTCTTTAAGACTTTAAAGCATGAGGAGATACTTGTTAAAAAGTACTCCACGCTTGAAGAGATTAAAGCTTCGATCCCACGATTTATCGATGGGATCTACAACGAGAAGAGATTGCATAGCGGGATTGGATACCAAACCCCTATTGAATTTGAATTTAATATTATTAACAACATGGAGCTGACCGATCGCCCTGTACAACAAATAGCCTAAGAGGCTCTACAGTCCGAAGGGGTCAGTCCACTTATATGAACAAAATCTTCTACTCTGTTTTATTGCTCGTGCTTCAGTTAAATTTTGCCTTCGCTAGTCGTCCTCTTGATGGAACTCTGAAATCTTTTAACAAGGCTTTTGAATCACTCTTAAAAACAGATGGGAATGATGCTGAAGAATGGGATATTCAAATTGGTAATTTGATAAAGACCCATCCGACTAACTTTTTGAAAACATTAAAGACCTATCGGAAAAAGATAAAACGTATCGACGCTCTGGTTGGAAATTTTGGCCCAGAATTAGTGGATGAAATAGAAGCTCAAAAGAAAGAAGCAAACTTAAGGATAACTGCTTTGAAAAAGGCACAAGCCAAGTCCGCCGATAGATCAATTGTAAGTCTCGCGGATGAATGCATAAGTGAACTGCGAAAATTTTAACCATAAAAATGGCAATTCTTTTTACATTTCAAAGCCATTTGTGAATTAACTATACACCCCTTTCATCTAAGTTACTAATATCTCAGCCCTTTTATTGGCATTTACCTTGCAGTAGAACTAGAAAACAAGTTTCAATGGGGGATGTATGAAAATTAAGCATTTTATTATTGGTTTTACATTAGTTTCCAGCTTCTCGGGTTACGCACAGATTCTAGAAAATTCTATTGTTAATCACGGGAACTTGATCGTTACAGAACAAAAAGAAGGACAGGTTAAGCTTAATTTTGCTGAGAGTAATATGACTTCACCTTATTGCTTAATTCCTTATAATTATAAAAATGGTGGGATTATTCTTCCTAAAGACAGGAATGGTAATACAGCTCCAGCAAGCTGCAGCTATGTATCAGACACTAACAAGCAATTAAACTTTGATCCGCAAGCTCAATTTGAAAATAGAAAGTATGATGGAGTCTTTTTGTTTAACAAAACAGAAATGCCTGTCTTCTTAAGTTGTTTCGACAACTTAAATATAGGGATGGGATATGGTCAAACCCAAAACTGCATTGATAAACTCAAAAATATTCACTCAATCGCTTTAAGAAAAAAGAGAAAGCTAGATGTTTCTTCTGAAGAACTTTATTTCTCTCATATCAATCACTCAGCAAGACATATGAAAAAAGAAGTTATTTCTCCTTATGCTCCTAGCAACGTAGGTTTTCAATTTGGCTTTGGCACTGTGATCGGTTACTAGACACTAGGTTTCAATTAGCCAACTGCACTCAATCTCAAAAAATTAATATCTAAGATGTGGCTTCGATGCGAATCGAAGACACATCGTTTTTATCCTGTCTTATAAATCATATTTTTCACAAGCCATGAATGGCTCATGGCCGATTTCCTTAAGGAGGAAACCTATTTAATGGAATGGCTGCCCGATGTGTGTAGTCAGTTACATGGAGAGATGGTCAGCATCTACTGGATGATGATACTCCCATTGATTGTTTTTCTAGTTATTCTTGAAATGTTCAAGACTCAAGGTACTGAACCAGATGCGGGAAAAATCCTGACCCGTGCTCTGGCCTCAATTCTCATGCTCATCTCATTTAAAGAAACAATCAACTTGATTGCTTTTATGGGTGACGGTATCGCAGATAGGATTGATGGACTGGCCAAGATGCCAGAGATTTTGCAAGTCTTCTCAGACAATTTTTCCAGAGAAGCCCCTGCACTTTATAAGGTGAGAGAGTTATTTATCTTCCTGCTAAATTTCCTTTCATACTTTCTGGCGTACTTCGGAATTTTTGTGACGGACGCCTTGATTCATTTTTGTTGGTCGATTCTTTACGTCTGTGCCCCCTTAATGATTCTTTGTTACATTCCTGAGAATACAGCGAGTATTTCTAAGAATCTGTATAAGGGACTCTTTACCGTGATCTCATGGAAAATCATGTGGTCAATTCTAGGAGTGATGCTTTTAAAGCTTGCTGTTCAGCCTACGACTGAAAACAGTGACAATATTATCACCACCTCCATCATAAATCTGTGTATTGCCCTGTCTATTTTGTTAGTTCCACTTTTCACGAAATCGCTCATCGGAGATGGGATCAGCTCTTTTGCGTCTGGGATCGCTACCGTTCCTGGCATGGCGGCTCTGGGAGTTGGGAAAACTGTCATGAGTATGCCGATTAAAAAAGGGGCTAGTTGGTCAGGGGCAAAAATGAGAAACGGATGGAACTCACTTACAGGGACAAATGAAAAAGATCAGTCAGCTAAGTCAAATCAGTCAATTAAAAATAACGATAAAAAGAACTCAAACTTTATTAAAGATTAGAAGGACAAAAAGTTGGAAAAATCTGATGAAGAGAAACCAGTTAAGCCATTTGTTAAAAGTGTGCTTGAGTTTCAAAACAAACTTAAGTTTTACGAGAAGATCATCTTGTATTCAGTTATCGCAAATATCTTGTTTGCTGTTTCTGTGATGGTGGTGGTTTTCAGTGATCCATTGGTGATTATGGAGCGAGACGCAGAAAAACTCAGCTTTATTGGTGAACGGAAAGAAGTCACCATTACTGAGAATGAAATTAAAAAGCTCGTGGAGAATTTTATCCGGCGAAGGTATGAGTGGGAAAAGTTCTCACTTGAAGAAGTCATGGCGAATCTTTCGCCGATCTTATCCAGTGGACTTAAGAGTAAAATTGCAGAGGAACTGGTCAAAGAAGAGAAGACTTCAAAGTATCAGGCGTTTTCTCAGTATGTGGGGAAAGTCAGCATTACGATTGATGAGGCCCATAACATTGTCGGGTCGTTTGATAAAATCCTGCGGATTCATAGCAAGATTACCACTGCCAGCGGTGATCTACCGTTAGAGAAGATTCCACTTCTTTCTGAAGCCCAAGTGATGGTGAAAGTGGTGAAAGGGACTATCACCGAAGAGAATCCACTCGGACTGTATATTAATGGTGTGATCAATTATGAGCCTCGTTAGACTCTTTTTAGGTTTTGTGCTGTTCGTGTTTTCGCTTCAAGTTCTCGCCCAAAGGAAGGAAATCCGTGAAGTTGACACTAATGACCACTTGATGAAAGTGGTGAATCTCACTATGGGACGCTCAACGGTGATTAGCTTTCAGGAAAAACCAGTTAAGGTGGTCTCAGGAAATTCCAATTATTTCAATGTGGAGTTTGTGGGAAATGATCTTACGCTTCAGCCACTTGCTCCGGTGGAGACGAATCTTTTTGTCTATACGGAGAAAGGAGCAAAGTTTGGATTTCTTTTAAGAGTAGGTCCGGTTTCTGTCTATGATGACATTCTCTATATCAAGTGGAAAAGCCAGTCAGAGATATTGATGAAAAGTATGAGACCACAGAAACTCTTGCAGCCTTTTAAGCTCATGGCCGGTGGCCTTGAAATAAACGTCCGACAGTTTAAGCGTTTTCGAGAGATGAAAACATACTTCTTTGATTTTGAAATCATCAACCACGGGAAAGGAAAAATCAAAACTTCGTCTGTGGAAATTTTTGTCCGTCGAGGAAATCAGCGCTTCATTGGGCAAAAACTTGTATGGGAGAAAGAAGAGATGGATTTAGGAGAACATTCAAAGGCAAGGCTTTTAACGAGAGTTGAACAGGCCCAGGACTTCTCTCTGATTATTAAGGTGAATGGCAAAGAGATAAGAAGCATTATCACCAAGGATTACCTATGAAAGAGTGGTTTAAAAAGATTTTCGGAAAATTCAAGGCCTACTTTTTCATTGAAGAGGGAGGAAAAAGTGTCATCATTAGCAGACGGCTTAAGTATACTTTATCCATCTTTGTTGGCGCGACGATACTTTTTCAGGTCTTAATGCCAGAAGACCAGTCTCTTTTAAGTAAAAGCTTCAAGCCTTTTGAAAACAAAGAAGCACTCACTGCAAAGAATCCTTCTGGAAATGCTCAAGACCTAGTCAATGCACATGATAAAGAGGCCAAGGGCCAAGTGTACACAGGTCAGCAAAGCAAACCCAGAACAATGAAGCTTGCCTATAATGCCCGTCAGGTTATTGAGCGAACGGAAGCGCAAGGATTGGTGACTCCGATCCCAAGTGGAACCAATTTTGTTGGGAAGCTCATCAATGGGATTGATACGAGGGAGGATAATCAGGTCTTAAAAGTGATTCTTCCCTATGGGGGACGCCATCCATCCGGGGGAAGTATTCCCAAGGATTCGATCCTTCTGGGAAATGCTTCTTATTCTGGTGGAGATCGGGTCTATGTGCGTTTTTCACGGGTCATCTACCCAACTGGGCAAGAATATAAAATGGAAGCCCAGGCCTTAAGCTCAAGTGACTATGTCCCGGGCCTTGTCGGATACCACCACAGCGAAACGGATTTAAGAGTTGCCGGAAGTCTCGCCTTAACTATGGTTTCGGCCGGAGCGGATGTGCTTACTCAACGAAGTGCTTTAGGAAATAACCCTTATGGGATGGCGATGGCGCAACCGGATGCCAACTTAAAAAATGCTGGCCTCCAAGGAGTTTCGCAAGTCACCAAACAAGAAGCCGAACGAGTCGGCGGTAAAATGCAAAACAAAGAAGAATATCTAACTGTTCAGACTGGCGGTGATCTTATCATCAGTCTATTAACCCCATTTAAAGGAGAATCGTTTTAAATGTCAGCAAATGAAACTAAAAGTGAAAGCAGTAATAAAAAGTATGACCGCATTTTTGATGGCATGGTGGAAATTATCCTGGCCTTCTATAAAATCACTATCGCGGGTTTTAAATCTAAGTTTTACAAGAAGAAGGAAAATCTAGTTCTTACTGGAGGCTTCATCTTTCTAGGCTATATGATGATTTACAAGAACCATCACTATAAGTTGGTTGAGATGCTCCCAAATGCTTTTCAACTTCCGATGGCAAGATTCATTGCTAAGTGTGGCACTATCTGGCCCATGAGTGTAGTAACCATTCTGATCTTTTTAATGGCGGTGATGATGGCGGGTTTTGGAACTTATATACTCATTGTGAAGTATCAAAAGGCAATCGACCACTTGAATCTTAAATCTGGTCTAGGACACAGGCCACTGGTTGTTAGTGTCGATTCCAGAGATGAAAACCGAACAAAGATATTGGTTAAAAGTACCGGCCTGGGTGAAGAGAGGTATAAATCTAAGCTGGATGATCTCAGGGCCTCGGTTGGGCAGAAAATTGAATCGGTGAATTTTTTAGAAAATGATAACCGATTTGTTGAAATATCCCTGGCCAAAAAGTTACTGGAGGCGAGAGTCAATTATGTTGATCTCGTGGGAAATAATAAGCGTCCTTACAGCTTCGTGATTGGTAAATCACAAAAGAGTGTCATCACGGAAAGCTTAGAAGATGTCCCTCACTATCTTATCGCTGGTTCTACTGGTGGTGGTAAATCAATGGCCTTTAAAAGTATGCTCCTTGGTCTTATGGAGTCATCAAAAAGGATTCAGTTTTACCTTTTTGACTTCAAGCGAGTTGAATTTAGTGAGTTTCAGGATTTAACAAATGTGAAAGTCATCAAGGATGAAACTGAGGCGTCAAAGTTACTTGAGGCATTGGTAAAGGAGATGGATAAACGCTACGAAATGTTAGAGGAGAATAAACTCAAAAAGATTGATCCAGTGAGAGATAAACTTGACCGAATTGTAATTGGGATTGATGAATGTGCTGATCTCTTAGGAAAAGCTGGTAAGGATCATCCTCATTATGATGCAATTGAAAGTGCCAAGCGTAGTATCAATGAACTGGCCAGGAAAGCACGGGCCTCTGGGATTCATTTGATCTTTGCCACGCAAAAAGTGGATAAGATGAGCTTGGATACTCAAATTCAAGAGAACCTTGAAGGCCGTCTATCTTTGAGAATGAATACCATCGAAAACTCGGTGCGTGTGTTACAAAATAATATGTCCTATTATCTTCCTTCCATCAGTGGTCGTGCGATTTGGAAGAAAGGGGCCAATTACATTGAAGTTCAATGCCCGTTTCTTTCTGATGAAGAACTTAATCAACGGATCGAAGCGATCAGAGAAAGAGTTCCAGAGGAGAAAGTGACATTAGTTGAGGCGTCAAATCCAAGTAAGGAGGCCGAAGAATCTTTATTGGCCTTTCATCAAGGACAGTCCATTAGTTAATGGCAAGGCTCATTCTTGGTCAGCGTGATGTGAATTGTTTTTCTTTTCTTCATACAAATAAGGCCGCCACTGCAAAGCAAATTCACCGCGCCATCTTTGCTAAGGATTATTCCAACTTTTGCAAGAAGATGAGGAAGTATGAAGAGATAAAACTTGTGAACCGCTTAACAGGGGCCAAGGACTTTGATCTCAGTGGCGTCTATGAATTAACAAAAAAAGGGTTTAATGTTGTTCGGGCGAATCCAAAAGGTGTGATCGCTCACAATAGGTTTAAGAGCAATTCCATCCTTCACGATTTGTATTTGGTCGAGATAAGGCATATACTAAAGTCGCGAGCACTTGTTATGAGTTACCTCACTGAAAATCAAATCCAAACCAATGCGGATTTTGATACAGAAAAGAGTCTTGTGGATTTTAAGCGTCTTCATTGTGATGCCTTCATGGTGATTAAGAATGCCAGAAGTGGTAGTCAGATTAAAGTCGCGCTCGAATTTGAACTATCCGATAAATCCATGAAGGATTACCGAAAAAAGCTCACAGATTATTACAGCGCAGGCGGGATTGCCGCTGTTCTCTGTATCTGCAAAGATAAACAAACCGAGAACAGAATTAAACGATCAGAGCTTGAAGTTTATAAAGGCAATGTCAGCAGAGTTCACTATCTCCAGTATGAAATGTTACAAAACCGAGGTCCACTTGTAACTTTTGAGTCTCAGACCGGTTCTATTATTACAGTCTAATTTGTTACATTTTAGCTATACCAATCGGCCACCAGTCATTGGTATAGCTCTAAAATTTCGTCACTACCTAACCACCTAAAATTAAAAAAGAATTTCCGGCAAAAAAGTCTGACTTAAAGTCAGCTAGTGCCGATTTCATCATTTTCTCAATAGGAGGGAAAATCATGTTCAAAAAACCAGTTTCACTAATCGTCATTATGTCACTTCTGTCTTCCAGTTGTTCCACCACACGAAAATCAATTGCCCTAGGTCTTGGCACTGGTGCTGCTTCAGGGGCCGTTATTGGTGCAATGACAAATAAGAACCATTCTCAAGGTGCTTTACTTGGTCTTGGTATCGGCGCAGTTGTCGGAAGTATTGCTTCTTACTTCATCCACGGAAGCCTTGAAGAGCGAGACAATGACACCAGAAAGGAAACGCTCTTCAATCTAGAAAAGCACGGAGTCTTTGGCCTTCAAGAGCAAAATGAAAAGACATCTGAACCCACTTGGCCTCGTCAAGACTTCTCGCCACGGGAGCCGATGGGTGGCAGAGATCGTTAATCATGCCTAAGGCACAAAAGTCAGGTGTCATTCGATTAGATGAGGAAGCTATCAACTCCATGAGCGTCATGCTCATGGAGCTTTTAAGTGTAGATAAGAACCTAAAGATCAATCATTCAAAGCTTGCATCTTTCATTTTGAGTGAATTTCATTCAAAACATTTTGAAAAGGCCAAGTCCCGATTGGTCCTTGCTCATCAGGACAAGAAGAAATGTATCATGAACCAGATTGAAGGGCTTGGACTTGAAGAACTTGAGGCCACCATGAAGTATTTAGAGAAGATCAAAAAAGCAGATATTTCACTCGAAAAATCCAAGAAAAATTAACTTTTTACTCACCGAAATTAACCATAGATTTCAGGAGTTTGTAGCTCCTGAAATTTATCCCAGATTAGACACTAATAGGAGAAGCTGCTATGATTGTTTTTATAAAACTCTATGAAGGTGAATTGTCATAAGACAATTTTCTGAGAGTAAGTTCTTTGACAATTTCATAAGAGAGAATGAATGGCTAACAACTGAACAAGCTGCCCATTTACTTTCCATTTCACCAAATGCTCTTCGGATCATGGTTCATCGTGGCCAGGTCGAAGTTTACAAGCTTGGAAGACGACTGCGTTTTAAAATGAGCGACTGTTTGGCCCTTATCCAAAAGAAAGGGGTTAATCATGGCGATTAAAGCAATCGAAAAAAATGGTAAAAAAGTTTATGTGGTTTATGTCAACGGATTCGATGCCAGAGGTAAGCGAATCCAGATGAAACGAAGAGGCCTTGAATCCTTAAGGAAGGCGGAAATCGCTGAGTTTGAACTCAAGCGTGAATTAGCAAAAATTAAGGAAGACACCGTTTCAGTCAGATGGGAAGAATGGGTCACTGAATGTTTAAACAAAATGCGACTCACAAACCAACCGTCTACAGTCAATGGCTATGAGAAACAGTTAAACAAAAGTATTAACCATCACTGGAAAGGAATCGAGCTAAAGAAAATCACAAAGTCTGATGTGCACGAGATGATCTTCGAGAAAATTGATAACAAGATCAGCATGAACACGCGCAGATGGATTTTGGATATGATTAGACGACTTTTCCAAATGGCAGTAGAAGACGGTATCCTTTCCCACAACCCAACGGCCGGCCTAAAAGTTAAAGTTCCAGAGATCGACCAAAAAGTTTTAACAAACTCTGAAGTGGAGTTACTTTTAAGGGAAGCCAAGATCACAAACCATCGGTTTTATCCTGTCTGGGTTTTGGCCTTAATGACTGGCATGAGATCGGGGGAATTGATGGCCTTAAGGTGGCTTAATATTGACCTAGAAGGAAGGACCATTGCGGTAAGTAAGCAATGGACAAATAAAACCGGCTTTATTCCCACCAAGACCGGCAAAAATCGCATTGTGCCTATTTCCGATGATCTTCAAAAATTCTTGAAAGAGCTGAAGCTAAAACAGGGTCCAATGGAGTTTGTCCTTCCACGGCTGAACGAATGGGAGAATGGAGAGCAGGCCTTTGTACTAAGGCAATTTTGCGAGGCGATAGGAATTACTTCGGTAAAGTTCCACGATCTCCGGGCCTCTTTCATTACGAATCTTCTGGCCCGTGGTGAGTCGCTGGCGAGGGTAATGGCCATCGTTGGTCACACTCAGCTTAAGACCACTAATATCTATCTCCGAAAGGCAGGGGTTGATGTACAAGGGGGGACTGAGAAGCTTGGATATGGCGTACCTTCGGAGTCTATGGGCGAACTTCTGTCATTAGTTAAATAAAAAACGTCTTGCTACCAGTTGCTACCAATGGCAAAAACAATTTAGTAAAAACGGCTATTTGCCTTGGTGCCGTACTCGGCACCATTTAAAACAAGTGCGATCCGAAATCCTCAATAAAAAAGCTCCTTGATGGAGCTTTTTTTATTTCTACGAGACTTTTGATTACATCGTTGGCTTCAATAAAAATTCATGACAATTAATCTAATTACGTTAAACTGAACTCTTGATTAAACTCAGGTCCACACTCAAACTTGCTCACTCTTTATTGGACCAAAATAATGTTCCTCATGCTTTGATCGGTGGACTTGCTATGGCATGTCATGGATCTACAAGATCTACTATGGATTTAGATTTATTGGTTAGAGAGGAACATAAAATTACACTAAGAGATCTTTTTTAAAAAAATGGATTTACCTTAGTAAATGAAACTCCAGAAGTGCTGCAATTTGCAGGCGTAGGTTATGTGGATATTTTGTTGGCTAGAAGACCAATTTCACCAAATCGTTTTAAACGATGCAAACAAAGACGGCCCCGAAAGAATTCAGTTTGTTAAAGTGGAGGATTTAGTTGGACTAAAAATTCAGGCATACGTTAATGATTCGACTTGAGAGCTTCAGGTCAAAGACGATATTCAATTCCTGATAGAAAATGTGGGTACTATCGATTGGGCTAGAGTAAATGGGGATGCGGATTTATTCAACCAATGGGACGCCATAAATGACATCAAAAATAAAATTAAGCCTTGATGATTATTTCAAATTTCTTGAAGAGTACTTTTCGCTTTTCCCTTTTAAGATAAAACGCACAATGATCAAGGGTAACAATTTCAAATTGTAATATTCAATTAGAAGGCGGTATGTAAGGCGCTTGCTAATTCTCCTTATTGAATAAAACTGATTCTTTCCCATCCATAGCACTGCAAAATTTATTTGTACGAATGATTAATTCAACGCTTGGAATAATAATCCTCATTTAGCGATTTCTGAAACTTGCCATCTGCGGCCTATAATTGAAATTTTCATGTGGAAGAGCTCTCTCGAGGATACTTCAATGAGTAATAAAGAATCATCAGATCATCATAAAATCTTCGATCCTTGAGCTCTGGCATATATTGGCTTAAATCATAAACATTTTCCAACACTTTTAAGCTTTCAGAAATATTTCCAGACCTCAAGTATGCAAATGCTAAATTATAGCTAATTGCAAGATTTGTAGGATTAGATCTTATACTCTCTTTATAAAAAGCAATTTCATTTTTATAAAAGAAAGAAGATTGATAAGTTTTGTATGAAAATAAAACTGAAATTATTAGCAAGATAAACCAGTTGTATCGAAACTTAATACTTTCAAATGCAAAAATCCAAAAACATAAGAATACTGGCAGAACAGCATAAAGATGTTGATCACTCACCCAGGTCACGTTCATAAAAGGCGCAGGAATAATTCCGAGAAAAGGAAATAAAAGAATGTGGCCAGCAATTAGATAGAAAATGATTTTACTCTTCCAAAAAACACCTAGGGTACATGCTAAAAAAAAGAGGTGAGTATACTCAATCCATTTATGGCTTTCAAGATAGGGTCCTTTAACTGGAGCATTGTCGACTGGAGCGATTGCCTGCCAAAAATAATAATAGATTCTCATCACAAAGAAATCTTTTTTGACCTTTTGTACCTTACTACGATCTTCATTCAATTCGACTGAAGGGATGAGATTTGGTCGCCCGTCTTTTTCAGAAACGGTGAGTAAATTTACTTCCGATTTTGTAATTGGACTATTAAGTATTCGGTAAGTACCAACGGCCGAAATAAGAAAAAAGGGGATAATTAAAAGACAACGTAGTCTAGATACTTTTTTGAAACACATGGCGATCATTATGATTGGAAGAGTGATCAGTGTTGACTTCGCTGCAACACTTAAAAAGAAAAAAAACCATGATAAATAAATCCATTTTTTATTTTCGAAAAAATATAAAAAAGTGATGAATGAAGAAATTCCAAAGAAAAAAGCGAGAAGAGTTTTAAATTGAATCAGCCAGCCGACAGAAATCACGCAGACAGGGGAAAGAAGAAATAAACAAAAAAGCCAGTTAGGTGAAATGAATTTTAGTTTTTTTGCCATGAGATAAACAAGAAATGAATTCGTGAAATGCAGCAAAAGGTTAATGACGTGATAAGCGGTATAGTTTTTATCGAAAATGCTTAAAAGAACTTTTTGAAGAGAATTACTTAAAGGCCAAGAGAATTTTTTCCAAAACTCAAAGTAAGAGTAATCGGAATTCATGACTATATCTTCAAACCAAAAGGTCCAATCATCCCAGATTGGAGTACCATTAAGTAATGGCCAATAGAGAATTGTGGCAAAAATATAAGTCATTAAAAAATAAACGGGCCTAGGTAGGTTTATGTTCATTTAATTGGTCTAAAAATGTGAGCGTTATCGGCAAGATCTGGTCCCAAATAAAAATGGAAACACTTTGAATCAAAGACAAGCTTTGTTGCACTTATAAAGCGAATGGGTGCATGGTAGGCTTTTTTAATAAAATCAGTAAAATTAAAAGAAAGAAACATTTCAATAACCTGCGGCAATCCTACTCCAACGATCGTGTGTTCGAGCAAGGGTTTTATCATTTTAAAGCGACTAACTGGAGAAAGGATGGATTTTCCACTAGAAAGTCTGAATCCTGCAATAAGTGAAGTTTGGTCATGGGGAGAGTTAATATCGATGAGTTCTTTAAACAGGTATAGGCTAGCAGTGAATTTTGAAGGGTACTGGGTTAGTTTGAATTCACGCCACTTGAGTTGCGAAAGGGCACTAGTATTTGGCATTTCCTCTAAACTTATTTTGGCTGGGAAAGGATAAACTTCACCTTTCATATTAATTAAAGGCATGTCATAAGATATGATGTTTAACTCTGAGTTCGCCAATAAATGACTTAGAAGAGTGCTCTTTTCACATTTGGAAGGAAGCATCGCGAGAGCGTTTTTATTTCTGAATGATATGGCTAAGGCATGAGTCCTACATAATCCATCTTGATCTAACTTTTGACCAATTAGGGAATGAATGGCAAGAAACCCTTATTCGTTAAGTCGATCTTCATCTTGGGCAAAGATTTCAGTTATCTTATGGGCAACAACTGGGCTCATGGGCAGCAGCTCCTGATTTTTAATACTCAGATTCCAATCAATTCTGGCCACTGATTCTTCGGCAAAAAAATCAAATTCATCCTTCAAACTTTGCAGAATAGTTTCGACAGACGACCTGGCAAGAAAAGTATTATGGTGAAAATCTAAATATAACTGCAAAATTAAAGGCTCCATTTAGTTTCATTTAGTGTCTTAATTATAACTCATGATCGAGAAGAACTGCTATGGAATTGTCTCAATTCTCTAATGTTCCCCGTATCGGAATGGCAGACCATATTGCTGGTCAATGGTCTCAAATTATCTGACGAGACTTTGGTTAAACTCAAGCATCTTAAAGCTGAGGCAACGTAACTAGACAGTGAGACAAAATTGACTCCATGACTTGCGCGTAATAAGGCACTTAAGGTTGCAAAACATCCTGTGATTTTTTTTAGATGGTGATGCAAACTTACTTCCTCTTAATCGGAATTTTGCTTTACCCCTTAACAGAGATACGAAAGTCGATGTTCTTGGTGGACCTGATTCTATTGCAACTGGCATGAATAAGTTTTCACAAGCTTTAGCTTTTATTCTGGCTTCACTTTTTTGCACTAGACTCACATTCTCTCGTCATCACCATTTGGGAAAAACAATTATGATCGCAGATGAAGAAAAACTCAAATCTTTCAATTTATGGACCCAGCAATCGATTTTGGATGATAATTCTTTCTCAGAGGATTTTATGATAGCGGAGGAGACGTTAGTTCTATTAAAGCTCACTCGCCTTGGAGCTCATATGTACTAATATCAAAACTGATGGTAGCGCATCCTTGTCAGAAAAAAAACTCGACCTTCTTCGACCGATATTTCTTCCTTGTTTTTATCGCTCAAAAAGTATGAAGTCTAATTTTGTCTTTTTTAATTTAAGTCTCATTTTAAATAAAGATACATTTTTTAAAATGGCACAACTCTATTTAATAGTTGTTGTGTCCGTCAGTTTACGTCTAGCGATTAAATCCGATCGATTATTACTTACTGCTGTAATATTATTTTTACACTACTTTATGTATTGGATTTATCTTTGAAAAATAGAAGAATTGAATAACGCTCATTTTGATATATTAAAGTTGTTTCTTTTTTAAGTCAAGACTGTCTCTGTTCATCAAAGAGGGGCACCATCCGTTAAAAAAAATAGGAAAAAGTAAGATTAATCAGCTGTCCTACAACCTTTTGAGAAGTTTTGCCCAAACCAAAACATTTACCAACTACCTTAGAACATTGGTGTGAGTATCTCAAATTAACCAGAAAAGTCCGAAATGTAGATCTAATATTTTAAGGCTGCGATAATTTCGGACGCTATTGAGTCTATGCAGTCCCTAAAATTCATCCTGGAAATAGGATTGACCTTCTGTAGGTCAATTAAAGACCACGATGACACTGCCTGCAGCACAAAAAACTTACACTATTACAATTAAAGAAAAAACAACACCATCCTTAGTTTTCATATGGACCGTTAGGTGCGAAAGTATATTATGGAAGAAAAGCAAAGGAGGCTCGAAGGTATTTGTAATTACCCATTCGAGTCAATGCAATATACAATCGACGGAGAAGTAACTGCCTGTTGTTGGAGTTCAAAGTTCGTTCTTGGAAACATGTATGATCATTCTATGCTTGAAATCTGGAACAACGAGAGAATGCAAAAATTCAGATCATCAATTCATGATGGATCTTACAGATACTGCGACCTGGACCTTTGCCCAAAAAGAAGAATTGATGACGGCTCTGAGGAAGGTAAAAAATTCCAAATCAACAAGAGACTAAAAGAGACAAAAGCTGTTCATGTTGAAGATGCACCAATCACTCTTGAGCTTCATTATGATCAGACCTGTAACCTGAAATGCCCGACCTGTAGAACTGATATAATAAACCAAAATAACCTTAAAGAAAAAAATGATAAAGCACTCAAAGGATTCTTTCCTTACGCCAGAACCCTAACTTTCGGAGGGGTAGGAGATCCTTTTGTCAGCAATCATTTGAGAGATTTTTTATTTACTGTAAGTGAAAAAGATTTCTCAAGTGTAGAAAAGTTAATTTTTTAACAAATGCCCTCGTGCTCAACGAAAATTTTTGGAAAAAAATATCACCAGCTGTTAAATCAAAGAGCATAGAGCTAAGTATTTCGATCGATGCGGCAACAAAGGAAACTTACTTTATTAATAGAGGTGGTGACTGGGACACTCTTTTAACAAATATGAATTTCATCAGCAAGCTAGGTCTTGAAGATGTGACGATATCAATGGTCGTTCAAGATAATAACTTTCAGGAAATGAAACAATTCGTCCAGTTGGGCAAAGGACTTGGCTTCAAAATTGTTTTTCAAAAACTTGGAGATTGGAATACATTTTCGGCTAAAGAATATTCAGTAAGAAATATTTGGTCTTCAAGTCACACCAACCACCCAATATTCAAAGCACTATGCCAGGAACAAGTCTTTAAAGATGTTGATATATTCCTTCCGGAAATATTAGAACAAGAGAAAACGATTCATAAAAAAGAAGAGGGTCTCGGAATAAAAATTTTCAACCAAGATTTATATGAACAAGAAATTACAATATTAAAGGGTAAGGTAGAATATTATAACTGGACCAGCATGTTTGTTGACCCAGATTACGAAGACTGCATCACCCAACATAGTGTCGAGTTCACAAATCGCGACAACAAAAAGATGGGAGGCGGTGTTCATCTCATTAATCACACTCAGGATCTTTCAACTTATAAATACTTAAACTTTTCAATCAAAAGTAAATTTAAATCATTTAAAAATCTTAAGATAATTCTTTTGGATAGCGATGAAGCGCTAGCAAGTGTTTGTATCGAAGAATATGGCTTTAAAAGTGATGGGCACTGGCACAACATTAGAATCAACCTTGAAGATTTCTTAGATAAGACACGTTTACTACAAGGTCGTTTAAATTTAAAAAAAATTTCTGTCCCATTCGCTTTCTCTATACCTAAAGCTGGATACAAAGAAAGCTTCAAACTGGACAATGTTCACTTCAGATAACAAAGGCTCCTAATCAATTACAGGAATTATAGATGAAAGGCTTAATAATATTACTGAATAAATGGTTCATAACCAGGGCCATGTTAAAATTCATCATAGATACGTTTGTGTCTTTCGTTATTTACAATTTAAAAAGAAATAAATCAGTAAAGTCGATCTACATCACTGGGTCAATGGCTACGGGCCATGCCATCTATGGATTATCAGACATTGACTTCATCATTATAGCTGACAAAAGAGTTAAGTTTCACTTCAGAAAACTTCACATATTTCTTTCAAGACTTTGTCTCTACATACCACAAATGGGAAAGCTGAATGATGTTTTTGGTAATATCATTGAATATACAGCCTTCATGAAAGATGAATTCTCACACCCATCAAAAATATATTATTCGCTAGATAGAGTTAAATTTGTCCATGGTATAGACTTTCTAAAAGGTGTGAACGTAAATGTTTTAGATTATATCTCTTTTTTTGAAGTTCAGTACGATCACCTTATAAGAATCATTGGCAAAACTGAAGTCACAAGGTTTTATAGCCGTAAAAATAATTTGCTTTCAGACTTATGCCATTCTGAAAATTTCAAAAAATATTTTTCATCAATATTACGAAACCTCAACTCAAAAGCATACAAGACTATGAGGATTTTTTTAGTCAAATTCATTTTATTGCTCCGGAATATATTGAAATTAAAACCACTGGTGTTATAAAAGCCGAAGAAATTTCTCTGGCTTTTATGTCAAATTGGCCTAACAACCTTTTCTGGGGATTACCATGTCCCTATTCTGGTACAAAAGATATAGGCATCACATTTGATTCAGGTGACGAACTAAGGGATTTCTTTCAAAACCAACATAAAAATGTATCCAAAGAGTTTATCATTTCATTAAGGCTGGGATCATTCCAAATATTTGTAACCCCTCTTACAAACATCATACTCTCACGCTGGAGAACCCCTTTCCTGTGGGGCGATTCTCTAATCCACTCTGAGGCGTTCAAATGGCTTCAAACAGAACTCAAGCACCACAGGAGATTTATAAAGAAAACGAAATACACACCATTTTTCAGCAATAGAACAAATGATTTTGGTTACCTCGAAAGATTAAGCAATGACGGAGTCATAGCAGACAGACAAACACAAAGATTCAACGGCCAAATTGTTAATGAAGAAAAATGTGAAATCCCTACTGAAGCTGATTTCTATGAATCTTTGCAAGATCTCAAAGCTATTTTAATGAAGCAAACAGATCGGTTTGATAAAACTGTATCTTTATGTATCTGTACCAAAAACAGGGCAACGCTTCTAGAGAAGACCCTGGATAGTGTTAGTGCTCAAACAGTTAAGCCTGACGAGATACTACTTATTGACAACAATTCCAACGATGAGACTCAGCAAGTCATTCAGAGGTATTTAAAATCTCTCCCTATCAAAGTGTTTATTAGAGAGGACGACACGATTAGCAAACTCAGGCACTTTGCTGCGTCTGCGGCAAGCTCTGACATCGTTGCATTTACCGACGATGATGCTTTACTGGAAAAAGATTGGGTATATCATGTTAAAAGGTCATTTGAATCGGATGAGCACTTAAAACTCCTTGGAGGCTATATGTACCACTGGGAGCAAGATCAGAAAACGGCAACAGAGCTATTTCATCGCTATATTTTAGGAGTAAGGACTTAGTGTTAATTGATTTTTTCTCCTCCGAAAGACAAAACAGAACATATTACTATGATAGCGATAAGCGGTATACCGTCATTTCATCAAACAACAACCTTGCGTTCTCCAAAGATAGCTATTTTGGAGATGTTCAATACTCACTAGAACAAAAAGGTGGTGAAGATGCTTATTTGTGCTTGAGGCATTTAAAGTTAAAAAATCGATACATGATAAATCAAGACTTAAAAATCCAGCACTACCCAAGAAAAGGTATTAAGCGGCTTTCCGAGCAATTCTATAACTACAGTTGTTTTTTCAATCATGCTATTCATTTAACAGGATACGATAACGCAGAAATTTATAGCTACATTCCGGCCGTTAATAAAATTACCGGTAAGTATAAACTCGTTTCATTCAAATTTTTTATACCTATAATGATTATTCTGACTCAGTTTCACTTAATGTTATTAGCGCTACCCATATATTTTTTTTATGGCGATACTTTTACAGGAAAACTTATATCGTTCCTTTTTGCCTACAGCTACGTAAAAGAAGACCTGCGGGGACTGCCTTGGGGATTAAAAACCATAACAAAATTATCTCTTACTAGGCTCATAGTAAACTTTGCCATTCTCTGGGGATCAGTAAAAACGAATTTTAAAAACAAAAACTTTATTCTCATGCCCAATATTCTTGAGTATCCGCATAAAAGTTCTAGATTTATTTCTTGCCTGAATAATGAAAATTACAATCGTTACAAAGAGATTGTTACAGATTTAACCCAAAGGAATGGAGTCATCACCGAGGACTTAAAAATAGAGTGGCTCAGATTTGGATGGGGATATTTTATCTACAAAGAGAAGCATATACTTTTAAAAAATGTTCACTTCTTTAAAGCAATCAGGATCATTAAGATCACTGATAACAAGCACGAAATGATTATGAGCAGATAATGATAAATATTAGGAGTAAATCACTCAGAGAAGAGATAAGAATTTTTTATATTTTAACCAAGACGGAATGGTTACTTAAACGACAATCAACACCTATCGGTTTAGTCATTTCTCTCATTAACCCTGGGGTTACGTTCTTAATAGCATACTTAATATATTCAGACAGGGGTGTAGGATTAACCCAAAATTTCTGGCTAAGTATCTTTATTGCAATTATCCATTGGGAGCTATTCACTTCAGTTACATCTCAATGTTTAAATAGTTATTTTGTGAAAAGTAGTCTTTTAAATAGTTTCAATTTTAGTATCATTACACCGGTTTTATCGCATTTTTTCGCTGCGGTAGCCGCATTATCTATAGAGGTTTTCTTATTCATCATTATCGTTATCTTATCGACTCATCCATCATTAGAGATGATCAGTACTTACTTATTATCTCTGTTTTCATTTTCTATCTTTACACTCTTTACATGTTTTTTGATTTCCATCGCAAGGATATACATTCAGGACTTGCAATATATTTGGCCAGTTATACTTAGAATTTTATTCATAGCTAGCCCTGTTCTTTACGAACCGATGTTTCTTCCGGAAAAACATAACTTCTATCTGATGATAAACCCTTTGTATCATTTTATAACACTACTAAAATATTCTTTTCAGGGCGATATATACTTGCCCTATTTTAGTATCAAGTACATTTTATTTTTCACGACAACAGTAATAGTTGTGACAGTAGTTGTTATCAATAAATTAAAATACAAAATGATGAAAAGCTTATGAACAATGGAATAGAAATCAATGACCTTAGAAAATCCTTCGTCTTCCGGAAATATGGACTTACAGATAAAAAAACTATCTATCAAAATGTAAATTTATTTTTAGAAAAAGGTCTCATTTATGGACTCATTGGGAAAAACGGCTCAGGTAAATCTACGTTCCTTAAGCATATTTCAGGAGTATATCGTGATAACGATACTGTGCTTGACTATGTCGTTGCCGGATTATTGACGACTCATCCGGGGGTGGTTGAAGCTCTCTCCGTTAGATACAATTTCTTTTTGCTTTGCACTCTTCATAGAGTTGAAAAACCAACATATCATTTGGAGAAGGTGTTAAAATCTTTTCTCGATACTTACGGTCTTAGTGGCGACGACTTACTTCTTGTCCTGTCGACTGGGATGCGAGCAAATCTATGTATACTTGTTATTATCGAAAAGGATGCTGATCTTTACTTGTTCGATGAGTCTATCAATGGATTAGATCATGAAAGAATTAAAATATTCAAGGATGCATTAATTAAGCTAAAGCAAAGAAATAAGATAGTAATAATTGTGAGTCATGACCAGAGCTTTATCGAGGAGATTGCCGATTCAATTCTTGTTTGTGAAAATCAATCTATTATAAATATATCGAAGAGCTTGAATACTTATTTTTAACCGGAATTAAATCTACAATCTAGCAAGTGAGAATGTTGAATTTATAAAAAGTGACAAAAAATTTATGACATTTGAAGAATATAAAATATTTTTATTAACTTTTTTCAAGGTAAGCCGTGATGACCATTTTCACATTTTGAGGGGTTATCATTCTTTAAGCCTTGTTAAAGACTTGCTAGGGGAGAGGTTTATTGACATCGGAGGGAATCAAAGATTTCCACTTTCATTTGCTTTAAAAAATCTTCCTCGAGTGAAGGAATTTGTTTGCGTTGACAAAGAGATAGTTGATATTGAAAAAATTAATCTGCCATACCCGGAGTCATATTTTGATATTGCGACTTGCTTTGAGGTTTTTGAGCACCTTTCCAAAAACCCCTCATTTGCAATAAGCCAAATAAATAAAGTTTTAAAAACTGGTGGGTATCTTGTATTCTTTGTTCCCAATTCTCACAGCAAGGTAAGTCTTTCTTTCTATCTAAAGGGATTTCAGGCTTCACTCTTTCCAGTTTACAATAAAGATATAAGCAACCACATTCACACAAGAGAATATAGTGTAAATGAAGTCAGAGAATTAATCGAGGCACACGGGTTCGAAATTATTGAACTTAAGACTACTGACGTCTATGAACTCTCAGTTACGACTGAGGTTAAGAGTGGGGTCTACCAAATCATTGATACACTAAAAAAAGACTTCCCTGGATATATCAACAGAGATTTTTTTGTCGACGAAAACCTTGGAGACACTATATTCTGTGTTGCTCGAAAGAAGGCGAAGTCTTCCCCTAATTATATTATTTCTCTTTTTCAGAATTATAGTCTTACAGAATTAGTTCTATTTAAGCTGAAGCTAAGAAAATTTCTTTATCTTAAGGAACGATTTATTTCATTTCCGATTAGGTTTTTTAAGAAAATTATATTCCGCTAAAATATGTTTCAAAAAGATCTATCCCTCGAAAACCATAACCACCAACACGAAAGTCACGATTGTTCGTAATTTCAGAAAAAGATGTTGGGTAAGCAACTGAAATTTTCAAGGAGTTTACTCCGGAGATTAAGGATTTTTCTGGAAGAATAAAATCTAGAAAAAGTGAGAAGTTGTCACTAAAAGTCACTTCTCCCAGATAGACTCCGTTTAAATGGGCACTTATTTTCTGAGCTTTATGTAAGGGGCTAATTAAAGCTTGGCCTTGAATCTTTAATAAATATCTTCTACCTAAAACTTGTCCTGCAAAGTCAAATTCAACTTCACCCTCATGCCCTTCAATCCATGCTCCCCAGAACTCTCTTTTGTGGAAACCTTTTTTCAGTTTTAAGTTTTGAGTGGAATGATTAATAGACTCATGAATAAATATTTTTCGGACAGAAATATTTATTAGTTTTTGATTCATGAAATTTAAAAGACTTGAACCTTGTTCCTTTATCTTTTTTACTTCAATTTTGCAAATGTTTTGTCCCATAATGAGTATGCCCGGTGGCAAATCAAACCAAACTAACTCGTTGTGGATAAATCTATCTACAGTTTTTTTCCAAATTTTATTTCCATTTATGCTAAATTCAAGGAAAAATTTGTGACCAGAAATATCAAAAACAAAGGCTAATAAATCTAAGGCTACTATATATCCTTTCGATATAGAGATGTCTGCTGATTCGACTACGATCTTAAAAGAATAATCTCCAGTAAATGTTTTTATAAAAATTTTTAAATGACTAGGTCTTACTAAGTTACATTTAGAGTCTTGTGCTAAATTCTTTGGATGCGAAGAAATGTTTGCTGAATAAATATTTGTTAGCGAGAGATTTGTTGGTTTAGGAAGATCTACCCCCAAAGTTTTAAATTTTGGATATGCAGATTGTAACAGATTTTTTGGATAGTAAAAGCCTACCTGTGGAAGAAAAAGCATTAACTCTCCCATGTAAAAATCTAAATCTTCGTATCGACATACACAAAGCTTATTTCCGGTTAAAAACAAAGGATAAATATTATTATGGGAACGAGAAAATATTGCGTTTATTGCTTTGTTAACACCAGGAAATTTTAGAAAAGACTCGACATCATCTACGATAATAATCCCTTTTTCTGAGAGGATAGACTCAGCAAATACAATATCATTATATGTATGCTCAAATGTATGACATCCATCAATATGAACGAATCTACATTTGTTAACGTATTCGCTCACAAGATTAAATGTTAAGTTATAGAATCCTCTTTTAATATCTTTACGTTTTTTTGCCCTTTAAGTGAGCTTGAATATTCAGTTCAAAATGAGATCTTATACCGTACCCAGATTGATCTTTATTCAGTTGTTGATCTTCAAAGACATCCACGGCTAAAATTGTTTCATTTTCTCTTATCAAGGATGCTAGTAAAATAAAGGATTTTCCACTATCGACTCCTATCTCAAGAGAGTCTCCCTTAACGTCTGCTTTTTTTGGATATAATCGACAATTAATCATTGAGACAGCGTTTGATGTAAGCCAACCATTAACCGAGCCAATATTTTTTTCTTGTAAGTACAAAGAAGTTAGCTCGTTAAAAGTTATCAGAAAAACCTGCCAGTTTTAAACTAAATGTGATTTCTGAAAACATATAGAATAATTTCTGTTAAAGTGTTCATTCAAGGCTATGTCTACCTCCTTAAAAATTAACCTTGTCAGTACAGGAATGCTTACATAAAGTTTTCTTGATCACCTATGGGTAAGCCTATTATTTAAAAAACATTTAATAAAGATTTTTTTTGATGGAAGCTGGAGAGCGACTTGGGCAAGCTGTTTTATTTCCAAGCTCGCAAGCGAGATCTTGATTTTTGTATTTAATTTCAGTTGAAAAAGTAAGCCAATAGTCAATTTTTAGGCATGACTCTTTATTTTGTTTTGAACATGAAGCCGCAGCAGTTATATTCAATTCATGTTTTTTCATATATGCGTGGACGAAACTTACTTGCATTAAAGCATACAGGGTTGAGGCGATTATAGAGCCAGTTTGAAAAAGTGAAGTATTTTTTTTCCTATCTGGATAATCCAATATTTTCTTAGCTCTTTTTTGAAAAGCATGTACACACACATGATTATCCAAGCTGATAAAATGCCTAAACCTATATATTGAACGACTGGATTTGTGAATTCGAAGGACAATACAAGTCCAATCGCAGACATACAAAATAAACCACCTCGTTTAGATCTAAGGTTTTCGATTTTTACTTTTTTTTCGCGAGATTTTCGACTAAGTATTTTTTAAATTCTTTGAAGCTTTTATCAATTTTATATTCGAACTCCTGACCGTGAGCAATTATCTTAAGAGTTTTTTCTTTTTCGATTATCCAAGAATTTATTTTATCAATTGCAAAGGTCATATTCACGTTATCTCTTGTGTAGTCGTAAAACCTTCATTATTAAATGTCACTTCTTTTAAAGGATCAACAGCAACACGCTTCAGCAATTTAACATAGAGATGGCACATATAAATAAAGGTAGTGCTTATAATTAGTGTTGAAATTGCCGTACTATAGTCAAATTTGGGTTCTTTTAATTGTGACACCAAAGCGAAGGCACAACCAATTGCAGGTGCATAAATAATAATTTGGTAATAATCAAAGCTGTGAAGCTTTCCAGCAGTCGATTTTTTGATTTCAACGTATTCTTCCGGAGCAGTAGGAAGTATTCGTATTCTTTCATCAGCGAAAACGATATCATCATTTTTGTTCAATAAAATTTGAGTTTTTGGCTTAACTTTTTTGCCATTAATGATCAGACCTTCTTTTGAGGTACCCAGATCTTTAACGTAGATACTGCCCTTTGAAATAGTCATGCAAAAGTGTGTGTGCTACTCTTTGGTTGTCATTAAATTGATTGAAAGGTTCACCTCGACCAATGGTGATTTTGTTCGGTACCTTGTAATATTTGCCAGAAATTTCAATAAATATAGCCACGTTAATCTATCGACCTAATTTGATTAATTCTTTATGCCTACTTTGATATATTCTTTATTTTGAACAACTTATGATGAAAAAAATTTGAATATCGTTTGCGTTTGGGTTTTGCGTTTGGGTTCCAACACACTTCTCTGGATGCAGTGCTTACGTGTGAAGGAACCTTATAAAGTGAACGCTTTAGACTTTCCTCGTTCCTGTCCCTGCGGGAGTTTGAAAAAAAATCTTTTACCATTTACCGTGATAAAAGTTTTTTCTAATTTTTGAGTGGGATCACTCAGAGTTAGGATGTTTGTTTGAGGATTGAAAATGAAGGCACAGGGATGCTCAGTTCTGAAAGTCTCTCCAGCAAAACGGATCTCCTGGGCATTATAAGATGTTACATAAATTTTTCCTTCTAGTTTTACCGCCTGCCAATCAGATTTTTGCTTAAATGCTTTAACTGATACATGTGCGAGAAATTTTTCTTTAGAGAGTCCCGGTCGTATAGAATAGGCATACTGCTCATTTACGAATAACGGCTTATGATTTATCCATGCTGAAAAAACATTCTCTTTGACGATATCTTTTGAATATTGACCATTAATCCTATTCCAGTCCCCCAGCTTATTTTCTAGCGAAACTGTCACATCCTGAGCGTGAGGAAAAAAGTAAGCGATGCTATCGTGGTAAATACCCTTAAGGTTGTTGTAATTTTTTTCTCCCTTGTGTACTGAAACAGTTCCATCGTCTTCCATCACCAGGACTTCTCCTAACGCCCTTTTTTGGTCGATAGTTGTCACAACTTCTTTGCAACCAAAACATTTAATATTATTACCAAGCGCCCAGATAGTTTTATTGCCAAAGTACCAAGATTTACGAGCATCGAGGTTCTCGTATTTTTTATGACTAATAAAATCCATGGCGGCGATCCCTGTTTGACCGTCCGTTACGCCTCCGACAAAGCTTGATTTTCCTATATAACGAATGTGAGCAAAACCATCCCAATTTCCAGGCTCAAAAACCGCAGGCTTCAGAGTTTTCCTTTCAGTGGTAGTCCCTGGAATATGGCGCCAATCCCAAACCGGGAAAATATCCTGGTACTCATCTCCTCTTTGCATCAAGAAAGTAGCTCCATCGGCGAGATGATGGGAAAGAAGGCCTTCGTTGTTTGATGGGGCATCATTGTTGACTGTTCGCTCTGAGTACATCCGCACGGACATAGAAAATGATTTCTTTTGAGTTATCATATAATCTGTAAGCCAAAAATGCTTCGTACCTGAAAGATGATTTTCGCTGCCAGTGAGTTTTTCATAACATTGCTGAAATTCACTCTTTCTGGGAAGATTAAGTTTTCTTAAAATATCGCAGGCATTTGCCAAATCACGCGCATCTTTATTCTTTCTAACTAACTCTCTTCCGGTAACACTGTAATCCCATTTGTTTCCTCGGGTTAACCAAATTTGTGAATCGAGGATGAAGTTACTAAAGAGATCTACGCTTGAAGCAGGAAAATCATACGTTGTATCATTGAAGATTTTAAGTAGTCGTGAGTTATCTACGGAGTACTTGGCACCGTATCCTCCGTTATAAATGATTGAGTGCTGGTAGAAAGATAAGTCTCGTAGAATCCCTTCGTCTTTTTTAGTTACAGCAATCTTGAGAATGTTGTGAAGTTCTCCGGCGGCAATAGCGAGTTCGCGTTTATTTTCTTTGAAAAGTTCTCGGATAAATACTATTTCAGAAAACCAAAGACGATTCTGTCCGGTCATCTGGATCTGAGATCTTTCTAAAATTTCAAGGCCCGTTTTGATTCTATTTGATCCTAACTCGTCTTCAACTAGAAGTAAGCATCTGGCAAATCTTTGAGGAATGCCGATAGTATTCTGCCACCAGTTGTAACTTTTTATATCCTTGGCGATCCAAAAATCAAAAGCACTCTTGATGGCCTCCATCACTTTTGGATCCTGATAATTGGGGTGACCTTTAGATGCATATGCACGGGATAAATAATCGATTCGAGCAGCGTGCTTGCCCGGAGTAAAAGCATTGTCGTCCAGGTGATAAGCGATATCTTTCCAGCTCCCATCGGACTGTATGGATTCTTTCCAATCCTCAATCTCATCAACAAAAAAAGTTTTTAATTGATCTCCAGTCAATAGGAAGTCTTTTTTAAACCTGTCTTTCAAGATCTCAATCTCACTGGCCTGAGAAACGACGCTAGAAATAAGTAAAATCAATAGGCTAAGTATTTTTATACTATTCATGTCAATATCATAAGAAAAAGACCCACTTGACTGGTGAAATTCAGGGGTCTTTTGCACTTTTTACCCTGACTGTCTAAAAACTAGTAAGAGGTAAGGGGGGGAGAAAAATGTTTCGAACTTGGTCAGTTACCTTATTTGGGCGGGATAACTCACCCACCATTCATTAATTCTAAATACTAAGATCCTTAATCGCCTTGATAATATTTTGATACGAAAAGCCTTTGTATTTGAGCTTAATCTTATCGAGTGCTTCTTCTTTCGTAAGATGCATTCCCAGAGTTTCAGCTTTTAGGATATAGCTGACCCATTCTTCCGCCACTAAAAAAACCAAGGCTAAAGGGGAGACACTCATGGGGTAGGCAGCAAATCCCACACCATCACGAGTCCCATGATGCTGCTTCACTATCGTTTCAACTCCAAATGGCAGCGTTTTGTAGTACCTGTTGAGGATCATGGCGGAATTGATGGCGTGGCGCTTGATATTGATTTTTTGTTCTTGTGTGGCATTTAGTTGCTCAAGCTCTTCATCTGAATGAACAAGCACGTGTGCGTCTTCATTAATTGAGATGTCGTGAAAAAAAGAAACAAAAGCTATCTTCACTTTTTGCTCCTGGTTTCCCCATTCCATTTTGTCGATAATGTGGCTGGCGATGTAGCAGGTTAAAAGCGAATGTCTGAACATAATGCTCACTTCCTGAGTCGTCATCTCGAGCAATTGTTTTAGCTTTGGCATACGTTTCACAATTGAGGTCATGGTATTAATATTGACCTCAGTCATCTGAATAATTTCTGGTGTAATCATCATCTTAAGGGCAGCTTCTCTGACCACTCGGTAACCCTGATTGGCAAAGAGTAAACTATCCTCAAGACTCAAATTATCGTCGGCGAGACGCTCGGCCAAAAAGACGGTGAGTGAATTGACAAATTTTAAGCGGTCAGATGCCTCGACATAAATGTATTCTTCATGTGCGGAGTTTAAAATCATCAGAATTTCCGCATGAATCTTATGGCCTTTATTTAGAAAGGCCGTGTATTCGCCTGCTTGATTCATTCGGTAGATGTTGCAGACCAGTTCAAGATTAGCACACAATAAATTAACCTTGATTCGGTAATAGATTCCTACATCCTGATCGGCCATATCCTTAGCGGTGACCTCTAGAATTGTTGCGCATTTTTTGATGACTTCTCTGACTTCAACGTTCTCATCAAATAGAGTGGCTTGGTGGGAGCTGATTTTAGTCGTACCCAAAACGATAAGTTGCGTTTCAAGTTTTTTTTTCTCGATGAGGATCGAAAATTTTAGGGCAATGTCTCTTTGTTCAATCGGAGACCTTGTAATCACAATCTTCGGAGCATTACTAAATAAATACTCGGCCGCCTCATCAATGTTTTGGCATTCAATAACTGTTGCGCCCACATAGACTTCTAGCCCAACTGAATAGAGTTGAGACGCTTTGGGGCGATTATCTACAAGGAGAATTGTTTTCATGAACCTATGTTACCTCTATCGACCAAATGGGAGGATTTATTTAATGAATAGTTAAAATAGGTAATATTACCATCAGTTATGGTGAGGCCCTTCATTTTTGAACTTTTTGAATCCTCAATTAATCCCTTCGTATAATTCAAACATTCTCTTACCTCGCAAGACGATCACTTCCCATTAGTGAACAATCAATTGTTACCAATATAAGGAAGGACTTTTATATGAAATGCATTATTATTGCCCTTATGGTCTCTCTTCTCATCACGCCTAGCTTTGCTTGCAACCTCGATGGAACTTCAGGAATTGTTGAAGACAACGATCTCTTTATCCCTGTTGATAAATTTCGGAATGCTGGTCTTGACGAAGAAAAATTTAACGAAGTAATCGAAAAAATCGAAGCGATCTATTCTCCTGTTGTAACTGGTATGGGTGCAAAACTTGTGATCAACCGCAGATGGTCTAATGGAACGTCCAATGCAAATGCTTCTCGTCAAGGTAAAAAGTGGACTGTGAATATGTACGGCGGTCTTGCTCGCCATGAAACAATCACTGAAGATGGTTTTGCTCTTGTTCTTTGTCATGAGCTTGGTCACTTAGTTGGTGGCGCTCCATCAATGGGTATTTACGGAAAACCGATGGCCAACGAAGGTCAATCTGATTATTTCGCAGCTACAAAATGTTTGAGAAAAACTTTCTTGTATGATGACAACTCAACCATCGTTTCATTGATGACTGTTCCAGCGACTCTTTCAAGTGCTTGTATGAAAGCTTTTCCAAACAAAGCGGAACAAAATATCTGTATCCGTGCAGGTATGGCAGGATCATCTGTTGCAGATTTCTTTGCAGCGATCAAAAAACTTCCAGTAGCAAAATTTGAGACTCCAGATCCAAAAGTTGTGTCGAGTACCAACAGCTCACATCCTGCTCACCAGTGTCGTCTTGATACATACTTCCAAGGTTCACTTTGCGAAGTATCGTTTAACGAAGATGTTGATTCTGAAAAAATGAAAGATGAAGTCAAAGGTACATGTCACCCGTCACTCGGTTTCACGACTGGTCTTCGTCCACTTTGCTGGTTTAAACCTAAAATCTAAGTTCTTCTCGGCGCCCGCAAGGGCGCTTAAATTTCCGGCTATTTTTATGTCAAACCGATGGTCTATCTTAAAAGTGCTCGATAAAACGCCAGATCATTTCCTTAGATTCTTCAACCACTTGAGGAACTGCGCTAAACGGCGGAGCTTTCGATGTAGAGAGTTCAATACCTAAGGCCAAGGTCTTCTTCTTCCAATAGTAATAATCGGCGCTAGAACCCTTGGCCACGTAGATGATCTTAGAGATCTGACCGGCTTCGTACTTATTAATTTCTGCCATAGAGTTCGTCAAATAGTGAAAGTTAGTTTCGTCATCTTTAGGCGGTGATGTTTTTGTGTAGGCCCATGGAAACATAATGAGTTTTCCAGAAGCATGAAGATCAATCGATCCTTTGATGTTTCGTGAATGGAAAAACTTCATCAACAAGTCGATGCAATCAACACTCTTTTTACTTTCATCACCCGGATAAGGATAGTCGCGGTTGGGATCTGTGAAGTTAGCGTAACGATCTTTGCGTGAATAACCTTGAGGGTTAACCATTGGAATGAAATAGATCTCTTTTTCTTCTAGCATTTTAGTGAGACGAGCATCTTTTTCGTAGTTTTGAAGAAGATTGTTGATCAATTCCATTTCAACTTCGACAGTAATAATCTCGTCACCGTGAGTGGCAGAAGTAATCATGAGTTCTGGCTCATCTTCATCTATTTGAACATTATCTGAAACTTTAAGAACATACAGAGTGTGTCCAGATGCAGTTGTTCCATATGTTTCAAGTTTTGCAAGATTTGGATATCTTATAACGAGACTTTTAAGTTCGGCTTCAACTTGAGCGTAGTTTCTATAGCCAGCAAGATCGGCACTTTTTAAAACACTTGCTGGTATTAGTTTGGCCTTAGGGGCAAGCTCCAGAAAACGTTTTACTTTAGAATCCGGCACATAGATTTCAAATCCATCTACAAGTTTTTTTACGATTTCGAATTCTTCCGCCAATGCATCAAGAGTTTTCGTTTCTGGGGTGATGAGGTGGTAAGTTTTAAGATCGCTATTATTATGAGCAAATGCTGTTAATGAAAAAAAGATCAATATGAGAAGAAGGTTCATAGGTTTCCTGTGAAAGTTTCTTCTAACTTAATGCATGAAGGAATTCCCCGTCCATGGGAGGGGAATCAAAGTAAGAGAATATTTGGTTTTTGGTTGGTTTCGTTACAAATGCGAAGACTAAAGTCTACTCGTGACGATGATGAAGTTTCACAAAAGCCTGCCAGTACTTCTTCTCTTTATCGAGTAAGCACGATTGAAATTTGGTGAGCTTCTAGCGGGCAAAGGATTCAGAATCAGGAGCAGGGTAATTCTTTTGGGGAAGGGGATTATAAAAGGAGTCCTGGAAAGGAGGCGCAGAGAAATGGGGTCCACGTCATAAATCTTAACTCTCTAATTTCGCCTATTCTTATTAATGTAATGCTTGAGGTGATTTTTTTTCTTACAAAAGGCTTACTGACTGAATTCGGATGGAGTTTTATTAAATTTCAAAAAAACTTCACTGCTGAGATGACGATCTATTTGTATTTAGGTTAGGTTCGTTTTCATTTTCAAGTTTCAATTTTAGGTCATTACAAAGCGAGTTAGCTTTATCGACTCTTGATCTCGCCTCTGATAGTACAAATGGTTTATCTTTAAAAAAATCTTTCGTTTCCTGGGAAATCTGCGCTTTTAGATCTTCACTAATTTCTAGCCTATCTTTTTTTTCAAATTTCGCTTGTGCTTTTGTTATCAAAAAAAATGATCTCTTACGATCTAACTGTTTATCGTAAAATTCCAATTGTGGGTCGGAAACATCTTGCAATCCCGAACATATTTGAGAGTTTAAAGTCATGCATTCCATTTTTTCATCACAGACAATCACCTCAGTGATATGACCCTCTGTGATTAAAAATTTATATTTTTCAGACATGATAAATGAAGATGGAAAAGCATTCTCTTTAGCCCCCTTTATTGGTCTAATAAAATGCACTTTACTTTTTGTATTTCTGAGAGGAAAATTTTCTACAAATGGTCCGGAGACGATCGCGTTTTCATTTCTAAATTGAGTCGGATACCAATCTCCAAACTTCTTAAAAACTACTGTATCTATTTCAAGTTGCTGATTAACTTCGTCTACAGAAAGACCTTTGACTTCAGCCATTTTGAATACTCGATTCAAAAGTTGAGGGTTAGATATAGTTGGATAACTTTGGGCAAAGCCTAAGGTTGCTGATAGTATTGAGATTTATAAAATCATTTCTTTAACATCGGTCAAATAGTCTTATTTCTTTAGGCTATTTCCCAAGAAAAAGAATGGGCTATCGTAACCTCTGGTATATAGGAATTACCTCTTAAATAAGACCGCCTTGAAAATTTCAACCGAATCCGCCAAAAACTTGTGAAAATCTTAAATGAGTGTATTTGGATTTTATTAAATTAAGCTAGTAAAACCGTCGACCTTCCTCGTTTACATGTCTCTTTTCTTCGGTCTCTTATTGCTTCGTATGCTACCTTATAAAACCCGCAGTTCTCTCCTGAACCTCTCAATTTTTTTTAAATTCAATGAAGATGGTCAAGAATCAACTCCTACACATACAAGCAAATACCTAACTTTCCTTTTCGTGTAGTTAAGAATTTTTGCAAATTTTAATTTTTAGTTTTTAGTATTCGGTTATAGACGGTCACACCAATGCCTGATGCTAAAGTTTCAACACAGCCGACATCTTTTTTTATCGTCACCCGATGCTATAATGAAAAAAATCTATCGCTAACGGTCTATTTTGTTGGCTCCTTTTTTCTGGCGAATAATTTTAGTGATTAAGTAAATTTGAACCAGTGACAGTTTCTTGCATGTACCGTGGGATGTACTTTCCCCGCAACACAGAAAGTTGGATGAATTTCGAGGAAACTGGTCAAAGGTTTCCGTTCAACAGTCATAAAAGATGGCTTTTAAAACTCGACATTGTTTTTCACAAGGAGGGACGCCCTAGATCCAATGTGTATAAGACAGGGCGAGTTTAGCCTATTCTCAAAAGATTTTTGAAAGTAAACGGCAACTACTTTAGCTTTGAGGGATCGATTGGAGTCACGGTGAGTTCCTCAAAAGTTGTTTTTGGATCAAGGACTCTATCAAACACAATTTCCGGATAACTCAGCAGAACAATCTCCAGAGTTGTATAAACCTTCGAGCCTTCTACCAAATGCCCACCTAGAGTCACTCCTTTTGCGTCTGAAGCACTCAAATGAAGATGCGAACCGCTTGTTGCGCCAAGAGTCCCACTTAATGAAACAATTTCGCGAAATCCATCCAGCTTAACTGTCTCTTTTTGATTAGCAAATCGTATGGCCGTCACTTTAAGGCTCCCTACAGCAGATACCAGCGAAGCAGATAATATTTTATTTTCGCGAACATAGTTCATTAGCGCCAGTTTTGGATCTTCATTCGGGCCTAAGCGAAGAACATGTGCCTCAAGAGAACTTTTTATTATTTTAGGCATGGTCGATGCTCCCAATGAAAAAAGAAGACCTATAAGAACCAATGAGACATTAAGAATTTGGTTTGACATGCTTTAGTTATAATCAAGGGATTCCGAAGTGGAAATCTTTAAAAATTAACAAATGCTACGCGTATCAAGCTTAGACAAAAATCTCTCAGACTTAAAAGCAGCTTAAAGCTAATGAAAAGACGCTCCCTATAGGGTTATTATGGATAGGAGTAGCCGGGAACGAAGCAAGGTGACTTGGAGATAAAATGACATTAATTTATGGAGCAATACTTGGATTTATTTCCGTAGCCTTTGGAGCATACGCAGAGCATGGCTTAAAACCAATCATTACCGATGAAAATTTTCGTTTTCTCCTCACAGCAATTCGCTACAATCAAGTTCACGCTGTCGTCATTACAGTCATCGGATTATTTTTTTTAAGTAACGATAATCATCTTGCGCTGACCTCGCTTCGTAGGACTAGCTTTTTGTTCATCACAGGTACTATCATCTTTTGCTTTAGCATTTATATCTCGGTCACTCTTAATCTTCCGGGTTTTCTATATGGAACACCATTCGGAGGAGTCATCATAATGTTAGGCTGGCTCATGCTTCTCATCGCCGGGGTAGAAGCAAAAAAAGAGAAAACTAAAAAAGAAACTGATCAAAACATAATTTAACTTTTAAGGATCGGAAAGAAGATAGCAATCGCCGGTGCTAGAGGTTTTGTTAAAAAAAATAATTCAGAAGCTCAAACAAAATTTTGAGATCGTCAGACTCACAAGAGGTCCTAAAAGCGCAGATAAAAATATTGAGTGGCGAAGTGTTGATCTTTATCCTGTTACCTGGAATTTTTTAAACTTTAAAAAATTGGTTTTGAACCCTCAGGGACCGGGTACTAAATGCAGTAGCGTCCATACCGGATGAGAAACTACCAATATATACCAGCAAGTCTCAGTTCTTAAGGCTTGAAATGCTAAGTATTCATGCAATTTTGGAAAATTAAAACCTTTAGAATGACCTGACCCCCGGACACTGTAGATATGGGTAAGGTTTTGTAAACAGGAATGAAAAGTCAGCTTCTCCATGCTAAATGGGAAACCTAGGAGAAGCAAGATGAAGAAACCAGTAGGACGGCCAAGTAAGTATCCGTACGAGTTTAGAAAGATGATCGCAGAGAAGGCAATGACAGGTACACAAACCTATAGAGCCATTTCGAGAGAGTTTGATGTTCCTCATGCGGTTATTACTAAATGGAAGCGGCACTATGAGGCAGGCACTTTAGATGAACTAAATGAGCCTCGTATAGCTATAGACTCTGCAAGTATAAGAGTTATGAATTTAGAAAAAGAGAACCGGCAGCTAAAAGAGCAACTCGGTGATCTGTATATGCAGATTCAACTTTTAAAAAAAGCGGAGTCTTGGGTACAACGAGCGAGAAAAGAGAGTTCATTGATAATCACATCCGAGAACTTGGATCAGTTAGACGAGGATGTGAAATGTTAGGGCTTAAGGAAAGTACTTACTATTACAAACCTAAGTCCCATAAGAAGATTGAAGAAGATGTGAAGCTGAAGTTTGAAATAGAAAAACTTCATGAAGAGCTTCCTGGATATGGTTACAGAAGAGTGACTGAGCACTTTAAGAAAAATGGAATCGTGATAAATAAGAAACGAGTCCAGAGAGTGATGCAAGACTTCGGTCTTTATTCAGTCTTGAAGAGAAAGTCAGTCCCTTTTAGAAGCTACTCTACTGAGCCTAAATGCTGCTTCAAGAATTTGATCAAAGGGCTAAGCGTAACGGGCATTGATCAAGTTTGGGTGACAGATATGACCTTTATCAAAATTGATACTGGCTTCATTTTTCTGTCGGCAGTTTTGGATGTTTACTCGCGGAAGATTGTTGGATGGGCCTTATCAAGAAAGCTCGATCACAAACTTTGTGTAGCATCGATCCAAGCGGCATTAAAGAATAGAAAAAGATCTGACGGTGAAGGAATTATTCATCACTCAGATCAAGGTTCTCAATATACGTCGAACTTGTATGTGAACTTTTTGGAAGGGCTTAACTTTAAAATAAGCATGTCTAAAAGAGGAACACCGACAGAGAACGGCTACATTGAAGCCTTCTTTAAGACTCTAAAGCATGAAGAGATACTTGTTAAAAAGTACTCCACGCTTGAAGAGATTTAAGCGGCGGTCCCCCGATTTATCGATGGGATCTATAACGAGAAGAGATTACATAGTGGGATTGGGTACCAGACCCCTATAGAATTTGAGTTTAATATTATTAACAACATGGAGCTGACAGATCGTCCTGTACAAGAAATAGCCTAAGAGGCTCTACAGTCCGAAGGGGTCAGACCAGAATCGATTCTAATAACTGTACCGACCGTATAATTTAGGAAAAAAAGGAGATCTTCGTGCGCAGGATCTCTTTTGAGTTATCTTCTATTTAGCAGCGTCAAGGTGTAAAATTAGAAGGGAAATTCTGCAAATACTCCGGCCAGAAAGCTAGTAGAACTTAGTCTAGTATCTGAGCTTCTAAGGTTAAGATATTCATACCCAATAGTTGGAGAAATTTTTAATTTTTTCTTTATTGTCCAGCTTTTTGAAACGTCCAGATGAGCGAGAGCACTTCCCTGAAATGTTCCGGCACCTGTCAAACTGAACACAAATCCATTTTTAACTTGGTGTTTTACGGTAGCTTGAACAAAAGCATTCGTACTGACTATTTTGGCCGTGGCCCCTGAGTCGTTAAACTGTGCCGATACAAACATGAGCCTCATTCCAATGTTAAAATTAGGAGAAATAATTTTCATCGCCCCTAGGTCTATTCGAGAGAAGGTCTTTCCTGTTTCATAAAAAACTTGTGAGGTATAATATTTTGACGAAAGGTCTGTACCGATTCTCAGTGCACTCTCGCTAGTTTTTTTATTGACTCCGTCGTTTTTTGCTTCAATCGATCTGAAAACCGCAAAAAGAAATGGATCAAAACTCAGAGGTGAGCTGGACTTAGTTCCTAGTCTGATATTTTTTTTCGATGGCTTAGGTTTTTTCCATACGTTCAACCTAGATAACCCTGACCAAGATGACCATTTGTTATTTTTTCTAATTCTGTACTTGTATTTATACTGACCGGTGACCAGATCTTTTGAATCAATGAAAGGACCAGGGCTTAAGACAAGCTTCTCGACACCCCCAGGATAAAAGGCAAACTCATACCCTTGGGCACCAGGGACAGGGTCAAAAAGCTTCATTTCGTAACCCATTGCATTTACGGAAAAAAGGAGTACTGAAATGGTAACGAAAATGAAGAAATTCAAAATCTTAACCTCTTATCTTTAAGATTTTACCGATTAAATAAATCGCCTTAAATGCCGATAATGTAATTATGCAAACTATTAATTTTTTAATTATGACATTTTTTCGCTTCTTGCCAAATTTCTGAGAATTCAAGTGTGAGTTCGGCAAACATCGGAACCTTGCCTTCGGCGAGTGATATCTGCTCAGGAAAGACGATCTTAGATGTTGCCGGAACAGCAGACTGCTCAGGTGGTGGATCACCATCAGATCCAATCATGATGCTGAGCTTCGCCTCAAGAAAAGACAATTCGAGCTTTCCGGTGACGGGACCAGATTTTACCGCATTCTTCGCAGCACCCGATAGAGTAGTCGCAAGCCTTAAAGACGAAGCCGAAGAGAACTTAACCTTCACTGACAATCATTCAGTTGTCCCGAACCCATTCAATGATTCTGATGGTCGCTACCAGATGACTGATTACAGCGGAAATCTAATTGCAGGATCAATAGAAAAGAAGCATTACCTTGAAACAATCGCCAAGAACGGGCCCATTACAACACGAGCAAATATTGTCGCTTGCGGAGCAAGCGGAACAATTGAAACCAGAATTGCAGATTGTGCCACCTTGAATGGGTTATGGTCATTTTACGACGGAAAGAAATACGGGCAAGATGGCGAAGGTGACTGGAAGCTCGTTTCAGTTGTTGGTGCCGGACCCAAATTTGAAGTCTGGCGAGATGAGCGCACCAAGCTTCTGTGGTCAGATAAGTCATCAGGAAATTACAACTGGTACCAAGCAGCAGGATATTCAAAACTGGACGCTGTATCTCTAGCCGAGTCTGAATTCTTATCAAGCCCTGGAACTACCGACCCAAAACTCGGATCAATCATGCAGCCCGGAACCGGTGCCATAAGTGTTTGTCCAGATGTCGACGCTGGTCAAATTGCAGCCGGAGGGGGAGAGCCTTTACACGCTTACACAAACCCCGAAACTGACTTTAAAGCAGGCTTATCGCACCCGCAAACGACTTGGCGACTACCAAGCAGAAGCGACTGGTACCTTGCTGAAGTTAACGGAATACGGAAAGTGCTACCGAATATGGATTATTTTTTCTGGTCGACGTCGACGTATACTGGCTTTCGCCGCCATGCGTGGTTCTTCGTCGGTTACCCTGGCTACATGGCCTACCAAATTCGCCGTAATGCTTATCCTGTCCGGTGTGTTGCATCTTCGCGTGACTAAAACATGATTCAACAATTTAACTATTGGGTGGCGCTAGCCACCGTGTATTCTGAACTCAGGGGCGGAGCAGCTCAAAAGTATTAATGAGCCGTTATCAACATCTTCCTCTGAATGACGCCCTTTACCGCTCTACCAATGAGCTTTACAAATTAAACAAGTCACTTCCAAAGGATCTGAAGGAAGAAGAAGCGATCCTTTGTATTGCGAGTTGCTTTCGATTCGATAAGCCCCCTCTAAATCCCTAGTCACAAACCCACGTCCCGGTTCGAAACGCTGAGACTTACTAATACAAAATAGCGCTTCTCATGAAGGATCGCTTTTAAGCTCACAGACTCAGAAGAAAAAAATTTAAAACGAATAAAACCTCCGTAATGAGCGAATATTTATCATTAGCTGATTACATGGGGTTCATGAAAAAAGATTTTGTGTTTTGCGCACAGCAAATTAAAACAAAAATCGTGTGACTGATGGAACTCTCAGTGATAAAGCTGCTCAACAAACCGTAGGATATTTTATGACCCAACAATTGCCTGTCCGTCCCCAAGAAAACCTTGAGCATGATCTTCTCATTTCTAAAGAGAGACCGAAAAATCTAAAGATTCCGCACAATCACTTTGAGCCCATTTGGAAAAGAAACTTAGCAAAGACAGTGAAACCCAAAAAAATCGGTGAAGTCTCAAGAGCTAAAGGGTCTCGTCACTAATCAACCCTAGCTGATACCAATCATTTCTTTTATCCCGTCAGGATGCGACAAGCAAGTTGCTCTTAAATGAAATTCCGTGGCGATGTGTTCTTTAATCGATTTTCTTTTACCTGTTTTAATCTCTCTAGGAATCGCAATCTTCGTCATTTGAAATAAATCAAAGAAAGGTTTCTCATCCATCGATTTTAATTTTTCAGATAGCTCTTTGGTAATCTCAAAGCCTTCTTCCTTTTGATCCAAAATCGCACGAAGGCACTCACTTGGTCCTTTGATTTGGTCGCCGCGAACTGTAACCCCTCTCACAAGGATTGAGCCGAAGTTTTTGGTACTTCCGCATGTGATGTCCATTCCAAGAAACTTAATCCCAGGATATTTTTCATTTTTCAGAGTCTTATGAACATAAACAAGGCCCATTCTGCATTGTGCATCTACGCCTTTAATTCCATCACCCAGGGACGAGCATCCGAACTCAATTTCTGAAATAGTGAATGTCACGCCGTCAAAGCTATAAGAATGACTCAGAAGCTCTTTTGCTACGCTGTTGAAACATTCTTGAAGCTTAGCGCCCTTCGTGCGAGAAGCCTCTTCTAGTTTTTTTAATAGGGTTAAAATTTTTTCGCTATTCATATTTCTTTACTCCGAAGCATTAGGGTTTAGTTTGCCAAGCAGGATGACTTATAACACATCGATATTCATTATTAAAATATTTCACGAACTTTGTGTTTGGATTGCTAATTTAACATCAACGTTTTTTGTAATATGATCTCTGATCTCATCCAGCTCATGTTCTGACTTCGGTGTCTGAGCGTATGCAAAGGCAAAATACTTGTGAAGTTCTATTTTACTGATCATCTCTAGCGTTTGAAGGGGAACCATCGCAACGACAGTTCCATCTTTATGAGTAATCATCTGCGGATTACCTGCTACAACTTCATCAAATGTTTCAAATTATGAACCGCGAAGCTCTGTTTTTTAAAGGGGAATTTCTGCTTTTTGAGTTATACTGAAATAGGGTTAATTCAGGCGGTCTTTAAAGAGTGACAAAAATAGAATGACATGCTTTTAATAAATTGGTTTTTCAACAATCATCCGGTTCTGCGACTCATCTTGTCGTCATCTTTTCCGATCATGCTTTTAAGTTTTCCATGGCTTTCACCAATCGTAGAAAAATGGGTTGGTTTTATAGCAACTGGTTTTGTTCAATCGATCTTAGTGGGTCTATTAGGTGCAGGCTTGGTGTTACTTGTTTCTACTCCGTTTTATTTTTTATTTTCAACTTCAGATAAAAAATTAAATAGTCGTCAGCAACTTTTATCAGATAATGTTTTTGTTTCAAAAATTCTCTGGCTTCACAAAATTGTATCGTTTGCTTTGCTCCTGGGAAGTTTCTTTTATTTTCATGACTTGAGCGATATAGAATCGATCATCGTTTTTGTTCTTACTTTTTTGCAGTTCATCTATTATTTCAAAAGAAGAAATAACATCTCTCAAGGACTGGATTTTCTTTTTTACGTTGAAAGTGGAATCATTCTCGTTGTTAGTGCTGGTCTGGGGTTGATTATTTCCATTTTCTTTATGTTGTTCATGACAGAACCTAGTGAAGTTCCGAGCTGGAATCCCATGGATGATCGAGGTCTGATATTTTTGGCACTTTTTTGTGCTGCTTTTCAATCTTTCTACCAAATATACCTCACTCGTAAGCTAAAAAGAGCGGCATCCATTCTCAATGTTTAAGTCCCTTTTAATACAAAATTAATAACTATGATGTGGCTTCACTGCGAATTGAAGCTACATTATTTTACCAGCTTATGAATTTTTAATGACCGATTTCTTTTGGGAGAAAAGCCTATTTAAGGTATGGCCAAGCGATGTGTTTATTTTGTTTGAGAGATTATGGTAAAACGGTTCGCTCATGCGTCTTAGAGAATTCATTTAGTAACGAGGACTTCAAGGCCGAACCTTTGCGCCTGAAAAATAAATGCTGGATAAACTGTAATTAGAAAGTGACAACAACAAATGGGGTGATAGATTTAGTGCTATACTATCAACAAGAATAAACACTTTGAAATATCTTGACGCTTGCACGATTTTTCATACAAATCTAATGAGCGTTCAATCATGTCACAAAATACTGGATCAGATGTTGGCCATCGACTCTTTGATGAAATTCCTCGTATTTTAAAACTTTGGGACGAGCAAGTTCGTGTGGCACTCCCTTCAACGCGAAACCTGAATAAACTGACTTTAACTAATTCTTTACCAGTCTTTTTAAAAATGCTTTCAGAGTCTCTTGTCTATGGGGTCAATTTAACAAAAGAACATGATGCAAAGGATATTTCTAAAGAACATGGAGAGCATCGTTCAAGAATTCCTGGTTATTCAATTTCTCAGATTTTTATAGAATACGATATTTTGCGTAAAGCTGTTTTTGAAGTTTTGGAGTGCGAAACTCAGGTGGGAAAACGAGAGCGAGATTTGATTTTTGATTTTATTGCAAAAGCAAAAGATGATGCAGGAGCCGAGTATGTAAGCCTTCGCCCTGTGGAAACAGTTTCACATACCGAGGAATTGACTAAAATCTTTTTGCAGGCGCCTATTGCTATCTGTGTACTTGATGGACCTGATCACATTTTTACATTTGCTAATCCAATCTACGAAGAGCTTGTCAAACGTGATGTCATTGGAAAAAAAGTTCGTGATGTTTTTACAGAATTTGAAGTAGGCCCTTTTTTTAAGCTTCTTGATTCCGTGTATGAAACTGGATCGCCTTATAGAGGGAAGGAGATGTCCGCTTTTCTTGAAGCAGACAATCAGACCCAAGAAAAGTTTATCGATTTTAGTTATCATCCACTCCTCGATTTTCAAGGACGAATCAAGTCCATTTTGGCGATCCATATTGACGTGACTGAAAAAGTCATGGTGAGAAAGGAAAATGAACTTGCAGCTAAAAAACTTGCCTCTGAACAGCTGAGGCTCTCTACCATTCTCGCTCAATCTCCCGGAGCTGTGGCTGTTTTTGTTGGGCCTGATCATGTGTTTGAATTGGCAAATCAAATATATCTTTCTCTTTTTTTTGGAGGCAGAGATGATCTCTTGGGTAGAGCTGTTCGGGATGCAGTCCCTGAAGCTGAGGAGCAAGGTTTTGTGGCGCTTCTTGACCGAGTCTACCAAACGGGTGAACCGTGCACCGGCACCGAGGCGCCGGTTGACCTTAGGCAATATGATAGCACAATGAAGAGTTTTTACATTAATTTCGTCTATCAACCCCTTTTTGATACTGAGGGTAAGATCGAAGGAATTATTGCTGTTGTGACTGATGTTACGGCGTTTGTTCTCACTAAAAAAGCATTAGAAAAATCAAACCAGGATCTTCTGGCCCAGCGAGATCTTCGCGTGCAGTTTGTTTCGACTCTCTCTCATGATCTTCGTACACCTCTTGCCGCTGCTAAAATGAGTGCACAATTACTTGTGCGGGACATGAGTGATCCATTAAAACTTCAAATGATCTCTGCCAAAATAACTCAATCGTTAGACCGCGCAGATAAAATGATTCGTGACCTTCTTGATGTCGGCCAGATCAATGCAGGGACAAAGATGTCTTTGAATCTTTAGGATTGCAATCTTAATGAGATCATTGAATCTTCCTTAGATGAATTAATGAATATTCACGGTGATCGTTTTCGATTGTCTTCGAGTGAGCAGATTAATGGATACTTGGATTCCACCGCGATTCGCAGGATCGTTGAGAACTTGCTCGGAAATGCCGTGAAGTATGGAACGCCTGAGACGCTGATTACGACAAGCCTTACCCAAAAGAAGGAGACGATAGAAATTTCAGTTCACAATCTAGGTAATCCGATTCCTATAGAAGATCAAAAACATCTCTTCCAGCAATTTCAAAGAACTGAGTCCGCCCAAAAAGGTTCTCAAACAGGTTGGGGTATTGGTCTTACCTTAATTCAAGGTTTGGCGGATGCCCACGGCGGTCGTGTTGTCGTCAGGAGTGAAGAGAGTGAAGGAACGACTTTTACAGTTACGCTTCCCAATCATTAAGGGTTCCAACACACTTGTCTGTATGCACTGCTTACGTAAAGGTGTGATGGAACCTAGTAGGCCCTAAAGTGGAGTAATGTCTTTAGTGATGAACGTTCGTGTCGATGGATCAGAAATTTCCGTTTGCTGATTTTTTGCAAAATTAATTTTTTTCAGATCAATTTTATTCACCTGCCGACTATGCATGGAGTGGAAGTAATAAATACGATTTGTTAAATCTGAAGCTGAAGTGACCTGTGTCGCACCAACAATGTCTTTTGGAATTGATTTCGGAGGAAGTTGCGCACCAAGAGGGATGTTGAAGCTGTCCAAGATTCTGAATGCTTCTCTAACAGCATCAGTATTGTCCTTCAGAGGACGACAACTTGCTGTGAATGCCGCTGCTCGGATAAAACGAGAAGGAGGTGTAAAGTCACCAGGGAGTCCCAGCATTCCTGATCCTCCACCAAGTGGTGAAAGATTTAAATTATCAATCTTAATGCTCGAATTTGGGTTGGGTGAAAGATTGAGGTAGTTTTTCATATTCGTCAGGTGCCAATCATAGGTAGGGGAATTGGTAATAACCCCGAGAAATGAGTCGTAAACTTTAATTTCTCCTCCGTTGATCATTTCAACGATTATACTTTTTCCGCTTGGATCACTTATTTTCCAGTGAAAGGGAAGAGGAGCTCCGCCGAATCGCTTATCTTCAACGTTCACGACATTCACTGTATCCAAGTTTTTACGAACCTCATCAACAGTTTTAAATGAAGAAAGTAACCACTGCATATAATCGCCGACACTGAATGAGTTTTCTGCCGTTTTTGGATCGAATTTTTTATACTCAGCAAATCCCGGTAAGTAATACATTCCAACATACAGTCCGTGCTCATTGATCCCATCTGGACCGAAAGGTTCACCATACGCCATTAAAGAAACAAAACCGTTTTTTCCTACCCATCGTTTGCCGTTCTGACCATTCGGAGTCAAACCAACAAAATGCTTTCCTCTTGGGATAATGACGATGCGGTCATGGTTGGCATCACTGAGTGCCCATTCAACTGTTCGGGCAACGACGACAGTGCCGTCCTTTGCCTTAAGAGAAATACCCGTGCAAGGATGGGCACTTGGACTGACTCCCAAAACAAATAAACAACCCGCTAAGAAAATGATTCTCATAAAACTCCTACAAATACTTATCAAGGGAAGCCTGGCAAACAAATTTCATCCACGCCAAGCCTAAGGAACTCATCAAAATACTGTTAATTTATGAATCCACAAATATTAAGAAGGTTAAAAAATACCCATAAAAGCCGATTTAATCAATATGAAAATGGATCTTTAACAATGACTTCCTTTTTCTCATCTAAATGGATTTGTTTACCTTATCTACGGTATTGGTGGCGCTACAAATGATAGTTAATCGAAATTTAACGACCTAATATAAAGAAATCGATTTTTTTCTGCGGGATTTTCAAAACTTTATAATTGTAGCTTCTGGCAAATTGAACGATGTCTGAATTCTTTGATGTATTTAAGATAACCGTCGGGCCTCCTTCACACTCTATGTATGCTCGGTAGTCTCTGGTAACTAAGCAGATTTCATTAAACGGCAATGAGCTTCTCTTGTCTTTTGAGATCACAGTGTTATGTCTCGACCTTAATATGGTGTTATATCCTCTGAGTTTAAGAACCTTTTCGAATTTTATTTTTGTCTTTTCTTTTGATATTCCAGATTGCTTAAGCTTTACACCGTCACATATCGTTGAGAATTCCCAGATTATTGAATAGGGTATTAACCTTTCTTTCGTAAGACAAAAATCGGATGTTCCTGAAAAAGCGGATACCGAACCAAGTGACAGGAGTGTTAGGATAAATGTCTTCATTCATGAACCTCAATTTTATGGTTGAAATTAAGCCAAGAATGGATTTAGGTCAAAGCCGTTTGAAAAAACTACTTGTTAGGGTTCCAACACACTTTTACTTAAGCGGTGCTTCAACATAAGTGTGTTGGAACCTTAGATTATTGCGAGTTAATCGGTCAGTTAAGCTTAAGCCTCAATTTACCGATAGATGGTCTATGAATTGGCAGCATCCCTTGATTCTCATTTGTCTCATTACTTACACCTTGGTCTTGACTAAAAAAGAGACTGTACGCTCGCCAGCAGCTGAAGATGTCACTCAGTATGGTTGGAAAGTGAGCTTTGAAGATGAATTCAACGGCAAGGATCAAGCAACCGCCAGAGGAACTCCAACTAAATGTTTTGATATGCCTCCCCAATGCTTAGTTAATTATTGGAGCCAAAAAGATTGTCGCCCTGAATACCATGCCAATTTAAAAAACCTCAATAAGTGCAATTGGCGTGTCTATGATACTTATAACTGGATGGACTTTGATGCCAAAGAAGGCCATGGCGTAAATGCTCTTGAGCCTTCTCAGGTCGAAGTCAAAGACGGAAACCTGATTCTTTATGCATCAAGAAGTTCATTTTCTAGAGACCAGTTTGATTGCAAACGTAAATTTTTTGATACGGAAATTAGTTGGGATAATTATACCAAAAAATGTCCCTTTATTTCAGGTGCCGTCATGAGTAAGACTCACGAAAATCACGGAACAAAAGCCGGTTTTGCTCAGGAGTATGGGCGCTTTGAAGTCAGAGCGATCCTTCCCGGAGGACCCGGCACCTGGCCTGCTCATTGGTTACTACCCGATATAGAGCCCGATACCAATTCGTCCGGCAAAGTGTGTGGATGGCCCTTCAGTGGGGAAATCGACATCATGGAGATGTGGTCAGATTCAAATAATAAGCAATATAAAGGTGGTCTGATTACCGGTGACTGTAATCAAAGCATTGCCGGAGGAGATGGTGGATATGGGAAGTCAAAAACCATCACTACCGATTTTCATCTCTATGCAGTGGAGTGGACGGAAAATTACGTGAAGTTTATTTTTGATGATGAGGTGATTCATACGGTTTATAAAGATGATCCTATCAGAAGTAAATACCATCAAAATGATGGGACTAATTATTCTGCTGATCAGCTAGATGACCGTTTTAAGCATCCGGCCAGAATTCCGAATCATCCCTTTTACTGGATTTTAAATACCACCATTGAGCACGCACTTGGAAAAAAAGAAAAATACCGTCCTGATTCGGATAATTTTCAAACCACAAAACACATCATTGATTACGTCAGAACTTATGAGCGCTGTACCGCTAACGATGATCCCAAAAAATGTGTGAAGTTTAAAGATAAGGACACCGTCTACAATTACAATTCTAATCGTAATGAAACGGCATCGATGGATATTAACGTTTTTCCTAGTCCTCAACTCAAAGGTAAGGATATGACCACGAGGATTACTTCCAATCAGTATTGTAAGGAAGTGAACTTTACCATCGTCAATATGGCCGGACAGATCGTAGGGGTCAATAAGACTTCAGGGGACAATATTTACGGCGGCTACCTTTACAAGGGACCGATGGAAAAAGATGAAACCAAAGAAATTGTGTTCATGACTGATAATCTTGCGGCCGGTATGTATCTAGTAACGGCCTGGTTTGAAAAATGTGGTGATAATGGCGCCGGTGAAGGTAATCAGGTATTCAAGATGGTCATTATTTAAGCTGTCTAATTTCTCAACACTATGAAGGCTTTTCCGCCTTTGCCAACCCATTCTAGTCCAAAACACTAACTCCAATTATAATCAGCTCATGAAATACACTCTTCTTGTTTTAGTGACCTTAATCTTGAGTTTGAGCTCCTATGCCAGAAGAGCAGAGCGGGAACTTCTAGATGTCCATTATGGCCCCCACCAAAGACAGGTATTTGATCTGTGGCTGCCTAAGTCTTTAAGAAAGACTCCACTGGTGATTTATATTCATGGTGGCGGTTGGGTCCAGGGGAGTAAAGATGAAATGCGCAAGAATGCCATTATCCAGAAGTACCTTAAGGCCGGAATTGCTTTCGCTGCCATTAACTATCGTTATCTAAAGCATGCCCCATTGCAAACCATCATGCGTGAAGACATTGGGGGCTTCGTTCAATTCATGCGCTACCACGCCAAAAAATACAACATTAATAAAAAACTCATCATGTCTCATGGATTCAGTGCTGGAGGAAGTGCCAGCCTCTGGCTAGGAACTCATGATGATATCGCTGACGATGAGAACGTAGATCCTGTGAGAAGAGAATCAAGCCGAGTGCTGGCGGTGGGACATTTGAGTGCCCAGGTATCTTATGATTTCATGGATTGGTATGAGTACTTTGACGCCGATAAAGTGAATCTTTATTTAGGTCAGCAAGTTTGGTCACGCTATTATCTGACTTCGATTCAGGACCTATTGACCTCTAAAGGAGTTGAGATCAGGCAAGGACTCGATTTTTACGACAACATGAGTGCTGATGATGCACCAGTTTTATTTTGGAATGGTTTGCCGGATATCGAAAGCGTAGATGCCAATCACTTTATGCATAGCCCGAAGCATGCTCAATTACTTTATACTCGCTCGCAAGAAGTGGGGCTTAAAGCGAAAATCATTCTGGACGGCGGAAAGCTTATTAAAAGTGACGTCATGAATGAGGCCTATAAGTTCTTTTTAGGAAAGCTTAAGAAAAAAGTGGATTTGAGAAGCCACTAAAAGGGTCAATTGTTTCCAGCATAGCCGAGAGGAGGGTTGGGACCTATAGTTTCCAATACTTAGGGAGAAGAAATGTTGTTTTTCTCTGTAATATTAATGTTTTCTTATTGTATATTATATTATGTCTAATAAAGTCGAAAAAAGTGAGTAAAAAAATACTCATAGCTGATTCTGATCTTCGCTTTTCTCAAGAGCTCTCGCTTGAGCTTCTGTCGAACGCAATTGCGACTGACCATGCATCAATCGGAAGAGAAGCCCAAGGACTGTTGATTAAAGAAAAGTACATGGCCCTCGTTCTAAATTATGATCTTGAAAATTTTTCTTCATTGGAAGTTCTTCATTTTATCAAGAACACAGACCCACTTATCAGGGTCTTCATGATTTTTAATGATCAGAAAAGTCTTGATGGAACAGATATCGATAAAAAAAAGGATCAACTCGGATTGTCCGATGTATTTCTTAAGATATCTGACCGCTCTAAATTAGTGAGTGCATTAAGTGATTATGGTGCAATAAAGATCTCTAGTGATGTTGCAAAAAATATAAAGGCCCAAGCAAGTCTTTCAACGACTGATACAGTCGAGTCGAATGAGTCTGATTTCTTTAGTGTCGAAATCGATCACTTCGTAACAGAAAGCCTCGCTTCCTTTGATACATACATAAAATTAAATCCTGGAAGGTACCTGCTTTTAGTCCGTAAAGGTGAAGCTCTTTCCCATGAGCGAAGCCAAAATTATATCCAATCTGGTATGAAGTATTTTTACTATAAGTGTTCTGACCGAATCGAACTAGTTAAGAAGCTCACAACAAAGCTCTCGGCGTCTATGGGACCTAGACTAGAGAAGCCACAAATGGTTTCAAATTTACTGTGTAAGTCAATGGATCTCCTTTTTGATGAGATTGCAGTCAACGGACCTCAAGCACTGGAATTAGCAGTTGCAAAAGATATTATTCAAAAAACTCAGGACATCGTAAAAAGTATTCCTGATCTTAATATTCTGGTAGATGAATTTTTTTCAGAACGTGAGGCCTTGAAGCAACATTCTTTGCTTTCATGCCTTTTCACCTCGGTCATCTGTCAAAACGTTGAGTGGCTCTCTCCTAAAATGATAGAAGAAGTATGTCTTGGTGCTTACTTACAGAACATAGGACTTTCTCGACTTAAGTTTGCAACTAATGAGTTAGCTGAATCAGCTACAGAGGAAGAAAAGGAAATACACAAAAATCATCCCGTTACAGGATATCGATTTTTGCAACACTTTCCTGTTTCTGAAAAAGTTCGCCAAATCGTTCTTCAGCACCACGAAAGTTGTGATGGTCAAGGCTATCCTTTTGGTCTTAGAACTACCAAAATTTATCCACCTGCAAAAATTGTTTTCATTGCTAATGAATTATCTGAGTTGATTTTGAAAAATCATATCTCGCCTAAGGAAGCTGTGACGAAAATTGTCGAGAGTACCAATTTTAGAGAAAAGTATGATCATGAGTTATTACGATCTCTACTAAAGGGCTTCATAAAGAAGAAAAAATAATTATGCAGGAGAGATTTTTGTGAACCACTTACTTATTGTTGATGATGAAATAGATCTTGCACAGGGGCTAGCTAGTTATATTGAGGATGACAACTTGAAGGTTACGGTTTGTCATGATGCTATTGATGGATTAGAAAAACTTAAATTACAAAATTTTGAGTGTATTGTTTCGGACTTTTCTATGCCGAGGATGAACGGCTTAGAGTTTCTTAAATCGGTCCGAGAGATGAAGTTAGAAGTTCCTTTCATTATTTATACAGGTCACGGAAGTGATGAATTTGCATTCGAAGCATCGAAATTTGGTTGCTTTGAGTTTGTAGAAAAGCCTCTCATGACAGGACTCTTGGACGCGATAAAGCGAGCGATCCATCAAAGCAACCGTTTGAAAGAGAGCAATTATGAAGATGCCTCATTAAAAGAGTTGAATGATCTTTTGAACGAGCTCAAAGGAGAATAAAATGTACGGAATGGTAAACGAAGGAATCCGAACCTTCATCATAGAAAAGTTCGGTGAAGCAAAATGGCGAGCCATCAGTCAGATAGCAAAACAAGAAGATGAAGACTTTATTCTTTTAAAAACATATTCTGACAAGCTCACCTACGACCTCGTTGGGGCCATTTGCAAAGTTTTAGAAATTTCTCCAGCGCAGGCTTTCGAATCCTATGGACGCTACTGGGTCAGCTTTGCTGCAAGTTCCGGTTACGAAAATCTTCTTTTTATGTTTGGACCAGACATCAGAAGCTGCCTGCATAACTTGAATCTCATGCACGACCATATGGGTTCATTCATGACTGATATTATTGCACCATCATTTCAGGTCGTTGAAGAAGATGAAAAAAAAATAATCGTAGATTATTTCTCCAAAAGAGAAGGTCTCGCACCTTTTGTACACGGACTTCTCTATGGGCTCCTTGAGCGTTATCAAGAGAAGGGTAATGTCGATTATCTAGGACCATTTGGCGAGGGGCATCGCTACTGCATCAATTTCACATGAGCGATATTCTAAGCACGACTGATTTATTTTTCCATCTCTTTCCATTCGGTATCCTCGTTGATCATGAAGGTAAGATCATCAAACAGGGAAAATCGATTTTGAAGGTCATGCCTACGATTACCGGTGAAAACCTGTTGACCTATATAAAGCTAGGCGAAAGAAAATCTTCAGTTTCTTTTCCTGGGCCACTACAGATGTTCTCGTTAGGTAATGAGGAAGGTTCAATTAAAATCCGAGGACAGTTGTTGCCGTTAGAGCAGGGATATTTTTTCACTGGGGAAATGGGAGTAAATAGTACAGAGGTCTTAAAAGAATTTGGACTCAACTTTAAGGATTTCAGTAATCAGGATAATATTTTTCATTTTCTCATGCTCCTAGGGTCTCAAGAGCATTCAATTGAGCAGCTTCAGAATATTCTGAATAAACTCAAATTCAGGAACAAACTTAGCTCGCTGGTTAATGAAGTCGCGCTTGAGCTTGACGAGGTTACTAATATTGATGACGTGTTTGTTCTTACAAGTATGAAGCTTCTCGATTCCTTTCCGCAATCAAGCCTTCTTTGGTCAAAAGTCAAAGGAAAGCAAAACGAAGATGGACAGTTGACTCATTCATCATTTGAGACAGTTTTTGAAGTTGATAAAGTTTCCGGAAAAGCGACATCTCGTCCCGAGAAAGTTGGAGATTTTGCCTTAAAAATTGAGCTGTATAATAACAATAACTTTTCAATGATCGAACTTGCAGGCATTGATAATTTGGACTGTCATGCGACTCTAAGAGCAATTGATGGTGAAGACTTTTACTACGCTATTATCTCAATTGGACGGGATGCACCCGTTCTTAATCAAGAAGAGCAGGTCTTTAATCTTATAAGCCGTCTGATGCAATCAAAAATTTCTGCCCTTAGTAATGAAAAACAAAAAAATGAGATGTTGCTTCAACGGATTCACCTCGGAAGGATTGCCATGCTTGGTGAGCTTTCTGCAGGTGTTGCTCATGAAATTAATAATCCTTTAGCGATCATAAGTCTCATCTTTGAGAAGATAAACATCAATATCGTTGAGGATAACCTTTACAGTAAATATCAGAAAGACTTTGAAATTGTCCGTAACTCCATAGACAGGATTGTCAAAATCATTAAAGGTCTAAAATCATACGTTCGTGGGGGAGCTTCTGATCGCCATGTCAGTACACCTGTAAAAAATCTATTTGAAGATACATGGGTGTTGATGCAGTCAAAGTATAAACAACTTGGTGTTGATTATAAGTATGAGATAGAAGACGAGTCGCTGGTTATCACTTGCGGTCCTGTTCAAATCGTTCAGATCCTGACAAACCTTTTAAGTAACAGTGCTGATGCTGTATCAGGTTTGCCAGTTCGTTCCGTAAAAATGAGCTGTAAGGCATATTCTGGTATTGTTCGATTCGAAGTCCGAGATTCTGGACGTTTAATTCCTAAAGAAATCGTGGATAAATTAATGAATCCTTTTTTTACGACTAAAGATCCTGGAAAGGGAACAGGTCTTGGTCTCAGTCTTTCCCAAACAATTGCGACTCAACACAAGGGCAGACTTTTTTTGGACCAGGAAAAAGAAGAGACTTGTTTTGTACTTGAACTTCCGATTTAACCGGTAGAGTTTCATCAATTTTGTCATTAGCAAAACTGATCATAATGGTTCTTTTTAAGTGGTTTCTGACCTTGAATCAGAAAAAAATCATGCTTACGGTTGGGTTCGATTATAATAGATCTATGGCATCTACTCCCTCATCCATCATCACGGACGCTCTTTTCCAAAAAGGGGCGACTCTTTTAAAAATTGAAAAAGCAGATAATGGTTCACCGATTATTTATCTGCAATGGAAAGGCCAGTTCGTAAAAATTGATGAAAGTGTTGAAGATGGACTGATACTAAATTTATCCGAGAGCTCTGAGTATTTTCATGATGATCTAAAGTGGAGATCCATTTATTCTTTAACAGTTCCAGGCTTTGATTCATTTTCTGAAGATCAGAAAATTGAGTGGGTTGTATCCATCCCTAAATCAGAAGCAGATTACCTGGCATTTCTTATTCAGCAACTTTATAAATTTGATAATTTTATTAAGGTGCCACGTATTTAAGAAGCGCTCCAGGTCCTAGCGGTAAATTAAGCGACATCCACACAAACAGCATGATTGACCAAAATAATAAAAAACCAATTGAATAAGGAAGCATCAAAGCAATCACTGTTCCGACTTTGGCTTTTGGATCATATTTAATGGCAAAGGCAAGTATCAGAGGAAAGTAGGACATGAGTGGTGAGATGATGTTCACCACGGAATCCGCTACTCGGTAAGCTGCCTGACTTAGTTCAGGTGAAACTCCCAAGAGCATAAACATCGGAACAAAAATCGGTGCCATGAGGGCCCATTTCGCCGAAGCACTTCCAATCACCAGATCAAGAACGACGGTTAAGAGGATAAATCCCATGATGAGCGGAATCGGGCCAAGACCCAACTCTTTTAAGACTTGAGAGCCTTTCACGGCAAGAATCAAACCCATGTTAGAAAAATTAAAAAGAGATATAAATTGAGAAGCAAAAAAAACGAGAACTAAGTAGGGTGCAAGTGTCGCCATCGCGTCTTGCATAGCATCTGTCACGTCTGTCTGTTTTTTGAAAGTTCCGGATACGAATCCAAAAACTAAACCGGGTAAAGCGCCAAAAAGAAAAATTATAGGAACGACACCTTTTAGCGCAGCGGAATGAAGAACGCCCGGAGTCGCCGGATCACGTAAATAACCATCTTGAGGAATGAGACCAGTCAAAAGAAAAAGAATAAGACCTAGAGTTGTAAGACCTGCAAGCCACAATGATTTTTTTTCAAGAGGGCTAAGTCCTTGGAGAGCTGCGGTCTCATGATCACCTTTGTAATCTCCTAAAAAGGGGATGGTGATTTTATTAGCAATGAAAGTGCCAACTCCAACTATTAAAAGCGATGAAGTGGCCATAAAGTACCAGTTTGAAACGGGAGTGACGACGTAAGTCTTATCCAGAATCCTGGCCGCTTCCTGTGAAATACCTGAAAGCAAAGTATCCGCCGTACTTAAAAGAAAATTAGCAGCAAACCCACCAGAGACTCCGGCAAAACAAATAGCAAGACCTGCTAGAGGGTTACGACCAGCACTGTGAAACGTTAACGCCGCAAGGGGAATAAGGAGAACGTATCCGATATCTCCACCAGTGTGCGATAGCACTCCGGCAAGAAGAATTGCCGGAACTAGAAGTTGTTTCGGTGATTTTAAAACGAGAAGACGAAGCAGTGTTGAGAGGAGTCCGCTTTTTTCTGCGAGACTAAAGCCCAGCATTGCCACAAGGACCGTGCCCAAGGGAGCAAAGCCCGTAAAGCTTTTAACCATTTCAACCAAAACGTAGCGAAGCCCTTCCGCAGAAAAAAGATTAACGGATACAATGGCTTCACCAGTCACCGGATGCGCGGCCGTTACGCCGAGGTAGGACACTAGTCCTGAAATCGCTATAACAATAAAGGTCAGATAAAGAAACATGATGGCAGGATGGGGAAGTGCATTTCCCAGACGCTCAACTGATGCCAAAAATCTGTAAAGAAATGAAGCTTTTTCTGCCGAATCACTACTCATTTTAATCTCCTTAATGTCTCAAGAATAACCTGAGTTTTTTAGAGATGACAGTCATTTTTTTGTTACGATATCTCACCAATCCGTGATGTTTATAAAAAATGGAGAAAAGATGATCGCTGATCTCTCTGCTAAATGCGGATATAAAGCAGTAAATAAACTTATGGAAGACATTCACGGAAAAGAAATAGACATGAATAAGGCCCCTCAAATGAAGAAGCAATTTACTGAGCTGATTGATTACATTGAAGAAAATCATCGCAAAAAAGGTGAGCTATTTAGCCCTCAGGAAAGTATGATAAGAAGCTGGAGAGGCTACAATCATTCAACTTTATAAGGACTAGTTATGTCGCTCGCTCAGCTTGCAAAGAAGATAAACCGAAAAGGTGATCTTTTTCTAAAAAAAAACGGTCATCAAGAATTTCATAAAAAAGCAGCTGAGCTTTTATCTGTCTCTGACTTATCAAAGCATTTTGATTTTGAGGATATTGTTCAAAGTGCATTCAATCATAAATCCCCTCAACATTTTAAGAGTCTTGAATTTAGTGATTTGCCCGTTACTATCTCACAGGGCGAACATTGTTTTATCGATGTTTACTTCTGGCGCCGTAGACCTACTGTTATTCATAATCATCACTTTAGTGGCGCCTTCATGTGCCTTTTCGGAAGCAATGTTGACTTAGAATTCACTTACAAAAAAGAACAAAAGCTTGGAAAGTTTCATGACTTGGGAACGATCAAACTAAAACAGACCAGACAAATTCTTCCAGGAGATATTGCAGAAATTGCTTTGATGGATAAATTCATTCATCAAAATCATCACCAGGCAGATCTCACCGTTAATTTGTGTTTCAGAACACCACAAGATCCCGTTAAGAGCTTATCCAATTATCTATACAGTGGTCTTCGGTATGAAAAAAACGCTGAACTTTTAGGGCGAGTGGCGCGGCTTATACGCTTTGTCGATCTTGGGGTTTTTGATGCTGATAAAGTTAAGATAAGTACAGATGATGCCATTCATTTTCTGATCCAGACTTTTGAGACAAAATCTGGTAACCCTAGACTTTTAAAACTGCGATCAAAACTAGAAAAAAGAATGAAAGATGAGTTTGGTCTTGATGTATCCAATCTAATAAAGACCCATGATCTTGAGATGGAAAGAATAGAAAATGACTACCAATAATAAAGATCCCCTGCATGGAAAAACATTAGAGCAAATTCTCACCGAACTCGTTGAGTTTTACGGTTGGGAGCAGCTGGGGAGCATGATTACAATCCGGTGTTTTACCAATGACCCGAGTATTAAGTCGAGCCTAGCATTCTTGCGTAAAACACTATGGGCGCGAACCAAGGTTGAAAATCTTTGGGTTTACATGAAAGGGCAGTGATTACTTTGATTCTTTTTTTGAAGGTAGCTTAAACGTCAAAGGATTAGACTTTCTCTTTGCTTCATTCTTCGCTTTCTTAGCTATCTGAACCGATTTAAATTCTAAATCTTTTTCAATTTTTTTCTTAGCTTCTTTAGTTGGTGCTGCATTTCTTTGAGGGATTGCCCAGTTCGCTTTAACAGTTCGTCCATCAAATATTTTTTGATTCAAAGCTTCGATCGCTTTAGTTGCTTGCTCAACAGTTGCCATTTCAACGAACGCCATTCCACGTGATTGGTTAGTCGATGGTTCAACCACGATTTTAATATTTTTAATGATCCCGAAGCGAGAGAACATAGATTTAAGACCATTGCGGTCTCTCTCATAGCTGAGGTTACTGATATAAACGGTAGTCGATTTTGGTGTTTTAATTGGTGTATTCATAGGGCTTATGTAACAGGGCGCAAGAGAGTTGTAAACGGGCCTCACATGACTTTCTAAAAATTGTGTGATTATTTCCTGCTATTAACCACAAGAGGCCAACATGGTTCGCTTTCTACTCGCTTTAGTCTTTACATTTTTCATGGTTTACGACTCGGCTTTTGCCCAGACCTACGACCTCTCAGGCACTTGGATGAGCGCCGGTGGAAAAACCGATCCTGTTTGTAAATATGAATGGCGTGGCGCTGATTGTCGCTCGTTTTTTTAAGGGACCTCCGAGTCCCTTTTTATTTTAAACTAAGTCCGAGTTGACCACCCAAAAAAACAGGTCGCTTGGCCTGTGACTTGACCCAGTCTAGAAACGGGGGAGCAGGGGCCTTCCACTCCTCAAGTTGAAACCGAAGTCGGACGTATTCACTTACAAGTTCTAAGAAATCCTGATCTTCTCCATACGGCATATTTATCAGACTTAAGACCGCCTCATCCTGGAGGTAAAGTTTTACTTTGCGACCATCAACTTCGACAGGTTTAACGGCAAAAGATAAATCAAAAGCAAGTTCATCATCCGGGTCATGCTTGGGAGCATCTTCACCGGAGAAGTAGGAATGAAGCTTCATATCAGAGATCTTCCATTCAATACTTAGTTTATTTTTTTGAAGCCAGCGTAAGAATGCTCTTCCTTCACCAAGGTCTCGATCGATCCAGGAACCTTCAGCGACCCATTGTTTATAAGCATCGATGAATAGAAGTTTTTTTTCAGATTTATGTTTCAGGAGTTGAAGGGAAATTTTATCTGAAAATTTTGGGGAGCGCAGTTTTCCGTTGATTCTGATAGGCACAAAAGCAAGAAAGGGGGAGGGTCTGCAGTGGACTCCGGGATCGAAGTCATTGTAGGCCCAGGAAATCTTTCCGTAATTCAGGGTTTGCTTCATGCTTAAAGTCTTACGACTTTATTCCTCGAAAAATTTAATGGGACCTTTTTCTTCCACAATCTTTAAAGATTCTTGTGGCATGATTCGCCTTTGAAAACAAACCATTACACTGTGATTTTCGCCTTTTTGAGTACCATCATTTCTTGCCCCATCAATGACTATAAAACGAGCTGGATTGGGATTGCTAAGGCAGGAGTCATCTCATCTCAGGTCAGGTCATGAGTGTGATCGATGATTCGCCTCTCGTTGGTGCCACCGTGAAAGTTGTAAAAAATGGAAAAATGAAAGCTTCGGCCTTGACGAATTCGATGGGGTATTTTTCTATCCCTGGATTACCTGCTGACGACTATCATGTTGTGGCAGAAAATAAGAAATATGGGACTCTTACTATCGAATCTGTTCCAGTACGTGTTGGTAACGAAGTTTCTACCCACTTCATTCTTACCCCAACTTATGCCATTCAATAATTGTGTTTGGTCGAGAATTCTAAATTTTACCTCTAGCTGCTAAGTATCAGACCACTATTCATGTTAAAGCCTCAATCGTGAATTAACCAAGGGGCGATCATGAAAGTTCTTTTGATATTTAGTTTTTTATTTCTTACGAATACGGCCTTTGCTGCGTCTTGGAGTTATCAGGTTAATATCAATGGAAAGTCCGGTGATCATAAAAATATTGATTCTTCAAAAAACTCTTTTGAAGCCGGTCCACATTTTTGTGAAGTGACCCCAGTCTTCGTTAATAACAATACCGAATATAGGTCGCTCTTTTGCTCTGTTGGGACCGGAACGGTTAGCACCGGTGGGCTTTGTACGAGAAAAGGTTCTAAGGTCGCTTCTGTTCAGTACGCTATCTTGAACCTTAATGGTCCTAAGAATGTGGTGAATGTCGTTGTCTCCTGTAAATTTGATTAGAATTTGGATTCTGGGACATCTCTTTTTGCCTTCAAAAAACTTTACACTCTCAGTATGGATTCATGCCTTTTAGCTTTAGCAACATCACCAGCCGAGCTTGAATCACCACTTGTTGGTGCAGCCGTTGATACCAAAGATTTGAATTACACACCTAAAGAAGCATAAGCGTTTTTTTAAGATTAATGATTGTTGCAGAAAAAAGAGGACTGAATCGATAAAGAAAACTCGGAGCTCCTCATCTGTGAGAAGCTCCAAGTTTTTAAATTGAATTTAGAGATTTATAAGACACTCAACTTTAGTTTCTTTGAAATCGCGGTCGTCAATTTCGATATCCGCAACAACAACGTACTGAATGTTTTGTGTCACTGCGATTGTGCGAAAAACGTTTTCAGTAGAACCAGTGAGTGTTGTTGTCAAAACAGTTGAAAGAAAAGATCTTTTTGCTGGATTCCAGCTGTACTGAGAACCACTAACGACTTCACTTCTTCTTGTTAAATTAATGGTAGAAGCAACAACAGCGACCTTACCAAAAAGATCTCTGACAGAAACTCCGCACTCATCACCTTCAGGAGTGATACCACTGTATTCACCCGCTGGTAGCGTTCTTAAAAGAGCGTCCGTTGAATTCAGTTCCTGAGCAAAGGCAGATGTTGATACAAGTAGAAAAGCTGCGATTAAAATTTTCACATAGTCTCCCGAAGTAAATTTGATTCGTTATAGAATCTCTTCTCCCGGCCGTCCAGAAGCAATGTAATAGTTTTAGGGACCTGGTATTCTTCGCTCTCTTGCAAAATCAGATGCTTAGATGCTAGAATGAGACTCTCATAAAGGAAATTTCATGCGCGACTTTTATCCAGAAATTGAACCCTACCACACTGGCCTATTGAAGGTTAGTGAGCTCCATCACATCTACTACGAGCAAGTCGGCAATCCGGCGGGCAAACCTGTGGTCTTTGTTCACGGGGGACCAGGCGGTGGAGTCGACGCAGGAATGAGACGATTTTTTGATCCCAAGGTTTGGCGAATCATCTTATTTGATCAGCGCGGTTGTGGAAAATCAAAACCATTTTCTGAACTACGAGAGAACACAACTTGGGATCTCGTAAGCGATATGGAGAAAATTCGGGAAGAATTAAAATTAAACGATTGGACTGTTTTTGGTGGATCTTGGGGTTCAACGCTCGCTTTGACCTACGCCATTTCTCATGCTGAAAGAGTCAAAGGTCTTATCCTGCGTGGGATTTTTCTACTTCGTAAAAAAGAGATCGATTGGTTCTATCAGGACGGAGCGAGTAATATTTTTCCAGATGTCTGGGCAAAATATCTTGATGCTATTCCTCAAAGTGAACGACATGATTTGGTTAGTGCTTACCATAAACGCTTAACTTCACCTGATAAAGAAACCAGAACTAAGGCCGCAAAGGCATGGTCGATTTGGGAAGGATCAACATCTAAACTTTTTATGGATCCAAATTTTATTGAACGATTTGCTGGTGATGAATTTGCAGATGCTTTCGCTAGAATTGAATGCCACTATTTTGTGAACAAAGGATTTTTTAAATCAGATAATTGGATCATCGAAAATATTGGAAAAATCCGTCATATTCCAGCATGGATTGTTCAGGGTCGTTATGACGTGGTTTGCCCGTCGACTTCTGCTTATGAGCTAAACGTTGCCTGGCCTGAATCCAAGCTTCATATCATTCCAGACGCCGGCCATTCGGCAAGTGAACCTGGTATCCGTTCAAAACTCATTGAGGCAACAGATTATTTTGCTCAGTTGAAATAGGCAAGCTTTGCACTTCTGAGGATTCACGCTAAATGAAGGGTCTTTTCCCTTAGAATAAGAGGAACTTTAGGAGTTTCTATGAAGTCCTTTTTTCTTGTTTCCGCTTTTCTTCTAGTTGCTTGTACTAAGCCTCAAAATATCAATCGACTTCAAGGCCAATTAAAGTAGTGCGAATTACAATTCCCAAACAAGCCGAGATTGGTGATAAAAACAGAATTAATTTTTGTGAAAATATGAATTTTAATCCTTGTGTAGGTCAAACGTCCTCATTGTGTGATGATCCAAAGTAGAGCGTGAAACTCCTATGATTTTTTTATGTTTCTGCCACTTCATTCTCAAAAAACCTTTCAGAATTTTCACTAATGCCTGAAGCTTTCGTCGATTTAAAGTTTTTAACTCTTCCCACAAATAGATGAGAGAACCTTTAATGAACTGTTTTTTTCCTGACTCGCGCGCTTTTGCCATAATTCCTCCAGGTTCTAGTAGGTCCTAGCAGGATTTGTGCCAAAAAAAAGGCCCTCAAAGGCCCCGTTATTAGATTATTTTCTCCAACATTTCAAAGGGATATTCCGAAAATCAATTTCCTAACCCCGGACATAAAGCCTCTTCAGGACGCCAGTCATATTACGCATGTTCGCGCCTTAGAAAGGCCTGCACTATAGGTCAGATACGTTAAGCGCGATCATCAGCTTTAATGTGCTGAATGGATTACAAAGTAGGTGCTTCAATCGTTTTTAAACTTGGGCAACTGCCTTTTTGCTCATAACTTAAGATCAATCCGTCTTTAATGCTAAAGGCGTTTTCACAATTATAGATTGGAACTCCCACGCATCCGCCCATGCTCTGGCAATAGGCGCCGGTTTGAAACCTTGATTGATCTCTATAAAGCCAGGTTTCATGGCCTTCAGAGTGCTGGATTTTGCTTACGGGGAGTTGTTTGAAATAGGAATGCTTATCAAGAGAACTAACTGGTAACCCTTTCCATTTTTCCCATGCGAGATCTTTTTTATCTTGATTCAGACTTGTGCAAGAAGCGAGAAGCCCAATTAATAGTAATAAGTGATTAGTCATGTTTTTTCTCATCCTAGCAGTTGATGAAGTTTAGCATATTGAAGAAGCATGATTGTTTTTCCGTCTCTAATCTCGTTTTTTTCAAGCATGAGTAACGCTTTTTCAAATGGAATTTCAAGAACGTCTATATTTTCCTGTTCTCCAGGTGCACCACCACCGAGGGCGATTTTCATTTCCTCTGTATAGGGAGCAACATAAAAATGAATAAGCTCAGTCACTGAGCCTGGAGACATATAGGCCTCAAAGACTTTAGTGATTTTATTTAACTTATGGCCTGTCTCTTCTAACGCTTCTTTTCTAACACATTCTTCTGGATCTAAGACATCCAGTTTTCCTGCACAAGTTTCAATCAGCATGCCGTCTTTATTGCCATTTAAATAGGTTGGTATTCTAAATTGTTTTGTCAAAATAACAGTTTTCTTGGTGGGAGAGTAAAGGAGAATAGTTACACCATTGCCGCGGTCATACGCCTGTCTCACGTGAGTTTCCCACTCTCCGTCACGATTCTTGTATTGGTAGGTAAGTTTTTTTAAGACGGACCAATCGTCAGCAAGAATTTTGGTCTGGATATTTTTGACGTTAGTTTCCATTTTAATAAATTAAATAATTTTTGTCGGCCAGTCAATCACAAGAAATCTCAGGCCTCATCGGGAATATAAAAGCTTAAAATAGAGCTATCACAAGGGGGACTTCTCTGTGAGACAGAGCTTAATAACCAGCAAACGCTTTTTTCCAATTCTACTGTGCTTAGTCTTTTTTTTGCACATAGGTTCACTGATTGTGAAGCTCAATAGTGATGATCGACAAACTTCGCAAGAAAGAGATAATCCGCCACTTAAAATAAAAATACAAAATGACCCTTTCAAAAATAAGCGCCAAATTGTTCAGTCTGAAGATAGTGAAATCCGTAAAGTGTTAGACGGTTCTTTTTTGAGTGATAAGAATCGCTCCTTTGATTTTGAAAGACGTGCTCGAAAAAATGATATTTTTAGCAAGAGAGAGTCAGGTCAAAGTGTTAAATTAAGCGACTTAGGTTCTCACGTAGGAAGTAATCCTTTTGAAAAGGCTGCCAAAGATTACGTTAAAAATAAGAAGGACAGTACAGTGAGCTCCTCCAATGATTACTTAAAAGATATTCCCCTCGGTGATCTTACAAACCTTAATACGACTGAGTATAAGTTCTATGGATTTTATCATCGTATTCGCCAAAAACTTGAGCAGTTTTGGGGAGCGAGTTTAGAAGAAAAAGCGCAGGAATTAGTTAAGTCCGGGAGAAGAGTACTTGCTTCAGAGGAAATGATAACGGCCCTCCGGATTACATTGGATGCTCAAGGTGAAATTACTGCGATTAAAGTTTTAGGCACAAGTGGGATGAAAGAATTGGACGATGCTGCTATCGAATCATTTAATCAGGCAGGACCATTTCCAAATCCCCCTAAGGGGCTGATCGTTGACGGTCAGGTGACCCTTGAGTGGGGATTTGTGGTAAAAAGCTAAATGATTTATTTTTGTTTCCTGTATTCAAATAAGCTGAGCATCGTGTTTCTCATTGAGCTATTTCTTACTCCACGAGCAAGCCTTAAACTTTGATTTTCCTTGATAGCAACAGCACCTAAGTCAATTCCAGATTGTGTATTAAAATTGGCCTCATAGGTTTCGCCAGTAACAAAAAAACTTTGAACTTTGTTGCCTAATTCAATTGTTCCCGTTTCAGTGTCTGTTCCATCGGGATTTGTGCAAGAAGAATCTTTGAACCATTGGCGTTTAAATTCAAAAGTGCCTTCTTTTTCGATCGTATAGGTTTCTTGAACATATCCAGAGTGATTAATTGTTTTATTGATTTGAGTTTGAATACAAGTCGTAGACCAGATTCCTACTAAGAGTGCTGTTGTTAACATTTTCTACCTCGTTATTCGTGCTTTATAGCTAACGAGGTTGGGGTCTATCAACTAAATCTTTCATGAAGATTCTGACTGAAATGATTGGGTAGAAATTACATAGTTTAGGCGCGATATTTTTTGGGAAGCATGATGAGATTTCCGGTCAGGGCCAAGGTGAAATTAGCGAGATAGATAAACCCGTTCCCTGTCCCTGAGGTAAAAAGAGCAACAAAAGCTACAACCACAATCAACTCGTTAACCGCCCAGCAGACGACATAAAGAGGGAAGCGCTTTTGCATGTCAGGCTCAGGTCTAATTTTCTTTTCATGGATAATAAGAGTCACAAAAAGAAGTAGACCCATCGCTAGGGCGGCCATTTCAAGCAAGCTATAGGTCTCAGGAAGGCCCAGGTATTGCATCTTTCCTAGGGTATAGAGAGCAAAACCATAGATCAGCATCGAAAAGCTAAGTGACGCCCAAACGATCCGCGACATAAAAAGAGGATCTACAACTTGCTGTGAATTCACTTGAGTAACCTTTTTTGACAGTTCTATAATATTTTCAGATGCATTCGGCTTATTTGCACCTAAATTCTTTAAACCTGTACCCTTGGATTCTATGAAATATTTATTCCCGTTTTTCCTGATTTTAGGTCTCTTTTTGAACATTAGTTCTGCCAGACGTGGAAACGACCTTTTCCAGGTCATTAGTTCTCATCCCCATGATGTTGAGGAACTTTCACCATACATTGAAACAGTTTACCAAAACGGCCGCTTATGGGTTGTGCAGCTAAAAAAAGATGCACCCGTAGAAATCTTCACTCACTTAAAACCACTCACGGGTTCTGAGAAGTCTTACTTGCATCAAGGCAAGTGGATCGCCAATGTTGGACTTAAAAGAAGAAACGATTCGATCAAAATGCTTGTGAATCAAGTTGATAAAGAGGCGATCCACAAAGATGTTGAAGAACTCGCCAGTTATAGAAGTCGCGCTGCTGGAACCACTGATAATCAGCATGCCGTAAAGACTGTTGGTATTCGATTTCAGAATATGGGCTATGAAGTTTCTGAGATCTGTTACCGTGCCGGAGTTTGCAGTGTGATAGCTGAAAAGAAAGGATCAATCGAGCCTCAAAAAGTCATGATGGTCATGGGCCATATTGATTCAGTTGGGGCCACCTTTGCTGGTGCTGATGACAATGCCTCAGGAACAGCTGTTCTGCTTGAAATGGGGAGAGTCTTAAAAGATCATAAGAATAAAAAAACAATTCGCTTTTTTGTAACCAATGGAGAAGAACTAGGCCTTCTAGGTGCAAATCACTATGCAAGACTTCTTGCGAATGAAAATAAGATAAAAGATCTCGCTCTCGTGATCAATATGGATATGGTTGGTTACAATTCAAATGGTGTTGTCGAACTTGAAACAGAACCAGAGCATGAAAATCTAGCGAAGTGGTTTTCTGACCTTGCTTCAAAATACACAAAGCTTAAAACAAAGATTACACTCGGAGCATGGGGAAGTGATCACGTTCCTTTTCTTAAAAGAGGTGTTCCGTCTCTTCTAACAATTGAAAACTGGGATACGAAAACTCCTTGCTATCATATGGAGTGCGATAAGCCTGAAACTCTTAATTACGATTACGCTGCAGAAATCGCAAAACTCAATGTAAGCGCCGTTTTAAATAAAGACCTGTAAGAAATTTAAACTGGCGCCTCGGAATTCTTTTTGACTGCTATCATTTTTTTCATAGCGATCAAAACCAGATAGAGAGCAAGCACAATCAAAAAAATCGACATGAGTGAGTTAATCATCGAGATATCCCAACCAGATGTTTTCGCCAGATTCCCTCGCGTAATCTGAACGAGAGCAACAAGCGTTGTTATCAAAACAAAAACCATCGGTATAAAAGTAAAAGCTAGCCGCTTTCCGTTTTGATGGAGCCACGCCGATATCACAAGGAGTGTTAAGGCGGCCAGAAGCTGGTTTGCAGCACCAAATAGTGTCCAAAACTGCGCCCACATACCTGAATCAGTATTCGCTAAAATAAGAGCAGCAGGAAGAATGGTGAGCATAGTTCCGAGAATGGCACCTAACCATCCCTTTAGACCTGTCAGCTCTTCAATGAGATAGCGACCAAGTCTGGTGGATACATCCAGCGTATCAAAAACAAATGTCGAAAACGCCATCGCTCCAAAGGTGATAGCAAAAGGGAGATGCTCTCTACCAATAATTAATGTTAAAAATTCACCAATTCCTCTCCCATAAATACTTCCAGGCTTGAGGCCTATCACATCTGCAGGTGCCATAATCATAATGATACTTAGTGAGATAAGAGCAACAAAACCTTCCGCCAGCATCGCTCCATACCCAACAGGATGAAGATGTCTTTCATTACCTATTTGCTTGGAAGTTGTGCCAGAACACACGAGTCCATGAAAACCTGAGCATGCCCCGCAAGCAATTGTTACGAAAAGAAAGGGAAAAAGACTTCCGGTCATTTTATCAAAGTGAAATCCTGTAAATGCCGGTTGCTGAATCGGTTTTCCGCTAAAAAAGAGTCCAATGATTCCCAATATGAGTACGGCGTAAAGAACATAGCCCCCAAGATAACCTCGAGGCTGAAGCAAAAGCCAAACAGGGATCATAGATGCAATTCCACAGTAGACACAAATCAGAAGTGCCCATCCTGTTTGTGAGAATTGAAACCAATGCGAAAAGTAAGTTCCCGCGTAGCAAAGAGCAAAAGTCGCTGGAACAAAAATGAGTGTATTCATCCACAATGGAGTTTTAAGATATCTTTCAACCAGACCAAGAAGAATTGATAACATTAAGTAAGAAATAGATGCCCACGCGACTGCACCACCTGGGTGGAAAGAAAGGTTCAGGTCTTTAAGCTCTTCAGGTGAGGAAACAAAACTACTCGCCGTAATATCTGCAAAGGCGACGATAATATAAACCAAAGCGATCCAAATAAAGAGCATCATTGCTTTACCAGCACGAGTTCCTAGCTGTTCTCTGGTGATATCTGCAATCGAATGAGCGTGGTGTTTTACTGAACATGTTAGTGAGCTGAAGTCATGAACAGCACCAATGAAAACGACTCCAACGGATATCCATAGTAACGAGGGAAGCCATCCAAACTTCTGACAAGCAACGATTGGCCCCGCAATCGGGCCAGCGGCGGCGATAGCAGAGAAGTGCTGAGCAAAAAGATAGAACGGATTAGTTGGTACGTAATCTTTTCCGTCTTCATATCTGTGCGCTGGAGTAATCTCGTTGTGATCTATTCCAAAGTGAGAAGCAACCCAGGTGCCGTATTTAAAATAGCCAATGGTGATAAAAATAAGAAATAGGGTCGCAATTAAAGGTACTCCCATTATAACCCGAAAATTTCTTGTAAATGTTCGTTTAAAAACATTCCGTCAGGATCAAACTCACGCCTCACTTTGGTAAAGTCTCCAAAGCGGGGATAAGCCTTTTTTAATTTTTCCTGACTCATTGTATGCCACTTGCCCCAGTGAGGTCGTCCCTCATGGCGCTGAAAAATCTCTTCCATGCAGTCAAAATAAGGTCGATAATTTTCTGAAATATAGGTATGGACTGCAAGATAAACACTGTCTCTTTCATAAGCTGGTGAAAGCCATATTGGATCTGCTTTTACGAAACGTATCTCAATTGGAAAGAGAGTTTGAAAATTATTTTTTTTGATAGCAGCTCTTACTTCATCCATAACGACTTCAAATTTTTCAACTGGAAGGTTGTATTCCATTTCCATAAATTTAAAGCTTCGTTCCGTTGGAAAGGCCCGGTGAGACCAGTCCACATGGACTTTGGGAGAGACAAAGGTACGCATGATTTTATCAATTAATTTGTATCGACCAGTTCCTGCTGCCATTTTATTGAGCTGGGTATAAAGCCAATTTTCAAGAACAATTTCATTCATGGTATGCAATGTCGTCTTCTTTGTAGGCTCTTCAGATGTGAGGTTCATCATTTTTGTCAGAGACCAATCTCCAACAGGGAAATAAAACATTTCCAGGTGTCTGTTGTTTTTTAATCGATCTTTGAAAAATTTTAAGCTGTCAGTGAAATCTTCAGCGAAAGAATTTTCTTTTAGTTTGTATGCATCTGCTAATTTAAAAGTAATATCAGAAATAATTCCCAGAGTTCCTAAAGATAATCGAGCGGCATGATAATAGGGCGATTTTTCGTCAATGACAACTTCTTCACCATTTGAATTGATGATAGTCATAGAGCTAATTTGATTAGCAACCGACTGGAGAGTTATTCCTGTCCCGTGTGTGCCAGTGCTGGTTGCACCTGCGATAGACTGCTTATTAATGTCACCCTGATTTTCCATCGCAAGTTGATGGCGAAAACCTTCTTCACCAAATAAACTTAACTTTGTTCCTGCAAAAGCCTTTAGTCTTTTTTTAGATTTATCAACTTCAATGACACCTTGTAATCCATCAAGATGAACAAAATAATCATCAGTGGCTATAAGGCCTGTCCATGAGTGACCTGTTCCTCTCGTACGGACCTTCTTCTTGTTTTTCTTGGCCTTCATGACAATCTGTTTCACTTCATCTACTGAAGTTGGTGCAAATATTTCGGAAGGATTAAACGTTAGATTCCCTGCCCAATTTTTCATACGAAATTTTTTCCTTCTCCGCGATAAGTAGGAACTCGTGTTTTTTCTAATCCTTTATCAATAATAACTATATCTGGAAACCTTTCACAAATCTCGCCAGATTTTGCGTGTCTCAAAATGATCGAATCACCTGGGACTAGGTTTAAGGGGCCATTGTAACGAAACGGCGTTTGGACTTCGCCCGCTCCCTCGTGCTTTAAAAGACTCATCCCTTCTGGAAGATAGGGGGTAGGTTGTTTTATCTTATCCGTTGACCCCGATGCTATGTAGCCCCCGCCAAAACAGGTAAAAATACTCTTCTCTGGGTGCCTTACTATCGGCAGTGTAAAAAGAAGCGATGGAGTTAAGGTAAAGTCTTTGTAATGATCAAAAAGAACAGGCGCAAAAAAACCTGATCCGACTGTTACCTCTGTCACCACTTCTTCTTGGCATGTTTCTTTTAAACTTCCAGTCCCACCACCGTTTATAAACTCAAGAGCATGCCCATCAGAGAGGATGAGTTGGACAATACTTTTTCGTCTTTCTTTGAGTTGATTGAGAGATAAAGTTTTGAGCGTTCTCATGAGAAGAGATTCTTTATCCATCACTCCAGCAATCTGTGCTTCATACCCCATGACTCCTATGAGTTTTAGGTGGTGGCAACTTTTTAGTTTCTTTAAAAAAGTTTTCATCCGTTCAACAGAATTAATCGCCGATCGATAAACTCCAAACCTTAATCCAGGAAGATTCATAGAGAGATCTATATCAATACAGACTGTTACTTTTTTACCAGCAATGATGGCCTCTCGCTCGAGGATATCTAAATGCTCTGGAAGATCTACCATCAAGGTTATTCCCAAAGGGTTCTTCAAGAGCTCTCTAATGCCCAGGACATCCATCGTCGGATAACCCATCAGGATATCTTTAAAGCCCAAGTCCCTAAGCCAGATCGCTTCGCGGATATCATAGGTCATGAGACCCTGAAACACCTTGTCACTATCGAGAATTGTCTTAAGCACGTGGCGGGAGCGTATTGATTTGGTTGCGATCCTGATTTTTTTACCAAGCGCATTTTCTTTTATCCACTGACTATTTTTTTGAAACGCTTCGAGATCTAAAAATAACGTCGGAACACTCGGATAATTAAGGGCGGTGAGATATTCTGCGTATTGATTATTTAACACATTCATACACTTCTCCGTGCCAATTCTTCTTTTGGAAAATGGAAGGGAACTTTTGGTAATGAAGGATGTTTTGAGCTACCTTTCATGAGAGCGATCAAATGATTAAACCCTGCAAAAATCCCTCTTAGAGTCTCTCGTCCATAAATAGTATGACCACCTTCGTAACACTGCTTATCGTATTCCTCTGGAGTCACAATATAACCCATATAGGCGTTAGCGTAGCTTGTGAGAAAGACTTCTTTTATTCCAAGAAGCTTAAGTTCATCGAGAAGGTGATTCTTAAGTCTTCTGCCCGCCATCACACTTATTTCACCGGGAACAAAAGCAATCAAAACCTCTCCAATTTTTAGAAACTGAAAAGGAAGTATAGAAGGGACCCAAGGCAATGTTTCAAGAGCATTATTTTGTGCTGTTTTTCTGAAGGCCTCAACCGTTGGTTCCGGAATGGGAGGAAGTTTCTTCCACGCAGATAACGGCACACCTAGAAAAGCGCCACTCCTGTTATCTAAAATAATATCTTTTCCCGCATGAGCTTCATAAAATTTTTGATGAAGCTCTGGATGTCGAAGAAGGTGATGCTTTTTCACCAATCGAGAAATATTTTTAAGAATAGCTCCAAGCGGGGATGGAATTCCCGGTCCTTCAAGAGTTCCTTGGAAAAAGGCTACTCCGTGGGCCGGAGGAGCGACTTCTTGTGCCATATCAAGAAAAATTTGATGACTTTCGATTCCTCCACTTAAAAAAGAAGTTGGTTCTATCTTTTCAGATTCACGGAACTGAATTTCCCCATTGTACGCTGCACTTTCATATTGATCGCTGAACTTTCCGCGCATGAGTTTTGTTTTTTTATCCCAAAAAAAATTAGGAGAAACATCTCCTGCCGATGCCTGCAGAAAAAACGCCATGGTTTCAGGATGATTTTTTTCAAATAGAGCGGCGGCGACACCTTTATTGTCATGATGAATGCGAGAATTAAAACTTGAAATGGAAGTACAGTGAACACCAAACCAATTTAAAAAGGCTAACGTCTTTCCTTCTTTATTTTTAAAAAACAACCCATCCATGGTTCGATCAACCGCAAGATTTTTTTCTTCAAGTGTTGAATGAATGGCTTCAGGATTTAGAGCATGAGCCTCAATGGATCGATTGAATGCGACTTCTTTTGAAGGCTCAATCGTCGTTTTACCCCAGCTTAAATCAACTTCATGAAACTTTTTTGAAGCTTCTAGAATTGCATTAATAATCGCCGTCACAATTGTATCGAAAACTTTTGTTTGAAATCCTGGGATCGTAAAATTGTAGAAAGGGTAGTGACTATAGCCGCCAGGGGCCGAGTGCGTATGCTGAGCTGTAATCGCAAGATTATCATCAGTAAATTGCCAATCAGAGTGAGATATCTGCAATCGTTTTAAAACTTCTTCTTTAATGGCAAGAGTGACAAACGCTTGCTCAAGATGAACGAAGATAAATTTCTGGTCTGAGTTTTTAAGAAACAAGGCCCGCACCCAAAGGGGAGTTGCGATTTCTTTTACTGTGTTGTGGTGTTGCCCATAACCCATCATTCCGATACCAGGAATGAAGCAAGTAAGGTCCTGTTTTCCGAGCCCAATTTGATAAGTCATGCTCTGAAATTATGCTAGATAATTCAGACCCTGAGAAACTTATTTTTTAAAATTTTGGGCGTCGTTTAAGCACTGTTGGTCAAACATGATGAGGGAGAGTTTATCTTTCGCATTAAGTACGAATTTTATCATACTTGTTGCACCTTCATTTGAATAATACATCACGCAATCTGGTTTATCACAGTGGGCGCCATGGGCAGTATCCTGATGGGGGGTAAACATCGGAACACCATTGTTAACTAGACCTAAAGCATGTCCCATTTCATGGACTAAAGTCGCTTGTTCCACGTATTTTGGGACCAAAGGATTGCTCTCTGTAGTCGTTGATTTAATGACATCTTTAAAAATCGCCATAATTTTGGTTCCGCTGATATGAAGCCCAATGGTTGATGGATTCTCTTTAAAAACACCATTTAAAAAATAAATACTAAAATTGGTCGTTTCTCCAGATGTTGATGCAGTATCACCTTTTGAAAGTTCAATAACTTCTTCAGCAGTCCAGGTCGACTTTGCAAAAGTTTGAAGCTTTGTCATTTCACTTAGCTCGCGGGGAACTTTGACTAAAGGTCTATTGGATTTTCCTTCAAATAAAACGTCGATATTTTTGTGAAGAAGATCAAAGCTTTTAAAGATGGCGATTTGATCCGTGTATGGTTCAGCTCCTGGTTCATAGAAGATGTTAACGTTGAGCCTTGCTGATCCATAAATGGCCGATACATTTTGGGGCTCTAAGGAGGATTTAATCCTGAATTGGGGTATCTTTCCACAGGCGGCCGAAACAAGTAAGAACATCAGAATGGTGTTTTTCATGGTTTACTCATCGACTCGAGCGCTCTAATGATTTACTGACTAGAACCGTCGGTGAAAAAGTTTCCCCTCATCGGAAAATCCTGGCAAAGTGGTAAACTCATATTGTGAAAACAGACCTAACAACACCTGGATCATTTGCTCAATCTAAGACCCTCGCCAAAGGGGAGTCTAAAAACTTGATTCCTAAACCACTTCTTGGAAAACTTCCTGCGAAACCTTCGCCTGATTATAAGATTGAGCTTTCATCGAAAGCACCGCCTTCAACACCTGCAGTGTCTCTTCCATCTTTGCCTTCAGTTCCAACTCCGTCCTTACCAAGTCTTCCCGATTTACCTAAACCTGATCTCGCGAAAAATTTCGCCAAAGATAAAATTAAAGACGTTGCTCAAGACGAAATTAAAACTAAAGTCGAAGAAGTCAAAAAACCTGAAATTAAAAACGGTTCAGTTAAAAGACCCGCCATATTCTTTTTGAAGGGTCTTGATGTTTTTAGTTCACCTCTTAATTCAGAGAGTGGTTATGCCGGTGTTGGTAGAATCGCTGAGTCTGTCGAGGGGTCACGAATCTATGGTTGGGATCAGAAAGATGAAGTCATGAAAGAAATCAAAAAGATTCATCCCGATTATCCAGTTGTTTTAGTTGGACATAGTTTAGGTGGAGATACAGCAGTTGAAATTGCTGATGAGCTTGATAGCTTAAAAGAAAATTTCAGGACTGTTGACCTTCTCGTAACAATAGATGCAATTGGATTTTCACACGACATCATTCCTCAAAACGTTAAACGCCATTTGAATGTTTTTGGTGAAAAAAGCATCGTCTTAAATGATGGTCCTCATGTCGCTCGCCGTGAAGAAAAAACCAATGTGCGCAATATTCTGTCACCTCATGACCACACTGAGATTGATGATGATAAAGAAATCCAGTTCGAAATTGTGAGTCTCATTCAAAAGACTTTGAAAGAAGCTAAGGTCTAGCTTTTTGCTGAATCTTTTGTTTTGTTCAAGTCCAATCCGCCTTATTATTAATCCAATACTTTACAGGAGGTCTCATGAAATTTTTTTGCTATATCATGTTTATGGCACTCATTGGCTGCCAAACGGTAAAAACTAATAATCAATTTAGCGATGATGAGAAAGTGAGACTTTTAACTTTATTAAAGCGTGATTCTATCAGCGGGCAGATTAATTTATTTTTCAGATCACTCGATATCCGTGACTATGTTAAGGCGCGTGAGCTTGTGGCAGATAAAGTGATCGTAGATATGGGTGACGGTTTAAAAGATAAAAGCGGGGTTGAGTTTATTGAAATGATGAAAGTTGCTCATAAAGACCTTGATGGAACTCTTCATTCATTAACCAACAATAGCTCTTACATCAAAGGCGATTCTACTCAGCACAACATTACAGCCATTACGACTCATTATAAAAAATCTAAATCAGGTAAAAATATCAAAACTCTCTACGGCGTTTACGAAGTTGAGCTTCGAGCACCTGTGATTGAAAAGGAATTCTGGAATTGGAAAATTTCTCAATTCAAATACGTCAATAGGTTCACGGATGGAAATGTTAATTTAAAATAAAACTCAATTTTGGTTACTAATTTACGAGAAGAATTTATCAGGCAGATAGAGAAAGACCCTCACAGTCAAGTGAGGGTCTATAAGAATTTAGATCGTATCGACAGTTAGCTTACCAGTCTTGGCCGAATCAAGGTGTTCCTTAAGACTACCAGCTCTCGTTCCATCACCTTTCCACGAAGTGTGAAGGCGTCCGTAGTAATCTGGAAGATTATTTCCACAAGCAGCACCACCGCCGTGAAGCTGTCCGATAACTCTGTGATTCTGATCAAAGAGTGGAGAACCAGATGAACCAGGTTCAGTTGTTCCTTTATCCCAATCTTTTACCCAAACGTGAGTGCTGTCGCCTGGAGCTGAAGTTCCGCCATAAGACGAAAGTGCAGTCGGATCATTTTCAAATGAAATGGATTTTTCATCAACATTTGGGTGGTGAATAGCAACTGCTGGCGAGCCAATGTCACCCGATGCGTCCCAGCCAGCGAATCTAACATTAAATTCAGGATTTGGAGCAGAGTTAAGTTTTACGAGAGTAAAATCTGACTTAGCACCTGAAGCGAGGTGAACTGAACCAGTTTGGAAGTCACTTAACTTACCGTCACGAGCGCCACCACATTTTGAAGTTTGGTAATTCCAGTAAACAACAAGTGAAGGTGCTGTAGAAGCATTAATACGACAGTGAGCAGCCGTCATAAAGAATGGAGCCTTGTCATTGTTTGTATTGTTAACCATGAATCCAGTACAGAAAGTTGAACCACCTGTAGAAATAACACCTACTGAGTTAACTTCTTCTTCCCATCCTTTAGAGTCAGAGCAAGCAACATCAACGTTACAGCTTCCAGCTTTAAGAGTTTTTTGACCAAAAGTTCTGAAACCCTGACCAACTTGCGAAAGTTCAATTTCAACCTGAGAAGCAACTTCAGCTGGTGCTGTGACTTCAATAACAACATCATCACTCATGATAACTGGAGTCCAAAGTTCTTTTGCAGCGTTATTATCTTGAGCAGTGAAAGTGCGGATGAATTCAGAGCGGTCAGCAGAATAGATGTTGAGCTCAGCACCTTCAGGTAAATAAAATTTTGAGAAACCAAAGTTCAATGACACTGCATTGGGAGCAGTTACCTGATGAGACCAAGAATAACCATTTCCTGATTTTTCCCAAGACGGTTTTACTGATACTTTTTGAGGAACAGCAAAACGTGGTGCTTCACCTTTTTTCTCACTTGCGATTTCTTGATCGTGTAATGCGATTACATCCAGGGGCTGGAAGTAAGAAGTGTTTGTTGCCGAAAAGGCTTCAAACGATAGACCTAGAACGGCCATCACTGCTAATAGTCTCATGCTCTCCTCCTTGAGAAACGTTGTTACTAAAACTCTAGAGATTTCTTTTTACTATGCCACCTTACATTTACTCTCATTGTGAGGTCATTAAATCCGACAGGTTCGGTTTGCTAGATGAAATTTCTCCTATTAGCTTTCCATTTACAGGATTTTTAATTTTTTACAAATCACTGTTCATAAAATCTGGAGCCGTCGTTTTGCAACGTGTTTAATAGGGGCAGATTACCAAAAATGAGACAACGGGAGATTTGTATTTACTTAACCAAGTTAACTATTAAGATAGTCAGCAATGTTATCCAAAAAGATACTATCCTCTATTCCGAACTCAGTTAGAATTATCCGACGCTTAGCTGCCGGATCCCTTGCCAGTGATATTACTTTTCAGCAATTCCGAGTTTTAAATCTTACTTTTGAAGGTGAAGGCCAGACTCAAATGGCGCAAACTCTTCAGGTCTCAATGGCCGCTGTATCTAAAATGGTAGATGCTCTAGAAAAAAAAGGATTTTTAATCCGTGAACAAGGTTCAGACAGGCGTTGTCTGACATTAAAGCTCTCCATTGAGGGGCTCAAGAGAAGAAAAGTTGTTACAGATCACGTCGAAAAAACGTTTGAGAAAAAAATAAAAAAATTATCTAAAGAAGAACAAAATGATCTCATCAAGGGATTGGATGTACTTGATAAACTTATGGGACACGTCAATGAAAAGTAATTTGAAATTTATCCTGATTCTTGTTCTTTTTTTGGGGAAGGCACATGCTGCCATTTCTCTGAAAGAATCTTTTGATGCTGCTCGGATGAATATGGAGTCTATTAAAAGAGCTGAGTCTACGGTTGAAATCAGCCTGGAGCAAAAAACACAGGTCAGGGCAACGATTCTCCCAACCATTAATGGTGTGGGAACCTACACCCGAATTGATCCGCCAGATGCAGCGGGGGCAAATCCCTTTCTCCTCACCAGGCAGTATTCGGCCGCTATTCGCCTTACCCAACCACTTTTAAGAGGTGGTTCAGTCTCAGCGTATCAAGTAGCAAAAGAGAATATTCTTCTGGCCCGCTACCAAAAAGATGCTACTGAAATTAATCTTTATCAGTTAGTGATAAATGCCTACTACAATTTAAATATCGCGCAGATGGATTTAAAAAATGTAGATGAACTCATGAAATTTAGCCGCGAAAGAGTGAAAGAAATTCGAGAAAGAACTTCCATCGGTCGTTCAAGAAAAGGCGAGCTGGTTCAAGCCGAGGCGCAACTTTTAACAGCTGAGTCTGAATATAAGCAAAGTCTTATTAGTCTTCAGCAGGCAGAAAGAACTTTCGAGTTTTATACCAAAATAAAACCTGGTCAGATGGATGAGCTATCGGAAGTTCCCAAACTAACAGGGTCTCTTAATGACTACGTCATTAAAGTCAGGACTCGACCAGACATCATGGCAACAGTTCAGCAAACGCGTGTGGCGAGTAAGTTAATCGATGTTTCTAAGGGCGGACACTACCCATCAGTTGATTTAACCAGTAACTATTACTTCGATCGAACTGGTGTCCTCGCAAGCTCAGAGTGGGATGTGGGAGTTGCCGTTGTCATTCCTTTATTTCAAGGGGGAGGGGTGCAATCTGGTGTGAGAGAAGCGGTTGAAACAAAACGAATTGCGGAACTTACGAGTTCTGAAACTTTAAGGGCCGCTGAACGTGATATCTCGATCAATTATCAAAATCTAGTGCAATTTCAGGAGCAGCTTAAATCTCTGAAACAGGCACTCGCCAAAGCGGAAGAGGCGTATCGCCTTAACAAAAAAGATTACAATTTAGGCCTCGTTACAAACCTTGACGTGCTTCAATCCCTAAACATTTTTATCGAAACAAAGCGTTCTTATAATAGTCTTGTTGCTATCACTCACTTAAATTACAAAAACCTTGAAGCTTCTACCGGAGTTCTCCCATGAGCTTATCAGATATTTCAATTCGTAAACCTGTTTTTGCCTGGATGCTCATGGCCGCGATGATCATCTTTGGCTTTCTTGCTATGAGAAAAATGGGTGTCTCGCAAATGCCTGACGTCGACTTTCCTGTGGTTAACGTTTCAGTCATCTATGAAGGTGCTGCACCCGACGTAATGGAACTTGATGTTATTGACCCGATTGAAAGTGCTATTCTTTCTATTGAAGGTGTAAAAAGTATTAACTCTACGGCAAAACTAGGAACCGCCAATATTTCTGTAGAATTTAATCTTAGTAAAAATATTGATGTTGCCGTTTCTGAAATTGAGGCAAAAATCAATCAGGCCCAACGCCTTTTACCGAATGAAATTGACCCTCCTACGATTCAAAAAGTGAACCCTGACGACAGACCTATTATGTTTCTAGCGGTTTCTGCTCCTGATATGTCTCCCAAGGATCTTATGGCCTACACCAGAGACGTTTTGAAAGATAAATTTCAAACAGTCTCAGGTGTCGCCGATGTTTTTCTTGCAGGGTATATCGATCCAAATTTAAGAGTTTGGGCCGATAATGATAAGCTTAACAAACTTGAGCTCACTGTTAATGACGTTGTTGCGGCCATTCAGGCAGAACATAAAGAATCACCTTCCGGCTTTATTGAAGATCCAATTAAAGAAAGAAACGTACGGACACTTGGTGAGGCTACATCAATAGAAGAATTTAAAAACCTACCCATCATTCGGCGTGGAGGATCTCCTAATTACGTCCCCATATTTTTAAGTCAGGTTGTCAGTGTTGAAGAGGGAATCGCGGACGTCAGACGCCTTTCTCGTTCTAATGGTAAAAATGCCATCGGTCTTGGTATCCGAAAGCAGCGTGGATCTAACACCATGGCAGTTGCTGATGGTGTTAAAAAGCAAATGGAGAAAATTCAGAAGGATTTACCTCCTGGAGTAGAACTCGTCGTTAACTATGACACGACGAAATTTATTGAAGAATCAATCCACGAATTAACTTTTAACATGATCTTGTCTGCGGTTTTAACCGCTTTTATTTGTTGGTTATTTCTTGGCTCTTTTTCTGCCACAATTAACGTTATCCTCGCGATTCCGACTTCAATTCTTGGTGCATTCATTATTTTAAAATACATGAATTTCACCCTCAATACTTTTACTCTTCTCGGTCTTTCACTCTCAATTGGTATTGTGGTGGATGATGCGATTATGGTGCTTGAAAATATTTATCGCCACCATGAAATGGGTAAAGATAAAGTCAAAGCTTCCAGAGAGGGAGCAAATGAAATTTCATTTGCTGCCCTTGCTGCAACTGTGGCGATTATGGCGATCTTTCTTCCTGTGGCCATGATGGACGGGATCATCGGAAAATACTTTTTTCAGTTTGGTATCACCATTTCAGTGGCGGTGGCCCTTTCGTATGTAGAGGCGATTACACTTACTCCGATGCGGACAAGTCAATTCATGGAAGAAAGCAAACGAACAACAAAGCTTGGCCATGCTGTTGATAGATTTTTTGATTGGCTGATTGAACTTTACACCAATGCACTAAAACTAGCTCTGTCTCACAGAGCGATTCTTCTATCAGTTTCTTTTGTCTTTTTTGCAGCGACGTTTATGTTAGTAAAGATTCTTCCCAAGGAATTTGTTCCGGTTCAGGATACTTCGAGCTTTAACATGAGAATTAAAGCACCAGATGGTTCGTCGCTTGAGTATACTGACAACATCGCCAAAGAAGTTGAAGCTTATCTGTGGGGCCGTAAAGAAATCAAAAGGCATTTCGTTGCGGTTGGTGGTTGGGGGGGTAACGCCGAGGCAAACTCAGCAAACTATTTTGTGACACTTCACGATCCTAAAGATAGACCAAAAGATCCGAAGACTGGTAAGACTCCCTATCAAGCTGATCTTTTAAATGAATATCGAGCTCATTTTAAAACGTTTAAAGGTGCAAAAATTTTAGTTCAGGATATGTCTCAGGCCGGTTTCTCATCCTCAGGAAGAGGATTCCCTGTTGAGTTTACGCTCGCCGGTGGTAACTGGCAGTTGCTCATTAAGGCCGCCAAAGATGTGATGGAAGATATGCGCGCCTCTGGTATATATGTTGATATCGATACCGATTACAAAGAATCGGTGATGGAAATTCAGGTCTTCCCAGATCGCGAAAAGGCGAAATCAAGAGGAGTCTCTGTCCAGGAAATCGGTACAACGATTAACGCTCTTATTGGTGGAGTCGTTATCGGGAAGTACTCTAAAGACGGTCACCGAAATGACATCCGTATTAAAATGGCGGACGCCTCAAAAAATAAGCTCGATGATTTAAAGAAAATTTTCGTGAGGAACTCTCGTGGTGAGCTCGTGAATCTTTTAGATGTCGTCACTGTCAAAGAACTTCCTGGAGTGCAGTCTATTAATCGTAGGAGCCGTCAGCGCGCGATAACGATTTATGCCAGTATCGCCTCAGGTAAATCTCAAGGTCAAGCACTGGATAAAGTTCGTGAGATTACGAAAACTCGCCTTCCTGCTGGTTATACTTTAATTGAATCTGGATCTGCGGAAACTTATAATGAAGCCTTCAAAAGTCTGATCTTTGCTCTGGCGTTGGGTATTTTAATTGCTTATATGGTTTTAGGAACTCAGTTTAATAGTTTCATCGATCCAATAACAGTTCTTATGGCGCTTCCTTTTAGTTTTTCTGGTGCGTTTCTGGGTTTATGGATGATGGGTCAATCTTTAAATCTCTACTCGATGATCGGTCTTATTCTCTTGATGGGTATTGTGAAGAAAAACTCTATTCTTTTAGTTGATTTTACCAATCAGCGAAGAGATGAGGGGCTAAATATCAAAGAAGCTCTCATCGATGCATGTCCGAAAAGACTTCGTCCAATTCTAATGACGACTTTTGCGACAGTTGCAGGTGCAGTCCCACTGGCCTTTTCTCTTGGAGCTGGTTCGGAATCACTTAAACCCATGGCGGTAGCGATCATTGGCGGATCAATTGTATCAACCGTTTTGACTTTAGTGGTTGTACCAGCGATTTACTCTACGTTGGGCAGAGAAAAAGAACATAAAAAAATAGATTAATTTACGACCGGTCCGAACGGACCGGTTTTATTTTTTAGAACCCATTTCATAGTATTTTTCGATACCTTTTTCGACGTCACCAAAAAATTCAATACCACCACCGCTTAAAACCAAAACGGTATTGCAAACCTGTCTTATTTGCTCACTCGAGTGAGACACAAAAATGGTCGCTCCAGCTTTTTCGATAAAGGAGCGCATTCTCTCTGCAATCTTTGCCTGAAAGAAAACATCGGCCCCATCAAAAACCTCATCAAGAATCAGAATATCAGTTGTTTTAGACGACACGAGTGACAGAAGTAGTCTTGATTGCATCCCTTTAGAGTATTGTTTAAAAGGCACATCGATAAAGTGCCCGAGTTCAGAAAATGTGATCGCTTCATTTACAAATGGCAGAACATCTTTGACCTTTGGAAAAAAAAGTCGCGCCAAAAGCATGGCATTTTCTCTGCCTGTCAGTTCTGGCATAATCCCAGTCCCGGTATCGAAGATGGCGCGTATCTCTGATCTTGTTTCAATCATTCCTGATTGTGCCTTTATCATGCCGGCCAGACATCGACAAAGAGTTGTTTTACCACTTCCATTCACACCAAGAATACCAATTCGCATGCCCCGCTTAATATCGAAGTTTATGCCGTTTAAAACATAAAAAAGTTCTTTTGGTTTAAAGAGATAATCCAGGGGATGGGAGACGGCGCCCACAAAAACGTCACGTAAATCCTTCTGATGATAGTGCTCAAGCTCAAAGTAGACTTTGAGATTCACGACTTTTAAAAGGACATCAGAGTCTTCGGTAGAAGTCATTCTGTTTCCTTTTCCAGATGAGGAGAGCTATCAATACAAAGACGGCCGAGGCTAAAAAGCTTTTACATAAAACAAGGAAGAAGCCATCAAAGTTTGACGTATGGATGATGGTTCTGAAGGGATCGATAAAATAATTGACCGGGTTAATCAACACGAGCCACTTAAAATCATCCGGTACAAAGGATACCGGATAAAAAATAGGTGTGAGAAAAAAAAGTAAACTAAAAATAAAGCCCATCACAAAATTGATATCCCGATAAAAAACATTAAGCACACTTAGACTAATCGTAATACTTAGGGTGCCAATTAAAAGCGGTAAAAGTGCAACCGGAAGTAAAAGCAATGAGAGAAGTGGCTTATCTGAAGTTGCGTAGAAGGGGAGCATGATAAGGATAAAGCTCGCTGTAAAATTAATAAAACTATCGAGAACCTGTGCACCGAGAACAACCCAAGGATTGATTTTAAAGGATCTTAAAAGTTGCCCCTGATTGACAAAAACAGGTGTGCCCATCTGAATAGTTGAAGTAAAAAAAATCCAAGGTAACAATCCACCTAAAAGAAAAAGGAAGTAATCAGGCATATCAATTTTGAGGAATTTTTTGAAAACGATACTTTGCACGCCGAACATCAAAACTGGGTTCAAGATAACCCAAATAAAACCCGCCAAGGTCTTCCTGTAACGCGATTTAAGTGAGGCCAGCGTGAGCTCTTGAATCTGAATCCAGTATTCGTGTATAACCATTTTATAATTGTAACCCGACTCGTACTATCCGCAAGGCTTTTGAAACGGCTTATTCATGGTAAAGTTAAAGGATGAACATTAAACTTTTAGAACTTCTAATCTCAAGCGGCTTACTTATTCTCATCTGGCTAATCCAGATTCTCCATTATCCGAGCTTTAGGTTTGTGGATCCCACCCAGTTTACGACTTTCGCCGGTTTTCATGGCGCCCGCATTTCTCTGATCGTTATGCCTTTAATGTTAGCTGAGCTGGGTTTGGCGTTTTATTTCAGAAGCCCTATTATTCTTGGACTAATTATAGCTATTTGGGCGAGTACGTTTTTTCTCCAGGTACCTTGCCATAATAAGCTCGTGGTTGCTTATGACCCACAAATAATTGAACGTTTAATTTCTACTAATTGGATTCGGACAGTATTGTGGACGATTAAATTCTGTATTTTGTTTAGAAGGTATTAAGTAGAGTTCAGACAGAGGAGTAAATCTCTCTCTGAACTCTTTAGATCAAACGGGATTATTTAACTTTCAAAGAAGCGTTGATAACTCTAACGACTGCATCCATACGAAGAACAACTTCTCCCCACTGAATTGGGCCAATTTCTTGTCCAGCAGAACAGTTATTTCCATTATCGTCGCACTTGTTAACGACAACACAACTCTTAGGATCATTTTTCTTAGAAGGCACGTAATCGTTTTTACCCTGAATCAAAATCCCTTCTACGAGACCTGTTCTGGCATCAAAAACCGCCGAACCAGAGTTGCCGTGAAAAGTATCAAGAGTGGTTGAAAACATTGTTGGCTCAGTATTTCTTGTCACTTTTCCTGCTGGGGAAACTTTCGTTGGTAGACCAGTTGGGTGACCAATCACGACAAGCGATGTTGATGGTGAGATTTTTCCACTAGTACGAAATTTAAGAGGGGCCCTTCCAACCACCGGACGGTCTAGCTTAATGACCGCGTAGTCTTGAGTGTTGCTTAGTTCTGCAGCGATCACTTTCTTACAAATATAAACGTTTGAGATAGGGATATTTCTTGTTGGATTGTGAGAAGCAGACTTCATATTGTAATCAAAAACCCAGGCAAAGTTTTTACAAACGTTTTCCGGTGTATCAAACGACTTATAACAGTGACCTGCAGTCACGATCGTATCAGGGGCAACCAAGAAGCCAGAACATGTTGGTGCCGTTAATTGCTGAGAAAAGGCTTCAGAAGGGCAAAGATTCTGGCCGCGCTCAAGAGTCGGCGAATTTTTTAGATCAAAAAGGCCCTGCTTGGCCGATCTTGCGAAAAGGCCTAAGTGGATCATTCCAGCAGTTGAAGCAGCAAGCCCCTTGTGCAGCGCGTCTGAAACCTGATAAATGTCCTGTCTATTGTCTTTGCCGTAAATCACTTTGATTTCTGCCTGGGCATTGAGAGCAAGAACAAGAGTTGTAAGGGCCAAAAGTTGTTTCATTCTAGATTCCTTCTTAGGGGGCGTTTATGCCGTGGCCCTTTATTCCAAAGTAAGAACGAAATGAAAACTAACATCTTCTGACAATTTTTTGACGGTAGGCCTGGAACAAAAAAAAAGGGCCCGTGAAGGCCCTTTGGAGTGAACTTTTAGAGATTAAGCAGCTTTTTTTGCCCACATATTACAGTAAGCCCCTTCTTTGACTAGAGGAGCGGCAGCAGCTTTCATCGCCGACTTCATAGCTGGAAGAGTACAACCACCAACACCAGCAACAGCTCCGGCTTTATAATGTTTACAAGAGGCGCAGTTCTTACCGTTTTTTGCTTGAGGAGAAACTTCCTTGTATCCAAGTTTTCCTGCAGTCACATAAACGTCAGCTGCGCTAGCGTCTTGGAAAAGGCCAGCTGTTTTACCAACGATAGTTGAAATAGCAGCGAAGAACATTGTGCTCTTTAAAAAATCTCTTCTTTTCATATCCAAACCTTTTGTTAAGTTAATTCATCACTATGATTAATTTATCGTCCCAATTGTACCACAAAAAAACACACTTTTCTCGAGGGAAAATCAATTTCTCACTGTGTTTCATAGCTCAAACATTTGAATGATATTTCGAGCAATCGTCGGGTTTTTGATAGACACTCAATTCTCAAGAATTTACACTTTCTAGTATATGAATACACAGACCAAATCGTTTACTTTCGTCGATCTCTTTAGCGGCTGTGGAGGACTCTCTTCCGGGCTCGAGATGGCGGGGCACCGATGCTTACTTGGCGTGGATGTGGATAAAGAGGCGATTAAGAGCTTTGCGGCCAATCACCGGGAAGCGGAAGTTTATCTTGGAGACATCAAAAAGCTTTCTGAAAAAAAATTAAAAGCTCTGTTGCGTGGCCAAAAAGTGGATATGGTCGTAGGTGGGCCTCCCTGTCAGGGTTTTTCGACTGTAGGAAAGGGTGTTGTTGAAGATCAGAGAAATCTTCTTTTTAAAGAATTTATTCGGATCGTAAAAGCGACCAATCCTAAAGTTATTCTCTTCGAAAACGTCACGGGGCTTGTAGCGAAAAAGAATCAACCTGTCCTGACCAAGATTTTTCAGTATTTTGAGCGCTTGGGCTACAACATGGATGCTCGCGTTTTGTCAGCAGAGGAATTTGGCGTTCCAGAAAAAAGACGCCGCACGATTATTATGGGTGTTAAAGGGGGAGAGTGTCTCTTTCCTGTTGCAACTCACGGGACTCGGGCCAAAAATAAAGTCAAAACTGTTCAAGAAGCTTTTAAAAATCTTAAAGCGGCAGACGGTCGCGTTTATAACCACGACATAAAACTCGCACAGATTAAAAAGACAGAAGATGTTGAGCGTTTAAAATTTATACCTGCCGGTCGTGGTATTCGCTATGAAGCGGATGAAAAAGAATTCTTACCTAAAAATCTACGCTTTGATGTGGATTGGGAAAAGTTAAGAGAAAACCGCTTCCGTCAAACAAGACTTCAGCGTCTACCTCTTACTGAACCATCTCCCACTATTTTAACGGCACGTACGAGCTATTATCACCCCAAAGAGCCACGCTACCTCACTCCTCGTGAAGCAGCTGCCTGTCAGAGTTTTCCCAATGATTTTATTTTTCATGGATCACAAACATCTATCTTCCGTCAGATTGGGAATGCCGTGCCGCCATTACTTGCTGAAGCTCTCGGTCAGGTTATTAAAAAGATCGACTTTAAAAAAGGCACTTTCAAAAAGAAAACAGCTGAAAGTGTTGTGGGTAAAAATGCTTTCCACTATCATGAGCCCACCTACTTATGAATGGAACAATCAAAAAGGTTTTTAGTCTACGGATGCTTTTCATGCTCCTTTTGGGTTATTGCTCGGGGCTTCCACTCCTATTGATTGGTTCAACTCTTCAGGCGTGGATGACAGATGAAGGTGTTGACCTTACTGCGATTGGTATGGTTTCTCTCATCGGTCTTCCTTACGTCATTAAATTTCTTTGGGCACCCCTTTTAGATCGATTTAAACTTCCATATTTTAGCCGCAGAAAAGGCTGGATGATTTTATTTCAGGTTCTTCTCGTGATCTGTATTGCGGGTTTGTCTTACTCAGATCCAAAAACCAATCTTAATCTTGTTCTTTTGTGGGCTTTTTTAATCGCGCTCTTCTCCTCATCACAAGATGTTGTGATCGATGCTTACAGACGAGAAATTTTGCCTGATGAGGAATTAGGACTTGGTTCATCTTTGTACGTGACTGGTTATCGTCTTGCTATGCTTGTTTCTGGGGCCGCAGCTTTAATTCTTGCAGACAGAATTCCCTGGAATCAGGTATATATTTGGCTCGCTATTTTTATGGCACCTGCCATCTTGTTTACTTTATTTGCGCCAGCAGAAAATAAACACATTAAAATCCCTTCAAATCTAAAAGAAGCCGTTGTCGGACCATTAAAAGATTTTTTCACAAGACGTGGTGCTTGGGTCATGTTGCTTTTTATTTTGCTTTATAAAGTTGGCGACAGCATGGCGGCGAATATGACAACGCCGTTTATTCTTGAGATTGGCTACACTAAAACCGATATTGGTTCTGTCGCAAAAGTCTTCGGGATGCTTGCGACTATTTTCGGCGGTATTATTGGTGGAACCATAATGCTTAAATTTAATATGAAGTGGTCTTTAATTACTTTCGGTATTTTTCAGGCATTATCAACTCTTGGATTTGCTGCTCTCCCAGCTTTTCCTGTTAGATTTGTTGCCCTTGCATCAGTGATTGCCTTCGAAAACTTTGCCTCTGGCATGGGAACAGCCGCTTATGCGGCCTATATGGCGTCCATTACCAATAGGCAGTTCACTGCAACTCAATATGCTTTATTAACGGCGCTTATGGGCATTCCACGCGTGATTCTTGCTAGTCCAACAGGTTGGATGGCAAAACAAATGGGATGGGAAATGTTCTTTGTGTTTTGCACGGTTGTGGCAGTACCAGGACTTCTTCTTTTGATTCCGGTTTTTAGATTAGAAAAGCCAGCGCAGAACTCCGCATTCTAATATTTCTTTGATCTTTGTGTTGTCAGCTTTAGCAGTAGCAGTTGTGAGTTTTTCTCCAACTTTGCGAGCGGTTTCACAAGCGTTGAAAGTGATTCTTTTACCGTCTTTTCTGATGGTGTATTTTTCAGCAGCTGAGTAATCAATCAGCATTTTAACTAGCTCAGGATTATTGAGTTCCACTGCGTGGATAAGAGCTGATTTACCGTCTTTATCCTGAAGCTGAGGGTTGGCATTTGAATTAAGGTAAAGATTAGCAAAACCCTTTTTTTCTGCGAGTGTCGCTTTCAAAAGGGGAGTCAGTTCCGCTTCTTTAGGGCCATTAATGTTAGCGGCTTTCTCAATTAAAACTTCGGCACTTCTTAAAGCATTCTTTTCATCTTTGACATCAACTAACATTACAAGTGGATTTAAGACTTCATAATCTTTGACGATGCTTGGGTATCTTTGAACAACGTCCGTTAGGCGTTTAACGTTAGCACTCTTTAAAATGGCGATAAACGTTGTTGTGTCGGGAGCTCCAACTTCAACTTTTAAAATGGTTTGAATGAGTTCAAGACTTACCGGTACATTATTTTCACGGGCGAGAGTTAATGAATTGTTGCCCTTTCGATCAAGCGTTTCAACATTCGCCCCTTGCCCAATTAAGAGAGTTGCCACTTCGTCATTTTTTGTTTTGATCGCCATGTGAAGAGCAGTGTCTCCGTTGGCATCTCTTTTCTCAAGGTCCACTTTTAAATCGAGTAAAACGCGAACAGAGTTCATGTAGTTTTTTGCTACGGCAGCAATCAGAGGGGTTTCTTTATTAACGTTCGCTTTTTCAAAGTTTACATTCTTGTCGAGTAAAAAATTTCTCATATCACGGAAATCTTTTTTTATCGCCATGATCAAGAAAGTTTCTCCGTCGTTTAAGATCATATTGAGGTCCATTCCCGGATTCTCTAAAACGACTTTCTTCGCCAATTTTAAGTCATTTTTGCTCACGGCCTTCTTCATATCCTGGAGTGCATTGAAATACACTTCTGCCGTCGATGGCGCGAATTTCTCCGTCCCAGGAGCGTCGTTAACCTTTGGCTTCTTGCCACAGCTGACCATCGTTAACAGCAAAAGAGTGCTTGAATAAACTAAAAAAGATTTCATCCTCGGATCATAAGCGGCATGGCGTTTTTGACGGAAAGAAAAGATGGGTTTGAGTATTTTTTACAAAAAAAAAGGGGCCCAGAAGGGCCCCAACTAGCCGAAACTAGTAAATCATGTGCGGGTTACGCTTTGAAAGATTGATGAGTCTGTTAAGTTGTTTGTCCTTAAGAGCCTCAAGATTTAAGAGAACAACAGCACCGGCCTTGTAGCCTCGAACTTCATCGTTACCAACAATTCCTATGAAACCAACACGCTTTTCTTTCATGTTGATATTCCAGTAACCAGAAATTCCTGCAGTTTCAAATCCAACTGGGATCCAAAGACCGAAGAGTTGTTTGTGGTAGTAGAAAGAAATATCTTTCCAATCAGTGTCGATACGAATTGAGTTCTCAAGTTTACCACCTGGAACACCTGGAAGAGCACGGCCATCTGGAAGATAGTTACCGTCACCTACACCAATTGAAATAGAGCGAAGATCTTCAACATCCATGTAAACCTGAAGAAGCATACCACCGTCAAGGACGTTTGGTGCGAACTCTAGGAATGAGCGTTGAGTCTTAGGGATAGGCACTTTTAAACCTGCATCAACCTGCATATTTAAAAGTTTGAATGTCATGAGGATTTGTCCATCAACTACGTTGAAGAGCGGTCCTTTAACACCGTTAATTTCTGGTAGTCCGCCACCTTGTTGTCCACAGCTTGGTGTCAACACGATTGCAAAACTAAGTACTGCTACCTTTAGGGTAAGCATCCAATTCTTAATCATTTCGTCCGTCCTTGTTGGTTAATGATAATGAGCTCTAACTTGTTTAGTGATATTATGTTCGGTATTATTCTAAACGCAATGAAGGAACTTTTTTCTAAGACATATACAGCATAATGTAAGATACTTTTTGCCTATGAAGATGACTGGTACATTACAAAAAATGGAAACGACTTTGGGTTCAACCGTAAATTATGGATTGAAACTATGCGAGGTGCGTTTTGACCTCACTTCCCTCGTAGGGAAAGAACTCCGTCTTTGGTACTCAGGTAAGATTATCTGCAGTCATTGTGGCAAAAAAACCAAAAAGACATTCAGTGAGGGTGTTTGTTATGGCTGCACCATGAAGCTTGCAAGCTGCGACATGTGTATCTTAAAACCTGAAACTTGCCACTATGATAAGGGGACTTGTCGCGAGCCAAAGTGGGGAGAAGAGAACTGTTTCAAACCTCACGTCATTTATTTGGCAAATTCCTCAGGTCTAAAAGTCGGCATCACTCGGAAGTCAAATATTCCTCATCGCTGGATGGATCAAGGGGCGAGTGAAGCTCTTCCTATTCTGGAAGTAAAAAATAGATTGATGTCAGGGCAGATTGAGGTTCTTTTTAAAAAGCACATCAACGACAAAACTGATTGGCGTAAAATGCTCAAAGGCGAAGCTGAGTCTTTGGACTTAAAAGAGTGGAGAGATAAGCTCCTCATGACATTGACAGATGAACTAAAAGCATTTGAGTACACGACTCTTAATGCTGAAATCATTAAAATAAAATACCCGGTCGAGCGCTATCCTGAAAAAGTGACCTCTTTTAACCTGGATAAAAGTCCCGAAATCCGTGGTCGCTTAATTGGTATCAAAGGTCAGTATTTGATTTTTGATACTGGAGTTTTTAACGTCAGATCTCACTCCGGATATGAGATCACTCTTGAGGAAATCCATGCAAACCCAACAGCCTAAGACTATTCACCTCGCTGATTACAAACCATCACCCTTTTTAATCGATTCAATTGACCTTACTGTTGATGTTCAAAAAGATTTCACACTTGTTGGTTCGGTCTTAAAAATTGAAAAAAATAAATCCCATAAAGGGCAGAAGCTTAACCTTGAGCTCCACGGCGAAGGGCTTCTGCTTTTAGATTTAAAATTTAACGGGGAAGTTATTCCCCATGAGCGCTATCAGGTTTCAAGCGATAAGCTCGTCATCTTGAATATCGAGCATGATAAATTTGTGATCGAAATCCAGAACAAGATTGACCCCGCAAATAACAAAGCGCTTGAAGGCTTTTATCAATCCGGCCCACAGCTTTGCACTCAGTGTGAGCCCGAAGGATTCCGCCGCATCACTTATTTCATTGATCGCCCGGATGTGATGGCAAAATACACAACTAAAATGATTGCCGATAAAGCGCAATACCCATTTCTCCTGTCAAATGGAAATAGAATTGGCGAAGGCGATCTTCCAGGTGGACGTCACTGGGTTAAGTGGCAAGATCCTTTCAAGAAACCAAGTTATCTTTTTGCCATGGTCGCAGGTGATTTTGACATCGCTCGCGACACCTTTGTTACGATGTCGAATAGAAAAATCGATCTTGAGATTTATGTTGATAAAGGTAATCTCGGGAAAACACCACATGCCATGGAATCTCTAAAGCAAAGTATGAAATGGGATGAAGAAGCTTTTGGCCTAGAATACGACCTTGATATTTATATGATTGTTGCAGTTGATTCATTCAACATGGGAGCTATGGAAAATAAAGGTTTAAATATCTTTAATTCTACTTACACATTAGCTGATGAGAAAAGTGCAACGGATCATGACTTTCAAAATATTCAAGGAGTCATTGGTCACGAGTATTTTCACAACTGGACTGGAAACCGTGTCACTTGCCGTGACTGGTTTCAATTAACACTTAAAGAGGGACTCACTGTTTTCCGCGATCAGGAGTTTTCATCTGATATGCTTTCACGTGCGGTGAAACGCTTAGAAGATGTGAGACTCTTGAAGGATGCTCAATTTGCTGAGGATGCTGGTCCTTTAAGTCATCCCATTCGACCATCAAGCTATATTGAAATTAATAATTTTTATACCCGTACAGTTTATGAAAAGGGATCTGAAGTGATCCGCATGATTCAGACCTTGATTGGGAAAGAGAATTTTAGAAAGGGAATGGATAAGTATTTTGAACTTCACGACGGTCAAGCAGTGACGACTGAGGATTTTATCAATGCTATGGAGCTTGCCTCTGGAAAAAGTTTATCTCAATTTAAAAATTGGTACTCTCGTCCAGGTACTCCAACAGTTATCGTAAGATCAAAAAGGGATGGAGCTCATCTTGTTCTTGAGATCGAACAAAAATACCCACCTTCCACGATAAGAATTCCAGAAGGAAATATCCTTCATATGCCTTTTACCGTGGGACTATTGGATAAAAAAACCGGAGAGCAAAAAGAAGTCATCCTGGAGCTTACAAAATCCAAAGAAACATTTCGCTTGCCTTTAAAGGGAGACGTCATTCTGTCTCTTAACCGCGGCTTTTCTGCACCCGTTCATGTCGATTACCCTTATGCTACAGCAGAGCTCATTGATCTCATGAGTTTTGATTCTGATCCTTATTGCAGATATGAGGCGACTCAGAAGATTTACGATCATGTTTTTAAATCTGAGTTCAATCAATACAAAGCGAATGGAACTCTGAGTTCTGATTTAAATCCTGACTTTAAAGCAGCTTTTGAAAATCTCTTGAAGGATGATGCAATTGACCTGTCTTTTAAATCCTATCTTTTGGATCTTCCAACAGAGAATGGATTGTCGCAGGAGCTTGTCCTTCCAGATTTTGATGCCATTCACTTAGTCCATAGGCACCTTCGTAAAAAACTTGGGATGACTTTTCAATCGTGGTTCCTGACTGAGCATAACCGTTTATCTCAAACCAAAGCGTTTGAACTTACGCCTATCGCTTTTGGAGAGAGGGCACTTAAAAACCAATGCCTCACTTATCTCGTCGCTTCGGGAACCAAAGAAGGGATGGCGGCACTCGAACGTCATTATCAGCAAGCGACCAATATGACAGAAGAAATTCATGCTCTTCAGCATTACATTTTGAGTGGGGTTCCCCTGGAGCATGAATCGATTCAAAAGTTCTACCAAAAGTGGAAACACGATTCTTTGGTCATGTTAAAATGGTTTGGCTCTCTTGCTTCTTGCTCACCGAAAAAAGAGGCGATAGCACGCATGCTTATACTTGAAAAAGATCCTTTGTTTTTGAATCAAGTTCCGAACTACTTGCGATCTCTTTATCTCCAATTTTCTAAAAATAATCTCGAAAGTTTTCATGACTTAAGCGGCGCCGGCTATGATTTTATGGCCGAAAGAATTAAACACATTGATAGCTTTAACCCACAGGTGGCCTCGAGGGCTTCGAGTGCATTTTCTCTGATTAATAAATTAGATGATCAGAGGCAGAATGGAATGAAAAGGGCACTTAATAAAATCATGGCGGGAAAACCGTCTCGGGATACCTACGAAGTTATTTCGAAGTATCTTTCTCAGTAGGGGTCTTTTGCTTAATCGGAATCGGAACGAGTTTCTCATCCTTTGCCGGAAAAGAGATCGCTGCGATTGCAGCAGCTGCGAGAGTGAGAATGAGGTATTCCATAGTGTCTCCTGGTGCCTAATAAGAGTATCGTCATTATTTTCGCGAAACTTGCGCATCCAGTCAAAATTCTTCTCTGTTTTTCTCTTAGAAAGCATGGGATTTAATGTTACAATCTTAGACGAATTCAATAAATTCAAGTCTTTAAAGGTTGAATACTCACTATGGATGCGACACTTTCACTCAGGCAAAAGGCCCTTAAAATCAATCTCGCCAAGAAGTTCTACGGCACTTTTGCCGAGATCGGAGCGGGACAAGAGGTCGCGAGGCATTTTTTCCAGGCGGGTGGATCTTCCGGCTCAATTGCCAAAACCATCTCTGCCTACGACATGACTTTTTCTGATTCCATCTACGGTAAAGAACCTTCCGGGCGTTACGTTTCTCAAACCCGCCTTTTGAGAATGCTTGAAAAAGAATTCCAACTTTTAGAAGAGAGACTCTCTGATACTCGCGGCAAAGATCACGCGTTTTTTGTTTTTTCAGATACGGTGGCCGCTCTCAATTTTAAACGCTCAAATGAGGCGCACGGCTGGCTTGGGATGCGCTTTCAAAACTGCCCTGGCAGTGAAGTCAGTGATGTTGTCATTCACGTAAAAATGCTGGATCCGCAAAATCTCTTGCAGCAAGACGCTCTTGGAATCATCGGTTTAAATCTCGTTTATGCTTCACTATTTCTCCAAAATGATCCGGAAGCTTTCGTTCGCTCACTGCTTGATCACCTCGATACTTCAAGAATTGAAGTGAACTTCATCCGTTTTGGTGGAGCTGCTTTTAAAAATGTTGATAACCGTTTGATGAATCTTCAACTTCTTCAGGAAGGTTTCACTCAAGCGATTATGTTTGATGAAAACGGTGCTGTCGTTCTCGCCAACGATCTTCTGTATAAAAAAGATGTCCTCGTCGTTCGCGGCTCTTATCGTCCACCGACTCTGGTGAGCTTTGATATGATCAAAGCGGGTCTCAATGATTTTGCTAAAGACATTGGTCAAAGCCCCTCTGAAATTGTTGCTATTTCTGAAATCACCATCTCAACCTTAAAGGCCGATGATGGTCAAATCACCAAAGAAGATTTTTTAACCCGAGTTGATTTAATGTGTGCCATGGGACAAAAAGTTCTCATCACAAATTATCCTCAATACTACAAACTCGCTAATTACTTTGCTGGATTAAACGTTCCTCACTTGGGTCTCGTGCTTGGTATTTATAACTTCCAGCAAATTTTTACTGAGCAGTACGCCAACGTTGAAGGCGGAATTCTTGCGGCCTTGGGCCAGCTCTTCCGAGATTATGTGAAGGTTTACATCTATCCCTATAAATCAAAAAAAGGCGACATTGAAACTCTTGCTAACCTTGAAGTGCCAAAACAATTTGATCACCTCTTTGCTCACTTAAAAGGCATGAAACAAATTGATGATGTTCGTGAGTTTGATAAAGAAATTCTCCATATCTACTCATCTAAAGTGCTGCAGATGATTGTGAGTAATGAGATGGGTTGGGAAGAAATGGTTCCTCCTTCTGTCGCAAAAACAATCAATGAGAAATGCCTTTTTGGTCATCCCTGTTTTATAGGCAAAAATAATCAGGATACCTAGTTTCATGGCATAGGTCTTTCTTAAAAAGAAGCTAAAGATCCTGACGTTATGAGCGCCATCAAAGCACTCAACAATGTGACCAAAAATTCTCCAGCCCTAATGAGCAAGAAAACGTATTTACATGGCCGGTATGAAATCCTACGTTGATATTGTTGTTTGGCCTGATCAGGCGTCAGAACTTGAAGCTGTCGAATAATGACTAGATTCAAAATTTAAAAGGTTCTTTTTCATCGGAAGACCATGGGCGAAGCCGCCGAGGTCTTTTGATCCAACGACTCTGTGACAAGGGTAAATCAAAAGATAAGGATTTTTTCCACACGCACTTCCCACCGCTTGGTACGCTTTAGATTTCATCTTTAAGGCCATTTCTTTGTAGGTCATCGTCTTTCCATAAGGGATCTTTCTCATGACATTTAAAACTTTTCGCTGAAAAGGAGTAAGTGGTGAAAAATCAATCTTTATTGAAATTTCTTTTTTATTGCCTGAAAGATAAGCCTCTAATTCAACAAAACAATCCTTAAAAAATGGATCAAGAGACTTTGATGCTGAAGTAGTGACTACTTCGATTGAATGCAGGGACTCACCATCTAAAGTTGTAAGTTTTAATGAACCCACGATGGGTAGAGGAGGGAGGACGGCCGACTTTAATTGTTCTTTCATAGTGAAAAGACTATCATGGGTTTACATGAAAGTCTTAACCTCGCCCTATCAAAATCCTTTCATCAATCTTGCCCTTGAGGACCATTTCCTGAGGGGGGGAGCTGATTTACCAGTCCTTTTTTTTTATGTGAACAGACCTAGTGTTGTCCTTGGTAGGTTCCAAAATCCGTGGCTAGAAACGAATCTTCCTTACCTTGTTAAAAATGATATCTGGATGGTCCGTCGTCAAAGTGGTGGGGGATGTGTATTCCATGATGAAGGGAATTTAAATTTCAGTTTTATTATTCCTGAAGGAATCATTAATAAAAGAAAGCATGCAGAGCTCATTCAAAGAGCTTTCGGTAGAGCTGACATCAATTTAGAAATTTCGCCTCGCCATGATTTGTGGCTTTCAGGTAAAAAGATTTCGGGATCGGCTTTTAAACAAACCAAGTATGCTTCTTTTCATCACGGCACATTTCTCATCAATTCTGATCTTGATAAGCTTGAGGAAAGTCTGAAGCATACAGTTGTGCCTTCATCGACAAAATCAATTGCTTCTGTTCGCTCAAAAGTTATTACTCTGAGTGATGTTCATCCAGGCATTGAAATTAAAGATGTGATTGATTTAATTGCTCACGAATTAAAAACCATTCCGTTTGAAATTGAAGGCGCTTTATTATCGCTTCCTGAAGTTCAGGCGAGTTTTAATAACTTAACGAGCTGGGAATGGTTATGGGGTGAGACGCCTCATTTTGAATTAGAAACCAAAGAGGGTGCCGTCGCTGTACGAAAGGGAATTATTGAAAAGACAGGTGAGAAGTTTAACCAAGCCACGATGAAAGATCTTGTCTCACTTCTTGAGCTTCAAAATCTTTTTCCGGATTTTAGTGAGCAGCGCAGGTTGAGCAGCCAGATTTTGTAGCTGTCTGATCCTCAAAGGTCCAGTCGGCGTAATTTTCATTCAAATAAAAGCAGGCCTCAGAAATAGAATCAAATGTTTTTTGAAAGATTTCTTTTTCTTCTTTCTCAAGAACAGTGACGTAATATTCCAAACGGTCTTCCGCCATCGATTCAGGATCAGCACCAAATGAAATCGTCGCCATGAAATCACCTTTTTCATAGCGGCAATAAGTCCAATTTTTGATATTTACGCATTGCATCTGACGATCTCCATCAACTTACGACTTGTCAAGGCCTTAGCGCCAGTCTATAGTCTCTGAACTTTTATGTAAATGATTACCACTGCGAGGATTATATGGCGAAGGGACCACGAGTTATTGTTACTTTAGAATGCACAGAAGCTAGAAAAGAGGGAGGCTCTCCTTCTCGTTATACAACGACTAAGAATAAAAAGACGACTCCAGAGCGTCTTGAGAAGATGAAGTATAACAACAATCTTCGTCGCCACACGCTTCACAAAGAAATTAAGTAATTCTCTCAAGAGATTACATATAAAAAATAGGATACTTCGGTATCCTTTTTTTTTATGGTCAGGACCAACGAGTGGACTATTTTAGGTCAATTGATTTTGTCGCGAGTGTTTTTAATTCATCTTTATCAATCAGAACAAATGATTGTCTCTCATCAGTCGACAAAGCAAACGTGTCACTTTTAATGACGTTCATGCCTGGAATTTGACCCTTGATCTCGCTGATAACATAAGAGCGAACACCCTGACCTGAAATGAGTTTAAGGCCATAGGTGGGTGTCGCCATGGCCCGTTCCATAAAGACCTGTTGGTCAGTATTGAGTTTATCGAGAATACTAAAGCTTTTAATTTCTTCAATTTTTTCGAAGAAGCGTTTCACCTTACTTTCAGAAAGCTGAACTCCGTTTTGATCAAGCCATAAATCATCTTTTCGTAAAAGCTTAAGTTTTAGTTCAGAAGTTTCATAAATTTCCAAAGATTGTAATGAGTCTATGTTCACAGCGAGAACTTTTGATTCTACAAGCTGGGCGAGATCATAACTTTCAAGCGCCATTTCAATTGGATCGATTTGATAAATCTGATCCTGTGATGAAAGAGACAAGTAAGCAGAGTTATCAATTGGATTAATAAGTCCCATTTTTATTTCAAAATTTTGATTTTTAAAATTTGTAAAGAGCAAATTCAGAGTCGGATTATCAAGTGAAAAACTTGTGATGTTGATGGGCTCCAATCGATGAAAGTTTCTGACTCTAATCACATTTAAAGCATCGATTATTTTTGCTACAACATCACCCTTTAAGCGAAGTGCTTGGGGCTCAAGCATTTGCCATGGACCTCCAAGATCGCCTTCAGGATGGGTATTTTCAAAAACAAAAGTGCCGTGTTTATTTGTGAGTTTTAGATTCTTTAATTTTTGAAGTTCATTGATTGGAATAGGGTTTGCGTAGATCTGAGCAATGTCGACTTCTGGTGTTTGTGATTCAAAAACTTCAGCAAATAATCCCAGGAATAACAGGATTAAAAAGAAAAATACCACCAGGATGGTTGACAGAGATAGGGGAAGTCTAGCTTTCATTTAGTTATTATGACTCGAATTAGATTCCAAGGGAATCATCTTCATCTTTCTTTTTTTTCTTCTCAATCGTCAAGTTTGGTTCAATCGACTTTACAAAGCTTCGAAGAGCGTCTCTTTCACCTTTCATCGAGAAGGAGAACTTGCACTGAATGCGAAAATCTGGCTTTGAAGAACTAATTATGCGGGATCTCATGGCGTAGTTATGGCAATAAGTCACATAGGCAGACATCATAAAGTTCTGAGGAATTAAAAACTCCACAACAACGGACTGACCCTGAAGAAACTTATCTTTTGTGAAACTCATCATGTGTTCCATATTGATATCTGAAAGGAGAATAAAGCCATAGGAGACTTTATCTAAATCTGGCGCTTGACGCTGATAGGGACGCTCTAGGATAGGATTTGGTTTCTTTGTTTCAAGACCTTGAAGAGTTTGTTCAGCAATAATCTCTTCTGCTTCTCCGAGTTTATCCTCAGCGGCCTTACTTTCATCAGCTTTGACTTCATCTCCAATCGATTCCATGAGTGATGCCATGTTGTAATCAGCATCCGCTTTTTTTAATGATAAGACATTTGTTGGCGCTTCATCTTCCTGGCCCAAATTGTAGAATTTTTTAATATCTTCGATAAAGAGGGGAACTCCCGCTGCTTCACATTCTTTCATTCTTCGACCAAGTGCCGCTTCGATTTCATCGCGCAAACTCCATAAACGAATGGAGATTTTTTTCACTTCAACCGGATGGCCACTTTTGTTGTAAATCATGTGCTTCTTCCTCTTAGAACTATTGTCACCTGAAAGTCTGTTTTGAGAAAGAAGGGAAAAAAAGTATCCGACAACTGAGCTCATAATAGACTGAATGCGTAAGCCTTTTTTACCTCCGCTGTAATTAATCCAGAAGATCTTACAATTAGGGGATGTACAAAATTTTATGGTGCCAGGAGAGCGAATGAAAAAGATGTCAGTTGCAGCGGTTTTGGGTCTTGCGGTCATGTCCTCGAGTTCATTTGCCAAAGTGAGTTCTGAGGCGCCTTTTATCCCGGGTGAAGTCCTGGTGAAAGTGAAGCCTGGTTCGATGGGAAAATTTCTCGCAAAGAAATCGTTTCTAGGGGCAGAAGTTAAACGAGAACTTAAATTGGTTGCTGGAGATTACCTTCTCTTAAAATCGAACTCTAAGTCGACTCAAAGCCTAGTTACTCAACTAAATTCCCTTCCCGAAGTCACATTTGCAGAACCCAATTTTATCTATAAGGCGATCGCTCCTGTTTCATCACTAGAATCTATTCTCACGGGGACTATCTCAGAAAATCAAAGTGCACTAGCTCCTACGGATCCTTTATATGGAAAACTATGGGGTCTAAATAATTCGGGTTCAAATGAACCAGATCGTAACGGTGGACAGTCACCAACTCCAGGTGTTCAGAATGCTGATGTTGATGCCGAAAAAGCCTGGGCGATTACTCGTGGTTCAAAAAAAGTCGTTGTTGCCGTTATCGATACGGGGATTGATTACAATCACCCGGATCTTAAAAACAACATGTGGACTAATGATAAAGAAGTCCCTGGAAATGGTCTAGATGATGACCGTAATGGATATATCGATGATATTCATGGATGGAATGCTCAAGGTAAAAACGGTAATCCCATGGACGGAAACGCCCACGGAACTCACTGCGCAGGTACCATTGGTGCTGAACACAACAATGGACTCGGTGTTGCGGGAGTCATGAGTGATGTGACTTTAGTTGCTGTCAAGTTTTTATCTGATGAAGGCTCTGGCTCACTCGCTGATGCAGTTGAAGCCATTAACTACGCAACAAAATTAAACGTTGATGTGATGTCAAATTCATGGGGCGGCGGTGGCTTCTCCCAAGCTCTGGAAGATTCTATTAAAGCGGCCAAAGATAAAGGCATTGTGTTTGTGGCCGCCGCTGGTAACGATGGAACCAATAACGACTCTCGTCCATCTTACCCAGCTAACTATCAGGTAGATAACGTCATTAGTGTTGCTTCTCATACTGCTCAAGACACTATGTCGACTTTCTCTTGTTATGGAAAACGCACCGTTCACGTTGCGGCCCCTGGATCTAATGTCCTTTCATCAATACCGAAGGGTGACTATAAAGTATTTTCAGGAACATCCATGGCAACTCCGCACGTTTCTGGAGTGATTGGATTGCTTCTTTCAGAAACTGGGCGTATGCCGGTTCTTGAACTTCGTAATCGTTTAATGGCCACAACAGTTCCAGCGCCAGCTTATAGAAAAACAACCGCTGGTGGTGGTCGAGTGAGTGCCTACAATTTCTTAACTGATACCCGCATCCCACGTGAGGGCCCAAACGATAATGCTTGGAGAACTGAAGCTCTTGTGGAAGTTTTTGAAACAGCTCACCCTTATCTCGATAACACTAAAAAATCGAAAACCTATACTTTTCCTGGAGCGAAATACGTTAAGTTTATCGTTGAGAAGTATGACACTGAATCGGGCTATGATTTTGTGACTTTTAAAGATGCAAAAGGTGTCGTGATTGAGAAATTATCCGGTGCTGGCCAGAATTATGAATCTGACTACACGGAAACTGAATCTGTGACAGTGGAGTTTACTTCTGATTCAAGTCAGGCACGTTGGGGTGTTGTGATTAAAGATGTGAAAGTTATTTACTAAAATAAAAAAGGCCCTCATTCGAGGGCCCAAAGCTTTTTATTGAAAAAATATACTACAATTATTTGTAGTATTTACGTAAAAATTTTGAAAGACCCATTTTATCAAGCGTCTTGATTGTCGAAGTTGCAAGTTTAAGACGGATTGTTTGACCTGACTCAGGATCAAAAACTTTTTTAGTCTTGAGGTTTGGCTGTTTAAAAGTACGTGTCTTGATGTTTGAGTGAGACACAGTATGGTTTGCCTGACGGCCTTTACCAGTTAGATCACATTGACGTGCCATAATTATTTTCCTTGTCGTTAGTCTTTAGTCTTATTTAAAAGTTCAAAGAATCTAACCCGTATGAAGCTCCTTGGCAAGAGATGACTCTTGAAATTCTCACAACATGCCGTCGTGCATGGATTTAAGTCATTGTTATCACTGTCCATTAAAAAATCCATCTTTATAGTCGGTATAATCAAGTTGGTTTTATGCCGATGAGGACTAGGGTGAATTATTTTATTCTTTTGACTCTTATTTTCTCTCAAACGTCTTAAGCGGAGTCATCTCTAACGCAGTCATTTCCGGAACCACTTGTACAGAAATAGAGGCCCCTCTTCGACGAGATGTCGTTCATAAAGATTCTGCGCTTCCTGTCATTACTTGCGTGCCTGATTCAACTTCCTTAACAGTTCCAACCGAAGAAGATTATTCACAATTTATTGCTGACAATAAAATTGAATTTCACCCCAATCAGGCAGCGATTACCGGTACGCGGGATTGGCGTTTATTTGTTCATGAATTTAAAAAATTTCCTCCAGCACTCATGCAAGAGATGATTTCTAGAGGTGGAAAAATTCGGGTCATGATCGGTCAAGGGGTTTCGGAAGATCCTCAATGGCAAGTTGAAAAACGACGGGCCGTCGCAGACGCGCAGGCGTATTGGGATTGGTATTATAATCCGATGACTAGTGCTGCTCAAAAAGTGGGTTATACGGCACCCATTCCTGCGGCCCAAATTGCCGCAGGTTGGGAAAACACTTCAGAAGTTCAGAGGCAGTGGGATGTTGTGTCTGGTGCTGGCGGATTGTTTTCAAATCTGGCCACTATTACACCAACAAGAATTGTCTTAAACAGGATGTATATTTCTGCCCACAAAGAAAAAAACGGAACCCTTTCTTTTAATCGCCAGCAAGGTGCCTCAAATTTATTTCTTCACGAGCATGGTCACTCTATGGATGGTCTCTACGGTTCACATTCAATCAGCCGATCTGATGAGTGGAGAAGACTGATGGACGACCCCCAAGTGAAGGCCTACTTGCCAAGAATCTTTTCTCACTATGAACGCGACCGAGATGAGGAGGGTTTTGCTGAAGCGTTTGCCTATTACCATTCATGCGAAGCTTCACGAAAACAAATGGAAGAACATGCACCTGCTTTAGCTGTGTATTTCAGGACTTTTGACGTACAGAAATTACGTTCACTTAAGAAAACTCCTTAACCGTTAAGCGTCACACCTTTTTAGCTTAAAAATTCTGGACGAAAAGGGGGGTAGGAATCATACTCTTCCCAATTCATTTTCATTCTAAAAGGTGGTCTTTTTCATGTCACTCAAGCCATTGAATATTAAATCAAAACTTTTACCAGCTCCAACGTCAGCTCCAAAGTATTCGGTGACCATTAAAGATGCTCAGCAAAATGAAATGAAAGTCGCGAGTCCTAAAGCCACTCGTGCGCTCATTGCCCTTATGGATATGGCCGCTGTCAACGGCGGCGCCGCATGCCACTGGGGTGGACCCTCGGCAATGACAGAAAGCTGGACTGCTCTTCATGCCATCATGTTTAAAGAAGAAAATTGGTTCGAAAAATATAATTTTGTTAATGATATCGGCCATGCTGAAAATGGAATTTACGCTTTAAGAACTGTCTTGGGCTACGGAGACCTGACGCTTGAAATGTTAAAAGGTTTTCGCGCTTTTGGTTCAAAGCTCACGGGTCATGGTGAATCTCACCTTTATCCTGAAGGCGTTCTGCTCTCGAACGGTCCATTAGGTTCTGCTCTTCCTCAAGCACAAGGCTTGGCAGTTGCTGATAAAGTGGCAGGAAGAAATCGCGTAACTGTTGTTTCTGTATCCGATGGTGCAGCGATGGAGGGTGAAGCTAAAGAAGCTTTTGCTGCTCTTCCAGGTCTTGCTCAAAAAGGAAAATTAAATCCCTTCATCATGATTCTTTCTGATAATAACACTAAGCTTGGTGGTCGCATTGATAAGGATTCCTTTTCTATGCAACCAACTTTTGAATCCCTTGCGGCCCTAGGTTGGGAAGTGGTGAAAATTGAAAACGGTCATGATCTTGAAAAAATGTATCACGCCATTGATGAAGCGATTACTCAGACACAAATAAATTCTTTAAAACCAGTTTGTCTTTGGGTTAAAACAATTAAAGGCTACGGAGTGAAAGCAACCGCCGATTCGGCTTCTGGTGGTCACGGCTTTCCTCTAAAAGCTTATGATGAAGGGATCCACGCTTTTATTAAAGAAATTTACGGCACTGAAGAAATACCTTCAGAATTTATTAGTTGGGCAAAAGAATTAACGGTGAAGCCCGCGGCTTCGACAGGCACCTCCGTACCGGGACCTAAAAAAGATAAAATTCAAATTGGTATCGCCAAAGGTTTATCAAGAGCTGCTAAAGATAATTACCCAGTGTTTTCGATAACGAGTGATCTTCAAGGATCAACTGGACTTAAAGCTTTTCATTCTGATTTTCCGGATCACTTCCTAGATGTTGGTGTCGCAGAGGCCAATATGGTTTCAACTGCGGTGGGAATGAGTAAAGCAGGTTTTATTCCTGTGGTTGATACTTTTGCTGCTTTTGGGGTAACCAAAGGAAATCTTCCGCTTATTATGGCATCTCTTTCACAAGCACCAGTGATTGCGGTTTTCTCCCACACTGGCTTTCAGGATGCTGCCGATGGAGCGAGCCATCAGTCGCTGACTTACTTGAGTGCTCTTTCAAGCATTCCTCATTTAAATGTCGTCAATGTTGCTTCCGCTAAAGAAGCTGAAGAATACATTTATGCAGCTGTTAAAAAAATAGCAACTGAACGTGAAAATGGGGGCGACGGAGAGTCATACATTTTCTTTATTGGGCGTGAAAACTTTTCTCTGGAAGTAAAAGAGAATTTATCTTATGAGCTTCATCAACCACAAAAATTAGTGAACGGATCCGACGCTGCTATCGTTGTTTCTGGCCCAATGGTTGCCAAAGGTCTTGAGGCCGCTCAAAAATTAAGTTTGAAAGGAATTCAGGCGACTGTGATCAATCATAGTTTTGTAAATCACTCGGATTTTGCGCAAATCGCAAACTGGGTTGCTGAAAGTGATTCCAAGCTTGTAACAGTTGAAGATCACCAGTTAATCGGTGGAATGGGTGCTCAGCTTGTTCATCAATTGAAAATTCAAGGTCTTGAGTTTGACGTGGTTTCCCTAGCGATTGACGGAGAATTTGGTCAAAGTGCTTATTCGGCCGATGAATTGTACGCTAAGCACCATGTCGATTCTGATGCTATAGTCGAAGCGGTCGAAAATTTACAGAACAAAGGAAGTTTCATGAATCTCGATGCCGAAACATTAAAAAATAAATGGAAAGATATTTCACAAGAAGCAAAAAGAAAGTGGGATTCAATTTCTGAAAAAGATTTAGAGAAAGTTAAAGGCAATGCTGTTGCGATGGTTTCTTTAGTTCAGGAAAAATTTGGTATTTCTAAAGAAGATGCGACAAAAAAAGTCGAAGAGCTTTTAGCAAAATATCCAAAAGAAGAAATTAAAGCAAAAGTGGGCGAGACTGCAATGAAAGCACTCGGCACAGCGAATACGATTTTAGATCAGGTGAAATCTAAAATTAAAAAGTAACAAGAGAGTCTGCGATGAAAGGGAATTCAATCCTCGACTTAATAGGCAATACTCCCCATGTGAGGATCAACCGACTTTTCGGTGAATCCCATGTATGGATGAAACTTGAAAGGCAAAATCCTGGGGCATCGATAAAAGACAGGATTGCCCTTGCCATGATTGAGGGAGCCGAAAAATCCGGTAAATTAAAAAAAGGCATGACGATTATTGAGCCTACTTCCGGCAATACGGGAATAGGGCTTGCGATGGTGTGTGCTGTGAAAGGGTATAAACTCATACTCGTCATGCCAGAGACCATGTCGATTGAAAGAAGACGAGTTATGGCGGCCTACGGGGCCACTTTTGAGTTAACACCAAAAGAAAAAGGCATCCGTGGATCTATTGAAAAGGCCAGAGAGCTTGTCGCCTTGGATCCGAATTCCTGGATGCCGATGCAATTTGAAAATCCTGATAATATTAAAGTTCATGTTGAAACAACCTCTCAGGAAATCTTGAATGATTTTCCCGATGGCCTGGATTACATCGTGACAGGCGTTGGTACAGGTGGACACATCACGGCCGTTGGTAGAGTTCTTAAAGAAAAATTTCCTCACATTAAGATAGTTGCTGTTGAACCTGCTGATTCGGCCGTTCTTTCTGGTGGTCAACCAGGCCCCCATCCTCTTCAGGGGATAGGAACAGGTTTTATTCCTGCCAACGTAGACCGCTCAGTCATCGATCAAGTGATCACGATTACAAAAGAGGAAGCCTTCCTCATGGCGCAAAGAGCGGCCAAAGAAGAGGGACTCTTCATTGGTATTTCATCTGGTGCTTCGCTTGCGGCGGTAAAAAAATTACTAACGACTGATAAAGGCAAGATTCTTACCTTTTGTTATGACACAGGCGAAAGATACCTTTCGGTGCCTGGGTTATTTGAGGCCTAATTTTTTCTGGAGGCGTTCCGATGAGTGTGACTCCGAATTATGTACCCCGAGAATATAAAACCATTAATGTGATTCTCATAGTGAAGGACGCTCACAGGGCGCTGCAATTCTATAATGATGCCTTTGGGGCAGAAATTGTCATGAAGCTTCTTGATCCATCTGGCAAAATCAAGCACGCAGAAATAAAAATTGATGACACTATTATTATGCTCGCTGAAGGCGAAGAATGCCTTGATTCGGGTATCTTAATTGAGATCTACACAGGAGATGCCGAGCGCTTATTTGAATCTGCTATCAGGGCAGGGGCAGTTGAAGTGAAGCCTATTGAATTAGAGTTTTACGGTGATCGTGCCGGTAGAGTTAAAGACCCTTTCGGACATCAATGGATTATTGCGACTCACATGGAAGATGTCACAGCGAAAGATTTGCAGAAGAGATTTAACGAACTTAATCCCTAAGAACACCATCCTGCTATAATGATCCTCTTGCCAGCTTTGACTTCATGAATCCGATGCTCAAAACCATAGAGTCCTGTTAGAAAAAGAATAATACCTCCCGCTTCCGGTGTCGGAATTTCCATGAACCTTTCAGCTCCTTTTTGTCTGATACCTAAACGTCCTCCTTTTATCAAATTCGCGTCGTAGGTTAATGACAAGGAGAATGCAAAAAAGCGTGAACCATCGTCATGCCAGATACCATCTTCTTCCCATTCATTATCAGAATCCCTCACACTAATGATGAATTCAATTTCATTAAACTCGTGATAGGTATTCAGGAATTTAAAAAGTCTTCCCTCTTTTTTCGTCAGCTCTTTGATCGCCAGGTCGAGTGCTTGCCAATTTTGGCTTAAGACAAAGTTTTTAATTTCCTCTTGAAGAGGAAAAAATGTTAAGTGGAAACCAGTATTAAAAAGTTCTGGCTTTTTAAGCATCAGATTTTTTCCTAATTTTGTAATTAGTCAAAAATAAATCTGCTGAAACATCATCCTTTATGCTCATAAGATCTTTAATTAAAGATTTGCGGGTTGCTGTTCCGTCAAAATCTTTACTATGTAATCTCAGGATTTCATCAAAAGAGCCATCTTCTTTGAGAATCACGATGTGGATCTGGGCGATATCCTTATTTAGAAAATCCACAAAAAACTCTGATTTTACCAAATAATAAATCGGCACTAAAAAGCGTCCATTAGGTAAAGATCTGAAATTTTCAAAAATATTTTTTTGAAAATGATCACTGGGATCAAAGTAAATGATGGATTCTTGCTTTAGAATCGTAGTTCCCTCCCGGGCAGCAGGGTCGAGCTCAAACTCCTGGCAGATATCTTTCAAACCGCAACCCTTGCTTTTGGAGTATTCTAAATATTCACTGTCAGTAAAAAAAGCTTCTGCAATAAGCTCACTGTTGATGATGGCGGTTTTACGCTCTGGAATAGACTGCTCAGTCGTGGGAGAAGGTACGGGGGACTGTTCTTGTTGAAATAAGTAAAAAATGATCGATAAGATAACTAGGAATCCCATAATCATCTTCAGATTTTGAGACAAGAGTGATTTTTTTTGATCGGATTTGTCAGGCTTTTTCTCTATCTGAGCTTCATTTACCGGAACATTTTCTTTTTTTTGTTCAGGGTATTTTGTCTTGGTCGTTTTAAAATCACTCGAATTGGCGGACTCCTTCCATTCAAGCCGAATCTCTATCTCCCCCAGGGTAAGCTCCATGTAAGTCTGAAAGGGGGTCTTTAAGGATGGTGCGATCCTTTCACCTGCAATGAAGACTCCATTCACACTTTGTAGATCTGTGATGAAAAAGCAGTCATTTTTAAATTCAATCAGGCAGTGTTGCCTGGATATACTTTCGCTATCAACCACAACGTTGCTTTTCAAAGACCGGCCAATGACAAAAGAGCGCTCGATCAAGGCACGTTCTTCTACTTTCCCGGAAGGAAATCTAATTTTAAGGTAAATCATAATATGCCAATAATAGTTATCACATCGGTCATAGTTAAATCCAACTCAAGGGAAGTTGCAAATAAAGTTGGTATCAATAGAAAATGGGTTCATAATCTTACGAAAGGTACCTTAATGATTAAAAATGTCCGTCTTTTTTTGAATGAAGCTGGAGTATCCTTGATGTTGGTCCTGGGATCAGTCGCGATAGTGGCAGGTAGTTCACTTTATTTCATGAAAAATCAGCAAACTGCTTCTCAGCTTCATAGTAAGAATCAGCTAAACAGTGAAGTTGAAGGGGTTTCTCAGGTCGTGCAAACGATTCTCACCCGCAGTGCAAACTGCACTGTGACACTTGCTGGAAAGAGTGTTGGCGACAGCATTGATTCAATCAAAACCACCAAAGAATTTGATCCTATTTACGATACTGAACCGGATTACTTTAAGCCAAAAGACGGGGTTGCTTTGGTGAAGGTTGGGCAGATGATTGGCCATCGAATCAAAATCGAAAAGATGGAGTTAATTAAACAGGATTTTATAATAAAAGATGTAACTGAAAATCTTGAGGCGATTAAAGTAACGTTCAAAGGTGAGAACCTAGATACCGTCGGCTCAAAATCACTAGCTCGTTATTTTATTATTCGTGGAGAGAAGTAAGGAACTGGTTATAAATTCTGTTACAGCGAACCCCAGGATTTTGATAAAAACGTTTTAAAAACATCTCTCGACGAACTGTGCTCAACATCCTTCAAATCTGAGCCGGCAGGACAATATTATTGCAACTGGGATGCACTTCCAAAATGCACTCTCACTCAGCCAGGTGAATGCAGCACTAAAGTCTATACCAAAGAGGCCTCAGTTGATGTGCAGGAAAGAACACAGACAAGAATGGAGTGTACGACCCGTTACGTACGTGATTGGTGTGGTATTGGAAAGGCCTTTACCCGTGTCTGCACCTGCACTACGAGCCCCACTAATTCAACCTGTGATTGCAATAACGGAGGGGTAGATTGCTTTAAAAGAAATTGGCATGTTTGCGCTCCTAAACATGTCTATAAAACTGTTAAGCTCGATCGATGTTGTCGAAAAAATCTTCCCCTGGCCTTGGCGCCGACAACCACCGGTGGTGCTAATTCCGCAGGACAAACGGGCGGTCCTAATGGAGGTGGTGGTCGTAGTGGTGGAGGAACGAGGGAGCTCATGAAATGAAATTTTCCACCCAGGCCGGATTTTCGCTGCTCGAAATTTTGGTTTCCGTCGCTATCCTTGCCGGTGCTGGAATTATGTTAATGCAGCAGCAAGACATTACCTCCAAGACAAAACAGAAAATGAACCTTGATCAGGAAGTTGATTCTTTTGTTAATCAAATCAAAAGAACTTTATCAGAGCAGCAAAACTGTTCTGTTACACTCAAGGGCAAAAAAATTGGGGATTCCATTTCGAAAATTAAACTTGGAGAGATGGTAATAGATCCTGGCTTTGCGTCGACTGATTTTGGATCAAGTTATCCTGCTTCTTATCTCGATAGTCCATTCTATGACAAAACAATTTATGAGACTGGAAAGTCATACGGAAACACACAAATAAAAATTAAAGAGATGAAGCTGGTTGAAGTTAAGGACCCATCCTCAGGAAGTATTTTTATCGACGCTCTTCAGATCAAATTAACTTCCAAAGCGGTCCCTTTAGCAGCAGAGAGAGAAATTCAGAAGAATATCTACATCCTCGGAACAAAGGAGAGCGGCGCCTATGTAAGATGCGCCAGTGAATCTCTTGGTGTTATTGAGCAATCAATGGCGCAGGCCTGTAAATCCATGGAAGCTGAGTTCAATCCGGTGACAAAAAGATGCGAATTAAAGAATCTTCCTAAAACTCTCATGGTTGAGGCAGCTTCTGAATGCGGGACAGTTTACACTACCAGCGGTACAATGCTCGTCGAGCAGATCCAACTTGAGATGTATAAATGCACTCACTTTTTTACAAAGAAAAAGTGGCCAATTTGGTGTCGTCTCTACGGGAATTACACCACGACCTGTAGCTGTGGAGAAGCTGTTTCCTGTCCTTGTCCGGCACCTGGACCAAGAACATGCAGAAGACTTGATCGTACTGAATGTGTCCCTGATTTTACAACAAAACCAATCCTTCTCACAAAATGCGTACGTCAAAAGCTTCCTAAGTTAGGCTTAACACTTAATGGTAATCCCCAGCTCCCGGATCCAGGTCCTGATGGTGGCAGCACGACTGGTTCAACTTATGGGGGAGGGGGCAGCGGTGGATGTTTTGCAGCTGGGACAAAAATTTCTCTTCCAGAGAATCGATCTAAAAATATCGAAGATGTTATCCCGGGAGATGAGCTTTTGGACGGGGCAGGAAAACGTGTCATCGTCAAATCACTTCATCGTTACTCTCATCAAGGTCCGATTTATGGATTTAACGGGGGGAGGCAGTTTTTTACCGCCAATCATCCTTTTCTTACACTTGAAGGCTGGAAATCACTTGATCCAAAAAAATCCATGACAGAGTCTCCAGGTCTAAAAGTTAAGATGCTTCAGGAGGGTGATGTGGTGATCAAGCAGGATGGCCACATGGAGGCCATTTTTATTCTTAATTCAACTTATAGTGAAGAGACTGTTTATAATTTTACCGTTTCGGGAAATCATCAATACGTGGCCGATGAATATGTGGTTCATAACCTTGAGAAACTGCCCGATGTTATCAATCCAAGTGACACTAGTTGGGAGCAGCCAAGATGAACTTAAGAAAAATGATTTCAAACAGCAAAGGGGTTTCCCTGCTTGAATTGTTGGTGGGAGTCGGCCTCATTGGGGGCATTTCTTTAGCGGTTTTAAAAGTGGGCGAGACTAACCTTAAAACCATTAACAAAGCTGATCTTGATCAGGATGTGAATATTATTAATTCTCGCATCCAAATCATCCTTTCAAACAAAGATAATTGTACTGAGACCTTAAAGCAGACGCCTATTAATAGTGTCATACAGATGGTTGAAAGAAACGGTACCAAGTTCCCTAAAGTGATACTCCAGATAAAAGAATTCAATTTACCTGCTGACCAGAGAAAATTTCATTCCAAGTCAGGTGTTTCAATTAAAGAAATGACTCTTAGTCCCGCTCAACGAGGTGAAATACTCAAAGTTAAACTCGCCGCTTTCAAGCCCTCTGATGGAGTATACCGGGAAGTTTCAGGTACTGAACATATGAGAGAATTTCCGATAATTAGAAACACTGATGGAAGCTGTTACACTGAACTTTCGAGTCAGGATATTATCCGGAATGAATCCAAGAAGATTGCCTGCATATCGATGAATGGCACTTACCTCGAAGCAACTCAAACATGCGCTCCTACTAATCTTCCTGTTTGTATTTATGGAGACGTCAATGGCGGCGGATGTGGTGGATCAGAAATCTATACAAAACTCACGACCTTCAAACTTTTAGGACCTGGAAATACAGTCATAAAAATGGATAAGTGTTGCAGGCTACCAGTACCACTCCCTGCTCTTCCTCCACTGGATCCACCTGTGGTAGATGAAGACGATGATCCCGATACGTTACCTTGTGATCAATCTGTTTACGTAGCAGAAGGTGCTGATGGAGTCAGATGCCCTGTTTGTGGTGAACCGGGTGAACCAGCGAGTTGTCCGCAGTGTGGTGTGGCCGGTAAGCCAGCTTGTCCTCCTGCTCCTTGTGGAACCGCTGGTCAGCCAGCTTGTCCACCAGATTGTACCCCTGTCAATGGCGGATGGTCAGATTACTCTTGGGTAGATACTTGCCCAGGGGGAAATAAGATTGGGACTCGAACTTGTACAAATCCAGCTCCCAATTCATGTGGGCTGACATGCTCAGGTGATGGAACCAAAACAGAGAGTTGCGTTTGTACTCCAGTAAATGGCGGATGGTCTGATTACACTTGGGGTGCTTGTGTGAATGGGAAGAAGGTTGGGACACGAACTTGCACAAATCCAGAACCTAATTCATGTGGGGCGAAGTGTTCAGGCCTTGAAACAACATCTGAGGATTGCGGTGAATGTTCATCCGGAGCTCAAGAGGGAACGTGCGGTTGCGGTCCTTACATAGGTGGAAGTCCAATTTGGATGATTTCTGGTGGAACGGTTTCTTGCTGCAAAAATGGTTGGGCCAATGTTGGCTTCGGCTCTTGTAGAAACGATACCGGTATATTTCAAGGTTCAGTCCCACCTGGAGGAACAATTGACTATTAGTTTCTGATTAGGCACCCTCAATTGGAGTCTTAGTTCCATGAAGTGATTGCCGAGAGTGTTCTTATAGCGGTGGTCTTCAAGTTGAACGCTTTTATTGTAAATAGAGCTAAACTTAAACTTCTTCCATACAGAGATAAATGCTGTCAGCGTTGACACCAGCGCTGATGGCAGCTTCTTTAACCGAATTCATCATCCACATACGCATGGGGCGATGATACCGGACTTTTCCATCAAAGCTATTGACCATGGGTCCGGTGTGGATCACCGAATCCGGGTAATTTTTTTCGGTCTCGCGGTAGACGTCTTTTGTGAATCTTACAACTCCCAACGAGAGATATTTCAGGTGAGTGTTGAGGCCCAGTTCTTTCATGCTCAGGAGAAGTTCTTGGTATTTTTCCTGAAAATGATCTTCATAAATGATGGGATCAAAATGGCACGCAATTTCCCAACCCTTCTTTTGCAAGAGGGTCATAGCTTTTAGGCGGCCTTCCACTGAGGGCGTTTTGAGATCAACTCTTTTAGCGATATCTTTTGGAGATAATGAAAAACTCACGATTAAGTTTGTCAGTGGTTTTAATTTTTCTAGCTCGCGGGTGTTAACAGATTTTGTTCTGAGCTCAATGATGGCGCGGGGATTTTTTTCACAAAACTCATGATAGAGCTCAAGCTCACCGGTCAAATGGGTCAGGGCAAGAGAATCTGAGAATTCTCCGGCATGAAACCACACGTCGCCTTCTGGGTGCTCATCCAGAGTCTTCTGCATCTGTTCAATAATTTCTTCATGATTAATGAACAGAACAATATCTGGGGTATTAAAATAACCCTGTAAATAACAGTACTGACATTCGTAAATGCAATTGTAAGCATGGATAAAATAATAATGGGGATCACCGGCCGACCCATAGGCATCAGGTGCTTTCTTTAATAGTTGACCGTTTTTTCGAGCGAGGAATAAATTTAAGGTGTCGCGTTTCTGAAGATATGGCTTTTTAGAGCGCCCCCACAAATCATCATAGCTCTCAATTAAAAGAGGAGTCTTTTTGATTTTCTCCAGGATCGATAGGGCGCGAGGATGATGCTCTAGGTTTTTTTCCAGGTAGACTTCATTCCACATGAAAATCGCCATTCATAAGATCGGTAAAAGGCTTCAGACTCAATTGATTTAACTTTGAAATTTTATCTTTTAATTCCTGGTCTGTGCTCACTTCCAGGGAAATTGTCACCACTGGGCTTTCCCACAATGGATCCGTCTGAACTTTGATGCCATTTTTCACGAAATCCTGCGACCAGTTATTTCTCTTATTTGTCAGGATCATTTTTGTGGGATCAATCCGGTTTTCCATCTCTTCCATAAGAAGTCTCGCGCGCTCTTTTGGAAGAAGTTTCCGTTCGTTAAGTTCTTTTAACGGTAGAGTCTCTTTGACTGCCTCTTCAGAGATATTTTCTTTGATGGAGAGTTTAGTTAAAAGAGTTTTAAACTTATGTTCAGTTGAGAAAGTAAAATAGAATCCCTGAAGTTTTAAGACTTCAGATTTATTGGTATCAGTCTTTGTTAATTTTTCAGACAAAAATTCAGCGAGAGCTACTGAGAAGAGGGTAGCGTTTTCTTTCACCAGTTCACAGGCCGAAAGTGAACCGGCAACATCAGAGATTATTTTATATGATGAAAATTTTATTCCATGGGTTTTGGCGGTTAGGGCAATTCCCCAGGCCTCTCGATCTACCAGTGTTCCGATCCCTTTAAGTTTTTTAGCTTTGGCACCATCGAGGATTCTTTCAAAGCTTGTCAGGCAATCAAGGCCCTTATCCGATGCCTGTAAAGTTTTAAAAGATGGTTTTAAATCCTGCACCAGATAAAGGGATCTTACTTCGTGAATTTCACCCACTTTAAATTTTTCGTCGAGTGTTCCGCAGATTCCAAGATTAATGACTTCGTTAAAAGGATGTTTGGGAAGGAGGAGTGCCGTTTTAATCGCGGCTTCCATCGGGCCTTCACCCGTCAGGAGGAGGATAAGACTCTCGCCACTAAAGAGTTCAGAGGTGGTTCGTTTAAGATTAAATTTTTCGATGACGCCTAGAGCTTCACCCAGGTGGGCCATTGTGATAAGATGCATATCCGCACTCTGCAATCAGGATTGTTTTTTGTCAACGAAACGAGGTTTTATCTTGAAGACTGAAATATCAAAAATCACCTTTGGTGGCGCCTCTCTTAGCGGCGAGGGCGGCGGTTATGGTTTTGGGTCTATGAGTGAGGCCCAGGCCGAGAAAGTGCTTAAAACGGCCTGGGAAAGCGGCATAGACCTCTTTGATACTGCTCCTATCTATGGCTTTGGCCTATCTGAGGAAAGATTAGGACGCTATCTTCCTAAGGAGGCAAGAATCATCAGTAAGTCAGGTGTGGATTGGCATGACACTAAACGCGTCAACATGACCAACGACAAGGCATCCACCGAAAAAATGCTTCACCAAAGTCTTAAGCGCCTGAAGCGAGACGTGATTGATATTTACATGATTCACTGGCCGGATGCCCGGGTTGATATCCGTGAACCTTTGGAAGTGATTTCAAAAGCACAGAAAGAGGGGAAAGTTAAACAGATCGGTTTGTGTAATACCAATTTAGAGGATCTGACTAAAGCAGAAGAGTTGTGTGAAATTTCTGTGATTCAAAGTGAGCTTAATCTTTTTAATCAGGAACCCTTTTTGCGTTTAAAAAATACCTGGAAAAATAAAGTATCCATGAGCTGGGGGACTTTTGATAAAGGCATTCTTACTGGTCGGGTTACGCGTGAAAGAAAATACACTGCCGAAGATTGTCGCTCTTGGGCCCCGTGGTGGAATAAAAAAGAAGTCTTAGCAAAAGTAGATAAAACAACTGAGCTTAAAAAAATTCTTGATGAATATGCAATTTCACTTCCAGATTTTTGTCTCCAGTACAATTTAATTTTTTTTGGAGTATCGACTTGTCTAGTCGGACTCAAAACAGAAGACGATGTTGTTCAAATGTCTTCTTCTTTACAACGAAATGTTGCGAGAGAGAGAATAGAGGAGGTAATGAAACGTTGGAATAATCTTCCATTGGAATAATATGACTGACCAGTCTTACACCGTAGGTCCCGTGATGAAGGCGGCCCGCAAGTTTAAAAAATTCAATCAAGCGGATGTGGCGCACGCGATTGGTTGCTCTCAGAGTGCCCTCTCCAAGATGGAACATAATCTCTTAGTTCCTTCTGCCCCCCAGTGGTTTCTCTTTTCTCGCTTTACTTCAATTCCCCCTGAAGCTCTGGAAACTGGAATTATCGACAGACACACGAAAGTAAAGTTTAACAACGATCAGGTTTCTCTTGGTTTTAAAATCCCAAAAAAATACCGACATTTTAGATCTGAAAAAGTCAGAGAGCTTTATCCATTCCTTCTTTTTATGGAAGAGAAAATAAATCCACCCATCCATAAAGACTATTTTCTCACAACGGGAATCGATCCCGAATTTTTTCTTGATTTTGATAATCTTATTAACTTTCAGCTTTTCGTTGACACTATCGACACCTTTATAAAAATCGGTAAATGTTCACCGTCAGACATTAAAGGGATCGTTCATTTTGGTCAGGATGATATTTATTGGAATCATTTCGGGATTGAATGGAAAAAGCTGGTCACAGTTTCAGCGGTATTAAACGAGTTCGCTCTTGAGCAGACTTTCTTCCAAACTGATTTTCAATTAAAGGTTGAAACTAATGCTGGTAAAATAATTGTGAGTTATTTTCCTGAGTACCATTTGAAACAAATGTCTACGACAGTGTCTGCGGGAGCTGTTGAGTTTTTGAACTTCTACCGTATAGCAACTCTTGAAAATCTCATTGAGCGTGTTTTGGGTTTAAAAATTAAGGTTGAACTTAAGCTTGAAATCCATACTTCACCACTGGCCGCTCGTTTTGAAGTTAAAGACGCTGCTTAACCTTCGTGTGAAAGAGTCTTCTTTCTTGGACGGTAGTACGTGCGCGGAGAGTATTCACAAAAGTCAGAAACTTTTGCCATATAGATACAGGCATACTTCTCGATTTGTCCTGCCAGTCTGCTAGGTTCTACACCCGCTCTCATCGTTTCCCCCCAGTAAGGGTTGAAATACTGAGAATGGGCCCGTATCAATTTCCCAATTTTTTTATCCACTTTTTCAATCTTATCAAAATGGGCCTTGATTTTTAGCTTATCTGGTTTTTTGCCGTTCTCTATTTCTTTATCAAATAAATCATCTAGTTTCTGCTCGAGCTGAATTTTTTCGGTCATCAGTTTATTGATCTCACTTGAAAGCTCTGAGCTTTCTGTAATCGCTGCGACTTCCTGGATAAGTTCATCTATAACGAGTGCCGTTCTCCAGTTACAAGTTTTCTTGATTTGAAGCACATCTCCGTAAATATGATCCCCAAGATAAAGAATTTGCTCACCAGAAAGACCCGAATTCTTTTGAATAGTCTGAGCATTCCCACCTTGATAGACCCCGTCTTCAATTTTTCCATGATGATTCCTCATGAGCCCTGTTTCAGGGTCAATTTGAAGCAGTGGCATCTTATCGGTAAAGAACCTTGGCTTCTGCGCTGCCGTCACGACAAGGTTAAAAAGCTCGGACCAGTTCTTGTGTTCTTTTAAAAAAGGATTTACCGAAAAATCGAGAAGAATTTTTGAGTATTCGTAATCAGAATTTGTAATAACCCACAGTTTTTTTCCATGTTTTTTAAATAACTCGAGAGCTTGAATAATTTGTGGGTCCTGAACAATAAACTTTTTAACATTCTTTTTAACCTGGCCTTTGAGCGATCCATCCCTGTGAGAGATATCGAGGGCCTCAAGAATATCTTGTTCAATGGTTTTGTAGTCCGGCAAATTAAGCTCTGGGTGTTTATCTTTGAGTTCAATAATCTGCATAAAAAGAACGCAATAAGAGATAGAGAAAGTCGTATCAACAATTGCGAAGCGATCAGAGTCATTCAGGTCAATAACTAAACCCTGATAAATTTTTTGCTGAGTTTTAAAATCCATCTCGCTCAGACCGTGATAAGCAGCTTTCACTTTACTGTAAGTAGAAAGTTTTAAAACATTTCCGTGTGGTTTATCGATAACAAGACCGCGGATAGCGAGATTAAATCTGAATTTCAAATCAGTGATACTTTTTGGATAGTTTTTTTGCTCAACCAATTTCTTAATCATCTCTTTATAAGTCATCTCTTCAAACGCTTCAGAATCATAGCGCACGAGTGTGTAGTCCATATCGAAACCCAACGCCGCGATCTGTTTCATATTAAGCGTTCTATTAACGTAAATTCCCATAGTTATCCCTAATGTAAGTGACTTCAAATCTTCTCTTTTAATGAACTTCCAGTCAAATAGAGAGTTTTTTACATGATGCATTAGATTGGGCGTAGGTGAGTTCCAATTTCAGCTATAACTCCTCATCAATTAATAGTTGGAGACGGTATGAATAAGTCGGTTCAGTTGGCGATTCTCACAAGTGTTTTTCTCTCAGAGGCGTCACTTGCACGAGTGATTTACGGACAAGATCATCGTGTGGAAGTTTTCGAAGCGACTGCCTTCCAGCAAAAACTCGCGGCCTCATCAGCATCGATGGTTTCTGAAAATGAAATGACGACAGATGCCAGCAAACCAGGTCTCGTTCAATTCACTCAAAAAACATTAAAAGACTGGCTTGAAGCTCAAGGATCTGAGGCACAACAACCAAAACTTTTTTCTCCCAAAGTTATTAAAGCAGCTGCTGCTGGGTTGAGATTTTGTGAAGGCGAGAGATTTATTGATCAACCAAATCCAAGTATGTGCAGCGGTTTTTTAATTGCTCCTGACTTAATTATGACCGCAGGTCATTGTGCTGAGATTCCAACTTTTTGCTCCGAGTATCGATGGGTCTTTGGTTTTCAGGTTAATCCTGAAACTAAAAAAGCAGGACTCGATATTAAAGAGGAAGATATCTATAAATGTAAAAAAGTTGTTTCTGGTACTTTGCAAAATTCTTTAGGTCTTGATTATGCTGTCGTTCAACTAGACCGCTCGGTGACTGGAAGAGAGCCTTTGGATATGAGAATTGACGACAAGGTTCCTAACCTTACGGGCCTTGTTGTGATTGGTTCTCCATCAGGTCTTCCCCTTAAAGTTGCGGTGGGAGCGAACGTTCGAAATAATACTCATCCATTCTTTTTCAATGCTAACCTTGACACCTTTCAAGGTAATTCAGGCTCAGCTGTTTTTAACGCTGAGACGGGTATGGTTGAAGGAATTCTAGTTCGTGGAGAAGAGGACTTTGTGCCTAACAAGCTCCAGATGTGTATCGAGGCCAATAAATGCGCCGACAATTCTTGTCGCGGTGAAGACGTTACACGCTTAACAGCTATCCCTGAAGTAGGAGTTCGAAGTGCTTTAAATCGTGCTGCTCTTTCTGGCGATATGATTAATCTTGAAAGAATTTTAAAACTTAATCTCTGGGTTGATTTTTACGGCAAAGATGGTGTTTCTCCACTTATGAATGCTGTTGCAAATGGAAAATCAAAAGCAGCTGAAGTTCTTATTGCTAAAGGTGCGGACGTTAACTTAAAAGATGCAAAAGGTAATAGTCCACTTCACCACCTGGCGAATAATCTCAATACAAAAATCGCCGATACACTATCGGTCCTTCTTTCTAAGAGAGCAGACCTTGAAGCCAAAAATAATCTTGGTGAGACAGCACTCTTGCGTAGTGCTGCTACATTAAATCTCATCGGAGCAAAAATCCTGATTGCTCAAGGAGCAAACAAAAATGCAGTTAACTTAAAAGGTGAAACGATTCTTTTTGCTTTTGCTCTCACAGGTCAAGAGAGCGCAGTGAAGGAACTTATTGCACTCGGTGTCGATGCAAATTTTAAAAACACTGCTGGTCTCACTATTGAAGATATCAGTAAGGCCCTCGCACAAAACTAAGTAAGGGATCCATTTCTTTATTTTTCAATTTACGAAACCCTGAAAAAGATCTCTTAATTTCAGATCCTTAGGAGATTTATGGGAGCGGCTTAGGTGCCACTATTAAGGGGGCAATATGTTGAAAAGACTTGATCATTGCCCTCACTTCTCTTAAATTAGAAGCATTACTTGCACAGTTTTGGGGGTTTAGCTCAGCTGGGAGAGCGCTTGCATGGCATGCAAGAGGTCAGCAGTTCGATCCTGCTAATCTCCACCAAATTTCTAATAAAAAAACCGACCTTGAGTCGGTTTTTTTGTGCTCATCAGTCAACATCTTGTAATTAATAATCAATCACTTATCAATGAGTGCATGAATTCCTTCCTCTAAACCTTAATCAAAAGTCTCTGGAAATCTCTCCGGTTGGCTTTTCGTGGCTGCCTGCTTGTCTGCCGATGTCGTGCCATTTTCAAATGTCGTGTTGGACAAAAAATGTCGTGCTGGTTTTGGTGTTAACCATATTGAATTATTCAGAGAGCATCCGCTGGCACTTAACTAAAAAAAGGAGTCTGCCATGAACACGCTCTCCAACATGGAACGCATGAATTTATCTAATGCAAAGGCCCTAAGACGGTCAAGAGAACAGCTCAAAGTCACAAAAGTTGAGCTGGCGAGAAAGCTTAACGTATCTGTTAAAACTATCGACCGAATTGAAAATGGAGATGGCACTTTAACAGAAGAGAAGATCAAAAGCGTCCTCAGCGCTCTTGGGATAAGTACTGAAGAGTTTTTGAGGGCAAAGAAGGGCCGAGAATTATCCCCACTGAAGCGGGAAAGACTTGTTACAGAAAATGCTCTTAGGCGGAGTTATAAAAAAATCATCACCAAAGAGGTACAGGTTCTAAAGACCTTAAGGAAAATGAAAAGCATTAGTCAGGATCAGGCCTCATCTCTATGCGGGTATTCCAGGCCCAGCATCGGGCATATCGAAAATGGAAGAATTGAGGTAGACCAAGATCGCATTGGCCACATCGTTTCAAGCTATGGGTTTGAGATGAATGAATTTCATCGGCTAATGGGTGAAGAAGTTCTACGGGATGAGGTTCTGGAAACCTGTTATAAAAAGATGGTCTCATTGCCAGAAAGTAAGCTACGGCTCATTCAGTCCCTGCTTCAGACCTTTTAATGTCTTAATGTGCCCAGGCCAATTTTGCGAGCTTGGGCATTTTTTAGTAATCACACAAGCAATCAAAGCACTTATGTTTTGTATTATTTAGGAGAAATAAAGGAGGATTTTAATCGATATGTGATTACCATTTATATATGGAAAATTATCAAATCATAATTTATACAGTCTCGTTCATATTAATTATTTCTTTAGCAGTAGGGCTTCTCAGGCAGACCAAGGAAGCAAGGAACTTGAAAGAGCAGCTCAAAAATATAAGAGGCCAGTCTGATGATGAATTATACGGTAGGGGTAAGTTTACTGAGTTAGGTCTAATGTCAGCAGGAATTACACATGAAATCAGTAATCCTTTGACTGTTATATTAGGACGTATAACAAAACTTTCAAGAACAGACTTAAATTCCAGCAATAAACCGGAAATTGAAAAAGGTTTAGAGCAAATCAAGAAAAATGCTGAAAAGATAGCTTCCATCATTCAAAGCGTACGAGATTATATCTATCGAAACGACGAAGTGACAGAAGATTATATATCGCTCAAAGAGATCATTAATGATGTCCTTGTGTTCTATGGTCAAAGACTGAAAAACCATGGAATTGAGTTGAGATTTAAAAATGTGGAGAATGTTTATATTTCAGGCCATAAAGGCCAATTTGAACAAGCGCTATTGAATTTAATAACGAATTCTTTTGATGCTATTGATAATCTAAAAGAAAAATGGATAGAAATTTCGGCTCTAAAAACAGACGATAATGTTCAAATCTATGTTAAAGATTCCGGGCACGGGATACCATCTGAGATTAGAAACAAAATGCTTGATCCGTTCTACACTACCAAGACCAAAAAAGGATCTGGACTAGGTCTCACTCTTGTTAAGGGAATTGCGCAAAAACACGGCGGGGATTTAAAATATATTGAAGATGAGAATACCACTTTCATGATCGAACTACCTAAGGCAAGCTCATCTCAATATCACAACTAAAGCTCAACTGTGACCCCTACTGTTATGACTTGCTCAGGTGGTAGATTAAAAAATTTGGAAGCAGATTGTGAATTCCTGGACATATAGACAAAAAGTTTTTCTCTCCAGCTGAACATACCTTTTCCATTATCTTTGGCCAAGAGGTGCTCTTGCCCCAGAAAATACGTCACTGTGTCCATGTTAAGCGCTTGACCACCATGTAGCTTAATTCGGGATAAGGAAAGAGGGACATCTGGTATATCCATAAATCCATAAATGAGTTCAACTTTATAAAAACCTTGGGTCATGTGTTTAACCAATGCCTTCTTGGCTTCTTCTACATAAGGACTTTCATCTGTTTTAACTGTAACAATTAAAATTGTCTCGTGAAGTGAGCTGTAATGTCGAAGATTCAACGTGAGCGTTGTGGGTGCAAACTTAGGTTGTCCTGCCATATAAACTGCTACTCCAGGGTTTCTGTGAACCCTTTGACCCATAATTTTTGCAATAACGTCCGTGATAGGAGTAACTCTTTCAAGCATCCGTTCAGATAAAATTTTTCTTCCTCGGTTCCACGTTGTCATAACTGTAAATACGAATGCCCCCACGGCCAATGGAAGCCAACCTCCGTGAGCTATCTTTAATGCGTTGGCGCCAAAGAAAGAAAACTCCACCAGTCCAAAGAACAGGCAGAGAGGTAAAGCAATGAAAATGCTCCAATTCCAGCTATATCTAGCGACAAAATAAAATAGGATCGTGGTTATAAGCATCGTCATTGTCACAGCGATTCCGTAGGCCGCTGCCAATGAGGTGGAAGATCCGAAGCCAATCACAACTGCGATACAACTGATCATTAATGCCCAGTTCATGCCGGCCACGTAAATCTGTCCTTTCTCTTTGTGGGATGTGTGGTCAATTTTCGTTCTTGGTAGATACTGGAGCTGAACGGCTTGCATGGTTAATGAGTAAACTCCTGTGATCAGTGCCTGTGATGCAATCACGGTTGCGATCGTGGCCAAAATAACTAAAGGAATTAGTGCCCACTCTGGCGCCATAAGATAGAAAGGGTTTTTAATAGCTGCCGGATTTTTTAGTAAAAGTGCACCCTGTCCAAAGTAATTCATCATTAAGCATGGAAGAACGCAACTAAACCAAGCTGCGTCTATTGGATGTCTACCGAAGTGACCCAAGTCTGAATACAAGGCCTCCCCACCAGTAACAACTAGAAACACTGACCCCAGAACAACAAACCCAGTCCATCCATTAGCTGCAAAAAAGTTAAATGCGTACATTGGATTTACGGCCATAAACACATGAGGATTATCAATAACATTATAGACACCTAAAGCACCCATAACCAGAAACCAAATTAATGTAATAGGACCAAAAACCTTTCCTACTTTTTCAGTTCCATGACTCTGGATTGAGAAAAGTGCTACTAAGATAATAACTGTTATCGGAACGATATAAGAGTGAAGATCAGGATTTATTAATTCCAAGCCTTCAACAGCACTGAGAACAGAAATTGCAGGAGTAATGATTCCATCACCATATAAGAGAGCCGTGCCAAATAGGCCTAAAAGCGTTAACACCTTTAATCTTTTAGAAGTATTTTTAAATATTTTGGTAACCAATGCGGTAAGTGCTAAAATTCCACCCTCTCCGTTATTATCTGCTTTTAAAATGAGTAGATGATATTTTAATGAGATAATAAGAATGAGAGACCAGAAAATAAGTGAAAGAACTCCAAAGATATTATTTTCGACCACTGCCAAGCCATGTGTGTGATGGAAAGACTCTTTGAGGGCATATAAGGGACTGGTTCCAATGTCTCCATAAACCACGCCTAATGCACTTATAATTAAACCCGCTGATAACTTTTTTTCTTTCATAATATCTCTCTAAAATTAATTCTCAGTTTTGAATCTATAGCCCACACCGGATTCAGTTATAAATAAGACGGGTTCGTCAGGATTTTTTTCCAACTTTTGTCTTAGGTGCCTTACATAAACACGAGGATATTGAAGATTATCAACCGAACCAGGCCCCCAAACTTCCTTGAGAATTTGTCTGTTAGTTAATATCTTATTGGGATTTTTCATAAACAACTTCAATAGGTCGTACTCTGTAGAAGTAAGTTTAACTTCTTGCCCATCTTTGAAAACAAGCCTTGAATCCAGATCCAGCCTGATACCGTTAACTTCGGTCACTTCAGCTGTTTCTTTTTTAAAAGTCCGTCTCAAACAAACATTAATTCTTGCAGCTAATTCTTTTGGCTCAAACGGCTTAGTTACATAATCATCAGCGCCAATACCGAGTGCTTTAACAATGATTTCAGAGTCATCTTGAACAGACAAAATAAGAATGGGCACATCTGAGAATGACCTAATTTCTTTCAACACGTCTAATCCCGACATATCTGGAAGCCCAAGGTCTAAAATTATCGCATCTGGTTTCAAAGACCCTGCAAAACTTATAGCTTCTCTGCCATTGTTTGCTTCCAATACTTTAAATTGTCTTGCAGTCAGAGAAATATTAAGTAGCTTCCGGATTTGAAGCTCATCATCAATTATAAGTATTCGAGGAAGATTATTCATGTCCCGTACATCTCCCGTTTTAGCTCTCGCGGGATTTTAATTGTAAATCTGGCACCATTTGGAGATATATTTCCAACAGAAATGTATCCCTTATGCAGTTCGAGAATTGACTTGCAAATGGACAAACCTAAACCAAGACCACCAGTTTCTTGAGGAGTTTCTCTATAGAACTTTTTAAAGACTTCATCAGGGTTGGTACTTTTAACCCCAGGACCATGATCCGTAATCTCGATATTGATAAAGTGTTCTTCTTTTTTTATATCAATTTCTAAAGGAGTTTTTGAGGGCGTATATAAAAAAGCGTTTCTAATGATATTTTCAAAGACCTGCTCAATTAAAAAATAATCCACATAGATTAATGGAAGATCAGATTCAGCACTGAAATCAACAGACTTTTCACCATAGTACTTTTTTACCTTTCTTACCGCAGTTTTGAGAGTTTCCACAACATCAGCATAATCAAGTTTTAACTTTAGGTTCCCAGATTCCAGTCGACTCATATCTAATAGATTTTGGACCACGTAATCTAACCTTTCAGCGCCAAGGGAAATCTCTTCCGCAATTGTATGAATTCTTTCTGGATCATTTGTTAGATCTCGATCTAGAAGTGCTGATGAGAATCCTTTTATAGCTGAAAGCGGTGTTCTCATTTCATGAGATACTGAATTAAGAAGTGTTTTGTATATACGTTCAGATTCCTCATTAACCATTTTTCCTCGAAGCTCAATCTCTTTTTCTCTTAAGCGCTTCATAAGCGTTCCAATGACAAGTCCTGCGACAAGATACAAGACAATCAAAGCCCAATCTTCTGAAGCGCTGATTGAGAAAGTGAATTTCGGAGGAATGAATAAAAGATTCCAGCAGATAGCTCCTAAGAACGTAGCTAGAAAGATATTGTAGTTTTTAAGGTAAAGTGAAGCCGTGGTTATGCCCATGAGATAAATCATTCCTAGGGCGCGATAATCCACTACCTTGTCTAAGAGGTAGTTAAGAGCAGTTAACAAAGCTAGGAAGCCAGTCGTAATGGCAAAACGCTTTATGCTCAATCTTATATCAGGCATCGTTGCTTTCATTTATCTATCCGAACAGTCTAAGACCTTTAGTAAATACCACTGTAACCCATACTGGCTCAGGGCGTTGCTGCGTTACACTAATTAGTTTACTTCTTTAATCAATGAAACACTAAATGCCATTAAAATGGTGTTAAAATAGCTCCTACATTTCATTTTCTTAGGTTCATGCATAGAAAGGCAACTCGCGAAAACAATCACAAAAGATTTAAAACATAAGGAAGCTGGCTTCAAAGGCCAGCTTTTTGCTTCTGGTCGGATTCCTCTGACTTTAAACGCAAATGATCCTGATGCTCTTGTTCAATGGCTTCTTCCACGGCCTCTAACTCTTCTTCAGTCATAACATCATCGACATCAGTATATACGTCATAGCGGAACAGGGTATTTGCCGTAGAGTCGTGGGACCACATCGAGATTTCATGGCGCTCACGGGTGGTTAGGATTTTATCCCGTTTTACGGGATGCTCGATTTGGACTCTTTCCCCGGAGAGGAGGATTTCATAAAGATATTCCGGTGGCCGTGCTATTTTTGTCACGGTCGGATTCTTGCGCCTGCGTCGACTGAACTCAGGGTATAGGGCGTCCAGCTTCTTATAGGTCCAGCTTAAACGCTCTTGATAAGAAGCGATACTGATTCCCAGCTTCTTGGCGTTCTCTTCTTGAGTGGGCTTTTCTGCGTCTTCATAAAACCATTCAAGCTTCAAGGCATCGGCCTGAGCTTCGGATAGTTTATCCCAAATGCGGTAAAACTTTTTCGCCCAAGGGGGCATTCTCTTGTGAACCTTTGCCCAGATTGAATTCTTAACTGCATGATAGCGCTTTTCTGTATAACGAGGCCAAATTTTCTTCATCTCGCTTGGTAGATCAACTCGGTGATAAAAACAGGCCGCAAGATTTTGGATATCTTCATGATCCCGATCAAAGTCACCGCGGGCATACATTGTAAGAAAAAATGATTCTTCTAGGTTCGGTGGAGCAGAGGCTATAAAAGCACTCGCTCCTCCTTGAGCAAATCCCAAAGCGTTGGGGAGATAGTCTCTTATTACCTGATCTAGAAATGAAGCCTTCTTGAGATTTCGATCATTGTCCAGAGAGTCGGTGAGAAGATCAGGAGCTGAGTTAAGAAATCCTTCAAGTTGAGTGGCCGTCCCATCATCTTGAAAAATTTCTGCATTAAGGTTTTGTTCCGACTCCACCCCTTCAAAAAGAACTTCAAGTCCTCCCACTTCACGGGACTCATAGCGGATAAGATGATCTTGGATAAGGGCTTCTTCTAGAGGAAGGCAGCCTTGAAAGGTAGAGGTTTGTGAGCGCAGGTAGTGAAGTGTTCCGGTGGATGTAGTTTTTAGATAGCCTTTTTCTTTTTTGCATGAGGCCATACATTCACAGAATGACGATCCACGAACTTTATCGCCCTTTTTCTCACAAGGTTTTGCTTCTTGCGCTCGTACCTTCACCGAATGAACTCCTAAAAGATTTTCTCTTATTAGCAGTTTATCAGGTGTAAGAATTTTTTTAAAAATAATTTCAAATGAATTATCAAAGACTTAATTAAAAACTAACCCTGTAAAGGTTCCTATAGATGAGGTCTGTGTATTTTTTGAGATGAGGAGAATGCTTTGGAATCTTTTCGACGAGATTTCCTTATACTTTAGCAGAAAAAAATATTTTTGCAAGTACTTCTACTTATTCCCCATCACATTTTCATTCTTGGAGTATCACGTAACCAAGGAGGACGATCAAAATCCTGAATGAAAGTGCCCATCTTTTAAAATCCTCACTCACATTTTGCACGGACCTCTTTAAGCAACTTCGGGCAATTACGCTTGAAGTTTATTAACGGAGTTCTATGCCTTATTTTTTTAAACAAGTTTCTTTTTGTTATCAAGAGTATCTTCATGCCAAACAAAATCCAGTTCTTATAAAGTTAAAAATTGGTGAACAGGAAGACGTGTATTTGTCTGCGGCCATCCGTGACAATCGTTTTAACACCAATATCAAGGCCCACATTGGTGAGCTTGATGAAATGTCCTGGGGATTCGTTGGAACTGGCTCTCACACCCTTGCCTTAAACATTCTCTACACATTTACAGGTGACGCCCAGTTCGCTCGAACTCATGCCCTTGAATTTCGATCTGACTTACTGGTGAGGATTGATTCCAAGAAAAGTTACTGGATGCCAAGCTTTATGATTTCTAACTGGATCACTCAAAAGATTAAAGGAGAAGAAATCTATGAATAAGGAAAAAACTAATACTCAATCAGGCCCTGATCCAATTGCAGTAGGTGGTATCTTAATTGCTATGGGCCTCGTGGGTTGGTGGAATCAAAATGCGAAGAAAATTACAGGTTGGTACGTTAATCACTATGAGGAGATATATCTAGGCCTTTGGGGAGTGTTTCTTTTACTCATGCTGATTGTTATCCGCTGTGTGATGAAGAAAACCAAAGGGGTTAAAGATCGTGGGGAGCTACTTTCTCCCCACTGGGATCAAACGGGCAATAATATCCTTGTTGGATTAACTCATGACAAAATTGATCTTCATCTTTCAGATGAACTTCGCTACACTCATGTGCAGATCATTGGAACCACAGGACGAGGAAAAACTCAGAGTGTTGTGATTCCATGGACGCTGCGTGACCTTCAGAGAAGAAAGTCTGTGATCTTAATTGATGGGAAAGGAAGTCGGGATGTTCCGATCAAGCTTAAAGAAACTATTGCAAGATACAAACTGGATGTGTGGGTGCATGAGTTTGATCTGGATAAACCGGATGCTTCAATCAAGATCAATCCCTTAAAGCTCGGAACCCCTCAGCAGATTGTGGACCGGGTCTTTAGTGCCTTTGAGTTTGATGATCCTTTTTATCGGGCCGTGCAATACGATATCTGTGGATATCTACTAAGGCTTATATTTGAGGTGAAAGAAGTTGTGACGTTCAAACTTCTCCATGAGCTTTTAACAGATGAGAAAAAACTCGCTGATAGGTTAAAGCTTCTGCCTGATGGGAATGAGTTGAAAAAACATCTTTTGGAATATCTTAAATCTCCTGCAAATGATCGAAAGCAAAAACTAGCGGGGCTTACCAGTCAGCTCTCTCCTTTTGCTGTTGGGGAGATTGCAGGATTTGTTAATGGTGGTGAAAATGAAGTGATTTTAGCCGATGTGATGGATTCAGATAAACCCACGCATCTTCTGATGATGTCCATTCCAACTTTAAAGTATCAAAAGATTGGCCATCAATTAGGAAAGCTTGTCCTGCAAGATTTGGCGTATTGTGTGGGAGATCGGGAGAATAAGTCCTTTAATGATTTTTGTTCGGTCTTTTTAGATGAATTCTCAGAGTTTGCTTACGAAGGGTTTGTGAGTATTTTGAACAAGGCAAGATCGGCCAAAGTAGCATTGCATCTTTCCCATCAGTCCATGAGTGATTTATCAAAAGTTTCTCCAGACTTTGCAAAATCAGTGATCACGAACACCAATGTTAAGTGCATCTTGGGGCTTAATGATCCAGAGACAGCGGACTATTTTGCTCGTCATCTTGGAACATTTACGCAGGAGAAGCTGACAGAACAAGTTGAGGAGGATGGACTTTTTAAAGGCCGAAGGACAACAGGGAGAGGATCTATGCGAGAAGTTGAATCCTACAAGGTTCACCCAAATGACTTGAAGCGATTCACCCGAGGTCGTGGTGTTCTCCATTTCCCAACTCACCAAGGAAATGTAACAGAGGTCATACAGTTTCAATCAATAGGAGGTAAGGATTGATGGAGATGAAACTTCGGTTAACAATTCGTGATATAGAGCTAATGAAAGATATCTATGACAATCAGTTTTTAAGTTTTTACCAGATCCATGAGAAACACTTCCCTGTGAATAAAAGGCCCACGGTCTATAACAGGTTATCAAAACTCATAAAAGGAAAAATCTTGATGCCAATGAATATAAATCTTTTGGCCTTCCATAGGAAAGGTGAACTCCTGGGAGTTGTTTATGTTCTGACCAAGGATGGTTTAAAGCGGCTTCAGGATTTTAAAATGACGGAGGATATAAATCCAAATCCTGTGACCTTGAATTTTAGTTGTCTCTACCATGATCTGTTACTGACTGATGTACTTCGAGTTTTAAAAAGGACTTGGGAAGTTTCAAAAGTGTCTTTGCTAACTCAAAGTCGAATCCCTGATGCGATTCTTATTCATCCAGTGACTAAAAATAAAATGGCCCTAGAACTTGAACTCACCGCCAAGTCGGAGATGCGTTATCGGGAGATCATTCTAAGCTACAGAACCAGCAGTGAGTTTGATTCAGTCCTATATGTCGTAAAAGATAAGTCCATCCAGAAAAAGATGGGAGGTCTTATTACGGGATTTAATGGACGTTATGAATTTAATGATGACACCGACAAGTTTAATTTTATGAATCTTAGCGAACTTTTAATTCCCTTAAAGGAGGAAGATGTTGAACTTCAAGATTAAATATCAGTTACGAGCGTATTTATTAAATGCCCTCGGCCTATTCTTTAGTTTTACCATGCTTCTCTTCATTTATATCAAGATCAAGACGCAATTGTTACAGGGCCATCCTGATTGGTTACCAAAAGGATTTGAGAAAAAGGAAATCCTGCCACTGTATTATTGGTTTCTTCTTACTCTTCCAGTGGATATCGGAATCAGAAAATTGTTACAGGATGACTCAAACACGGAATCAAACTAGGACATTGAGTTGATGTTTGGTGGAGTCAAAATCTAAGTGGTTAAATCTTTTCAATAAAATTAAAACCCCCGCCATTACCCCTTCGGCATTTTTTGCTGACCACTCCCACCCTACGAGCGGAAGTGGTCAGCAAAGCTACGGGGTAATGGCGGGGGAATTATGAGGGAAGGGAAAATAAAAAAGGAAAAAATAAAATGAATACAAGAACAGATGACATGAGAAAGAAAATGAGGGGAGTAGGAATGGGGTCTAAATATCGAAAAATAAACAATCAGGAAATGGAGAGATATGTCAGAAAACTCTATCAGAAGTAATTACAATCAGTCTGAGAAAGTATATAGTGAGAGTGAGTCGAATATGACTCAAATGCTCTTTGAAAATTTAATATGGTTAAGAACAGAGGAAGCAGCGGTCTATCTTAGAAAGTCGACTCATGCAATCAGGCAGATGGTTTACAAAGGTAAACTCATGGCCAGAAAGTTTGATGGGCGTCTGTATTTTAAGAAAGCTGAACTCCATGCACTCATTGATACATCTTTTTATGGAGGTATCAATGGCAATTAGAGAGTACACAAAAGACGGGAAAAAGTATTACGAGGCTTACTTTAATGGACGCGGCAAGAACTTGAAAAGAGTTCGAGTTCAGCGGAGCATTTCTGGCATCGAGACTTTATCCACTGCTCAAAGAGAAGAGAAAAGATTAGTTAAGGAAGTAACAGAATCAATCGCCAAACTTGAAGGTCGAGGTCTGACTTGGTTTGAAGTTCTTTATCGTTGGGAAATTGCCCAGAGAAATTCCCCTGATTTTACCAAACACAAGTATTGCACCATGCGAGACCATCTGGCCCGAATCGAACGTTACACGAATCTTTGGAAAGATAAACCAGCGTCGGAGCTGACTCGTGCTGATGGCAGACAAGTCATTTCTCTTTCCTTGGCCAATAGTGTGAGTGTTGCTTTGATGAAAAGAATCAAAAACTCCATCAACACTGTTTATACTTGGGGACTTGAAGAAGGTCTGATTCAGCACAATTACCTTTCAGGAAAAAGTCCCGTCCATGGGCTTGAGGTTGGGAAAAAGGAGGAAAGAGTTCCTCCAATTCTGACCCTTGAAGAAGTCAGAAAACTTCTTCTGGAAGCAAAGCTTAGGAATCATCCTTGGTATCCAATCTGGGCCTTTGCTATTTGCACAGGTATGAGAAGTGGCGAACTAATGGCCTTGGAATGGGGAGACATTGATGAAAAGAATGGCATCATTCGAGTTTCAAAATCCTACAATCGAAAGATTGAGAATTTAAAATGCCCCAAGAATGGTCAATGGCGAAATGTTGATGTCAATCCACAACTTTGGGACATTATTAAGTCGCTTAAAGTTGCAAGAGCAAATCAGCGTTTCATTCTGCCGGAGTTTGCTGAATGGAAGTATGGCTATGCCGGAAAAGTTTTGAGGAATTTTTTGCAGCAAATCGGGATTCAAAAAGATGTCACTTTCCATACACTCAGGGCCTGTTTTGCGACTCACTTACTGGCGACAGGAGTTGAGGCGATGAAGGTTATGCGCATGGGAGGATGGAATGATCTTAAGACGTTTCAGATTTATCTCAGGATGTCGGGTGTTGATGTTAAGGGTATTGCTCAGAGCTTAGATGTAATTCCGAGTCGTGATGTTACTAAGAATGTGATTCCGCTTTTTTCATAGTGGGTTTTTTTCAGGGTCTGCTTTCGAGCAGGCCCTCATTTTTTTGTTTAGACAGACATATCTACCTGATTTTACGTTTCATATTGACAGAAAGGTACTTTGTGGCGTACGCTAGTCAAAATAGACCTTTGTCTGGAGGCAAAACATGGCCACTGAAGTAACAAGCTCAAAAGATTTTCGAGATAAGTTAAGTAATTTTTTTGATATCGCATTAAAGAAAACAGTCTCAATCTCTCGAGGGAAAGATCGTTTTGTTTTGATGAATGAGTCCGAATATCTGGATTTACGAGACGAGGTTCTTTCGCTGCAAAGAAACTTAATTGCACTTTTAGATTCTCCAGATAAAAGAGAAACTATTGAAGATCCAGAGAAGTTTTTTGCAGAGGTATTCGAAAAAAATCGTGCTATGCTTAATTCAAAAAAAGTTAAGCAGGCTTAAGTAGAATGATTTCAGTCCGTACTACAGAACAATTTAATAATGACGTTTTTGATGCTCAGATTTTTGTTCGAGAATGGGCCTATACCAATGGTCTTAATCCTGATGAATCAGAAGATAAGCTACAAAATGAACTTGCTAGAGTTGTTAAGGAAATTAAAACATTCCCATTAAGTTTCGCCTCAGTGAAAGATGCTTCTTATATTAAACGTGCTCGTTGTTTTTTTGACCTTTACGCAATTGAGTACATGGTCAGGCCCACTTCAGCTAAAACTGTGCTTGAGGTGGTAGAATGCCTCTTGGGAGCACTCGTTCCATTAAAGAGTGGCAGAAGTCAGGATATTAATATGCCAGCTGACGAATTCGATATTGATAAAAATTAACTAATCATCTCTACACATCTCTGCTGTTGACTGTATGAGGCTTTTTATTCGAAAAGGTCGTTGAAACAATTCTTAAATGGTTTCATCCACCATTTTTCCATATAGGCCGGTTAACCACCGGCCTTTTTTATTAGTTGAATCAGCAAATCACATCTAACAAATTATAATCACTTACCGGAAGTATCATTAGTGGTTCTAGTTCATTTCTTTTTAAACATTCCCGAAATGTCGCGAGATTTCTTCAAAATGCTAAATTTTGCTAAATTCCTTGCTAAGCAAGTAGCACGGAAAATTTGGTAGCACGAAATGGTAGCAAAACGTAGTTAACCTTTTAAATTCGTTGGAGAGCGGACGCTGGCTTATCTCAAATAAAGGAGGGCTAAATGTCAGTTCCCGCAGGAAAAATTAAAACGTGTGCAGTGGTAAGAGCTTTGAGGCTCACAAGAGAAGAAAAAGGAATTACGAGGGAGCAGTTAGGTGACTCCATAGGAGTATCTTATAAGGCCATAGAGAAGATTGAAAATGGGAGGCTTCCTCTTACTACTGAGAGGAAGGAGAAAATTTTAAAAGTTTTAGGGATCGATGAAAAAGAGCTGAAGAGAATTAAAAAGCATGGAGTGGTAAACCCCAAGAAAAGGGAGAAGTCAGTTATTAGTAATAATCAAAGGAGGAGTTACAGGAGGCTTATTACAAAAGAAGTAAGGGTGCTTACCCATCTGAGAAAGATGAAGAAGCTCCCACAGGATGAGGCTTCTAAAGTATGTGGTTATTCCAGACCGACAATTGGCCATATAGAGAACGGAAGAATTGAGATTCCCGTTGATAGAATAAGACACATAGTAAGTTCATACGGATTTCAATTCGTTTTTTTTGAAGGACTCATGAAAGAAGAATTCTTAAGGGATGAGATTATTAAAACTTGCAACGACAAATTATTAATCCTTTCTGAGCAGAAATTGAAGTTAGTTCAGTCCATGCTTGCAAACCTTTAAGGAGGACTTATGAATATTGAAAAGAATCTCCTTAAAAGATGTAAAGAGAAAGGTCTTACTATTTCTCAGTTAGCTAGATTAAGTGGAGTGAAGCAACCTACTTTGCATGGGTGGACTACAGGGAGATCGGTTCACAAGATGGATGATTTAAAAGAAGTATGTAGGGTTCTTGAAATAAGTGTTCATCAGCTTCTTTTTGGACATCCAGACCCATTTGAAACAAATACTGAGGTGTTTGAAAAAATATTTTCTGGTGATCTTAGGTAAGCGATCCATAAACCACATCTTCTAATTTCGCTCTCATCTCGTAATATGCCT
>JBBARE010000003.1:0-349365 GCA_040399915.1 Bacteriovoracaceae bacterium
GGGTTTGAGTACTGGGGACCTTTCAGGTACCGCTCATTGGGACTTTTGGCCCTCTCTTACGGGATAGAGGGTTTTTAGGTTATAATAGAGACATGAAACGCAGGTTTTTCAAAAATCAGTTAGGCCAAACCGCAGTTGAATACTGTTTATTGATCGCCGTTTCGGCGTCTTTGGGAATCGCTTTTTTTAAGAAAATGGATGATTACGTCATTAATAACCCCAACGGAATTATCGGTAAGCCCATAAAAATATTCAAAGATCGCATCAATCAAGACACCACCGGACGTTACACGCGCTTCCCTTTGCGTCGCGCAATGTAAGTGCTCTCTTTTTAAACAACCCTTGTAAACTTTACACCTCATCACCTCCAAAGACTAATCTGCTGTAGAGTTATCGCAAATTGTCATTTCCTTTCGAGGAGGAGTGTATGAAAAAATCAAACCTAATGGTATTGGCCTTGTCTCTGACATTTGCCACTGCTTACGCCCAGCAAGGTCCGGAACAAGTTCTGAACTCAGCGCCCATTAACGTAGATGGTTATCTCGCAGAAGAAAGACCAGTGACGGACGGTGAGCTTGAACAGATTCGTTCTGAGCTTTCTAAACAGAAGACGGGGACACAGCTCAACAAGGAAAAAGCAAAAGACCTTGGTAAGCTTACAAACCAAACAGAAAAACTACTTGATAGCCAGGATGAGTACATCGATCAAAAGATTGAGTCGGCCCAGGCGATTAAAGATTTCAACAACAAGTACGAAGAAAATCAAAAGAAACTTAAATGTATCATGGAAGAGTCGGACGATAGTGAGTGTGACCCTTACAAAAATAAATACAAGAAAGCTAAGCAGGTTGAAGTCGTTGAGCAAGAAGTTCAGGTTGCTCAGGCCGCTCCGGTTGTTTCAACAGCAGAGCTAGCACCTCTAGCAACAGGCCAAGCTTTTGAAGCGATCAAACTCCTTCCTTACGCTGGAGCAACATCGTACAACGGTGAGACTGAACAACTTGAAGCAGAAATCGCTGCAGGTCTTCGTCTTGAATCAAACATCACATCACGTTTTTCAATGGGGATTGGCTTTAACTTTGCTCAGTTGAAGACAAACGATTTTGGTAACGGTACTCCGTACATGAACCAAGGTTATAATAATCAGTTCGGTCAGCAAGGTCGTGAGATCCAGTACCGCGGCATGGGTTTTGATGTTTACGGGAAATTCTTCCTCACAAACGCTAACCGTTTCCGTCCTTACCTTGGGGCCGGTTTAGGTTATTCTCGTGCAACGATGAAGTATAACGATAACAACCCTTACTTTGATCAGATGAATTCTTTTAACTACGGTTCAGAAGAATACAGAACTAGTTTTGTTAACGGTCAACTCATGCTCGGTTCAGAAATCATGATCTCAGAAGGTTTCGGAATTAACATCGAAGCGGCTTATTCAACTGGTCTAGGCGACAGCCTTTCATCAGAGTCTTCGAAGAATGCTGTTTCTTCACCAGATCAGGCACGTCTTCGTGACCTTGGCGAAGAGATCGTAAACTCAAATGCATTATCCATTTTTGCAGGTGCAGTGGTTAACTTTTAGTCCGCTCATCAGTAAATACTCTCCTCGAAAAGCCCCGGTTCGCTGGGGCTTTTTCGTTTTACTCAAGCTCTATTTTAATTTGCGGGGCCTTCGCCTTACTCTCATCGAGCTTAGCAATTGTCTTGTCTGCATCTTTAGTAATCTGATTAAGATCAAGAATCGATTGCGCCATCTGAGGAAGGGCATTCATTCTGAAGTTTGCAACATCATCCATAGACTTGACAAATACGTCTAGCGGGCGTAAAAAGAGGTGTTATGACGGTCGTTTCTTTTGACAGGGTATTAAAAGAAATAAAAAAACTACCAATTCATATTCAGGAAAAAGCACTTAATTGGTCAAAGGACGTTGAAAAATTTGGTTTATCACAGGTTTTCAAATCCCCTGGACTTCATGATGAGCCCTTAAAAGGAAACAGGACAGGGCAAAGATCAATCAGGCTATCACGCAGCTACAGATTGATTTACACCGTTATCGATACTCAAATTATTATCGTCAAAGTTTTGGAGATCAACAAACATGAGTACTAAAAAAAGTGTTAAGTATGGAACTAAGGAGTTTGAAAGAGATATTGGTGAATTAACAATTGCCAGGATGCTTGTTGCCCACCGTTTAGGTGAAGAAATGAATCAAAAAGAATTCGCTAAGCTTCTGGGTATTACATCTGCAAGCCTCTGCGACATGGAGAAAGGAAGAAAAATTCCATCTCCAACTCGGGCCGCTAAGATTGCGAGGAAGCTTGGTATGTTTGAACTAAGCTGGATTGAAATGGCGATTCAAGATCAACTGAGAAAAGATAAGATTTACTGCAAGGTGAGCCTAGAGGAAGTCTCTTAATCTTTATGTCTGACTATTTCGCTTTTGTCTTAATCAATCCTCTCATCTGACTTAAAATAGCAAAGACATTCACGATACATTTATCCCTTGAAAAGGAATTCATATGAAAGCTGTTTATCTCGTTGATGGTAAGCGTACTCCGCAGGTTAAATCAGGCGCTGATTTAAAAGATATTGCAGCCCCGTTTCTTGGGCATTATTTGATTCGTCACTTGGTGGATAAATATGCGCTTCCTTTGGATGGGATCGATGAAGTGATTGTGGGAAATACCGGCACACCGGCAAAATACCCAAACGTGGGTCGCGTGATTGCTTTGGAAGCTGGTCTTCATAAAAAAACATCGGGTTATTCTGTACATAGAAACTGTGCTTCGGGAATGGAAGCACTCTCGCAAGCGTTTGATAAAATTTCATCGGGCAGAAATCATTTGATTTTTGCTGGTGGTGTGGAAAACATGACTCAGATGCCGCTTATGTTTAATAAACACATGACGGATTTTTTTGTTGAGCTAATGAAAGCAAAATCGACAGCGCAGAAATTAAAAATCTTTTCAAGTTTTCGTCCGCACTTTTTAGCACCGGTGATTGCTATTGAGCAGGGGCTTACGGATCCTTTTTGCGGAAGAAATATGGGGCAGACGGCAGAAACACTTGCGCGCGAACTTGGTATCTCTCGTTTGGAGCAAGATGAATTTGCTAATCTTTCTCACCAGAAAACAGCCCTTGCGACGAAGGAAGGAAAATTCCGCGAAGAAATTCTTCCGATCACGGCGGGACATAAGCTAGATAAAATGATTGCCGATGATATTGGTTTTCGCGCGAACTCAACCGTTGAAGGTCTTGGAAAACTTAAGCCTTACTTTGAAAGAGAAACAGGAACTGTGACAGTGGGGAACGCTTGTCCCATTACTGATGGTGGGTCGATGTGGTTACTTGCTTCTGAAGAGGCTGTGAAAAAATATAACTTAGAACCGATGGCAAGATTAGTGGATTACCACTTCCACGGGCTTGAGCCTGAGCGTATGGGACTGGGTCCGGTCATGGCGACTCACGGAGTGCTTAAGCGCACGGGCATGAAAATGAATCAGATGGATCTCTTTGAACTTAACGAAGCATTCGCGGCTCAAGTGATTGCTTGTACCAAAGTCATGAAAGATAAATCGCTTTCAAGCAAGTGGGGCATCGATGAAGTGATCGGAGAGTTGCCGCTTGAAAAACTAAATGTGAATGGCGGCGGGATAGCACTTGGACACCCGGTTGGTTCAACTGGCTCGCGCTTAGTTGTGACTCTTGCTCACGAGCTTAAACGCCGGAAGCAGAAGTATGGACTGGCCACACTTTGTATCGGTGGCGGTCAGGGTGGCGCGGTCATTATCGAAAACTTAAAAGTTTAGTTGAGGAACACATGAATTATACAAACCTGACGGTTGAAACAAAAAATGATCTCTTGTGGATTGGCTTTGGAAAGTATGAAAAGAAATCCATGACGACATTCACGCGCGACACACTCATGGAATTAAAACAGGCGATTCTTGAAGCGGTGGAGCTTGATAAGAAAAATGCGGTGAAGGGATTAGTTTTCTATTCTCATAAGCCGGGTGTGTTTCTTGCTGGTGTAGATATCAGTGTGATTAATAATTTAAAAACAGAAAACGAAGCTCTTCGCGCTTTAGATGAAGCTCACTCCATTTTTAATGCGCTTGATGATTTAAAAATGCCAACGGTCGCCCTCGTTGATGGCGTGTGCTTGGGTGGTGGTCTTGAATTATCTCTGGCGTGTAAAAAGATTTTTGTGAGTGATAACCCGAAGACAGCCTTGGGACTTCCGGAAGTCATGCTTGGAGTTCTTCCCGGTTTTGGTGGTACTTACAGACTTCCAAAAAAAGTGGGTCTAACGACTGCACTTGATATGATTTTGACGGGCCGACAGATCAAAGGCAAAAATGCACTCAAGATGGGACTCGCGGATGCGATGCTACCGACTGAGAGAATGCAAGAGCTCGCGAAAACTTATCTCCTTGAGAAAAAAACAGGTCAGAAAAAAACGATGAAAGAAGAAGTTCAGGCAGTCGCTATGGATAACTTCTTAACGAGAAAAATTATTTTCCAGAAAGCGCGTGAGAAAGTGCTTGAGACTTCAAAAGGCTTTTACCCGGCACCACTTAAGATTTTAGAAGTCTTGGAGAGTGGAGCAGGCAAGAGTCGTCAGGACTATCTCGCCCTTGAAGCGCAGGCGTTTGCGGAACTTTCGCAATCAATTCAATCAAAAAATCTTCAGCATATTTTCTTTTTAACTGACAACTCTAAAAAGCTTGATAACAAAGACCAGCTTCCAACGGTCAAACGTGGAGCTGTTCTTGGAGCGGGAGTGATGGGTGGCGGGATCGCGTGGTTATTTGCGCAAAATAATCAGGCGCCGATCATGAAGGATTTAACGCCAGCGGCACTCGAGCTTGGATTAAAACAGGCATCTCAGAATTTTTCTGGCGCTCTTAAAAAGCGCAAGATGACAGAAGATGAGTTCAATCGAAAAATGCGCTCAATTGAACCAGCACTTAACTTTGAATCTTTTAAATCTGTTGGACTCGTTGTTGAAGCCGTTGTCGAAAATATGGAAATTAAGAAAAAAGTTTTCTCGGAAGTAGAAGGGTATGTGAAGAAGGATTGTCTTTTGACGACAAACTCATCTTCTCTTTCAATCGAAGAGATGGCAAAAGCTCTGAAAGATTCATCGCGCTTTGCGGGCCTGCATTTTTTTAACCCGGTTAATAAAATGCCTTTGGTTGAGATTATCACGCACGAAAAAGCCTCGAAAGAGACGGTTGATACACTTGTGAAGTGGGTCTTAGACGTTAAGAAAACGCCGATCGTCGTTAAAGATGGACCTGGGTTTTTAGTGAATAGAATTCTTGCTCCTTATTTAAACGAAGCTGCGTTTTTACTAGAAGAAGGCGTTTCAGTAGAAGCATTAGATGAAGCAGCACTAAACTTTGGGATGCCGATGGGCCCGTGCCGTTTGATGGACGAGATCGGACTTGATGTCTGTGTGAAAGTCGGAAAAATCATGCACGATGGATTGGGCGAACGTGCTCTTCCAAGTTCACTGGCAGCGAAGCTTTATGATGCCAAACTTCTTGGTAAAAAAAATAACAAGGGCTTCTATCTTTATGATGATAAAGGCAAAGTCACAGGAAAAAATCCAGAGATCACTAAACTTCTTCCGACTAAAAAATTACGTCGGGATGAGATGGAAATTCAAATGCGCCTTTTTTTACCAATGGTCAATGAAGCCGCTTATATTTTCGCGGATAGAATTGTGGATAAGGCAGCAACCGTTGATATCGGCATGATTTATGGAACAGGATTTCCACCGTTTCGCGGAGGTCTTTGTAAATGGGCGGATCAAGAAGGCCTTGATCAAATCAGCGAGCGACTCAGCAATTTTGCCAAAGAGGTGAGCCCTGAACGCTATAACATAGCTCCTTTTTTATCTCTCATGATCAGTGATAAGAGAAAGTTTTACGACCTTTGAGAAGCGGACCTTTTTTTCGTTATTTCTTTTCTTATATTTTAAGAGCTAAGACTCGTCAGCGGCTTTTATTCATCGCTGTGACGGGTCTTTTTCTGTCGGCGTTTAGTTTGATGGTCATTCAGGGCATTATGGGTGGCCTTCAGCAGGGACTTATCGCTCGTTCAAAAAACGTTCATGGCTCACATCTCGTGATTTTTGAATCGATTACCGAAGATAATATTTCTGAAATCAAAGATATTCTTACCAAAGAAAATATTCCTTTTTATTCTGAGCTTGAAGTAGAAGTGATGCTAAAACACAGAAACTTCGTCGCTCCTGCGAAACTTCACGGCATTGACCTGACGGATGAGCGCCCTTATTTTTTACAGGATAAAGATTTTAAGGGCCTTGTGATGGGAAGCGAGCTCTCTTCAAAAATAAAATTACAATTCTTGGATGATCTTCAAATTATTGCTCCTGGTGTGACTGATTCGCTGATGGGTGAGGTGCCGCGCTTTGTTTCGGAAACTCTTTCAGATTATCTTTATACAGAGCTCTCAGAGGTTGATGATTTTGAAGCGTGGTCAAGGCTTGGAATGGTTCAGAATCTTTTGCGCCGGCCAGGTATTAATCAGATCCGCTTATTTGGAGAAGTGAAACCCGAAGTTTTAAAACTCATCGAGGAGACAGCTACTAACACGCCAAAAAGAATTCTTTCGTGGGAAAAAATGAACGAAGCCCTTGTGTGGTCACTTAATTTAGAAACTAAGGTGATGCTTTTTTTATTCATTAGTATGAGTCTACTGGTGGCGATCGCAATTACCTCAGGGCTCATGATTTTTTATTCAAAAATCCGCCGAGATCTTATGAGTTTTTGGATTCTAGGGATGGCGCAAAAGAAGCTCATTGCCCTTTGTTTTAAGTTCACGCTTATCTTGTCAGCGGTAACGGTCCTTGTAGGGGGAATTTTTGGCTATATCACACTCAAGTTACTTGAGACGTTTGGTCATGATTTGATGCCCGACATCTTTGTTGAGCGAGAGCTTCCAGTTCAGTTAGATTTCAGTCACATAGTCATGAGTTTAATGATCCCATTCGGAATCTCACTCATTTTTAGCTACTTCTCGTTTGCACACTTCCGAAAGGAAAATCAGTCATTTGTGTCAATCGTTCGCTCACTTGGATAATTAAAGTTAAAAGTTTTAAAAAATTTTGAATTCTAAGGTTAAAATAAAATGAGGGATTCAGGATGAATCACGCTCTTATCATTAGGATAACCAATGTCACTGCAAAACATCACTCAGTTTTTTTCTCCAACATTTCTAAATGATTCCGCGCTCAATAAAACGTTGGGTGAAGAATTTATTCTTTGTGAAAATGGAAACATGGTTTTTCACTGGGCGGATTTTTTTGAAACCTGCGATGCTGTGAAGGCGCAACTTGAAAGTGATCCAGGACTCATGGAAGATTTTAAAAACCGTGAAGTCGCTCTTCGACGTCTTGCTTTGATTCCAGTTTGGGTGCGGACTGAAAATAAAATTCATCAGACAACAATGCATGACCTGTATGAAAAATACATTTTAAATCAGACTCATCTTCTGGGTGGCATTGATCCCTTTTGTCCCCTTGAGGTTTCGTTTATCTCTGGCACAGGACCTTTTAAAGGTATGTCTGTTGCTGAATGTTTTAATCAAAACACGTACCGCGATTTCGTGTTGGTTTACCTCATTAAAGGAAAACTTCCTCGTCGTGATTACCGTGTGCGCCTAAAATCAAAAGTTTTGGTGGAATACGGGGCAAACTTCAATCAAGCTGAACTCGTTTCACTTGAACAGCTCACAATGAGTGGCATTCTTTTCTCGATGGATTCTGATACATGGATGAGAAATTTTTCCGAACAAAAGGAAGTCCGCATTCTCGTGAATGCAAAAATGCTGGGCGAAGGTCTTGGTAAAAATCTCGCCGAACTTAAAACACATCTCTCTCAATACGCTTTCAATCTTCTTTATTCATCTAATAAAGAAGATTCTATGGCGATCAAGCTTACGGATTTTTCTGTTCAATCAAGTTTTGATTTCTCAAAAAACAAGAGAGTCTATCTCTTCGTTTCTTACGACAAACTCGCAGAAAGTCGGCCAGAAGGTGTCAAAGCAATTAAAGCATTTGTCAGTCACACAAAGGATTTGGTTCGGGATTATTATCAGCAGGCCGCTAAGAGAAAGTCCGCTTAAGCGTCTTTTTTTAAATCAAAATCTACCTGGTACGCAGCACTCTTATCAAGATTCTTCCTGCGTTTATCGTAGCGTTCGGTCGTTGTGATATTAGCGTGTCCCGCAAAAGTCGCCACATCGCGGATCTGAGCGTGTTTCGTGTCAAGCAAGTGTGAGATCACAGTTGCGCGACATGAGTGAGGGGAAACTGTTTTATTAATCCCAAGTTTTCGTACGTATTTTTCAATGACTCGGAAAATGGTTGATCCATCCATCGGTTGATTGTTGCGAGCGCGGTGAGATGTTTGCAAAAGATAGTCTTCTGCCCCTAATTCGATGCCGCCGCTTTTAAGCGCATTAATATAATACTGAATCTCTGCATAGACCTGCTCATTTAAGGGAACTAAACGAACTTTATCGCCCTTTCCATGAATACGTAAAATAATATGCCCGCGGTCGTGGGTGAATTGGTGCATTTTAATGTGAGTGAGCTCCGAGCGGCGAAGGCCCAAGTGAAAGAGCAGAACCATCGCGAGGCGATGGGTGCGGCCTTTGTGGGTCGTCGTATCCGGGGCCCCAATCATGCGTCCCACTTCTTCATCATCAAAAGCATTTGTCGGAGATTCTGTCTGAACTTTGGGAAGTTTAACCGTATCCAAAGGATTGTGATCCATGAGTTTGGCGGCAATCGCCCATTTCATAAACGAGCGGATGCAAACTAAGCGGCGATTGATCGTCGCACTTGATAATCCACGCTCCATCAAATGATCTCGGTACAGTTGGAAGTGATAACTCTGAATTTCCTGAGGATGAGAAATATTCACGTCCCCTGAGCGAAGGAAATCAAAAAAGAAGCGAAGGTCTTTAATGTAGGCGGTTTTTGTGTCTTCGGATAAAAACTGAACCAAAAATTCCTGGATGAAATCTTTAATGTTGGTTTTTTTCTTAGAAGCTTCCTGAAATTTGCGAGCAAGATCAGCATTAACATGCAAGGTGAGCTCAGAGGATTTTTCTTTGTTTGACATGAATTTAGTTTAGTGGAGGAAAGTGATTTTTACAATCAAGGGAATTATTTGACCGTTTTGCTAATTAAGAGGAAAATAGAAGTATCACAAGAAGGAGTTTTCATGGGTACTTTGATACTAGTTGGTTTAGGCGGATTAGTTCTGGGACTTGCAATCTACCACTTCCGCGCTCAGAAAATGCTTCTTGAACACGCCATCATCAAAGAGAAATTACTCATCCAGGAAAAAGTTCATCATGAGTCTCAGGAAAGGCTTGAGATGAAACTAAAATCTATGTCTCAGGAAATTTTTGAAGAGAAAACTCGCCGCTTTAGAGAAGATTCGCTCAAAGGAATGGAACTTATTTTAAATCCTTTTAAAGAAAAGATGACGGACTTTCAAAAGAAAGTCGAAGAGATGCATTTAACCGACACGAAAGACCGTATTAAACTTCATGCTGAGATTGAAAGAATTGTTCTCACAGGACTTAAGATGAGTACCGAAACTGAAAACCTTACTCGCGCACTTAAGGGTGATGTGAAATTTCAAGGCAACTGGGGCGAGATGATTCTTGAGCGACTCTTGGAAGCTTCTGGGCTTCGGAATGGGGAAGAGTTTATCTTGCAAGGGCGTGAGATGGGACTTAAAGATGAAGACGGCCGCACTCAGCAGCCTGATGTGATTATTAATCTTCCGGATAATAAGCATCTCATCGTTGATTCAAAGGTTAGTCTTGTGGCCTATGAGCGCTATGTGAACGATCAAAATGAAATTGATTTGTCTGAATTTTTTGATTCGATTTACGCTCACATAAAAGGACTCTCTGCAAAAAATTACCAGCGCTTGGATAAATTATCCACTCCCGATTACGTCATGCTTTTTATTCCGATTGAAGGAGCGTTCATGCTCGCCATGCAAAAAGATCGAGAGCTTTTTAATCACGCGTGGGAGAAAAATATCATGCTCGTTGGGCCTTCAACACTTCTAGCAACTCTTCGAACGGTGGCGAGTTTATGGAAGCAGGAGAGGCAAACCAAGAATGCGATCGAAATCGCGAAACAAGCAGGGCTTCTTTATGATAAATTTGTGGGTGTTGCTGATGACCTTGATCACATGCAGGGGCAAATCCGCAAGGTAGGAGACTCATTTGATGAGCTTCGTTCGAGGATGTTGACTGGGAAAGGCAGTCTTGCCAGTCGAATGGAAAATCTTAAGGAATTAGGGGCAAAAACCACTAAAAGTCTCCCACCGACTTAAGATTTGTTAATTTATGATGAGCAAGCATTCGTTAAGTCCTTAAAATTGTCGAAGATAGACATTTTTATATATAATTTTTCTTAAGGGTTAAACTTTAAGTGTTAACCTTTTCTTAGTGATCCTCATAGGAGTTTCACGGATGGAGTTCTTTTTAAACGGATTACCTCAATGAGTTTAACGCAGCAATGCCAACATGTAAGTCACCATGCTCATTCGGTTCATTACTATCAGGATGATCGCTTCCTTGCCGGCGCTTTACAGGAATTCATCCGACTCGGCATAGAGAGAAATGAAGGTATCGTTTTAATCGTGACGGATAAACACGCTGAGATGATTAAAAAAGAGTTGCCTCTGCATAAGCCTCTTCAAATTGTGATTGTCGACGCTAATCTTGTTCTCACAAAAATCATGACGAATGATTTTATCAATAAAAATAAATTCCATGAATTCGTCAGGACTATTGTTGTGGAAATGCGCTCTCGCTACAAAACAGTTCGTTTTTTTGGCGAGATCGTTGATGTGCTTTGCTCCATGGGGATGCCTCAGGAAGCTGTAGAACTAGAAGGTTATTGGAATGAGTTTCTCGCAAGCGAGCCGAATTTAAGCCTCATGTGCGGTTACTCAAATAAAAATGCGAAAGCACATAATATGGGTGAGAGACTAACTAAAACTCACTCATTCGTAATTTCCCAAGTCAGAGATGAGTCTAAAGAAATCGATGTGCTTTATGCAAAAATCGCTTCTATGGAAATGAGATTCGCTGATATGAAAATGAACGAAAAAAACGTTGAGAGGATTGAACAGGAAGTGGCGATTCTTAAAAGTCATATCACTCACTCAACGAAACTTTCTCTCTTGGGTGAAATGACCACAAATCTGGCGCATGAACTCTTAAACCCTTTGACCATTATTGGAAGCTATACCTCGGTTCTTAAATCTGTTATTAAAGATGAGAATTTTGCAGCAAAAGACTTTACCACCAAGCAAGTCGACGGGATTGATAAGACTGTTCATCGAATGACTGATCTTATGAAAAACATTTTGATGCTCGCCAGTACGGGCACTCCAAAATTTTCAGACTATTCAGTCAGCCAGTCTCTTTTGACTGGGATTGAACTTATGAACCCGCATTTGAAATCTAAAAAGATAAGGCTCGTTCATAACGCTTTACCTGGTAATCTTCAAAGCTTTGGAGATTCAGGGCAGATGATTCAAATTATACTGAACATGCTCGCTAATTCTCGCGATGCTATAGAAGAAGCCCACGGCATTCGTGGAGGAGTGATCACAATCACTGAAAAAGCGACTGATCAAAATATCGAAATCCAGATTGATGATAACGGTATTGGAATGAAGAAAAATGTCATGGAAAATATTTTCAAGACCTTCTACACAACTAAGCCCTTTGGCAAAGGCACGGGACTTGGGCTTGCGATCGTTAAAAAAACGCTCAAAGAATTTAATGGTTCAATTACTTGTTCATCGATGTATCAACAGGGGACTCAATTCACGATTTTAATACCTAAGAAACAAATAAAAGTGTTTAAGGAAATTCCGGCAGCACAATCGCTTTCCCACTTTTAACAACACTTGCATACTGACACGCCGATTTAATTTCTTTGCACGCCTTATCGAGATAGACGGCGACATCTTCTTTTGACTTATTCATTTTCTGAAGATTTCGCGCATAATGATAGCAGCCAGTGGGATCCTTAAAGTCATTGCAGGATTTTGATAAGTAGACGTTCGCTTTATCACGTAAATTAAACTGCTCCGCCTTCTGTCCTGCCTTAGTGCAACCTTGACTTGAATTGAGGTCACAGGCAATTTCATACATGTAGAAAGCGTTCCTAAAATCATTGAGTTTAAAATGAAAGCCATCACCCGCTGAAAGACACGCCCCTTGATGGCCAAACGCGCAGGCAATAGAGAAATGCTCCATGGATTTTGAGACGTTTTGTTTTAATTCATACATCCAGCCCATGGCATAGTGAGCATGGCGCCCCGAAGGTCTTTGATAGAGAAGGGACTGTGCTGTTAAAAAAGCGTCCTCTGGTTTTGTTTTGAAAGTTGCGATCGCTTTTTTCATCTGCACTTCTTCTCGGATATCATGGCAGCGGTTTTTTGAGTTGGCCTGAATAAGGCACCGATCAAGAACCACAATCGCCTCATCAAGCTTATTTTGTTTTAAAAGCACGTCACCATAATTAGCAAGATCAAAAAGTGTTGATTTCCTTTGTTCAAGTCCTGATTTAAGTGAAGCTTCCTCAAGCGAGAGATCGCCCAAGTGATGATAGAGTTGTGCCTTCATGGATTCCACATGACTCATGAAACTCGAGCTTGGATCTAACTCAAAAGCATCATCTAAGAGCTTAAGCCCTTTCTTGGGATCAGAGTGTTCCACTTCTTTGACTTCAAAAAGAAGCTTTAATTGCGGGTTTGTTTCATTGATCTTTAATTTTTGGATAAGAACACTCATCGCTTCTTTATTCCCAATAATCTCTGCTTCTTGATACTTAATGAGTGCTGTGTATTTATGTTCCGGTATTTCTTTTTCAAAACTAATAAGAAAATCCTTGAGCATACTGAGCATATCATCCCGGTGCTTATGCCGATCAATCGCTTTCGCCTTCAGGGCGGCCGCTGCTTGAAGCGCCATAAAAAGCGGATCCTTCTCCATGCTCAGCTTAAACTTTTTCACGATTTCCTGAGCTGCAAGAAGCCTTTGATGATCCCCGAAGTAAAACGCCATGAAAGCTTCATCAATCATTTTCTCTTTTTCCATTCCTGACCAACTGGTCACCAAAGCATTCACTTCTTTATCAAGTTTTTCTTTTTCTCTGGCTTCACTTAGAGCTTCGTTTTCATCAATAGTAATGGTGTAAAAGGTATCATCTCGCTTAATGTTTTTACCCTTGGTTAAAGTCGCCAGGATATTTTTCTTAAGTTCAGCTTTTTTGGGACCCTTGGTGATTTCAAAAATCAAAGTGTCCTTCGGGCTATTTAATTCATTGACCTTATCCTGATCCACGCTGAAACCAAGTTCCAGTGTAGAGTCAAAGGCCGCATCAATAAAGGCGACCGGCACTTTTGCCGTTCCATAGTTCACCTGATTTTGAGTGATAAAATTTAAATCAATGGGATTTTTATCAAAGGTACCTTTAAAGGCATAGGTCGATTTATCTCCAAACTTAAATGAGCCCGAAGGACTCGCGATCTCAACACCATTTAAGCTCATGCCTTGAGCGCTTAGATTAAATTTCAGTTCTTTTTTTGAAGCGTTCAATGATATCTGACTTAAGACCACATCAAACTTAGGGTCCTTATACTCAAACTTCTCAAACACCATCGATGCGTTCCCGGAGTAATGAAGTTTCCCGGAAATATCCCCAAAGCTCACTTCTTTATCTCGCGTTTTATAAACTAAAGATGGATTCATGAGAAAAACATAATCCTCTTCAAACATAAACTGAATTTTAATATCGGCGGTCAAGGTTTCCGCAAGAATCGTATTCTCAGAAAGTTTTAATTCCATCTCGCCCACGTGAGACAAAAGCCCAATCTCATGAGTGATGCGGTATTTTAAAGCAGGCAATGCCGTCAGCGCATTGGAGCTTAACTGCGTGTTCACAATAATCGCAAGATCCGTGATGCTAAATGAAATTGTCGATACAGCATCCGAAGTATTAAAAATAACTTTGTGAAGTTTTGCGAGCTGCTCTTCGGCCGCATAATACTGGCGCACACCCAACAAAAACAAAATCACGATGAAGACACCACAAGCGATTAGTGGTCCTCGGCGGGACTTGGATTTGGGTTTTAAATTCTTTTGGGCCATAGCCACTTTTCGTCAAAATGGGGGTTGGAACTGAGGGAATTTAATCGCTTGAATAGTGGTAAGGTCATTCTTGGTTGTTAAGAGTTCGGCTTAGTTAAACTCAAAATTATCTGACCATAGTTGTTGGACAAAAAGTGCTAAATTTTTACTCCCCAGTAGCTTCTGTTTCGAAATAAAAGACTACAAATCAGTTAGTCGACCTCCTCATAACGCTCCAGAATACCTAAGTTTCAGATAAATACAAACAGCCTTACTTGTGGAAACTAAGTTTCCGCGGTATAAAAAGAAGGTTCAATGGCAGGGAAACAATTAATCCCCATTAAAAAAACAACTGGGGAGTTATTTGAAGCGATTGATTTATGTCTGGAAACCAACAACTACTATTTTACGTCTCATGCAGATTTGAGATCTAAAACAAGAATGAGTGTCAATGATCTAGAAGTATTAAGAATATTGAAGAGTAAAAATAGAAGGCATGAAGCCAGAAAAGATAAACTGGGGATGGATCAGAGTGATTGGAATTACCATATACGCGGCAAGAATTCTGACAATGAAGAAGTCAGGATTTCACTTTCTTTTGATCAAAGCCTTATGTTGATTATTACCGTTATTAATTTAGATGAGGAATCATGAAAAAGACAAAATTCAAAAATAACTACTTATACAATGGCCTGGGTTTTCCTATTCTCCTTGAGAAAGCGGAGTTTCATTTTGTTGAAGGTAAATGGTTACTTAAGGTTGATGTCGAAAAAATAGCGGATTTAGTGATAAAGGCGCTGCCTTTGAAAAACAGTGGTCTAACAGGTGCAGAAATTCATTTTGCGAGGACATATTTTGAGTATTCAAAGCGAGAATTTGCAAAGCAGCTAAATATTTCTCATACAGCTGTTAATAAATGGGAAGATTCTGGGAATGAAAAAGCAAAAATGGATTCTTCGCTTGAGATATTTCTGAGGTCATTTATCAAATTGAAATTAAATCAAGAAAAGGATTTTGCTGTTTTTTATAAGCATTTAATTGATGAGGCGAAGCACTTTTCAGATCTATCTAAAAGTCCGCCGCTTAGTATTGCAGTTTAGCTTAGCGTTCTACCGGAAACATAATACATAAGTCTTCCACCAGTGTTTTCGGGCCAGCAAAAGTAAACCCAGGTCCTTCAAACTCGAAGACCACTGTCCGCTCGAGTGCGATTGTTTGATTGGTTTGACCTTCGGTGAGGGTTTTCCAAGACTGGGGAGCATGCGAGAAATTCTTAAAATGTTTTCTCTCATAAATCATATTGGAGATTTATGTGCAAGGCTTCCGGCGAATGGTCGTCTTTAATTTTAAGCGTACCTTGAATTCCTCTTGATTTCATATGTTTAGAACAAAAAATCATGGCCCAAAAATGGCAAAAGGAATGCTATAATCTCCCAATCGAGGTGAATGTTCCATGGGAGCACCTGTGTTTGGTAATGAATTTTTTGATCAGTGGTTGAATCAGATAAGTATAGAAATCCTTGCCAAAGTTGAGCGCGAGAAAATTTCTAATGAGGATATGTTGATCTTGAGCCTTCAGGCCGAGGTTAATCACTTTCATCATATGGATATTAAGCTTCGGGATGAGTTTAAAAAAATCGAGAGGAGATTTGTGCAAGTTGATAAACGATTTGATCGCCAAGCTACTTATCAAATGTGGGCGTTCGGACTAATTCTTTCCACTCAATTCGGTATTATTTATAAATTATTTTTGTAAAAAGAGGCTCCTAAGCGAGCCTTTTTAATCTTTGACATTTAGAGGCGCGAGCAACATGGTAGAGTCATGAAATTTAGTGATTTAAAGTTAAGTGCCGAGATCCTGAAAAATACCGAAGGTTCTGGCTACGTTACCCCGACTCCCATTCAGGAGCAGGCGATTCCTTTCATTTTGGAAGGACATGATCTTTTAGGTATCGCACAGACCGGTACAGGAAAGACGGCAGCGTTTTGTTTACCCATCTTAGAAAAATTAAATAGTGATCGTGAGGGTAAGGGGCTTCGAGTTTTGGTGATAGCGCCAACTCGGGAACTTGTGTCGCAGATTCACGCGAGTTTTGAAAATTACGGAAAAGGTCTAGGATTAAAAAGTGCTGCCATCTTTGGCGGCGTTGATCAGAAGCCACAAGTGAAACTCATTCGTGAGGGGCTTGATATCATCGTTGCGACTCCGGGGCGCCTGCTTGATCTTTTGGAGCAGGAGCATTTGCGGTTATCGAAAGTAAATTTTCTTGTGATGGATGAAGCAGACCGTATGCTTGACATGGGTTTTATTGAAGACATTGAGATGATCGTTAAAGCTCTCCCAAAAACGCGTCAGAATTTATTTTTTTCGGCCACTATGCCCGAAGAAGTGGCGCATTTAGCGAAAAGAATTCTTCGAAACCCTAAGCGTGTTGAGGTCACAAAAAACTCATCAACAGTTTCAGGGATTGAGCAAAAAGTGATTTTTTGTAAGCGAGAAGATAAGTTTCAGTTACTGAAACAAATTTTAAAAAATGATGAACGAGAGCTTGTTGTTGTGTTTACGAAAACAAAAAACTCAGCAGATAAAGTGCGCGAGTATTTGATCTATAACCGGATTGCATCGGCGATTTTTCATGGTGATAAATCTCAAGAAGAGCGCGAAAGGGCACTGGTTAATTTTAAAAAAGGCTCGATGAAAGTTTTGATCGCAACCGATATTGCTGCTCGAGGAATCGATGTGGTGGGTGTGAGCCATGTGATAAATTTTGAGCTACCCCTAGAAGCTGAAAATTATGTTCACCGAATTGGAAGAACTGCGCGCGCAGGAAAAAAAGGACTGGCCGTTACTTTTTGCGAAGATTCTGAACGCGCAATTTTAGAGCGGATTGAAAAATTGATTGATCTAAAAATTCCTTCTGAGACTTTTAAGGGTAAACCTGAGGCAAGTGGGAAATGGTCTGAGAAGTCATCGGTTAGATCTGTGAAAGCGCCGACCCCGGGGAGGAGCCAGGAAAAATCTGGTTTTGTCGATCACTCCAAGCGGCAGAGAGTATTGGAAGAAGGGGCACCTAAACCCAAAGCGCATCCGGGCTTCCGGAAAAAGACAAAAAAACGATAGTTGCAGGCGGTTATCTCACAACCATTTTGGTAGGAGAAGATGAGTACGAAGAAAATAGAAATAAATTAAAACGACTCTGTTATGCGGCCGAAACGGAGGCTATTTCAGCTAAAATTAAAAAGAGAGTCGCAGCGTTGTCTGAAACTCAAATCATCAAAGACCTTGATGCAGGCGTATAAAATGCAAAGGGTTATTCTTGATTAAAATGGGTGCCTTTTTGCTTTCAATTAATGATTGAGAAATAATTTATGAAAGTATAGTCTCTTTTCATGAATAAACTAATCCAGGTTCTTTACCTCTCAAAAATCTCCAAAGAAGTTCCTCCTTTTTCAGTTGATGATATTCTCTCCGTCAGTAGAAAAAATAATCAGCTTAATGAAGTCACTGGTATTTTACTCTCTAAAAATGGGGAATTTCTTCAACTCCTTGAGGGAGAAGAACTTAACGTCCACTACACTCTAAAGAAAATCAGAGATGATAAGCGACATAAAGATTTTAAAATAGTGTATGAGGGTGAAATTCAAAAAAAGCTGTTTGATAACTGGTCCATGGCGCATAAAGAGTCGGATGTTTCAAATAAAGAACTTAACTCTAGCGTTGATGAACTTCTTCAAAGCAAAAGTATTAGTTCAAACCTTGAGATCATAGGACTTCTTAACAAGTTTTATTACTAGAAGATAAAGTTGCGAACAGTTCTCCATCCGGGGCAGCTCCAAGCGTACTTACATTTGAGTCAGCCTTTAATACCGCGCTGAGTTCCACGAAAACATCACGAGATTTATGAACAAAACGGTCTTCAAAGCACTGCTTTGGTTGATTTTGTTGACTTAAATACCTAAGATTGGGCGTGCTTAATTCAATTATAAAACTCGCTCTTCGCCAAAGGCTTGCTGTTATTGCAGTGAGTGTCATTCTTGTACTTGCTGGCACGTGGCAGGCGCTCAATTTACCTGTTGATGTTTTTCCTGATCTCAACCGTCCGATCGTGACTGTTATGACAGAAGCGAATGGACTTGCTCCTGAAGAAGTTGAAGTCCAAGTTACCATGCCAATTGAAAATGTCTTAAATGGACTCACTGGTCTTATTCGACTTCGCTCCTCAAGTGGCGCCGGCATTTCAATTGTGTACGCTGAATTTGATTGGGGGACAGATGTTTTTAAAAACAGACAGCTCGTTTCCGAGAGACTAGGTCTCGCTAAAGAAAAATTACCTCAAAACACTCATCCCGTTATGACGGCAAGTTCATCTATCATGGGTGAAATTATGTTTATTGGTTTAACGTCTCCAAAAGGAGATGTTGACCCGATGGAACTTAGGACTCTTGCTGAATGGACAGTAAGACCCAGACTTCTGGCGATTCCAGGAGTTAGCCAAGTGACGACTATTGGTGGAGATCTTAAGCAGTATCAGATTTTAGTATCGTCCGAGAAAATGCAGGCAAAAGGTCTGACAGTTGAGGACTTAAAACATTCCTTATCTGAGATAGGAATTAACACTTCAGGCGGCTTCATTGATATCGGTGCGAAGGAATATCTCATCCGCACCATCGGACGAGCTGAGAATGTGGATCATATTCTGGAAGCTTACGTCGGGATTCACCTAGGTAATCCCGTTTTGGTTAAAGATATTGCAGAAGTCAAAATTGGTGCGCACCTTAAAAGAGGGAATGGATCAGTCAATGGTGTGCCATCGGTAGTGATGACGATTCAAAAGCAGCCAACGGCAGAGACAGTTCATTTAACTAAACAGATTGAAACTGAACTTGAAAGTTTGAAGCTTCGACTTCCTAAGGGAGTTCTCGTTAAGTCTGATTTATTTAAGCAATCTCATTTTATTGAAAATTCAATTGGTAATGTGACTGAAGCTCTTCGCGATGGAACAATCATGGTTGTGATTGTGCTGATGCTTTTTCTTCTTAATTGGAGAACGACATTCATCACGCTGACGGCGATTCCATTATCTTTAGTTTTGACGGCGATTATTTTCAAAATTTTTGGTATCAGTGTAAATACCATGACTCTGGGTGGACTTGCTGTTGCCATCGGAGAGTTAGTGGATGACGCCATTGTGGATGTAGAAAACGTTCATCGAAGGCTCGCAGAAAATAAATTACTTAATAATCCACGTTCAACTCTCAGAGTGATTTACGATGCTTCAACTGAAATCAGAAACTCGATTGTTTTTTCGACATTAATTGTGGTCCTGGTTTTTGTGCCGCTTTTTGCGTTGGGTGGGCTCGAAGGAAAACTTTTTGCTCCCATGGGCCATGCTTATATCATTTCCATTCTTGCCTCACTTCTCATCTCTTTAACGGTGACTCCAGTTCTTTGTTACTATCTTTTAGGGAATGAGAAAAAAGCGGATAAAAAAAATGACCAGGATGGTTTTTTTGTCAGGACTCTCAAAGTTCAGGCGCAGAAAGTTCTTCATCTGACACTTAAAAATCCAAAAATCATTTTAGCTGGTACGACTCTTCTTTTTCTTATCGCAGCTTTTTCTGTTCCTTTTTTAGGACGAGACTTTTTACCAACTTTTAACGAAGGGTCGGCGACTCTTGGGCTTCAGGCGACTCCTGGAATCTCGCTGATCGAGTCTGATAAAAAAGGGCTACTTGTTGAAAAAGCACTTTTGACCATCCCTGAAGTTAAATCGACAACCAGAAGAGTAGGGCGAGCTGAAGGGGATGAGCATGCTGAGGGTGTCAACTGGAATGAAATTGATGTTGACCTTAAAGACAGTGGTCGCCCAAAGGAAGAGATCTTTAAGGCAATGAGAAATAAAGTTAAAGAGGCCTGGCCTGATGTTTATGTCAACGTCGGGCAACCTATTTCTCATAGACTTGATCACATGCTCTCAGGTGTTCGCTCGCAAATTGCTTTAAAGATTTTTGGCCCTGACATTGTTGAACTTCGAAGGCTTGGGGGAGAGATTTATGAAAGGATTAAAGACATTGAAGGATTAAAAGATCTTCAAGTTGAACCACTCGTTCAAATCCCACAGCTAAAAATCTTTATTGATAAAGAAGAAGTTAAGCGCGCGCGTATGAGCGCAGGAACCATGGCAAGTGATCTTGAGGCACTCTTAAACGGCTATGATGTTGGTAACGTCGTTGAAGGTCAAAAAATTCATGGCATCCTTTTAAGGCTTGATGAAGATTCGCGCTCAGATCCAGAAACTATTGAAAATATCAATATGAAGATTCTTCCGACCGGAGATAGGATTCAGGTTAAAGATCTCGCCAACGTTTATTTGGGTAATGGCCCGAATATGATTAACCGGGAAGGGCTTCAGAGAAGACTTGTTGTTTCGGCTAACTCTGAAGGAGTCGATTTAAATATTTTGGTAGATACTATTCAGAAAGCGACTAAAGAAATGGATTGGCCTCCAGGCTATCACATGGAAGTGGGTGGTCAGTTTGAAGGGCAGCTTAAGTCAGCACAGAAAATGGTGTGGCTCGGTCTAATATCTCTGATTTTGATTTATCTTGTTTTATTTTTCCATTTTAATTCAGCACTTCTTTCTTTTCAGATAATGCTCAATATTCCATTGGCGCTTATTGGAAGTGTGGCCGCTGTTTATTTATCTGAGCGCTCTTTTTCCCTGGCCTCGCTGATCGCTTTTGTGACTTTGTGTGGGATTGCTTCCAGGAACGGCATTTTAATGATCTCTCACTACCTTCATCTCATGACGGAAGAAAAAGAAATCTTTAGCGCGAAGATGATTATCCGAGGAACGCTTGAGAGACTTGTTCCTGTTCTCATGACGGCACTGACCACTATTCTCGCTTTGACACCACTTCTTTTTGCTAAAGGTCAGCCGGGTAAGGAAATCCTCCATCCTGTTGCCGTAGTGATCGTGGGCGGTCTTGTCACTTCAACCTTACTTGATTTACTTGTTACACCCGCCGTCTTTTATCTTTTTGGCGAAAAAGCCTCTAAAAAATCAATCGAAAAATATGAGCGTCTTAAGACGCAGGAGTTTTAAATGAAAATGTTACTTATTCTGATAATCATGTCTCTTTCTTTTTTTGCTATCGCTCATGATGGCGGTCATGGTGAAGTTGAAGAAGGCGGAAAGTATGGGGGAGTGACTTCACCAGTCGTTTCAAAAACAGAGGAAGGTTTGGGTTCAAAGGCAAAAACTCTATTTAAAGCAGAACTCGTAAGAGCTGAGTCTGGGAAATTATCCCTTTATTTATTTGATGAAAAAATGAACCTTTTAAAGCTTGATCAATTCAGCGGTGAAGTTGAAGCGAATCTTGAAGTGAAGAAGAAAGGTAAATTTGTTTATGTAGGTCAGTTTAAACTTACCAAAAACGGAAATCATTTCACAGGTCAGTTGCCGAAGATTGAATATAAGCCTTTCAATATTGATTTATTTTTATCAAGCCGTGAGCAAAAACTCTTCTCTGGATTTTCAAATCTTGACTAGATCAACACTTGGGGCACCTTCATGAAACTGTTTTTTGCGATTCTTTTTTTCTGTTTAAAAGCTTTTGGTAGTATAGAAGTCAGTGAAGAGACTTTGCCGGGTCTTCTTGAAAAAAATCCAGAAATGAGTGGGCTTAAAGAAAGATTAGTAGCAGCAGAATCAGTGAAGGGCTCTTTAACTCGCTCATTTTTACCCAAAGTCGTAGCGACTTATGGCCGCGAGAGATACACCACTGGACCATATGAAGGTGTTAATCAACCGTTTGGTGGAATCGAAGCTAAGATTAATGTTTTTAACTCCGGAAAAGATAAACTCGAAAATCAAAAAAGAAATCGTAAAGCGGATGTTTCGGCGATAGATGCAACGATCGCCGAATCTTACTTATTATCAGAGATAAGAAAAGCGATGTCTCATTATGCTTATCTTGAAGAAATTATAAACATCATTCAGGAAGCGATTTTAAATAATGAAAAGAATCTTGGTGGTGCAAAGAAAAGAATAAATGCAGGTCTGAGCACCAACACTGATTATCTGGATTTTAAACAACAAATGGTTCAAATGGATCAGGAGCTTGAAACTTTAAAATACGAGCAAGGAGTCGTCTTGCGCTTGATTGCAACCTTAACTGGTCAAAGCTCAAGTGAGGCTATTAAAGTCTCCTTCACCAACTCTCATCCCGAGGATCACTCTGATGTTGGGCCAACCATTCAACTTAATGATTCGCTTATTTCAAAAAGAGCATCCCTTTTAACTAAAGTGGCGCAGATTGAAAAAGAACAGGCCAAGCGCTGGTGGACTCCAAATCTTGAGCTCTATTCCTATGCTTTTCGCTTTCTTCAAAAGGAGCGTGAATACCGTGAAAAAGAAGATCGCAATGATGTCGCGATTGGTTTCAGGTTTACATTCCCGCTCTTTGATGGAGGTGAATTAATGAAAGACGCAGAATCCAAAACCTCACTTGCCATGGCCTTGGAATATGAGGCAAAAACCAAGCATCTCGCGGCGGAAAGAGAAGCTCAGAATGCTTTGAGTAACTTAAAGCTTGCTCACACACTTATCCATGGAGCAGAAGATAATGTTGAAGTGATGTCCTTATACCGGAAAGGAATACTGTCAGAATATTCTAGGGGAATTAAAAATTTACCTGATGTTTTGCAAGCAAGCCAAAGGTGGGTTGAGGCAAAATCACGGTTTGCAGAAGTCAAAAAGAACTATCAATTTGCTAAGGCAGATGCTCTTTATCACACGAGCCTAGGCTCCCTTAAATAAGCTTGAGAAAAATCTCTTATATTTCGTAAGTCCAATTTCGGCTGCAAAAATGCATTAATCTTTCAGGGCCACCACCAGGTTCAGGCTGCCCATAAATTTATTGGTACCGATGAACAGAAGCTTCAGGTAATTCTAAAATAAACGTTGTATGAGGCGCCTCGATGTACTTTAAATCTCCTCCATGCCTTTCTGCAATTCCTTTCACCAAAGTTAAACCAAGGCCTGTGCCTTTGCCATTTTTGGTTGAAAAGAAGGGATCAAGCATTTTGTCTTTTACATCCTCAGGGATTCCGGAACCTGAATCTGTAAAAGTAATTTGAATAGCATCATGTGATTTTTTGGCAGAAATTTCGATCCACTTCTCTGATAAATTATCGATAGCATCAAAAGAATTCGTGATCAGATTTAAGATCGCTTGTTCAAACTGTCCTTTATGGCCAGATACATAAATCCCATCAAGGTGATTGACTCTTAATTCGATGCCGTGATTTTTTAATCGTTGACCACAAAAAACAGTCACATCTTTGATTAGGTCTTTAAGCGATATGAAATCTTCAATCCTGGTTTCATTCCGGTAGATATAGTTACGCCAGCTTTGAATAATGAGTCCTATCCGCTCAGCGTGGGTTTGGATCTGAGCAAAACCTTTTAGTAAACTTTCCTTATCGCTTGTTTCACCTCGTTTAATAAGTTGCTCAACCCGGCCCAAAATAATAGACAACGGGTTACTTATCTCATGGGCAATACCGGCCGACATTAAACCGAGCTCTGAATATTTCCCCATATTCACCATTTCATCCTGGGTTTTCCCCTGATAAACAGCAAGCTGCTTAGCATATTTTCTGGAACGGCGTTTTTCGGAGATAAGCCAGGCCAGTAAAATGCAGATAATCAAGGGGAAGAGAATTAAGAGGAGGATTTCGTTTGCTTCCATTTAACTTATTCTACGGGGGGAGTTAGAAAGTTCCTTCACAATTTTGGCCTAAGACATTTGAGTGAATTTCTCTGTCAGGTTTTGATGAAGAACAAGGCAGAGATCTTATTGTCCCTGCCTTGTATCGATGAAAGTGAGAAGACTAATTTGAAATAATTACTGTTGGACTATCAGAGTAATTTCCCTGAGCATCATAGGCGCGTGCCCGCACTTGAACATTTCCCCTTAGCATTGAAAAGTTACATGTATAAGGAGCGTAGTAGTCAGTGCATTTTCTATAACCATTAACGTAAAACGACACTCTACTGACTTTCACATTATCAGTTGCGTTCGCTTTAGCTGGGACGGTTGTATACTGAGCGTATCGATAACCGTTTAGTGGGTTGGTCAGTGTCACAGATGGTTTTGTTGTATCAATCGTTGAAGGAGCAGTAACCGTGATAGATTTCGTGGCACTTGCCGTTATTCCATCATCATCGGTCACGGTTAATACCACTGTGAATGTCCCGGGACTATTAAAGACTTTAGTGACGTAAGTTCCGGATGCCGTCGTTCCATCACCAAAATTCCAGGCATAGTTTGTGATTGTTCCATCAGGGTCACTTGAGGCGCTGCCATCAAAGTTGAGTGATAGTGGAGCAGTGCCTGAGCTAAGAGAGGAAGACATACTTGCTACAGGTGCCTGATTAGAAACTCCCGAAGGCACGATATTCATCGTGATTGTATTTGAAGTAGCGTCAACACTGACTGGTGTTGAAAGGATGGCTCCTGATTGAGTGAGAGTTAACTGATCAATCACTTCAAACGAAGAAAGAGTCGCAGGTGATCCAGAAGAGTTGTCACTTACTGTGAAATAAACTTTGTTGTCTGTTCCTGAAAAATTTAGATCTGTAATATCCATTAAAAAAGTTCCGCTAACCGCATTTGCACCACCCTTATTAAAAAGGGCAAACGGAGTAAAGGTATTGGTCGCTGTTGAACTGGCCGTTGTTGAGCGTCCAAATTTAATACTCATCTGATTTCTGGCAGAGTGATTTAAATTAAATTTGGCGAGGTATTTGGGATTGTAGGCAACTCCAGCTGCTGAGCGTGGAACCTGATGGTAAACCCGATTTGACATAAAGGCCGCAACTCGACCTGAGGTCGGTCCACCGGAAACTGTAGAAACAGATTTTAAAGCATCATAGGCGAGGAAAACATAACCGCTGTTTTTCCATGACGTACCAAAAGAGTTAGCGATTTTTAAGACTCCTTTCTCACCTGCATCGACCGTGTTGTTGTTATTGATATCAACCCAGGCGTTGTCATCAAAACCCACGATGGTCATTGCGTGACCGTCTACAGTTCCATTCATATAGCGCATAACCTGCTGGCCCGTAAGCGGGTTAGATGCTTGAGAAGGATCGGCCTTGATTGTGGTGTAGGTCCACGATGTAATATAAGTTCCATAACTAAGAACATAACCATTCGAGAGGAGTTGTTTGACCTGATCAAGTCCGCTAGCTGTATCGACAGAAGTGATATATTGCGCCGTTTGATTTCTTCTGGTGAGGGCGATTTTTTGATGATCTGGATTTGTGTTCCATGTGCGGTAGTCTGAATCTTCCGGCCATAAATTATTGGGAACACAGCCATGCTTTTCAAGCATCGCAAGAGCATCAGCAAAATAGGAGCCATTATCTAAACCACTGTTAATCATATTATAGACAAACTTAGTGGAACATTTTTTTGAATTGTCGGTTGTCGTATTATTCGCCCAACCCATCGCCAGAGCATTATTGTGTGAATGTTGATAGTAACCCATATGCCAAGCGGCGCATGAATTTAAAATTTGATTTCCTATAGGTGGAAATGCTGCGAGTTTACTGTTATCAACGGCAGAGGGAAGAACCCCACCAAAGTCTTCTGAAAATGTGTCTCCTATTGCCCCAACCATTTCTGCGTTAATATCATTATGGAGGTCTAGTTCTGTATCACGCCCTATTGGTGAGACAGTTGATTCTGGTAAGGGGGATTGTCCCTGCCTGTTGCGTTCAGCGTTTACTCTTTGAAGACCAAGCTTCGTCGGTTTTATTTTCTTGATACGCTTTATACCAAGATTTTTATCCATGTGTTTGAGTTCTTGTTTTGTGATTGGTTTAAGTCCTGCTTTAGGGGCGGCGTGGGCAAAGCTTATTGTTAATAGCAATGCTGGGACGATCAACTTCTTGTTGGCCATTGGAGGGCTCCTTATATGTGGTGAGCCCCGATTATTGTTAGGATAAGCTTTAGATGAAAGAGAAAAAACTTTTTGGTCAGTGACAAAAACAAAATCCTATTCTGATATGAATAAGAGTTGAGGGAACTGTCCACTCTGTTTACACATTTACTATTTTTAGGATTTTTTAACGAAATGAATACTGCGACGAAGGTTTTTCGTCGCAGTATGAGAAATTATTTTTTAACTTGAATCGTTTTTAATCCGGCAAAAGCATTATTTTTAAACTGTGGCCCGGACGACATCTGCGGCTGAGGAGCGGGACGGTTACCCCCACCTTTTCTTGGAGCTCCGGCACCAGTGCCTGTCACTCCTTCAGTCTGTGAATCAACTTTGCACGAAAGAGAAATCCGGCGGCGATCCATATCGATACCAAGAATACGGACTTTGACTTCCTGACCAACTTTTAATTCATCCATCGCGTTTTCAACAAAGCGGTCACTCATTTCTGAAATATGAAGCAGACCATTTTCTTTAATCCCGATATCAACGAAAGCGCCAAACATCGTTAAGTTTGTGACTTGACCCTGGTACCACTGGCCGATTTTTAGATCTTTAAGATCAGAAATGCCTTTGGTGAATTCAACGGACTTAAATGTTGTGCGAGGATCTTGAGAAGGAGCTTTTAAGCATTTCACAATATCGGTAAGAGTTATTTCGCCGATTTTTTCTTTGAGAGCCTTATCAGTGCCAAGCTCATTTTGGAGAGTATCGTCCGTTAAAAGATCTTTTAAGTCTTTTTTCTTGGATTTTACCCACTCTTCAAGCACAGGGTAGCGCTCTGGGTGAATAAATGTTCCATCAAGAGCGTGAGGTCCGTTATAGATTCGAAGAAAGCCCGCTGACTGCTCAAAAACTTTTTGCGAGAATCGTGTCACCTTTAAAAGTTCAGCGCGCGATTTAAAGCCGCCATTTGCATCTCTGTATTTGACGACGTTGGCCGCCACTGTTGGGCCTATGCCAGAAACGTACGATAAGAGGGGAGCTGAAGCAGTATTTAGATCAACTCCTACAAAGTTCACGCAAGATTCAACGACGGCCTCAAGATTGTTTTTTAATTGAATCTGATTCACGTCATGCTGGTATTGGCCTACGCCAATAGATTTTGGATCAATTTTAACAAGCTCTGCCAAAGGATCCTGAAATCTGCGGGCAATCGAGATTGCTCCGCGGACAGTAACATCTTTATCTGGAAATTCTTCACGGGCAATATCAGACGCTGAATAAATAGAAGCTCCAGCTTCGGAAATCATCGTGGCCTTAACTTTTCCATCTTTAACTTGCGGAATATGAGATTCCACAAATTCTAAAGTTTCGCGCCCATAAGTTCCGTTTCCTATGGCGATGTATTCAACTTTAAACATTTCGATCATCTTAGTCAGTATCTGGGCCGAACCCACTTTATCGTTTTTAGGTTCGAACGGATAAACCACATGGTCACCCACCAGTTTTCCGGTGTTGTCCACGATAACTACTTTCACACCAGAGCGTACACCTGGATCGAGACCCATCACTGCTTTGGAGCCTAAATACGGCTGAAGCAGAAGGTTTTTAAGGTTCACACCGAAAACTGAGATAGCTGCAGTGTCTGCGATTTTTTTCAATTCGTTTTTTACTTCCAGGTCAAGAGACGGTTGGATGTAATTATTGAAAGATTTTTCAGCGCACTTCTTTAGGAGTTCGTAGTTAGCGAGTTTATCTTTTTTAGGGAAGAACTGATGCTCAACCATGCCGATGCCGATTTCCGGAATAATCTCAGCATCCACTTTAAGAATTTTTAAATTCATTCCGCGTCTCATTGCCATGTAACGGTGAGAAGATTTTGGGTCTTTGATTTTTGAAAGAGGCTCAGCAAATTCAAAGAAGTCCTTAAACTTCGAAGCTTCCTCAATTTTATCACCATCTTTTCTGAGAGATGCTTTCATCACACCTGATTCCCAGAACGTCTGACGGATTTTTTCTTTAAGTTCTAATTGATGAGAGAAAGTTTCCATCAGGATCTCACAAGCACCGTTGATCGCTTCCTGAACATCTTTGAGTTTACCATTTGCTGGCTTCACAAATTTTTCTTCAAGCTCGGCCATCATCGTGCGGATATCTTTATCACCGTTAAGGATCATTTCAGATAGGGGCTCAAGTCCATTATCTTTAGCGATCATCGCTTTAGTTTTTTTCTTCGATTTGTAAGGAGCGTAGATGTCTTCAAGTTGTGTGAGGGTTGTCGCCACTTTGATTTGACGTTCAAGTTCTGGAGTCAGGGCCTCCATTTTCTTTATCGCTTCAAGAACGTATGCACGGCGTTTTTCGGTTTCAACGTATTCGTTATAGGATTCCTGGATATCGCGGATTTGAACTTCATCAAGGTTGCCAGTGGCTTCTTTACGGTAACGGGAAATAAAAGGGATGGTACATTCTTCTTCAAACAAAAGTTTGCAGGTTGCCATGACTTTTCCGGGTTGAATTCCCAGTTTTTGAGTACAAAAAATCATTGCATTTGGATCGAGTGTCTGTGCGGCCATGCGGCTTATCTCCTGATTGATACCTAGAAATTGGGGGAGCTAAAAGGGTAGCGACTGAGAGTGGAAATTGGCAAGAATTTGTGAGATTATTCGAGAGAATTAAATTAAAAGGATTGATTTTGACATCTCTTGCCATTATCGGAAGCGGTATCCTCGGAAGAAGCCTCATATACTCTCTTGCCAAAGAGAAAAAGCTCCCTGAGAAAGTCACTCTCTTTTACTCCGATAGTTTTACTCCACCATGCACTTTAAGCTCAACTGCTATCGTCGCTCCTCGGGGATTAAGCGCCGGTCTCTCTCCTTTGGGAGATGCTCTCCTTGATGGTTTTAACACGTTTGCTGATCATGTTGCTCAGGATAGGCCTGAAGGTGTTGAGAAGATTGTTCAGTACACGGCAGCGACCAAAAAACTGGATGATTTTAAAAAGCGCTACCCAAACTCAGAACTCACATCTACTTTTTTAAAAGCAGAAACCTTGATGCAAAAGGACTCTGCTTATCTCATCGATCCAAAGTCCTATTCAGATTGGTTATTAAAAGATGCTCTCATTGAGGTCATTGAAGATTTAGTAACTGAAGTTCATGAAGGCAGTATCACGACGCTTAGTGGAAAAAAAAGAGTGTTTGATAAAGTGATCTTTGCCGGTGGAAGTTACAATCGTTTTTGGCAAAATCTCATGCCAGATTCAAAAAAATTAAAAAGTTCAAAATCCATTCAGGGAAGTTATTATGAGTGGAGCGAAATAAGTTGGGAACTTCCTTCTTTTTCCTTAACTCTCGATGGAGATAATCTCATCTGGGATAATCGCTTCAAAAGATTGCTCGTGGGATCAAGCACTCTTGAGACTCATCATCTCCTTCCTCCATCAAATGAGCTTCATGAGATTTTTAAACGTCTTGAGAGGCTTTGCGATTTAAATCTGCCGCCTTCTGCAAAAGCAGTGATTAAGACCGGTCTGCGTGAAAAAGCGCAGAAGCGTGAACCTTATATTGAAAGTTCAGGGAATCATTATTTTTTGGGTGGTTTGTACAAAAACGGATTTACCTTAGCACTTAAAATTGCCAAAAACTTTTCTCATCAGCACCTTTAGTGCGCTTATAAAATTCAGACAGGCATTTATCGTTTTTGACACTTGCTCTTAGGACTTCAAGTTCTTTCTTCTTGGTTAGGAGTCTGGTGACTGTCTGAGCTTTAACCGCCGCTGTAATCATGACTTCAAGATTTTTCACGGCAGTGATGGTTTTGCTTTCAAGATTTCTGCAATCATGACTAGGCACGTGGATGAAACCAAAAGTTGTTTCAGGATAGTTATGTGAAACCTGGTAGGCGAGATTGTTACAAATAAAAGTTCCTGCGTTGTTTGAAACCTCAAGATCTTTTCGATTTTGTTGAGGAAGAGCGCAGTACATATCACCTAGGGGATAATTTAAACCAATCTCTTTTGTGCTATCAGGAATAATGGGAGTGTTATTTCTCTCAACACCATCGTTATCGGGACCTTTAGTTTTATCCAGATTTCTTGCCATGGTTTCAAGCTTAAATTCACAATTCGATTCACCAAGCCCTAAGACTAATTTGGGTTCAACATCAAGCCCCTTCAGGCAATCATCAAGCTGATAAAATGATTTATCAAAAACAGTATTGAGCGCGCACATTTTTAAGTCAAAGTCTGGGTGATCTTCTAGTGATTGCTCTAAACGAAGAGCAACTCTCTCTGAGTTATTAAACGATGCTTTCCCAAAAGGATCAAAATAGCTGACCACGACGACTGGTTTAGCGATGGCAGCACTTGAAAGGATGAAGAGTAAGGAGGCGAGTTTCATGGAGTTTTTTTCCCATTTTGATAGCGGTTAGGGAAGAAGGCAGGAACATTTTTCCTGTCAGTGGTGCCTTGGTAAAAATCTTATAAAATTTTAGATAGGGACCGAAACGCTAGCTATCCACTTTACCCTACAAAAGGATGGCCCATGAAAAAATGGATTTTTTCACTGGCACTGACACTCTTTGTTTCTCTACAAAACGCACCTGTTCAAGAGATGACGTCCCACGATCATGATATTATCCCTCAAAAGTTTCACTCTCATGAAAGCTCTTACCTCACCCCAAACGCGGTCAATGCTGATCATTTGGCCGTTAAAGGGATGAAGATTGAAGGTTTTGATGCTAAAAGCCTCGCGAAGCTTAATCTGGCTTTTAAGATCTTAGAGGAAGTGGTCAATACTGAAGAGTTTAAAGACCGAGTGATTAACTTTAAAAACACTGAGGGCGAGCGCGAGTTTGCTTCTAATAAAGGTCTCACCAACGAGCAAATCTACACGGCCTTTATGGAAGGCAGAGAAACTCTTCAGCAAAACACACCAGGTGAAATGAACTTTTATCTAAAGCTCTATAGCAAATCATGGTCACGCGTGATTGGTTACACTTCAGCGAATACAAATGTCATCAATATCAACTGGAAGTATTTTAAAAATTACGCTCCAGCTCAAGTTGCAAGTAATTTGGCCCATGAATGGACTCACAAATTAGGTTTCGATCACAAGTCTGCCAAAGAGCATGATTCAGCTCCTTACGCGATTGGATACATTGTTGAGGAAATGGCGTCGAGAGTTTTAAAAAAAAATATGCTCCACTAGTTTTTGCTAGTAGAGCACGAATGGTTATTTAGCTAATTCAAATAACTTTTCAACGATACGACTCAAAGGCTGCCCGTTTTTCGCGGCGGCTTTTGATAGTTCAATCAGATTCCGACGTGGGTTAAATTCTTCAGCATCAGACAGCGGATAAGTCCTATCATTCGGTGCCCAGATAAAATCCGGAAGGTTTTTCGAATGAGATTCACCACCAAGGATATTGTTATAATAATCAAGCTCTAAATCATAGATATAAGTCTTGCCTAGAATCGTATCACTCATCTTACTGTCAGTTTCCAGAAGATTTGCCGGTCTCATGTCACGGTAGTTAACAACAAGTTTTACGCCCACGATAGAGTGAGTTTCTTTGTGTCTTTTACCAGACTTTGAAAAGCGGTTCTTTTTAACAAACAGTTCTTTTACTTCTTCAAAGTTTGCTGACTCAGAATCATTAAAAACATTGTAGTAAGTGACTTTGTAAGAATCAATCGGATAGTTCCAGACTTCACCACCAGGAGAAACGTCAGCAATAAAAGTCTTCTTCAAATTTCCAACGCGGTTGACGAGTGCACGGTGGAATGTTCCTGGGTTTGTTTCATCACAAGCATTGGTAAATAGTCCTAATGCAGCTGAACGGCAACGTTTACCAAGAAAAATAACCGGTCCTTGAGAACGAGCGTACATAAGTGATCCAAGCGCCTTGATGTCCTCTGGAAAAAACGTCAAAGGTAATCCAGTAGGGGTGTTAAGAGTCACACTTCTCACCGGGCGAGGCATTTTTTGAGAGGCCGAAGCCCAACCGTCACACACACCACGCCACATTTTTACTTTACCTTCTATTGCCGTTTTGTTTGAAATTTCCCATGCGTATTTGGTCAGACTCATTTCCGGGTCACCAACCAGCAAATCGTATTTCTCGGCCGGAGAAAGAAGATTCTCTCTGCCGCTGTAAGTATAGAGAGGGTATTTTTCTTTTAGTTCTTTGTGCTTACCGAATTGCTCATTAGCAGTAATAAGCGCCATAAATAGAGGATCACGATAACGAATACCGAGTGAACCCTGGAAAAGTGGCCAGTATGAACCCGACCATAAATCTAAGGTCGTATTCCCTTCGTTTAATCCACGCTTCTGAATTTCAGTCAGAGAAATGATTTCTCGTTTGCCTTCAAGCAAGAGGGATACATCTTCTTCCTTGGGCACCGGCGAAAAATCCGCCAGTGCTGAAGTCGATATGAGTAATGATAAGAAAAGGGTTTTCATTTGCGTGACTCATTTAATAACGTTTCAACGACGTTAATAAGTGGCTGTGGTCTCGGGTATTTAAATTCACAGTCAACTTTAATGGGGTCTCCACCAGCAATTGGGAACACTGGACATTTTGGAGACTCAATGAAGAAGCGTTTTGATTCTTCGTAAATAAAGCTATGAGCACCACGAGCTGCCGGACCAAATTCTTTTGGTGGAAGTGAACTCTGCTTGAAATCCCATTTAGGAAGAGACGTCAAAGGCTGGAAGTAGTTTTTCCAGTCTCGTGGAACAACCCAAAAGAAATCTGGCTGCATAGTTTTACCACCGAACAGGCCATCGCCACCTTTTTTATTCACACGCCACTGACCACCAACGATTTCGCCACGTTCATTTAATTCAAGATCGTAGTTGAATTCAAAGGCTTTAACTTTATCGTCAGCTGCAGAATTCGTTAGTGCTTTTTTAGGGAATTCCCAATCGATATACTTCATCTTCACACGTACACCCACGATGTGAGTAGATTCAGGATTTCTTGAGACAGCAAATTTATCCTTATCACCGTATGAAGCGCGAGAGATAACTGCAGAAGCAAGGGTTCCTTCTTTACCATTTTTTGGATTGAAGTAGTAGAGCTCATAACCAGATACTGGCTGGTTTGCAATAGCTGCTGTTGGGTTATGATCCACAACAAAGCTTCTTCCTTCGATACCTAATAGGTTAACCATTGACACGTGTAAGATACCTGGATGAACGTCAGCACAACGTGGAAGAAGTGTTGTATCGTCACGATCAAGTGTTACGTCAATATAACGACCGTATTTGTCTTTATCTGGGTTTTTCTTGTTGCAACGGTTACCTTCAAAAATGACGTTTGATTGAATTGTTGAGTGTGCCCACATAAGTGATACAAGAGCTTTAATGTCATTCGGGAAGAATGGCATTTTTTTACCGTTTGGAAGAGTCACTGTCACTGTTTTTTCAGCACGTGGAGAGTGACCTGCAGCAACTGCCCATCCGTGACAAATACCTTCCCACAACGCCATTAGTTTGTTGGCGTTTGGAATTCTGTAACCATCTGGTAAATTAATTGCAGAAAGGAATCCCCATTTTTTCTCGTTACCCCATTTTTCAGCGTAATCCCAAACACGATTTGTTAGATCAAAAGTTGTATCTCCTAACATGATATCGTATTTCTCAGAAGGTGAAAGTTTCGCAAGATCTTCTTCTGACAAATCATAAATTTTAGGGTGAACTTTTTCAGCACGTTTTTTGTAATCTTTAACGTTCTTTTTCCAATCAAGATTTCTTACGATCGAAAAAATGAAAGTATTATAATCTTTGTCCTGATACGTGTTACCAACCATTCCCTGATAAAGGGGCCAGTACGATCCGCCCCATGGCTGGATTGTTGTATTAGCTCGGTTCAAACCTCTGCGTTCCATTTCATAGACGTTAGAAATGTAGTTTCTTCCTTCATTTAAAGCAGTCAAACGACTCGTCATATGAGCGGTTGTAATTGGCCTATACGGATAAATTTCTTTATTAGGTTCTTTGACTTCTCCAGGTTCAGAGCAGTCCTGAGTTTCAGGATCACATTCATCTTCAGTTTCAGTTTCAGTCATCTGAGCAAACACAGGTGTCGTGAGCACTGCAAGTGTCAGTGTTAAAAAGAGATACTTCTTCATAAATCCTCCCAAAAAGGGTTAAAAATAATTTGACACCTTGTATCACGGCTCAGTGGTGAAACCAGTGATTTAGAGGGCTTAAGTAAAGATTACAGTCGGTTGCAGCCGAGTAATATCGAGTACTTGAAGCGATTCGGTTATGTTTTATGGCCTACCAACCGATAGGCTTCTAGAGGTCTACCCATGCGTTTTTTCCTTTTATGCACTCTTTTGTTGAGTTTCGCTCTCCATGCGCAGTCTCGTCGCGAGGATGATTTTTTCATGCGCGTGAGTTTTGTGAAATCCATGAAGGAGCTCCTCATGGAAATTGAAATGAAAGAAAATAATCTTGTTGTGACGAGTGAAAAAAAGTTTTTTGATCGTTTTACTTTGCTAAGTGAGGCGTGGGCTGATGCTCGCTATAATTGTTTTTATGGTGGCTGGCCTTCAACACTTATAAAAAGTAAAAGAAAAAATCTTTGTCAGAATCCCAAGAAAACAAATTCTTCGTACGATCAATCAGCTTGTAAAGAAAATGAGTTCCAATGTCAGCCGCTTCTATTTGGTAAAGGTTTATGTGTTTCGTTTGCTAAAAAGGCAGATAGAAATAAAACATTCGCTAGTTGCGAAAATAAATTTCAGATCGTTCATAACGGTAACTATGACTTTTTAAAAAATCCTTCAAGAAAAGAAGTAGAGGATTTACGCGAGCTAACTGCATTAGCAGTTACAGTCTGTGATAAGAAGCGTTCTTATGTTTGTAAAAAAATATTGAAAAAGCTCCCGTCGGGTTTGAAGGCTCTTGATGAAGCGCACACGCAGGCGGTTTCTGAGGTAAGCGAAGTTGTGCTTCCTCCACCAGCAGTTGCAATTGAAGAAGAATGTGCAGATCCTACTCATGCGCATGAAAGTCTTGCTGAAGACATCGGGCAGGTTGCTACTAAGTCATTAGATGAAATGTATGAAAATATGAAGAAGGAATTTCAAGGTTCAGCTTTTTGCGATCCTTTAAAGATTGTGAATGATCCAAACGATAGACCTAGTGGTTTTTATCTTTCCCGACTTTATGCAGATTTAAGACAAATGAATTTCTTAAACATGCAAAAGGGAAGTAAGGAATCTTTTTATGATGACCTTGCTCGTAGATACAAACTAACTCCAGAGCTAAAAGAGGAAGTCCTTCCTATTTTAAATGCAATGGCACCAGGATCAGATGATACTCGCAGGAAACTTGTCGCACAGGCAAAAGGTCTTATTCTGCAAAATTTTTTAAAAAACTACAAACCTGATCCGGAAGTAGCGGATGTCGTAAGATCAGAGCTCGTGAAAAATAATATTTTTACTTCTGATGAAGAGGGGAACATTGAATGTCCGTTTGTCGGTAAAGATGCTTTCATGAAAGCAATGTCAGGTCGGGAAAAAGTGTTAAAAGCACATGCTGGAAGTATAAAAAATAAAGATCAATTAACAATTGTTGATTACTCAAAACCCTCCAATCAGCGAAGAATGTTTGTGATCGATCTAAAAACTAATACAGTTCTTCACAATACGTGGGTTGCTCATGGCGCTGGGGACGGCAGTGGTTCCGGAGTAGATGGTTTGGGAAGTTCACCGCAAATGTCCAATGAAGTAGGGTCTAACAAGTCCTCAGACGGCTTTATTATCGCAACGGCCAAAGCCACAGGTAAATTGTACGGGCCTAACGTTTTACTAAAAGGAATTGATTCCAATAATACTAATCTTGCTCCCCGACATGTTGTGCTGCATGGTTGGGAATCACCTCTATCAAGCTACACCGCTGGCTCAAAGGACTATGATCTCGACACTGGAGATTACGGTCCGGTCTACGATGCTCTTGAAAGAGTCAAAACTACCGATTTTAAAACGATGCCTACCAAAGATATGGAAAATTCCATCCACAGTATGAGTGCCACTCTTACGACAGGAAAATACCTAGGAGCGACGGAAGGATGCTTAGGTGTTCCCAAGATTAATGTGAAACACCTTGATCGCAAGGGGCGCGACAAAACTCAGATTGAGCTTTTACGAGATGATCTGCCCGGATCTATTATCTTCAACTATTCCGGCGAGCAGATGACCTCAAAATATTTTTAAGTTAATACTTTCAAGTTCTTGACGCGACTCTCCTCCACCAGTGGAGTTGAGAAGATGCCTAAAATCGAACTGAGAAATCAGCACCGAAAGCAGTCGTTTCGTTTCTGTATTTAAGAAGTGCCTGAGTGAATAATCCAACAGACTGAACGTATTTAATTTGAGGAAAGTAAGTGAGATTTACGCGTCCACGGTGAGGAAGGTTATTATTAAATTCACGAGATCCGCTTTGAACTCCGCGCTGATCCCAGTCAAGTGTGAGAGCAGAACTAAGCATCCATTTATCATTAAAGCGATAGTTAACATAAGGACCGCCACTGACAATCATTGTTTGTAGGGGTGTTGGAAGCCCTCCTGGAAAGGGTGGAGCTTTAACGTTGTTTTGGTAATAGATCCGATAGATCTGCCCCGTGAGTCCTGCAGTCCAACGGATATTAGGAATTGTGAATGCAAAACTTTGAGAGGCTATGAGACCGTAGCGCATATCATCTTCTTTCGAGATTGAGCTTGTTGGAGCTTCAATTGAAAGAGTTGTAAAAAGAGTACCAACAGAAGTGACAAGGGAAGGAATCGCTACATATGCACGGGCGTTGAACCATATTGAATCGGGACTATTTTGAAAAGTCGTTCCGTTAAGATTTTTGTTTTCTACTTCATCAGTATAACTGTTAACAGCAGATAGTGTTGTACCCACTGCCCAGTTAGTATTGATTTGGTGACGAAGGTTCACAGCGTGAAAGGATTGAAGAGGAGCGCGGCCTGAACCTGGATTATCAATTCCTTCCTGGAAAATATTGTAAGTTTCAGAGCTATCACCTGCGGCGGTAGGCCCCAAAAACTGCTGATAGTAACTAAGAGTTGTATTGTCCAGAAGACGTTGTCCCAAAGACTTTGAAGGCATGTTGATTTGTAGATTATTATTCTGATAACTGCCCTGACGACTTGATTGGGCAATGATCTGTCTAGATGCACCCGAGAGGGCAGACGAGTTCTGAGCACGCGCTGCTTGAATCATAACCATCAGAACAAGTGCTGCCATCGTCAGGATTAAAATACTCGATGACAGGTTTGAGCGTTTCATTTTCATATTTTTGTCCCGGCCGATTTTTGATTATTTGCTATGCCTAGGTTATCGAGCTTTTCGCGATCTGAGAGGAACTCTTTGAGGTTGTCGATCACGATCATTCTCTGAGTAGACTCAACGTCTTTTCCGATTCTGTTCATGATTTCCTCTCTGATACCCACGTATTCAAGAGTGAGATTGTGGAAGAGAGTCTCGTACAACATAGAGGCTTTCGATCGGCTTAGCATCTCGGCAGGTGTCAATAATGAGCCTGAAACATCGCGCTTAATGAGGAGTGATAATTCTTCACGTTTAGCTGAGTAAAGGGATTGAAGAGTCCAGACTGTGTTTCTCACAGACCAGATATACATGTTAAGACCCATGTTAGAAGCTTCTTCAGCTTTTGAGTTTTGAAGAAAAAGAATTTCCCACTGACGCTTCATGTGGCCTCGGAATTCTTTTGTATCGTAAACATTTTTTTGCTTAAATAGATCAGAGTTTGCCTGAAGGTTCTTCAGGACAGTGCCGGTTTCTTTACGCGCTTTTGTATACGACTCAGCAAGTTTCTGGATCTTCTCGTAGCCTTCCGGCTTCTTAAGATTTTTATAGCGCCATGAAAGAACGTTAGTCATCTCTTCCATAAAGACAAAAGAGCGACCGACATAATAGTCGCTACGCTTTTGTTCTTTATCCTGATCGAGCATGACGTATACCTGATCTAAGATGAAGCGGCCCATGCGGTCCCATAAATACAATTCAAGCTGCTGAGTCCGGTTTATCTCATTGAAAAGATATTGCTTCATTTTCGCCGACATGTTCGGATTTTCTTCACGCAGCTTGAATATCATGTTGTTGTAACGCTCAAGTTCTTCCCACGTAGCTTCAACCTGGAGAGGGAAGTTGTACTGAGTTTCGAGTTGCTCTAAGCGACCCATACGAGAGGCGTATTCAATATTTTCTTCGTAAGCAATTTGAAGCTGCTTAAAGTTACTCATGCGCTCAGACCATGGAGTCTTGTTCACGATTTCAGAATCAGTCGTTAGTAGCATATTGAGAATGGATGGAGTCGCTTTTTCAGTCGCACCGTCTCCAAGTTTAATAAGAAGTGGAGTTGCAGCATCAGTTGTAACTGCAGATGGGTTAATAATATTGGCCATGACAGCGTCGTTTACTTTGATAGCCGGAGCAGCTGCTGAAGTTGATACACTGTCCACCACAGGAGCGGTGACAACTGCTTTTGGAGTCGTCGTTGTTGCGATCGCGTCTTTTGTGCTCAAGTCATTCATAGCGACCTGACCGTAATTCATGAGGCTTACGAGTTCAGTTTTAGTTTGCAGATAAGCAGAACGTACGCGGCCTACCGCTGTCATCGCATGAGGGTTCATTGGCATGGTGATGAAGTAATAAGTAAAAGGTCCGTAAACCGCTAAAGCAACTGAGTAGCCTAAGTTATTTCGTACAGTTTGAAAGAACCAGATCACCTTACCCATTGAATATTTGTAAGTAAGACCTTTAAGGTTACTGATCGGTCGAGCAAGAAAGCGCGCGAGAAAGTTTCCAAATGATTTTGAAACAAGCGATGCTTTGAATGCCACTTTATTTAATTTATGAGCGCGGATTTTTGTTCCGATAACAATTTTTAATTCATCTCGATAGTTCTCAAAAACGAGCTGTCGCTCCTCCCAGGTAAGAACCGGATCCATTTCTGCTGAAAGAATTTTGTTGTAGATATTCACAATCGCTGGATCTTCAGCGCGGTCTTTAATCGGCAGACGAACAAGCTTTGAGTTATAAGCAGTCTTTAAAAATCCCTCAACTGAGTGAGTGATCTGTGTATTTGATTTTCCCTCAGTGGCATTTTTATATTCTAGTGAAAGGTAATTATAAAAATGGTTCAGGATAGGACAAGTGAGATCCATATCGCGGAAATCGACAATAACTGAGCGAAGTGCTTCTTTGTCAGACGTGAAAGTGCAATCGCCTTGAGCATTAAAATAGTCATGACGTTCGAAAACTTCAGCACCACTTCTAAGAAGTCTTTTTAAGACGTAACCAGTTCCACCAAGAATGAGACCTACGGTGAGTTCAGCAACGATTCCATCGTCCTTGTATTCGAATCCACTCATTCCATTTTGATTATGGATTGAAGAAACTTTTCCGTCGATGGAATACAATTTTTTACCACCATCCTGAAGAATCGTCTCCAGGAATGGCTGCAACTTCGGAACATCAGCTGTCAGTAGTTCAAGTCTCATACAAAAAATCCTGCAGGGTTACTGCTGCTGTTGCTGTTGTGTTTGGTTGTAGCTATTCCCAAGAGAAATCGTGCTTAGAATTGGTCTAAGTGTGATCGTTCTTGAAAGGTCCAATTTACGGGCGAAGTTAACGCCGTAGAACTGGTGGTTACCGATCGCTGTTAATGCTTCGAAATCCGGACGAGCTTTTTTAACAGCTCTTAGGATTTTGACAGCATTCGATTTAACCTGCTGATTGTTGGCAGCAGGAATTGCTGAGCGGATTTCATCCCAACTGATTTCAAGTCCAAGTTCTTTGGCGAAGATGATATTTTTCGCGTTCTCAAGAGCAGGAATAACTTCCTGAAGAGCTTTAACTTTTACCTGATTCGAATTCGGCATCATGTAACCAAAAAGAGAGCCGTACTTATTAAGAACAGCATCGTAGTCCTCTCTTGAAGAGTTGATACCTGTACGAATCTCAGTAATAAGGTTGGAGTAGAAGTAAGGAACAATTCTGTCAGCAAGACCGTAAAGCGGCTGGCGCTCAACCGATATGTCGACTGATAGACCTTCTAAAGATGCCGCAGAGACTCCCAAGAAATTTCCGTAGAAATTTAAGAAGTATGCCTGAGCGATAGCACCATCAGAAAGTGCTTTCGCTTCCATCTTAGTTGTTTCTTCAATCTGGTGGAAGTGGATAACTTCGTGACCAGCAGTATAGATTTGTGTCAAAGGATCAAGTTCTTTACGAATCCAGATAAAGATATCTGAATCTGAGAAAAGGCCATGTGACTTACGTTTTTTCGCAAAACACTCACCAGCATCTTCACGAGCTGAGAGATGGTTTTCGCGAATTTTCTGACCAGACAAGATTGAAATCTTATTTGGAATAAGCTCGCTTGTGAAAATTTCTTCAAGTGACAAGCCTTGCTTCTTAGCGAACTGCTCTAAATTATATTTCGCGTATGGCATTGCTGGCATAAGTTCAATCAGGTCTTTCACACCTACACGGCGAGAGCCCATGATTTCTGTCATACGAGCGAGGAATGGGAACTGTTTAAAGTGTGCAGTACGTTTTTGTGCTTTAAAAGCTTCACGTTTCTCTGGAGAAACTTTCTTTGCTTCAGCTTCAACTTTCAACCAGGCACAACGAGCTTCCTGGATGTGAGTTGGGATGTAATCTGTTTCAGTCAAAAGCTCACCAGTTGCGAATTCTTTCTGAGAAGCAGTTAAGAAGCCTGATGTTTTAGCAATACTTAATTCTGAAAGACCAAATGTTTCAAATTTAAGTTCAGGGTGAACGGTTTCAATTGAGAAGAGTTTGGCGAACTCGATGGCCTTCTCAGAATTCTGAAGGCGTTCTCTAACCATATTCATGAAAGATTCGATCATTCTCATCATGTTGATCGCTGCTTTGCCAGTAATGTTCTCACGTGGGAAAGAAGCCTCGATTGAAGTGCGAAGGATCCCAAGCAGAGTGTTGTACTCTTTAACAAGAGTCTTATTGCTCTCTGACTTTTCAGCAAGAAGAGCACGGATATTTTTAAGAATCTTTCTATCGTGTTTACGATTTTCTTCTGTGTAGTTCTGGTAAACAACATCCATATCAAGAACGAGAAGCTCATCCATCATGTCTCTGAAGCCTTTAGGAAGTTTATTTTTCCCTTCAAGTCTTTCAAGAACCTGAACCAAATGGATTTGATTAGTATTAAGCTTTTCAAAGTAAGCAGCAATCAGAAGTGTGGCTTGCTTAGCTTCAAGAGCATCAATCAATTTATAGATCGGTTCAATCGCACGTGGGTTCATGAAAGAGAGAACTTCTCGGCACTGAGTTTTAAGAGATAGTGTAAGCCCCAAAAGGATGTAGCTGTCGGCGGTATCGTTTTTCAAGTGATTGTAGATCTCAGTTGAAAGCCTAGATACCTGAATAAGTTGAGCAGCAACAAACATTGGTAAGTGAGTCTGCAAAGGAACTGGAGCTTTTGTTTTAATGAATTCTGAAGCTGTTACTGAATCCGGAGAACCAACATCGTCGATCACTACGAAAGGAGCATAACCGCCACCCTTAGATGTGTTAACAATTGAGCTCATTGGACCTTTCTCTTCAGGAGCATAACGAACAAGCGCATTGTGAGTCATCTTAGGAAGAGTTTTAGCTCCACCGCCGTAGAAAACCCAAAGGCGAATATCGGCAGCTAGATTTGCGAAGCGTGTTCCATTCTTATCTTTCATCGCAACCGGGATACGGGCGATTTTTACAAGCTTCTGGTACGCAAAGTGAGCTGGATCTTTTGTGATCATCTCGATCACTTCTTTTTTCGAAGCATCTGAGAGCGTTTTCATGATGTAAATACCAGAACCACCTGAAAGGTTCGGTGCTTTCACAACCCATTCGTCCATATTGTCTTTAATAATCTGAACTGATTCCTTTTTCGGAGGAAGAGTATCAGGTGGGATAATTTTTGGACCAGTTGTTGAGATACCAAGTTCTTTGATTTTACTTGCGAAAAATTTCGGAGCAAAAGTAGTCAAGGCTGCGAGAATAATTTTGTTATCAAGGATACGGTTTAGACCGCCCATGTAGATGCGTTTATTCAGAATAGCGTCGAGTAATCCTGGAACAGAATAATCTGATTGTAGAGGAATCGGATTTCCGTTCACATCTAGAACCATCGGAGCATCGCCTTCCTGACCAAGCTTTAATGAATCACGAAGATAGATTGGCTCATTAGTATCCGGATCGCGAAGAATGATTCCTTTATCAACATCAAACAATGCTGAATCAGCATTGATCCGTGAGTAGATGGCAGTCACGATCGGGTTAGAACCGTTAATCGTGCGAAGGCGGATGTAACCTTTCTCGTCCTGGAAAAGCTGGACGGGATCTGCGTACACAAGACCTGAGTAAGCAGCGAGGTTATGAATTTCTGGAGCTGCTCCGTTCATTCCACCTGGAGGCAAAATAACCTGGATACCGTCTTTTACGCCGGTCCAGTCATCACCTAATGATTTATAAGTTTCAGCAAGAACCTGAAAGTGGTCGTTAGGCATCATTTTACCCATTGATTCAAGAACATCTGGATTCTGTTCGTAGTGACCTTCAAGAACGTTCATGTTGTTTGATGCACCTGATGGAGCACCAGCATTTAATTCAAGAATTCTAAACGGTAATTCAGGAAGTTTTGAGATTTTTTTCGACTTCAATATTTGCTCAAAGTTCTTTGATTGCTCAAGATAATCTTCGATCAAAACTAAATCCAAACCGACGTTATCAAAGAATGGGTATTTCTTCATGTTGGGGTGGTGAAGCTGTGGGAAATAGTTTGGAGATTCCATGATCGCGTCGATAAAAATTTGACGGATTTCAACTGGAAGTGATTTTACAAACGGAGAGTCTTTCACCGACTTTGAGCCATAGATATCCTGGATCACACAACGAAGTGAAACGATAAGGGCCTGCGCTGCTTTTTCAATCGTATTGAAGACTGATTTTTGTAGTGGAACAATTGTCGTTGTACAAGGAACAGTGAAGATCTTGTAGTTACCAGCAGCATCTGATTTTTGGAAAGTTAAATCGCGCTTTCTAATAAATTTTGTAAGGTTTTGAGATTCTTTCAAATGGACGGAAACTTCTCGAGAAAGAAGATTCTTCACCAACGCTTTTGAGTGAGTGTAAGGAGCGCGCTTTCGGCGTGAAGAGAAGATGTAGTTGGCCACATCCACTTTCACAGAGCCGATAAAACCCTGGTTTGGGTTGTACGCCGCTAAGCGTGTCCCAGGCTGGAGCTTTTTACGAGCATTTTTCACTTTAATCACTTTTGACCCCTCAAAAAAGATAGAACCGTCGTGTTTTCATATTTGTGGGAAGTGTAGCCAAAGCATTAATGCGGCGCAGTACTTAGTCCCTAAGGATGTAAAAACTACACACGCTGTCTTTGGAAACCCAAGACCCCGACCTGATCATTGCAAGTTTGGTGACAGGGGTAGTGCATTGGTAAATTGATAGGTTACGCGATTTAATGCGTGTACTTTGAGGACAATTGTCTAAAGATTGGGCAAATTGGTACAGGTACCAAGTGACTCAAATCATTGGATAAATTGTTTAGTTTGCCCCCTTTTTCGCGGGCCTTAGGTGAATTTAATGATGAACTGACTGCCTTGCGGTTTTACTGGGTGATAGAGGACTTGAGCTTGATGGTAGTGGGCAATCTTTTGGGCGATGGAAAGTCCGATGCCGGTTCCAGGACTATTAATAGATGGGCTTCTTTGGTAACGGCCGCTTAAAATTTCTTTTAATTCAGAGTCTTTAATCCCAGGGCCTCCATCTGTGACCCAGACCTCGATTTTAGGATCAGACTTTTTAATCTCGAGTTCCACGATGGATTCTTCCGGAGAATATTTGATCGCATTATCAATGATGTTTTCAAACAAACTATCAAGGAGCTGCTTTTCTCCCATCACTTGCAGTTCTTTTTCGGAGAGCTTTTCATCAATATTAAAACGAATAATGATTTTCTTCTCACGCGCCTTTATCCCTAACCGGGACGTGATGGTCAGGAGGAGATCATCAAGTCTTAAGGGATTAAAAATAAAATTTTCCTGCCCGGATTCAACTCTTGAAATAAGGAGCATATTTTTAACAAGCTCAATTAAGCGCTCGAGCTCTTGTCTTAAACTTTTTTGGAAGCGAGTGACTTCTTCAGGTGCTCTGGTTTTGGATTCGAGGACATCAAGCTCTCCTTTAATGATGGCGAGCGGGGTATTTAACTGATGGCTAGCATTAGCGACAAAATTTTCCTGAGCGATGAAGAATGTTTCAAGTCGAGATAAAAGATTATTCAACGTTTTTGAGAGTTCTTCGATTTCATCCCCAGTATCCCCTACAGGGACACGCAAAGAGAGATTTTTAGCTGCTATAGTGTTCGCCGAATCTGTCAGCGTTTTTATCGGCTTTAAAGCATTACCTGCAATCAAGAAAGAAAAAAAACCAGAACTCAAAATCAGAAGGGGAATCATAAGCGAGGTGATGATTTGATGATTTTGTTCTCGCTCTTCAAGTCTTTTGAGCCCAGAGGCGACCTGAAGGATCATTTGGTGGTTATTTTCATCGGTCATCTTCACATTCACAGCGCGGAAAGTTTCACCGTTATGGGTGAAGCTAAAAAACCTGTGAGTATAATCAGTCTGCGAGGGAAGAGTCGGATCAAAGGGGATTTCATCAAACGGAGTTTTTCGCTCTCCTGACTTGAGGATCTTGCCCTTCAATGTTCTGACTGTGTAAAAGGTTTGATTAAGAAAGAAAGGAAACTCTTTATGCTGCTCACTTGAAGGGAGGTTTAATTTAATGTTGATCTCAGAATCGTCGATTGTTATATATTCAGATAGATCGATAGCATAGTTATAGAGACCTGAATCAAAATCATGTCTTCCCGATTGAAAATATTGATTTGAAATGACGATAGCAAAAACAATGAGACCCAAACCAAAGAGAGTGGAATAAACAAAAGTGAGCTGAAACCGAATACCTTTTAAATATTTATTCAAATTTTATTGAGGACATAACCCTGGCCCACGACAGTTTTTAAAATTTTTTTCGGATGGGGAGAGTCGATTTTTTTACGAAGATGATTGATATAGACATCAATGACATTTGAGTCCGGATCAAAATCCGACCCCCAAACCTGGCGAGCGATGGCATTTCTATCGACCACTTTATCAATATTTCGCATGAGAAATTCAAGGAGCGAAAACTCTTTTGTCGTGAGATCAATTCTCATCCCATCTCTGGTCACATGGCGGGTAAGAAGATCCATTACAAGGTCGCCATTTTTTAGTTGTGCCTTATCTTCAGTTTTTCTTCTGATAAGGGCACGAACGCGGGCGTGGAGTTCTTCAAACTCAAACGGCTTCACAAGATAATCGTCTGCTCCGGAATCGAGACCTTGAATTTTATCTTTTGTCGTAGAGAGGGCAGTGAGCATTAAAATATAACCAGTATGCACATCAAGGCGAAGTTCTTTGGCAAAATCCATCCCGCTCATTTCGGGCATCATGACATCCAAAATGATCAGATCAAACTTCTTTGTCTTGAGCATCATGCGGGCCATGCTGGGAGCATCGGCGGTTTCGACTTCGTAGCCCACCTCTTGCAATCCTTGCTGAATAAGAGCGGATACTTTTTTTTCATCTTCAACGACGAGTATTTTAATCATGAAATAAAGGTAGAATCACGGTTTCACCGTGTCAATCAGATGAACGACAATTAATACTGTGCCATTTTCGTTGCAATAAGTGGTAGCGACGGGCGGAGTTGAACCGCCGACCCCAGCGTTATGAATGCTGTGCTCTCACCAACTGAGCTACGTCGCCACAAGAAAAAAGATGTGTCATAATAATAACGGGAAACCTGTCCGTCAATAAAATTTCCCCTATTTACAAGTGTTTTACGCATGAAAAAACTTAGTCCCATCGCTTATCGAGCCCTTTTTTTTAAGCATGTTTGGCGATTTATCGGCAATGTGGCGTCGCCGCGCGAGCTTCAAGAAAGTCATGCTGTTTCGGTCTCTGGTGGTCTCGATTCGATGACTCTTTTGTGGTTTGTTCATTCCCTCTCAAAACAAGGAAAACTGGGGCCAGTGCGAGCACTGTTTGTGAATCACCATACGCGTGCCGGACAAAAAGACGATGGACTGGTGGTAAAAAAATTCTGTGAACAGGAAGGAATTCCTTTTGTTGAATTGCATGTTGAAGGGCTGACACCTCTGGATAGTAATTTTGAAGCAATAGCACGAAAATCAAGACGTGAACTTTGCCTGAGAGAGCTAAAAAAAGTAGAGCTCTTATGGGTTGGACATCATTTGGATGATTCTTATGAATGGAACTTCATGCAGCGAAATCGTTCCACAACTCCCAAAGCAACTTTGGGCATCCCGGTTCGCAATCGCGCAGTTATTCGTCCTTTTTTATGCGTTACCAGAGCACAAATAGTAAAGCTTGCAAAGTTTGAGGGAATTCCGTATCAAGATGATCCGACTAATTGGGATTTAAAGTATGATAGAAATTACGTTCGTCATAAAATTATTCCCAAGATCAAAAAGCGTTATCCAAAATATTTAAAATTTTACAGCCACTTTGCTAACTTTTCGGCGATGACTTTGAAAGTAAGTGTGATGGGTAGGCGAGGAACGAGCAAACTTTTTGTCTTTGAAAAGGGAGCAGTGATTATTGGAAAACATTTTTCTGAAATTGAGATTCAGGAATTGTTGCACAATTATTCAAATACAGATCGAGGTGAAATCGTCACACCGATTGAGCGCATGTTGATGGCTATTGATAATGGGAAAAAGGGCCCCTTTCATTTCAGTGGGGGAATGGAAGCTTATCACTCCCATGGGGTTCTCATGATCTATAAGCAAGGGACAAAAAATGAGGATGAGTCCATCGCTTCAACCTTGTCTAAGTTATCAAGCAATACCCTCGGGATGATGGAAACTTATAAAAAAGTTGAACTAAAATATGCATGGCAGAACTTGTTACGCAGTCCGGATGCCTTGAATAACATGCCGGGACTTATTGTTGTGCTGGAATCCGACTCTATCTGCAAAACGTTAAATACCTCTGTCTTTGACCCGCTTTACCCTCAAGTTTCTCAGGTCTGCCAGGAGCGTGGGCTGCGCTTTATCACTTTTCAAAAACTGCTGGATGTATGGACGCAAAAAAGCGAAAAGTTGCCTGAAAAGCTCAGGCTTCTTCCCTTGTCTAACCTTTCCAATCTCTTTACTTCCCAACAATAGAACTCTTTCTGTATAATTGAAGCCAGCCGATCTTCAGTCGGAGATTTATCCTTACAGAATAGAAAAGGTTTCATTCATGAGAAAACAACAGAAAACGTTAATGCTTTGGATCGTTGTGATTTTGATCATGGCCTTCGTGATGAAGGTGCTTGAACAAAAAACCGTAAGCCAGAAGAATATTAATTACTCTAACTTCATCACTGCTCTGAAAGCTGGAAACGTTAAAGAAGTGACGTTTCAGACTGAAAATACCATCCAAGGTAAATTCAAAGACGGCTATGAAAATGGTTCTTACTTCGAATTAGTTGGGCCAACAGATGCTGAAAGCAGAAAAACAATCGAAGCTAATGGCATTATTCCTAACTACAAAAAAGAAGAGAAGCAGGGCTTTCTTGCAACACTTTTAATCAATTGGTTGCCAATGATTCTCTTGTTCCTCTTTTTCTTCTTCTTCCTTCGTCAGTTGCAAGCTGGTGGTGGCAAGGCCATGAGCTTCGGTAAATCAAAAGCGAAGATGCTGACTGAGAATGATAAGAAAGTCACATTCGTTGATGTCGCCGGTGTAGAAGAAGCGAAAGAAGAGTTAGTTGAAATCGTCGACTTTTTAAAAGATCCAAAAAAATACACAACATTGGGTGGTAAAATTCCTAAAGGTTGTTTACTTGTCGGTCCCCCAGGAACTGGTAAAACTTTACTTGCACGAGCTGTTGCTGGTGAAGCTGGTGTTCCGTTCTTCTCTATTTCAGGATCTGACTTCGTAGAAATGTTTGTGGGTGTTGGTGCTTCACGAGTTCGTGATTTATTCGAACAAGGTAAGAAGCACGCTCCTTGTATCATTTTCATCGATGAGATCGATGCCGTTGGTCGCCACCGTGGTGCTGGTATGGGCGGTGGACATGATGAGCGTGAGCAGACTCTTAACCAACTCTTAGTTGAAATGGATGGGTTTGAATCGAATGAAGGTGTTATCATCATGGCCGCTACTAACCGTATCGACGTGCTTGATCCGGCCCTCCTTCGTCCGGGCCGTTTTGATAGACGCGTGACTGTGGGTCGTCCAGACGTTCGTGGTCGTCACCAGATTATTAAAGTTCACACTCGTAAAACTCCGCTTCAGGGAGATATTGACCTAGAAGTGATTGCAAAAGGGACTCCTGGTTTTACGGGAGCAGATCTCGCTAACCTTGTTAACGAAGCCGCTCTTTTAGCAGCTCGTGATGGTAAGAAAGCACTTGCAATGATTGATTTTGAAAACGCTAAAGATAAAGTGATGATGGGTGTTGCCCGTAAGTCGATGATCATTTCTGAGAAAGAGAAAAAATTAACGGCTTACCACGAAGCCGGACACACTCTTGTTGGTATGCACCTCCCTCACACAGATCCTATTCATAAAGTATCGATTATCCCACGCGGACAGGCGTTGGGTGTAACGATGACTCTTCCAAATGAAGACATGTTGAACCTTTCTAAAGAAAAAGGTGAAAACTTTATTTCTTTCTTGATGGGTGGCCGTGTGGCGGAAGAGCTTGTTTATGGTGAAATGACAAACGGTGCTTCAAACGATATCGAAAGAGCGACAGAGCTTGCTCGCAATATGGTTTGTAATTGGGGCATGTCAGACAAACTAGGCCCGATCAATTACGCTAAATCAAATGGCGGCATGGTTTACGGCGGCGAAACAGTTTCTTACTCAGATGAGACATCTCGCAAGATTGATATGGAAATCGCCAATTTTGTTCACACAAACTATGAGATCGCTAAGAAAATCTTAAATCAGAATATCGATGCTCTTCACCGCGTGGCCCTTGCTTTAGTGGTGTGGGAAACTCTCGATGCTGAGCAAATTAAGAAAATTGTTGCTGGGAAAGATATTGGCCAGCCTGAAATGTCGAAAAAGCCAACAGAGACTCCGCCATCTGGAACTGTTGCTCCATCGGCCCCATTGTTTGGTGCTGGTAAGCCAACTCCTGCCTAAATGCATTTAAAACGAATGGGGGTGATTAACCTCACCCCCAATTCTTTCTCTGACGGCGGCGAACTCTTAACTCCTGCCAGTGTCGAAAAAAGAATCCTCTCATTCGGAACCATTGATGCCTTAGATGTTGGAGCAGAATCAACTGCACCCTTTAACAGTGCTATTGGGGCAAGTGAGGAATGGAAGCGTCTTGACCCCTTTCTTCCCTTGCTAAAATCTCTCAAAATCCCGGTAAGTATTGATACTTATCACGTTGAAACGATCGAAAGAATCGCTCATCTCTGGCATTCCGAACAAATAACGACACCTCTTATTTGGAATGATGTTTCAGGGAAATTTGATAACGCTGTCAAAAGTTTTTTAAAACGTCATACAAACTTTTATTACGTTTTTTGCCATAACTTGGCACCTCATAGAGATCTCACGACAAAACATATGGAATACCTCTCGGGTGCAGATGGCGAAGCTTTCTTGGTTGAGCTTACAGACTATTTTCTGCCCTTCGTGCAGGAGCGAGTGATCTTTGATCCGACACTTGGTTTTTCTAAAACCTATGAACAGAATTGGACCATTCTTAACGGTCTGAAAACTCTTCAGGAAAAAATTCCTGCTTATGAGTGGCTTCTGGGATTTTCGCGGAAATCATTTCTTCGAAAAAAAATGGGAGTAGGGGCGATCACTGCAGAAAACCGCGAATCGATAGATCTCTATCATCAAAAAGTTTTAAACGATCTGAAAGGATCGCTTAAAGGGTCTGTCTGGGTCAGAACCCATAGACCAGAGCTTGTTTAAGTCGCCATATCCAGAATTGAACCGGCACCCTGATTGTTTTCAAAATATATAATATCGACCATTAGGCACGTTGCAAGCATGAGTGCCTTAGTCTCTGGGTTGGCCATTGGCGTGAAGCTCACGACGAAATTATCTTTATCCGTAAAAATCTCACCCAGCATTCCGGACCATTTTTTTTGAATTTTTCCTAGCGAGCGGCCGCCGTCAAAAAATTCAAAGGTCCAGAATTTAAAAAAACTGGAGTTGATTTTTGCAACCAAACGATTCTCTTTATCGTACACATCAAACTTTTTCCGAAAGAAGGCCAAGCGCTGTTCAAGTCTTCCAACTGATCTTCCATCTGCATCTGTGAGGATCATCGTTTTAAAAAACCAGCGGAAAGGAAAATTTAAGTCAAAAACTTTTTGTTTCTCTTCATTAAAAATAGTCACTTTAAAGGAGCGCCAATGACCAAGGATCTGGCGCAAGATTGTTCCGCCCAAACCAGAGGATTGTTCAGCTGCAAAGGCGAGGGGATTGAGGTTCTCATCAAGGATCCGATACTTGTTTCTGGATTCCCAACCGAGGATTATTTCGAAACCCTCCCAAACCTGTTGCACGTGAAGGAGCTTAGAATTCTCGAGATTCTGTTTAAAATCATTCATGCTTAAAGTTTACGCTTTGAGATTTCAGAATGTATAATTAAATAATGAAACTATCGGGACTCACTTTAGAAACGGTTTATTTTGAAGACTACCTCGCTTTCTTAACCGAAGTGCTGGAGCTCGATGTAGTTGAGCTCACAGACATTTCCATGAAAATCGATCTCCAAAGCACATGGCTTGAAATTCTAAAAGTTCCGAGTGCGCCTCATCAAGTTGCCAGTAACGTAGAGTTCAGTCTCGATAGAGCAGAGTTTGAAGATTTGAAACACAAAGTCAGTTTTTTTTATTACCGCAGAGGTCCGTCGCGCTTTCTGTACCTTGGTGGCCACCCTGATAAATGTGAAGTAGTTGATCCTGATGGTCGGGTGTGGCGTTTCAAAAACAACGCTACACTTTATAGGCCTATTGATAATGATCCATCTTTTGTAAGAAACTTTTAGTTTACGGGAACTGTCTTTTTTTGGAATGATCTCCAACAGAACTTATCTACCTTCTGGAAAAGGATTTCCGATGAAAGTATTGTCACTCGCTCTTCTTGCTTCAATAGTTTCAACCCAAGTTTTGGCGACTGATAAAGGCTTAAATGTTATTTACGGCGAAGATAACCGTAAAGATGTTTTCGAATCAACTGATTCTGCTTTCGTTGAGCTATCAAAATCAACTGCGGCGATGATCAGCATGGATAATCTTAAAAAACAATCAAACGGTGACATCCAAATCACTGCGGGCACTCTTGCTTCTCGCGGGATATGCGATAAAGAAAGATTCTCCAACCAAATCTCAGCTGCTAATTGCTCAGGCTTTTTAATTGCCCCAACTATTTTAGTGACTGCTGGTCACTGTATTAAAACTCAAGCTGATTGCAATTCTTACAAATGGGTTTTTGATTTTAAAGTTGATAACGCTGACCAGGGAACTATCAGTGTTCAGTCTTCTGATGTGTATTTATGTAAAAAAATACTCTCTCGCTCATTAGATCAATTTTCTAAAGATGACTACGCTGTGATTGAACTCGATCGCAAGGCTTTGGACAGACGTCCACTCGCTTTCCGCAAGAAAGGAAAAGTCACAAAAGGGGCCGACGTTGTTGTGATTGGTCACCCAACTGGTCTTCCGACAAAAATTGCTGACGGAGCAAAAGTACGCTCACTCAGCGGAAAATTCTTTGTCGCTAATCTTGATACTTATGGCGGTAACTCTGGCTCAGCGGTTTTCAATGTAAAAACTTCTGAAGTCGAAGGCATTCTTGTTCGCGGGGAAAATGATTATGTTTATGACTCATCCCTTGGTTGCCAGGTCTCTAACAAGTGTCCGGCCGACGGTTGTCGTGGAGAAGATGTGACTTACATCACAAATGTTCCTGGCCTAAAAAATCTCTAAGCCTCTCTTTGATACCAAATGACAGATTGGGCCTCACTTCGGTGGGGCTTTTTATGATAGCTCCCTTGACGATCGCTTCACATAATAGAGACAATCAACTATCTCTCATCTCTATAAGGAGTAACTATGAAATGGATTTCACTAGGTTTACTTATGGCAACAGTTGCCAACGTAAACGCAGCTTCTATCGCTGTCATCGATTCTGGTCTTGATTACAAACATGAAATGATCACTCCTAATCTTTGGACAAATCAAGGCGAAACAGAAGATCGCCGTGACAACGATAACAACGGTTATCAGGACGACGTTCACGGTTGGAACTTTGCTGAACAAAATGGTTCGATCATTGATTACAAATATCTTGGGACTTTCTCACCAGACTGCAAAAAGTACTTCGATATTCAGGGTAAAATCTTTTTGAAAGAAGCCACTGAAGAAGAAATCGCTTGGATCAAAGCAAAAGTTCAGGATCCTGCGTTCATTAAAGAGATGGGCAAGTTTGGTAACTTCGTTCACGGCACACACGTTGCTGGTATCACGATCCGTGATTCAAAAAGTCAGGCGATGGGAATTAAACTTATCCCTACTGAAGTTAAACTTTGGGAAGATGGTCTGCGCCAGATGAAATCAACAAACGTTGATCGCTGGGAACTTCTTCAGACAGCTTTCGATGCACTCGCTGGCCAGCAAATGGCGCTTCTTACTGATATCGGTCGCTTTGTCGCTTTTCATAAAGCTGACATTGCTAACGGATCATTTGGGACTGGTTTTAATCAGGCAAAAATGATTACTGATAATGCTTACCGAATTCTTTTCTTCAAGAAACCTTCTGAAGAAGATTCAAAGCGTGCAGCTTCTATGTTCATCAATTCTCTCGTTAAAGCGGGACAAACTTTTGTTTCAGCTGCTCCCAATACACTTTTCGTGTTTGCTGCTGGTAATGACGGTCTTTCAAATGATGAATTTGGAACATCTCCAGCAAATATTAAAGCTGATAACGTGATCACGGTTGGTGCTACTTATAAGAATGAGTTCTTCGCTCCATTCTCAAACTACGGCACAAAAATGGTTGATATCGCTGCTCCTGGTATGCTGGTTGATTCAGCAATTCCAGGCAATGATTACTTAAAAGTTTCTGGAACGTCACAAGCGTCTCCTTATGTGGCCAACGTCGCTGCAAAAATCAAAGAAACGAACCCAAGACTCAAGCCAGTCGATATCAAGAAAATCCTCATGGGAACTGTTGATGCTAAAGGCTTCTTGAAAGATAAAGTTTCTACGAGTGGTATCGTGAATTCAGAGAGAGCTGTTGTGGCTGCTCAGATTTCAAATACACTTCCGGTTGGAATGGCCATCACCCAAGCTAAGTTCCAGGTTAAAGATGCTGAGTCGTTCATACGCTCAAATGTTGATGCTAAATCGGTTATTCCGATGGCGTTAACGCCGATGTTTAAGTAAAAAGAATTTCTTAGGGCACCTTCGGGTGCCTTTTACATGCCTCAAATTCTATGCGGTAAGGTCATCGTAACCCCTTGATTCACGTGATTGACAGGTCTCTGATCTATAATCCCATTCATGAAACAATTTATCCTTTTCACACTCATGACTGGAACAGCATTGGCGACCGAACGAAACTGCTTGGAAGAAGCAATCAACATTCAATACCAAGTCAGTTTTGTTACTCATACTGCGATGATGATCGCCGATTTTGAAACTCCTCCGATTGGTGAATGTAAAAATCATGCAGTGGATTCGGATGCCTTTTTGGATGAGGAGATTGAAACAAGACAAGAGTATAAAAAATATTACGAAAAAAATAAAACCTATCCAACGAAAAATCTTCTTTTCCATGACCCAACCATGCCTGCGTATGTTTCATACGAAGAACTTTGCGAGCTTGTGGATAGGGAAGTAGATGACCTCGCGTTCTGTCGATTACCTCGGGAAAAACTTTCTGAATTAATCAAAACAACTATTCCAGCTGCAGACCGGGAGAAGCATTGCCTTAACCAATTAGAGTGGCTTGTTCCGATAGCAAAAAAATGCGATTAACAATTTTAGGACTATCATGAAACTCTTTTTCATTCTGCTTGTGATTTCGTTTAATGCATTAGCAGAAAGGGACTGTGCCAGAGAAATTTATATCCTGGATGTTGCAATGGTATTTACCTCTGAAATGGGCCTTACCACCTAAATGAATTCGGACCTGCCTGAGGACTTTAATGACCTCTGCAAAGATACTAATAACTGTGCTGCATAAAATGATTTTAAATCTTTTTGTGTTTCTCACGTTAAAGATATCGCTCAGGTGCGTTCTGTAAGCATCTTGCTTTAACAGTGCGCATAAAAATCTCATTTAAGAATAAATAATTCCTAATCTTCAAAAAATAATAGCCAATTTGTCCTCAGAATTTTGAATGGCCGACTTTTTCAAGTTAACATTTTGAGTATTAATACTTAATATGGCCTATCTAATTTAAAGACCTAAATTCAAGGAGATTCCTTTGAGAGTACTTTTGGCTTCATTGATGCTGGTTTTGTTTACAGTCGTTACCGGCTGCCAGAACAAATCGGACAAAATCATGGTTGGTAATTTCGGCTCGATGACAGGTGCAGAAGCTACTTTTGGTATCTCAACTCGCGACGGCATTATTATGGCCGTTGATGAGTATAACAAAGCTGGCGGTCTTCTTGGAAAACAAATCGAACTAAAAGCTTACGATAACCAGGGTAAACCGGAAGAAGCTAGGCTCTCAGTAGAAAAACTAATCAACATCGATAACGTTGTTGCGGTTCTGGGTGAAGTGGCCTCAACTCGCTCACTTGCTGGTGCGCCAGTTGCTCAACAATATAAAGTGCCGATGATTTCTCCTTCGTCAACGAACCCATTAGTGACACAAAAAGGGGATTACATCTTCCGTGTTTGTTTCATCGATCCCTTCCAGGGTGAAGTGATGGCGAAATTTGCTTTCGAAACATTAAAACTGACGAAAGCTGCGATCCTTCGTGATTCTAAATCAGATTACTCAATGGGACTCGCTAACTACTTCATCAAGAAATTTGAATCTCTTGGTGGAACAATTGTTGGAGACGAGAAATTTGTTTCTGGTGACGTTGATTTTAAAGCTCAACTTACATCTCTCAAGCAGAAGTCTCCTGAGTTCATTTTTGTTCCAGGTTACTACACTGAAGTTGGGTTGATTGCTCGTCAGGCTCGTGAGCAAGGAATTAAAGTTCCTCTTATGGGCGGAGACGGATGGGATTCAGATAAGCTAACTGAAATTGGTGGTGAATCAGTTAATGGCTCATATTTCTCAAATCACTACACTGTAGAAGATCCACGTCCTGAAGTTCAGAACTTCATTAAAAATTACCAGACTCGTTTCGGAACTAAGCCTGATGCTCTTGCAGCTTCTGGTTATGATGCCGCTCGCATTCTTTTCGAAGCGATTAAGACTTCTAACTCAGTTGACGGAAAGGCGATCAGAGACGCGCTTGCGGCAACTAAGAACTTTAACGGCGTGACAGGTATTATCACGATCAATGAACAGCGTGATGCCACTAAGTCTGCTGTGGTTCTTCAAGTGCAAGGCAAAGAATTCAAATACGTTGCAACAGTTAATCCGTAATTTTTAAAGGCATCTTGTGAACGAATTTATTCAGCATACAATTAACGGCCTGGCACTGGGGAGTATCTACGCTCTGGTGGCCTTGGGCTACACGATGGTCTTTGGTGTTCTTCAGCTCATTAACTTCGCTCATGGAGATATCTTCATGGTGGGATCGTTCATCGGTCTTTATGCCATCAGGTATGTTGTTCCGGGGATGGAGCCATCGCTTTGGACGGCCTTGATCGTTATTGTGATTGCGATGGTGGGGTCTGCTATCGTTGGGGTCATCATTGAGAAGTTTGCGTACCGACCTCTTAGGAAAGCGCCGAGAATTAACATTCTTATCACAGCGATTGGTGTGAGTTTATTTCTTGAATACGGTGGTCAGCTTCTATTTGGTGCCTCTCCACAATTTGTTCCGGAAATTTTGCCTCGTAAATTAATCGATATTGGTGGCGAAATTATTTTAGATTCTAATCAGATTACCATTTTTGTGATTTCTTTTGTTCTGATGCAGATTCTTCAATACCTCGTGTTTAAGACTCAGTTTGGCCGTTCAATGCGAGCGATCTCTCACTCCCTGGATACGGCGAACTTGATTGGTATTAACGTGAATAAAGTTATTCTGATTACATTTGTTATCGGCTCAGCACTTGCTGGTGCAGCTGGTGTTCTTTACGGAGTGGCGTACCCAAAAATTGATCCGCTGTTGGGTTTACTGCCGGGACTAAAAGCGTTTATTGCAGCGGTTTTGGGTGGTATTGGAAATATTACGGGTGCTGTTATTGGCGCTATCCTTCTTGGATTATCTGAAACGTATGTTGCTGGTTATTTAAGTTCAACTTATCGCGATGCTTTGGCATTCGTTATTCTTATTCTGGTTCTTCTCATCAGACCTGCTGGTCTTTTGGGAACTAAGAAAATTGAGAAAGTTTAATCATGAAAAAGATTAATAAAACCGTTCTCATTATGCTGTGTTTTTTAGTTGGAGCGATTGTTTTAAACTTCGTTTTAAGTGGCTTTGGAGTGACACCGGCGGATCTTTTTTATCAAAAGCCCGGGCGATTCACCGGACTCATTTCTCCGTACTATTACTCAGTTCTCATTATTCTTCTCATTAACGTGATTCTTTCGGTGTCGCTCGCTCTTTTGAACGGCTTCACAGGATTATTTACGATGGGGCACGCGGGCTTTATGGCTATTGGTGCCTATAGCTCAGCTTCGATTGTTTCATTCTGGTTACCTGATGCTCCTTTTATTCTTCAGTTGATTATCGGTAGCTTAACCGCAGGAGTCTTTGCAGCTCTCGTAGGTTTTTTAATTGGGATCAGTTGTCTTCGTTTAGCGGGAGATTATCTCGGTATGGTGACTCTGGGCTTCGGGGAAATTATTCGTATTATTCTTCTTAACGTTGATGCCGTTGGTGGTGCTCGCGGGATGACGGATATTCCGGTTTATATGAACCTTGGATCAGTTTTCCTTCTGACGATTATTACGATTTTGGTGATCAAGCGAATCCGCGATGGACGTCTTGGGCGTGCGATGCTGGCGATCAAAGAAAATGAAATGGCGGCGAATATGATGGGGATAAATCCCTTAAATATTAAAATCCGCGCGTTTGTTATTTCAAGTTTTATGGCCGGTATTGCTGGATCATTCTTTGCTCACTCGGAAGGCTATCTATCAACTCAGACTTTTACATTTGTAAAATCGTTTGAAGTGATTGCGATGAATGTGGTCGGTGGTCTCGGAAGTCTTTCAGGGGCGATTTTGGGAGCAGGAATTTTATCTATTCTTCCAGAAGGTCTTCGTGTGGTTCAAGATGTAACGGGAATCGATCTTCGGATGATCATTTATGCTCTCACAATTATTTTAATTATGATCTTAAGACCACAGGGTCTTATGGGTAATAAGGAATGGAAATGGCTTTCCTCGAAGTAGAAAACATGAGCCTCGAGTTCGGAGGCGTTAAAGCATGTCAAAACGTAAATTTTCAACTTGAGCCGGGTATTCTTTACGGACTTATTGGTCCCAATGGCGCTGGTAAATCAACGATCTTTAATGTGCTCACTGGTATTTATGCTCCCACTCGTGGAGACGTAAGACTTAACGGCCAGACGCTCGTAGGTAAGAAGCCATTTGAAATTGCCCAGCTTGGAATCGGAAGGACGTTTCAAAATATTCGATTATTTAAAGAACTGACGGTTCTTGAAAACGTCATGACTTCTTTTTATTCAAGTTCAAAAACAAATCTTCCAGATCAAATCTTTCAGAATTTAAATTTTCATAAAGAAGAGGAAGAAATCCGTGTAAAGTCGATGGAGCTTTTGGATGTTATGGGGATTAAAGATCTTCACGATGTTCCGGCCGGTGGACTTCCTTACGGGAAACAAAGAAAACTAGAAATTGCTCGTGCCCTTGGATTAAATCCGAAACTTCTTCTTTTGGATGAACCTGCAGCTGGGCTAAATCCAGCTGAAACGCGCGAGCTTACAAATCTGATTAAAGATATTCAAAAGTCCCGCAACATTACTGTGCTCTTAATTGAGCATGATATGGGGCTAGTCATGAAGATCTGTGAAAAAATTTATGTTCTGGTTCAAGGACAACTCGTCTGTGAAGGTGTCGCTGATGTTGTTCAAAATGATAAACGAGTGATCGAAGCTTACTTAGGTGTGGATTAAGAATGAATATTCTATTGGTTGAAAGTCTTGCAGTTAATTTCGGAAACGTTCAGGCGCTTAAGGGAATATCTTTTAAAGTTCCCAAGGGTAAAATCGTTTCTCTCATCGGTGCCAATGGTGCAGGTAAGACGACGACACTCAAAGCGATTTCAGGAAACGTAAAGTCTCTTGGAACAGTTGTTTTTAATGAGCAACCAATTGCTGGTAAAGAATCATTTGAACTCGTAGGTCAGGGGCTTATTCATTGCCCTGAAGGCCGTGGTATTTTTCCAAACTTAACAGTGATGGAAAATCTTCAACTCGGAATTGTTGGACGACAGTCGGCGAAAGTGAATTTTGATAAAAACTTAGAAATTGGTTTTAATTATTTTCCTCGTTTAAAAGAGCGCGTTACTCAGATGGCCGGGACTTTATCGGGTGGCGAGCAGCAAATGCTTGCTATCGCCAGAGCTCTAGTTGGTGAACCTGAGCTCCTCCTTTTGGATGAGCCTTCATTGGGTCTTGCCCCTCAAGTCGTGAAACTTATTTTTGAAATTATCGTGAAGATCAATAAAGAGAATAAAACAACGGTACTATTGGTTGAGCAAAACGCTAAACAAGCGCTTAAAATCTCTGATTACGCCTATGTTCTAGAGACTGGTAAAATTCTTCTCGAAGGATCTGGTTCGGAACTTCTTAACAATGAAGACGTTAAGAAAATTTATCTCGGGGAACATTAAGATAAGCTTTTTTGACTCTCATCTGCCCTGGACGTAAAATTTTTGTATGAAAAAAATTTTATTCCTTTCTGTGTTCATTCTTCAGATTTTAAATGGTGCCTTTAACTACGTTGAAACGATTAGTCCTTAACTCAACTCCACCGGTGGAGGAGAGGCGCGTCAAGAGTATGTTTTTATTCGATAAGACGAACTGCGCTCGTGAGCACAGTTCGTCTTATTTTAAGAAATTAATAAATGAGACAGCTCTTTCTTTGCTCCCTAAATTCTGCCTGGCCTGTTTTCATGATCGCTTGATATTCATCTTCACTGCCGCGTTTTTCAACCCAGAGTCTCAAAAGATCAGTTCCGTTAATGAGATCAACTGGCATTTTATGAAATTCGTATTCGTAAGGCGGCTCTTTCCATTTAAAGTCAGAACCAAGCTCATGATACATCTCACGCAAAAGATATTGGCACAGGCGCCACGGCTCAAAGGTCTTTCTATCTGTCACGTGGATTTGATAACCGCCACAAGGCTTACCTTGATGTTTTTGGAATGTGGGTAGAAACACGAGCGGGCGAAGAACAAACCCCTTTAAATCCGCTTTAGCGAGCACTGGCTTCAATTTATCATGAAAACTAAATGATTCAATTTTTGGGTGACCGATTATTTCAAGTGAGCGAGTTGTCCCGCGGCCCTCAGAAATATTTGTTCCTTCATAAAGAACAGTTCCGACAAACGTGTAGGCGGTTTCAACAGTGGGAAGATTGGGGGAAGGAATAACCCAGGGAAGATTTGTATCTTCGTAACTCATATTACGTTTGTAACCTTTCATTTCAATCACGGTTAACTTGCAATCTTTTCCGCCCGCGGTCGGCTGAGACCAAAACTTTTGATGCATCTTCGCCACTTCACCCATCGTGAGCGCGTGACGAACAGGAATCGGGTGACGGCCAACAAACGAGGCGTATTTTAAATCTAAAATATTTCCTTCAAGAGTTTCAGCATCAATTGGATTCGGACGATCTAAAATCACCACTTCAATCCCGCGCTTCTGACAAGCTTCCATGAGAAGAGTCATGGTGTAGATATAAGTATAAATTCTTGTTCCAACATCCTGGAGATCGACAAAAATATGATCAAGACCTTCAAGCATTTCATCTGTTGGGATTCTTGTTTCAGAATAAAGCGAATAAACCGGAAGTTTAAAATACGGGTGAACGTAGTGAGTGCTCTCCACCATATTGTCCTGAACGTCCGTTACAAATCCGTGCTGAGGCCCAAAAATCTTTTTGAGTTGTTTTCCGAACACACGCTGGATCGCTAAGAGGCCATGTTCCATGTCTTTTGTGACAGAAGCGCTGTGGCACAAGTAGCCAATATTTCCTTTAAACTTTTGCTGAAGGTCTTTTTCTTCGAGAATACGCTGTAAACCAGTGCTCACGACTGCCATAAATGCTCCTAAGATTGATGGTCTATTCTAAGAAGGATTTTCACTTCTAGCAACGGGAGTTTGTGTCATTTTTTTGGCGGCAAGGCTGTTATTGAACAAGCTGTAGTATGTCTGATAGAATTTAAGCACACACGACAGACACAGGGAGGGACACCAATGAAGCAATACCATGAACTCATGGAAAGAGTGCTCAAGGAAGGCGTCAAAAAAGAGGACCGCACCGGTACTGGAACGATCTCTGTTTTTGGTCATCAGATGCGTTTCAATCTCGCCGATGGTTTTCCACTTATCACCACAAAAAAATGTCACATGAAATCGATTATCCACGAACTTTTGTGGTTCCTTCAGGGTGATTCCAATATCAAATATCTCAAAGAAAATGGCGTCAGGATTTGGGATGAGTGGGCGGATGAGAATGGGAACTTAGGACCAGTCTACGGCGTTCAATGGCGAAGCTGGAAAACTCACGACGGAAGAATTGTCGATCAAATTAAAAATCTGATCGACATGATTAAAAAAAATCCAGATTCAAGACGACTCATAGTTTCTGCTTGGAACGTTTCTGATGTTGATAAAATGGCCCTTCCTCCTTGCCATACAATGTTTCAATTTTATGTCGCCGATAACAAACTCTCTTGTCAGCTTTATCAGCGCTCGGCCGATATCTTTTTAGGTGTGCCGTTCAATATTGCAAGCTACGCTCTCTTGACCCACATGGTGGCCCAGGTTTGTGGTCTTGGGGTCGGGGATTTTGTTCACACTTTTGGTGACGCTCACCTTTATGTGAACCACCTTGAGCAAACCGAGATTCAGCTTCAGCGCGAGTTTTTTCCATTGCCGCAAATTAAAATCAATCCAGAGGTAAAAGATATTTTTGGATTTAAGTTTGAAGATTTTGAACTTTTAAATTACCAGGCACATCCACACATTAAAGCACCAGTGGCGGTTTAATATGAGAATTTCATTCATTGTTGCTAAGTCAGAAGATAATGTTATTGGAATTAACAACAAGCTTCCGTGGCATTTGAAAGATGATCTTCAGAACTTTAAAAAGATTACGATGGGCCATCATATACTCATGGGACGGAAAACTTATGAAAGTATCGGAAAGCCTCTTCCGGGGCGCATGAGCCTGGTTGTTTCAACTGAGCCTAAGGCAAACCAAGATTCTCTTTTTTGGTTTACGAGTATTTTTCGCGCAATCAAGCAAGCTGAACGCAGTGGCGAGTCAGAACTCTTTATCATTGGTGGCGAAAAAGTCTTTAAAGGTGCACTCTCTCTTTGTGACAGGATTTACCTGACTGAAGTGAGAGGCAACATTAAAGGCGATACTTATTTTCCTCAGTTATCTCTTAAGAACTGGAAGAAAATTTCAGAACAACACTTTTCAAAAAACGCTGATAATGATCACGATTTCACTTTCACCATTCTAGACCGTAAGTAATTCTTCATTTAACTTTTAGATATAGTCACTCCTCATCTGGGAGTGACTTCTGTTATACTCATAGTTACCTGGGAGATGAGGTTCGAAACTGATCTCCGAAGCAAAAGAAATTTTAATCTGTTTCTGAGGGCACACAGGAAAAAAAGGTCACCAAAGGTGGCCTCTTTTTATTTTTTAGTCTTATTAAACTATATCTATTCTTTTTTTTAATCTCCATTTAAGTAAGTCTTCTCTTTAAGGTCTCAGAATTCTTCCAAACTCTTTCAACATTGTTTTGTTACGTTTGTCTTAAGCTTTGAATCAAGCGAGACTTGGAAAATCTTTTAACAAAAGAACTTGGAGGTTCTAGGATGGAACGTAAATCACTTTGGAAAAATTTTTTACTTCTGACAGTAGGTAGCCTTCTGGCCTTTAACATCGATGTGGTTAGTGCAGCTGACAGCACTGATAGCACGGACACAAGTTCAGACGCATCAGATGAGTGTGTACTCGAAGAGTAAACAAATCTAAAAAGATCCATGGGGGGCCTCTTGCAGGAGAGGCCCTCATTTTACAAGTCTTATGACATCGCTCAAATAGCCTTCAAAAACTTCCGGTCGAGAGACTGTCCACAAAAAGTCAGGTCTTTCATTTGTTAGCCATTCTCCGCTTACCATATTGCCCGCGTGATCGAGAACCAGAGTGTAACTTAAGAACATGTGATTGATCACATCAGGTATTTGTCCCCATGAATTTCGATTACTGATTCCGACATACATGAGTTTGGTCGATATCGTTGCAATCCGACCGGTAGGTTTTCCGATCATCGAAATTATTTTAGATTCATAAGAGATTAAGGGATGATTCCAAACCTCTTGATAGCGTTCAACATCAGCAATTAAGCTTTCTCCTCTTAAACCCATCTTATTGGTGATGACTGCATGGAAAGCAACCGCAGTTAAATCATTGTCACAATTATCCTGAATTAAATCATTTTTAAGTTCACAGCGCTTTCCGACTCTTTGCCCATCTTGAATAAGAATTTTTGAGTAGGTGTAAGTTAAGAGTGCTTTGATATCGGAAACACCAAAAGGAATTTTTATGCCATCGGGATTCAGCAGTTCTTTTTCAACTGGCCTTCGATGATTCAGGCTTGCTCCGGCAAAACCGTGACAAAGTCCTTCCCAATTTTCTGCCACTCGAGTGGAGAGATGATTCACTTCTTTTTTTAATGGATAATCATAACGACCTTTTAGCAGATCGTATTTTTCTGAGGGGGAGAGTTTTTTAAGATCATCCAAGGACATGGCAGCTACTTCACGACGTGTGGGTGAAAGATCGTTGATTGATTCACCAGAAACCGAATTCCATCTATAATTGATAGCACTTCTAGTAAGAGGCCAGGAATCACCGGACCATAAATGTTCTTTCCTCTTAGCAAAGCCTTCAAGTGGCAGAAAATCAAAATTAAGGGACATATCCAAATCAAGAATGATCTTTGTTGAAACTCCGCGTATTAGTTCGCTATTAAATTTAGCTGGCGTCTTTTTTTCTGTGATGGGTTTTCCACATCCACTGAATAATAATCCAATAAAAATGAACTTAATCATTTAGAAGGGTCGAGAGATTTTCCAGTGGTGCCAAAAACTTCGGTGCTGGCCTCATCACCCATAAAAAATCAGGTCTATCGTCCGATTTCCATTCGCCACCAATGATGTCATTTTTACTATCAAGATAAAGATCATACCGATACTCTCTGACAATCAATTTTTGAAGATCTGTCCCAATAACTCTTTCCCAAGAATTTTTTTCTGATTCATCAACATAAGAAACTTTCGTTCTCACATTGAGAACTCTAAAAGTTCCGGCCGGTGAATCTCTCTGTGTTTCTTCTTCACCTTCGACTCTTGAAACGTAAGAAACAATCGGGTGATTCCACACTTCTTTATAGCGATCTATATCCACCATGAAGCTTTCATTTCGTTTACCCACTTTGTTGGCCATCACGATATGAAAGGAGCCTGCATTTAAATCATTTTTACAATCCTCGTTCCAATTGAACCATCCATTGGCGCGCGGGCAGCGTCTGCCTAATTGTTGTGTCTTTTCTTCTTTATGGATGAATGCGTAATAGTAACTTAAAAGAGCTTTGATATCTGAGGACCCAAATGAAATCGTTATCCCATCCGGGTTAGTCATGATTTTAGGAGTAGGCTCGTTGTGATTCATTGAGGCCGGTGCCCAACCATTACAAATGCCTTCCCAGTCGAGTGCATATCTGTCAGCGTGAGAATAAACATTTTCCTTCAATGGGTAATCATAGCGTCCAAGGTAGAGATCAAACTTTTCAGTTGGAGAAAGCTCTGCGATTTCACCCGGCATCATGAATAAAAGTTGTTCCCGAGTTGGAGAGAGATAACTCCATCCATCAGGAACAGTGGTGTTCCACCGGATGTTAATGTTGCCTTTATTGAGTGCCCAGTAATCTCCTGACCAGAATTTTTGAGCGTTAAAAATGTCTCCCTTAAGTGGCAGGAGATAAAACCCTTTTTCATCTTTAGTGTCGAGAAGTTCAACCGAAGCTGATTGAGTAACGGGCATCTCTGGTGCTGGCCCGCAGGCAACAAAACACAAACAAAGAAGGTGGATTGAGTATTTGACGACATCCATAGGAGACCTCCATGCCTTTAGGCGACATGTTTTTTTAATAGAGGTCTTCCGCATTTAGCAAACCAAAGGCAGTCAAATTTAGTCAGAATTAAGGCTCAGCTTAAGTTTAGAGAAAGGCTTCCGGCGCTCTTTGATCATTGATACCTGGAATAACAACTTCATGAGTTTTTTGTGCTTCGTCTTTTACAAAGACGGTTACTTTTTGAGATCCAAGTTCTTTTTGATTCTCATGTCTCCAAATATCCACAGCTTTTTTAGCGGCACTTCGGATGGAGGTCGCCTTAATTTCTCTTCCATCTCCTTGTTTTTGATTTGCATGCCAACAGATGAAAACTTGTTCGTGAATCATGATGATCCTCCCTGGAGGTCTTAAGCTACAAAAGGACACCTCGTCATCGCAAAAGCAGTGCGCATCGAGACGCATTTACCCAACAGAATCTCTCAGGTTTGATTTCATTAATAATTACTTTAGAAATTTCCGATTAAGTTTCTTATGAGAAACCTTTTATTTCTGACTCTAATACTTTCTATTCATCTTGCCCAAGCTCAGGAAGACATGGACGGAAGCTCGTCTTCTTTGGGATCAAAGTGTAAGCAACCCCAATTTAGTTGTGGAGAATGTGAAACAGGTTTGCAGGATGATCTGAATCAACTCATGTCCCGCATGACAAATGGTGGGTTTAAGCAAGGTGATCACTGGGGAACTGGAAAAGAAACCAGTCAGGATCCTGGCCATATTTCGATGGCACCAGGAGTAACTCTTGATGGCACACTTCAAGAAATTATTTCATTATTTAAAAAACATAACCCAGGCGGAGATAATAAATTAAATTTCGTTGTGATCGGTGAATCAGAATCTCTTCAAGGTTCATCAGTTAAAAACGGAAAAATTTATCCTCGAGTTATGCTTAAGTCTCCAAACTCAGAATTGATGGTGACATTTAATACTGATCCGGATGCTCCCGGCTATAAAGCTCTTGAAATGATGAGATGGAATGGTAAGCAAGGCCGCTATGAATTTCAGGAATTAAACTTTGGTGACAAAGGGGCGAAGCCTCACATCGATGCGACTGGTGCCAAATGCCTTGAGTGTCACAAATCTCCTGATCCACGTCCAAATTGGGATACATATCGTGCATGGGCAGGTGTTGTTCCGTCTCGTGATGACATGATGGAAAAGCATCCTGGTGATGGTAAGAATGGATTTGATCACGGTAAAAAAATGCAGCCTGATGCCAACGCCTACATGAATTTTTTAGAGCAAGTCGCCGATGATAAAACATCCGGAAAAAAATCAAGACTCGCTATGCTCGATATTCCTTTTGATGAAAAAAGACAGATGGCCGAATATGTAAGAGCTGCCAATTGAAAACCTTTTACACCTCGCGAACAAGTTGACCTAATCAAGAAGAAAATTGACGAAGATGGCTTTTACCGAATCAAGCATTTTCCCGATAAAGATGAAGCTGAGGGTAACCAGCGTATCAGTTTTAACTTTGATGGGAAAACAGCTCCTTATGCAGGACCCTCTCAATTTGCTTTTGATCAGATGCTTTCTCAAAATATGTGTAAAGTAGCGACCGATTTAAAGAAGCATAAAGATTTTGATAAATTTAAATACCCACTTGCTGCCATCATGGCGTGTGGCAAAACAAATTTGGGAAATGTCTATCCAGAAGAGTATAAGAAAAAAATGCTCAAATATTTTAAAGAATCAAACTACAGAAATATGGGTGATATCGCTCCTGCCAAAAAACCGAAAGGCGATATTTCATTTGATGAGTTACAAACGCTTATGAATCAGGACACAGAAGCAAGTCATGAACACGCTAATGGTTATAAGTTTACTCGTCATCAAAAATTCTTGAAGAGTTATCTGACGGATGTCGAAAAACTATCTCCAAAAGAGGCAAGTACACAGGCAAAATTTTACTCTGAAAAAGTCGTCACTCCAACTCAGGATATGTTTCATGCTATTGAAGATGTAGGTGGTGTGAAAGGTGTTCCTGAAGATTCTGCGGCTGCGATTTCTGCAGTACGTATGCTCCTTGAGCCCCATGATGTAAAAGTTAATAATTGGTCAATGGTGTTTGGTAAAAACGCTGCTTACAATAGTTTTTCTTTCTCTGATCAGTTCTCACTTTTAAAAACACAACCCCTTTGGCAAGAACTCTTGAGCGAAGCGGGCGGCGGATGTGAGGAGCTTGAAGCAAAAGCGAGAGCATCGCTCGAGGAGCAGAGTACACTCGTTGATGAAGCCTCTCCTATGTCAGATAACGTGACAGAACTTTCGATGATCTGCGGTTCTATCGGTAAAGGGGTCATGCCTGTTCTGGATGAAAACAAAATGCAAGAAATTTCAGCGATTCTGATGGAAACAATTAAGCCTGAAATGAAAAAATCGATGGGCAAATGCTTAGTTTGCCACGATGGCGGCGGCGAAATTGAATTTCCTGGATTAACAGAATTTGTTACACCACCGCTTGGTGTACCTGAATCCCAAAGCTCAAAACCATTTGTCGATTACTTAAACTCGCAAAGTGTTTATTATAAGCGACCTATGATTGAGATCTTTCAAATTAAACTAGGTGTTTTAAAAACTCCCGTTGATGGGACTGATTACGGCGAAGAAATGCCTCCGACAAAATGGAAAGATCAAGCTGAGTACGCAGCTAAACATGGAATTGATCCTAATAAGGCCCATGATGTAAGACGTCAGCAACTGGGAACCTATCTTACAGTCACAGCAGCTGCTGGAAGCAAAGAAAAGCTCAAAGCCTTCTGTGAAAAAATCAACAATGATATTTACATCAAAGAATTCACAAGCGGTGGCGAAAGAAACAAAAGCACACCAGTAGGACAACAATGATGAAAACTCTCATCCTCATGAGTTTGCTCTTTTCTGTCACGGCCTTTGCAGCTGTGGGTAAAAGAAAAGTCAGTAGTTCAACTTATTTTGTCTGTATCCTTGAAAGAGAATCTTCAGATAAAAAAATCTTTAAGAAAGAGTACCACTTTCCTTTCCCAATGGAAAAAGGTGAGACTTATGAGCTTAAAGGTTCCATGAGATGGAATAGTTACAATCTTACATTTTCCCAAGGCGGTAGTGTAGACATATCTATTTCTGAAACGGTAAAGGGAAAACTTGTCAGTGGTAAAAAATCCCACAACCTTGGAAAAGACGCCCATTATGAGAGTTTTAAACTTCAAGTTCACGTAAAAGGTGATGATGTCTTTATTCCTTACCACGTTTCTTGCGGTCCGGAGTAATCATGAAAACCAGTCTTCTCACATTATCTCTGATCTTTAGTCCGGTAATCATGGCACAGCACCAGCATCACGATGCAGATCTTACTGAGAGTGTTTTAGAAGTCGTAAAGTTAACAGAAAAACCCATCGTCGTTGGTGAAGAATCTTGCCCAGATCCGAAACACCGCGCTTTTGTTAATTTTGATAAAAGTCAGCTGAACGATCCAAAAGGTTTTCACGGTATGCTCTTTTTTGGCCATGGGGATACCTTTTATATTTCCCATTTGCCGATGTTTCATAAACCTCATGACTATCAGGCGATTGTTGAAGTGAGATTAAATCCAGCAGCAAAAGCAAAGTATCAGGCAGAACTAAAAGCGAAAGGAGGCTACTTTACTTTCGCACCTTCGGGAAACTTTGTTCTTCCAGAGGTCGTCACACAAAAAAAGCCGATTACTGGAAAGCTTGTCCAAGGTCATTTTGAAAGAGGTGGGTCTGACTTACTTGATACAGATCTGGAGCTCGTGAGAGTCGTTTTTTACAAGAAAATTTCGGAGGCTGCAAAAAAGCCTGAAAAAGAAAAGTATGTTATCTTTGGAAAGGGTGATGAGTACTTTATGGCCCATGAAGTTTTCGAGCGCCCAAATACGGATGAAATTATCCCGCTTCCTAAGAATTATCCCCTTTCTCCAGAATTAAAAAATGATATTAAAGAATACGGTCTCGCCTACGTTGATAATCTGGAAGTGAAAGATAAAAATGTTGTCATCAATAAGAATGCTGAATCTATTCAGTTTCCTTATCAGGAATTTTATAAGGAATCTGGCGATTTAGAATGAGGCAATTGATTACTTCTGACAAAGCGGACAATAGTAAGTCCCTCGTTGAGCGAGGATGATTTTTTTCACCGCGGTCGCCAAACACATCTGACAAGTCTTCTGATAAAAAACCACCAAGTGCTGAACACCCTGTCCTTTTTCGCCAGTTGAATCGCGGTACCCACCTTGAAAAGTGGTCCCTCCTGATTTAAGGGCCGGCCCAATCACAGCATGAATGGCCTCTAGGATTTTTAGAAACTCTTCCTTTTTAACTTTACCACATTTTCTAGTTGGCCGAATTTTTGCCCGAGCACAGATTTCATTCGCTATATAATTTCCTGAGCCTGCAAATAGTTTTTGATCTAGAAGGTGAACTTTAAGTGCGCGATCAGGATACTTCTTTATTGCTTTGGTTAAATAGTCCAGATCAAGCTCAGGATCGGCGAGATCCATTCCAAGTTCTTTCATCTTTTTGTCTGCTTCAGCCGCTGAATAAAAATACATATGCCCAAAGCGGCGAGGATCATCATACGCGAGTGTATGCGTTTTGCTTTTCAGTGTGAGGTGCGTGTGCTTACCCGATTTAATTTCTTCTCCCACAAGCCACGTCCCAGTCATCCCTAGGTGCGAAAGCATGTGCGACCCATCATCAAAAATAAAATCAAGCATCTTTCCTTTGCGCTTAATCTCAATAATGGTGAGCCCAACATCTGGCAGTTTAGTGTGAAGGATATTTTGCTCTAAGCCTTTAGTTGATGCGAGGGACTCTATCTTGAAAGGAAGATAGTGGGAGAGTTGGAGGCGGATGGTTTCGACTTCGGGGAGCTCCGGAATGCTGTACCTAACCTTTCAAATTTATAGAGTCGGGAAGAGTGGAAAAAAAGATTTCCCGACTTTTCCCGACTTTTTTAAAATTTATACCACAAAGTTAGCCCATTTTGAAATTTCCTAGTTTGATTACATTCCCAAAGTCTGTTGAGGTGGAACCTTTTCCGAACTCTTTTCTGATATGACTCATAATCTTTTCAGAAAAGTTCTTTTGGTCATCCTCATTACTTTTTGAATAATGGTCAGCTAGTTTTAGGTCATGGTGCCCAGTCATCGCGAGAACCGCATCTAGGCCACCTCCGACCTGTCTGGCAAGCTTGGCCATACCATGTCTCAGAATATGGGTTCCAGTATAGGGGATACCACTTTTCCTTTGGGCCGCTTTATAGTTGACCTGTATGGTGCAATAGTTCAGCGGCTCACCCTCAACATGAAAGACATAGTCATTTCCAACCAACCTAAAGGCCTGTCTATGGTTAAGAATTTCTAGAATTTCATCAGTAATGAATACGGCCCTAGGCTCCCGGTTCTTAGGAAAAGCCTTTAATTCAATAAACATCTTACTGCTCATATCCCAGATACAAGTTTCTTTAATGAGCATTCTTCTGTTCTTTAAATCAATATTCTTCCATTGAACTCCAGCAATCTCGCCAATCCTTCCGGCCGTAAAAAACTGTAATTTTGCAAGGTCTCTATACAGTGGGCGAAGAAAATCAAAAAACAAGAAAGCATCTTGTAAATTGATCTGCTTCAACTTGTCTGGCAAAGGTTTAATGAATCCTAACTTCCTGTGTTTTGGTTTTACTGGACAGGTCAATGGTAAGGCTTCTTTTTCAAAGTCTTGACTTTGTTTATACCAATTAAAAATTGTTACAAACATGTTCAACTCATTATTAAGATTGCACCTACCTGCTACTCCTCGCCCAGAACCCTGATATTCTTCTGTAGAAAAATATTCCACCCTGGCCGCAACCCAATCGGTGATCTTAGAAGGTGTAATTTTATCCATTGGAAGATGTTCAAGACTTTCAAGTAACTTATAGCGCCTTATCCAGATTGCTTTTGTAGACGTTGCAAGGAGTGGAAAATGCTTTTTCTGCATAACTTCCCAGACTTCTTTCAGTGTAGAGTAGCTGCTCTTTTCATCTCCTGCCAAAACCTCATTCGACCCATCAAACTTCTTTTGCCATTGTTTAGCTTCAAACAGTGAAACAAAAGTTTTGATGTGAAGTTTACCTTGAATTCGTTTCTCTGCCATGTATTGACCATTTTGTCTGTACTGGTAAATTCCTTTAGTGTTTTTAATCTTTAAATATTTCTCTGATCTGCTCATGTTCATTCTCCTTTTAGCCAAGCAAGAATCTCGCTTGGAATGAACACTAATCTTCCTTTCCTTCCACGCTTCCGGTGCGGAATCTCTCCCTTGCTTACAAGGTTATAGATCGTACCTTTGGCATAGTTGGTGAAGGCACAGACCTCATCAACTCCCCATATTAACTTGTCAAAGAACTTCTCATGAGACGAAAAACTTATGTTTCTTCCCCAATGAGTTTCCTGAATCTAAGCATAGCAAAGTCTCCTTCGTGTGTCGAATTCATCAACGATTTCAGGAGCGTTAAGCCCCCAAAACCATTGATGAAATTTCGATGTTTTTTTGTTAGAAATTGTTGTTTTTTATCTCAGAACTTATCTTCTATAGAAGAAACTCCCAAAAAGCCGCACCCCCATATAATAAAAGTAGGCCCCAAGTTTCCGGACGTTTTTTGCAAGGAATATGCCCCCACGTTGATCAATGGATGAGAGCATATCATTTAGAAATATTTGGTCTGTCTTCTTTCTGTCTTTTGCACTTCCACCTTTTGCATACTCTTCATCGTGAATGTTACATGCACGATGAACTGAAACACCCAAAAAGCTATCTGGGATCAATCTCCCCAGAAAGCCTTTTGGGCCACAACCATTTGGACGAAATGTCATGGATTAGGCGGTGATACTTTCTTGATTTTAGTAAGGTACTTAATCGCTGCTTCAAGCTCTTCCTCAGTCAGTGAGGAAAGCTTGCTCTTGGCATCCTTCCGCTTATCTCGGAAATGATGGGCGATAGAATCTTTACTCTTATCAAATTGCTTTTCTTTATACTCAGATAATAAAAAAGAAACAAACTTGGAGGTATTCAATATCAGATTAGGTTCGATCACATACAGCTCGGTCAGCATTTCACTAATGGCCGCTTGGGCCTTAGGTGATAGGCGGGCCTGCAACTTAGACTTCTTATCAGTCATTAACGACTTCTTCCACGTTCAGGAGCCTCTCTCATCCAGTGGGAGTTTTCTTGGATCGTCCATACCTTATGACCTTCGATCAGTTTATTTCCGTCCTGAACTTGTGTTTCAATATACTGCTCATCTACAACCGCGGGAGTTATTCCATAGGGTGCTGAACTTTTGGGACGTGAGGAAATTTCAGAACCAAAGACCCCATGCTCTTCGAGGTTAAAGAGAGTGTCCCGTCTGACATTTTTATCTCGGTCTTGAAGGCCCTTATCAATAAAGTAGGAAGCAATACCACCAACTAATGCACCGACAGCGAGACCAGTCATGGCCCCTTTTCCATGAGGTGAACTGATGGCCCCAATAGCTGCACCAGTCCCAGCTCCGGCAGCAAGACCGAGAGCGATTGATTTACGAGTGGATGAGCAACTGGAAGAAAGAAGAGCGAGAGCAGTGATGAGGGCGACATATTTTTTTGACATTAAAAATTCTCCGTGAAAAATAGCATTCCCCCATACGATCAGTTTTAAAAAAACTTCGTTTTGAAGGGATTTGCTAATGGTTTTGTATGGTTAATAGGCCAGATGAGATTTATTGACTCCACAATGGAGTCCGGGCCTTTGTGGGGCCTGTAGTAACTAATAGACTTCCAGAAAGTGACTATCTTGATTTGTGAAAGTTAAAACGCTGTTCTCAATTGTAACTTTTTTGAACTGCGCAAAGTAAATTTTCTTTTCTCCTTTTGGTGCAAATTCTTGCTCCGATTTTTTTAGTCTCGCCTCAATTTCTTCCGTACTCGTGATATATAAAACGAACCTGATGAAAGGTGATGAATAGATCTCACTCATCTTGGCCAAGTACTCCGACTTGGACTTTAGGCTTGCCTCATACTCTACGGCGCAGAAGATCTTTTTACCTTGAGAGTTTTCCAATTTAACGACTGCATCAACATTTAAGGAGCGAAAGGGTTGAAGGTTTCTATCTTCAATAGCGACTTGTGAAGTCTTAAGAACATTTTCAGGCCAGTATCCAGTCACTAATTTTTTACTGGTTAAGGCCTTTCGGATCTCAAGCAAACGTAGGTCATGAACTATGGAGCTGCTTCGATAGCTTTTAATGAAGCACATCTCTGGATAGAACCTTGCTAGGAAGTTAAAACTCCTTTTTGAGATTGAGTAAATGATGGATTTATCACCATCCTCATCTCTACCGACACTTTCAATGAATCCGTTAAGTCTTAAGATCTGAAGCCGCTTTCTAGCCGTGCCAGTATTGGCCTTAAACACATCCCTCAAAATTTGTTTGGTGGTTGCTACTTTGTGTTGATGCAAGAAGGATAAAATGTTGATGTCACGCTCGGTTAATTGGCAGTGCTTCATGAAGGAGTAGGAGCTGTCTTTTTGAAGTGGTCTCCATCATCAACGATATCCTGTTGACCATTAAGCGAGATCATTTTTACCCTGGCAAACTTACGTTCATCTACAAGCCGCTTAATCCGTTCTTTTAGCTCTTCTTCAGTATGAAAAGGAGTCTGGACTTCCACATAGTCAGCTCCTTTTTTCCAGATCCCTCGGCCAGGAATGGCCGGAAGAGCACAAGCACTCCCATTCTGAAGAACTCGCATGGAGTTTTCGAATGTGTCCATCCTTAGCGCGATCCTTCCCTGGATGTTTTCCTGAACCCTTGTATCAAGACTAGCTCGATCAATTTTCTGGGTCGCGAAAAAAAGATGAATCCCACTTGCTCGGGCCTTTCGTGCCAGGTCATCAAGAGACTTTCTGATCTTTTCGAAGACCGCATAGTTTGGCTCATTCCTTTTCACCCGGCCAAGGTCTGAGCATTCATCAATCCCAATCACAATTCGGTCAAGCTTATCTCGTTCTGGGTCAATTTTGTTATGCCCTTTGCTCGCTAGAAGCTTGTAGCGTCTCTCCATCTCCTCAACGAGTTTCTCTAGACAAATTTGAGCTTCGTGAAAGTCATTAATGACAACTGCATTGGGTAGTGCTCTAAACTCATTAAGCTCTGTGAATTTAAAGTCCATAAGATAGAACTGAATCTTCTCTGATGATTCTAAAAGACCAAGTAAAATACTCTTAAACGTCACCGACTTACCACCATCCGTAGCCCCGGCTACCATGAAGTGAGGAGTGGTCTCAAGACTCGCTGTTACGACACCCGCCATGGATTTTCCAACGACAAAGCTGTAAGGGGTCTTTGCATGGCAGATCAGGTCAGAGAAGAGAACTTTGCTTGAAAGCAGCTTTTTAGCGAGATAGATTTCCATTTGCTGGTTATTCTCACCAACGTAATTCACTGACTCAATTCTCTGACCCACGGATGCTCGAAGGTCATCCATCCTGGCCTTATAGCGATCTTCACCCACACCAACGCTCTTGAGTTTGAGCATTGTTCGGTTCTCATCAATCTCTTTGATCTTGAGAAGTTTTGGTCTCATACCCGATCCACTTTTTAGATCTAGCTCGTCGATAGCCTTCTGATACCTTCGATGAACAAAATAGTCTGGAAGTCCGGCAAGGATAACAAACACAAAGCCTATCAAACAGCCGACTATGAGGAGCAATTGAACATAGGTAAACTGACTGGCGATGGCGACAGCAATAGGCCTTACGAGTGACAGTGAAAAGAATTCCATGATGTACCCATAGTTTCCTTTTATGAGAGTGATATAACAAAAACCAAGCAGACTGAAGTAGAGCAACCAATTTTCTTTCTTCCGCAAAAAATCGGTTCTAAAGGCAAAGGTGGAAATTTCAAAGCTGCGAATTATAACCTTTACGATTCCATCAAAAATACGTTCTGAACTTTTACTCGATGACTTTTCATTGCTGTTTTGTGACAAGCTAAATGGCCTCCCCGCTAAATGGTGAAAGTAAGTTAATAATCAAGTCAGATCCCAATGGGACCGTCACGTAATCGGGAACATTTCCTAGATCCTGGGCCTGCTTCTGGGCTTCTTGCCTTGAGGCCTGGGAGACACCTTGGAGGATGGCATTTTTCATGGTGGCATCAGGAGAGTCTGGACCCATCACCATCCCTCCTATGCTTCCCATACCTGACCTTTGAGTCAGGACATCGCTCGCCGCCGAAACCATCGTCAGACCAATGGAGCTTGCCATCTTTAAATCAGTGTTACTGTGTCTGATACCTAAAAGACCTGGCGAATAGTCGGCACTATTCAAGGCCTGAGCATCAATTCTAAACTCTTTACCATCAGGAAAGATGATCTTATGAAAGCGGATAAAGACTTTCTCCGTTTCACCATCCGGTGTGGCCGTCCCATGAAGGATGGTATCTTTTGGGATACTCCCTGCGCGTTGATGTCTGGCCCCATAGGGGAGAGTGACTTTGATGACCTGGCCTTGTTCATTGGTATTAATCGAACTTAGCAGCTTGCCAATAAAGTTTGATCCACTTGGTAAAGGAGTCATCAAACTATCGGCACCAGATCTCTCAAAAACCTGTTTCCCAGAATAGACCACTTCGCTAGGTCTCTTAAGAGGAATCCCAACAGAGCCTTTTCTTTTCGCATTGGCCTGTGATTCGGTTAAAAGATTAATTTCGACTGAGCTAGCGCTAGAAGATTTCTTTTTGTCTCGCCAGAAGAACCCAGGACAGAAGGGCTTGTACGTTTTACTTAGATCAGAGTTGTCAATGGACCTCAAAAACTGAAGTAAGGTGATGAGAGTAAATACACCTGCAACAGTAATTTTAGTATTTTGCTGTTTGAGAGTTTTTTTTCCACCTTCGTAATCGAAAAAGAAATCTCTTACTTTCGTTTTAACATCCAAATAATATTGTTTCATAAGTAAATTCTTGAAATAACCCCCTTGTTAGTTTTTTTCTGATAAGACACATAAAAGCTGAAGTCCTCTGGTTTTTCTAACGGAATAAAAACTCGTCCCCGAGAAGTTGCGTGAAGTGGCAGAGAATCCTTTTCATAAAAGAGCTTCTGTCCTTTCATCCGCTCATTACTTTTTGAAAGAAAGATGTCCAACTCTTTGAGTGTAACTGCCGCTCCCCCTTTGTTTTTGATCTCAAAGTCTACAAGATAAGTCTTGGTTCCTTTAAGCCGAATGAGCTTACTAATGACGACTTCAATTTGCCCAAGCTTTATGGTTAATACTTTAAATGGACGTTGCGGTTTCTCACCATCAGAGATGGGCTTGCCTTGATCCATTTGAAAGGCACTCTTCCATCTCACATAAACCATGTCATCATAAGCAGCACTCGAACCCACTTTTAAATGAAATCCATACTTCATCTTGTTCTGGGTATAGACAAAAAGATTGGTGTCCACATTAGCGAGCGGCTGGATAGTCAGATCATTTCCAATGTATTCCACATTAAAGTAATTGGAATTTCCCGTTACCACTTTTACTGGTTTGTCAGTAAAACTCAGTATAGTGGATCGGCCAAGCGTCAGGTTAACAGTCTTCATCATCCGGTCGTTGGTATAAATTTCTCGCACATCATTTTTTTGGGCAACTGCCACAACAGAACTCACCAGCACAAATAGAAGTATGACCAGCTTAGTTTTGTTCATAATTCACCACCGAGTTAATATAAATACCAAGAGGGTTTTCAAGTGTGACCGAACCCCGGACAACTTTCATCAGGATTTGTGATTCAGAAAGTAATGGTATTTTTTGTAAGGCTTCAAGATTGGTGGAATCATTTTTAAGATTTCCAGTGATCCGTAAAATCTTGTCAAAAACTCCAACCACGTTCCCATCAGCATCCACAGTGATTTGAACTTTGCCCACATACTGAGAAACAGATTTGAAACTATCGTGCTGCTTTTTAAGTTCATCGGCCATTTTCTCTTTCAGACCTGAAGTCAGTAGGGGTTCTAGGTTTGCCATGATTTCGCCTTGGGAATATTCATCCCACTCAAAACGGCGCATGATGAAGTCCTTAGCCACTTTCTTGATCTCCTTTTCCGTCACCACAATCTCTTTTCTTTCACCTGAGAAACTAAGGACCTGCTTCTCACTTTCAGAAATAACGATTGTTGGAGCAAGAATCATGTAGCCGACAACAAACCCAAGTATGGCATTTGAAGCGATTGAACCAATGGCGAGTTTTTTAAAGAAATCTAGACTTTTATAAATTTCCGTAACATTCTTAACAAAGATCTTTTCTGTCATTTTAATCCTTTTCTTTTAGAGTAATTTTTCCTTTGTGTTCCCTTTTGTTGGGAATCTGATAGTGAATTCTTGTCACCCCCAGTAATTGATTTCATTCCATTCCTCATTTTTGATCCGGTCCAGCTTGCTCCTTTTTTAACTGGCATACTTAATAAACTTTTGCCAACGCCCAAAGCGGCAATACCCGGTACGGCCGCGATGCTGGATGTGAAACTTGATAATCCGTCCCCGAGAAGGGATTTAGAGAATAACGGCACAAGCATAATACTGAGACCGATGCAGAGATTGATGATGGCAGTGGTGATAATGTCGTCACTGTTTGCCGTCGTCCTCTGAACTGCGAGCTTTAGAAGTAAAACACCGAGAACACTCCACAGAATTTTCCATGAAATAACCGTGAGTAAGCCCTTGTACAAATTCTTGCATACGCCTGCAGTTTGTTCCGGGACATAACAAAGAATCATAAGCGGGGCACACACATACAGAATCGACCAAGTGAAGTGAATCAAGGCTTCCACCACAAATACGCCAAAATAAGCAAGGAAGTAGGAAGCAAAATTAAGAGTGAAGATAAAAAGTTCTCTGAACTTATACAGTGGAGGAGCATCTCTATTGAGATTATCACCAAAGGTGTCCAGAATCTGAGTCATCTTCGCCAGGCCATCAATTCGGTCGGCTATCCCATCACCTAAAAGGGCAATCAGGTTTATCGTTTCCTTGAACGAAACAAGCAGCAAAATGGAAATCAACCCTCGGAAAAGAACCTTGCCAGCGTCGGGTTGGCCACTGGAAGTTTTGAAAAGCTCTAAAACAACTAACAGCACGATGAGAGGTAAGAGCATCATCCAAAAAACGGTCACCATCTCATTGTGTAACTGGCCGCAAACGTCAGGTAGCCATTCGATCAAAAATTGACCTCCTTCTCTTTTGGTAAAATATTGTATTGATCTATTTCTTAAAACTTAGGAAACCCAAACTGAGGTTTCATTCTTCTCATGGCTCTTTCGAGGTCATTCTTAGCTTTATTGAACCCTTCAGTTGAATCCTTTCCTTCTTTGTTGGTTAGTGCGAATGATTCACTTTGAAGTTTAAGTAATTGCCCATTAACTTTAATGAGCTGGTTGATCGAATGAAGAATCTGAGCACTGGTCTGAGCATTCATGCGCTCGGCCCCTTTCGGTGAAGCTGAAGCACTTTGGATGAAGATGTTAGTGGCATTCAATTCTTGCCTGTCGGCGTAGTCCTTAAGAGTCGTAGACATTTTAAAACTTTCTGCAATGGTCTGATCATGAAGCTTTTGAAGTTCTGCATCTGAACTTTTTGGAATCAGACCATAAATCTCTTCAACTTTCTTTAGTGCTGTCTGAAAGTCTCGGAGCTGCGAAAGTATTTGCTCATCCTTGATCGGCAACACCTGTATCAAGCCAGTGGCATTATTTAAACCCTCGTTGAGAATTCTGATGTATTGGTCATGCTTGTTCTGCTGGTCGATCATCATATTGATTTGGTGGAAGCGTTTCACATTCTCCAAATAAATTTTCACGAGATAAGCATAGTTGGCCCAGCCGGAACCATCACTCCAGGCCTGGGCCTTTGGCGAGGAGACACCGATTAATCCAATCATTAGGATACAGGCTTTTTTTCTAAGGGACTTCATGGGCCTCCAGCTTGTTTGTGGCTATCCTCGTGAGGATTTGAAGCTTCGATTCTTGTGGGAACTTTGTTCTGACTTCTTGAATCTTTGCCTTGTCACTACCATCACTTGTACATATCCAGTAACTAAGTTTGTCTGGGATGATCTTGAGGATTGCCCGCTTTTCATCCTGCATATAAAAGACTTCGGAAAATTCACGTTTTTTGATAGTGAGTCCCTTGATCGCCACAAGTTCTGCTTCGTTAAAGTCAAAAGTCTTCTGAAAATCTGCCCAGTCAATCTTTCTCTGTCGAAGAATAAAGACGTGAGTCGTATTTGGAAAAATTGCGTCCGCAACTTCAGGAATACTTAAAAAATCCTTATGGTTTTGTGTGATACAGAAAATCGAACAATTGTATTTCCTGAAAACGCGGTAACAGTAAAGGATATAATCCCGAGTAGATTGAGTTTTAAAAAGCCTGTGGGCTTCATCACACACCAAAACGTAGGGGCAAGAAAGATCACTCTCTGCTTCTCTTTGAACAAAGTTCGTGATGAGGAGCATGAAGACATCTTTCAGCTCCGGGAAATCATCTAGGCCTTTTACCTCTATCGCCGTCATATGCTTCTTTAAGGAAATGTTACTTTCCCCATCCAGAATTTTTCCAAAGGCCGTTTCACCAGTCCATGAGTAGAGAATCTGACCGTACCTTTTAATTGATTCCGCTTCGTGAACAAGCAGTCTTGCCCTTAGGTCACTCAGGATCGGAGTCTTAGGTGAATGTCGGTATAGCTCATAGATACATTCTTCTAATAAGGCCTTATCCCTTTTTGGAAGCGTGTCCTGATGCTCGTCTTTTAAAATCAACTCCAAGGCCGCGAGGATAGATTTCACCTTAAGGGTTGATGGTGACTTTTCACCCGGTGACAGCTCAAAAGGGTTTAAGCAGATGCCCGAGTCGATTGAGACATCAATAAATTCTCCACCGCAAGACTCCACTAGATTTTCACTTGAGCGGCCATTATCCACGAACACGATCTTGGGACGTGGTGACTGTGTGGAAAACTGAAGCATGAGCTGACAGAGTGTAAACGATTTCCCGGCCCCACTTCCACCAATCACAAGCCCATTCCAGTTTGGTAATTCAGGAGCAAAGGGATCTATGGCAAAGGGAACGAAGTCACGGTTTGGAAGTAGGCATACCGGACGCTCATTTCCAGTCCAATTGGCAAAGAGAGGCATTAAGTGGGCCGCGTTTGAGGTCTTAAGCTTCTTTTCTCGGAAGCTCTCACATGATCCTGGCCAAGCCTTTATAAAGGTATCAAATGTCGCCAGGGTCTCAGCAATACCTTCGGCCTGGTTCATGCTTCGCAGTTCCCTTAAAACCATATCGGACTTACTTTGAAGCTCTCTTTTATCTCTGTCCCAGATAATAAGCACAAGGCCCATGGTCATGATTTTTTCATTTCCTTGGATGAGTTCTTGCAATAATCCCTCAAGGCTTGAGAGCTTTGATTCTGATTCAAGGTCAGAAACATTTTTCGCACCGGCCGCCATGGAGTACGCCATACGGCGCTTGAGTTGAAGCTTTTCTCGCTCTTTCTGCTGGTTGTTGACGGTGATAGTCTGACTTATCCAGTAGTGAAAGGGGAGTTTTGTTAAGGCATCGGCCATAGAGGAAACTGTTCGATCCGGTAGCAGGCCTAGATTGATAAACTTAAAGTGGTAATCATCAAGCTGGATAGTGTCCTGATTAACCATTGTGTCTGAGAGAGTTAGTTGCTCCAAAAGACTCGGTGATAGTTCATCTTGAATTGTTCTCAGCTCTGATCGTCCAATGACCTCTGAGCGATCAAGATTGAAGTAATCAAAAATAAGCTTAAACCATTCTTCCTTGGCGAGTTTGGAAGGCGAGATCTGCATATTTTCCAGATGCTCTTGAATCTGATTAAGGGAGCGCTCAAAGTCCTCTTTATGGGTATTAAACTCGGATTCAAAAATCTGCTCAAACTTCTGTGACTTTCCAAAAAGACTATTCTTTTTAAATCCATAAGGCCTACTTCTGACAAAGAAATAAATTTCGGGCCAGTAGAAGTTCTTGTTAATCATATTTGAGCGCAGAAAATCCAGTCTGGCGTTTACGATTGGTCTAGTCTCAGGGGAGACATTGAGGGCCTGGGCCTCATGCCGTTTTAGTAAAGGGGAGACATCAGATGATAGTCGATAAAAAATCTGGACTCTGATCCCTTCCTCAAGTGAATTCAATAGATTTCCCAACTGAGAGGAGAAGGTATTGATAATCTCGTGTGTTGAGGTACTAATGTCAAATCCCTTAAGTGAAAAACCCGTGCCTAGAGAGCCATCGTTAAAAACTAAAATGTCATTTTCAAAATGCCAAATGGGTAGCTTGTCCCCTAAGTGGAAAAATTTATTGTCCGTCTTCATGTTGAGATCCTTTATTCATTTTACTTGTTAGATACATTTCAGACATTAACGGGGATGATGCCGAATAAAATCCGCGTGAAAGGGTAAATCGAATCAGATCTTGCAAATACCCCTCTGGCCTGTTTCTCTTTAAGAAGTACAAAAATACGAGCAAAAGAAGTGGGATGATAAAGATAAAAATAAATCCCATAACCCCGGCATCAAAGAAAACTCCCATGAATGCTGAAAACACGAGGACGATAAGAAGATCGAGGGCTTCAAGGCCCCCGATCTTTATCTTTGCGTCCAGATTCCTGTGCACGATAGATGAATCTAGCTCTTGCATTACACGGCACTCTGAAACATAGGGATGATGAACTTCGCGAGAATTCCCACGATCGAGGCCACCATGACTAGAACCATTCGTCGCTTACTACTTTCATCTCCAGCCGCCGCAAGGATTGCCGCATAGACGAGACCAAAGACCGCAACGGTAGGAAGGATCTTGCTCACGATCATATTTGTGAGACTATCCACCTTCCTGTCAAAGCCCGCAGCTTGAGCGAAAGTGTCTTCGGGGCAAAAGAAAAATAAAATTAAAGCAGCCAGTGTAAACAGTACGGCCCAACCACGTTTAGTCATGAGATAAATCCTTTGATGAAGTTAATGAAAGAGTCAGTGTTTTTCCGTTGCCTGTGAGTGGTTCCAGTCTGATAAAAATATCATCCTCATGATTTTCACCTTGAAAACCTTCACCAATGCAGACCCGGATAGTTTTGTTCTGCTTATAGATGACCTTTTCTAATCGGTAGTAAGTACTGGTACAGCTCATCTGCACTGGTCGGAGGTAAACTTCACTTCGTTTGCCATTTTCAGAGCTTTCTTCAAGCAGGTTAATGAAGAGGGCATAGTCACCCTTACCTTCGCAGTAAAAGGCGCGGCCAGCACAGAACTTTTTGTCGTTTTTGCTATTACCCCACCAGAGATAATGCATGTTGGGCGATTTATTTGGAGTCTCTTGGTAATTCATATAAGTAATCCTTTTGTTTAGTGTAAAAAAACTATCGAAATCAAATTCACTTTCAAAACAACAAGACAGACTAATTAATGACTACATAGAGACTTCTCCACGGTGACTTTTTTCTTTATGGGCCAGGTAATACTGTTTGAGCTTTTCCATTGAGGCATTGATAGATTGATCGACTTCATCCCAAGTCATCTCAAAGGATTCTGCAATCTCCTGAATGGAGTAATTTTCCCAGAAACGGTAAATAACTATCTGACGATCAATGAGACTGAGTTTATTGACACCAGCGCGTAGAATGGCCTGGTCGTTTGCCGTAAAATTATGGCCAAAAATGTTTTTCATCAAAATCCTCCCACTGTAGGGGTGTTTTATCTTCCGCTGTTATGCTGATGACAGCTTTACAGTGGGAGGATTGATTGATTTTTAAAGTCACGCCTTCCATATATTTTAGGAAGGTAGTGAAAAGTAATTAAGAAGCGACTTCTTCAGTTTCCGTTTTAATTTTGAGATCTACATTTGCGTAGGGTGATGGTTTACCGTTATGGTAAGTCATCTGTACCTTGCCAAACTTCAAGTTCAGCCTTCTCCCGATTTCGGCCCATAGGTCTGATAGGGAGATCTTTGCCAGTTCGCAACTAGATCCTGTTTTAAATAAACTCATTTCACTTTCCTTTTGGTTCATTCACTTAATAATGGATGGCATTTAACAAGTTGCGAATATCAATCGAAGTAGGATCAACTTCTTCAATCCAGTACTGAACATATTTCGATTCCGAGTCATCAAAGAATTGGATTGAAGAAAATTGAGACTTTTTTAGGTTTCTGATTTTTGCATAGGGTTGCTCAACAGTTGAACCTTGATACTTCACTTTACCAATGATACGGACCAGCTCATCGTCGATTTGCTGAATCTTATATTGGGTAAGATGCTTGGTGATGAAATTGTCTTCGGCTTCCACTGTATGGACTTTCCTCCAGCTTAATCGTTCTCTCGTCGTTCCTTTACTATACATGTCACAATCTCGCATCATTTCCTCTTTATAATAAACGAGGTAATGGGTAGGAGAGGTGGCCATTACTACTTCTTCTGCCCTGACTTCACAGATGTCAGTCTTGTCGTCTTCGGTATAGATGCTATAAGTTTCAAAAAACTCCGTTTTCATTCCTGGACGGATTTCCAAGAAGGTTGCTTCATTTTCTTTCAAAAGACCTAGGTATTCCTCTTTCGTGAGGTCTTGGACTGAAGCCAAGAGAGTAGCAGACAAAGACAACATTAATAGCGTAATAATTTTTTTCATTTCTTTTTCCTTTTTGTTTTAGTTCATTGAAATTTATTATTTAAAATATAAAATCGCATCATCATCTGGTGATGTTGGTGCTCTAAACTCCCCATTGATGGGGTTATTCCTCCTGTTTGATTTAAAAAAAATAGAAACTTCTGTAATCTCGTCCAAAACTTTTTCATGATTCATTCCCCTTGTTTTATTTAGCTTGCTTTCGTGTTGCTGGTCGCTTTTGCGAACATCAGGTCAAACTGTTTTGATATTTCGTAATACTGATCTCTTGCCCAATCTGGGATAACACTTTCTGTTTTTGGATCACGAACATATAGACACTGAAAGCAGTGGGCGTATGACTTTAACTGCTCTAGTGAATATGAACCGCATCTAGGGCAGAATGTGATTGATGACTTACTCATAGTTTTTTTCCTTTTGTTTTCGTCTCTCTCACTTATTACTACTCAAAAATCATGCCAACTTTTCCAGACAGGTATGTTTCAAAGTATTCAGCAAGTTGGCCTAGTTTTTACGATGAATTTATAGTGCATTTCGCACTATAAAAAGTGCAAGTTGCATGTATACATTTGGGCGTGTGTTGTAATATTCCTTCGTCAGACAAATAAGGAGTCGGCCTTGAATATCTTGGTTGTTGAAGATGATAAGTACATCTCAGACATATTAAAATCTCGCCTCACGAAATACGGGAAGGTTCGTGTAGCTTCAAATTTTATTGAAGCGAGAAAACTAATTGAAGAGGGGAAGTTTGATCTTGCTTTCATTGATTTGAATTTGGGTGTTTCAGATACTGATGGACTACAAGTCTTACCAATAGCAATCCAGAACGGTATTTATCCAGTTGTTCTGACTTCACAGGGCGAAGATGAAAAGAAACTCTTATCGTTTCAGGGCGGCTGTAAGAAGTATTTTCTCAAACGTAAGTTTTTAAATGATCCAGATAAGTTTATTACTCCAATTATGGAGAGTTTGAAAGATCCTACTTTAGATGAATTTTTCAAAACACAATTTCTTACAAAAGATCAGGCCCTCATTGGATCAATTAAAAAACTTCATAAAGTAGTTATCTCCGGTGAACACAATGTTCTTTTAACTGGTGAAACAGGGGTGGGGAAGACTACGATTGCTAAACTCATACATACCTTGTCAGGAAAGAAGGGTAAGTTTGTTCACCTTAACGTAGCGGAGATTAAAGAGGAGCTTTTAGAGTCTGAACTCTTTGGACATAAAAGGGGATCATTCACGGGAGCCATCGCTGACAAGAAAGGCTATTTCGAAGAAGCAGATGGTGGCACACTATTTTTGGATGAGATTGATTCTTTACCTAAGCACCTTCAAGTAAAAATCCAAGTTGCCCTTGAAGAAAGAGCTTTTGCAAGGCTTGGTGAAACGTGGAAAAGAGAAGTTAATTTTGGTCTTATCACGGCGACTTGCCAAAAACTTCATGATCTAATTCAGAGTGGTGATTTTAGGCAGGACTTTTATTTTAGGATTTCAGGATATGAAGTTTATATTCCGTCCCTACGAGAGAGACCTTCAGACATAGATTTGTTTATTGAAAAGGCCGTTCAAAATTTTTCTTCAGAGGTAGTTTTTGAAAAACGCGCCTTAGATCTTTTAAAGTCTTATGAATGGCCAGGAAATGTCAGACAGCTTAATGATACTCTTAAGAAATTTGAGATTCATAGTAATTATCACATCATGGAAGAAGATGTTGTGGGTGTCTTGAACCTCAAAAAAGACAGCAGTAGTGACTTGCTCTCCAAACGGCATAGGGAATTTATCTATAGGAATGGCTTTAATGAGTTTATGAGAATGATTGAGATGGAAATGATGAAGGATGCGGTTAAAAAATATAGCAGTAAAACAACGGCTACTCAGATGCTAGGAATTGGGAACAGAAAGGGAACTAGAATCTATGAGGAAGCTTTCAAGGCGGGTGTGTTTTGAGTCATTCAACTTTGGATTTACATAAGATTGAAAACTTCCTCATACGGCTTGGGGCAATTGCTGAATGTATTGAGACGAACGGCGATGATTTTATAACAGATGAAGTACGGAAGGACGTTAATGTTGCACTTGATTTTATAAAAACAGAATTTGGAAAAACGGCGCAGAGGAATACACATGAATAATAAACTTAATCACTCCGAGATAATAGATTCAAGGTATCTCTTCTGGGGCCATGAATATCTTGAAGGCGTAATTTCACATGAGGAGCGTGAGGCATTATGTGATGCTGAACTGTTTGACTGGCTTTCCAGTTTATATTGGGGTGAAGGGATTGCTATGAACTATTCACTTAAGATGAGTGAAATTAGTCCTAATAAAGATAAGTGGCTTGAGGTTTACAGGGATGAGCATAGACATCAGACCCTGATCGGGAACTGGTTTGTTGAGCGCGGCCTTAGCCCTCTACCGAAAAACAAGTTCATAAACTATGCTTTCAAGATGGTTGATAAGATTGACTCGTCAATGACTGAAGAACTACTTGTCGAAAGCATGTATTCAACTCAAGTTCTTTTTGAAGAATTATTTCATTCACTTTTAAAGTTGAGAATGAAGCACGTTAGGGATAGAAGCCTTCGTTCAATTTTCTATCAGATTTTTATTGATGAGTCAGAGCATCTGACTAAGGCCCGTACTGAAATTCAAGAACTCGGCTGTAAACCGAAGAAGACCTATGAGGTCCTTGAGGAAAACAAGTCACGGCTGTTCCCGCGCGAAGTGGCCAAAGGCATTTTAAGTGAAGTGAAAATTTCTTCCTTGAAAGGACTTGAAGAAATGATTGTCACTGAGACTTTAGAAAATGCTAAGTCTAATAATCACTTGTACCGCCCAATTCCCATTCTTCACCAGTTTCTGAAAATCCCTGATTATAACTGTGTCGCTTGTAGCCCAAAGAGGCACGATGGCCTTCTGCTTGAGCCAAAGTTCAATGAAGTATTGGGCTTGGTTGAAGACACCTATATCTTTCCAAAGCGCTGCGAGGGTTTCAATTCAGTTGTTCATGGCGGGTTCATTGGAATGGTTCTTGATGAAATGATGGTTTATTCGGGAATCTTGACTCAGAATTTACTCCCTCTTACACGGAATATGAGCGTCACTTTCAAAAGACCGGTCATGGTGGGAATTCAGTACAAGCTTGAGTCTCAAGTCATAGCGACTGAGGGTCAGATAATTTCTTGTAAGGCATCCATAAAGGACTTAAATGGCGTTATCTATGCTGAAAGCGAGGGGAAACTCTACGTTCCCACAAGAGTTCAGGCCCCGATCATCCTTGGAAGGCTTGCCCAGCACGAAATTGTTCAAGGAATGTTGCTCTAGAGATTAATATGAAAAGAAATGAAAAAGCATGGGTAGATCTTGTGAAACAGGGAAGGCTTGATGAAGCCTACAGGATCTATTTAATTTCCAGCCCAAGCTTTTTATATTTTAAACGCTTTTCATTCCGACGAGCAAGCTCAGCTTTGTCGGGTTGGATCGTTATGATCTTGAATGGGTTTAGACCTAAGCTTAGGTTTGAGGATCAAGCCTTGGATCTAAGCCGAGAATTTTTACTTTTTTGGAAATGCCCAGATGCCATTGGTAGGATGCTACTTTTTAAAATGGCCGGTAATTATCTCAAAACGAATCGACTAGATGGACGAGCTTTGGCCTGGTATGCCCACTGGTTGGTTTTTCAGGGAAGACACAAGCAGGCCATACTCATATTTAGGGCCTTACTATTATCAGTTCCGAAGCATTCTCGTCTCCATGGTGAAATTTTATCTCTGGCCGGAAATTATTTTCATTCCAGAGGAAAATTAGAAACGGCGTTAAGTTATCACAAACAGTCACATGAAATACTCAAGGATAACGGTGATAAGTTTTTCATGATGTTTAATATTGGCACATCGGCTAAAACCTATGCCGAAGTAGGGAGCTTAGAGCGTTTTAACCATAATATTTTGGCCATGTATGACAATCTTAATCCCACCGAGCCTGATGAAAGGTATGGGATGCGCGTTCTGATCTATGCGGCTTATCTCAATCTATTGAGTGGAAATGCAGATCTAGGAAAGCAATTTTTCATATCAGCGGAAAAGTCTTATCAGAAGTCTGGAAGCTTACTTGATAAGTCGATTTATTGTATTTTTAAGTCCATCATCCTTTTGTTCTTTAGAGATCTTCATGGGGCGAGAAAGGCAATTCAGCAAGCGAGGGCAGATCTTAAATGTTATGGTTTTTATAAAGGGTATTTAGATTTAATTAAAGTAGTTGAAGGACATTTGAAGACCGGGGAGATTTCTCACGGACTTTTGCGTAAGCTTCTCCTTCAGGATGGCGCGACCGTCCGAAGTGAACTTGAGACTTGGTATTGCCAGTTTTTCAGTTTAATTCTTCCGGTGCTTGAGAACTTTGAAGAGCAAGACCTGGATAAGGTTGTAATGGCACTAAAGAAAGCGACCAGTTCCACCGTGCATGCAGAGTACAAAAAAGATCATGTTGATTCTGATGACATTAAGCAAGCAAAATTTGAAGTTTCAGATTCGACAGGTGGAGTGAAGTTTAGTGTTGATTTGTTTCATAAGGAGAAGTCATTAGAAGTCTCTCTTGATACAGGTTTTAAAAAATGGCGTAATCCTGAAATCTATGAGGCCATAAGATCCACACTCTACTTGCTTCAGAATATTTCCAAGGAGGCGCAGCTTAAGAAAATTACATTCTCTCAAGCGCAAAAGATCAAGGAAAGTGAGGTCGCCCGTAGGATCGCCCACGACATTAAGTCCCCTTTGGCGGCTTTGCAAATCGCTGTTAAAGGTCTTGGGCCTGAGACATCGGATTATCATGTTATTAAATCCTGTACACAGCGAATGGAAGATATTGCGAACAGCCTGACAAGGAAATGGGACTTTGAAGCTTGCAACAGGAAAGAAAAGATTTTGGTTAAGGCTTTTATTGATACCCTTATTGCGATTAAACGATCTGAGTATAAAAATTCAAATGTTGAGATTGAAGTTGAGTTTCTTAATCGGTCTGCACCTAAGTATGTATTCGTTAATGAATCAGAGTTAGGCAGAACTTTATCAAATATCATTAATAATTCAGTGGAATCCTATCCGGCCGGTGGAAAGGTTGTTGTCACCATGGATTCGACGACCAGTCAGCTTATCATAAAGATAAAAGATTTTGGACGCGGCATTCATGCAAAAGATTTGGACCGGATATTCCTGAAGGATGTGAGCCTGAGAAGGAATGGAACAGGCCTTGGACTATTCTATTCAAAACTCTTCATCGAGACTAACGGTGGGAAAATCGAAGTTGATTCTATGTTGGGCTTAGGGACGACCATGACAGTTACTTATCCTTTGTCTTCTCCGCCTAGCTGGATTAAGACGACACTATTTTTAGATAAGTTCCGTCAGATTGTAATTGCTGATGACTACGGCCCGAATGCTGAGCTTATGAAACGGAAGGTGATGAAAGAGTGCCCGGATAAAGAGATTGTCTGTTTTTCAAGGGTTAGTGATTTAGTCGAGTTTGCAAAAAGCACAGGTGATAGTTCTACGTTTTATATCGTGGATCATGATTTCATAGATGAATCCATGACTGGTCTTGAGTTCATTTCAGAATTTAAGCTCAAGGATCGTGCTGTCTTAGCGACCCACCATCATGAGAATGAAGAGGTTGTAATGGAGTGTAAGGCAAGCGGAGTAAAGATTATCCCAAAAATTGTTTTTCAGGATATTAGGGCGGTGAATGAAAGGGTCAATGTCTTTGTCGTTGATGACGAAAAATATTTTCTTAGGGCGATAAAGAGCAAACTGGATGAACGATTTAATGTTCATGTCTTTGAAAACTGTCATGGTATAATTGAAAAATCAGCTTCCGTTCAGGGGCCATCTTTTTTCTTTGTGGATAAGAATTTTGATGGAGAGTCTACGGATGGTGGCGATTTATTGTCGGCCTTGAGAGATCATGGCCATGATGATTTATTTAACATTTCAGAAGATAGTAAATTTATTCACTCGGATGCTATTAAACTGAGAAAAAAAGAGATTACGAATTTTTTAAATTAAGAGGAAGTTATATGTACAAAGGCAAAATTCATCGCTTCAAAACAAAGGTCTCCTATCGGGATCTGGATATGTATTCAGTTGCGTATCATCCAAAATATTTTGAGTTCGCAGATACGGCCAGGAATCAGGCCTTTGAAGACTTTGGCTATCCTGTGCAGGCCCAACTGAGGGATAAGGTTGGCTTCACCGTAGCCGGAATGGAAAACGTTTTTTTCAAAAGACCATTGTTTATGGGTGAAGAAATCACTGTCTTCACTGAGGCTTCAGACTTTACCAGCAAGACTTGTAAGGTTACTCATTGGATAAACCTGGGGTCTGATGACTCTGAGATTGTAAGTGAGAGCAAATTCTCGAAAGCGGTTTTTAAAGCAACCTATACTCTTGTTTTTGTGAGTATTGATGAGATTGAGGAGCTGCCGTTGGATGCTGAGAATATTAAAAAAATGAAGGTGATAGACTTTAGTGATAGAGTAAAAATGAATTTGGGATTTTAGGACATCTAAGATGTTTCGTAAGGACGTCCTGACAAAAGGGAACTTTTGGACTGGGAGTAAGTCGATGATGAGCCTATTTTGCAAAGCGACGAGGAATTGATTGAAACTCAGGTAAAATAATTCAAGAAACAACTTTCAACTGTAAGGGAACGTGAATGAGTAAAAGTACTAAAACTAAGAAAAAAGAAAAACTCCCTTTTAGTTTAAAAAAACTGGATAGAGGTTCGGGAAAACTCTACGATGAGCTGAAAAAATTAAAGAATGAATGGAACGAGCCTAAAACTACTGCAAAAAGAAGAAAAGAGATCGTGAATGCTTATAATAGCTGTTTTAAACAGTGGAGTAAGATTAAAGAAATCATGAGAAAGCATGGCATTCATATTGGAAATTTAGGATAGTATATCTGGCGATTAGTGCATTTCATCCTCAAAGCAATGCTCTGAATTACGCAACTGAAAAATTAAGCAAATCAATGGCAATTAGTGAAATATCACGTATCGCCCATCGATATTGCGGATCTTCTCCACATATATCATAAAATAAATTTTTTAAAGGGTGCCTTAAGGAAGTCTGTAAATACGAACTATCTTAAACAATACCGACAACAAGAGAAGTAAAATGGCAGGTGCGATTAGATATTCCATTTTAACTGGTCTTACGATCATATCTCTTTCGCTCTTATCCTTTCCCTGATTAATACCTGCAAAGAAATCTTTGATCTCATCTGTAGGTAATGAATAAGTGCTTGCTATCCAGTATTTGGCTTCTGGCACGTCCGCTACAACCGTTTTGAAGAAGTTTTCGTTCAGTTTGGTTATGACGTCTTGGCCGCGATGCTTTTTGTAGCCAAAACGAAAACCTTGTCTGTCATCTAGTGGGATTCTTCCACCTCTCTCGGTGCCTACTCCTATGAAAGCAAGCTTAACTTCTTTTGGAATCTTAAGATCTAGAGGTTCTGCCGTTTCCTCTCCGTCGGTGATGATAAGAATGTTTCCGTGGGGCATTTCGCTGGTTTCTTTAAAATACTGAATTGATTCCTGTATCGCTACACTGATGGCCGAAGACCCATTTTGGTTTTTTATGCCTTTAATGCTGTCTAAGCGGGCATCGATGAGGTCAAGGTCGGTAGTAAAAGGTACGATCTTCTTTTGTATTTCAGCAAATGCTACGATTGAAAGTTGCTGTCCGGCAGCCTTTCTCGCGTAATGTTTAGCGAGAAGGACTGCCTTACTAAGTCTGCTCGGTTGCACATCTTCTGCCAACATACTTGCTGACGTATCAATCAATATGATTGTTTTAGATTCTGGGATCTCGACTTTAATCTTTTGGTCGTCTCCCCTGAGATCAAGAAGAGCTAGACATAACAAAGTAACACCGCCTATATAAAGCAAACTTGAAAGGTAGTGGAAGTAGCTTCTTTTATAGAACCAATATAGTTTAACGATCTTAAAAAATTTTCTTTGATATAAAAATAGGGCCACAGAAAAAATAACAAGAGCGATTATCAAATAAGGAAGAAGGTCAAGGCGAAGGAAGTTCATACCACATCCCTTAAAGCGAACTTGCGTAACACTTCAGCCCCCATCAAAAATGCGATTCCATAGACCATGAACTGATAAAAAAGTTCTTCGTAAACGACTTGTTCATTTTTCTCGATTTCAGTTTTTTCGAGCTTGTTGAGGTCTTCCAGAATCTCCTTCAAAGACTCCTTACTTTTGGCGGCGTAAAAATTCCCACCTGTCATTTTTGACATCTCTTTTAGAGTGTCAAAATCAATTGATCCCCCAGGTATGCGCTGCCATTGTGTTCCGAAAATACCTTCTCCTACAGGGATTTTGGCATCTTCATCAGTTCCGAAACCAATAGTGTGAACTTTAAATCCATAATTCTTTGCCTCTTCAGCAGCTTGAATTGGAGTCAAGGTCCCCACGTTTGCCACTCCGTCTGTAAGGAGGATGATGATTTTATTTTTTGTCGGGCTGTCCACCAATCGGGCCACTGACAGGGCCAGCCCATCACCGATGTTAGTTCCGCTTCCTAAAATTCCCCCAGCCACCATTTCAGAGAGGACACTGTCGAGCAGAGCGGGATCAGTGGTTAGAGGGAGAGCAGTTATAACTTTTTCAGAAAATAGGACCACTCCAATCCGGTCAGTAGGTCTAAGTCTGGCAAACTCACGGACCTTCTCTTTCATGGCCTCCACTCTGTTTGGTTTGATGTCATCAGCGAGCATGGAACGGGACAAGTCCAAACAGAGAATAATATCATTGACCTTTATTTTGGCTGTTGAGAACTTTTCTGGTTTCCTGGGTTGCATGAGTGAATATGACAAAAACCCCCATCCAGTTAATCCTAGAGTGAGGATGAATAAACGTAGAAGCCTCCGCCATACGAGAGGTTTACCATTATTTTGGGGAGCATAGAGCGGGGCCCGTTGAAAAATTTTAAAAAAGTCTAAAAGCCAAAATATGGCCCCTATTACGCCTATGGTCGCGAGATAGATATTCTTGTATTCCATGGGCTTTATCATAAACCCATGTGTTGCAGTTTAAAAACGAAAATAGAGTGAACTTAGGATCTAAAATTCTCAAACTTTTGGTTTTTGGCATTGGCGGCCTGCCGATCAATAAGGTCAAATGTATGGGATTTTAAAGTTCACAGGAGGAACTGAAATGATGTCTCAAATATCTCTTAAAAGAACCATTCTAAGCAGCTTTCTCCTATTTTCTATGGGAACAACCCTTGCAGGTTCTCATGAGCAAAAAAGCTTTAAGGTTCTCACCCCGAAATATATAAAAAAAATTCTTGGGCCATATCCTGCGAAAGGTTCAATTGAAGAAACTCAAGATTTTGAAACGCTTTTAGATTATCAAGAATCGCGAACAGATGAAGAATGTGCCTTGGCTTCACATGATGAAAAAGCCACGCTGAAAAATTTGTTTGTTATTCCAAATGGACCCCTTACAAAGAAAGAAGCATTTCGTCTCTCTCCAATAGTTTTTAAATTGTATGCTGAGGCGGGGATCAATATTTATATCGCAAAAAGTGTCTACAAACGTCCACGTCCATACATTGCAAATCCTGAAATCAAGCCTTGTATCAGTCTTGAAAACACCTATGCCTATCCCAGCGGTCATACGACCATGGCAAGAGTTCTAGGAAGAACTCTGGCCCATATTTACCCTGAGAGAGCCGAAGCTTTTATGAAACGTGCTGATGAAGTGGCCGCAAGCCGTATCCTAGGTGGCGTTCATCATCCAACGGACATAGTGGCCGGTAAGAAATTAGGTGATGTCATCGCTAAAAAGATGCTGAAGACTTTTATAGTCCCTGAAGATATTTAATAACTTTTGGGGCATCTGCCAAATTAAGCTTGGCCTTCTTAACAAGACTAATCAGATTTTTCTGAGTGATCCTTCCAATGCTCAATTTTTCACATCCAAGAGATTCGATAGGATCTGTAATAGAGAAGACTGAAACATGTTGAGGCCATAAATTATCTTCCTCGTTGCTACCGCCTGCGCACAGAGGGATAAAATGATCGATCTTATAATCACTGCGGTTACGCAAATCTAGTTTGAAGCCTAATTGATTTCTATAAGTAGAAAAGACTTCTTGCTTTATGTGTGATGATACATCCCTTTCACAATAAGCAATTCTTTCTGGATATCTAAACGTATCTGGGCGATCACAAAGTGAGCCCGGAGTAATTTGAGTGTTTGGATTTTTTGGATAATCTGAAATCGAGTAAGCATTAAAAGCAAATGTCGTGAGAATAAAAAGAATGGCACACTTCATTTTAATATCCTTGCTGTCTTGTAATTTTGTTCCAACTCTAATGATGCAAGCTTGTTTGGTCAACTTTTACTTATGCCTAGATTAAGTTAAACTTATATGTTTAGAATAAATGGCTGCTCTGTGTCGCGTGTTAAAAAGGTGTTAAAACGAGTCCTTATAAAAAGAACCATTGTATTTCTTAATACCATGATTTAGAACTTACACACTAATATCAATCTGCAATAAAAGGAATCTATGGACGACGACCCTGCAACGACATTTAGATTCGTTTACCTAATTATTACTCTGTAGATCCTTTCGATATTAGATTCATTCCTAAGTCGAAGGACTTAAGGAATGACTATGACCACACAAGATTCAACCATTCTTGAAGAGGCCTATCAAACTTGGCCTTCTCTTACTGACGAACAAAAATTAACCGCTTTCTATAGCCTTGATCGTGATGATGAAGATGAACTTTTTTTAAGATTATCTCCCAGCGAACAAAAACTCATTCTCGTGAGGGCCACTCCGGCCAAGGCACGAAACTGGTTACGGTCACTTGAACCTGATGATTTGGTTGATCTCCTTCAACTTTATCCAGAAGATGAACGTAACCAGTTCTTCGCGTTGTTGGATGATCAAACAAAACGTGAAGTAACGGCCCTCTTGGCCTATCGAACTGATGTTGCTGGTGGTTTGATGAACACCCGTTATGCTCGATTGCGCCCAACCATGTCAGTGGATGAAGCTCTGAAATATCTCAGGGCTCAGACCATGACGAACATTGAAACCATTTATTATGCCTATGTACTATCTAGCGATCAGAAACTAATCGGAGTTGTTTCACTTAGGCAGATTTTAACAGCTTTACCAAAAACGATGGTGAGCGAGCTTATGACAACTGGACCAAGTCTCGTCACAATTCAGGAAGGAATGGGTGAAGAAGATATTGCTCGGCAATTCTCTCAATGGTCTTTTCTTGCAATTCCCGTAACCGACGCTGAAGGAAGAATGAAAGGTATTCTCACCATGGATGACGTCGTGTCTGTGGTTCAAAATGTTGCTACTGAAGACATTCAAAAGTTAGGGGGACAAGAAGCCTTGGACGCTCCTTACTTTCAAATTGGATTCTTCTCAATGGTTAAGAAGAGAGCAGGCTGGCTTCTCGCACTCTTTATCGGAGAGATGTTTACAGCTACCGCCATGGGATACTACGAAAAAGAAATTGATCGTGCCGTAGTTTTAGCATTATTCATTCCTCTTATCATTTCTAGTGGTGGTAACTCTGGCTCTCAAGCCTCAACACTCATCATTCGTGCTATGGCCCTGGGTGAAGTGCGACTTCGAGATTGGTGGAGAGTTCTATTAAGAGAACTTTCATCAGGATTATCCTTGGGTTTAATATTGGGAACAGTAGGATTACTTAGAATCGCTTTCTGGCCAGCAAGAGAAAGTGCCTACGGTGAGCACTACTTTCTGATAGCTCTCGCTGTAGGATGCAGTCTTGTTGGCATTGTTATGTGGGGTACATTAGCAGGATCGATGCTTCCCTTTGTCTTAAGAAAATTCAAACTCGATCCGGCCACTGCCTCTGCACCGTTCGTAGCGACTTTAGTTGATGTGACAGGACTGATTATCTATTTCACCATTGCGAGCATCTTCTTAAAGGGTACTTTACTATGAACACATGGACGTCATTGATCCTAGGGTTTGTTGAGGGTATGACTGAATTCTTGCCAGTCTCTTCAACGGGACATTTGATCTTGGCGTCCAATGCTTTAGGTCTGGAAAATAGTGAGTTCTTGAAATTATTTGAAATTGTCATTCAAACAGGTGCTATCGCTGCGGTTATTTTCATTTATTGGAAGGATCTTCTGAAGGACAAGTCGTATCTTTTCAAAATAGGTTTGGCCTTTCTACCGACTGGCATCTTAGGTTTGTTGGTACATGGGATGGTTAAGAAGTATCTCTTCACACCAATGGTCGTTTGCAGCGCTTTGTTCTTCGGCGGGATTGTTTTGCTATTTCTTGAAAATCTCACTTCTAAGATTAAGAGAAGAGAATTTTCTACTTCCCATTATCTATTGTTAGGTTGCTTTCAGTGTCTGGCTTTCAGTGTCTGGCTTTCAGTGTCTGGCCTTCATTCCTGGAGTTTCAAGATCGGCGGCAATGATATTAGGAGGAAGGCTACTTGGTGGAACCAGAGAAGAGGCAGTAAAATTTTCTCTTCTCCTAGCGATACCAACGATCCTTTCCGCTTCGGCCTATTCACTTATCAAAGTGAACTATACATTGACCCAACATGAGTATTCGTTGTTAGGAGTTGGGCTGATAACATCGTTCATTTTTGAACTTTCAGCGTGAAGATTTTTTTGAAGTGGCTAGACCATAGAACATTTATCGCATGTGGCATCTATAGGATCATATTTTCCATTATGTATTATCTCGTCTTCATTCAGAGTGGAGTTGGCCAATGTACTTTCTTATAAAAACCGGCATTCATATAATTGGTGCAACTTCTTCATTTTTTATATCACAAACTAGCCTGTGTGGACAAAGTGGTAGAATTTAGTCAAAAAATTAAGCAATGCATAGGATTATAGGCGTCTCTGAAAACTTAGATTTCAACGACAGTTCTAAACCCAGTTGCCCAGGCATCTTTTTTTGAATTACCGGTAGGATTTGCTATAAATTGAATATCAGGTCGAAGAGAAATATTTTTAGTCGGTTTAAAGTGATAGTAAAATTCATAGGCAGTTTCGACGGACGAGTCACCTTCATTTTCCTGTACGAAGCTTCTTGAGAAATGCGCCCGTGAATAGCCGAGCCCCACTTCGTCCTCAGTTTTTTTTCTTTGTAGAAGTCCTCTGTAAACAATACCTGTAACAGCGTTAGATTGAACAATGTTAACTAATGGATTGGCCCATCCGTATCGTGCAAAAGCCCAAAGACCCGGCCTGATATTATGTTCATACATTCCATAGGAACCAAAAGCTGATGCGGCTCCGACTTCTTCATTGTGCTTACTTTTTGCTTTTGTGTAATTCCATCCACCGATTCCAGCTTTGTGAGAATCAGAAGCATGTGATAGTTCGGAAATAATTAAATAGCCTTCTTTTTGTCCGACATCATATTTAGATCTTCGCCAAGTATCCGAAGTGCCAGGGTCAGCATCATAGAGTCCGCCTAAAAAAGTGATCTCATCATTTAATTGATATTTCGTTCTAAATCCAACTGTCGTTATGGGATATATCGAAGGTCCATTTGCACCAGAAACAGCAAATGCTGTATCTGTACCAAACCCACCGTTAAGAAAGTTTAGCGAGCTTTCGGTCACATTGAATTCCATACTTATATCATGGATACCAAGCAGTGTTGCGAGCTTGTCAGACCAATGATGCTGGTAATAAAGGTCAGTCATTCTATCTGTCTGATCTGGCATGTCTATATTGCTTGCGACCTGCGTATCACCGATACCACCACGCTGATCGTTCTTATTTATATGGGTAAAATGAATCATCATTTCACCAGATACGCGTGAGTACTTTCTAAAATCTGTTTCCAAATATAAATCCGCAGCCCCAATGTTCCTGGGACCAGCCTTCACTCCGCCCGTATTAGAAATGAAGTCATTTGTATAAAAAAAGTCTACGTTTATATATCTACTAAGATTACCAAAGCGTGGAAAATTCAATTCTCCAATCGTGACATTGGATTGGCCCCACGCAACTGAGGTAAGTGTTAAACATAAAACTGGTAGGACCTTGAATGCTTTAATAGACATTTTCATAGGCCCTAAAGTACTCATCAGATCTAACCTTGGCCATAGGACATGAAATAAGAATCCATTGTTTTAGATGTATTAAAGGTAGTGGATCTAAAGGAACTTAGATCCACACTTTCTAAGAGTTTCTAGCAGTGCCCCGACGAGATTTTCTTAAACATCATAGCAATTTCTTAAGATTAGAATAAGTTCATGGCCGATCTTAATAGTTGAATCATTTGAATTATTATGATTATATGAGGCTTAGATGACTAAATGTTTTGCACTACTGATACTATTCATTGTTAACTTTTCTGCGACTGTTTTCGCTGATTCTACTCATTTTGACCTTCCTTCAGTTAGTCATGAACAAATGGACCATGGAAGCCACGTTTCTAAAGATAGCACATCAGAAGATTCTAATGAACACTGTGCTGATCATGATTGTTGTCACCAAAACCATGTTCACTATTATCTGCTTCCGTTGGAGTTAGTAACTCTTAATACTGTTTCAGCTGATTACCGATTCCCTGAATACATTCACTCTATTGTTTCTAATTACCTCGAAATCATTAAGCCGCCCCTAGTTTAATTTCCCACACGCTATAGAACCGTTTTACATCTAAATTAAAGAGCTAAAAATATGTTGGATTTATTAATCCGATACGCATTGCGCCACCGCATGCTTGTCACCGCTTTTACCGCATTGGTAACGGCTTATGGATTCTATGTTTTAAAAAACCTTCCAGTGGATGTGTTCCCAGATTTGAACAAGCCTACAGTGACTATTTTAACTGAGTCTGGAGGAATGGCCCCAGAAGAGATTGAGACCTTCGTAAGTTTACCGCTTGAGACAGCATTAAACGGTCTTCCTGGCGTTACCAGAGTGAGATCTACCTCAGGTATTGGGTTGTCGGTTGTTTATGTTGAATTCGATTGGGGAACAGACATTTATAGGAATAGACAACTCGTAGGTGAGAAGCTCTCCCTTGTCCGCGAAAAGCTCCCACGTAATGCGATCGCATCTATGGGTCCAATTGCATCAATTATGGGCGAAATTCAACTGGTGGGCCTAACATCACCTGATGGCTCAGTTTCACCGATTGAGCTTCGTACAATTGCCGACTGGACTATTAGACCTCGTTTACTCAGTATTCCCGGCGTCGCCCAAATTATTGCAATGGGTGGTGGAGTTAAACAATTCCAAATTTTGATTTCCGCGAAAAGACTTCAAACTTTCAGGCTCACACTTGAAGATGTTGAATCTCATCTTTCTTCAATTTCTGTAAACACGACTGGCGGCTTTATCAATAAAGGCGGGAGCGAATATCTCATCCGTAACTTGGGTACAACTAAATCAATCGAAGAAATTGAAGGTTCTGTTGTTGGTATTCACTTTGGTAAGCCAGTGCTTGTTAAAGATATAGCTGAGGTTAAAATTGGTCCTTCGACCAAACGAGGTGATGCTAGTATCAACGGTAGTAATGCAGTTCTGATGAGCGTTCATAAACAGCCTGGGGCCAATACTTTGGAACTAACTGAAAAAATTGATCACGCCATGGCCGAGCTTGAAAAATCGTTCCCTAAAGGTGTTAAACTTCAAACAGACTTATTCAAACAAGCTCATTTTATTGAATCAGCTATAGAAAACGTTAAAGAAGCACTACGAGATGGGACAATCCTTGTTGTCATCATTCTTTTTATTTTCTTGGCCAACTTCAGAACAACTGCGATCACTCTGACGGCGATCCCACTTTCACTAGTGATATCGGCCATAGTATTTAAACTTTTTGGCATTGGCGTAAATACCATGACCCTTGGAGGACTTGCAGTAGCGATTGGTGAGCTGGTAGATGATGCAATTGTTGACGTAGAGAACGTATATAGGCGATTAAAAGAAAACAAAACACTCGAAAATCCACTTCCTCAATTACAGGTTATTTATAATGCCTCTAGCGAAGTCCGAAATTCGATCGTGATCGCAACTGTAATTGTGGTGCTGGTATTTATCCCTCTTTTTAATCTTTCGGGACTTGAAGGACGACTCTTTATCCCTTTAGGCGTGGCTTATATTATTTCACTCATTGCCTCTCTTTTCGTTTCTTTGACGGTCACTCCCGTAATGTGTTCATACCTTTTAACTAAAGGTAAAATGATTGATCATAAGGACACAAAGTTTGTAACTTGGCTCAAAGACCGTGATGCAAAATTACTTAACTGGTCACTAGAACACCCAAAAAAAGTTATTGGAGTTTTAACAGTCCTATTTCTCGCTTCTCTTTCATTAATTCCTTTTATGGGTAAAGATTTTCTTCCTAAGTTTAATGAAGGAACCGCCATGATTTCTGTCATTGCGAAACCAGGAATATCTCTGCCTGATTCCAATGAGCTTGGGACTAAAGCTGAAAAAATAATTATGGCCATTCCCGAAGTGAAATCCGTTTCAAGAAGAACGGGTCGAGCTGAAATGGACGAGCATGCTGAAGGAGTAAACAATAGTGAGATTGATGTAGATTTCAAAACAGATGGAAGGCCTAGAGATGTTGTCTTAAACGAAATTAGAGAAAAGCTAGAAACTACTGGAGCTGATATTGGGGTAGGTCAACCCATTTCACACAGATTAGATCATCTGTTATCAGGCGTAAGAGCACAAATTGCCATTAAACTTTTTGGAACCGATCTAAAAGTCTTAAGGGCGAAAGCTTTTGAGATTCAAGATAGCATCAAAGATGTTAAGGGGCTGGTTGACTTACAGGTAGAACAACAAGTTCTAATTCCTCAAGTAAAAATTCAACTCCTAAGAGAAGAAGCTGCTAAATACGGTATCGTCTCTGGTGAATTGGCCAATATGCTAGAACTGGCCCTTAATGGTGAAGCTGTTGGACAGATTATTGATGATCAAAGGATCTTCAATGTCTTTATGCGGTTTGATGATGAATCAAGGGCCGATCTGGAATTTATCAAAAAAACACTCATCAAAGTTATGCCTGATGGAAGTCAAATCGCCATTCAAGATGTAGCCGATGTTTTTGAGTCATCTGGACCAAATATTATTAACAGAGAAAATGCACAACGAAGAATTATTATTCAGGCAAACGCTCACGACAGAGACCTAAATAGTATTGTTTCTGAAATCAAATCTAAGGTTGAATCAAAAGTTAAACTTCCAAATAACTATTTTCTTCAGTACGGCGGGCAGTTTGAAAGTCAGCAAGAAGCAACTCGCATGATTATTCTCCTTGGGTCATTTTCACTGTTGGGGATTTTTATAGTTCTCTTTGCTCATTTTAAATCGTCCTTTATTGCTGTCCAGATTATGCTGAACATTCCCATGGCAATAATTGGTAGTCTTGTTGTTCTGTTTTTTACAGAGAAACTCTTTTCAGTCGCCTCTATGGTTGGGATGGTGACCCTTTGTGGTATTGCCAGCAGAAATGGTATTATGATGATTTCTCACTATCTTCATCTAATGAAATATGAGGGAGAAACCTTTTCGAAACACATGGTGATCCGTGGTTCGCAAGAAAGATTAGTTCCAGTTTTAATGACTGCCTTAACTGCTGCTCTGGCCCTGATCCCACTCGTGCTTTCAAAGGGGCAGCCAGGAAAAGAAATACTTTATCCTGTAGCGCTAGTTATCGTTGGGGGGCTCTTTAGCTCGACTCTGCTGGACATTATCGTAACTCCAACTGTCTTTTATAATTATGGAAGAAAATCAGCCGAAAATTCACTTAAAAATGAAAACACTCAACACGAAGTGTAACAAAAGGAAATTTATGAAAATGATTCTATTCACACTTGCAACTCTTTTCTCATTTCAAGTCAGTGCTCATGAAGGTCACACTCATGGCCCAGGTCAGGTTCAACCGACCAAGGGCGGAGTTATCATGAAAGGGGAGAAGTTTTATCTTGAAGTCGTCGGTACAAAAAATGAAGTGAAGTTCTATCCACTTAAGCAAGTTGATCCAAAGTCAATGATGCTTACACCGATTCCTCTCAAAGACGTGAAGCTATCCGCCACATACACTTTACCTAGAGGTAAAAAAAATGAGTCTATTGTCATAAAAAATGGTTCAGACCATTTCATTGGTACAGTGGATGCCAAGAATAGCCATCGTTATCAAGTGGATGTTGCTATTGAAACAATGGGTGAAAATGAAAAGCTTACTTATCAAATTGAGCCTCAGGAATAGAAATGAAAAATAAATGGTATTTATTATTTATCGGATTAAGTCTGTATGGCCAAATTGGCCATACAGCAATGAATCTAAATTATGACGAGTTAGAAACTCTTGTCAAATCTAAGAACAAAAAAGTTGCTGCAACAAATTTGGAACTTAGAGGGGTTGAAAAAAGACTCGGTTATTTAAAAAGGTCATTTATTCCTACTGGTGAAGCTTGGGTTGGGCAGGAAAAATTCCAGACTGGACCGTATGAAACCATGAATGAGCCTATGTACTCACTAAGAGCCAACTTAAATTTGTATCGCGGTGGAAGAGATTCATTAGAAGAAGTGGCAAGGAAAGCCCAGAAAAATGGTATGGAGGTTCAAGCCCAGCAGGTTTTGCAAAACGAACTATTTGAAGTTCGAGCACTCTACTGGGATTTAGTTTTTTATAGAGAAATCTACAGCTTTTACACAAATACTCTTAAGCAAAATGAAAACAATTTGAATAAAGCTCTTAAGCGTATTAACTCTGGTCTAGCTACCAAAGTAGACAAATTAGAGTTTGAGATATCAGAAACTCAACTCAAACAGGATATGGCCAGAATAACTGTGTCGATATCTACCACACAAAGAAGAATTTCAGCTCTGCTGGGCCTTTCGCCCGAGACAGAGTTTGATACAATAAATGTTGTCCCTCATGATCATGAAGACACAACCCCTCAGCAAACAATGGACTTTAACCTCTTTCGTGATGTGAAACTTGAACTTGCCAATAAAATAGATTTTGAAGCTCAAGGGAAGATATTAAAAAGATGGTGGATGCCACGTTTTGATGTTTATGCAGAGTCAATTTTATATAACTTCCGTGAGCGGAGTTATTATACCCAGAATGATCAAATTGATAACGCATTAGGTATCAGGCTTTCCTTTAACTTTGACGGACTTCAAGAGCAGTATGATGGAGAGGCTTTGATGGCCAAAGCGCAAGCTTCTCAGCTTAGAGCAGACCAAATAAAGATTGAAGCTGAAGCAGCTTTTAATACGGCAAAACAAGAATTGGCATTGATCCATGATCTGATTCATGAAGGCGAGAAGAATGTTGAAAAAGGCGCTCAATATCTCAGCCAGACCCAGGATGAGTACGCTAGAGGCGTTAAAAACTCGCCGGATGTATTGAGTGCAACTGTTAAACAACTGGAGTTTAAAAAGAGATTTGCTGAGCTAAGACGTGACTATTCAATCTCTAAAGCCCAGCTTCAATCTCTTATGGCAAGTGAACCGTGAACATTTTACATACTGCTGACTTTAAAAAACGAGGAACTGTTATGATTAATATTATTAAAAATGCGAGGTTGGTAATGAAAAAAACTATCTGCTTATTTGTTGTTTTATCTACATTAATCGCCTGTAGTAAAAATGATGACCGTTTAAAAGAAAAAGCGGCTTTGGAAAGTGAGTCATCTACAACTTCTCAAGTCCGAGTTGAAAATGAAAATTTGGCAACGAAAGCTGAAAAGATGGAACAAGATTTAGCTAAAAGGCATCGCTTCTATCAAGCCGTTAAAGGCAGCTATGAAGGTGACATTAAGACCAATATAGGCACATTTAATATTAGAATCACTCTTACGCCTAGTTTGTCTCCAATGCCTTTAGCGCGTGTAAGACAATTGGAAGAGATAGCTTCTGATTTAAACACTCTGGCCTTGAATGCTCAAATCGTTCAATGGGACCCTAATAATGCTAATAGTGCTGTTGGATGTCGTATGTCAGGCATCAAGCCGGATATTATTAAAGGTGAATTGGCAATATCTACAGAATCATGTCCGAATCTTTATTTAATCAAAATTACAGAGAGAGATTTTAACGGTACTTCTTCAGAGAACTCTGACGTTGCGGTTAGAGTGGCCAGTGAAGTTCTTCGTGGAGATATTTCAGAGATCGACAGCTTAAATGGTCAAGTTCAACCGTCTACAAATGCTTCGATTTTTAAATTTGTAGCTTCTAAAGTGCAAGAGTAGTTATGAGAAAATTATTAATTTCAGCTCTCATCCTTATTTCAGGACAGAGCTGGGGCCAAGTTGATCAAGAGATAAAAATTGATCTTAAACAGGTTGTGGATAAAGTCAGTACTGAAAATTACACTGTTTATCAAAACTCATTAAGAGTTTATCAAGCAAAAGAGTCAATAACTGTGGCGAGAATGAATCTCTTGCCTAGGCTAAACCTTTGGAAGCTTGCCAGTGCGGCACTCGAAATATTTGCGGGAGGACCAGTTGGAGCACCCGCTGGTGCGTTCTCTATTATTGAAGATGTTGCTCCTTTTCTAGTTCCAGCAAATTGGTTTAGAGTGAGTCAGACAAAAATTTTCTATCAAGCTGATCTCGAAGGTTATAAAGCTTTATGGGCAAACGAAGTTTTGACCTCTAAGGCGCTCTATCATCATATCCTTTTGGACTCTTCACTCAAGAATCACATTTCCAGAAGCCGCAAGGATTTAGAGGAAATTTATCAAATTGTTCGAGTCAGAGAAACTTTTGGGGGTGCTCCTCAGCAAGTATCCCAGGACATAAAAATCCGTCTTCTCGCATTGGATGAAGATTTGAGGGCGTTAGAAGTTCTTATTTCAGAAGAAGAGAGTTTGCTGGCGTTTCTAATGGGGTATCCTACAGGTACAAGACTTAAAGTGAGTCCTATTGATATGCCTGATTATGATTCTCTTGAGCATTTGAATTACGATGATTTTGATTTTCGAGCCGTTGATGTTTCACCGGAGATCAAACAGTTTCAATATTTTATTGATGCTGCTGACTACGCAAGAAAGGAGATCACTTACTCTTTTTTAGGTGCGTCTAGTCTGAGCAGAGGGTTGAATGGTGGAATTTTTGATAACTTGCCCGTCCAGTCAGGTCTTGGGTTTGGAACTGGTGCTTCAATCAGAATCGTTCGTACTCAGAAAGACATCTTGAAGGTTCAGAAAAAAGCAGTGGAAGAAACTGTTAAGCGGAATCTGAAACAGCTCGTAAATAATTACAATCTAGATGTCGATAACTACATCAACCTGAAAAATCGTGTTTTCCTTGCCAAGAATAGTTTGAAGCAAATTAACCAAAGAATTCAGTTCGGTGAAAATGTTGATTCCTTACAGTTGATTGAATCATCACGCAATGTGATTGAAGCTGAGACGGCCTTGTTCAGTGTGATGTTCAGATTTCTCAACAGTGAAGACAAACTTTCAAGACTCATCTTTCATGGTGACTATGCCAAAGCTAAAGATGCTCTGAAACGAATTCAAGAGGAAGTAAAATGAAACAATTAATATTTTTGATTTGCTTGGTGGCTAACACGGCTTTTGCTCAGTCTGAAATAGTGAGCATGATTTCAGATGTATCGAAATTACGAGTTGAAGCTGAGGCCACCCTCGTTGCAACACCGTATCGGGCCAAAGAGCATCAGATGCTTAAAAACTATTTCGTTAGTGTTAGAAACTTCGCTACTGAAATAAAGAATAATTCTAGAACGAGCCGTCGGTTTAATAGCTATTTGACAGGACAAGAGATGTCCAAATTTTGTTCTGAGATTCTAGTCAGTCTAAATGATTGGGAGCAGATCAAGATGAATTGTACGCGAAATAGATTTTTTCTTTGCACAGAAGATGTAAATGAGTTCCCAGATTCAAAGAAAGTCTTGTCGGAAATACTTTCGGCTGACTTGCTACAAAATTTTAAAAACACACCGGAATGTCAGTAATCGTCTAAAAATGAGTATTGAACTAAGTTCGATTGGTCTTTTGATCAATCGAACTTAATATTTCTTAAAGAGGTAGAAAAAATGAAACTATTATTGCTTTTAATGATTATACTTAATATTGCCGCTTGTTCTCATCATCATAATAAGCAGGAACATCATCACCATCAATTTAACAAGAAATGTGCCTATGAGGTGAGTCAAGATCATTATGATGTTGAAGGTAAAGAAGAATTCAAGATTGAATACGAAGGAGAGGTTTACTATTTTTCCAGTGCAGAGAAAATGCAGAAGTTTCAAGCTGATATTGATGCGAACGTAAAAAGATCAAAGGAGAACTGGAAAAAAGGTCCTCCGTCGAGCAGAGGCAAGTAGAAGTTTTTTGATCGTTTTATTTCTTAAAAAATACATTTAGAGAAAATCTTATGGGCGAGAGTTGTTGTGGCAAGGATAGTCAGAAAGATACATCTGAACAAACTCCGATAGTTGACTCCGAAAAAACTACTGTATTCAAAGTCAGTGGAATGGATTGTTCGGATGAAGTTTCGGCTATTCAGAATTCATTCAAAATTGAAGGAGTCAAAAAAATAGATGCCAATATTATGAATGAATCCGTCACCGTTTATCATGACAATTCTTTGAGCACGGTAAGAATTAAATCTTTAATCGAAGCTTCAGGTGTCAAAGTAGTCAGCATCCCTTCTGTGTCTTTTTACCAGGATCATTCAAAAAGAGTGTTTCAGGTGGGAGCTTCTGGTTTATGTCTCGGAGTAGGCTTAGTGCTCGACTGGTTAGGATTTTCACACGTCTTGATAATCAACGGTTTATTCTTTGCCTCTATCTTCTTAGCGAGCTTAATTATTGCTCCAAAATCTTGGCGTTCTATAAAAAAATTCCATCTCGACATGAATGTTCTCATGTCAGTGGCCGTTGTCGGTGCAATTTTTATTAGAGAGTACTCAGAAGCTGCCAGTGTGGTTTTTTTATTCTCACTTGCTGAGCTACTTGAAGCAATGAGTGTGGCCAGGGCCAGAAAGGCCATAAAAGATGTCTTAAAAGTGGCCCCTAATGAGGCTGCACTTATTGAAGGCGCGAACATCTTAAAACGTGTGAACGTAGAATCTCTTAACATTAATGATCGTATACTCGTAAAACCTGGGGAAAGCATCCCTGTGGACGGAACAATTGAAGAAGGAACTTCAAGTGTCAATCAAGCTTCATTAACTGGTGAATCCAGAGCAGTTTCTAAACAAGTGGGTGAAACAGTTTGGGCAGGGACTATCAATGAATCTGGTGTCTTGAAAATTAAAGTTGATAAAAAATTTCAAGACACTAAAATCGCAAAAGTGATTGCTTTAGTTGAAGAGGCGCAAAGTCAAAAAGCTCCCTCTCAAAAATTCGTAGATAAGTTTGCTTCCATCTATACACCATCTGTCTTGTTACTCGCTATTCTCGTTGCCATCATTCCTCCTCTTGTATGGGGTGCAAACTGGGATGTTTGGTTTTATAAATCCTTGGTTCTTCTTGTCATCGGTTGTCCTTGTGCTTTAGTCATAGCAACACCCGTTTCAGTTGTATCTGGACTGACCTCTCTTGCCAGAAGAGGGGTTCTTGTCAAAGGTGGAGTTCATCTAGAGTCACTTGGGAAACTTAAAGCAATAGCACTGGACAAGACTGGTACAATTACAAAAGGAATTCCTAAAGTTATTGAAATGAAATCTTTTTCAAGTTTTTCAGAAGAAAAGATCATAGGAATAACTGCTTCGTTGGAAAGCATGTCAACTCATCCCTTGGCCAAAGCAATTCTTAATTATGCTAATGAGAAGAATATCAATTTTGTTCATCCGAAAGACTATAAGAATGTTGCAGGCAAAGGCGCTGAAGGTATTTTGGAGGACCATTGGTATTTTGTTGGGAACCATGTCATGGCCCATGAGTTTGGAATTTGCACTCCTGAAATTGAAGATTACTTAGACACCATCGAAACTAAAGCGATGTCAGTAATTGTTTTGGGACACAAGCCTCATGAAAACTGTAAAGGCGAGATCCTGGCCGTGTTCGCTGTTGGAGATGAAATCAGACCAACAATTTCGCAGGCCATAGTGGATTTTCATAAGGCCGGGATAAAAAATGTTTCGATGCTTAGTGGAGATAATCAAAAAACAGTCAATGCAGTCGCAAAAGAAGTTGGTATTGACTACGCAAAGGGCGCACTTCTTCCAGATCAAAAAGTGATTGAAGTAAAAGAACTTGTTTCCAAGTATCACTATGTCGGCATGGTGGGAGATGGCATTAATGATGCCCCAGCGTTAGCGCATGCCACACTTGGCATTGCTATGGGCGTTGCAGGGAGCGATACAGCCATTGAAACTGCCGATATTGCTTTGATGAAAGATGATATATCCGAACTCCCCCGAGCAATTGCTCATGGAAAACGAGTTCTTCATGTCATTCAGTTCAATATTGCATTTGCAATACTAATAAAGGTCGTATTTTTCGTTTTGGCCTTTGCGGGATTAACTAATTTATGGATGGCCGTTGCTGCGGATATGGGAGCATCATTATTAGTTACATTTAATGCTTTGAGGCTTTTAAGAATGAACCATGAATAGTCTCTTATTTGATAATATAAACCAATTTTTTCTAGGATGATATATGTTTAAGATGATCGGTTTATTTCTTTGTTTGGTAACTTCGCCTGCTTTCTCTAATACGAACCATACTTTTGCTTTGACTGATCTTGATCTCGCGGATTTGGAGATTTCTATTAATAAGAATGACAAAAGTAAAAGTTTAAAGAAAATTGAAGCACTGAATGCGGGTCTGAATGAAGATCATGATTTTCATACGAGAAGTTCAGACCATAGAATAATGGTTGATTACACAATGAGTGAATTGAAAAAGATATCGGAGTTTATTAAAAGTGATAAAAAGAATGATGCCTTGACACGACTGAAAGCGATGAGAGATTGGCTAAAAGGTAAAATTGTTGAAACGAAAGTGAAAAAATAATTACACTGAGTAATAGGGTCAGGAACTAGTCCCAAGAATTTTCTAATATATAAAAAAAAATAATTGCGTAGAATATAAGAATAGCAAAGGAACCTGTATGAAGTATTTTTTCATTTTTATTCTTCTGACTATTTCCTTTAGTCTGTCTGCAAATTGTATTCAACAAAAAAAAGAGATTGTCATAGGATGTACTTATAAGTGTGGATCTTTCTACCGTTTTGCTTTAAAGAAAAATGCTTTTTTTCATGGTTATAAAATACGAACAGTTGATTTATCTGAATCAAGCGATTCCTTGAAAAGTGTGGATGCAATACTGATTCCCGGTGGTGCCGACATAAACCCAGAACTTTATCTTTCTAAGATACCAGAGGATCTGGCCAATTATACAAGAGAGCATTTAAATTTTGTGAACTTCAGCGATGAAGGTAAGTTCCGCGACCCAATTGAGAGCAAGATCGTTAATGAATATTTATCTGATGATGAATATTCCACTGTTCCACTTCTCGGCATTTGTAGGGGGATGCAGATGATGGCGGTCGCATCAGGCCTTCCGCTTTATGTAGATATCAAACATGAATTGGGCATTAAAAATAGATATAACAAAATTGATAAAGTCTTAATCAGTGAAAGAGATTCGTTGATGGGAAGGTTTTACCCGAATGGAACTACTTTTGGGGTTAAGTATCACCACCAAGGCATACGAGTTGATTATTTTAATGAAAATTCCCAACAATTCCCAAATTTAAAGATTGCTGCTTACTCACATGCAGGCAAAATAGCTGAGTCTCTCGAAATTTTAAATCGCCCCGCCATTGGGGTGCAGTATCATCCAGAGAAGGCGATCACTCCTAACAACGGAAGACCTATTTGGAAGTGGTTCTTAAATAAGGCATGTGAGAAGTCTAATTCTCGATACTAGTTCATGCGCAGAATCTCTTCTGGTTGTAATTGAGTGTATAGTTAGATAAATTCACATTAGAAGGTATATTTTCAGAATTGTACAAATGCCAGTTCACTTGGGAGTAATCATGAATAAAGTAATGTGGATTCTAATTTTTCTTCTTTCTAATTCAGCTTTTGCGCTTGAGTTTTATACTATTGATACTAACCAGACAATGGGCCGCGAAGAGTTGGCCAAAGAGTGTAAGAATGATACTCAGGCAGCTCAAGAAAGATTAGTACAAATTGCTGAAAGCCTTTTTGTTTCATCTGACACGCTAACCGTTTCGAGTAAATATGGAGTTATCAGACATAGTACTGGTTCAACTCGCGTTCCAAGTTCTAGTTATCAGTACTTTTGTGTACTGGATTTCAGATCTAAAGATTCAGCTATTGATATAAAGCGAAAGGCCGTAATTCGGTATACACATTTGGGCCGAAGTAATTGGGAGACTGCGTGTGAGCCGTCGTATCAAGAAGCAGCTTCAAATCCAAGCTCACCTGTATCAGTAGTATGGTTAGCGTGGACTCTTGTTCAAGGGCGAATGTGTGAAGTTCAAACCGTAACAATTAAGAGAAAAGATGCGATGAGTGGAGTGAACCTTTAGTATTGAAAAGTTCAAGACCTGAATTAATGAGCTATGTAATAATTAAATGGGAACTGCGAGTGATATTTTAAGCCCATTGTCAACGGAAGCATGTATATGAAAAATAAGATGTATATTTTGTTTATCGCTATAGTTGTTATATGTGTTTTACTAATATTTGGTATAGAAGTTTTTCACAATAAATAATTGATTTGCCGTTACCTTTTGAAATTGTCCAGTGGTTCCTACCTTTCGACTTCAAGAAAAAAATATTGAAAATACTTTGACTCCGTACCATGGTACGGATGTTATAGTAGTTATATGAAAAAAATAACTATTGGTAAGTTAGCGGAAATGTCAGGTGTAGGGGTAGAGACCGTCCGATTCTATCAGCGTAAAGCACTTCTTCGTGAGCCTAAGCTTTCAACAGGGTTTAGAACCTACACTGAAGAAGACGCTCAACGAATTGTTTTTATCAAGAAGGCGCAGGACCTCGGTTTTACACTAAGCGAAGTTAAAGAGCTTTTAGAACTCAACACTAAACCGAGAATAACTTGCGTGACTGTAAAATCAAAGACCATGGCCAAAATTGAAGAGATTGAAGAAAAAATAGCGGACCTTAGTCGCATGAAGGCTAGTCTCGAGAAGCTTGCCTGCGCTTGTGATGCTAGTCAGGACAGTATCAGGCAATTCAAAGTGCAAGAATGCTTCGATGTTGGACTCAATTGTAAATGTTAAATAAGGAGAATTTTATGAAGCACTTTCATGTTCACGTTGGTGTGAAGAATTTAAGTGAATCTGTTCAGTTCTATTCAACTCTGTTTGGCCAGCAACCTTCAAAATTGAAGGAGGATTACGCCAAATGGATGCTAGAAGATCCCAGAATAAATTTCGCTATTTCAACTAGAGTTGAGCAAGGTGTGGATCATCTTGGCTTCCAAGTAGAAGAAGGGGCTGAGTTATTTGTGCTTACTGAGCGCCTTAAAAAAGCTGATCTTGGCCTTTATGCGGAAGGCACAACAACTTGCTGCTATGCTGAGTCTGAGAAGGCCTGGGTTAAAGATCCGTCCGGGATCGCATGGGAAACCTACCATACTATGAATGATATAGCAGTCTTTAACAAGAAAGCTAAAGAAGCCACGGATGCAGGTTGTTGTGCACCTAAGACTTCATCTGCCAAAAGTTGTTGTTAGCAATGAAGAAGAACATCATGTTTCTTTGTACTGGTAATTCATGTCGATCACAGATGGCCGAGGGGTTCTGCCGTCATCTGTGGGGCCATGAGTTTAATGTCTATTCTGCTGGTACTAAAAAAAACGGTATGAATGAGTGGGCCATAAAGGTTATGAAAGAAGCGGGGGTTGATATTTCCAATCATTATTCTAAAACCACAGATGAATTGCCAAAAATAGCTTTTGATTATGTTTTAACCGTTTGTGATTCGGCGAAAGAAAATTGTCCTTATTTTCCAGGTGGGAAAGTTATACATTTGGGATTTCAAGATCCACCAACACTTACTAAAGACTTGAAGAATGAGGATGAGATCCTCGAAGTTTATCGAAAAGTAAGAGATGAAATTGCTGAGGCTATTAAGAAGCTTCCCAGTATCATAAAAGAACAAAATGAAGTCTAAGTTTTATGCCGAACTACTTGGAACACTCTTCCTTGTGATGATTGTGCTGGGATCGGGGATAATGGGACAAAATCTTTTTCCTGGGCAGGTAGGATTAGCACTTTTAGTGAACTCTATTGCAACTGGGTTAGGACTCTTCGTGCTCATTCAGTCTATAGGTCCCATTTCTGGATCTCACTTAAATCCAGTCGTGAGTTTAGTAGAATTTCTCTGGGGACGTCTGAATAAAAATGAACTGGGCTATTATGTTATGGCTCAATTGATAGGGGCATATCTTGGAGTTGTTTTATCCCATTTAATCTTTAATGTTTCTATTTTTGAGATTTCAAAAATAGAAAGATCTGGAATGCATCTTATTTATTCAGAAATGGTGGCCACGTTTGGGCTTATTGTAGTGATTGCTTTGTCGGGCAAAAGGCACGTAGAGTTTGCACCAGTGAGTGTTGCTGCTTATATAACTGCGGGATATTGGTTTACTTCTTCTTCAGCTTTTACGAATCCAGCTGTCACTTTCGCTAGAATGTTTACGAACACTTTTGGAGGAATGTCGCCTGAATACTTTTTACCTTTAGTTGGGGCTCAAGCGTTTGGTGCACTTATGGCCTGGATACTGCTAAGACAACTCCAAAAATGACGTCATCTATGTTTCATGGCATTCGTGAGTAGCTAATCTTGGGTGCAGAAGTTAGAGAGGGCCTAGGGCAACCCTAGGCCGAATTATAAATTAAGCAATTATCTAAATTTTTGAGGGTGTGATACGATGGCTTGCCCCAGATGAATTCTTCAATGACATCTTCCTTGTAAAGTGGGTAGCATCTCCCGTAGAGAATTTCATGCATGCTAATTTCAAGAACTCGCAAACCCTTTTAAAATCATCTAATTTATGGACTGACCTCCCTGTAGTCCATCCATGGAGTGTAGGTTGCTTGACTCCACTTAGTCTTGCAAGAGCTGTAAGACTAAGACCCTTAACTTTACAATGCTTATTTAGATTTTTTGCTAGTTCCATGCAGACCTCCTTTATTTGGAGGAAATTGAGTTTTAGTCATTCTCTGGGTGAAAGAGGAAAGCCTGACCGATCCGTTCTCAGCTTTCTTTAGGGCCGCAAGCTGAACCTCTCCAGCAACCAACAGAGCGCCGCCGCCAAGAACAGCAGTGGCAATAATAGCGCCGATAAAATCCGACAGTGCTTCAAAAAAATGATCCATACAAATACCTCACGTTATTTCATTTTGTTTAATCTCATTTCATTTTCTTTCCCGATTCGTCCCGACTTTCCCGACTGGATTCGTGAAATCGAATGAAATGAAGTGAAAATATGTGAAGTGATGAGTGCTGTGAGTGACTAGTTTTCACTCGTAAACGTATGATTTGCTTGAAGTGTTGTTAATCCCGAATTCTAGCTCGGGTAGTTCGGGCATGAACTTTATAACCTGATAAAATTGTTAATAAAAATGCGACGGAAATTTCTCAATAGCCCCGCAATAGCCCTGTAATGGCGCTATTAGGGTAGCACAAACTACTTAGACTTGGAAAAAGGAAGCTGGATAACGTTGTTCTGGTCAGAGTTGCCTTCGATCTTCTTGCGAAACTCATTCATGATCTTCTCAGAGGTTTGCTTCTGGAATTCGTGGTCTAGTTTGCTGTAGTGATCGGCGAGCTTAAAGTCCTTGTGTCCGGTCATAGCAATCACAGCATCGAGTCCACCGCCAATTTTGCGCGCGAGAGTGGCCATTCCGTGGCGGAGAATATGGGTCCCACTGTAAGGGATATTCGCTTTACGCTGAGCCTCTCGATAGTTGAGCTGAATTGTTCCGTAATTCAATGGTTCACCTTTCACGTGAAAGACAAAGTTGCAGCCTGGTTTTCGTGCCTGAAGACGACGCAGAAGTATTTCGCGAAGTTCTTTAGTTAAATGCACAGGTCTCGCTTCTTTATTTTTTGGGTGGGGATTCAGACAACGAAAGGTCTTGCTGATCTGATCCCACTGACACGTTTCCATGATCACAATCTGACTGTTCTCAAAGTCTATCCGATTCCATTGCATTCCTGCAATTTCACCAATACGATCGGCACAAAGAAACTGCACCATCGCAAGATCTCGGTAAAGAGGTTTTAGGTAATCAAAGAACTTTAAGGCATGCTCCAGCGTAATCGCCCTGTTCTTCGGTTGTGGCGCTCGAATAAAGCCCAGCCTTTTGTGTTCTGTGCGAACAGGGTTAGTGAGACTCACGGACTCTTGCTCGAAATCCTCTGCCGTTTTGTACCAGTTGAAGATCGTTGTAAACAGATTGAGTTCATTATCCAATCTACAACTTTTCGCCCTTCCTCTGGCATCACCTTCATAAAATCCGCTCTTGAAGTCGCTGACATTCTTTTCAATAAAGGCCCTGATGGTTGAAGGTTTGATCTCATCCATTGGTAGGTGTTCTAATTGTTTTAGAAGTTCATATCTTCTGAGCCAGATTTCACGAGTGTTCTGGGCAAGTGTAGGGAAGTGCCGCTCTTTAATTAAGCCGCTTTCTTAAAGCTGATTTTCATTTCTTCCCCAAGGGCCCCTAAGACTCTTACAAGGACATCTAGGGATATGCCGTGAGTATCATTTTTGAGTATCTTGGTAATGCGAGCCCGAGAAGTTCCTGCGATCTTAGCAATGTCCGTAACTGTTAGATCGCTGCTTTCAGAGCTTGAGATGATCTTGTTTGTTATCATGAGTCTGACTTCCCACTCAATAGCATCTAGGGGAGATAGGCCAAGTGCTGCCGCAAGCTCCTTGGAGTTTTTAGTAACGACGACTTTATTTTTTTTCATAACATATCCTTTAAGTTTTTCTTACCCAGCTCAATATCTTTTAAGGGCGTTTTCTGAGTTTTCTTTTTAAAAGCATGGAAAAAGATGATCTCGTGTTCAATTTTTAATAAATAAAAAACTCGATATGCGCCATCTTCACCTTTAACCCTTAGCTCGTAACATCCTTTACCAACAGAAGGCATGGGTTTTGAGTGAGGCATTGAAAGAGATTCACCATTTTGCAGTTTGAAGAGGAGGTATCCCAACTCTTTTTTTATCGTGTCAGGAAAATTTTGAACTTCCTTGAGTGCCTTTTTGTTCCATACGATCTTGTTCATTAATCTCCAACAGTTTCAGTGTATCATATTCGGTACACCTGTGCAAGCAAAGCTATTTACCCTTGATAATTCCGATTTTTTCTACTTAACCCATAGGAATTTATATATCCGGCCTAAAGCTTGTATCTTTTTTTACGTTTGCCACTGGAATACCAGTCTCCCAAAAATAGTCGCCAGTCCCATAGGGAAGCAATTCATGCTCTTTTACCGTATAAATATAGGCCCGGGATTTAGGGCTATTTCCGCATACCGCAGGATAGATCGCGATTTCTTTTAATCCATCCCCATTGAGATCTCTTGCATAAGAATTTGAACCCAGTTTCACGAAATAGATAAAAAAACTACCTTCCCAAGGTTCGATGAGATTGTCATAGGAATAAGTTATGCCTTTATAGATCAAGCTCAGTGTTGTGGCCGGAGAGCAATCAATCTCATCATATCGACCGGCAACACGACAAGCAGGATTAATCTTATTAGGCATCATTAACTTAATTCTAGGATCAAACTTGATTTCGTCAGTACCTGTCCAGATTTGGGCATAAGAGACATTAGAAAGTAGGCTTGCGATTATTATTGAGAGAATTATGATAAAGTTTGAAAACTTCATCTGCATATTTGTCTCCGAGTTCATTCCACTGATTGTAATATTTGACCGTTGAATATAAATCTTTCTTTTTGATTTTTTTGTCTCTGCACAGGAGATAGTACTTATGGGAAAGCCAGCGTGTTCCAGCTGCGATGTTGATAACAGGGTCAGTGAGATCTTCTAGTTTGAGTTGAAGGTAATGGTCTGGAACTTCAATATTCTTTTTACTGTCTGGAATGCCTTCTAATCGATAAAGCGTTGATTGTAGAATCTGCATTAGACCTGTGGCAGAACTATTCTTTGCCCGTGTTCTTACTTGTGTTCTGAAGCTGGATTCTTTAGCAATTAATGCCTTTATGAGAAGTGGGTCAAGATCTTCTGGAAAAGGAAGTCCTTGCTGATTCCAAAAGTTCAACCAGAACTGGATGACTGAATCAAGTTCGGGATTTTCATCAAATCCTTTTACAGCACCGACTGAAGGAAAGTCACGATCACCATGCCAGTACAAATAGAGAAGGTTTTCGGGGAGCAGGATTGCCTTCTTACCTCGATTCTTACGAGTGTGGGCCTTCACATAATACTTGATGCCATTATGAGATATTTTGGTGTGTCGTTTGACCACATGAGAACCAGGTGGGGCCATCTTAAGAGTATGAGGGCGTTTTAGAAGTGACATGGTTTTAGTTTATAAAAGAATGGTTTGAGCGTCCACGACGAAAAGGTGCCAGGTTAGCTTTTAAATTTTGTTTCTCAGCTCATTCCGACTTTTCCGACTGAAGTCGTGAAATGGGGTTAAAAGAAGTGAAATATGGTGAAGTGATGAGTCTGCTGGAAAATCGATTTTCATTCACAAATAATGAAAATGCTTAGAGTTTAATTTTTCCCGAAGTTAGATCGGGTAGTTCTGGCATAGTTTATTTAACCTGTTAATTTATGATATCCAATTCTTATTCAAAAGCAGTTTAACGACTTTTGACGACTTTATAATTCATTTTTATCACGATTTGAGTCCTCGTGGTAGGACTGAGAAGGGAGAATACGCCGGCAAGAATTATGACCTCTTTAAAACCACATGAAATACGCACTAGCTGACTTTTGATCACAAATTTTTTTCTGCTGTTTCCACCTTCATTTTGGATAATTAAATCACGGATCAAATGATGACCTATACCAACGAGTGGTGTCCTATTGGTAGGGTCGTAAACAGATTAGCAGGTTAGTTATTCGGTCTCTCTATTAAAGGAAAATTATCACGTTTTTTTGGCGGATTCGGCTGAAATTCGCCCAACTTTCTTATTTAGAATAATCCTTTTTATGAATTAATCCTGGTTGAATTGAAGATGAGTTTTTTATTTTGACTCGAGACCAAGTCTATAACTCAAAAAAATTAGTGAAATTCTTCCGGCTTAGGATTAGGACGGCTGAAGATATCCTCAAAAGGAATAGCAATGGTGAAAGCGACTAAAAAACCGCCAGCAGTTGTGTAAACAGCATCAGCAACCTCCGGAGTACCTTTACCAGAGAATTTGTCATATAACTCTTTTGAAATCCCAACGGCCATACTGGCAATCAGGCCTGCAAATGAAGTCATGAGATTCAATTGAAGATTTGTTGGCCTATGGCCATACCTTTTTGCAATCGCTTGAATGAGACCTCTCGAAGTAAATACAGTTACACCAGAAACAATAGCACCAGCAATGAACTGTTTTTGCCAGTCAATTCTTGCGGGAGAAAGGACTTTTGCAAATTTAAAGGAAAGTAAAACAGGAATCCCAACTTTTGCCAAAGTGAACAGACTCCGCACACCTGGCGAAACTCGCCAATCATGATTTAATTCATCCAAGTCATAGTTCAAAATTAAATTAGTCATCTCAAAACGAGTCATGATTCGTTCTTCTAGGACCATTTCTTGATAACTCAAAACTTCACTAACTCCGTTTTGCTCCTTGATGAGAACTTCAGCTGAGATAATTTCCTTTCCTTCTCTACGGCAAGCAAAGGAAATTGTAGTCATGTTCATATTTGTCTGTTTATCTGAAGCAATCATCGCCTGATCTTTGCAAGAGCCGATTGTAGCGAGGATTTCTTTAATCGATGAAGCTTTGTTAGTTGTCGTTGTGCCTTCATGCTCAATAAGAGATGACGTATTGGCTTTTGCAACTCTCTTGTTTTTTGGGACGGATTGAAGTTCAGCGTGAAGAACTTCTTCAAGCTCAAGAATATTACTATCAGCAAAAAGTGGCATAGAGACTAAAAGAAGAGACAATAGCCATGGTCTAAATCTCATGAGAACTCCAGTTTGATTGGATCGGTCTCGTTATTTTAATACAAAGGAAATCGAAGATTTTAAGACAGTTACGATTAGGGTAATAATTACAAGTTTATTTTAAACGACCCTACTTCATTGAGATGAGTTTGCAGTATTTATAGAATATTTCTTTTACGTCTCAAAAGAAACTAACATGTCATAATAATTTTAAGAAATGGTTTTTATCCCAAGGCTCAAAGTGAAATGTTTTCAATCCATAAAATGGATCGTTTTTATTTGTCTTAATGATATGAGTGATTCTTATTCATCAAAAGCCTCTCAAACTGTGGATTTTCGCTTACTCCTCGGCGAGCTCGTAAACAACGATGTTTTGCTCTGGCATTATCTGACCTTCAACCTCAATCGCAGGTAGAATTTTGTGGCGAACGCTTAAGACCCTTAATTTCGTGCCTTTGACTAGGATCATTTCTTTCTCCTTAGGAACCTGAGAAAAAGATTGGATGTCCCGAGCGCTCTTTGCCTTCACTACCAGGAGCGCACCATCAGTGAAAAAATCTTCCGCCACCGATCGATCAACTGAAGTACTCACGAAGCGGCTCAGTGTTACAAGCTGGCCTTTTTTTAGTTTCGGCCCTATCACGCCATCAAAACCGAATTCTTTCAAACGTGCATTGGTTCCTCTATAAACGGTGGTCTTCACCTGAGGTAGAAGAGAGAAAACCTCATTTAGTAGCAACCATTGATTGAATTTTTTGCCGTAGCTGACGGTGTAGTCTTGCATCAGGAGGATTTCGGAATCCTTAAAACAGGAGGCGATTCCCGAGCGGCCCTCACCTATATCAAGGTGATCGAGATCCTGAATCTTCACCTTTTTCTCAAACGCCGCCAAACTCTTCGAGTAGGCTTGAGTCCTAGGAGCAAGTCTTTCACATATCTTCGATTGCGCGAAGACAGAAAATGAGCAGAGAGTTGATGCCAGGAGAATGACGGATAAGAGCTTCAAGGGTTCCACCTTTTTTAATTTAAGATGGAACGATCATAAGTCGCAATGGGCGTTGAAACAGAAGGCTAAGTAAAATAGATCAAGGGTGTACATTCTTTTGACGGCCTAAAAGAGGCGGCGAAACAGGAGTTGAAAATTAGCGTGGAGAGGTGAGTTTACGAAATTCACGGCTAATTTTGCGATAAATGATTTGGGAGCATCTCAAAATCGAGAAATTTTCTAACGACAAGGTTGATCACGTTAATTGCAAGTCTATAGGTTTTGAGTTCTTGCTGGCCCATGGTGATGTTTCCCATCTTTAACAGTCTTAATCAAAGTCTTTAGATTAAGGGACACAACTATTTTTGATAGGACATAATCGTCTAGAAAATAGACAGGGTAGTAAAGATTTCAATCCGATTTGGACAAATTGCAAGGTGAGATACAATCCAAGCATGAAAAAACTTACAACATCCATCCTTCTTATGTCTCTCACTGTTAATTCTTCCTTAGCTGATGCAGGGAAAGAGTGTCGGCTTCTCATGAGAGGTTATGACACTCTTATGGGTAACAGCATGGAGCTTGAGAAGTCAGTTGAAAAAACGCTCAAGAAAAAAAGCATCCAACTGATTCAGGAGTCTGACCTTCGTGAGGGAGACTACACTAATGATATGGCGAAAAGATTCGAAGATTACCGCGGTCTTCCTATTCATAAATATTTGATGACTAAAAAGAATAAAATTGTATTCGTTCCCTGTAATGGATTCCCTTTATGCTCCCCTGTCATCGTAGATTCAGATGTAAAAAGTATCGACGGCATCAAGTACAATGATTCTTTTCGGATAAAACTTGTGACAGCTACGGGCGATTCGCCAGTCTTAGAAACTAATTTTAAACATATTTATCGCGGGCCACTTATGATGGACCATAAAGATCCTGCTTATTTTGGTTCGGCAGAACAAATTGACCTTGTTGTTGCCATCGCTAAAAAATTCCCTAACTGCAAGACCCTAGAAAAGCGCTAACTCCTAACCTCGAATATCCTTAACCAGGATGTTTTATGGATAAGCTCATTTTTACATTTTCTAACGCTAAAAATGCGACACTCCTGTGTCCGTTTCCTGTGAAGTTCAAAGGTATACCAGACCTCATGGATGTCTCCAGCATCATAAAAATTCTGCAACGACCTTAATGGAGCTTTCAACTATTTATATTTTTTAAGTTTTAATGTTCTTTGATTCTGAATCCGTGAGTTGAAACGCGATCCTTCATTTGCAGCGTTGTCATTATCATTAAGTCCCGGCGTTTCGTGCCGGGATTTGGGTTTGTGACTAGTGATTCATTAAGGCGAAGAGTACGTTTGAATAAAATGCTTAATGAGTTTTTCAAATTTGTTACAAAAAAAGGGTGGCTCGCTCCACCCAAATATAAAATCACTAAATCATTTCTCTAGTCACGCTAATGGCTAGTGCTTTAAATTATTCCCAGGCTTAAAGCGGCTGCAAGAATGAATAATGATATTGAGACAAATGTCTGAACTCCTTTCATTGTGACCTTCTTTAGAAGCTTATTCCCAAAGTAAGCACCCGAAAAGGCTGAAAGAGTTGCTAGCGACAAAAGAAGTGTGTTGTCTAGAATACCTTCTAAAGTAAGATGCTTTGAATATATTGTGATCCTTGCGATATCAATCATCGTGGCTATAACCGTTCCTGTTCCTACAAATTGTTCTTTAGTTAGCCCTGAGCGGGCCAAAAAAGCAGCTCTCAATGCCCCCTGATGGCCTGACAAGCCTCCAAAAAAACCACTAATAAATCCACCTAGCGAGAGATAGCGTTTGTCTATTTCTAAATCTCTTAGCTTGGGAATTAATTCAAAAAGGGTGAATACTGCAATTAGCACACCCAGTATTAGTTTTAGAGGCAGAATATGAAACTGATGTTCGTTTATAAAATATGAATGGAGGGCCGGAAGATCTGAAATTTTTGAAAGAACCCAAGCTCCTAACACAGCAGAGACTATTGCAGGTAACCCGAACCTCAGAAGAATGCTTTTATCCGCGTATCGGCCTACAAGTGAAACTTTAAATAACCCATTTAAGAAGTGAACGATAGCTGTAAGACCAATAGCAAGTTCGACTGGAAAAAAAATAGCAAAAACTGGAGTTAGAAGAGTTCCTAGGCCAAAACCTGAAAAAAATGTCAGGAGAGAAGCGAGCCCAGCAATGATCGGAATAATAATAAAATCCATGCATTATTTTAAACTTAGATTTCGGACTTCGTAATGTTAAAATTTTGTAGGGAGTTTCTCCTCCGGTTTGGACGAAGGCCCATTTTCAAACCTGATCCCTGAGGGATCACTCCAAACCAATTGGGATGTATCCTGCAGAGTGATCGTAAACTCAAAAACCTTAGGTACTTTACTAAAGATTTTTTTCAGTGTTTTCATCGTATTCTTTTATTTTGGTAAATATTCTCAAGTTTTAACCATTTAAAAGATGAAGCGACGCTTTTAGAAAATATTATTGATTCTTACCCCGAGACTAATCCATTTGCTCAACTAATTGATACACATCTCGCTTTTCAATTTAGATACACTTAAAAACGACTCCATCGATTTGATCTATAATCATCATTAGGTCTTTATGGATCAATTTCATTTTTTTAAAGGAGTTTTTATGAGACGTCATGAAGAAGAAAGAAATCAAACTCGTACCCGGATGTACGGCCATACAAATTCAGAGAATCAAAATTTTGATGGTGATTATTCTCGCTTCGATAGGCCTGACTCAGATTGGTATCGGATCGAAAATCCTCGTGGTAGTAGACAACCTTATCCGGAAGAAGACCGCGATGGCCGTTTAGGAATTCAATATAATAATGACCTGCGTCCTCGCGGTGGAGATGATCTTTTTCGTAACAATGATTTTTATACCGATGATTTTGATCGCAGACAAAGACAAGATGCACGACTTGGATTAGGTCCAGCAAACCACTTTGCTCGATGGATTGGCGATGAAGGAACCGGGCATTACGGGAAAGGTCCTAAAGGATATAAAAGATCAGATGACCGAATAAAAGAGGATGCAAGTGAAGCACTCTACCGTGATCAGAATATTGATGCCACCGATATTGAAGTGCAGGTCAAGGATGGCACTGTCATCTTAAAAGGTAGTGTTGACTGTCGAAAGACCAAGCGAGAAGCCGAGCATTGTGTAGATGAACTCATTGGAGTGGAAGATGTGCGAAATGAGCTCACCATTAAAAAGAGTGGGGGATCTTCTTTAGAACAGAATGATTTTGAATTAAAAAACTAAAGCATTTCAGGTTCCATCAAAGGAGAATCTTGGATTTTAAGTGATAATGGGACTTATTCTAGGGCATTAAATCTTGATTATGTTCCCTATTCTTCAACTGGAGTTAGATTAGAGCACCACATAGAGAGAACTTTAAAATTTTGATTGGAAAGTTGACTCGGTTAAAGGTATTTTGAATAGATGGAATACCCTTTTAATCTCAATTTTTCAGAGCGATTCATTAGCGAAACCCCCAGGATGCTCTGGACACCCAGTCCTTCGGCGGTAGTTGAGCGAAAAATCTTGGAACGTGAAGCTCCTGAATCAGGCCGAACGACGAGTATCGTTCGGCCTGATCCAAAAACGTTTTTTAAAGAGCATGTTCATCACCTGGGTGAAGAAATCTTTGTCGTTTCTGGGGAGTTTATGGATGAGAGAGGTCTCTATCCCGCGGGGACATATATTCGCAATCCACCGGGTTCAAAACACTCACCAGGAAGCGAGAAGGGCTGCGTTTTATTTGTTAAGCTTGGGCACTTTGATGCGGAAGATTTAAAGACTGTTACAATCGATACAAATAAAGAAGTTTGGCTTCCAGGTCATGGTGGTCTTCAAGTCATGCCTTTGCATCATTTTAAGACTGAAGGGACAGCACTTGTGAAGTGGCCAGCAGGGGAAAAGTTTCTTCCTCACCGTCATTGGGGAGGAGAAGAAATATTTGTCTTGTCTGGTGAATTTATGGATGAGTTTTCTCGTTACCCAGTTGGTACGTGGATAAGAAGTCCTCATCTTTCAACTCATCATCCTTTTGTAGAAGAAGAGACTGTTATTTTGGTCAAGACCGGGCACTTAATGGAACAAAACTTGTAGAGATTATTCCTCGTCTTCATCGCTTTCATCTGCAGGTCCCAAACCATCTTTAAGCGCCGATTTAATAAACTGCTTATTGTAGTGTCTGTCCCGTCGATTACGTTTTTCTGGTTTGCGCTTTTCAATTCGTTTATCGACGACTTTATTTTCTAGATCAATTAAGTCATCGAGATTTTGGATATCGTTTGGTGAGTTTCGTTTTGTCATGTCTATCTCATTTGTGTTCCATCAACTGGGATCATTTTCTTTAGATCTTCATATCCACCAATATTTTCTGAATTGATGCCGTTTTCTTTCAAAATGGTCTTCACTTTTTCTGGGCCTGTGCCACTTCCTTTAGAGTAGGGAAACCACTTTGCATTGGTGATTGTTATGAATGTTACTTCTGACTGTTTTAGTTTGCGTTAATTGCATTAATTTCATTAACTTTTCCCTCGTTAATGCTTAAACTTATCAAATGAACGAGCACAGTTCCCTCAGTATTTTCGAAGAAATGTTTGAGAACAGTTTCGACTCGTCCTGGGTTGTTAATCTTAGGACAAACAAACTTGAATACGCTAACAAAACAACAGAAATAATTCTAGGGCATTCGCTTAAAAATTTCTTCAACGATTCAAACTTCTGGTTTTCAATTGTCCATCCAGAGGATAAACCGCTTGCGATCAGCTCAAATCAGGAATGTTTTGAAAAGGGAACCTCTACGGCCCGTTATCGGATGGTTCATCTTGATGGGCATTTTATTTGGTTACTTGTTCGCCTTAAATTAATTAATGATGATGATGGCCAGCCTTTCCGGTTAATCGGTTCTTCCATGAATGTGACTGAAGCGACCATTAATGAGCAAAAACTTAAAGACAGTGAAGAACTCTTTCAATCTTTAGCGACCTTTGCTCCTATTGGAATCTATAAGACTGACTTGATGGGGAAATGCACTTACGTCAATAAAAAATGGATCGAGATAACGGGCCTTTCTGAACAGCATGCCTTTGGTGATGGATGGGGCCAGGCAATTCATCCAGAGGATGCTGCAAAAGTCTTCGGGGAGTGGAATGACTCAATAAAAAATAATAGAAATTTTCAGGCGGAATTTCGTTTTCTTAAATCACAAAAAGACATTCGTTATGTTGCATCTAATGCTGCACCTATATTTTCTGAAGCAGGAATACCGTTGGCGTTTGTTGGTTCGGTTCAAGATATCACGGATCGTATCAACAACGAAGCGACTTTGGATTTGCAGCGTCAGAAATTAATAGCTTCAGCAAAAATGTCGAGTTTAGGTGAGATGGCAAGTGGCATTGCCCATGAAATTAACAATCCATTGACAATTATTGCAGGGATTTGTATGCAACTTAAACGTGAGTTTGCCAATAGCAGTGCTTTTAATAATATTGAAAAAATTGAATCAACGGTATTTAGAATTTCTAAAATTATTAGAGGATTAAAATCTTTTTCCCGTAATAGCGAAAAGGATATCCTTGAAAAAACTTCGATTGGTCGTTTAGTCAATGAGGCGCTTGATTTGTGCCGCACTCGTTTTGAAAATCATGACATTCATCTCGACATAAATTTTAATAATCTAGAAGAAACTATTTTAGAAGTTAGACCAACTCAAATCATTCAGGTTCTATTGAATCTTTTGGGAAATGCATTTGATGCGATCGAAAATTCAAACGAGAAATGGGTCGATCTTTCAGTTCAAAAAGATAAGACTCATATCACCATTTCAGTAACTGATAGTGGGGGAGGAATTCCTACAGAAGTGGCAGATAAGATGATGAACCCTTTTTTTACAACCAAGGAAGTTGGTAAGGGGACAGGTTTAGGTTTGAGTATTTCTAAAGGAATTATGGAAGACAACGGCGGTAAACTTTCATACATACACACTTCCCAAAATACCCGTTTTGAAATTGAATTTCCACAAAGGTGATTTCAATTGTTTTCACTTAAAGTTATGATTGAAGTTGAACCATTCATCAAATTTAAGGACAAAACATGATCTGGAAAAATGCTATCGATATTGGCACACTTAATAAAATGTCAAAAAACATGGTCTTATTTCTTGATATTCAATTTTCAGAAATCACTGATGATTCACTTTCTGCAACGATGCCAGTTGATGAACGGACCAAGCAGCCTTTTGGGATTTTGCATGGAGGGGCGTCTGTTGTTCTTGCTGAAACGGTGGGGTCAGTGGCAAGTAACCTCGTCATTGGCCAGGGTGACTTTCTTCCTGTTGGCCTGGAAATTAATGCTAATCATCTTCGTCCCGTGACCGATGGAAGAGTGACAGCAAAATGCACTCCCATACACATCGGAAAAAAATCTCACGTCTGGGACATTCGCCTCACAAATAGTGAAGGCAAGATGGTTTGTGTGAGCCGGCTAACAGTTGCGATTATCGAAAAGCCTAAGATTATTTAGATTGGTTTAGTTAGGCATAAGAGGTTTAAGCTTCTTTCCTTTCAGACGATAGGCCTCATGGAAGAAAGGAAATCGATGTCTGAGCTTGAAGTCCGAATTTTTATTTCACTCAAAATGTTGTTCTCGGTTCTTTAGTGGGGATCATTTCTATAACAAGATTTGTTGAGTAAAATTTTTTCGCTCAGAGAAAAACGCAGCTAGTTGAAAATCCGAATGACTCGGGTGAAATTAAAATGAAAAAAGCCAGCTAAAAGCTGTTTTTATCCAGTATTTTCAAGAAATTATTCCCTTCATAGTTTTTCTCTATCAGCTCATAGATTTATTCTAATGTACTCAAGTTGGTTTTTGCCTTAACATTGATCCAAGAACAAACTCATTAAGGAGAAACTCATGTCAAATGTAAAACGACTTGCTTTGGCCCTCGTTGCCATGTCCATTTCGCAAGCAGGCTTTACTCAGGATAAACCTGAAGAATACGCCAATACTAAAAACGTTTCGAATCAGTTTTGGTGGCCGGAAAGACTTGATCTAGCCCCACTAAGACAGCACGCTGAAAAATCAAATCCACTTGATGGTCGTTTTGATTACGCAAAAGAATTTAAAAAGCTTGATTTAAAAGCTGTTAAAAAAGATATCGAAGCTGCGATGAAAACTTCACAAGACTGGTGGCCAGCTGATTACGGCACATACGGACCCTTTTTTATTCGCATGGCCTGGCACAGTGCTGGTACTTACCGTGTGACTGATGGTCGCGGTGGAGCTGGTGGTGGACAACTAAGATTTGAACCACTCAATAGCTGGCCTGATAACACTAACCTCGATAAAGCTCGTCGTCTTCTCTGGCCAATCAAACAGAAATACGGAAATAAACTTTCATGGGCAGACTTAATGGTGCTCACTGGAAACGTGGCACTTGAATCAATGGGCTTCGAAACTTTTGGTTTCGCTGGCGGTAGAACTGATGATTGGGAAGCTGATTTGGTTTACTGGGGACCAGAGAAAAAATTTCTTGCTGATGAACGCTATGAAGGTAAAAGAGATCTCAAACGACCTCTTGGTGCCGTTCAAATGGGTCTCATCTACGTGAACCCTGAAGGACCAAACGGAGTTCCTGATCCACTTCTTTCAGCTAAAGATATTCGCGAAACATTCGGTCGAATGGCGATGAATGACGAAGAAACAGTGGCCCTCATTGCTGGTGGTCACACATTCGGTAAAGCTCACGGTGCTCGTAAGCCTGAAGGATGCCTCGGTGCTGAACCAGCAGCTGCAGGAGTTGAAGAGCAAGGTCTTGGTTGGAAAAATAAATGTGGAACTGGTCATGGAGCTGACACAATTACCAGTGGTCTAGAAGGTGCGTGGACCATTAATCCAACTCGCTGGACGAACCAATATTTAACTAACCTCTTTACCTTTGACTGGGTTAAAACAAAAAGCCCGGCCGGAGCTACTCAGTGGATTCCAGCAGACGGGAAAGGCGCAAAACTTGTACCGGACGCTCATGATAAAACAAAAAAACACGCTCCAATCATGTTTACAACAGATTTGGCGCTCAAGTTTGATCCAGCTTACCGCGAGATTTCAAAAAGGTTCTTAGATAATCCTAAAGAGTTTCAGTTGGCCTTTGCTAAAGCATGGTTCAAACTTACTCACAGAGATATGGGTCCTCGCACGCGTTATATTGGTAGCGAAGTTCCGAAAGAAGTTCTTGTTTGGCAAGATCCAGTTCCAGCTGTTAATCACAAGCTCATCGGTGCTTCTGATATCTCAGCTCTTAAGTCAAAAATCTTAAAATCTGGCTTAACGACTTCTGAACTCGTTCGCACAGCTTGGGCATCTGCCGGATCATTCCGTGGAACAGATCTACGTGGTGGTGCAAACGGCGCTCGTTTAAGACTTGCTCCTCAGAAAGACTGGGCAGTAAACAACCCAGCTGAGCTTTCAAAAGTTCTTGAAAAATTAGAATTGATTCAAAAAGATTTTAATAAGTCTGGTAAGAAAGTTTCTATGGCGGATTTGATTGTTCTTAGTGGTGTGGCAGCTATTGAAGATGCAGCTAAAAAAGCTGGATCAAATGTTAAAGTTGTTTTTAGACCAGGTCGTATGGATGCTTCTCAAGTCCAAACGGATGTTAATTCATTCTCTTTTCTTGAGCTAAAAGCAGACGCTTTCAGAAATTACTATACTGAAGGAGCTTACATGTCTCCGACAGAAATGCTTATTGATCGCGCAAACCTTCTCACATTATCTGTCCCAGAAATGACAGTTCTTGTTGGTGGTATGAGAGCACTTAATGCAAATGAAGGCGGAGCTCAGCACGGTGTTTTAACAACTCGTCCTGGTGTTCTTTCTAATGACTTCTTCGTGAACCTTTTGGATATGTCGACAAAATGGCAAAAATCAGAGAAGACACCTGGAGTTTATGAAGGTGTTGATCGTAAGACAGGTGCTGCTAAATGGACTGCCACTTCGGTTGACTTGATTTTCGGTTCTCATTCAGAGCTTCGTGCTATTGCTGAAATCTATGCTGCTCAGGACGGAAAAGAAAAGTTCCTTCGTGACTTTGCCAATGCATGGAACAAGGTGATGATGCTTGACCGCTTTGAAGTAAAGTAATTTTTAGTCCTAGGCGCGGCCGTTATTCTTCTGAACGGCCGCGCTTTTTTAACTATCTTTTTACCAAAAATACCGACTGACTACTATCGTTTGCCTGAGATAAAACTGATTCAGTCAGGCAGTGTTTGCCTTTTTTATTAATCTCCCAAAAATCTCTTGAGTCTCGCTATGATAAAAGCGGGAGAATCCTATGCAGCATTCAGCGTTTTTTGCACTACTTTTATCTCTTTCAATCACACCCAAAGTCATGGCCTGTTCCTCTGCCGGAAGTGGATGCAAGGAAGTTAAGGCGCGCACACGCGGAGTTCTATCTAGCCTCGAGAAAGCAAACACTGAAGGTTTAGGATCAGCAAAACTAAGCTGCCTCTCAGGTGATAATCCGCTCGTTAAAATCGCAAAATGTTCAGAAATGGCAAAAGGTCTTTCTGAAGATAAGTGTCTTGAGCAATATAAATTCACATCGACTTTTGGAAAACTAGAAGAAGAGTGTAAAAAAACTGATGGAAGTCTACCTCTCTTTGAAGTGGTTGAATTAAATCCTGGTTACTATGTTATTCGCCAAAATAAATGCTCAAGTGTTGAGGCCCCTTTTATGTATTTAATGGTGGGAGAAAACGGTGCTTTTCTTCACGATACGGGGGCCTACGATGAAAGTGGCGTCTCTGAAGTGGGGACTGAGTTACGGCGATTAGTAGAAGAAGTATTGGCCAAAAAATCTGCTGAAGTTGGTCATGCAATCAATCTCACTGTTGGCCACGGTCACTCTCACGGTGATCACATGGCCGGAGATGAAGCTTTTAAAGGGCCTGCGAAACTTTCATCTGGCGGATCCATTAATGTTGTCGGTTCTTCGCCATCAGATGTCGCGAAGGCGTTTAATATTCCCAATTGGAGTGAGGATCAAAGACCTGATGAGAAAAGTATCGGATCAATTGATCTTGGTGGAAGAAAACTTTCAGTCATTGCTATTCCTGGGCATGAATCATCAAGTGTTGCTTACTATGATCACAGCACGGGTGACTTATTCACAGGTGATTCTCTTTATCCCGGGAACGTTTTTACAAACGGATCATGGGATGAACATAAAAGAAGTACGGCACGCCTGACAAACTTTTTAGATAAATTACCAACGGATGCAAAACCCGTGCGTATGATTCTTGGATCTCATGTCGAACACAGTGAATCATCTGAAGGTAAACCTGGAAAGGATTTAGGTTGGGGAAATCCTAATCAACCAAACGAGCATTCAATTGTTCTTCGCAGGTCTCATTTAAATGAAATGCATTCTTATATGCAGGATCCAACTAACAGCGCAAAAGGCAAAGTCTTTTCCGCTTTTTCAGTCAGACCTTAAAGCTCTTCCGAAAAAACTTTTTCAGTAATCTTCCAGAATTTATCTTGTTTTCTGGCTATCACAAAGGAAGGTAGGCGCAGATAGCGTTGATTTTTAATGACATCCAGAGGTGCTTTAATATCGACTGAAAGCTCAGGTCTTTTTAAGTGGGATCTTAAGAAGTTAATGTTAAATTTTTTAACTGATGATGGGTTACTAAAAAAATGCGCTTCCGAAACATACTGAGCATCAGAGTCATAGTAGCGTACTTCAAGGTAGGGATTTGAGTTCTTATCCATCCGCTCTTCAAAAGTTATTTTCTCAGGGGTCAGCACATGAGCATTTTTAGAAAGTTTCGCTTGTTTTAGTTTTGAATCTGCATCAATTAAAACCGCCTTACAACTTTCACAATCTTTGGCAGTGATATCATTTTCTTTTCCACAAGCGTGGCAAAGCTTAAAACGAAACCGGTAACCACAAGCTCTGATTTTAAGCGTAGCGAGATCTTGTTCGGCTCCCCGACACTTACGTCCAAAATGTTCAATAACGTCACCATCACCATCTAAGAGCCCCCAGAAGCTATTCTCGAAACTGCACTGAGGGCATGGAGCAATCACAGGGACTGATTCCTTCCCAGGACGCTTATCGCTGATCTCGGGTGAAAAAATATCGTGCCCCATTCCGGTATAGTCCAGAATAAAACAATCAGTTTTGCCATTGTCCAACCGTAGCCCACGGCCAACAATTTGCTGATACAAGCTATTTGATTCAGTTGGACGAAGGATGGCGATAACATCAACATGGGGAGCATCAAACCCCGTGGTTAAAACAGAAACATTCACAAGGTATTTAAATTTTCTCTGTTTAAAGTCTTCAATAATTTCATCGCGAGAGGACATATCAGTGTCACCTACCACTAATCGCCCTTCCCCAGGAGGAAGATAGGTTAGGATTTCCTGTGCGTGCTTTACACTTGCACTAAAAATCATGACACCTTTTCTATCAAACCTCTCAGTGATATCGACAATATTATTAACGATTAGAGGCGTGAGTCTTTTTTGATTCTTCAGAAGTTCTTCCACTTCTGCCAGAGTGTACATCCTGTTTTTTTCAGTCAGCTCGGAGAAATCATAACAAGTCACAGGGATATCAACTTTCACAGGCTGAGTGAGAAATTTATTTTTAATCATGTAGCTGATAGGTAATTCAAAAACACATTGCTTAAAAAAGCGGTTCTGCTCAGTTTTTATTTCACCAATATGGGAATACTCATAGATCCAACCTAAACCCATTCGGTAAGGTGTGGCAGTTAAACCCAAAATGCATAGAGCAGGGTTGAGAGCTTTTAGTTTTTGAATGACTTCCTGGTACTGAGTCGCACCTTCTTCAGCAACCCGATGACATTCATCAATCACAAGAAGGGAGAACTCTTTAAAGAAATTCTCTGGTGCTCTGGCGACAGATTGAATGCTTCCAAAAATCGCTTTCTGGTCCCAATCCTTTTTCCCAAGACTTGCCGAAAATATTCCCGCCTCAAGTCCATAGCTCCTATATTTTTGATAATTTTGTTCAACAAGCTCTTTGACGTGAGCAAGCACCAGAACTCTGCCTTTAGCAATCTTAGCAAGCTCAGCAATGACAAGACTCTTCCCCGCACCTGTCGGAAGAACGATAACGGCAGGTTCGCGTTTCTTCCTAAAGTAGGTCACCGTTTTATCGACAGCTTCCTGTTGGTAGGGTCTGAGTTTGTACATGCCTGTTATTTTTCTGAGATTGATAAATCAATAAAACTATTTTTTCCAAGATTAAACTGAATCTCTGTCCCGACCATTGGGCGAATTGTATATTCATAATCAGTGGATGTAAGTAATACGCCCAATCGACTTCCCGCCGCCAGACGATATTGTTTTGGTTCAAGATCAAATGTTAGCTGGTAGTTTTTCCCAGGTACCAAGACCTCTCCCTTTTTGATGTCTTTATAATTTTGCGGATCCGCCCAGCCTCGGGTAATGATTTTTCCTCTACCGTACTTATCATATTCGATGATAGCGACAGTGATGTTAGCAGCTTTGCGGTTAAGGACAGCGAGATTTAAATTCACTCGCGGAGTACCAGAAAGAACTAGGTTATTTTCAAAAGGAGCAGTGATGAAAGCTAGTCTTCCCTCATTCATTTGAGTGGGATTTGATAACAGGTCTCCTACTTTTTTAGTTTTCCCTGAATCAACAATGACGATTTCTTTTTTACCCGCGAAGGCAGAAGTTGAAAGACTTGCCTCAGGAGCAAAATAAAGGCGCTCTGTTTTTGTATCCTCATGCGGCCACTCTTCCTGAACCATTAAATCTCCACCAGGAAGTTCCACTTCAACTTGCGGTCCAGTTGTGATGCCGTTTTCTTCACCTTCCAGAAAATGATCAAACCACATTTGGATTTTTCTTGGTACAGAGTGAACTGATGTTGATCCGTGTCCACCTCGGTGAAGAAACATTCTTTTTGGAGTGCTGCTATCAAGATTAGTCCATAGATCAATAGCGTGTTTTTGTTTTACGTTCCAGTCAGATTGACCGTGAATAATAAAAGTCGCTGCTTTAATATTTTTGACTGCTGGTAAATACTGTCTTGTCTGCCAGAAAGGAGTGTAGTCACCATTTTCACGACCTTGAGTTTGTGTCAGGCGATTTAGTTCAGACTTGCACGATCCGCGTCTCGCTACATAGTGGCCAAGAATATCTGCGTCTTCTCCAATATAACCACTCGGACCCACCACTAAACCATTGGCGCGGTAATAGTCATACCAATTCACAATCGCTGCAATTGGGATAATTGCTTTGAGTCCTTCAACACCTGTTGAAGCAACCATTGTTGGGAGAGTTCCATTATAGGAAACTCCTGTCATTCCCACATTTCCATTCGCCCAAGTCGCTTTTGCCTCTCGGCCATCTTCATAGAAAGCAACGGTGCGGCCGTTCAACCAATCAATCACTGCTTTTGCCGCCAACGTTTCTTCTTGAGTACCGACAGTAGGACAGCCAGTTGATCTTCCAGTGCCCACACTATGGGCCGAGATCCTCGCGTATTTTGGAGCATCGAGAGTAAAGGTTGAATTTGTCCCATGGCTTGATTTGGTCAGACCACGTAAAAAACTTTTTATTTCACCTTGTGGAAGAAAATCCATATCTACGTTATGCATGGGTACTTCATTTCCGCCAAGAGCATATGGAGAAATTGCATAAATGGTTGAGAGTAATTTATCTGTATTAGGTCTATCGATGGCGACATAAATTTTATCTTTGATGCCATCTTGATCAGTATCGGTTGGAGACTCAACGTAGACGATTTCAGAAACCATCAATTGTTCAACCAGATTTTCCCTCGCTGCATTTGCAGTACTCAGGGCACTGAGGCCAATCAAAAGGGCCATTTGGATGATCATAGAAGCTCCTTAGAGTGAACAAACTTGATCCTTAAAATCTATCAATCCTTAGTCTCTCTTGGCCAGCGGATAGTCCATCATGCTATGTTCTACGAATGAAAATAGTCACTTTTTTTATCTTCTTATTTATCCTTACTTCTTGCTCGCAAGGTGTGAAAAAGAGAAGAGTCGTGAATCTTCCAGCAGACCTTAAAGAAGCGGTCTCATCCGATGCCAGAGCAGATGAGAATAGAGACAGAGATCAGTTTCAACACCCTGGTGAAACTTTGGCGTTTTTTGGAATAAAGTCCACGATGACAGTCGTTGAAGTCTCACCTGGTGCCGGCTATTTTGCCGAAATTCTAGCGCCCTATCTTGCTAAAGACGGTCAGTACGTTATTGTTATTCCCCGCATGCCTTCAAATCCTCCTGAATTTTTAATTGAGAATGAAAAAAAGTTACAAAATATTCTTATCAGTCATCAGGATATTCAAGCAAAGACTCGAATCATTCCCTTCGAACCAATGAGTAAAAGGAATAAAATAAAACCGGCCTATGCTGATATGGTAGTGACCTTTAATAGTGTCCACAATTGGGTCGCCTCAAATTCAACTCCTATGGCGTTTAAGCTTTTTCATGACCTTTTAAAACAGGGCGGTGTTTTAGGAGTGGTTCAGCACCGTATTGCTGGAGCAAAAAAAAATGTTCCGATGAGTGGGTATTTGACAGAAAAACAAGTGATATTTTTTGCATCTCAAGCAGGATTTAAATTTGTTAGTAAATCTGAAATTAATGCCAATCCCAAAGACAAGGCCAATTATCCTGATGGCGTGTGGACTTTACCTCCAGTTTACAGGCTTGGTGGTAAAGACAAAGATAAGTACGAAGACATCGGAGAAAGTGACCGCATGACATTAAAATTTATTAAAATCAGAAAATAATTTTCAACTCATCTGCTTTGAAGCAAATTGCGCGAGCCCATTAACGACTGATTGATAGATGTTGTGTTCGATGAGTTTTTCAGCGCCAAAGACGGATTTAAGCTGCTCGCGAATGAGAGGAAGTTGCGATGTTCCTCCTGTTAGACAGACTTGATCCACGTCACTAATCTTTAATCCGGATTGAGTAAAGACATCCATCATGGTCGCCATCACTTCTTCTACCGTAGGAGTGACACTTTTCTGATATTTTTCAGCAACAATAAGCTGCTCAACCGCCATGTCTAAAAAACTATAAGTAAAAAGTTCTGATTCTTTTTTCCCAAGAGCGACTTTCACTTTTTCGATTTCATTAAAGAGCGGAAACCCTAATTGACATTCAACCAGAGTCAGCAAGTTTTTCATCCGCGTTTGATCAAGAGGTGAGAGTCCAAACTTATTAATATGCTGGAGAAACTCCCAACTATCCTTATCTCGTAAATGTGTAATGTGAGCGGGAGAGCATATTTTTTTCAGAAGATTTCGTGGGAACTGAAGAACGTTGGTTGATCCTGGCAAGGTGTAGGAAAATTGAGATCCAAAATGGGGAGAAATAAAATCCCGCATCATAAGACCGTCCAGCACATCTCCTGCGATAAAAATCCCTGAAAGGCCCAAGATATCTTCTTTGGAATAAGCACCATGATGAAACTTCATCAGGGTAAAGTCTGACGTACCACCACCGAAGTCTGTGATGAGAACAATTTTTTCTTTCTTCTCACCAGTCTGATAATCAAGCCCGGCCGCAATCGGCTCAGGACAAAAAATGACTTCTTTAAATCCTGCGAGCTCGCTCGCTTTTTGCATTCTATCCTGGGCGAGTTGATCATGATCTTTATCCAATGAATAAAGAGCTGGTCGCCCTAAAATAAGCTTTTCAACATTTTCACCAGTAAAAGTATTAGCGCGCTTTCTCATCTCGCCTAAGAAGACTGCGACCATTTCAGAGATATTAAGATTTCTGTTGTGAACAGAAGTTCCCGTATAGCCCGGTTCAGGCAGAAATTTTTTAATTGAGCGAAAGAATCGACCTTCTCCCTCGTGGAAGACATACTCTGAAATCGCTTCGGTTCCAAAGAACCATTGGTTTTTAACCGGAGTGTAGAGGAGGGAGCGCAGAACAACGCCAGCATTTGGGTCAAGGGGAACAGGAGTGATTTTTCCCTCCCCTGAGACGTAACTCAGGAGAGAATTAGAGGTACCAAAATCTACCGCATAATAAGACATAACTTATTATAGGGTAGATTTTTTGATTTAAGAAAAAAAATGTTTTGGTGTGTTACCTGTAGAGATAGTCGGATAAGTCATGAGAGTTTTCGGGTGAATGAGCTCTTCATTGTTTTTATAAATCCGTGGCGTTTGGTAAAGGTAAACAAGCGCCTTCCATTTAGGCATAGACTTGTATTTATCCGGATACATCGCTTTCAAATGCTTGTGGATCGTTTTTGCATGCTTGCACGAAACTCTCGGGAAGAGATGATGCTCAACATGATAACCAAAATTTAAATGAAAGAAATCACTTACTGGGTTTGTTGTCACCGTTAACGAATTCTCAAGTGGATCGTTAATTTTTGTAAGTGGTGAAATATTGTGATTGGTTGAGATGTAACTCAAAATCGTATAGTTCTGGATGAAAAACGGGATAGCGACAAGCCATAAAAAATTCTCAGCTCCTACCCAATAAACATAAGCAGCAGCAGCGACAACGAGGGGGATGAATTCTTTTGTCACACGCGTATGGTCCATATTGGCCCACATTTTATTTTTAAAACGCATGAATGACTGATTCAGCACTGATTGAAATGAAAACCAGTAAAAAAAATAAAAATAGCTTAAGGGATTCTTTGAACCCGGAGAAAGATCAAACACCGCTCTCATAAATTTGCTGCGTTTATAAACAGACAACGTCGGAAAGGCATCCGGATCTTTATAAAGGAGCTGAGTGTTCCCGTGGTGAAGAGTGTTGTGCCAAAAACGCCAGTAAGAAGGAGAGACTAAAAAGGGCGCCAATCCAATCGCGGCAATGAGATCCTGTAAAAAACGACTTTTAAAGATTGAGCCGTGGAGAGTTTCATGAGCAAAAAAGCCCATGCTCGCGTTAAACTGGCCAATCACGAAAGCAGCAAGAAGTTTAATATACCAAGCAGGGTCAAACACCATGACTGAGTAAATAATTGAAATATTAATAGCGAGGAAACTAATAAAATAGCCCACGCGACCCGGAGTTCTGGCAAAAATAGTTTCAGGTAGAACTTTTTTGAGCTCTTGCTGATAAAAGGTGAGTGCCTTTAATTCAGTGGTAAAGGTCGGGACTGTTGATGTCGCCTCTGGAGTTAATGCATGAGGACTTAAAACTGCGGCTTCGAGTTGTAGTTCACTTTTCAAAAGGAAATCCTTTATTAAAAATTTCCCTGAATACTAGCAAGGTGCGTGCAAAAATTAAAGACGTCTTTTTCAAGTCTATGGAATTGTGTAACTTAAACTTAAGACTTTTCTGGTTTTATACGGTCCAGCATTTCTAAAAGCTTTTGGTGCTGATCCCTCTGGCCATGTTTAATCAAACCCTTAGTGAGGATTGGGGTCTTTTTAGTGATTTCTGCATGCACATCTCTTTCTTGGTCTTGAGTCAGGAGTCCCTGCTCGAGGAGGTTTATAAGCGAGCGGATCCGCCACAAATCCATCGCAGGATACCTTAAAGAGAGCTGATCTTCATGCCCGCCGTATTTTTTAACAAGAAAGTCTGGCACAAAACCTATTTCTTCCCTAGCAAGAATTTTTAACCACAGATCGTAATCCTCGCAGATTTCAAAACTTTCATCGAAAAGATTGTGCTGATTAAGAAGCTCGCGCCTCAAGATCACAGTGGAGGGTGATATCAGGCATGTTTCAAGAGAGCGTTTGAAGATCTCCTGGTTACTTTTATCAAATTTTTGTTTCGGATTCACTCTCACTCCGTTACGAATCCAGATTTCATTTGAATGAACAAAGCGAACGTTATGATTGTGAGTTAAAAAATGAACTTGCCGTGACAATTTTTCGGTCAGCCATTCATCATCAGAGTCGAGGAAAGCAATCCATTCTGCAGTGCCAGATCTAATACCCAAATTTCTGGCAGCACTGACACCTTTATTTTCCTGACGGAGTAAATGGACATTTTTATTTTTTAAAAAGGGAGTCATTAAATTTTCAGTGGCATCGGTTGAGCCGTCGTTTACAACATAAAGATTAAAATGCGGATAGTTTTGAGCAAGGACTGATTCAATCGCTCTTTTAATGGTTGCCTCTCGATTAAAAACCGGAATGATGACATCAATCATAGTCGTCATTTTTTTACCGCTTCAATAATCATAAATTTTTGGTTCGTAGCTATTACTTTGCTATTACCGAAAAGTTTTTTGAGTTTTAGCTGATAACCCAGATGGGAATTTCCGATGACCCGGATCATTCCCCCTTTTTTTAAAGTCCTTAAAGAATCTTCAAACATTTGCCAGGCAATGAAATCGCCTACGGTATTTTGTTGATGAAAGGGGGGGTTGCAAAGAATCAGGTTCATTGATTCTGATTCGCCGGATTCAAAACAATTGGTCCACAAAAAAGCTGCTTCATCTTCAAAGTTGTTCTTGTAATTTTGTCGTGCACTAGAAATCGCTATCGCTGATTCGTCACAGAAAGTTATTTTCGCACTGGGATTTTTTTCTTTTGCTTTAATACCAATAATTCCGTTTGCGCACCCAAGATCCAGAATAGCGCTGAAATCGCCAGCAGGAATATGCTCGAGAAAAAACCTCGTTCCAATATCAAGCTTTTCCCTGCTGAAAAGATTCGATCCATTAATAAAGGGAGTTTTAAATTCCTCGACATTAAGTTTTATTGGGTAAGGAGAAGAAATTTGTTCTTTGGTAAAATCTGCAAAGATCAGCCTCGCTTTTTTCTCCGCAAGACTCGTCGTGGTTGTGCCAATATATTTATTTAATAAATCAAAACTTGAGGGAGCTAGATGCTTTACCATCGATGCACAGATAATTTTTGACTTCTCTTTCAAGTGTGGGGTGAGTCTGCAAAGAATATCCTCAAAAAAAGACATGTTTTTTGGGATCTGAATGAGGACTAAATCATAGGGTCCTTGAAGCTCAGTTAAATCACTGATAGGTTCAACTTTTCCTCCGCTATTATTTCTAATACCCGCAGCACTAACAAAAGAATCCGTGAAGGTTAAAAAATCGCATGGACCAAGATGACAACTAATAGCACCAAATTGATCGTTCACAACAAGAACTTTTTTGTCTTTCAAGTCAAGTGTGTGAACATGTTTTAATAGGAGTTCATCCGCGCTATCCCATCCTTGAAGGAGTTCATTCTTTCGTAACGGATATCTTTGAATTTTTTGCCTGATGAATGTCATATTTGCCCAGACTTTTAGTTTAAAAAAAGTCGCCTCTGACTATTTTATCTATTAAACCAAGGTCTATCAAACGCTAATCCTTTTAACTTTAGGAGAAAAAAATGAATTTACGTCAATCAACTGGTTTTGGACTACTTTTTTTAGGTCTATCCCTCACTTCTTTTGCTGATTCTGGTCGCATGGCAAGTGTCGTGAAAAATCCTCTGAGCTCGTCCTATTTTGATGTCACGATTAAAGATAGCGGACTCCTGGAAGGAAGCTATAAAGGCTGGTGTGGGGACTGGTCGACTGCTATTGGGGAAGGCATTCTTTATGATGTAAAATACTACTCTAGTTATAGCGAGCTTCCCGAGGGCCTTGTTGATCATCCGGAAAATCTGGATGAAGTTAATTGGATTATTAATAAGAAGTTTGTAAAAAAATCTTCACCGACGGGACTAGGTGTTTACACCAGAGGTGACGTTCAGCTTGCGATCTGGACCATGCTGGATGACTCCTTTGATGCCTCAACTGTTGGCCCATTTTCACAAGCAAGAGTGAATGAAATTGTTTTGAGTGCGACTCAAGAAGGAAGCGGTTATATGCCAAAATGCCGGGACCAGATTGGCATTATTCTTGATCCTACTGATCCGCAAACGGGGGCCCATCAACAGACTGTCATTACAGAAGTTCCACGAAAACATTTTCCGAAATGTTCAGTCCCGGATGATGCCCTTTAAAGTTCACTTTTCATGACAAAGAGATGAGCTTAGGATGAGTTCATGAATAAACTCATTCCGCTCATCTCATCCATGTATCATAATAATAAACCGCATGTGGTTCATGGTTTAAAAAATGAGATTTATGAATTAACGAGTCTCCCTTTTTTAAGTTCACTGGAATCGATGCTCAATTCCTGGCCAGGCATTATCCACGCCCATTTACCGGATGTGCGTGATGAAGCGAGTTCAGTTGATGTAAATGCAATCGATGCCCGAAAATTATTTTCCAATGGTATGGGGCTTCTTTTCAATGAAGTTCAAACGATCTCACCAGTGCTGGAAACATGGCTTCAGGCCTTTCGCACGGACTTAGGTCTTTCCGCCATGACCATCGCCCGTTGCCTTGTGTACGCAACGCCAGACGGTAAAGGAACCGCTCCTCATTTTGATCAGAATATTAATTTTGTGCTGCAAATTCATGGGACAAAAAAATGGTGGATGGCACCCAACACGGATGTGATTAATCCCCTGACGAGATTTACCATGGGGCAAGCACCCGATCCTGAAATGATGAGTTACCTCGAAAACCCAATGCCAGAAAGGATGCCAACAAAAGCCGAATGTATTGAACTATACCCTGGCTCCCTCCTTTTTGTTCCTCGCGGGCACTGGCACTCAACGGAAGCGGAAGGGGACGCACTTGCCCTCAATTTTACTTTTACAGCTCCGACGTGGATTGACCTCTTGACCGCCGCTCTCCGAGGCCGGCTTGCGCAGTCTCCGGAATGGCGGGAAACTGCTCATCCCACAAATTCTACAAAATTTAATGAATTGATCTCAATGCTAAGGTCAGACCTACCTCACTGGAATGCTGAGGATATCTTAAGTGTCACCGAACCCCAGGGTGATTAAACCTTACTTTTCGAAGCCGATGTGTTACCTAGTGTCATGGCCCCCTATAAGAAATTTAATAAATTCACCTCGGTGACTAAAAAAACTGAACCACCTAAAAAACCCAAGATTGGTTCTGAACCAGGGGCCGCTTTCAATTGGTTTCCTGGGCACATGCTTAAGGCGATGCGGGAAATTAAAGCAAAGCTTGCGATGGTTGATCTTGTGATTGAAATTCGCGATGCACGTGCGCCGGAAGTTTCAGGAAATAAAAAATTAAAAGAATCTATTGGTGGCAAAGGTCACTTAATTGTTTTGAATAAAGTGAATCTAGCGGATCCGACTGGTGTGGCAAAATGGGATGAGTGGTTCAGAAATCAAAACGAGCCTTATATTTTCATTAACTGCCTGGATAAAGCGTCTCTAAGGCCCGTGATGAGTGCAGCGAGAAAAATTATCGAGCAAAAACGCCAGGCCTGTAATCCAGAAGGTGTCTCTCAAAAGCAAAAATTCAGATTCATGATTATTGGTCTTCCTAATACCGGTAAATCAACCTTCATTAATCAACTTGCTAATCGAAATGCTTCAAAGACAGCTGATAAACCAGGTCAAACCAGGGTTCAACTTTGGGTGACAGTAGACGATGACCTGGAGCTTTTAGATACTCCGGGTGTCATGCCCCCTGAAGTAGCAGTTGAAGAACACCGCATCTGGCTCTCAGCGATTAATGCCATTCCTGATGAAATCATCGGTGAAGAAGATCCTGCTATTTATCTAGTGAACTATTTTTTGAAAACCCAGTCTGAAGCCTTTAAAGAGCGCTATAAGCTTGAGTCCTTTAACTTAAGTGTGGACGAGGTTTTTAGCAAAATCGCTTCAGTTCGAGGCGCTCTGAAAGCAAAGGGGCTTCCTGATTTAGACCGCGTCTATAAAATCATTCTTATGGACTTCCGCGCTGGCGAACTTGGTAAAGCTTGCTTTGGAACACCCCCTACACATAACTAATTCAAAAGAGGTCTATCTCTTGCGACGATCTAAGTGTAATCTCAAACAACTTTAATGAAATCCCGGGATAGTGTTTTATTATGGATAAAGTAGAAGAAAAGCAGAGACCTGTTTTTCCCATTGTTGGTGTCGGTGCTTCGGCCGGTGGCCTTGAATCGTTTAGTAAACTATTAAAAGAAATTCCGCCCGATTCGGGGGTGGCCTTTGTCCTTATTCAACATCTTGATCCAACTCATCAAAGTTTTCTTCGCGAAGCTTTAGTCAAAACGACTAGCATGCCTGTTCTAGAGATCAAAAACGACATGGGAATTGAGATTGATCATGTTTACATCATTCCTCCTAATTTTGAAGTCGATATTGTTCATGGAGCTTTAAGATTATTACCCAGAGACCTTACTCCTGGTACTCCCCATATGCCGATCAACGGCTTTTTTCGCTCTCTTGCTGCTAACTGTGATAAACGGGCCATTGGTGTTGTTCTTTCAGGCACTGCTTCGGATGGGACTGAAGGTCTTCGCTCGATTAAAGATGAGGGCGGGTTTACTTTTGTTGAAAATCCAGCGACGGCAAAATTTCCTGGTATGCCAGAGAGTGCTTTAAAAGCAGGAGTGGTTGATTATTCTCTTTCAATTCCTGAACTCGCTCAGGAAATTCTTCGTTTAAGAAGGCATCGCTTTTATTCAATTAAAGAATTAGAACCATTCTCGAATCCGGAAGATCAGCATGATTTTGAGAGGATTTTAAATCATTTAAAAAATAATCTTAATATTGATTTCAATGAATATAAGCCAGCAACACTCAAACGAAGACTTGTAAGGCGTATGGCGCTTCTTCGTGTAGATAAATTAAGTCGCTACCTTGATTATTTAAGAGAAGACCTCGCAGAATCAAAGATTCTTTATGAGGATCTATTGATTCATGTGACTTCTTTTTTTCGTGATCCTGAAGCTTACAAGTTTCTGCAAGCAAAAGTGTTCCCCGATATAATGAAAAATAAACTTCCCAGTTCTCCTGTTCGTATGTGGGCAGCGGGGTGCTCAACTGGTGAAGAAGTGTACTCACTAGTTATCTCCTTTTTAGAATTTTTGGGAGATGCCCCTGCAAATTTCCCGATTCTTGTCTTCGGCTCTGACATCAGTGAAATTATGATTGAAAAATCACGAGTAGGTATTTATTCAGAGGCCATTACACGGGAAGTATCGCCGGATATTTTAAGAAAATATTTTGTTAAAGTTAGTCATGGTTACCGCATTAGTAAATTTGTAAGAGATTTGTGTATCTTTGTGAGGCACGATCTCGTCAGAGATCCGCCGTTTTCTCACTTAGATCTCATTACATGCAGAAATGTTCTTATCTATTTTGATCATCAATTACAAAAAAAGATTTTCAGCACTTTTCATTATTGCTTAAAACAGCCTGGGTATTTGCTTTTAGGTCGAACTGAAAATGTCTCAGGTCATCCACAGCTTTTCATGACCGTCGATAAAGCAAATAAAGTCTTTGCCCGAACAAGTGCTCAAAGTCAGCTGCGTTTTCAGGTTAAACAAAATCTACCGATAGATGTAAAACCTTTTGAGCGTCTATCGGTTGAACCAAAACCAATTCTTGATATTTCGAAAACGATAGATACCCTTTTACTTGCCGAGTATGCCCCCTGCGGCGTTTTAGTCAATGACCATATGGAAGTTTTGCAGTTTCGCGGAAAGACCGGACAATTCCTTGAGCAACCCCCTGGAGAGCCTGAAACAAATCTCATGAAAATGGTCAGAGAAGGGCTTTTTGTTGAACTCCGAAATGCGTTTAGTAAAGCTCAGACAGAAAAAGAAGTTATCCGTAGAGATGGGGTCACTATCACGAGAAACGGAAACCGTCTTTCTTGCAATATTGTGATTCATCCTTTTGAAAAGCACCCTTTAGTGAAAGAGAATTTATTCCTTATTTTGTTTGAAGAAGTTAAAGCTCCAGCTGTCCCAAAATTGAAAAGTATTTTTTCACGAAAACTTTCTAAAGATGAATTGGCCGCTGAAGAACTTCGCTCAACTAGGCTTGAGCAGGAATTGGAGCTCACAAAAGAATATTTACAGTCTTTAAATCTTGAGCACCAAAAAACGAACGATTCACTTGCATCGGCCAATGAGGAACTTATTTCCGGTAACGAAGAGCTTCAGAGTATGAATGAAGAGCTTGAGACAGCAAAAGAAGAGCTTCAATCAATTAATGAAGAATTAACAACTGTTAACGATGAACTCCAAAACAGTAATCATGAAGTAGGACTTGCTAATAATGATCTTGTGAATCTTCTAAATAGTGTTGAAATTCCTATTGTTATCTTAGATCTTAAGCATCATATTCGCCGTTTTACTCCTCATGCACGAACGATCATGAATCTTTTGCCTTCTGATATTGGACGCTCAATTTACGATATTAAGCTTAACGTGAATGTCAAAGATCTTGATAAACAAGTTTTTGATTCCATTCAAAATGATCTGACCAAAGAGTCTGAGGTTCAGGATGCTGAAGGACGCTGGTATAGGATCCAAATTAGGCCTTATAAAACTACTGAAAATAAAATCAATGGTGTCGTTTTATCTTTAGTGGATATTAACATGCTTCGTCGAGCTGTCTCGCTTGCAGAACTAAGCGGTGACTTTGCCAGAAGTATTGTAGAAGGGATTCAACTTCCTTTAATTGTACTTGATGAAAAGCTCAAAGTTTTATCTGCTAATAAATCCTTCTATCGCTCCTTTAATGTGACTCGCGAGGAGACTGAACAAAAACTTCTTTATGAGCTAGGACTTTATCAATGGAATATTTCTTCGCTTAAACTCTCCCTAGAGGAAATGATCACTAAAAATCTTCCCTTCAGTCATGTTGAAGTTGAAAGTGAGTTTCCTGGACTTGGATTCAGAACTTTTTTATTATCTGCGCAGGCGATCAATGTAAAAAGTAATACGACAGGGATGATTCTTTTAGCGTTGGAAGATATAACAGAAACTAAAAATAGAATAATTGAAAAAGAACGACTTCTTCATGATGCACAGGCGGCCAAAGATCAATTACGCCTTCTTGCTGACTCTGTGAATGTTTACTTGCTGCATCTTGATAAGAATGAGAGGTTCCTTTTTGCCAACAAAACTATCTTTGAATTCTGGAATATCCCCTCTGAGGGTCTTATCGGCAAGACGATCTCTGAAGTCGTAGGGGAGGATCTTCATAAGGTCTTTCACGCTCATACTCATCGAGTGCTTCAAGGTGAAACAGTCCAATTTGAAAATCAACTCACTTATGCCGACGGCCCTATCAGAAGTTTTCTTAATATTTTATCTCCTGGAAACAGAGATAGAGATGGTCGCATCGTTGATATCGTTGCCACAGGGATTGATATTACTGATCGTAAAAATGATGAAGAATCAATCAAACGCAATAATCTTAAACTAGCAGAGGAAAAAGTTCTTCGAGAAAGATTTGTAGTGGCACTCTCTCACGATCTTCGTACACCTCTTACAAGTGCTCGTTTGAGTGCACAGTTGATCATAAGGTCTGCCAGTAGCATCTCGAAACTTGAAGCTTTAAGTCAGAATATTATTTCATCCATGTCTCGCGCTGATTCTATGATCAGAGATCTTCTTGATTCAGATAAAATTAAGGCCGGGGAAAAACTTCCGCTAAAAATGGTTCAATGTAATTTAAATCTTTTTTTAAGTAAAACAGTAGAAGATCTCACTCTGCTTTTTGGGGATATGTTTTTATTTGAACCAGGATCTGAGCTTTTAGTATTTTTAGATGAGTCTGCACTTAGACGAATTATTGAAAATCTTGCCAGCAATGCAATCAAATACGGTGATCCATCTGCCAAAGTCACTATTTCAGTTATTTCTCATTCAAATCTGATTGAAATTTCTGTTCACAATAAGGGACCAACCATCCCTGTTGATGAGCAACTTCATGTCTTTGATCATTATAAAAGAGCTGTTGATCTAACAAAATCTTATGTCGTTGGCTGGGGTATTGGTCTTACTTTAGTGCGTGCATTAACAGAAGCGCATAAAGGTCATGTCAGTCTTAAAAGTAATGATCTCGAAGGAACAACCTTCTCAATCTTTCTCCCTCTTGACGCTCGCTAATTCTCTTATCATGCACTCGCTAGTTGGCCTCAGTACGATTCTGAATGTAAGTCTGAATCCTTGATATTTTTTTTAACTGGAATGATGACTCTTATGAGCATGCCCTCATGAAGATCATTTTGAACAAAAAGCTCCCCTTGATGCACATTTAGAACTTTTTTTGCGACTTCTAATCTTCTATCCATGAGGAAAGCTTTTCTTGAGGGGTCTGTGTGAACTTTCAGGATGTGAAAAACGATAAAGTGTTTTCCGCTAGATTCTGAATGACTGATCTCTATATTGCTCCCTCTCTCAGCATAAATGATTGAATGAGAGAGAATACTAGAGACGACACTATTCTGAATAAGCCATCCGTTGATGGATATCCTGACGTCCTTGAATTCATCGTGCTTTAGATTAATCGTTAGATTTTTTTTCCAGATAACATCTTCTAGATTTTGCATCGGTCCCTGGATTAGAGGGAGTAACTCAAGATCATCGTCCTGAAGACCTTCTCCAGTGTGCGCCATCGTTTGCAGTAAATCTATTTGTTCAATAAGGTTTGAGAGATAGGTAATCTCTTCTTTCGATTGATGAGAACTAAGTTCTGTCTGAGCTTCAATGAGATTTGTAATCGCTTCTTTTGATGTGAATCGCAGAAGGACACTAATCTCTTTAAGTTGCTCTCGAGCTTTAATTTTTAACTGATAAAAATGGAATAAGTAGTAAAAAAGAATAGATATAATCAAAGATGCAATTAAGCTCCAGTATTTCGGGAAATCATAAATGATGCCTTCATCTTTTCGCCAACTTTGGAAGATAAGATCTCTTCCAAAGAAATGGTATGTTGATTCATAAATCTTTGCCTCTGAGTTTGGCATTAGAGCAGTTGAGAAATAGGGCAAGTTGGAAGCTTTATCTTTAATAATGAGTTCATAAGATTCAAAGAATTTGGCGTTTTTAAAACTTTCGAGAAAGTTTTCAGTACAGATGATAGGCGCAAACCAACCTTTATGAGTCTTACTCTCCACGATTGGCATGTATAAAGCAAAGCCGTCACAACCTTGAAAAAGTTTAAAAGGTGAAGAAAGCCAGAATTTTTCTTTTTTCTCAAGAGACTCATCAAGAAATTTTATGTTTTGAGAAATGCGTCCTAATGCATTTGGATTTTTTGCTTCAGGGAAAATCCTGATGATTTTTCCTTTCACATCAACCACACTCAAACCAAGAATTTCTTTGTTGATGGTTAAAAGTTCATCTGCAAATGGGCCATAGTCTTTTTTAAGTAAATCCCCTGAGGCAAAGTAATCCGCTCCGATGATGGCAATATTAAGCGGTACTCTTAAAAAAAGCGTAAATCTGTCTTTGACGTTTTCTTGAATAATACTCGTTTGAGTTTGATCGATCTTTTCCTGATTTTTGGCAAGTACGGCGAAAAAAGCTTGAAAAATAAAATAAAAAATTGTGAGAAAAAAAAGAAACCAAAGGGCTGATTTTTTGATCAACCCTTTGGCAACTGAGCTATTTTGCATGTTTTTTATTGTATTGAACAGAAGCCCAAAGTGAGCCGGCGATGAATAGTGCTCCGATAATTCCCGTGATAAGTTCCGGGATATGCGCCACTGTGTTTGTGAACATAATGAGAGCGAGAATTCCGATCGCATAAAAAGCACCATGCTCTAGGTAGCGGTACTCAGCGAGAGTTCCTTTATCCACCAACATGATGGTTAGACTTCTGACAAACATCGCACCAACACCTAGACCGATCATGATAATAAACAGGTTATTGGTGATAGCAAAAGCTCCGACCACACCGTCAAAAGAGAACGAGGCATCCAGAACTTCAAGGTAAAGGAACATTCCCATACTTGCTTTATTTAAATCGAGTTCTTTTGTTTCATCTGGTGATTGAAGAAAAGCTCCCACACCATCGACTGCGATATAGGTTACTAAACCCCAGATACCACTCACTAGGAATGTCATCTTCTCGTGCTCGGCTTGATACTGAGAAAAAACGTAAAGGAAAATGAGAGTGACGCCGATTTCAACGGCTTCCATTCTCCCGAGCTTGCTGATTGGTGCTTCGATAACATGAATCCAATGAACGTCTTTGGTCTCTTCAAAAAAGTATTTGAGAGCAACCATCAAAAGGAAAGCTCCACCATAAGCGGCGATACTGACATGAGCATCAAGCATGATTTTGGCGTATTCATCCGGCTTTGTGGCCGCCAGAACTAAGGCATCGAATGGATTCACATGGGCCATGACACCAACCAGAGCGAGAGGGAAAACTAAACGCATCCCAAACACAGCGATGGCGATACCCCAGGTAAGAAAGCGGTGTTGCCAAAGGGGAGTCATCTTTTTTAAGACAATCGCGTTTACGACAGCGTTATCAAAAGAGAGGGAAATTTCCAATACACTTAGAACAGTCGTGAGAAAAAGTGCCTGAAGACCACCAGCAACAGTGCCTGTGTAGAAGTGTCCAATGGCAAAAGCTGCGGCCCCTCCTAGAAGTGAAATTAAAATAGATCCCTGGAAATACTTTCTTAAGTTTTGCATGTCGATTCTCTCTGTGGTTAATCCACAAATTATGGCTTAATAACCGTGCTTTTGCATCGGTTTTTTAGGATTAAAATCCCTAAAAACGACGAGATATAGGGGTGAAAACAACGAGAGGCTGCGTGTCAATTTTCGGCGGATCAATTTGCCCTCTAACAGTAAAGAAGAGTGCCAACCATAATTAAGACTAATACTCACCTTCCGAAAAAAGAGTCTTATGAAAAACCGCTTTCTCCTCAATGCTTTTTTAATTTCTTCGATGTTTTCAATTTCGTTCCAGTCAATTGCTCGAGATAAAATTGTGGGTGGCGAAAAAGTGACTGATCTTAAAGAAGTTCCGTTCATGGTGAGCCTGAGTGGGGTGTGTGGAGGAAGTATTATTTCAAGTAAGTGGATCCTTACTGCTGCTCATTGTGCGGGTTATTTTACTAATGCCAAAGCTGGCATCCTCAATCTTCGCGATGCTGGTGTTAGTTATAAAGTTAAGCGAGTCATCAAGCATCCAAAATACAACAGACTAACATTCAGTAATGACTTTGCTCTTGCTGAACTTGAAACTGAAATTGATTTCAGTAAAACAAATCTTAAGGCCGTTAAACTTGCAACGTTACAGTTTGATGAGGAAGGGGAGCAGGACGCTGGGGTTGACTCGACTGTGTTTGGTTTCGGCGATCTTGCTGATGGAGAGAACAACTGGTCAAAAGACTTAAATAAAGTCGTTGTACCAATTGTTTCAAATGAAGAGGCAAACAGAGCAGAGGCGTATAACGGACAAATTGATGAAACAATGCTCCCTGCTGGGTACGCTGGTGGTGGTAAAGATTCATGCCAGGGTGACAGTGGTGGACCGCTCATTGTCTATGACAGTCGCCATAAAGCTGTTCAGGTTGGAGTTGTGAGTTGGGGTGAAGGATGTGCTGGGCCAAATAAGTACGGCATCTATTCAAAAGTTTCAACTGCAGAAGAGTGGATCAAAAAAACAATTTCTTCAAATTAGATTCGAAGCATTTTAAGGTGAGGGGTGTTTTCTTCAAGATAAACGTCACTCACTGTTTTAAAACCAAAACCTGAATAAAATTTTTCCAAGTATGCCTGAGCAGAGATTCTGACTGGGCCGTCGCCAAAGAATTCTTTTATTTTGCTGAGTCCAGTGAATGTAAGTTCTTTCCCAAATCCATATCCTCTGGCCTCTTTAATGACGAGTACTCTTCCAAGTGAAGCTTCCTTGATTTTGACTCCTGGAGCGAAGAGACGTAGGTAGGCGACCATTTTTCCATTCTGGATTCCCATGAGGTGGAGTGCTTTTTGGTCAAAGTGATCGCAATCGACGTAGGAGAGTTTTTGTTCGACTACAAAGATGCGCTCCCTCGCCTCTATGATTTGGTAGAGTTCTTCAAGGCTTAAGCTTTGAAACTCTTTACATACCCAGGTTAATGGCGATTTTTTAAAATCAAACATAATCATGAGTTCGATACTTTTTTAAGCAAATCATTGACGGTCATTTTCGACAAATAGGTTTTGGTTGTAGCTTCAATCCCTCCTGCGATTTGGAAGAGAATTTTATTCATGGAGCAGCTAACAGCGCATGCCTTTGTGACCGGATTTTTTGGGGTACACATAAGAGTTTTTTCTTCTAAAGACGCCCTATAAATTTCATCCAGTGAAATATTTCTTGGTGGTCGTGCGATTTTTATACCGCCGCCTTTGCCTCGATAACTTTCGATTAATTCTGCATCGACTAAGCGTGAAACGAGTTTTCTGACAAACGTAGCATTTGTTTTAAGGACTTTTGCCAAAGTCTCAGAACTCATGAGTTCGTCCTGGTTATAGGCAAGAGAGACCATAATATGAACAGAAACAGAAAAACGTGTATCCACCATATTAATAAAGCTAACACAGATAAGATGTTTTGCATAATGTACTTTTTATTGTTGCATTTAATTCGTGGATTCCATAATGTCTCTGCAACGGATACATTATAGCTGTTTTATTAATTGAGGTTTAAAATGTCGATTCTTCATACGCCTTTAAAAGTTGGTGCTCTTACTTTACCAAATCGAATTATCATGGCGCCCTTAACTCGAGCTCGCGCTGGTTCTGTGAGAATCCCAAATGCGCTGATGGCAGAATATTATTCTCAACGAGCAACTGCAGGCGTTATTTTAACTGAGGCAACTTCTGTTGATCCTATGGGGGTCGGCTACGCTAATACTCCTGGCATCTGGTCCGATGAGCAGATCACAGGTTGGAAAAAAATTACCTCCGCAGTTCACGCCAAAAATGGAATGATTTTGATGCAGCTTTGGCATGTTGGGCGAATCTCAGATCCACAATTCCTCGGAGGCCAAACGCCTGTTGCACCAAGTGCGATTACTCCAAAAGGACATGTGAGTCTTGTTCGACCGGAAAAAAACTTTGTTACTCCTCGAGCGCTTGAAACAAACGAAATCCCTGGAATTATCGCTGCTTTTAAAAGAGGAGCGGTCAATGCTAAGGCAGCTGGCGTTGATGGAGTCGAACTCCATGCGGCCAATGGCTATCTGGTTGATCAATTTTTGCAGGATGGGACAAATCAAAGAACAGATCAGTACGGTGGATCAATTGAAAATCGTGCGAGACTTTTACTTGAAATCACTGACGCCTTAATTGAAGTTTGGGGTGCGGATAGAGTTGGAGTTCACATTGCCCCTCGAGGAGATGCTCATGATATATCCGATTCAAATCCTGAAAAAACATTTACCTATGTTGCATCAGAATTGGGTAAGAGAAAAATAGCTTTCATCTTTGCTCGCGAATATCTTGGATCTGATAGCCTTGGAGCGAAATTAAAAAAGGCATTTGGTGGCGTTTATATTGCTAACGAAAAGTTTACGAAAGAAACTGCGGAGTCGACTATTACGAGCGGTTCTGCTGATGCCGTTTCTTTTGGCATTCCTTATATTTCAAACCCAGACCTTCCTGAACGATTTGCTAAAAACGCACCATTAAATGAAACCAATTTTACGACTCTTTATGCCGAGGGTTCGATTGGTTACACTGATTACCCAGCACTTTAATCTTAAATCACTATGGGAGAACTACTCCCATAGTGATTTAAACTTGCTTAGTGACGTGCACTTTCTCCAAGACCATTTTTAAACTCACCAAGTCGACCTTCAACATTATCCAGATTTTCTTTTATAAAATTTGAAAGCTCTGGATATCGCTCTGATAGATTGGTTGCGACTTTGGTAAGAACTGCGGCTGCGATGCCACCAGCAACGTAGCGAACCGCCGGATTGGCAGCAAGATCACGCAAAAGTTCTTTATAATCTCTTGCTCCTTCGTGTGATGGAAAGCTGGAGGTGCTTTCTTGGATTTTATCATTTCGTTTTCGAGAAGTTTTTTTTACCGTTTTTTTTGCCATTATCTTACTTCCTGTTAATTAAGCTTAGTGTCTCGCTTCTGCTTCATCAGACATCATATTATTTTTATATTCACGAAGCTTTTCCTCTACAGTGTCAAAATTCTCCTTCAAAAATGTAGAGATTTCAGGATGGGATTTGTAATAACGAATAGCAAATCGTCCTAAAAAGAAAGCACCGACTCCTCCTGCAATATAAACGGAAAGCGGACTTGCCTTAATTTTACGTAGGATACTTTGATAGTTCATTCCACTGGCCTTCATGCTCGGGATCTCTAGACCTAAAATCGTTTCTGTTCTCTTTGCTCTTCTGTTCGTTTTGGGTGCATTTCTCGACATAACCTTTGATAATTTTTTTGCCATATGATCCTCCATGGTTAAGAAACTAATGATTCTTCGAAAAAATCATATCAATAAAAAGGGTAAGTCTATCCAAAGTGTTCCTGAATAATAATGAAAGGAAAAAACTTCTGTCTTGATTCAGCAGGTAATTTGGTGATCTTTAGAAAGTCATAACTTGTTTGGCATCTTTCATTGACCTAATGTTAAGTCAAAAGAAAGAGGGTTTATGAAACCAATTTATATCTATCGGCCTCATGCAAAAAATAATAAAGGCATCATTATTATCCTTTTGCTTCTCATCGTTTTCGTGGGTTTCCTCCTAGCAATTCCTTTTGTCATTAAAAGCAGTCTTAATAAAAGTGGTTCTGATGGAAGCGGCTATGCTTATCGAGTCGGAGACCTAGATTTAAACATTTTAAAATCGCAAGTGCGGATTAACGACATAAAAATCTATAATTTAAAGTCATCACTACCATTTGCTGAAATTTCAGATGTTAAAATAAAGATGAATCCTTTTGTTCTATTAAAAAAGGAGAAAAAGATTAGTGTTGTTATGAAAAATCACGATATTATCATCACAAAGGATCTTTTCGAAGAAATGAAACGTATTAAAAATGAAATTAAAGACAAAACGAAGTCCGAAATTTATTTTGATGAAGTTGATGCCATTTTTGGGAGATTTAATATTAAGGACTTAAGAAATGATAATTCAAGAACTATTCTAACACTTGATGACGCCATGATCAGGATCAATGATTTAGAGATAGGATCGGTTAATGAGAAGACAGAGTTCCTAGTTAAATCAAAAATCGCTGAAGGGGGAGAGATTAATCTTTCAGGTAAAATTAACCCTGAAGCGGACAACAATCCCTGGAGTATTAAAGGTGACCTTACAGGCATCAACGCAAAGGTTATAGAAAAAATGGCAGGGGATAAGTTTCCCCTAGAAATTAAAGAAGCGACTATTAACGCTCGGATTTTAGCAGCAACTTCGGCCAATGGCATTTCAGGGACTCTTTCCCCCGATATCAAAAATTTTAAATTTGTGGATGACAAGCAAGAAGGTGTTATTAAAAGAAATATCGCTAAAGCTTCAAATTTTTTATTAAAAAAAACAACAGAAGGTGAAAAAGAAATTAATCTCGAGATCCCTTTTACTTTAGACGAAAACTTTACCTTAAATGTTCAGGAATCTATTAAAAAACTTAAAGATAATAAATAAAGCTATCAAATTAAATGATAATGTTTATAAACGTGATTAACTTTAATTATGACATTTAGTCACTTATAACTAACTCATGAATCCCAAGGAGTTAGTTATGAATTCAAGAAGAGATTTTTTAAAATTTGCCGGACTTTCCGGAATGACAACCATCGCTACGATAAAGGCTTCTTCGGCCTTTAATGAATGTGATTTCCGCGAAACTCCCCCTCAGCCTTTAGGTCCATTTTATCCAAAAAAATTTCCACTTGATACTGACGTTGATTTAACTCAACTTAAAGGAAGAGCTCGGAGGGCGAAAGGTCAGCTAGTGATTGTCCATGGTGTGGTGACAGATGAATTCTGTCGTCCGGTTAAGGGCGCCATTGTTGAAATTTGGCAGGCCTGTCATGCAGGAAAGTATGATCATCCCTCTGATACTTCTCAAAACGAACTTGACCCTGATTTTCAGTATTATGGGACCATGAAAACCAATGATAAAGGCGAGTACTCTTTTAAAACGATCAGGCCTGGATCCTATCTGGCCTCTGAAACCTGGAGAAGACCGCCTCACATCCATTATAAAGTAAGCCTTCGTGGCTACCATGATCTTGTGACACAACTCTATTTTGATGGCGATGAACTTAACAGTGCCGATCGAATTCTGCAGAATATTGATAGTGAAGGGCAAAAGAAAGTGATTGTTCATTTTAAACCTGAGTTAAGCGGTGCTGACAAAGTCCTTAGTGGGCAATTCGATCTTTCGATCAAAAAAATAGGATAGTCCGGCCAATATAACCCCAGCTTAAGACCTCAATTCTCATCAAGGCGGGCCCATTTTGCACCCGTCTTGATGCCTTTCCTCCTGCTTAGTGTTGGCATGGGTTTAGCATGTAGGAGGGCGACGGACGAATTGAACAGGAGGTTCAAATGAAAGTGACTCTGATTATTTTAAGTATGCTTTTTTCTTCAGCTGCTTTATCTACGGAAGGCACAATAAGTTACAACGATAATATGGAAGTTAAAAAAGTCGTATTGATGGATGAAATTTTGATCAACGATTTGATCAAATTACACAATAATTTTGATTTTGAAGGTGTCAGAATGGTTGCAGGGAAATTCGAAACTAAACAAACAAAGAAAACTTACTTGGATGGTCTTCGGGATAAGCTACTTAATAGCAAAGGTCCAACTAGATTTTAATTTATACCAAAAATTATTTTATGCCTCTACCTTTGATAAAATCTAAAGATTGATTGGAATCGAATTAAGCATAAGCACGTTCATTAGCTCTTAAGAATAAATTTAGTCTTACTTTTTCATCACTCAAGGTCTTTAGTCTAACCTATTAGAATAAACTCACTTAACATCATGGACTGTCTTCTCTGGTCATTGCCTTTAATGCATAAGCTTCATCATACAAATTCCTTTTCAAGCAGCGTTTTTTGATGAAAATCACTTCGCGGACTTAAAACTTTATGAAAAGGATCAACAATGAGCTTGAAACAATTAACAGTCATCATGGCAGGTAGCTTACTTCTTAGTCTCGTGAGCTGTGGGAATAATAATACATCATCAAAAAAGAAGAGTGCTGACGCTTGTTCTGAAATTGATTGTTTATCATCAGTGAACTGGAAAATTAACCTTCAAGGACGAGCCTTTCCAGATAAGTCACGAGTAGATATTAATGGAACAACTGTTATTGATGAGTGTGTGACAAAACAAAAATTTATAATCGATCGCTCTACTGAGCCACAGTCGATCTCTCTCGAAAATTACTACGTCCCAAAGCAAGGAGAGCTTAAAATTGATGTTATTGATCTCGGTAGCTGTGAAACAGAGTCTACTTTTATCTCAGATGATAAAGTAAATTTTGAAGTTGTGAAGGGTATTGAATCAAGTCAAATTCTCATCAATTTGTAGATCCAAATAAAAAAGGCTTCCGAGGAAGCCTTTTTTATTCATCATTTAAAAGTTCACCTAGCCTTGAAAGAATTCCGACAAATTTATGTGGTCTGTCCATTGCCCAAAGGAAATCAGGTCTCTTTTTTGATTTCCATTCTCCACCGATGATAGATCCATTTGAATCTAATTCTAATTCATATTCATAAGTCAGAGATTCTTTTGATGGTTGAACGGGGTGCCAGTCATTTTTCCCCTTCGTGACGATTTCGATTGTTGTTTGAAGGAGTAGAACTTTGACCGCCTCTCTTGCAGAATTTCTACGACGCCCATATTGGCGTTTGATAGTTGATTTATATAACGTAATGGGATGATTCCATACTTCATCAAAATGCTGAACATCTGCGATGAGACCTTCTTTATTGAAACCTAGTTTATTGGCCAAAACGATATGAAAGGCACCAGCATTCAAATCATTCAAGCAATCACTGTCATTTCTATTTTCAGTTGAGCAGCGCCTACCCATTTGATGGGTGTCTGGAACTTGATGAACATGAGCGTAGTAATAACTTAAGAGTGCTTTAATATCTGTTGAACCAAAGGGGATTTCGATCCCGTCCGGATTAAACATTAATTTGGGCGTGGGTTCGTTATGATTCATTGAAGCGGGGGACCAACCGTGGCAAATTCCTTCCCAGCTTTGCGCCTCTGGATAAGCAATCTCGCTGACTGCCTTTTTTAAAGGGTAATCATAGCTTCCTGTGAAAAGGTCATACTTCTCTGAAGGTGAGAGTTCAGCGAGCATAGGAATAGTCATAGAACGCGCTTCATCCTGTTCAGGTGAGATAAGATTAAAACCTATTCGATTTTGAGAATACCAACGGTTGTTGATATTTCCCTTTCTTAAGGCCCAGTAATCTCCAGACCAATATTTTTTAGTTTGAGCAACTTCTCCAACGAGAGGAAGAGCATTAAACTCTTTAATAAAATGAGGACCCATAATTTCAGGTCCTGAAATGACGGGGTTCCAGGCTTCATCAATAGCAATCGCTCTAGCTGCAGAGTCTTTTGAAAAGGCCAGAGAAAGCATGACAGTTGCTATCCAAATCACAGATCACCTCCAGGTGAGGTGACAATTTAGAACTGACTTTCCGCACATCGCAACTTGAGAAAACCTTGTGAGTTTCATCAATCTAAGTTTTAGTATTGAGTCGAATCAGTCCAGTAAGTCAGGGTTTTTCATGAAATGCTCAATGAGTTTTGCCATCTTAGCTCCCCGAGCGCCATCCATTACCCGGTGATCGAATGTAAAACATAAACTTACTTGTTCCTGAACGACGACATTACCTGCATCGTCACAGACCGGGCGCTTTTCGGTTTTACCAATGGCGAGTATCAAAGGAGTGTGAGTGTAGGGCGAAAGAGGAACAAACGCCTGAGAAAAGCCGAGGCTTCCAATATTAGTGATCATCATGCTGCCGAAGCAATCTCGAGGAACGCCCATGCCTTTGATGTTTACATTCAACTGGTAGCAGATGAAACCGATGAGATCGAGTACACCTCTGGCCATGATTGACGGGATATTATTCCAGCTGTTTTTTATCTGTTTAAAACTTTCATCATCACCGGACTTAATAACGGATGCACTTTTAGTCAGGTCCCCTGCAATTTCAGAAAAACTTTTTTGATCGATGTTCCTGATCACATAACCTGATAATTCAGTCTCTTCGTAAACCACATGAAAGAAAATATCCACATCGCGTCTGGGATAAATATTACTCCAGCGTACGATGGAATTAAGGTCTGGGATTTCTTTTAGAACTCGTCCCATCACTTTTCCCATAAAATGAGTCATGGTTATTTTTTTAGCAGAAGTCTTATTTAGTTCTGCCATTTTTTTTAGAGCTGGTTCAGCGTTAAAGCGTAATTCACAATAAACCTGTGAATCTCCGTTAGGTCTCCACGTGCCGAGTGATATTTTTCTCCAGGCCGAAAGTCTTTTTGGTGCAAGAAGGTGGACGTTTTTAGAAATCATAATTTCATCATCTTCATAAGTTTGTTGGACTTTCCAAGCTCCGTTTTTGCTTTGACTGCGCGGTAGTGATTTTCGTATTCAGCGTGGTTTGTGCCGCACAGTTTATCCCAGAAATTATAGTAAATACTGTAATTGGCCTGGTGATATTTGTGATGAAGATTATGGTGTGTCGGTGTATTAAGAATTTTAAGCAAGGGATGAGTTAAAAGATCGCGATGCCAGAATTCGTAATTGGTGTGCCCCCACATGTTGATATAAAACATGAAACTATAAAAAACAAACAACCATATGGCCGGTATCGGAACGATGAAGGCCATTAAAAACCAGAAAAATCCATGTGTGAACGCCTCAACAGGATGGAACGAAAGGGATGAGTAAGGAGTTGGCGGCGATGATTCATGATGAACAAAATGGTATTTACGAATCGGCTTCCATTCATGCATCAGTCGATGAGTCCAATAGAAGTAAGCGTCGTGCAGAGTATGCATGATAAAATAACTTATCAAAAAGTAGGGTAGACCTTTAGCATCCCATTGTTCATAAATCTGGGTATATCCAAGTTTGTAACAAACGTAGAGGAGAACACCCATGATAAAAAAAACTATTTGGGTTGAAAATGAGCGCTCTTTTTCCATCGCCATTTGTTTATCGGTGGCCTCTTTTTCGAAGATCGCCCGGTGGGGAATCTTTGGGCCCAAAAAGTGGTAAAAAAACATATATCCACCGTAGGCAAAGACCGCGTAGTTTAAAATAAGAAACAGGGTGAATAACCCCATAAAGCTTAATAGTGTGTTAATTGTTAACATGCTGATATCTTAGCCGGTTCCTGGTGGGATGCACTTTAATTAACCCACTCTGTAAAGAATTCAAGGACCAACCCATTGAAGCCCCTTTCAGGTGAGAATGTCTCTATGAAGAAGAGCCCGTTTATGATTCAGGATTACCCTCATCTTGTGAAGTATTTTGCTTCCAGAAATCCTCTCCATCTCTTGATGCTTGTGGTCCCTTTGTGGATTTTTATTTCTTATCATCTCTTAAAATTAAATGTAGCAGTTTCTATTTTTGGGATTGGTTTTTTTTCCGGCGTTCTTTATTGGACCTTTCTTGAATACGCGATTCACCGCTGGGGTTATCACTCGGCCTACAAATCAAAAATGGTTTACTATTTTTTGGGATCATTCCATCTTTACCATCACAAAGATATGTCAGATCACCGCATTTTGAATGCGGGCTTTCTTATGATCTATTTTCTGACTCCCTTAGTTGTATCTCCTTTTATCCTTTTATTTTCATCGAGCTTTGTGGTTTCGATGGCCTTGGGTCTCTCGCTTAGTTATTACAGTTACGAGTGTGTTCATTATCTTATTCACTACAAACAGTATGATTCTGGTTACCTTAAATACATTCAAGACTTCCATTTGCATCATCACGATAAAGCACCCAATAAAAATTTCGGAAATACGTCTCATCTTTGGGATGCTCTGCTTGGCTCTTATGATCCAACTTTTAAGACCTATGCAATGAGTTCTAAAACTCACGAGACTTTGATTACTTCTAAAGCGGGTCTTAATGCTTAAGTCAGACGCTAATCAATATCAGTATCTTTTTCTAGGCGGAATTTTGGGAGAGATTCTTGAGCTTCCTTTCGTCGGAAATTACCTCAAAGTGAATAAAGAAATTCTTCAAAAAGAAGGCATCACTGATATTGACTACAAAACCTTAAGCTCGCTACGTTCGGCGCACACAAATGCTATTGAACTTAATGAAATAATTGAAAGTAAATTCATTAGAAATAAAAAGAAACTTATTGTTTTTTGCCATTCAAAAGCTTGTTTAGAGGTTTTACTTGCTTTGAAGCGTGACGTTTTATTATTTAAAAAAACTGTTCATAAAATTATTTGCGTGCAACCACCCTTTATGGGTTCTTCGATGATGAATTCATTCCCTTTTCGGCAGGTTAGTAAAGCGTGGCCTGGACTTAAGTCTCTTAATAAAAATTTCTATGCTGACTTTTTTCAGGCCGAGATCGTAGGTAATGAAGAAAAGCATGAGTATATTCAGAATCACATGGTCGTAGTGAGAAGTTACCGCTCAAGATCTCGGGATGTTTCCTGGATCATAAGACCCTCTCATTTTCTCATGAAACGAACAGGAACTGTTACAGATGGTCTTGTGAGTTTTGATGATCAAGTTATCCCGAACGCCAAATATGCAGAGCAAGTCATGGAAATGGATCACTCAGATCTATTTACGTCTGGCATCCTTTCAGGCATGACGTCTGAGTTTCGAAAAAATTTGATGGTTGATCTGATTAACTCTTCGTTTTAAGTAAATAATCCCAGCCAGGTTCTACAATCCCGAAATTCGCCTCATCTCTAAGTTTTGAGTGATGAACAATGTGGTGGCGTCTTAGCCACTGAGAAAGTTTATTTTGCATGAGAGAGTGACTCGGCGGCAGATGTTCTACCCAGTGAACAAGCTCATAAATGCCGTACCAGAGTGTTAAAGCGAAGACAAAATGCATGACTATGACTGTTGGGAAGATTAGTGATAACCCGATAATTAATAAGGGAAGATAAACAGCGAAATAAAAGATTTGAAGCCACGGCGGCATGAGGAGCATGTAGACGTCGTTTAAATCATCATATTCCATGTGCGTCGATTGATAAAAAGTGTGATGCCAGTGATGCATTTTAAACGCCCACTTAAAACCTTTGACAGGTTTGTGAAGCATGAAACGATGAAGAAAGTAGGTGAAGGTTGTGGCATACATGAGTGACCCCATAATATACAGGGGAGAGTACATGCTCCATGAAACCATTCTTCCGACGATCACAATAGCGGTAATCTCTAAAAGTGTGAAGATCGCCACATGAAGTACGCCACGGTAATAACTGGGGATGACTTTTTGCCTGAAGGCCTTTCGGTATCTTTCCATTGTGCGAGTATAGTAAGTTATTTTTACAAGTTTATGATAGCAGGAGACTAACTAAAGTAAAATTTACCTGTGATACTTAAGCCAAGGTTAATTGAATGAAGTCTCTTCTTGGTTCTTGGGCGTATGTCATTAGCGCAAGTTTTATTGCTGCTTTTTCTGTGAGACAGCATTCAAAACATTGCTTTTTTTATCAGCTTCTCAGCTCTGACCTTTGGACAGCACTATCTTTACGACACTTTTGGCGGTTTTACGGCATTTCATTTAAAACCAGACTTTCAATTTCAAGTGCATCAAACTCTGCCCGCATTGGATCGTTTTCTAATTCGATGATACCTTCAACTACAGACAGATTTGTTTTAAACTTTTTTACAAATTGCTTTCTAACTTTTTGCTCTAGGACATTAAAATAGGGGATACCTGCCCCTTGAGCTACATCAGCGGCTTTTTTTATCCAAATAATATCAGCGACTGCTTCTTGATCCGGTGATTGGACTTCATAGATAATTTTAAAAGTATTGGAAGAATCAACAACCTCCTCCTCCTGCATTTCCCTTTCAAAAGTAGGCCGTGATTCTTTTTTCATAGAGGGTATGAGAAACATTAAGGCGGCAGTAATAACAACTAGGAATTCTGTAAGTTTCATTGAGACCTCCAGTCATCTTGATTAAAGAGGGAGAAGTCCTAACTGAATAGAAGTCATGGGTTAAATTGAGTCAATATTGAGGTGAAATAACTGACAAAGCTGGTGAGTGAGACATGCTTCATGATTAATTGAGATCATTAAGCTTCTGCTTTTTTGGTAAAATGGGAGGATGAAACAGTTCTTCATTTTATGCGCATTAATTTTTACAAGCTGCCGAAGTCAGAACACTGATTGGGATTCAGGCGCAAGCCGGCAAGAGTCCTATCAACAAGAAAGAATGGAAGAGTCAGCTGAGGACACAAGAGATCAAAATCCTAAAACTCAGCCTTTCTGAATAAGATACATCCCGTCTCTGATTGGAAGAAGAGTCTTTGTGTAGCCTTCAAGATTTTTTGCCTTCAAGTTATGCGCAATAATTGAATCAGTTTGTCTATCAAGCCCTGATGACAAAACTTTTCCATACCAAAGAGTGTTATCCACAACGATAAATCCTTTTGGCGTTAAGTGCTTTAGGGCCCAATCAAGATAGTTGCTGTAATTATTTTTATCAGCATCAATAAAGATCAGATCGAAATTTTCGGTGACCTCATCAAGTGCCAAGAGACCTGGTTTCAAGATATGTTTAATTTTTGTCCCGTGGGGAGATTGCGCCCAGAATTTTTTAGCTATTTCTGTGGTCTGTGGATTGATATCTATTGTCGTCACACTTCCGTCGTGAGGGAGTTGTTCGGCCATCGCCAAAGCTGAGTAGCCTGTATAGGTCCCGAGTTCTAAAACTGTTTTGACGTTTCCAAGTTTTATTAAAAAGGCGAGGACTGACGCTTCCATTTCTCCGATAAGCATATTTGATCCATGAACACTTGCGCGGGTAAAATTTCCCAAGGCCCGAACTGTTTCTGAAGGCACGGTCGAGTGGTCGATGCAGTACTTTTCAATATCGTGTGAAATCATTATAACTCCATGCAAAATTATGTCTCATAGACGATCTCTTTTTCCATTGGTTTAATCAAAAGAAAAGAGGTTTCTATGAAAAATTTAATGATCGCTCTTCTCCTGACAATTTCAACGTCAGTCTTTGCTGAAAAAGTTTCTATCATTTTTCCTCAGGTTTATAACACTGGTTCAAGCGTTCAGGTGCAAGTTTGGAATCACACCGATAGATATGTTACTTGTTCAGGATCAATCTGGATGAGAACTGAAAAAGGTCAAAATTATTCTGAGTACTACTTTGATTCAATCATGCCTCGCTTTACGGCCTATCGTTCTTTTTACTCACGTGACTTCAGCGATAGAATCGTTTCTGTAAACCACAGCATCTTCTGTAACTAACACTTTGAGCTCACTTCCTTATCTAGATATTCACACTCACAGACGACTCAATCATTCTGAGTCTGTGAGTGTTGGTTGCCTTTCCATTGAAGAGCTAACTTCTGAAAATACTCCAAAAGATTACACTTCTGCGGGGATTCATCCGTGGTGGCCTGAAGATCACGATAATGATGCGATTAATTCTCTTAAAGCTCATATTTTAAAATTGATTGATGCTAACCGCTTGTGGGCGATCGGTGAAACAGGAATGGATCGTGCGATTGATTCAGAAATGAGCGAGCAAAAAGAATTATTTCTCTGGCATCTGGAACTCGCTGAAAAATACTCTCTGCCTTTAGTTATTCATAGCGTTCGCGCCGGTGCTGATTTTCTGCAAATTTTGAAAGACAAGAAACCTACGACAGCTTGGATTTTTCACGATTTTCGCGGCAATGAAATCCTCATGAAAGATATTTTGCGTCTTCACCCTGAGTCTTATTTTTCGTTCGGGATGTCGATCGATAACTCTCCTCAGATCAGAGAACTTCTTCCTTTAGTTCCCCTCGGAAATTTATTTTTAGAAACGGATGATCAGAAGCACCTCGATATTCATGACATCTACCTGCGTGCTTCCCATCACCTGGATATCGACGTGGAATTTCTTAAGGCCCAAATCTGGCTTAATTTTAAAAAAGTCACTCAAAAACCCCTGATCTAAGTCGACATAACAGTAACTTATCAGGACGGAAAAATGGACTCGGGCCTTTGGCGAAAAGCGTTCATCTTGATATGTATAGCCGATATAAGTCTTGATAATCATTTACGGAGGTAAATCATGAAAAAACTATTTACTGTATTAGCACTCGCTCTTTGTGTTTCGGCTTTTTCTGCTGATAATAAAGTTTCTTTCGGCCACTCAGGTAACGAAGGCTGGGGTACGTCTTACTATTCTTGTGACTACGTAGAAGCTCAGACTGAAAAAGTTCTTGAACTTTTTGGTGCTACTGACGTTTCAGTTCGCTGCTCTGGCGGAATCGAGTTCGGTACGATGTGGCCAGTAAGTGTTACTGCTACATTTAACTCACCTGTTCTTTCAGGCAGAGAAGTAGCGGAAGTTGTTAATCTTAAAGGTGATAACTGGAATCCATCATGTGGTCTTAACGTAAAAATCGTTAAATCACTTCTTTCTTCTTTTAATAACGTTTCTGTTATTAAAAAGAATGATTCTTGTGCTTTCCAGAGCTCAAACTATTCTTACGAATTCGCTATCGTTCGCTAGTCGAACTTTTAAAAAGGGTCCTTCGGGGCCCTTTTTTGTCACAAAACTGCCACTGCCGTCGTCATAGTGGTTATGAAAAAGCTTATTCCTCTCCTTTTCTTGTTTTCTTTTGCTCTTCATGCTCACCCGGTGATCTATAAAGATGGCTGGGCCTTGAGCTCCTCAAATATGCCTGATTACTCGAACAATTATGTCATGTATTCTTTTTCAAATAGATTTTCTTTGGGGGTCGATCATTGGCGATTTTCACAGGGAGATCAAAATAACGAAATGGGTTTATTAAAACTTAATCACTTATTATGGCGCTATAACGGAGATGATTCTCAGGCCAACGTTTACCTGCACGGTGGTGTCGGAATCGAAGACCAGGAATTTGATGAAAAACGAACCCGAGGCTCATATCTTTACGGCGCGGAAGCTGATTGGGAAACAAGATCTCTCTACACCTCGATCAAGCACTACCAGTTTCAGAACATCGCTGTGTCTCAGGCACGCATCGGTTTTTCACCTAATAAGGCGGCGTTTGAGAATTTGCAAACATGGTTTATGCTTCAAGCAATGCATATTAATGATGTAAACGAGACTGTAATGCTGACACCTTTGGTGCGCTTTTTTTATCAAAATGTTTTATGGGAAATGGGATCAAGCACCCGCGGAGATTGGATGCTTAATCTGATGATCCATTATTGAAGGAGATCTTATGAAAAAATGGTTAGTCCTTGTTATGATGTTTGCTTCACTTTCTGGAATCGCTGGAGAAGTGAGTGTAAAGGTCAGTGGAATGGTTTGTTCGATGTGTGCCCAGGGAATTCAAAAAAAGTTTTCCGGGGAAACATCTGTCAAAACGTTGAACGTTAATATGGATGAAAAAGTTGTCACCATCCAAACTCATGAGGGAAAAGATATTACTGACGAGACGATTAAAAAATTAATAACTGAGGCAGGTTATAATGTGGCAAGCATTACGAGAAAATAAACTCATCAGCTACTTAAGTCTTTTTACTTCATTCGGCACACTTCTGTGTTGTGCACTCCCGAGTACTCTTGTGCTCCTCGGATTCGGGGCAAGTCTTGCTGGATTTTTGGGTGATTTTCCGCAGCTTATTGTATTGTCGGAAAATAAAGAATGGGTTTTTGGCATAAGCTTTTTTATGTTAGGTATTTCCTGGCTTGGTCAAAGGTATGCTGCTGCCCAGGCCTGCCCGATTGATCAAAAAGAGAATTGCGAAACAACTAAAAATTGGTCGAAGCCACTTTTCACCATTACTTTGGCCATAAATATTGTCGGCGCTTTTTACGCCTTTGTTCTCCCAAAGCTCTTGTGAGATATTGGGAGCTATGAAAAGTGATGAAGATTTGATGAGAGATTACCAGGCGGGTAGTGAGGAAGCTTTCGGGCTCCTTTACGAAAAGTACTCTGATCAGGTTTATAGCTTCATCAAAAAAAGAATGCGCGAATCTGAAGCCGAAGACCTTTATCAAAAAGTCTGGCACAAGCTTCATGAAAAAAGAGACCTCTTCAAAGATCAGCCTTTTGCTCCCTGGTTCTTTATCATGATCAGAAATCTTTTAATTGATGAATACCGTTCCCTTGGGCGTAAAAAGAGTAAGGAGTTTCTGGATGAGCTCCTCGAGAAAATCTACTCTCAAAGTGCTGAGGGTAATGATCTCGAAGAAATCCTCAAAACCTTACCGATCGACACTAGAGATTTAGTGCAGAAGTACTATCTTGATGGTGCAAGTTATGAAGAACTCGAGCGTGAGACGGGTTTGTCACAACCAAACCTCCGCCAGCGTCTATCCCGTGCCCTTAGGGGATTAAGGAATAAGCTCAATGAAGAATAAAGACTTTTTAGATTTTTTAATTAATCGTGAACCTGCTCCCGCTGCCCTTAAGCTTGCGGCAAAAAAAGATATTGCTTTGAGCTTCCAAGGCAGTTCCATCATTACTAAATTTCTTATCTTTAATTTTTTAGGTGCGCTTTTTTCCATGGCGGTTTGCCCTCAGTTCGGTTTGGGATTAGTTGAAGGTCACGGCATCACTCATACATTTAGAATGATCGGAGAGTGGGCGTGTGCTGCTTTCTGCGGCTCTTTATTTTTAACCTCTGGGCTTCTTGTCGCTTTTATTGGAATGAAAGGCGAAGAGTTATGGTGGATCTGGCGTCGGTATAAAATCTCTCTTATCTTTTTGCCATCAATCTTGTGGTCTGCACTCATGCTCACCAATATGAGCTTACAACTTCCTGGTGAATCGATTCTTTATCACTCAACATGGATCGTAGCGGCGGTCTTTATGGAAATTCTGTTATTTCAAATTCGAAGTATGACTTACTTAAGGATTGCTAAGACTTAACGCAACTCTCCTCCACCGGTGGAGTTGAGGATTAGGGTCTTCGCTGGTAACAATTCATACTAAAGACATCGGTCCTGCCTCCAAACGAATGCTCTAAAACAACCGGTAGAGTGCGTGTTTTCAAAGGATAGTTTTTCTTTGCTTCACGATGGTAGGTTGCATCCATCACATTTACTTTTCTTGAAAGTGACACTTCCACGATTCCAGACTCTTTTTTTATTCCTGCAAAAATTTTCCATCCTCCAACTTCGACTTGTTTAACTTCACCCAGAGAAAGTTTAAAAGAAGTGTCGTGATGTTTGTGAGACAAGACACAGGAGTAATGGGACATTTGCTTTTGGGCCCGAGACAAAGAAATAAAAGACAAGAAGGTGAAGACGAGAAATAGAATCTTCATGGTGTCTCCTTAAGAAGAGGGTCACCATGAATAGCATGACTAGGGTAAACAACTTTCTAAATTAATCCTGAAAAACCTGCAGGTAGACAAACTTTAAGTAACGCATCTCAGGCAATGCAAAGGGAAAGGGATGATCCTCAGGCTGACCTTTGACTAAAATAACTTTTCCACGTCTGCGTGATTTTGAGAGAGCGTCTTGAACAATTTCTAAAAACGTTTCATAACTTATGTGGCCTGAGCAACTTGACGCCGCAAAGAAACCTCCATCTTTAACTAGTTTTAATGAGTCAGCAAAAATTTTTGTATAAGCTTCCCGCGCTGTTTCTACGGCTTTTTGATTCGGAGCAAAGCTCGGTGGGTCAGTAATCACAATATCCCAAAGTTTTTTCTGCTTCTGAGCTTCCAGCACAAATTCGAAAGCATCTTCGCAAAGAGCATCGTGCTTCTCAGATGGAAGTGCGTTTATTTCCCAATTTATTTCAGAGGCCTTAATAGCATTTGGGGCAATATCTACGGTTGTGACTTTTGAAGCGCCACCAAGACCCGCATAGACTGAAAAACCACCTGTGTAACCAAAAAGATTTAAGAGTGTTTTATCTTTAGAAACAGAGCGAATGAAATTTCTATTTTCACGCTGATCTAAGAAGAATCCAGTTTTCGCAGCATCAATAATGTTGGTTCTGAATTTCACGTTATGCTCAAGAAATTCGACGTCTTCAAGGTTTTCATATTCACCAGCAAGGATCTCGCCTTTATCGGCTTCATTGTTCTTTCGCTTATAATAAACACATTTCACAGGGATTTGTGATTGCTCCATAAAGTAGTTAGCAATTTCCTGTTTGTGCCAGAAGGCTTCTGCTGCTGTACCATCAAGCTTTAAAACGACAACGCCATTGTAAAAATCAGCGACCACTCCGGGTAGCTCATCACCTTCGCCATTTAAAATCCTGAAGCATTTGTTTTCAACAGTGAGGAGATGTTTTTTATTATTGATCGCGCGACTCAAACGCGTGACAACTTCCTGATCATTAAACTTTTTGTCACCAAGGTTAAGCACACGAAAAGCGAGATTGATACTTGGAGAGTAAAATCCGTGAGCGAGAACTTCATTTTTATGATTCACAAGAAGGACGTAAGATCCTTCCGGAGTTTTTAACTTCTCGACAGCATCCGAAAAGATCCACGGATTTCCACGCTTAATGTGTTTGGTTAAATCGCGCGTGAGTTTTAAGCGCTGGGATTTCTCAAAGGAAAAATATTTCATGGGTGATCTCCTTTAAGAAACCAGGTTACTTCATGTTTATTGTGATGGAGGTGAACGATGCGTGAGTTTGGGATTTCTAAAAATTTAAGTGTTTTTTCCCAATCTGTTTCTGCCTGATACTTAATCGTGCAGACAAAGTTTTTCACTTTGCCTGATTCTCGGAAACGGTTCACGAGATTTAAAAGTCTTTCTGGGTAACAGATAATATCCGAGCAGAACCAATCAATTTCGCCAAAGTCTTTTGGATCAAGTCCAAAAGCACTTTCCTGCTTAAAATCAATTCGCCCTAAATCCATGATGCGTTTTTCAATAGGAGCTTTATCAACGGAGATAACTTTATCAAATTCTAAAGTGCGAAGAACCCACGTCCATCCACCTGGGCAGGATCCCACATCAATGCTTGTTCCGCCGCTGATCGCTTCAGGTGCGTAAACTGTGAAAAATTCCCAAAGCTTTAAATAGGCACGAGAAGGAGGCATAACTTTGTCTTCCGTGAAATCCATCTCACCCAAAGCAAAAGGCGATGAGGTTTTTGTCGACGCTAAAATTTGATCAGGTTCCCACAGTGTCCAAAAACCCATTGGGTGTGCCGGGAGCGGATGACGAAAAGGAATGGGTTTAGTGTTAAATTTAGGAAGTTCAGTTTGAATGAGTTCTGCGCGCCTATGACTGCCAACGGTAAAGAGCCCCCAATTGCGGCCAAGGGCCTTAAGTTTTTTCACCCCATCACTGATTGAAACGATAGGTATAAAACTGCATTCAAACACTGTTACTTGCGCCCAGATCATGGCGGGTTTATCGCCATCAACCAAATACAAACGGTCTTTTTTAAATGCCACAGCGATACACTTAACTTCAAGCTCGCGCTCAAGTTCCGCCTCGAACTTATGGATGGCCAGGTAAGCTGTGTAGAAATTCATAAGAACTCTATACACTAACAACTGCACGTGTTAAAAGGGCCACATATGAAACACACTAAAAAAAACCTGGAAATGAAGGTCTATGGCCGTCATGCAAGCCTCAAAGTCTTTGAAAAACGTCCTCAGGACATCATTCGCGCCTACGTGACTCGCGAAGGAGTCTTTGAATTCAAGGGCCTTATGAAGTATCTCGCCGACAATAAGCTCGCTTACCACGTGGTGGAGAAGGAAGAGATCGATTCCGTTACCCGCGCCACTCACCATGAAAATATTTGTCTCGTGATTAAAACCAAGCGCCCACCTGAAGTCAAAGAGATGCTTGAAACTTCTGGTCGCTCGCTCATCCTTTGCTTAGAAGAAGTTGAAAATCCTCATAACCTCGGTGCCATCATGAGATCGGCAGCTCACTTTGGTGTGACTGGTATTTTCTACGAAGCAAAAGTTCCGGTTGCTCTCACGGGCTCGGCCGTCAGAACGGCCGAAGGGGGAGCAGAAAGTGTTCCCGCTCTTCATCTGACGAATTGGAATGACGTTTTGGATCTTGGTAAAAAACTTGGCTATAAAACTTTTGCGACTTCAAGTCACGAAGGCGAATCATTATTTAAAACGGTCTTTCCAGAAAAATCATTACTCTTTTTAGGCGCTGAAGGTGTTGGTCTTTCCGACAAGCTCTTAAAAAAAATGAATAGTCTTGTTTCTATCCCTGGAACGGGTGAAGTAGAGAGTTTAAACGTCTCAAATGCCACGACCGCTGTCCTAACCGAATGGTATCGTCAGGGTGTGAAAGGTTAATCTGAAGACATTCTTAGTTACTTGAATTTTTAGCTCTAAAGGCCGAAACGCTCTCATGAGCTTAGTTCATGCCACCTTTCATTTAAATCAAATCAATACTCAAGTTACAGCTGAAAAAAACTCTCTGCAGGGGTTGTTGGATTTGTGAATACTCAATACCAAGGAAGTCATATTGGTCAAAGTTTGAGTGGACTTGCAGGAGTGAATATCAGTCCCCCTGCTGGTGCGCAGATTCTCATTTTTACGGGATATACAAAGAATGACATCGCGGGTTTTGAAACTAAGCATAGTCTTCTCGCTGCTCCATCGGGTCTGCAGCTTGATGGAAAGTATGTTTCTAAAAAAGGTATTGAAATCGGAGGAGCAGTGAGAGGAATATCAGGTAAACCCTCTGTGGGAATTAAAGTTAAAGTGCCTTTTGGTAACTCTGGCCAGTAACATACATACCAGCTGGCAAAATCCGTCCATCGCCATGATGTTTTACACCAAGCTCACCAATGTCCGTTTTTTTCCATCGTTTATCATAGATGAGATTTCTTAAAGCTTCAGGCTGAACACCATGCGTATGGCTTGAAAGAAAAAGAAAGCTATTTTCACGATTCAAAACATTGAGCATTGATTCAACTAACAGATGAATATGTTTTTCAAAATCCCAGACTTCTTTTTTTACTCCATGTCCCCAGCTTGGCGGATCAGCGAGGATTCCGTCGTAGGTAAAATTCTTTTTAAAACTGTGGCGAACAAATTCCTGAGCATCTCCTTGCACCCAACGTACACTGGTGGCGGGAAGGCGAGAGAGTTCAAGCGATTCCTTACCCCAATCTAGAACGCCCTTAGAGCTATCCACATGAAACACTTCTGCTCCGGCCGCGGCCATCACAATACTGGCACACCCTGTGTATCCAAAAAGATTAACGACTTTTGGAGCGCGACCTAGTTTTTGTTTTAAAAATTTAACTTCTTCATACAGCCACTGCCAGACGGGAATTTGCTCAAAGAAAACTCCGCAGTGGCCAAATGAGGTGAACTTCAAACGAAACTGGAGATTTTTCCCATCAATTTCAAACGGGAATGTAAGGGTAGGTGATGGTTCTTTTTTATGTTCCCATTTACCTCCGCCATCTTTAGTGCGGATGCAGTTTGAAACAACTTGTGCCCATTCACTTTCTTTAGCGATGGGTTTCCAAATCGCCTGTGGGCTTGGGCGATTGACTCTCAAACCAGAAATAACTTCTAGTTTTCTTCCGAGTCCGGAATCAAGTAACTGATAATGAGATAAATTTTCTGTGATCATTTGATACTAAAGGTAACTTGAATGTTAGTTGAATACGACTGAGTGCCTGCTTCAATTTGAACCGGAGCCGCTTCCGCCATCGACATGCTCTTCATCATAGATGCTTCTTGATACGGACGAGGACCACCTATATTAGGGACTTCACTTAAATGGATGACATCACCAATTTTAAAGCCAAGTTTTTTACCAAGTTGAATCGCCTTATTTTTTGCATCATCAGAAGCGATATCGAGGCATTTTAAATATTCTTTTTGAGATTTTTCAAGTGAGAGAAAGGTCATAAGAGACCCAACGTTAACAATCCCGACTTTTGAGGCCTTAACCATCGCCTCACCGATTTTTGCTATTTCACTTGTCGTTACTTCAAGAGTTAAAGACGCGCGGACACCACGATCCACATATTTCTCTTTTTCGTAATCGCGAACAGGGTAGACGTTATAATTGGTATTTTTTAATTCAAGATTATCTAAACCGAGGGAAGTGATCTCTTCTTTTAGTTTATTAATCTGATCATTGGTTTTTTTGACGGCTTCCTTCTGATCTTTGGATTGATTTTCGGCCGTAAAGCTAATGGTTCCGCGATCCGGGACCACTTTTATTTCACAATTTCCCTGGACCTGAACTTGAGGGACATCCATGGCAGCAAATGAATAGGAAGAGAAGAAAACAAGTCCGAGGAGAGTGATCCTCATTCAATTCCTCTAAGAGCGAGATCTTTTGCTTCAACTGAAGCATTAAGATCATCAATTTCTACGAGGTAGAGAATCCCTTTTACTTTCACTTCATTTTCATAGTTAGGCACCATGTCCATCGCTTTCATAATGTCATTTAAAAGCACACGCTGGTCTCTGTAAGTGACCTCTCCGTATGTATTTTCTTTCTGGGCAATGCACCCAGAGGTACGCATGAAAGGATAATAGGGAGTTGTTGGATCCTGATTGATTTTTCCAGTGCCGTGAATGCGGAATAAACTTCTTCCAATATCACGAGCGGTCACTGATGTTTTCCACCAATCTTCAGTGTGTGAAGAATCAGGAAGAAGTGACTTCATGAGAACTTCTTCTTTTGATTTTGGGACGAAATTTAAAATCATTCGGCGAAATTTACCAAACGAAATCTGCTGATCTGCTGAAGGCATAACTGAATCAATCGTTAGGATACCCGCCGGAGTGTTTCCGTTTCGTGTGTAGCTTGGAAGGCCGCGAGCAGAGGAAGCAAGGGCCGGATTGGTCCAGATAGATCCATCGGCATTTCTGACAGTCTCGCCGTGGACGTTTTTCATCACCATGAGACATGGATATAAACGGTTATCACGGCAGAACATGAAAATCTTAACCGATTTTACGTACTCGCCATTCATATACGTCGTCAAATCTGGGGTCTTGTGGAAGAGGTCGGCCACTATATCCTTTGTCATTTCTTTTTTACGAACTTCATCCTCAGAAATATCAAAGTACTGCTTATGGTTTTTAGCGAGTTCAATAATGTCGGTATGACCGGCATTGAGTATATCTTCTTCGTAGGCGGCAAGAATGTAGATGAGTTTAGTTTCAACCACGGGGTTTAAAAGAATAATACCGAGTTCTGCTGTTAAGTCTTCTGGTAAAACGAGAGCTCTTTTATATTTGATTCGTAAAATACCGATGCGAAGTTTTTCAATCAGATCGTAATGAAAAGTGTTGATTGAATCAAGGGCGCTGATGGCTTCAAGTGAGCCTTCAGCGGCCATATCCCAAATCGCATCAACGAAAAGTTTTTGCTCAAAGCTTGTGAAACCTGATCGTGAATTAATTTTTTGTGAGTTTTTGGTTAAGACTGTTTGTTTGGAATCTTGATAGAGAACTTCTTCCAGGACATTTGCTTCATACATTCCGGCAAAAGCCGAAGGTAAGAAACACATGGCAAGGGCGAGCGACATCAAATGTTTCATGCGGTAAGTCCTTTTAAATTTTCACAGACTCAAAGCGTAACAACTTGAGAAAGAGTCGACAAGTGAATGTAAGAAAATGACAGCTACCGTCCTCCGGACCGCATATAAACAACGCTAATAAGGCCATTATAGATCTCTGACTCGCCTAGCCAAACGTTTCCTTCAGAGCATTCGTAGCGTGAATCATACCGCGTACACTGGGCACCGCGGCTATCTCGGATGAGATACTCACACAAACCGCGCTCCTCATTCCAACGTCTACCGATGAGAATTGAGGTATGTAGCTCAGAGAGTTTTACCCCTTGATGGTCCCGCTGTTCAAGAATTCTTGCATCATAATCCATGCCGACTAAACGGTTTTGTTCCAACTGCTCTGAAATGCGGGAAAAGATTTTTTTGTTTTTAAAAACCATCTTCACTTTCCAGCGCGTCTCAAAAGCAACGCGGTCATCGCGACAAGCTTCATCACGAAGATTTACATAAAAGTTTCTCAGCTTTTTAGTCTGCAAAAGAGAGAGGAATTCTTCGCGGCCTACATTTTTAAATTTAAAATGAAAGGGTAAATTTTTAGAGGTGAGGGTGGATCTCATTTTATGCAGACCCGAGATCTCTTTCATCGCTTCCGTCATGGGGATCGAATATTCCTTTCCGTCCTCTACTTTTATCCAGTTTTCAGAGGGAAAAACCCCTTCCGGGCAATAACCATCTTTCATCGCTTTACTTAAAGCGACTTTATTAAAACCCGTTTCATGTGGTTTTCCATTCGGGCGAACCGTCGCCATGATTCTTCCAACAAGAGATTCGTTATAATTAAGCGCCACATCTGCAGCAGAAATTCTTTCTTTTTCAAAAGTGTATGAGAGCATGTCCGCTGCCGTAAAGGCGTAACACCAAGAAATGTTTCCCTGATTTCTAACTGGGCCAAGGGTATTGTTTCTTAAATCAAGAGGGGAGCAGTCCCGCTGTGATGTTGGGTGATAAGCGAGTGCTAAAGTAGGAATGGCGAGCGCCAAAAAGATCCATTTCATTCTATCCCCTTCCCTGAAGATCATTTGTTTGAGTCCTTAGTCTAACATGAATAAATGAACGACAAGTATTGGATTTTGCTTAACGCAATGGGTCCTTAGCCTTGACGTTGGTCAAATAAGGATTATCTTTAACATACGACGAATAATTTTTAACGGAGTGTTTATGTTTAAGCGTATTTTCTTATTCATGCTCACCAACATTTTGGTGATGGTTTCAGTTTCTATCATTTTAAGTGTGCTTGGTGTTGGTTCATACATTACAGCAGCTGGTCTAAATTACGGCGCCTTGATGGTTTTCTGTTTGGTTTGGGGTTTTGTTGGTTCGGGCATTTCTTTAATGATGTCGAAGTGGATGGCAAAACGCATGATGGGTGTCGAGATCGTGGATGACCGCGGTCAGTACAGCGAGCTCGTGCGAAAAGTGCATGCCATGTCAAAACAGGCCGGTCTCACAAAAATGCCTGAAGTTGGTATTTATCAGTCTCCGGAAGTGAATGCTTTTGCGACAGGTCCTTCAAAAAATAATGCACTCGTGGCGGTTTCAACTGGTCTTCTTCAGCAGATGAATACGGATGAAGTTGAAGGAGTTCTTGCTCACGAAGTTGCCCACGTTGCCAACGGTGACATGGTCACAATGGCGCTCGTTCAGGGTGTCGTGAACGCATTTGTGATGTTCTTTGCCCGTATTGCTGCCTTTGCTCTTCAGCAATTTTTACAAGGGGATCGTGAAGACGATCGTCCTGCTAATTCAGGATGGGCATACCACTTGACTGTGATGGTTTGTGAAATTTTGTTCTCATTTTTGGGTATGTTTGTTGTCGCTTATTTCTCTCGAATCCGCGAATACCGCGCTGATATTGGTGGTGCAAAATACGCTGGGAAACATAAAATGATTGCGGCGCTCAAGCGTCTTCAACAGAAAATTGAGATGGTTGATGATTCTCAGGATTCCATTAAAGCGATGAAAATTTCCTCTAAAAAAGGGTTCATGAACTTTATTTCTACCCACCCAAGCCTTGAAGATCGTATTGCTGCTTTAGAACGTTCCTATTAAGTAAAGTGGTGAGGTTACTTAGACAAGTAACCTCACCACTTTTAGTATTAGATGACTAATCTTTGATTAAAAAAAAGCTCCCTGAGGAAGTGAGCGTCGCTGTTCTTCGATCAGCGTTTTTACTAAACTATCGACGGTTGGAATATTACGAATAAGGCTTGCGACTTGCCCGATCTCTAGTTCTCCCTCATTCATGTCACCCATAAGCATGCCTAGTTTTGCTCTTCCGTGGCCTAAAAGTGCGATTAATTCTTCTTTGGAACCACCACGTTCTTCAAGCGCTTTTACTTCTTCATAAAATTTATTTTTTAAGAGCCTGACGGGAACAAATTTTTTCATCATGAGCATTGTCGCATCAGAAGTTGAATGGATGATGGCATTTTTAAAATTAGCATGAGCACTTGATTCGGCCGTTGCTACAAATCTTGTTCCAAGTTGTGCGCCTTTTGCACCTAAGCACATAACAGCCGCAATACCGCGCCCATCGCCAATTCCGCCGGCGGCGATGACCGGAATTTTGACTGCATCAACAACTTGGGGAATTAAGGCCAGGGTGGTAATTTCCTCACGCCCATTGTGGCCCCCGGCCTCAAAGCCTTCGGCAATGACGGCATCACAGCCGGCCGCTTCACTCTTCATGGCAAATTCGGGGGAGGAAATAACGTGAATAACTTTGCATCCAAGATTTTTTAGTCGTGTCGTATGAGTTTTAGGTGATCCGGCAGAAGTGATAAAAATTCTTATCCCTAGTTTTACTGAAAGCTCGAGTTGCTCCTCTGTTTTTTCATACAGCAATGGAACATTGACGGCGAGTCTTTCAGGATTTGTAGTTGAAGCGAATGCTTTTTTTATATGAGCTTCTAAAAGATCTGGCTTCATCGATCCGGCACCAATCACCCCAAGAATGCCAGCGTTGGCCGAAGCAGCTGCTAATTTTGCTCCGGATACCCAGACCATGCCGGCCTGAATAATAGGGTATTTTAGGGGAAGTAAGTCACAAATGGTTTTCATCGTCTTATTTTCTCAAAAGTTCTGCATTCTGCAAGTCCGTCAGTGCCAAGGCAGGTGAGCGATTCATTTGTTCTAAAATCTCCGGATCTGTTGCCCTATTTAAAACCGCTCTTGTGCTGGTGCGCTTCTGACCAAACTTTTCGCCTTTCTGAACACCCCAACCAGTTTCATGCAAACTTTTCCGGATGCTCCCACTGGCAGAATAGGTGGATAAGATCACCCCATCGTCAGAAATAGTTTTTAAAAAACTAAACCATTCTTTTGTCCATAATGTAGGATTTCTTTTGGGTGAAAAGGCGTCCTGATAGATGGCATGGACTTTAATAAGATGGTCTTTAAAAAAAGAGGGACCACTTTCTCTTGCATCACCATGAATAATTGTAAGCGTAAAATTGTCTTTCACTGTTTCTAAAATGTTGCCCTGCCATTTTAATTCTAGTTCTGGGTGAAGCTTTGAAAACCAATCAAGAAGATTACGATCAAGCTCCATAGAAATAAAATGCCATTTTTTATCTTCAGGCATCTTCTCCAAGGTCGTTAGAAATCCCACTCCAAGTCCAAAGCCCACTTCTAAAATAACCAGAGGCGAGTAAGAGTCACTCTTTTCTATAATTTTACAACCGTCGATGTAGTGAAGAATTGTTTCTGTTTTAGCTCCCGCCGTTGAATGGCACGCCTCCTGAAAGGCCTCCGAAAAGAGAGTCACCGATCCGTCTTCAGTTGCAACTAAGGAATGACCGGGAGGTAAGGGAATTTGTTCTTTCATATGAGAATAGTAACGAAACTGAACTGTTTTGCCATCAATCTGTGGCACAAGTCTTCTTTCAAGAGCTTGAATTTCTTAAGAACCCCATAGTTTCGGGGGTTTCTCCGTAGAATGGTAAAGAAATAGACAGAATCTGACGAAAAGTACTTGGGATTAAAGGTGATTGGAAATGATGATAAATTATAAAATGTCGTTAGTGGTGATTCTTCAGCTCTTTTGTGTTGGAGCAGCACTTGCCCAAAACAATAGTTCGAGTGGCTATACGCCTGGGATAACTTTTCGGCCAACAGGCATCCCTCCTTATTCTTCCCCCTTTTTAAATAGTACAAATAAGATGAATCTTTTTGGGGGAAGTAACAATGGAAGTTTGATTGGTCCTTTTCCGACTCCCTATAAGCCCTTCGGCCAGAAAATCAATTTTGATTTTAGTCTTAAACCAGTCAATGGTAAGGGCTTTAATTCTCCTTTCCAGCTTTTAGATTTAACTAATATCGGTGACATTAACTGTATTGTAAAAACTGATAAAGCTTTTCAAGATCTCACTCAGATTGAAAATATTACTAATGTTAACGTCTGCTATCAAAATAAGAGATCCTGGCAAATACCGGTTGAAGGTGAGAAATTATCTGAGCGCGATCTCCTTGAATCCGACAAGGCTGTTTGTGAATGCCTAAGAAGTAAAACGCAATTTACCTTATTTCAAAATATTCTTAATACCGAGACACCAAATCTTCCAAGCTTTTCAGCTGGAAATTCTTTCGAAAATTTTGAAAGACATCTCCGTACGGTACGAGAAAAAATTAGTAAACGCCATGACATGATTTCGCTACAGGCGTCTCTTGTTTTTAATGGTAACGTCAGATTTGCTGGTGAATATGCGTCAAACCTGCAGCCACTTGAAATGCGTCCTCTTCTAAGTGTGGTGAATTTAAATGATAGCAAGAAATCGAAAGAAAAAATACGTTCTGAAGAAAGAACTGAACTTGCTTCAAAAATTTCAGCAGAGTTAGTTAAATTTCGAGCTGAGCGCCATCCCCCTAATATGAATCTTTATATTGAGAAAAAATTTGCTTCTGCTCCACAGCAGTGTCTCGGTTTCAGAGAGTTCATCAACCATAGAATTCTTCCACCGACCGTTGACGAAGACCCTGGTCTTTTTAAAGGACCATTTCAACCGAAGGACTGGAACTATAAATCTCTAAAGAGTTTGTACAAGACCTACATGGGGATGGATCAAGAAAAAAGACTTGAACGTAAAAAAGAAATTGAATTAATTAAGAAAAAAATGTTTTTTCTTGATACGAATCCAATGGTTAAAAACATTATAGCTGCTTCAGAACATCTACCTGACTTCCTTAAAAATGAGTCTGTGCCTGAATTAGATCGAACGTTAGTCGGAACCAAATTTAATGCCATAGATTCAGCCTTTAATCCTCCTGTAAAAGTGATTAATAAAATTCAAAATGATCTTTTCTCCATCCTGAAAGATTTCTCAACTGAAAAAGACGATGCCGGTAGTTACCGTAATAAACTGAGTAATTTTTTCGCTAACGATGATATCCGAGATTTAAATTCTCTCATGACTGTCATTGAAGATACCTCCGATCACGCCCATCTGGAAACGGAAGAGGCGCTTCTTCCCCCGGATATGTTTAGGCCAGAAAATTTAACTCAGAAAGCAATTGAAGAAGAATTTATTAGATCAACTGGATTATCGAGCCCAAGTGCTTGTGCAGGTCGAGATGCTGAGATAGTCACCTGTGCAGAGACTTACGCTGGTTATTGCCGAACAATTGATATGGCGGTTGATTCCATTAGACAAATGGACAATGGTGATGTTCCTAGCAGTGGTACAGCCATTCTTAACGATCATGATTCAAGATTAAAAGAACTTCTTGAACCTGACATCTTAAAGAATACTGCTTTCAGAGATATGAACGAAGCTGTATGTAATACTTCCCGTAAAAAAATCGGTGACACTCGTTCGAATTCTTCAGGTAAAACTTTCTTTCAATATAAAGATGAGTACTGCGCGAGTCGTGCTAATGCCTCTGAGTGCGCCCTGGCGTCTCCAGAGGATTTTGAAAAAATAAGATTGGCGTACTTTTCTGAATACGAAGAATCAGTCGATCCAAAAAAATCAAAAGTCTCAGACAGTTCTGTTTTAGCGTTGAATGAAACCACCAAAAAAGCTCCTGTATCGAGCATAGCAAGTGAAGACGCTAAAAATATGTTCCGTCCAACTCCAAGTGGATTTTTTGCTGAAATGCGATCTAGAAATCCTGAGCTTTTTGGAACGGGAGCTATGGTTCCAAACAGTGCGACACAGAAATCTGTTCGTTTCTCTGGCACTGCTCAAGTATTAAGTAATCTTTCTGCGGCGATGGGTGGAAATAACGAAGCTGATGCTCTAATGGGTAATCAGTTCAATTTTTCAGGTGCTGCTTTGGGAGGTGGAGTTCAAGTTCCCTCTCAGGTAGCAGAAATCCCACGCGTGGAAAATATGCCGAGATCTGAGCGTGAAGAACTTCTTGAAGACTGGAAAAAAGAAATGGAAGAGTGGAAAGAAAAGAAAAACTCTCCAGATGCAGCACAAGTTGCTGCTGCAGAGGCCAGAGAGCTTGCCGCTCAAGCAAAAATCGAAGCCCTCGAACAGCTTTTAGCTTCTCAGAAAAAATTAACAGAAGATCAGTATAAGCTTATTAACGATTCTATCGCTGCTCAGACTAGAAGCGCAGAGTCCAGAGTTTCGGAAGTTGATGAAGAACAAAATACACCTGTAAAATCTAATCGCAGAAAAACAGGCAACGCAATTGTTTCAGATAATACTGACATCTCTGATGAAACTCATCGATCACCAGCAAGTATTAAAGATTCACAACAGACAACAAGTGGTCCTGGATCAAGCGGTGGAGCTTCAACTCGCGGAAGAAATGGTGGAGCTAATGCTGTTTCAGATTCAAGAGAATCAGTCGCCAGAGAAGAAGCAAAGCTAGTTAATTTGCGCGAAAATTCGAATGGATCTATTACAGTAACAGCTTCAAGTGCTGGGGCGGCAGGCGCCTCTGCCAATGCTATCGTGGTTCCTGTATCAGATGCTCTTTATGCTTCTGCCCGGTCAAATCCAACGGGATTAAACCTATCTCAGATTCAGCAAAGCATTCCGGCAGAGCAAATTGCGAGACTTCAGGATAAGGGCGATTATTTTATTCTACTTCTTCAAAACGGATCGAATCCGCCCCTAGAAGTGAGGGTGAAAAAAGAAAATAATATCTTAGTTCAGGTAGACGGAGCGCCGATCGTTTCCCGCAGGGTCTCACTTGATACTTTGAATCTCATTCTTAAATAGTTTCTTTAATCTGCATTGCCACCCATTTGGGATCGTCCGCCGTGAGGTCATGACCTCCGGTTGGATGCTCCACAAGTGGGAGATTCCACTTCGATGCTATCGCTCTTGAACATTTTATACTGACCATTCGGTCGAGAGTTGAAGCGAGTAACTGGACTGGAATAGACGGAGTAAAATCACCCACTCGAAAAGTTGCTCCAGCAAGTAATTGGCGAAAGGTATTCGGAAGACTCACTGGTCTTTCCTTCTGAATCCCTTCCCACATATCAAGAGTGTCGGTGAAAATATCTTTGTGATTAGTCACGAGTTCCAAAATGCGAGATTCTTTCGAGCGGCCTTTTAACACTGGCACTTTAAGAAGAAAGAGAAAGGCATTCGGCATGAGCCTGTGATGAATGGGTGAAATTCCACCAAAGCTCGTGTTTATGAGTGTAGCGCGATCAAAATCTTTTGGAAAATGCTTCATCCACTCAACTGAAATCATGCCGCCCAAAGAAATCGCCAAAAGATGGGAGTCTTCGTTGGGTAGTTTATGTTTTAAATAATCCTGACGCATTTGTTCCACCATTCTCTGGATGGAGAGTGGGGAAGGGGAGGTGAAATAATCACCAGCGCCGGGAATATCAAGGGTGGTGATGATCGCCTCTGGAAAAGTTTCTTTCAAATGAACAAGAAAAGTCCCCCAGTGACCTTTTTCTCTGATTAATCCGCGGATTAAGTAAAAATGTTTTTGCTTTGTCATGGCCTATCATCTTACACTTTTTTTATGAGTTTGCAGGAGTATTACGAAGAGTCTTATCGAAACGAAAGTGGCCGCACCGCGACTGATCTTTTGCATGAAGTAACAACCTACTCTAAAGGCCTCTATCATTTTACGATGGAACAAAAAAATCGCTTCCTTCAAAATCTTGACTGGAAAGGTTTGAAAGTTTTAGAAACTGGAGGGGGTAGGGGAGGAGTTGGATTACTTCTTGCCCGTCTTGGTGCAGATGTCACTTTGGTTGATTTCTCCCCTTCTGCTCTTACACAAGCAGAAAAAATTTTTGCACTTGAAGGCTTTGAGGTAAAAACGGTTGCAGGAGATGTCACTCATCCAGATATTGGACTGCCTCATCGCTATGATCTGATCATTGACTCCCATCTTCTTCATTGCTTGACCGAGGATCCAGATCGCGCGAGTTATTACCGCCTCATTAGTGATCACTTAACAGCTCAGGGAATTTTTGTTTGTGAAAGCATGGTCCATAGAAAAAAACTCTATATCCCAGAGGGCTTTATGTTTGATGAGCGAAATGTGTTGTGGCAGATGTTTGGAAAATGGACTCCGGTCAGAAGAATTCTTGATTCCCTTGACCTTGAGCGAGAGCTTAATGAAGCTCACTTCAACATTGTTTACTTTTATTACTACGCTCAGTTTGGCTTCATTCCTCACCGCAGTTTTATGGATATTCCTGCCGAAGTATTGCCTGCCTCGGTGAGGTTTGTTTTACAAAACAAACAGCTTTAGTCATCTTTTTGGCCTAATTTTAGTGGATCTTTTTGTTTATACTCCAAGTCAAAGCTGACAACCATTTATAATAAACTAACTTTTCACTTACTAAGAGGAAATAACAATGACGAAAATTTGGCACAAGGCCTACGATGCAGGGGTCCCTTACGAGATTAACCCTAATGAGTATTCTTCGATTAATGACATGCTCGAAATTGGTTTCAAAAAGTTTGAAAACAACCCGGCCTTTCACAACATGGGAACCACTCTTTCTTATGCAGAGATCGAACTCATGAGTAGAAAATTTGCGAGTTATTTGCAAAATGATCTCCACCTTAAAAAAGGTGATCGAGTCGCTCTCATGATGCCTAATATTCTTCAGTATCCGATTGCTCTTTTTGGAGTTCTTCGCGCGGGCATGGTCGCTGTCAACGTTAACCCCCTCTATACCGGAAGAGAATTAGAACATCAGTTAAAGGATTCGGATTGCCAGGCGATCGTGATTTTTGCCAACTCAGCTCACGTGCTTGAAAAAATCGTAAAGAACACTCCCGTTAAACATATCCTCGTGACCCAAATCGGGGACATGCTTAAATTTCCAAAAAATTACATTGTGAATTTTGTGCTTAAAAAAGTGAAAAAGATGGTTCCAGATTTTAATCTTCCGAACACACTTGATTTTAAATCATGTGTGATGAAAGGGGATGTTGATAAATTTAAGAAACCAGACGTGAAACTTGATGATATTGCTTTTCTTCAATACACTGGTGGAACGACTGGTGTAGCGAAAGGCGCGATTCTCACTCATAAAAACATTGTCTCAAACATGATTCAGGCGCGTGCATGGATTAAAAATCTCATCACTGATGGTCAGGAAATTATCATCACGCCACTCCCGCTCTATCACATTTTTTCTTTGACTGCTAACTGCTTCATCTTTAACTCAGTTGGAGCACTCAACGTTTTGATCACTAACCCGCGCGACATACCTGGGTTTGTCAAAGAATTGCAAAAATGGAAGTTCACGGCCTTTACAGGAGTCAATACCCTCTTTAACGGTCTTCTTAATAACGAAGAATTTAAGAAGCTTGATTTTTCTCACTTAAAAGTTGCACTGGGTGGTGGAATGGCCGTGCAAAAAGCAGTCGCCGACAGGTGGCGCCAGGTAACAGGCAAGCCATTGATCGAAGCTTACGGTCTGACTGAAACTTCTCCCGCTGCGTGTATCAATCCGATGACACTTAAAGAATTTAACGGCTTTATTGGTGTGCCTCTCCCATCAACCGAAGTCGAAATTAAAGACGACAACGGTAAGACCGTTGCCTTGGGTGAGATCGGGGAAATTTGTATCCGTGGGCCACAAGTAATGGCCGGTTATTATAACCGTCCGGATGAAACAGCAAAAGTGATGACCAATGACGGCTTCTTTAAAACAGGTGATTTGGGTTTCATGAATGAGCAAGGATTTTGCAAAATCGTTGACCGTAAAAAAGATATGATTCTTGTTTCTGGGTTTAACGTTTATCCAAATGAGCTTGAAGATGTGATTGCTCAGCATCCAAAAGTTCTTGAGGCGGCGGCCATTGGTGTGCCTGATGAGAAATCTGGTGAGGCCGTGAAGATTTTTGTCGTAAAAAAAGATGAATCTCTCACTTCCGATGAGCTCATGAAGTATTGCCGTGACAACCTCACGTCTTACAAGGTTCCTCGCTCAATTGAGTTCCGAAAAGAGCTTCCGAAATCGAACGTTGGTAAGATTCTTCGTAAAGATCTTCGTGCCGAAGTTCTGTCTCAGTCTAAAGGGTAAAAAAATCCTAACGGGGTGGACACAAATCCACTTCGTTAGAGCTGTTTTCGCAACAAGTTAGTAGATGTTAGAAAAGAAAGATTTCCGTTTTCTCGGTGCTAACCTTAAGATGAAAGTAAGCAACAATTAAGAAATCAAGGATGATTAGAGTCGAGAGAGGGATTTCTCGCCTTAAACGAAGCCAAAATGGGCCCTGTGCAGGGGCCCTTTTTTTTTTCCTTTCATCCACCCAATTTCACGCGATTTTGAGACTATGCATCCATGAGAAACTTCATTCCGTTTACCTTGGCCCTTACTATTCCGCTTATTGGTTGGTTCGGTATGAACCAGGGCGGCGCTTGGGTTCTCGCTGGGTTTGTTTTTTCTTTTATCATCCATCCTATTCTTGATCTTCTCTTTGGGAAAAACCACGACGTGCTTCAAAAAGGTGAAGTGAGCGGTACGGCCTACTCAGCAGTTTTGTGGCTTTATTTCCCCCTGCAAATCCTTTTTCTTTTAAAAATTTTGCATTTCACTGTAACGACACCATTTAGTCCCCTCGTTGTCTTTGGGATAATCCTTTCTACAGGTGCGATCACGGGTGGTTTAGGCATTAATATTGCTCACGAACTTGTTCATCGTCGGGCACGCTGGGAGCGCGGAATCGGAGTGGGGTTACTCGCGATGGTAAATTACGCGCACTTTAGAGTGGAGCATGTTTTTGGGCACCATAAGCATGTTTCTACACCACTGGATCCGGCGAGTGCTCGTGCGGGGGAATCAATTTATAAGTTTCTTCCACGCTCCATCTTTATGAGCTGGATAAGTGCTTGGCGAATTGAAGCGAAAAGAAAACCTCTTCAGAAGAATCGCTTGGTTCATTACATTCTGGTTCAATCCCTTTTAGTCAGTGGATCCTTCTTTTTTTTCGGCGTAGTAGGGGGAGTCATCTATCTCGGGCAAAGTGCTGTCGCGATTTTAACTCTTGAATCCATTAACTATATTGAGCATTACGGTTTAGAGCGAAAAGAATTAAGTCCTGGTGTGTATGAAGCTGTGACTGAGCTCCATTCGTGGGATTCCTCTCATCGCATGACTAATTGGTTTCTTTTTAATCTCGGAAGACATGCTCATCATCACGCCGCTCCGACGGTGCCTTACCATGAGCTCAAGACCTCTAAGACTGATAATCAGCTCAAATACGGCTACTCAGCTGAGATTCTTCTCGCCTACATCGGAAAGAACTCCAAGAGATAAAAACTTCACTTGCACATAGAGACTCTTCATTCTCTCTATCCTTAGAACGATCTGTTTAGTTTCGTATATTTCTCAGAACTGTTTTTGATATGTGCCAATCTATTTTTGTCATTTCTGCTGCTATGTCAGGGGAAAAAAACTTGGCGGGACCAGCCGGCGCCGAAGTCGTTTTAATCTTAAGATTTAGGCCTATTTTGTTGGAATTGATTAGTTTTCAAAAGGTGTCACGCTACCTTTTGAATTACGCCATCCACTCAAGATTTGTTTTCGGCGCTCGTGGCACCATGAGCTCACCCTGATACACAATCGCTTCGCCCACTAAGCTATGACAAAGAAAATGCGGCATCGATTCGGAGAAGCCGTAAGCACCAGTGCGGTTAAACTGGAGCCAGTCGCCGACCTTGAGGCTTAACGGAAGATTGAATTCCCCTAAGTGATCAAGTGCTGTGCAGAGAGGACCGTGAACAGCGAACTGCTTTTTGTCTGAGTCTTGATTCATGAAGGCTTCGCAGGGAAATGATTCCCCGACAAGTGCGGGTCTTGCCATGTGGTTGATGCCGCCCTCGGTGACGATGATGTTTTTTCCGCGCACAGTTTTGATATCCACGATGCGAGTGAAATACGTACCAAATTTTCCAATTGAAAATCGTCCAAGCTCAAGCCAGATTTTTTGCAGTTCATATTTTGCTTTGAGATTTAAGAGCATCGCTTGAACTTCGGCAAAATGAATTTCGCGGTCATCGTTATACGACAAACCAAGCCCACCGCCGAGGTCGAGCACCTTCATTTCAAAACCCATATCAAAGGAGAGTTTCTGGCACGCCTGAATGGTGTGTTCCCAAACCGTTTCAAGTTGCTTCATATCGAGCATATTGCCCCACTGAAAGCAGTGGAGTCCCTGAACGTTTAGATTTTTGTATTGAGTGAGATCAACACCAATCCAATCTTCAATGCCCAATCCAAAAGGCGTAATCGCAGATCCACCGAGCACACTCTTCATGTCATCGGTCCAGTCGAGTTGCACACGCAGAAGAACGTCTTGCTTGCGCCCAAGTTTTCCCGCGATATCGTTTAAATCTTTTAGTTGATTCATACTTTCAATAATAATCGCTTCAACGTTTGCTTGCATAAGTGAGGCGAGATAGTTTCGAGATTTAGCGGGGCCAGTTGCGATTAAGTTTTTTGAACCATAACCAGCAGTTCGTGCTTGCTGGAGTTCACCAAGAGAGGCGACGTCTGCGCCAAAGCCATTTTTATTTAAGATGCGAAGGATTTCAGAAAGGGGATTCGCCTTCGTAGCGTACCAGACTTTGATATCCGGATTGAGAACTGCTTTGATGGATTTTAAGTGAGCTTCAAACAGATCAAGATCATAGAAATAAAAAGACGACTGAAAGCGGTTAATCATTTCTTTAACGTGATCTGTTTGAGTCATGGATTACCTCAAAAGTGTTTCGAGTTCCAAGGCAGCAGATGTTTTTGCATCTTTGTACTTAATGATGAGAGCACATCTCATCTGGAGGCCAAGGGAGTTTGCCCACGCAAGATTGGCCGATGCCGGACGAGAGCCCGTCACAACAACTGCGTATGGAGGAATCGGTTCACCTGCTTCAAGCACGCGCTCATTCACACAGTCATAAACAGGAACACCTTTTGAAAGGATCGTCCCTGGAGCAATGACGGCACCCTGTGATACTTGTACGCCTTCAACAATTACAGCTCCTGCACCAATAAAAGCGTCGTCTTCAATCACCACTGGTGTTTGTCCGACTGGTTCAAGCACGCCACCAATCTGCACGCCGGCAGAAAGATGAACGTTTTTTCCAATCTGCGCACATGATCCAACGAGAGCGTGAGAATCAATCATGGTGCCTGAATCAACATAAGCTCCGACATTTACATACGCTGGTGGCATGATGATCACGCCTTGTGCGATATAAGCTCCACGACGAACACTTGATCCGCCTGGAACCAAACGAACTTTATCTTCAACTTTAAATTCACGAGCGGGGAGGTTGTGTTTATCCACAAATCCGTTCGGGAATTCTTTTAACTCTCCAGCTTTGAAAGCGGCGAGGATCGCTTCTTTCACTTCTTTTTGGGCCTCCCATTTGCCGTTCACTTTTTGAGCAGAACGAACGAGGCCTTTTTCTAAAAGATCGAGTGTTTCTTGCCAGTTCATCTTAAACCTCCCTTTTAAACCAAGCTGTCACAGCTTCGTGAGCGGCCAGAACTGGTTCAGCAGATGCCATGTCTTCGTGAGTAAGAGGAGCTGCCATTTTTGGTGAGCGGATAACACCTCTTTCAAACATGAGTCTTTTAACCGGGACTGGATTTGAGGCAACAAATAATGAGTTCGCTGCCTTCGTCCAAAGCTCTTTAGCGTCGAACGTTTTCTTTAAGCACTGATCAACATATAGGTGAGTTTCACGAGGCCAGGCGTTTGAAGCAACTGATACAAGTCCAACAGATCCAGCGTTGGCGAAATCCGGCATGAGAGCATCGTCTCCGCAGAAAACTTTTTTCCCACCAGCAGCTGCGAGGTATTCTTTCATTTTTTCAACTGAGCCCGAAGCTTCTTTGATCGCCCAGAAATTTCTGTGACTGTTTAAGCGTGTGACTGCTTCCACTGACATCGCGATACCTGTTCTTCCTGGAACATTATAGAGCATACAAGGGCGAGTAGAATGATCCATCAAAGCTTTAAACCAATCGAACTGTCCTTTCGCTCCTGGTTTAGCGTAATGAGGGGTGACGAGAAGGTAGGCATCAACGTTTTTGCCTTCAAGGTAAGTCATCCACTCTTTTTGTTCTTCTAAAAGATTTCCACCGATACCAACCATCACAGCAGATGCTGGTTTCATCGCAATTACGTGCTCGATAATGGCCTTACGAGTTTCAAGATTTAAGTTTAGAGCTTCAGCTGTTGAACCAAGAATTAACAATCCGTTTTGAGCTTCGTCTTGCGCCTGAACAACACGAGTGAGGGATTCAAAATCCACAGTCCCATTTTCCATCATAGGAGTAACAACTGCAGTCCAAAGAGAGTGATTCGCTAATGGCATAAACGCGTCCTTTATAGACAGAGGTGAGCTTCCACAACTTTTTGAAAAGCGTGAAGACCTGTCTCCATTTTGTTTTTAGTAATATAGTTGGCGGCCCAAATCGCCCCCTCTGCAAAGAGTTGGCGGTTTTTTGCACTATGCTCGAGGCGAATGACTTCACCGGGAGTTTCAAGAGTTAACGTATGAAGACCCACAACATCGCCTTCGCGGGCAGAAGTCATTTCACACGGCTCTTTGAGCCACTCTTTCATCGAAAGAGCGGTCCCAGAGGGAGCATCAAGTTTTTTAGTATGATGAACTTCGTGAATAGATAAAGATTTTTCTGTGAAAAGTCCTGAGACCTCATGAAGCCTCTCAATCAACTGCTTTAAGACAACTACTCCAAGAGAAAAATTGGTCGCATGAATCCACGACAGCTTTTTGTCCTGGAGAGTTTTGTCAAAGTTTACAGGCCACTTAAAACCCGTTGAACCAGTCACAACGGGTTTTTTCGTTTCTAGAAGCAAAGGGATCAATGCCTCGAAGGCCTCTCCTGGGAGGAAAGAGATGATCACATCGTATTTTACGAGTTTTTCAAAAGTCGGTGTATTTAAGCGGTCAAAAACTTCGATCTCGCCTCTGGCGATCTCTAAGACTTTTGATCCCGTTTTTCCTTTACCGAGGAGGGCAATTTTCATGTGCCTGACTCAATCAAGGCGTGGTGAAGTTTTTGAATCACAGATTTAGAATCTTCTTCTCTGACTAAAAAGTTAAAGTTATACGACGAAGCCCCAAGACTCATCATGCGAACGTTAACAGTATCAATCGTTGCAAAAATCGTTTTTGCCAGACTTGCTTTGCGAGTGAGTTCATTCCCAATGAGAGACACAAGCGAGTAGCCGGCCTCGATATGAATGTTGCCCACTTTTTCTAAGTCAGAGATAAAACGCTGGTTTTCTAAAGTTGCATTATCAACAGTGACTGCAACTGAAATCTCAGAAGTTGTCACACAATCAACCGAAACCCGGTGACGTCCAAAAACTTCGAAAAGTTCAGACATAAATCCGTAAGCGTTATACATTGTAGGAGTTGTAATTGTTAAAAGTGCCTGGGCTCCACGCTTGGTGATCGCACGAACCGCTGGACGGTGATCTACAGATGTTCTGATCCATGTTCCAGGCAGATCTTTTTCAAAACTTGATCCGACAAATACAGGAATGGATTTTCTCACCGCTGGAGCAATCGTCGCTGGGTGAAGAATTTTTGCTCCATACTGCGCCATCTCCGCCGCTTCTGAATAAGTGAGCTCCGGAATGATTCTTGCCTCTTTTACCATGCGCGGATCAGTCGTCGCAACACCTGCAACGTCCGTCCAGATTTCAAGAGTTGTGGCAGAAATCCCTTCAGCAAAAAGCGCTGCTGAATAATCTGAGCCTCCGCGGCCTAAAATGGTGGTATTCCCTTGAAGATCTGAGCCGATAAAGCCTTGAGTCACGTATACAAATTCACCCGTTAGATTCATGCGTCCAACAGCTTCTTTTTCAATCACGTCAATTTGGGGTGTCGCTTTCCCAAAATTTGAATCTGTTTTAATCACAGTTCGTGCATCCAGGAGGGTTACTTTTTTAGAAGGCCATTCAGTTTGCAAAACATCCCGAAAGAGAAGTGAGGACATTCTTTCACCAAGTGACAAAATATGATCGTGGGCGCGTGGAGTAAGTTCTTTTAATAAAGAGAGATTTTGAACGAGCAAATCAATTTCAGTGAAATAACTTTCAAGTTGAGTTTGTGTTTGTGGGTTGTTTCCAGTCGCTTTTAAAAGCCCCAAGTGTCTTTCTTTAACAGTAAAAACTGCTTTTTCACACTCTTGCATGTTACCGGTTGAAGCGGATTTTGCGATTTCAATGAGTTTATCAGTCGTGCCTGAAGTCGCCGAAACAACGACGACAGTGGCGCTTCTTTCGATGCTGATTTTTGCACTTCTTTGCATTGAGGCATGGTCGCCCATAGACGTTCCGCCAAACTTAGAAACAACAAGTGATCGCAGCATTCACGTACTCCTGAAATTCAGTTTAAAACTATAAATGTGGGGGGAGAAATAGGATAGGTAAAGCTAAGATAATCTTATACCTACCTGGAGCTCCCCACCGATTTTTTTCTCGATGACAGTCTTGGGGATTAAGCCCCAACAACCAATGATCCATTTAACTAAGACATCTGGATCACTTCGGCGACTTTTCCCTGAGATGTTGGTCATGGGCTCTTAGACCTCTCAACATCCGACTTAAAAGTCGCGCCTCTCTAGGCAACAAAAAAATCATAGACCATTAAAAATGAAATTCCAAGTTTACTTTTAAAAATTTTTCAAGCTATCTTCTCATTTCGGATTAAAACTCAAAACGGAGAGTTAACGATATGAAAAAAGTTGGATTTATTGGCTGGAGAGGCATGGTTGGTTCGGTTCTGATGGAGCGAATGGCAGCGGAAAGTGATTTTTCCCAAATGGAATCTTACTTTTTCTCGACTTCTCAGACCGGAGAAGCTGCTCCTAAAGTCACAAATGCTCACGATAAGCTCTTATCCGCAATGGATTCCAAAGAACTCGCTAAAATGGATATTTTGGTTTCATGCCAGGGTGGTGAATACACTACTGAAATCTTCCCGATGCTTAGAAAAGACGGTTGGAAAGGAGTCTGGATTGATGCTGCCTCCACTCTGCGTTTAAAAGACGATGCTGTGATTGTTCTGGATCCAGTTAATCGCACTTTCATTCAGGATTCAATCCATAAGGGTGTAAAAAACTTTGTCGGAGGTAATTGCACAGTTTCTCTTCTCTTAATCGCCTTAGATGGTCTTTTTAAAGAAAATTTGGTCGAGTGGGTGAGCTCGATGACCTACCAGGCAGCTTCAGGCGCCGGTGCAAAAAATATGATCGAGCTTCTTGATCAAATGAAATCAGTGGGAACAGCGTTTGCTAAAAACCCAGCAGGTTCAGCTTTAGATCTTGAAAAACAAATGACAACATTAATGGCGAGTTCGGAATTTCCAAAAACAAATTTTGGTCACCCTCTCGCTTTAAATGTTCTTCCTTGGATTGATTCTGAAATGCCTTCTGGTCAGTCAAAAGAAGAATGGAAAGCTCAGGTTGAAGCGAATAAAATTCTTCAAACAAAAAGTGTTATTCCTATTGATGGAACATGTGTTCGTGTAGGCGCTCTTCGTTGTCACTCACAAGGGCTCACGATTAAACTCAAAAAATCAGCTCATCCATCAACAGTAGAAGAAATCATCAGCTCTGCTAATCCTTGGGTAAAACTGATTGCTAACAACAAACCTGATTCGCTTAGAGAGTTAACTCCTGCCGCTGTTTCTGGAAAACTTCACATACCAATTGGCCGCGTTCGCCCAATGACTCTAGGGGATCAGTATTTTAATGCTTTTACTTTAGGTGATCAGTTATTATGGGGAGCTGCTGAGCCTCTTCGCTGCGTTTTAAGACAAGTCCTAGGTCAGTAAGCTAGATAAGAGGGGAGAGCTCTCTTCCCTCACTCAACTATTACTTCTCGGGTCTCGCTTAACTGGGACGACCTTCTCTATCCTCTTTTAAGGGAGGACTGATGACATTTTTATTATTTTTCACTCTCATCGCGACTTCCAAGGTTGATAAAGTCCGCTCCATTGAAATTCGAAACGATGAAGCTACAGTCACCTTCTGGGGAATGAGTCAGGTGTTTCGCATGCCGGCCGATGCCAAGGTTCTTCCGTGCTTGGATAATAGTATGAAGGCCGAAAAAGAAGTTCTTCTCAAGATGACAAATCCCAAGTCCATTACGAAATGTAGAATCTACGGCGGAGGAGCGCTTACTATTTAGTAAAAGTCAGGAAGATGTTTTTCGAAGGCAATTTCTAGTTGCTAATCTCTCTTCAGGCAAAAGAATAGAGTGGCGCCTAATTTTCCAAGTCCTTGATTAGATTAAGCGGTAAAAAAGACTTTATTAAGTCCTGAGTTCTAAGGTTATACTTTTTTTGATGACCAACATCGCAAAAATTCTTCAGTCCTACCGGATTTCTTCTTCGTCTGAAGAAATCCTGGATGTGCTTAAGAAAAATACCCAAGACTCCTGTCTCATGTGGCAGACGTTTGAAAATCATCGGACCATTTTTACTTCTCAAGAATATAAGCTCGATTTAAAAACAAAGAAGATGCTTGTACTGGCCAATGTGTCTCAAGAAAAGCTTAATAGTAAATTACCTGTATATGTGAAAATTCCGTTCAGAGAAACGATTTTTAAAGGTCATGTTTTACAAATTAAGCAAAACGAAATTTCACTTAGTATTCCATCTGAAGTTCAGATGCGAGACTTTCGTGAAAATCTTCGCTCGAGTTTTCCACCGGGCGAAAATTTTGTTGATCTAAAGACATCTGTGGGTGGTGTCAGCTCAATGAAAGTCTCAATGAAAGATATTTCACAGACGGGGATTGGTCTCTTAGTTTCAGATAATAATATTCATCTGTTTCAAAAAGGTCAGATGCTTGAGTTGTGTGGTGTAAACGATGATCTTTTGCGGGATCCTTTAATCGGTACTGTTGTTTACACGTCTAAGCAGTCCAAAGTTCAAACCAGTAAAGGATTTCTTTATCGTGTTGGGATTAAAATGTTTTCTCTGATTCCCGAAGCGATTATTAACAAGCTCAACCGAAAAATCACTCGAAAAATCACTGTTGCCCCTGAAAAACTTTCTCATCGGTTACTTGCCTCAGATATGCTTTCAGATGAATTTAAAGAAATGATGACCCGAGAAGTCACTAACACTGTAGTGAACTTAAAAAAGCGTCCCGCGATCATGAAGTATCTTCATCAGTTAGAAATCATTCGTGATCAGGATGATTATATTGAAGAGCATATTAAAGTTTTAACAATTATCTGTACGTTTATTGCCCGATCAATGGGATGGGTTTCCGAAGCAAGTCTTGAGAAATTTGTCTATGCCTCATATATGCATGATGCGCCTTTCTTTCATCACCCGAAACTCGCAAGAATTCGGGACTTGCAGGAATTTGAAAAAATCAAGGGTCTACTGACGCCGGAAGAACAAAAAATCTTTTTGATGGCACCTGAGATGTCTGCTTCGATTATAAGAGCAGATAACGCCGCACCGATTGATGCTGAATCAATGCTTATTCAGCAAAAAGAGCGTCCCGATGGAAGCGGATTTCCTTATCAATATTCAGTTTCAAAAATTTCACCAATGGCCGCACTTTTTATCATCGCTCATGATTTAACCGACGTGATTATGACTGAAAAAGATTGGGCGATGGATGTTTGGTTAAAAGAGAGAAAGAAAATCTTTAAGGGAAGTCATTTTGGTAAGATCATGGATGGGCTCAAAACAGCCAAAGTCACCTTTAAGAAAACTGCACGATAAGAAACATTATCGTGCAAAGCGTTAAATGGATCCAACCACTTAGCCATTTAAATGAACCTTACTCATAAATTCGTCTTGGGTCATTTTGCCTTCAATAATCGCTATTTTTGCCACGATGAGCGCCTTCTCATATGTTGGTAAATCCTTCGCTGGAATCAGGGTTAAATCGATATGTTTGGTGTCGTTTGTACCGTTGTTTTTGACCGCTAGTCTTAACAGTTCAATCGCCTTTTGCAGCTCCATCTTGATCTCCGGGAAAATAAAAAATCACCCATGTCTTACCATGGGTGATTCCCTTTATACAATTTGGATTAGGCATTAAGCAGCTTTTTGGGCCGGAATCGCTTCATCAATCATTTGAGAAATAATCGCTTCGGATAAACCATCATACGCAGCGGCCCTAAAGATAACTCGTAATTTGGCGTTGAGTTTTCCAAGATCCATACGGGTTTTATGTTCAGTTTCGGACTCTAAAATCGCCTCGTGAATGAGGTCTCGATACTGGCATAGTAAAGCATCTTGGAAATTTTCTAGGTTTCTAACGTTCAATCTGGCCTCCAGGTTTTAGGACAAAATTATTTTAAGGTTCAGTTAGATTTAAATAGAACAATAAAAGTCAGGTATCGCAGAGTCAGCTAGTTAGGGGATTCGGGTTCGTGGCCCGTGCCGCTTCTAAGTGCTTAAGAACTTATCAAATGACAAAAATCTGAGTCATGCTACCATCTTTTCATGTCCAAAAATCTCGATACATTCCTAATAGAAGGCGAACATTTTATCCCTGGAAATAAGATTCAGATTCGTCTGGGACTCATGGCCTTGCTCCTTAATAGGAACGTCTTAATTGAAGATGTACCAGGTATGGGTAAAACGACCTTGGTGAAATTTTTTGCCAAGTCGACTGGGCTTATCTTTAGGCGGATTCAATTCACCAGTGACTTATTACCTTCAGATATTTTAGGTGTGGCAATCTTTCAGAAAGAATCAGAAAAATTTATTTTTAAACCTGGACCTATTTTCGGGGAACTTATTTTAGCGGATGAGCTCAACCGCGGAACACCCAAAACACAGAGTGCACTTTTGCAAGCGATGGAAGAAAAGCATGTTACTGTGGACGGTATTTCTCACGTTTTGCCGGATAGATTCTGTTTATTTGCGACTCAAAATCCAAGAGGGCAGTACGGGACCTATCCCCTACCGGAATCTCAGCTTGATCGCTTTCTGTTTAAAATTTCGATGGGGCATCTTTCAAAAAAAGAAGAGATGGAATTATTAGTTTCAGGATCTCGTCTTGATAAGCTTGATAAAATGAACCCCATGATTAGTAATGAGGATCTAAAACATTGGGAAGAAGAAATGAAGGCAACTACTGTGTCGGCCATGCTTCTTGAATATCTTGCTGACGTTTTGCAAGCGACCCGAAAAAAAGAAGATGCCTTTGGACTTAGCCCACGCGCGGGTCTTGATTTGGTAGACGCTGCCAAAGCATGGGCGTTTATGGAAAAAAGAAATTATGTGGTGCCTGATGATATCCAGGCAGTCTTTCCGTTTGTAGCGGGACACAGGATGTTTTCTCAGCACTCTTTGCCTGCGTCTCAGGAATTTCTGAGAGCACGAGAATTTATCAGCAGTATTCCCTTCGTTAAAGCATGAAACTGCCCCCCTGGATTTTAAAGCAATTTAAAAAGAAGTCCCGCATCTACATTATGCCAACCCGAATGGGTGGCTATTTAAACGGACTTATTTTTTTAATGTTTCTTCTCTCAGTTGGATACAGCAACAATCTTCTTCTTATTTTTACTCTTTTTCTTTTTGGACTCAACCTAATTTGGGTTATCCAAACTCACTTTCATATCCACGCTTTAAAAATTGATTTCATCCATATTCATGACGGCCATGCAAAAGAGAAAACGCTCGTCGATCTTCATTGGAAAAAAGTTCCACTGCCGCCGCATAAATGGAAGATTACTCTTGAAGGAAATGAATCCCATGCCTTAAGTTCCATTCTTGATGATAATTTGCACTCTGTTGGACAGGTCGTTTTCGAGAAACGTGGGATTTATTCTTTCGAGCATTTAAAAGTTGAAAGTCAAATGCCTTTTGGGCTGTATGAAGCGTGGATTTATTATCCCGTGAAGCTCAAGGCGTGGGTTTACCCGGAGAAAATAAAAGATATTCCGATTGCGAATTTCCAAAACTCTGAACTTGAAGGCGAGAGCTCTTCTTTGCGAATGGGACCTCATGATATCTGGAATTTGGGTCCTTATCAGGGAGAGGAATCCCGCAAAATAAGCTGGAAGCACTATGCCCGATCCGGTGAACTCGTTGTGAAGGAAGGCGAAGAACTCACTCAAGCGCTAGTTCAATTCCGTGTGACTGGACTTGAATCAAATAAGGAGTTTATCCTTTCTAAAGTGGCGACTCAAATGGTTCAGTGTATGCGCTCGGAAACTCCTTTTAGTCTGGAGACCCCCCAGAAAAAAATTCAACCAGGCCAAAGCGAAAAGCATTTAACCGATTGTCTGCGGGATCTGACTTTATGTTGAAAACAGACTGGAAACAAAATTTAGTTCTTCTGGTTTTTTCTCTCATCATGATTGAAATCTTAACTAGTGCTACTTTAATTTTTGTTGGGATCGGCCTTTTAATCGTTTTTCTTAATATCAAAACAAATAAATTGGCGAGGAATATCCTGGCACTTGGCGTGTTCGGTTCTTACTGGATCACTTACGGAAAAATTATTGATCCTGAAGTAGGTCTTAATTTTTTAGTTTCCATTATCGTTTTAAAAATTCTTGAGAAAGAGTCGGTGAGAGATCGTTACATGATCTTTTTCGGGCTCCTACTCCTGATATCTGCGGGATCCCTTTTTGAAAGAACTCTTACTTATGTTTTTTTCTATTCCATCAGTTTTCTCGTTCTTATTAGGGATTTTTATTCTTATCTCGGTCAAAAGTGGCGCTTAAAAGATTTGGGTCTTGCCCTCGTTTGGGTTTTACCTCTCACCTTCTTTTTATTTTTCTTCGTGCCGAGGCTCTTAAACCCTGTCCCCTTCCAGCAAAATTCCCCTACTCCGGGAGAAATTGGCTACACGCCGGATGTGAATATTTCTCAGATTGAATCTCTCACGGCCAATCAGACGCCGGTTTTTCAGGTGATCACAAGCAGAAGGATTGGCCAGGGCGAGCTTTATTGGCGAGGCAATACCTTGTCTTACAATGATGGCTGGAACTGGCTTCAGATGGTTCAGGATAAGCAGCGACCAGACCATGTTGATCAGACGCAACTTGAAATAGGCGAGATTCGTCAAAATTTCCGACTATTCGGAAGAGCTGATTATTTTTTCGCCCTCGATATCCCAAGAACAGTTTCTTATGGGGACGAATTTTTAGAACTTGGGTACACCCGAACACTCGCACAAAACCGCTGGGAAGGTGTCCAGAAATACGAGGCGATGAGTCTAGCTTCTGCTAGTCTCATTTCAACTGAACCACTTCCCCAGTACCTGCAATCACCGTTATCAAAAAAACAAAAAGAAGCGATTCAGCTTATTTTTCCTGGAAAAAAGCTTCAGGAAGTTGAATCTTCTATTCAAAAACATTTTCTTAAAAATCAATTTGCCTATTCCTTGAGTCCCGGAAAAAGTGAGAGCTTTGAGGATTTCATGCAGAAAAAAATTGGATTCTGCTCTCATTTCGCATCGTCGGTGGCGATTATTTTAAGAGTGAAAGGAATTCCCTCGCGCTTAGTATCAGGCTACATGGGTGGAAGTTATAATCGCTACGCTGACTTTTACCTCATCTCACAAAACGATGCTCACGTGTGGGTTGAGGCCTATAGCGAGGGAAAATGGGTTAGACTTGATCCAACAGAATGGATTTCGCCGGATAGAGTTCTCCTAGGGGGAACCGCTTTCATGGCGGCGGTAAAAGATGGGCGTTTTAGTAAAGCATCAAACTTCAGAATGCCAGCGTTTATACTGGATGCCAAACTATGGTTTGAGCAGTGGGACTTTCACTTTTATCAGTGGCTTGAGCAAATGGATTATCACACTCAGGAAGCATGGCTTTCGCGTTTCAACTTTAAACGTGAATGGCTTTTCTCCCTCCTTCCGATGGTGATGGTTATTTTTATGCTTCTTTATTACTGGTATTTATCACGTAGAAAAAGTTATGAAACGGAGAGTGAGTATCAAGAAGTTTGGCAGATCTTTTATAAGAAGATGAAAAAGCGAGGCTTGAGTCTCTCCCCTCAATCAGTTACACAATCGGAATTAATGATTAAAAATTCTGGTAATCAAAGCATCATTGATGTGTGGGATGAATTAGTTGCAGGAAGTTTCAAAGGAAAAATTCTTTCAAAAGACATCAGAAGAAAAATCAGAAAGCTTTAGTCTACTACTTTAAAATCTGCATCAACAACAGTCTTCTCTTGTTTTTTAGCACCTGTTTCAGGTCCTCGTGCTGCCGCTTGATTTCTTTGCTCTTCCTGAATCTTTTTCATAACGTTATACATTTGAATGAAGCGTCGGATGAAATAGATCGCAAAAATGACCAGAATGATTTTTAGTAATCTCATGGAGAAACCTTAAAACGTAAGTCGGGAATTGGCAAGAATCAGGGCTTCGACTCTTCTGGAGAGTCTGATTGCTCCTGTGCAGCAGCTGCAGCTTCTTCGGCCTTCTTCAGGGCCTCATTCTTTTCGAGGAGTTTCGCTTCGTTAAGCTTCTTAAATTCTTCTGTCTCAGCATTAACCTGAGCATCATGATCCCGAAAGAAGACTGAATTCACGTAACGTCTTAATTCTTTCTTCTGGGCTTCGCCAAGGCAATGAATGAGCCCATGGTATTCCGGTGTTTTACTTTGGTTTTTAGTTGGTTGAAGATTCACAAACATATCTACCGGATTTTTGAGGTGAAGATTCATTCCAATCGGTAAAGGAATATCACTTTGAACAATCATATCTGTCTCGGATAGTTTTACGACTGTTAAAGGGACAATAATTTCAGCTATCGAAGTGGTATTCGTTTTTTTGAGGAATACTTTCTCTGCAGCCTTAACTTTTGATTTTGGTTTCTTCATTACCTCGGATGCATCTGTCATTTTCTTTTCAAAAATATCTGCCATTCTGACTAATACCTGGACCGATAGTTCGCTTTCAGTCGCCATAATATGGGTGTACTGAAGATTTTCCTGCATTTCTTTTGATGGTGTTTTAGAGTTAAAAATAATGAGAAACGGATTCACTTCCTGCATTTTGACTTTTACTGATTCAATAAGCTTCACGAGCATCTCATTGCCATTTTTAGGGTCACTAACACCCTCTTGTTCCATGGCAAAGGCAATGACCTGGGGCTGAAGGCGATCAAGCTCCGTACCGATATCATCTGCGTATGGCACGCATCTGATCGTATAGTTATGCTTATCAGTTCTTGCCTGATCATCATAAAAATGAAAATCACGATCGATAACGAGTACCTTTGCTTTTTTTTCTTGAGAGCGTGAAACGTTATCATCAATCCAGCGTGAAAGAAGTTTTCGATGATGAAGAATCAATTCATCACGCTCTTTTTTCTTCTCTTCAACTCGTTCAATCTCCATACCTTCTGGCGGTAAGAACTCATCTAAAAACAAAAACTCAGCATCAACAGCATATTCAAAATGGTAAAATAAATTGGAGGTTGAAATTTCTTGGACAAAAAATTCTCTGGAAGGAATCATTCTTTTTGCAGTCCAGTGATGATTCATGCGAATCCGATCACCTTTTTGAAGCTTATGGTCCGTCTCAATATGAATACCGTTTTCGTGAACATAGCCGATTTTAACAGGAATTCCACCTTCCCAATCTTCCTTCAGAGTTCCTGTCGCAAAGCCGTGCTCTCCGATTTCATTAGGTGCAACGAGCCTCGTAACATCAAAAATAACATCGTAAGACTCGGCACTCTTAATATGGGTAAGATTCACACCTGTTGCGATACTTTCCATCAATACTTCAGGGGGTGAAAGATAGTCAACGAGTCCCACAGTTACGAGTTCATGCTCAAGTGGTGTCCGAGAAACAATTCGTGCCAGGTGCAGGTAATCCTGAGTTTGTTTTGAAAAATCAATGAAGACACACGCCGGTTTTTGGCGATAAATTTTTATAAAAAGACTTTGGATTTTTTTTTCATCAGACTCGTAGATGCGTTTGAAGTCTAGAACCAAACGAGTATGTTTTTTGAATTCGCTCACTAAGGTTCGAAAGTAGGCCTCATCATCTCCGAAATAAAAGAACACCATATTCTCTGCCATATAGGTCTATTATACCATGAATCTCATTTAGGGGTAGTTTTCAGGGGCTTAAGCGCCTTAAGGTGGTCTAAATACCGAATAGATGCCAAGTCCTGGTGAGGAGAAAAAAACTTAATCTGGTGCTGGCGATACTCCTCCCCAGCCTTTGACTGCCAAAGACCTTCTCCGTAGAAACTCACTTTCTTGCCCTTCCCGGGAATTAAGCAAAGAACCTGGTAGAACTGATCTTCCTCAAATAAAACTTTTTCATCGTTCAAAATAAGTGGCAGCGAATGCAAGAGGACCCTTAATTTCAGGATCTTCCTGTGAGGAGAAATCACTATCCGCGAAGTTTCATCGAGCTGAGGAAGAAGATGAATGATAATGTCTCCAATTTCTTTTCCACCCATACCAGCAATAAAGATGCAGTTTGAATTTTGATCGATGATTAACTTTTGTCCTTTTTTATGTGATATATTAATTTTGTTTTGAGTAATATACGAATCTTTAACTTTCTTTTGAAGCTCATCAATGACTGGTTTTGAGGGATCGACTAAATGAATGCTTTCAACTGAACTACCAGCAAAAGATAAACCAAGCTGACCATGATCGCAACCAATGTCCCAGATGTTTTTTTGATTTGTATGTAAGTCTTTTAAGGCTTGAAGCCGACGAGAAAGACCATCCCCTACTCTAGAAGAACTCATCATAGTTCTGATCGTATTGAGCATCGAGAGCTTCAGTAAAGAACTTTCGGACAAAGTACTGACCAGATCGAACGGTTTGGATGAAACCAAACTTTTCTAGTGTGCGAAGATAGTTTCCTAGTTCTTCCACCGCTATTCCGAGGGACAAACTGAGACTCTGATATGAATTTAACGGACCGATACCATGGGATTTATATAAATTTGGGCGGCTCCAAACCTGACGATAAAGGCACATCAGTAGGGTAATCTCCTGACGATTCAATTTAAACTTTTGAAGGATGACATCAAAAAAAACATCAGGAATTTCAGAACTAGGAGCTAACAAAACAGGGCCAGCACTGGCCTTTTCAACGTCTGTATCGCTCTTCTTTTTGGTATTAAATTGTGTGAGGACTGAACGGATATCTTCCATGGTTCGCTCCGGGTGTAATGACCTCATTAAGATTATCCTAAAGAACCATCTAAAATTCAATAGATTCGATTGAGAAGAAAATCTTACCCAAATAAATCTTAAACGCTCAAGTTAATAACTCCTAAAACCGAAACGAAATAGTCAACTACTGCTCCGGAGGAAAAATGCCACTTTTGGCACTCATGATGGCCCTCATTCTTTCCACTTCATGTGGTGGTCTTAAATCATTTGATTTGGCGCCACTCACAAAAAAAAGAACAATTGCTTCCACGCCTGTTCAGCCCCTGTTATTAGAAGATGAAGAAAGCTTCACGGCCGAGATCAACGATAAATTAAAATCCCTTCACATTTACCATGTTATTGCTCAAAAAAATTTACTTCAATTTGATGATTTCATCGCAGATAAGTCCTTAGATGAGCTCTATGAAGCTGGACCTTATCTACAAATCCTCGCAGTCAAAACACAAGTTGAAGAGATTGAGCGCGACCTAGCAGCTCTTTATGAAGCAACAAGAGTAAAGGAAAATGTTGAACATAAAATCATTCAATCGAGGATTCGCGACTTCTCCCAAAGAAATAAGCTAACTGCATTATCCTTGAGCAATTTATCTCAGCGCCTTGGAATTGAAGCTCTGGAAATCACCGATCCCAACTTCAAAAGTTTGGAAAAAGAATATAACGACTTACATGCCTCAAAAGAATTCCAAATCTACGAAAAAAATATTGAGCATTTATCACATCTCATGGAAATGAAAATACGATCAGAAAACAAAAGATTTAAACCAGCATCAGGAGATCAGGGGAACATAACAGGGGATGAATTCCCTGCAAAAGTATGGTCGCTTACTTTTGATAATGGACCGGATGAAAAAATCACAGATGCGATTTTAAATAACCTTAAAAGCAGGAAACTTCAGGCGACTTTTTTCCAGCTCAGCTCTAACTCAGAAAAACTCCTTAATACAGCACAAGCTTTAATTGCAGCAGGAATGGAAATCGGGTCTAACTCCCATTCCTACCGAGACCTCGCGAAGGCCGGAGAAATGAGATTGGAAAAGGAAATCAGTGCATCAACCGGATCACTTGAAAAATCTCTTAAGATTGATATTCAATTTTTCAGGTTACCCTTTGGCTCAGGTGTTACAATTCCATCAATCAGACAAACGATTGCTAGAAATAACCTTATCCATGTCATTTGGAACATAGATAGTCTTGACTGGATGGCGCAGTCACCTGATAGGATTGTCCAAAGAACTAAGAAACTAATGAAAAAGACCGCCAGAGATTCTGGTATAATTCTCTTTCACGATGTTCATGACAGATCTATTGAGGCGTCTAAAGAGATCATGGATTACTTAATGCTTGATGGACGTCGCACATGCACGATTGGTAAGATTGTTAAAGATATGAACGAAGGTTATGAGACTGTATGTTTAAAAAAATAATCACCCTTTTACTGATTGCTGGTTGTTCAACCGCCAATAAACCTGCCATTAAATATCCAGCTGAAAAACCACAACAAAAAGAATTTTCGCGCGGAGAACTCATCTTAGGAACAGAACTCCTCACTAAAATATTTGATCAAGAGATGGCACCATTAGAATGTGTCCCCACAACTGATGAAGCCTCACTTCTACTTAGAACGATTCATCCTCGTATGGATGTCGTTCAGGATGACATGGAAGCACTTCTTGATAATCCAAAAGAAGTCGAAGACCTCATTAAAAGCTGTGATCAAAACTGCACATGTGGTTACGTAGATGAACTTTTGCGAGAGCATTTAGTAAATCTAACTAAACCGCAACGAAAGTCCCTTAATGCCAAGAAAAACGATAAGGCGCTCAATAAATGCCTTAACTTCGTTCAGTCTACTTTTTGTCAGGGTGAACTATATAAAACGATTAATAATGAAAAAGTGGATTTTAGCTTTGAAGAAGGGATTTAATTTCTTCAGTTCGTGCCTTGCCGGCAGCAATACCATCTTTAACAAATTCAGAAAAATTTGATTCTCGCCAATGAGACAAGACGGCAATGGTGACTCCTGCCTTCGAAGTCACGGCCTCAGTCATTTCCGTCAAAGATAATTTTGAATGCTGAGCAGAATGAGAAGATCCCTTCATCACTTGTCTGATAAGTTTTTCTCGGGCGAGATCATCAAGCGAAGAAAAAGAAGCTGATAGCTCGCGTGCAAATTCATAAAAAAACGCAGGGCCTGAGCCCGTGAGAAGAGTCAACTCATCAAGCTCTTCCTCTTTCACCACCATAGAGGTACCGAGTTTTTCAAAAAGTGTTTGAAAGGAACCGAGGCGACTTTTCCCTGTATCAGATGAAAGTAAACAAATCCCTTCGTTATATTCAACCGGGAGATTAGGCATAATTCTAATGAGATCTTTAGCACCTAAAATTTTTAGCTGATCCGCTTCAGAGACTGCAGCGAGCATACTGACAAAGAGTGATTCCTTAAATCTATTATCAAGAGTCACACTCAAATCTTTAAGCTGCTGAGGCTTACATCCAAGGAGAACCCAATCCACATTCTTAACTTGAGAAAGATCTGAAACTGATCTCGCTCCTACTTTCCCGGCAAGCTTTGAGGCACTTGTGCCAGACGGAGAATAGATCATCCATTCTGAAAGATTGGTGCTGGTTTTTTTAAAACCAAGAAGGATTGCTTCTGTCATTTTGCCAGCACCGAGGACTAGAACTCTCATGCATTTAGCTCCAAAGGTGCTCCATGTCTCATCGTATTGATGGCGAATGATCGGACCCAAACAAACTGATCTAAAACATTGGCCGGATCAGTAATCAAAACACCATCGGCCTCAGATAAAATGAGTCGCATATTTTCCGAGAGTGCTTTTCCTTCAAGAAGATTTTTAAAGACAATATCTCGGTACTGAACAAATCGTCCAGCATACACAAAGCTATAATGAGGCTCTTTTAAAAGGGTATTTAAAGACTCTGGCGAGATAAGGGTGCAATCAATATTTGTTTTCGAAAAACCTGCCTTCCACGCGAGATCAAGAATACCTTTCCATGTCTTATAAGATTCATTTGTCACACACGCCACAGAGACTCCTGAGCCCAAAGCTAAAGCCCCAAAGAGATAATGGATCGATTTAACACTTGGTCTGTCCGAGATTGTGATGAAGAGCCCAGATTCTTTGATAATCGATTTATCATTGTAGCTAAGTTGTCCGGGGATAACGAAGTTTAAGTGCTTACCAGTGATGTAGACATCAAGGTTTTCTTTAACCCATGAGATAAACTGAGTAAGCTGTGCTTTATCTTTTTCATTCACTGAACCCATGATGAGTTCATATTGCTCAAGAAAAGCATGACTGAAACTTTCAAACCTTGAAACTCTTCCAGCGACAGAAATTAACGACGGCCGAGGCACCAAGAGTTGGTATCCACTGTCATTGGCCCATATTGCATCTCCACGTGGAGTCTCTAAAGTCGTAAGAACAAAGTGAAACTCTTTTACGTAATCAGTCCCGCCGGCCTTGGGCCCAGTCCCTGAAAGCTTAAATCCACCAAAAGGCTCGATCCCAACGCGAGCACCAGTATTAGGGCGATTCACGTAGAGGTTACCAGCACGGAGGAATTTTAAGAGGAAATCAATATCATCCTGTGACTGAGAATAAACACCACCTGTTAAGGCATACTCAGTTCCATTAAAAAGCTCAACCGCTTCAATCATTGATTCATATTCGGTAATGTGAATCACTGGCCCAAAAATTTCCTTCTGTGCCCACGATTCTTTTTTGCGCGCTTGATGCGCCGGAAGCTCAAACAAAGCAGGCCCAACACAAAAGCCCGGAAGCTTTTCAAACGAACGATCTATCAAAATTTTTCCATGGACTCTTATCGCTTCATCCTTTGCTTCTTCTACCGCTTTTCGCACCCGCGCCTGATCTTCAGCGCTGATCAATGGAGAAACTGAAGTTGAAGGATCGAGTGATTCTCCCACTTTTAAATCTTTAATCGCCTGAACGAGTCTTGTGATTAAAGCGTCTTTGACTTCCTTATGCACAATCACTCTCGATGCGGCCGAACACTTCTGACCTGAGTGACCAAAAGCTGCGTAAAGAATGCCAGAGATCGTTTCATCAAGTTCACAATTATTGGTGACAATAATCGCGTTTTTTCCGCCCATCTCAGTAATAATTTTTTTCTGCATCGGAATTTGGTGGTAGTAGTGCTGAATCATATCATGAGCTGAATGTTTGAATATCCAAGACCCAACATTTTTTGATCCCGTAAAAACAACACCAGCTGTTTTGGCATGAGTGACAAGTGGTGCACCAACAACTTCACCGTCACCTAAGATGAGATAAAGAATATCTGCTGGAACTCCAGCTTCAATGAGTAATTTATAAAGCTCAATTCCAATAAGAGGTGTCTGTTCAGCTGGCTTAAGAATCACGGCATTACCTGCAACTAAAGGCGCCACGGCCATGCCACAAGGAATCGCAAGTGGAAAATTCCAAGGAGCAATCACACTTATAACACCACGATTGGTTAGTTTTTGACCCGACAACTGAAGATTAATTTCCTGACGAGCATAGAAATTAATGAAGTCAATCGCCTCATCGACATCGGCCAATGCTTCAGTCATGGTTTTTCCTGCTTCATAGATCATAAGAGTCGCAAGTTTATTGCGTCTCAAGAGCATCAGGTCTGCAGCTTTAAGGAGAATAGAAACACGGTAAAGAGTGAGAGACTGCTTACTCCAGAAGCTCTTTAAAAGAGCTGCCTCGGCACTCTCTATTGCTCCAATAGCGTCAGCATTTGTGTTCTCTTTTACCGTTCCTAAAATAAGTTCAGGACGTGAACTACACAAAATTTTTGTTTCAGATGAATTTCGGAAAGTTTCTTGCTTAGTTTTTAACTCTTCACCAAAATCAGCAATTTCTTTTTCAAGAAGCTTTCTCTCATAAGGCACATAAAGTTTAAGTGGTCTTGCTGGAGAGAAATCACTTTTCAACTGAGTAATAAATGAATCGAACTGAAGGCTTCCTGATTTCTTTTTTTCACGATGAACTTCAACGGGGGAAATGAGACCACTCGCCTTTTGATGCGAACGCATGATTGAGAGAACTCCTACCTGCGAAGAATTTTCCATAATTCGTCGGACGAGATAGGCCATTCCAACTAAAAGATTCCCAATAGGCATGTAGTTTCTGGTTGGCCACCCCATCGCTGCAAGTCCGTGAGAAAGAGCTTCATAAGTCATATGAAGACACTGATGCTCGATAACAGGCGCTTGCGGAAAGCGAAGCTCACGAACACTCTCAACAAAGGCATGATCTTGCAAATTATGGGAAGCAATCACGAGCTGAATGTGATTGTAATGCTTGAGTGTAAGGTAAGCGATTTGTCTAAAATGAAGATCAGACTCTTCTTTGTTTAAAAACTGAGGAGGTGTAAACTGATGAGCTTCTCCTTCAATGGTTTCAGCATCCCAATAAGCACCCTTAACAAGGCGTATCGGCATGCGAAGATTTCGTTTTTTAGCAAGCTCTACGACATCCATCAAATGATTGGATCCATCACGAAGATAGGCCTGGATAACAATTCCAGTCTGGTCGTAATTTTTTAGATCAGGAGTCTCAAGCAACACTTTGCCGTAGATAGCGAGAACAAGATCACGATAATGATAATGTTCAGCATCGATATTAATATAAACCTCTTCTCTTAGAGCTTCTTGCAAGATTCTGCGAAGTCTAGGGGCGACTTTTGCGTAAGTCGCTTCAAATGCCTGGGGTCTAAAATCATGGGAGAGGGCAGAGACTTTAATCGAGACATGGGCACTTAGAATCCCAGCTTTATTTTTTTCACCTCTTGGGATGTGCTGCTTTAATCCGTGAATAAGCTGCAAAACTTTTTCAAAATATTCGTCTGCTTCTTTAGCTGATACAACAAGTTCTCCCAATTGATCGAGAGTCGCTTCACGATTGGTTTCTCTTAAATTTCTTAAAGTATCGTGACAAGTGTTGATACTCTCTCCAGCAATAAAACGTTTGGCCATCATACGAACTAAAAAACGAACAATAGAAGCAAGTAGACTTGCTGGTAATAATCCAGCGACCTGAAGCCCAACGCTAAAAGCAATAGTGAGATAGAGAGGGAACTGACGGGATCCACGTTTTTTTTGAAGAGAAATCGCCTTTGAGTCTTCACCTAAACGGCGCAAACTCTCAAGCAGGTTTCGTTTTACTTCTTTACCAGTCTTATCATGATCAAGTGATGGAAGAACGGCCAAAAATTTTAAAAGGTGAACGCGAATAAGATCGTACTGAGCAGTAAGGGTCAACCCGTAATCTGAAATTTTCTCAAAAGAGCTTGATTTGTAGTCAGCAGTTTTTTTAACGAGTTGTTTTAAGACAATCTTGGCGTGGTCATCTACATCGGTCCACTGATCTTTCTGCAAAAGATTTGGAAGTTGATTGCGGGCAGTAACCCATTCAATCTCAGATGGAAAATTTGAAGGAGAAATAGTGCTGATTTTTTCAACATGATCTTTCAGTTTGAAAAAAACTTTCTCCATCTCTTCATCAATCAGAACCGGATTCACTTCATGAAGCTTCAGGAGAGCAAGCTCACGGGAAAGACGTCTCGTTCCAATATAGATCGATTTCTCTTCAGGTCTCACGGCACATAAGAAAGGAAAAGCATCGATGACGACTTCACGGCGAAACCCGGCACCAATATTATTAGTCATGACAAAATCAATCAGCCCGTGAACTTCAGGTCTTAAAGTCGCTGCAGGAAATAAAATGGAATCGAATTCGTCATAGGAACTAATCTGCCACTGATCAAGAACCACACGTTTTTTGACGGTAGGTACACCTTTATCATTCACTTAAGGCCTCCAGAGAGTTTTTGAGCCCTCAATTTACCTCCAAATGAGGCTTCAGGAAAGTAAACTGTAAGCATAAATTGACTCCTTTATTTGAGACGGCCTAAAATAATCCCATGGCCCAACTACTATTTCTCATCTGCTGCTTTTTCTCTGTTGCATACGCCAGCACGCCGTACACGCTGGCCGACTTAGAAGTTCTAGTAAACGAAGAATCCACTTCAGAATTCTTTAAACATGCCCTGGACATCCGCCCCAGTGAGCGTCAGGACGCCTGGAAAACCATGGTCGTTAAGATGGGCGAGCTTTACACTCGCTCAATCATTCAAAAATCAGAAATCTCAAAGGCCGATTTTCAAAAAATCGAAGAACTCTACACTTGGAATGCACTTAAAACCGACGACGCTTTTAAACTGAGACGCCGTGGAATAGGACTTGCCTATCTGCGCACGTGCTTAAAAAGCGATACCCCTTGTTGGAACGATTTAAAATCATTCTGGGATAAAGACAAATCCGACGCAGACACCGCATTTAAGTTAAGTGAAATCCTAAGAGGAGTGGAAAACTCCCCCATCACCACTTGGAGCTTGATGGAAGTGGCGTTAAAAAGCCATTTAAGCGAATTTTATTGTAAAAAAGATTTCGTGATGACCGCTTTATGGGGAAAAATCGAAATCGATTACGTTAAGCTCGGTCCTGACGGCGATCTTATGAAAAAAATCGATCAAACTATCCACCCTGACTGCGTTCCGATCCTCGTCTCCGAGTCCCGCAAACGCCTAAACGCGCCACCAAAAGTTTTTGACCGCGAACTTGCCTTTCAAATCCTCAAATCCCAAAGTAAGACAGACCAACTCACCACTGATTTTTTCTACACAGTGTATCTTTTAGATAACCCATCCCAAGGCGAACTATTTAATTACTCCTGGAATAAGGTCCGCGAGCTCGGCGGCACCATCACTCGCCGCGATAACGTCCTTACAAAACTCAAAACTCTCGACCCTTTACCTGACGCCATTTTAGGCAGCCTCGACCAAACAAAAAAGCGCGTGGTTCTTAACCACTTCAAAACCTATTTTCCTGAATACCTCGATCACTACACCGATCAATGCACCAAGTTTTACGGCGGAAAAGGAAGCTTCCCGGCCGGCAACCCCACCATCAACTGCCAAAAGTTCATGAGTTCAGAACTCGCCCCTCTCATCATCGACGACTATAAAATCAAACAATTCAATTCCGTTCGCTCGATATAATTTTAATGCAGAGTTTAACCGACGTCGCAGATTTTTAAAAATGTTGAAAAGGTACGTGACACCTTTTGAAACCGGCGCCGGGTGGGACCTCCCTTGGTTAAAACTTGCGTCATTCCCCCATCTAACCGCGAGTCCGTCCTCCAGGACGACAAGCCCAAGTTCGAACCCCAATTGATGTCTTTTACTAAACCAATAGAGAACTTCGAGATCCAAAAGAAAAGGGCCACCTTTCCGGCAGCCCCTTTCTTTAAATACTCTTTTAAAAGACTATTTCAAATGATTTGAAACAAGCTTAGTCATTTCGAACATAGTGACTTGCTTCTTACCACCGAAGACAACTTTGAGTTTGTCATCAGCGTTGATCGCGCGACGATTCTTAGCATCTTGAAGATTATTCTTCTTGATGTACGCCCAGATTTTTTTCATCACTTCAGTACGAGGAATTGGAGTTGCACCAATAACTTCAGCAAGAGCAGTTGATGGGTTAAGGGGCTTCATGAAAGCAGCATTTGGCTTGCGAGCTGTTTTCTTTTTTGGAGCAACAGCAACTTTCTTAGTTGTCGCTTTTGGAGCTGCAGTCTTCAATGTTGTTTTTTTAACTGTTGTCTTTTTTGGAGCAGCAGTTTTTGCAGTTGCCTTCTTAGCTGTCGCTTTTTTTGCGGTAGCTTTTGGGGCAGTTGCTTTCTTGGCAGTTGCTTTCTTGGCAGTTGCTTTTTTAGGAGCAGCAGCTTTCTTTGTTGTCTTCTTGGCCATGATGAAATCCTCCGTCAATGGGGAAACTTCTGTTTCCGTGTGTGTGTGATCCAGATCAACTATAAAACTTTAACCCATTCAATAATATTGTTACTGATTCCAAAAGCATTTCCCGATCTTTTGTACCCATGACTTTCGTTCAGGGCGATCATGCGAAAATTATCAACCGGACAATAGTTAACTATTTTTCCGATTTTGTTTTTCTTCGCTTCTTCCTCGTAAAAATTCTTAATCTGATGAGAAAATCCATTTCCCTGAAACGCCATTTTGATCGGAGTATTTTTTGTAAAAAGAGTGTCGCCATCCTTTTTCATGAGCACAGCAGCGACAATTTCTTCGTCCGTCATGACAGAAAAAAGTTTCCAGCCAGTCTTTACTTCTTTTTTGATGTTATCAAGTGACCAGGAAAAATCCTGGGTATCCGTAAAGGCCTGGATATCAAACTTGGAGAGGTTTACGACCTCTTCTTCTTTTTTTGCTTCTTTAAAAGTCAGGTCAATTTTATCTTCCATCATTATCTTTTGAAAAATTGTCTAAATTAGTCTTGAGCCTATTGTAGCGATAAAAAAATCAGTTTATCAAAGATTTTTTTCAGACATCCGGGATGAAGTTCAAATTCTCGTCCTGAAAAGCTTCGACACCCAAAATGTGCAGCTCTTCAAAGATGCTTTTCTCCTCCTGTGAATTGTAGGGGGCATGGATGTAAACAGTCAGATCATCCACATCAACGAGCTCGGGTCGAGCTAGGTTTTGATACAATGTAAGAATTTCTGGAGAGTTTAGAAATGCCTTAATCTCTCTGACTTTATCCACCACTTTCAGTTTGTGAAAGGCGCCTTTTTCAGAGGAGAATGTGTACTCTTTTGCAGGTATGAACTTCGGCCAAACCTTAATCCAATGGAAGACTTTTTTTAGTTGTGACTCTTCCTCTTCTGTCATTCCATCAAAAGCAGTTTCAGAATTCTTATCTCTTAAAAAAGCTTCACACTCGCGGATGGATAATTTGTCTAAGTGAGTTATGGGTTTACTGATCAAAAGACTGGCCATCGATTCGAGGATAATTTTTTGAAAATCAGAAACTTGTCCAAAAAACGACAAATTTTTGACGTAATGTTGTTCCCAATCAAGCCTGACCCATAAAATAAGATCATCACCTGGGAATCTTTTCATCTCACGATCAAGTTCAGGTTTAAAAAACCGGGGAGCGGCTAAAAGTTTTTGGGCGCGAATCGATTTTATGTTTACCACAACGTTACTCCTACTCATCAAGTGCTTTCAAGGCTAAGATACTTCTTATGATGTTGCCAAGCACTCTAAAAATGAACACAGAATGGGTTTTCATCGGACCTATGGGGCCGATGCTACCAACTTCGTTTGAAACACTGCCTTCAATTGGTGTGGATGGTGGCGCTCTTTTTGCTAAAAAACTTGATATCTGGGTTGGGGATGCAGATTCTTACGATAAAGAAATCGAAGCTCCCACTATTTTTAGACACCCGGTAGAAAAGGATTTGTCTGATTTGGCGTTAGGGTTAACTCTTTTTCCTGAACAAAGACTTTATAAATTTCATTTTTGGGGGTTTCTCGGTGGCCGCAGGGACCACGAGCTCTTTAATCTGGGAGAAGCTTCAAAATTTCTAGAAGAGCACCAGGAATGCCAAATTCTTTTTTACGGCGAAGACGGTAAAATTTATTTTCACATGGTGGGAAGTGGTCACTGGAAGTTTTCATATGATGGTCTTTTTTCACTGGGAACTCTTAAAAAAACTCTCGTCCGACTTATTGGTGACTGTCATTACCCGATTCAGAAATTTCAAAAACTAGAACCTTTGACAAGTTTTGGACTTTCCAACAAAGGCAGAGGCGAGATGATTTTAGAGACAGAAGGTCCCGTTTTTCTCTATTTTCCGGAAGGCAAATGAGAGCTCCCTACCTCGATGCCTTGCGTGGAATGGCCGTCATTTGGATGGTGATATTCCATACCGCCTATGATTTAAAAATGTTTCAGTATTTAACATGGGATTTTAATCAGGGATTCTGGTTTGCCTTTCCGCGGATCATTGCTTTCACTTTTCTTTTTTGTGTTGGTCTGTCACTCAACTTTTGTCACGTCCCGAAACCCAACTGGAACGCCCTTGGAAAACGAAGCTTAAAATTAGGCCTAGGTGCTCTTGCTGTGAGTATTGGAACCTACTTAATGTTTCCTCATCAGTGGATTTATTTTGGTACTCTTCACTGCATTTTCGCTGGATCAATCCTAGGTGTGATGGTGGTGAATCAAAGAGTGCTTTGCTGGGTTTTACTGGGACTCATTCTCACCGGCCAGTATGTCCTGGATTACGATATAAAGTGGCTTTCATCAGTCCTGCAAAAACCTTCAATGGACTTTATCCCCATATACCCCTGGTTTTGGGCGATCCTGCTGGGGATTTTGAGTGGACCCTATTTAGCAAGAGTCAACTTTTTAAATCAAATGAAGCCTCGCCCTTTCTTGAATTTTTTAGGACGACACTCATTAAAAATCTATCTCCTCCACCAACCGCTGATTTTCGGGGTTATCTGGCTTATGTCTCAGTTCCTGTAGCGTGACAAAAAGCTATGTTCATGAGAAATTATGAGTCTCTATGAACACCATAATCCAATATTACCGCAGAGTTGAACTTTTTTTTGGCAACATGAAGTTTGCGGTCTTTATTATCCTCTTATTTGCAATCGCCCTGGCGTACGGAACCTTCATGGAATCCTATCATGGCACTGAGTACGCAAATCGCCTGATCTACAAGGCGTTCTGGTTTATGGCAATCCAGTTCTGTATGTTTCTCTCCATTTTATTTGCCACACTCTTACGTCTGCCGATGAAAAAACATCTCTATGGCTTCTACGTGATTCACGCAGGCCTCATTACTATATTTGTTGGTTCCTACATCACCTACCAATCAGGTGTGGATGGCTCCATTACTCTTTCGCCAAACCTTCCAGGGCGACAAATTCAGATTAATGAAGACGAATTAAAAATTCAGTTTCCTGGCAAAGGAAAAGAAGTCACCGTTGATTTACCCTACACGGCTTTTGCCAAAGATCTTGGTTACGAGTACGAAGGCATCAAACTCAAAACGTTTTTACCTTTCGCTGATAATGAGCAAAGCTGGATTCCGGTTAAAATTGAAGATGAATCTCAGACATCATCTCGCTATCGCCTGTACACACCAAACTTTGGTGAGTTTTTAACACTAAGTCTTCACCCTCAGTCTGATTTCAATAATACTCAACAGCTAGGTCCACTAAGTGTTCATTACATGCCTGGCTCCCTCAATGATTGCTTCGGTAAGGATACTCCTGACGGGCTGATTATTTGGAATGCAGAAACGACAGGCTGTAAGACCCCCGAGCCTCAGGAAATAAAAAAAATTAAAGCGGCAAACGGCAAAGACGTCATCGAAGTTAACTTCGACGGAAAAGATATCCGCTTTATGCCACTCATGTCTCCGCTGCCTTTAGATGAAAGAATGGAGCTTTCTGAAAATTCTCCGTTCAGGATTTTTAGCAAAAAACTTTTTGAAAAATCACCTCATCTCTTTTTATTTGGCAAGAGTGCAGCCTTTTACGTCAAAGATACCGGTAAGTGGGAAGCCAAAAAAATTGAAATGGGCGCAGAGATTGATCTTCCCTGGATGGGTTTTAAGGTTAAGCTTCTCGACCACCGAGGGGACGCCTATCCAAGCATGACTCCCCAATATGTTAAACCGATTCAGGATAACGGAGAAGTCATCACTGGAAAAATGAAGGCCATTGAAGTGAGTGTTGGTAATCAGACCTTCTGGGTGAAATCAAATGAGCCAGTCGCCTTTAATCTTGGTAGCGAAAGAATTACCTTTGATCTTAGTAAAAAAAATCTCCTCCTCCCTTACGAACTTGTACTCGATAAATTCAAGATGGATACTGATCCAGGAACGACAACTCCGGCGAGTTTTGAGAGCTTTGTGACTCTTTTTAGAGGAAATGAAGGCTCAACTAAACATCATATCTTCATGAATAATCCCTTGAAGCATCAAAACTTTACCTTCTATCAGGCTTCCTACTTTCAGACTCAAGAGGGACCTTATGGAAGTGTCTTATCTGTCAATTTTGACCCGGGTAGGTTTTGGAAATACCTAGGTTGCTTATTATTGGTCCTGGGCTCGATGTGGCACTTTGTCCTTCGCAAAAAATTTGTCGTTAAACCGGGAGCAGTTCATGCTTAAATTTTTATTGATCTCACTTCTCACTATCTCCCAGGCCTTTGCTCAGCTCGATCTTTGCAATAAAGAGCTTGAGATCTACCCCACACAAGCTGGTGGACGAGATAAGCCGCTTTTCGTTTTAGCGACTGAATCCATAAAATTCATGACAGGGTCGGATAAAGTCGGCGAACTTTCTGCGACGGAAGCTTTCTGTAAATTATCTCTTAAGGCATTTGGTATGCCTCTTGAGTTGCCTGTGGTGATTAAAGTTGATCACGTTGATGCAAGAAAACTGCTTGGCATGAAAGAAGATCAAACGACTATTCCTATCGGCGAGCTTGATGCTAAAGCAGATCTTATTACAGGTGAGCTTCAGCAGTTAAAAGAAAACAATAGTTACAAAAAAGAATTAAATAGAGTTAGTTCTCGCTTGAACACTTACCGGGCGATTGTATCTGCGAGAGCGTGGATGGTGCCTCTTAAGAAAGATAATAAAATTGAATTTGTGACATTGGGAGAATTCTTAACCGAAGAGCGTGTTCAATCGGCCCAAGGAAAAGGATCAAATCCCGTTAATTATCTTTTTGATGCCGCAAAATCAGATTATCTTGCGACCAATGGTGACGGTTATCTTTTGGAGCTTAACTACTTTAAATGGAACCCGTTTGTTTGGTCTCTTATCTTATCATTAGTTGCCATCATTTTATTTGTGGTAGTTAAAAACAAAATCCCAGGGACCATTTTTACGGTAGCTTCTCTCGTTCTGCAGACCATTGGAATGGTGATGAGAGTGATGATTTCAGGAAGAGCGCCGGTAACAAACATGTATGAAACGGTGATGTTTTCTGGTTTCGGTGCGCTCGTCATTAGTTGCATCATTTATACTTACAGAAAAGAAATCATGTTTATTCTCGCGGGACTTGCTTCCAATGTGTTGGGTCTCATGATGATGAAATTTGCCAATGGGATGCTCGATGAAGGTATTTCTCCTTTAGTTCCTGTGCTAAGAGATAATTTCTGGCTCTCAACTCACGTAACAACCGTCATTCTTTCATACGCAGCTTTGGCGTTATCCTGGGTTCTTGCCAACCAACTTCTTATCAGAAGTCGCTTTAGTCAGGTGAGCTCCGGAGAGTATCGCTACCAAGTAGACCTTATCTATACTTGTATTAAATTTGGTGTGGTTCTTCTTTCTGCAGGCGTGATTTTAGGCGGAGTTTGGGCGGATTACTCTTGGGGAAGATTCTGGGGCTGGGATCCAAAAGAAACATGGTCATTAATTGTGCTTTTAGTCTACATCGCCATTCTTCACGGGAAATACACTTCATGGATTCCAGCGCACCGTTTTGTTCCACTGGTAGCAGGAGCTTTTATGAGTGTGATGATGGCGTGGTTTGGTGTGAATTATATTCTTGCTTCTGGTCTTCACTCGTATGGCTTTTCTGAAGGGGGCGCGATCTTTTTAGGAAGCTTTTTCTTAATTCAGATTTTACTTCTTGTTGGGACATTCAAAAATAAGTTAGCGTAAAAAAGAAGGGGCTTTTCGGCCCCTTCTCAATTTAACTATTACTCAACGATGTAGAAATTTGCTCTCTGAGCGTAGATTTTATTGATCATCACAGTGTCGCCTGTTGATTCGAAGTAACCAACCAAGGCACCTTCCATACGAACTTGCTCAACGTAGAAAGATTTAAGGAAATTATCAATGTTCCCTTTTAACCATCCAGGGATCTGGATAAATCCGAGGGCAACGCCACCAAGATTTAAAAGAGCGCGGTTACGCTTAACACGCTTAGGATTAGCGTAGTCATAAGCAAGAGCTGGCTTTGAGGTAAACTGGTGAGCATTTAAGTGAAGGTGGTAGATTTCACGAGCACCATCCTGAGTCACATCTGCAAAAGCAAAGTTTAGCTTTTTGATGTTCTGAAAATTAACATTCGTCATTGGGTCTTCCCAAGTTCTTACGCGCGCGTTCCCTGAACGAACCTGTGTGTAGAAGCTATTCATCCCGTAGTTTAACCAATCACGAGCCGCTCTGTTTGATGATAAAAAATCCGTAGCATCAATGCGATACTCGTAGATTGAAGAGACAGTGCGATCCACTTCTTCTTTTGTCATCCCTAGTTTTGTTTCAGGAATAGTTTCGAAGTAATGAAGAAGCATATTGTGGTGGAAATGGCGCTGTTCCATCATCATGTCGTGAACACGAACGATCACGAAGCTTGCAATGTTCAAGATAGGAACATTTGAGAAGCGTTTCTTAGCTTGCTCTAGTGCCCAGATCACAACTTTATAAGTGACTTGTTTTTTGTAGAAAAATCTAGAGTCATTTAAATTAGCAAGAACTGTTGGATCGATGAATAGGAATGCTTCTTGAAGACGTCTCTGGAACTCTAGCCAGAAATCACGCTGATCAAGCTCAGTGAAAGCAGCATCAACATTAATGTTCGGGATGTTTAATAGAGCTTCTTTGATTTTACGAGCTTCTTCTGCGCCCTGATCTTTTGCATACGGGTCTAAACCCATATCGTTTAGCATGCCATCAATTTCTGCCTCTTTGTCTTCACCAGTCAGACCATTGAAGCTAGCTTGCTCGTCTTTAAGATCTTGTTTGATCTGCTCAATAAACGGCATGATTGAGAAAGTGGTCGTCGCCTTCTTAAGCTTTACCACTGTCACTTTTCCCTCAGTATTACGTACAAGTGAGAAACGGTTGTTAAAACCCTCGATCGAGAGATCCTGTGCAAATGCTGAGAATGACAGCATGAGTCCGATGGACATCGTGATAAAACGGGACATAAGAATCCTCCTTAATTATTGAAAAACCTTCCAAGATTGGTTTTTTATTAGATATTCAATGTTAACTGGATTGAAGATGTCCCGACAATCATTTGACAGGCTAGAAAGAGATCGTTTCTTCTGTTATTTTCTTACATATCTATTATTGAGGTTTGTATGAATTGGATTATTTTAATAGCTCTCGTCTCTCACTGGTACATCTCTCTGTTCTGTCAGACGTTCTTTTTGCATCGTTATGCTGCTCACGGAATGTTCACACTTCCCTACTGGTTTGATCGGACTCTCTACTTTTTAACTTACATCTCGCAGGGTCCCTCTTTTTTGAACCCTCGCGCTTACGCTCTTCTTCATCAGGCCCATCATAAATATTCAGATACTGACAAAGATCCTCACTCACCGCATTTTTTTCCGTCGGTGAAATCTATGATGATCCAAACGTTTCACGATTACCACTCGCTGGTTAAAAATCCTGTGGGACAAAGAGCTGATCATTATTATCCAAGCTGGAAAGTTCTCGATAAATTTGCCACAAGCTGGATCCATACTCTCATGTGGGGGGTTATTTATTTCTACCTTTATTCCCTCATTGTCACTGCGACCTGGCAGTATCTCTTTTTAGTTTTTCATTTCCTGATGGGACCTATGCAAGGGGCAACCGTGAATTGGTTTGGCCATAAGATTGGTTACAGGAATTTTTCCCTCCCAGATAAATCAAAGAATACTCTCCCGATTGATTTTTTACTCATGGGTGAGCTCTACCAAAACAATCACCATAAAAATCCCATGGAGATGAATTTTGCAAAGAAATGGTTTGAAGTGGATCCGACTTATCCCATTATTTGGGTGATGTTAAAGGCGCGGCTTTTGCGGGCGTAGCTTCCATTTTGACTTTTCTGTGCCTGAAAATGCGATGAAACCACGAGCGAAAACTTTTAATGTCTTTTAATGTTTTTGGCTGAGACGACTTTAATTCTTTAAAAATTGTTTCGGCCAAAACGCCTCGATTAAACGCCCCTTCATCAGTATAGTACCCACCTGTGTGTCCCCAGTTGATACCAATGACTTCACTTCGGTCATTAAAGATCGGCGCACCCGAAGAACCTCCGAGTGTAGGAGCATAGTGATAAAATTCTCCGCTCTCAAGCTTAATTCCTCGACCACTTGAGGCCTGAAGACCCAAACCAGCGGCATTACCAATATGAAGAAGACGAATGTCAGGATCGTTTTGCACTTTTTTTGTGAGACGAAGAGGTTTTACTTCAGAGCCAATCGGAGAACCATTTTCCATGAAGCTCATTTCGACCACACAGTAGTCGTAGCGAATGCTGCAAAACCGAACTTTTTGGCAATGAACGACTTCTTCTTTGTGATTTAATTTGATGGAAAATTTTCCGCACTCCAAAGTTTTAGCTTTTGCTTTAATCGAGAGAACGTGACGGTTAGTGAGAACAATATTTTGACCCACTAAAAAGGCGGTACCAACGTTTGTTCCTGTCCCTGTTGTGGCTTCAAATACCGAGTTACCAAGATTTTGCTCTTCTTCAAAATCCTCATAATCAACCTCTGAGGAATAGCCTTCACGAAAAACCTTTGCCCCAAGAGTTTCTCCATTGGTGATTTCGACGACTGGCCCTGTGACTTTTACCAGACTATCTTCGTCGTTAATTTGATAACCCTTAAAGATGTAGTGCAGCCCCGCCATGCTTCGGGAAGGAATGATTGTCCATGAGCTTGCTAATCCGCGGTAGGCGTCACTCTTTTCTTGAGTGACCTCGGGTAATGACAGGAGAAAGAAGAATAGAACCGGCCATGCCTTTTCTTTCATAGTAGGCATTTCGGTCAAAATCCCAAATTCTTAAACCACGAGCGAGACTGATAGATGAGCGTCTTAAACACTTCGTGGATAAAAAAGAATGTCCATTGCAATATACGAAGCTATGTGGAGTCATAAACGATAATCTCTGTGATTATAAGAAAAAGAAATTCATTCAAAATCTCATAGCAATGGTTGCTGGCATTTCGACAAAAGGACATAACCCTTTCATGATGAAAAAAATGCCCCTCGGATCTAAACCAGTGAAAGAGTTTGTAGGCTGGACTGGATTTGTGAATTCGCTTCTCCTCGAGTTTGAGGAAGAGTCGCAAGCACCTTATCCCAAAGGTCCTTTCTCTTCTCTAGCGCCTTTAAACCTGCATTCAATGCCATTTCTTCAAGCTCTATCTGACCATTCGTCAAGTGAGCGAGAGCTTTAGAAGCAAGAGGTCCATGCTCGCCGGAATCCACTTCAATATGTCTTTCAAGATAATAAATAAATGTTGGTGCTGAGACGTTTTCACGCTTAAGAGTTTGAACAATTGTTTCGAACATATCCGGAATGAGTTTCTCACGGCCGTAGAAAAAATTAGCTGCTACTTCAACAACATGTCCATTTTGAGCGACGTTTAAATTGAATCTAACAAAATCTTTGGCAACGTCAGGGATTAAAGATTCATCGCCTGTCTCAAGAAATTTTCGGATGGGGCGAGTGTCGGCCCCAATTTCTTCCATGCCTTTTAAATACAAATGAAAATGAGACGTTGGCAGACCATCAGGACCAAGATCACTTTCTTCACCCACGACAATTTGATTAATGAGCCTAACCATTTCCGCGGGATACTTCGATGGCTTCCACGGTAGCTCCACGCAAGTCAGGTGACGCTGAAGAGACTTTAGTAGGCTCATAAAATCCCATACCGCAAAAACGTGGTAACCCATGAAATGGCGAATAGAATCCAAATCCTCAAAGGTTTGGTAAACTGGGTGTTTTGTTAATTGGGCGTGTTTGTCTGAGATTGTTTCCATGAAGCCAGCTTAGCGCAAAATGGGGTCAATGATAAGAGTGTCTTATTGTTGTTTAATGTCCTGAGGACGCTGTCCAAAGGGCAGACCTTGGTCATGGTCGGACTCCCAGCGATCAGTCATAAGTTCCTGGCGCTCAACTCGGTAAAAGAGCAAAGATTCATCAAGCTCGTTGAGCTTTTTCATAAGCTCGTTTTGCAGAACCAATCTTTCTTGTTTAAGGGTAATCATGTCATCAAGCGCCTTACGTTTTTCGCGTTGCAGGCGATTGATTTGCTCATCGTAGTCGGCAGCGGTTTTGACTTTCTGCTGATCAAAGGTCCAGAGAAAGTGGTTGATGTCATTGAGCTGTTTTAAGAAATCTTCTTTCCTGAAAATAAGCTGCTCGCGGTATTTACTTGCTTCAAAAACTCGCAGCCCCAGTACTTTTGAATAAAAATTCAAGACCGTTCCGCGCTTGAAGTAGTCAGCGGATGAATAACAAGGAGCAAGACTTTCAACAAAAATCGTAAAATGAAAATCTTCAACTGATCTCACAAAACCTTTGCAGAAGGGTTTTGATTCTTTCAAATTAATTTTGAATAAGACTGCATCACCGGCGCGAAAAAATTTTGTATTATTATTTTCTACGTGAATTTTAAAAATCCGGGCAGAATCATCTTTATCAGAGACTCGTCCAGCAAAACGCTCGTAATCCACATTCGGATCAATGGCGTTTCGGTTCTCAGGTCCTAAAACACCTTCATTTGGTAAATTTGGCACGACCACTGTGGCATGGGCGGTGCCCAAGAACAAAAAAAAGAAGACGCAAAAGTGGCCAAAGGTTGTCATGCTTTTTATTATGATGCAGAACTTGTAGAAATTCAAAACCCTTTAAACCCGACCACTTCAGGAGACTATATGGAATTCTTCATCGACACCGGAGATATCAACGAAATTAAAAATGCCTACTCATGGGGATTCATCGATGGGGTGACCACGAATCCAAGTCTTGTGGCAAAGACGGGAATGGATCAATTCACTCTCATCAAAACCATTTCGGAGATTGTGGATGGACCTATTTCGGCAGAAGTCATTTCACTCGATGCTCCCGGCATGATTAAAGAAGGAACTGAACTCGCCAAAATTCACAAGAATGTTGTGATCAAACTACCTATGACAAAAGACGGAATGATTGCTTGTAAGCACTTCTCAAAAAATAATGTGAAAACAAATGTCACTCTTATTTTTTCTGCAAACCAAGCACTTTTAGCTGCTAAAAATGGTGCTACTTATGTCTCTCCTTTTGTTGGCCGCTTAGATGATATCGGCCAGACGGGAATGGATCTCATCCAGGAAATCCGCCTCATTTTTAACAACTACGGTTTTGAAACAAAGATCCTTGCGGCTTCGCTTCGTCACTCAACCCACGTTAAGGATTGTGCGATGGCGGGTGCCGATACGGCGACTCTTCCGTTTAAGGTTATTGAAGGCCTTTTTGCCCACCCTTTAACTAAAAACGGTTTAGACCAGTTCATGGCCGATCATGCTAAATCATTGAAATAAACCCCCTTTTTTAGCCTCAGTTTTACCCCAGGAAGAGCCGATAGAGACTCTAGGCGTCTCGCTTTCTGGGGTAAAATGAAACTAGCACTTCTCGTCCTTCATTTGATGATTTTAGCAGGTTGTATGCCGACTAAGACCACTGACGCTACAACGACGAGCGGGAATATTAATGCCTCTGCACCTTATCTTTGGAGTGCTGCTGCTTTCCCAAGAAATCTCAAAATTTCAGATCAATTTACACCTGATGAAGTTTCCAACATAACGACGATGAGTTCGGCCTGGGAAACGGCCGTTGAAAATAAGAAAAACTTTTTCGATCACTTTGCAAACGGTGTAACGACTATCACTGAAGTTTCATCCCCCACCTTAAATATGGATTCACTTGGTGATGACGGAGTTGAAGGCGTTTATAAAATCGTGAACTGGCCAACAACTCTTCCTGGAAGTGCACTTGCTGTCACTCAACTTTTTGGGCGCCGGTTTAATATCGGTGCCGCCAGTGAATTCGTCCGCATTGAGCACGCTGATATTCTCATTAACGAGCACCTTTACAATTTCCGCACATCAAACACTCACGCCAACGGTACATTTGACCTGCGCACTGTTCTCCTCCATGAAATGGGTCACTACCTCGGTCTTAACCACAGATATGGTGATACCGTGATGGTTCCGAGTATCGGTGAGTTCAGCAATAACCGTACTCCAACCAACACAGATCGCGCCGATATTGCGTCCAAATATTCAGTCATTCTTGGTTCTGGAACAAGTAGTGCTGTTGTCGCGAACACGGTAAGCACAAAGTATGTTCCTCAAAATAATGATTCAGGAAAAAAGATTAAGATCTTAATTGAATTGATGGCCGACGGTGAGTGTGTTCACAAAGAAGATGGCGCCGTTCTCCAGCGCCACCGTGTTCATATAAAATAATTACAAGTAATTTTGAAGTTCAGAGATCGTCATCTTACGGTGAATTTTATGACCGTTAGATTTTAATTCCGTCGAAAAATTATTAGATGTTCCAAAAGTATATTTTTTGAAATCAGCTTCAACAGAAACGCCGTAAAACTCTCCCATCTCTTTGATGAATTCCTCAACAAAAATGGGAGCGAAAACACGCTTCTCAACCATATGTCTCATAAACGGTTTGAGGCCACCCTTTGACTTAAGCTTTCCATCCATAAGACCCATGAAGCGCTCTCCAAAGGAGTAGGCCGCTCTATCAGTCGTTCTTGTATAGTACGGGTGATTAGACATACGAGAACTGCCTGAAAGAGATGACAGAGTCTGGTAACCTCCATCTCTCCAGCTTGCAAGAGATTCATCTAACCAACCTGAATTTCCGTTCGCTGGCATCACTCCACGAGCAAAATAAGAGTGAAATAATTCATGCCCAAGAGCACTCGTAGACGTCATCGTAGCACCACAATACTCCATTCCGCCTTGGCCCGCGTTGTAGACAATTAAAGACGGATGAGGCCAGGCGCCATAGTCACCTTCAAGCTCATGGAAAATGTCAGTTGAAGATTCTTTCAACTTATCAAGGCTTGTGAGTCCGCTAAAAAGTGATTTTGAAAAATAAACAACGGCCGGGATATCACGACCATCGACTGATTTAAGTGAAAATCGAAGCTCATTAGTCGTTCCTTCAGGAACAGTATGGAAAAAAATCGACGAAGCGTTGTAGTAATTTGGGTAAACCACTTGATAAATCGCTTTATCAGAACGATTCACTTCACTAACAACACCGTTCGTATAGATTTTCTGTTTAACTTTTAATCCTTCAAACATAATTGAAAACGTCATTTTAACTTGATCGTATTCAAGGTTCGCTGGCATGTAGCGCTCAAGAAAACTTCTTTCACTTAGATCAGAAGTCCAGAAAGCAGATTTAATTCCACCGTCTTTGTACTCAACTAAAGCTGTCAGGGGAACTGAGATCACGGCCGTGTGAGATCCTGACGCGACTTCCTTATCCATTAATCTGAGAGTTGTTTCTGATGAAGGAGTTTTTGTTTCAGAAGACGAAATAGCTGCACCATCAAGAACAACTGAAGTTGGAACTTCAACGCTGTCAAAAATAGGAAGACCAGCTTCCGGGGCATTAAACTTAATAGTCGCAACAATGTTAGATTGTTTTTTTTCAGCGTTGTAAGTAATGGCGTAATCTGCAGAAATAAAATCGACGAAAACCGCTTTACCTTGTGCTGTAGAGAAAGATTTTGGACGGTGACTGAGGTCATTTTTCTGGGCCATGACAGCACCTGAAAGCATAAGACCCAACATAAACAATTTCATGAATAACTCCTTAGATAAACTAGCAAGTTATTGGATCAAATTGAGGAATGGTTGTCTAGTCATGTAAGGTAATGTGATGATTCGAAGAGCAAGATGCGTTATTTTCTCTTGTTGATGTAGTCCCGAAGCCTGTCTGCCACCATTTCTAGATCTTTATAATTATCGCCCTCACGAAAAGTGAGTTTTCTATCCTTGCCCTCGATTAAGTCATCCACATAATTCTCAAAGGCAAAGAGTGGGCCCGCACTTTTATGACTGATGACTATGCCGGCGAGAAATGCCATGGAACAAAACAAAAGGGTAATCATGGCGTAGGTCATAAAGTAAGTCAGCATCAAGTGCTGCTTGCCTTCAACAAAAGGAGCGACCGTCGTATTAAAAAAGGAGTAGGAAAAAAGACCAAGAATAAGTGAGCACGAAAAAACCACCAGTGAAAAATTCAGACCTACTTTATATTGCTCCTTAGGCCAGATTAAAAAACTTCCCCGCGCTGAATCCGGATACCAGACAAGTTTTTCTTTCCCTAAAATAATCACCATCACAAGACTTGCCCCAAGCCACAAGAAAACATCGGCCATATTGAAAACAGCATTAAGGCCAAAGTAATCGAAAGGAATAAAATCCACCGTTTTTCCATACATGATTTTATCGATAACGTTACCAAACATGCCTCCCACTAAAAACGAGAGACCATATTTTAAGACTTTTCCTCTGGAAGGAATGATGTACATGAGAAAAACGTATAAGAAGAAAACTAAGCCGGCAAAGCATCCCAAGGCGACAATTCTGATGTTGTCTGGAAGACCACTATAAAGGCCCATGATGAAGCCTTCATTGTAGTGGAGAGTTGGCAAAGTTTTTCCCCAACTCTTAGTGAGTTGATCAATCACAATGGATGAGATCAGGATGATCGAAGAAATGAGAAATCGGTAAGGCATATCTTCTTATCGGAAGAAAAATGAACACTTGATCCTTTTAATTCCCGACAAGAACACTTTTAAAATTCATCCCATTTTTAACGAAAGATTTAGACTTAAAATTCCGATGGGATTGCACCAATACAGGAGGCTTTTTGAAAAAGCACCATTTATTACTCTTAGTGACATTCGTTTCTTCAAGCGTTTTGGCCGGCCCAAAAGAAGCTGCATGGAAACTCCACAACCGTCTTGCGGGGGTGCCACCAATTAAAACGGCCACAGCTGATCCGCTTAAGCAGATGGAAGATTTAATCCGTGCAGGAAATCCGGAAGCGGCGGCCGCAGTTGCGACTTCTCATCCCAACTTTTATAACGTTGTCTTAAAGAATTGGGTGAAGCCTTGGACAAACCGAGAGCAAACCTCCCGCGATGATTTAAACGATTACGTCGCCACTGTGCTAGGTGTGATTCGCGATGAGGTTCCTTTTACGGAAGTTTTAAGCGGTGATATCCTTTACACAGTAAACGGGTCCCCTACTGCATATTCATTCACAAATAATACTCACTATTTTGAAGCTGAAAGAAGCAATTCAAATTTAATGGTCAACCTGACTCGTCAGAATCAATCAGCCATGGTTGGTGGTCTGCCTGCCAATGCAGTGTCAGGAGTTCTGACAACTCGTGCGGCGGGAGCTGCTTTTTATTCTGCAGGTACAAATCGCAGAGTAAACAGATTCAATTTCATGAATTATCTCTGTCATGATTACGAGGCCCTTCACGATGTGAACGTTCCAGATGTTCGTGTTCGTCGTGATGTTGAAAGAAATCCGGGGGGAGACTCACGAACTTATAAAAATAAGTGTGTTGGTTGCCATGCTGGACAAGATGCTTTGGGTGGAGCTTACGCCTACTATGATTTCGTGGGTGGAAGACTTGTCTACACCCCAAATATCGTTGTCGCTAAAATGAACCACAACGTCTATTACTCGGCTGGGTTTCAAACAGTGGATGATAACTGGGTCAATATGTGGGCATCAGGACTTAATGCTAAACTTGGTTGGCGTGGTGCTACTTCTGGTACCGGTGTAAAGGCATTGGGACAAATGCTTGCTCGAAGCTCTGCCTTCTCAACTTGTATGGCCAAAAAAGTTTTCCAACTTGTTTGTCTTAAAGATCCTATCAACACTGATGATGTAGCGATGGTGACAGATCTAGCTGCACAGTTTGAACAGGATAACTACAATATGAAAAAACTTATTGTTAACACTTCAGTAGGATGTATCGTCAATGAAGATGAATAATAAAATCGTTGTAAAAATTGTCGCGATTCTTCTTCTTGTTGGTTTAATCGGAACCTTCACTCACTGTGTTCCTAAGATGGCAAAAGAAGTCGGCAACGGTGGCGGTTCATCAACCTCTACTTATGAGCCAACCGATGCTGAACCAACAGATGAAGGTCAAATTATTAATCAATTGCAAGTAACAACGGGAGTGAAGAATCACGAACAAATTCTTCACACTATGGCAGCAGTGACGGGAGTTAATGCTTTCGCTAATGGAACACTCATGGGTGTTTACCGCCAAGTTGAATCAAGCTTACCTACTGATAACGACATCAAAGTTTATACTGCCACTCAACAGGTAGCAGTTACAAAACTAGCTGCAGAATTTTGTGTTGCACTCGCTGCCAACCAGTCTCTAAGAAATAATGTCTGGCCGGTGATGATCGCCAACTATAATCAAGCATCAGGCGTTGCATTCAATGCTCTCAACGAAGCTCTGTTTATTGATCAAACAATCAACGCTTTTTGGGGTGGAGTTCTTTCAGCTGAAGAACTCACCACAGCAAGAGCAGAATTAGGAATTTTAGTAGACGAATTAATTAACAATGAAAACACAACGGTTGCGACTCAAAGAACAGTTCGTGGTGTTTGTATGGCAGCTCTCTCTAGTGCCTACGTCACACTTCTATAGGATGGATCTATGAAAGACAACAAAGAGAATAAATTAAAATCAGAAGAAGAAAAAGATACCCAACCGGTTATTAAACCAATGCTCCATGAGGGTCACACACTTAAATCGCGCCGTGATTTTATGGCACAGGGTTTTCTCGGGATGACGGCCTTTGCTTTAGCACCGAGTGCACTCACTCTCCTCACAAAATCCGCCCATGCTCAAACTGTGGGTTGCCTGGTTCCAGAAAGAGGAACACTCACTCCAGTGATTATCATTGATCTTGCTGGTGGTGGTAACATCGCTGGTTCAAACGTGATGGTCGGTGGTATCGGCGGACAATCCGATTTTCTGCCAATGGGAAGTTATGCTTCGCTAGGGTTACCACCAGACTTTCATCCGACACTTGCAGGAAAAACAAACTCCGAAATGGGCCTTGTTTTTCATTCAGATTCAGGAATGCTCAGAGGTATTCAATCAACTGCAACAAATCCTCTCACACGCGCAAAAGTTGAAGGGGCCGTGTTTTGTACAACAAGTGATGATGATACCGGAAATAACCAATCAAACCCGATGTACTGGCTGGCAAAAGCAGGTGCAACAGGTGAGCTTCGTCCATTAGCTGGAACCAATCAAAGTGACTCTGGTGGTAACTCAATGGCACCGGCCGAATCCCTTAACCCATCAATTGCTCCAGTCAGAATTGCATCAAACCAGGACGCCATTAACCTCGTGAGTCTTGGAAACAGATTTGGTGAATTCGAGAGCAATGCTGGGAGCACAGGTATCATCGATACTGCTTCAAAACTCAGTCAGAAAAAGCTCGAAATGATCGATAGAAGATCTCTTCCGGATAAAATTAAAGAACTCATTGGTTGTAGTTTTGAACAAACGAATAAACAACTTGAAAAACTGAGTGAAGCTAATGTTTCAACAGTTAACGATGCTGCCATCAACAATGCCTTCGCCCCTTTTACAAACGTTGGTATCGCTAATAGCGCTAAGCCGATCGTAAAAATGGTTCTTGATGGTTACATTGGTGCCGGAACAATCGCTCTTGGTGGTTATGATTATCACGACGGTACTCGCGCTTTAGGCGATGTCCGTGACTTTGAACTGGGTCAACTCATTGGTTCAATCATTCAAGCTGCCTCTGCTAAAGGATCAGACGTCGTCGTCTACGTACTGACTGACGGTGGTGTTTCTGCCGGAGATGCCATTGATAATACAGCAGGTGGCGGTGGTAAATTTATTTGGGCCGGTGATTCTGGTCAGCGTTCTGCCACATTCATGATGGTCTACAAAGATGATGGTCGCCCTTTCCTGCGTACGGCAAACAAACGCCAGATTGGTTACTACAAGACAAATGGCGCAGTTGAAGGTTCAGCGGGACTCACAAGTAACAGCGTGGTTAATACGTCGAAAGCGATGGTCGCAAACTACCTCGCTCTTCATGGATTGGAAGGAAAACTTGAAGAGATCGTCGGTGATGATCCATTTAAGTCATCTTTAGATCGCTATTTAGTCTTCGATAAAATTCGATAGGAGCACATTTGAAAATTAAGTATTTCAAACTAACAGTTGTCTTTCTTCTTGGTGCCTTAATGGTTGCCTACACCAATTGTGGTCAACCCTTCAGTCAGCCTTCAGAATTGCTGTTAGTGAGTAATATTTACGGTGGTGGATCTCAAGCTTCTTACGCGGCCTTTGAGCAAACTGTTTACCCCCTCACACGCGCAAATTGTATCAATTGTCACTCTGAACAGCAGCCTCTTCATGCTGCTGATGATGTAACCGTTGCTCACGATGCTGTGATCAAGGGTTTCAAAGTTAATTTTTCCAACATCCCTGCTTCGCGTATGGTTGCAAAACTTCGCGATGAAAACCACAACTGCTGGGGTGTGTGTTCAGAAAATGCTAAACAGATGGAAGACGCTATCAGCGAATGGAATCAAGCAATCAAAGCCTCTGGTGTGGATAACACGTCGGTGGATACGGCAATTTACACACAAGAAACTGATACCATGGAAATGGAATTCTTAGATGCTTCAAATCCCCTCAAATCTAATACTGTCAAATTAAACATTGAAGCTGCGATGCTTAGAGCTCCCATGGTTCTAACAAGACCTATGGGTGCTGATGCCTATGTCTCAGTTCCAAACAATAACCTTCCCGCACTAGGCAGTGCTGATCCAAATGCTGGAACCGCCCTCATGAATTTCAGAGTACCGACTTCGGGATCTTACACTGTTTGGGGTCTCGTCCATGCTCCGGCGGATGGAGATAATTTATTTTTCGTTAACGTCCGAAACCCCGCCAACGTTTCCGTTGTAGGCAGAGTCAAAACTTGGGAAGTTCCAGTGGGAACAAAGTTTGAATGGCGACAGGTTCCAAATACGACCGCTAACCTGGTTGCAGGGACAACTTACACATTGGAATTAAGACAAGGTGAAGATGGCGCTCCCGCAGCTGGATTTATTATGACTTCTGACACTTCTTTTAATGGTTCTGAAGTGGGTGATTTTTTCGGCATTACTCTTGCTTTTGATTTATCTGAGCAATTAAAAACACCTGGGATTTCATTTCAAGTTGATGTGGTTGATTACGATCTTTATAGTTATAAGTTTAGTAAGCCTAGGATTGTCAGTAGCAGCGCCATGACTTATGTGAAAGGTGTAAAAATTTATGTAAATGACATCTACAGTCCACAGCACTCAACTTATACACTAGTCGATAAAATTGTCTCACCGACAGATAACATCCTTTCAAACTATTCAATGATTGTGATTAAAGACAAACCGATGAACGGGGATCAGATTAAATTCTCATTTGATCAGATTAGTCTTTCAAATGGTACGGCAACGGCCGGAGGCGCCACAGGTGCAACTGGCGGTGGAGTAGGAACTCAAACATCTTTAGTCGCTTTCCAAAGCACTGTGTACCCTATTTCACGAAACTCGGCTAACTCATGCGTTGGTTGTCACACGGCGGTCTCACCACGTCACTCTTCAGATAATACTTTGACTGCCCATGATGCAGCTTTGACAGTGGTAGATTTTAATAACCCGCAAAACTCCCGTATCGTGACAAAACTCAGAGTTGACCGTCATAATTGCGGCGCCAACTGTGACTCTCTTGCAAATGATTATCAAAACATGATTATCGAGTGGCGAAACAGAAGACAGTAGGAAGAGTGCCATTGGTTTGACTATGGAGAGACCATATCTGGAAGCATGGGTTCCTGTGGAATATTAATCGAAGCTTCATATGGATTTCGAGGAAAGGGGTCAAAATAACGAGCTGGTGAAGGTGTGTATTCCGCCTGGATAAGATTTTGATTACACCAATTGCAGAGGTAGAGATTAGACCCATAGAAGCCGATCTGTTGATCAGTATAACGTGGGGGACACAGACCAGGACTGCTAACGATACCAGCTTTATAGGCCATGCATTTTCTGTCAGGGTTACATTTATAATCGGAGAGCGTTTCTGTTTCATCGTAAGAGCCTCCACTCAGTGTACAAAAATAAGCTTCACCAGCTGGATCTCCGCAGGAAACAAGCTTTTTACCAGTCGCCCCTGCATCAGAGCCAGAGTAATAAAGAAAAATAGGAATCCGGTACTGTCTTCCCCTCATGAGCTTAATACCCACACCTGGATGACCTGGGACAATCAAAATGTAGCCCAGCGCTGCGGTCCAGGAAGGAGAACCGGCCGCTGCAAGTTTAACAGGCCCTCTAACCCTATCTTTAATCATGAGCTCAACATCTCGTATCGATGTACCACCGTTTAAATACCAGACATCTTTTCCTACAGGAGCTTTAAGAGGTTTGCGATTCATAGGCAAATTTAAATTAAGAGTTATCGATTGCCCTTCCGGCCTGAAAGCATTGTCGATATTGATCCCACCAAGTAACTGGGTGCAAGTTTTTCCAGAATGAATAGCGTTTTGAACAATTTTAACGACAGAGCGATAGGATTGAACTTTAGCGTCGAGAGCAAGTTTCTGAGTTGTGACTTTATTTAAATCCATCAAATAAAGAGAAGCTGCTCCTATGATGGAGCAGATGATAAGAACCAACACTAAGGCAATGCCTTTTTGATTTGATCTGATTTTCAGAAACAAAAAGAAACCTCCTGCTTATTGACCTAGCTGATAGGGATCAAGCGGAGCGGTATCAAGAGGTGCTTTCGTATTATGAACTGCAAAGTCGTCTGCGATATACTCATGGCTACCAGAAACGGTGAAATTATAGACTATCTCATTAACTTCTTTTGCATCTAAGGTTCTTAGAACTTCAACTCCATTTTTCTTAAGAAGGACGTCCCCCATTTTTAATTTTGTAACGACGAGACCTGGAGATTCTTCCATCGATTTTTTTGGATGAAGTGATTTCCAACCTGTTGCCGTTAAGAAGGGATGATTGGGAGTAAAAAAAAATGGTCCACCGTTAATGCTATAAACCTGACCTTCATAAGCGTAACGTTTAAGACTTTCAACTTTGGCTTCGACGCCTTTATGGTCAACAAGAGAGTCACCGACAACAACGTCTTCAATATTTTTCTTCTCCCCACCAAATAGAGTGATTTGAGTGCCCGCAACAAAGCATCCTCCACCGCTACCACCGCTAGAACCACCTCCGCTTCCGCCTGTTGTTCCACCCGTAGCTGTTCCACCTGTAGTTCCACCGCCCCCACTAGGGCAATCTAAACAAGCGTAATAAGTGAGAATATTCGTAACTGTTGGAGGAGTACATTTTTTACCTGAACAAGTACCGATATGGCTCCAGGTTTTAGTTCCTGTCACAATCGGACTCGCACCAACTGGACAATTTGTCCCAATTTCCCCTGAGATCGGATTAGGGGTGTTGTCACCTCCGGTCGTACTACAAGTCTGACCGGCCGTTGGCGAGCATGCAAGTCGAGCGTAAGTTCCCTGGATACTGCAAGTTTTTTCAAGCTCACATTTTCCATTAAAAAACTGACCCTTCATCGCCACACAGGTTTCTTGAATCGATTTTTCTTCGTTACAGAAACTAACTTTTCCTGTTGGATCGGCGAGTACAGGAATATTATAAAAATATTCATATTGTCGCTTACCGTTTGGATCGTCTTTATGAAGTTTCGTGTTTGTTTTAACTTCAATTTCAGCTCGAACATTAAGAAATGTTTTTGTGTAATTAGTTGTGCCAATTTTCACGACTGGCATGCCTGCTGGATTAGGTAAAGCAGCTGTCAGAGATTTAAGAACAAAATTATTAAATTCTTTTCCAGTACCAATATCCTTCAACAAATCACCACTATTAAAACCAGCGATTTTCCATTCTTTGATGACAATAGGAGAAGGAGTCTGTGTAAAGGCAGGCATTCCTTTAATTTCAGTACAAGCTTGCCCACTATACATATACGAGCCAAGTGAACTCGCAAATTGAGATCTTGAAAGCATGATTTCTGCTTTCTTAGTGGAGCTAGAGACCTGATCAGAAAGGTTCATCACGGCAAGTGAAGCAAGCCCTAAGAGCCCCATGGCGACCGAGATTTCCACCATCGAAAAACCAGAGTTCGAACGAAAAAGCTTTTGTAGTTTCATGTAGCCCTTTATTATATGATAATAACTATAAGGGATTTGCTAAATAAGTCAAAATTAAAGGATTTAACATGCAGAAGAGGGAGATACGACTAATTGGAGTGGCAATTTTAATTGCTGCCTTAGGAATTGGTGCCTATCTATACCTAAGTGCTGAGGAGACCTCCCTTTTCTCAGCTGATCCTGAAGAGACCCAGGATTTACCTGAAGCGAGAAGGGCCGAAGTTGTTGCTCCGTCGACAGACAATAAACCTGTGCAAGAAAGTTCAGTTGAAACATCCAGACCAGTTGAGGTCGCTCAAAACGCTGCTCCAGAAATCGATCCCCTTTTTGCCAATCAGCAATTGCTCATTAAAAACTTCAAAGACAAGGTCAAGCTCGACGTTTATTTACCTGAAGATATGAAATTTGATGAGATCGAATTAGACGCTGAAGTAGCAGCCATTTCCGGAGCCTCTCCGGACAAAAATATGGCCGTCTTTGCTGCTCGAACATCGGCCAGCCCCAAAGTCGTTGAAGCTTTTTTGCAAGAGCAAAAGGCACGTATCCCCATGCTTGTAAAATATGACTTTAAAATTTCAGGTGAACTACAAAAAATTCCTCCTCCAAAAAACTCAGGCATCTCCAAAATAACCGTCATTCCGGGGGGCGAAAATAATGGTTACTTGGTTTACGCTGCTTTGATTGAAAGAAGTGATAAAAAAGGCTCATACCTGATGCTCATGGAAGGGAGCCCCGCCTATTTTTCAAATTCAGATGGTGATATGGATAAAATGCTTTCAAGTTTAATGGCAAAATAATGACAAGTAACCGCTCGGTAGTTTATCTCTTTTCTTTTCTGCTGGCATTCTGTAGCCTTTTTTATGAACTCGTTTATGCCCAAATTTTATCTGTCTGTATTGGTGGAACTAAAACTCAATACCTCATTACAATTTCTCTTTTTACTTCAGCTTTAGGCATTGGCTCTCTGCTCTTTCATTTTTTTAAAATAAAAATTGAAGGAAGAAGACTTTTTTTCTGGATTGAGCTTCTTCTCACTCTCCTCGGTTCGATTGGCCCTTTCTACATCGCTTGGCTTTTACAAGTGGAATCCGATTCTTCGAATTGGATAACCTTTAAAATTATTTTCAGTTACTTTTTTATCTTTCTGATCGGACTTTTATCAGGGTTTGAACTTCCTTGCCTTTTTGCTTTATTAAAAAATGCGCACGGAAAAATCCTCGCCTTTGATTATCTCGGGATGCTTTCTGCCAGCATTCTTTTTCCCTTTTATTTTTTACCCTCATTGGGAACGGCTGCGGGCACACTTTTTGTCGCCAACATCAATGTTCTCGCTCTTATTTGGCTAAGACCCGTTGGTCTCAATAAAGCGTTTACTTTTTTTTTCGCGCTGATCAATCTAGGTCTCTTTGCCATTATTGTTTCATACCGGTCAGAATTAAATGCCACTTTAAGTGAAATTTATCTGGGGCAAAAATGAAGATGATCTATCTCGCTTTAACTTTTATCACATCATTTGCGACCATGAGTTACGCCATGATTACGGCGTCGATTATTTCCGATTTTACGGGTGAGGAAATCCTCTCTCAATGCCTCACTATGGGACCCTACCTATTAGGTCTTGGGCTAGGAAGTATTATTGGTGACCGAGTTGAAGTAAAAAACTCCCTGAAGGTCTTGTGGCGAGTGGAATGGATGAGTGTTCTAATCTTGCCCCTCATTCCACTTATCCACATCGTTTTTATTTTTCTTTATCTTCATTTATCTGGGCCAGAAGCAAGCTTAGAATCAAAGGAAAGCTTAAGATATATTCTGGCAATGGCATCTGTTTTATCTTTTGGAACAGGCCTTCTTGGAGGTTCCCAGCTACCTCTCATTATTCGAATGATTGAAGAAAGAGTGAAGGCGGAAGTCGTACTTGCAGCTAACTATGCAGGTCCCTTGTTTGCTGGACCCTTTATCGTTTATTGCAATCACCTATCTCTACCTGCCTCTGTTCAAATTGGCATTGTAGGATTAATTCAGATTGCTGGTCTCTGCCTTTTAATGACTTTATCAAAAGAAAGACTTTTCCGAATGGTTCTCCTGGCCCTGCCTTTACTGATTGTGGGGCGCATTTATCCAAAATTAGAATTCATGACTGTCAAAGCATCTTATTTAGGAACGAAAGTTTCTAGCTTTAACTGGAACGAACTAAAAACTGTATTTCACGCCATTGAAAGTTATGGAGAGCTTGAAAGGGTGAGAACACCTTATCAAGTCATTGATTTCTACATAGCTCAGGCGCATCCCGAGCTTCAATCCCCGGCGAATGCAACTCTTTATCTAAACCGAAAAACACAGTTTGATCTTTATGCTGTTGATGTTTATCACCAAAGTATGATCCAGGCAGGACTTAATCTTCTAAAACAACCACCAAGGAATATTTTAGTCTTGGGCGCAGGAGACGGTCTGATTTTAAAAGAGTTAAAAGCAATAAATGACATCGAAAAAATCACGATGGTTGAACTTGATGACGGAATCATTAAATGGTCAAAAGAGCATCCAGTCCTCTCAAAACTTAATGAAAATGTTTTTGATAAACCTGATCCAAGAGTTGAAATAATCGTGGGAGACGCAGTCACATACTTAAGACGTCACTCGACAGAAAAAACCTATGATCTGATTTTTATCGATTTCCCTTTCCCAAATGGACATGAACTCGCCAAGCTTTATAGTAAGGAATTTTATTCATTGGTAAAAAAAGTTACGACCAAAGATTCATTAGTCGTCATTGATCTTCCCGTTCAGCGTGAAGACAGCGGAGAATTGACACTTGAAAGTCAGGTCATCATGAAAACGCTCAAAGCGACGGGCCTTACCAATCAGCTTGCCTTCGGCCCAGTTGCTTCTTTTATTGCAACCAAACGCTCTGGCGTTGCGCTTAAGTTTGATTATCCGACGATTTCAAAAAATATCACTCTGGCAACTAGGCTTAATCTTGTTCAATTAGTTGATGCAGAGGAAATAGCCAAGACAGAAAAAGAAATCCCGATAAACTCCATGTTCTGGCCAAGGGGTTTGTGATGAAAATAAAAATTTTTCTCCTATCAGTCATCATAAGTTTAAATTCCTACGCTTTAATTGATTCTCAAATCCTGACTAAACCGAATCAACATTTTATGAATTTTTTCTTAGAGGGCTATCTTCCATGGTTTGAGAAGAACTTTGGTATGAAGCCAGACCTAGGGGGAAAGCAAGGAAATGAATTCTTAAAAGAGGTCATAGATAACTTAAACCACTGGAGAATTCCCGAACAGAATAAACTTGATCAAATCTTAATGGGCCAGGGCTTTGATGAGAAAGGAAAACCCTACTATAATTTCAGGTTCTACATTGCAGGAAGTTTAAGAGACCATTCCTATTTAAAATCGTTCAAACTCCCTTTCTCACCTCTGTTTGTTGAAAAAACAAAAAAAGACGGTGTCTGTTTTCTGGCAGAAATTAAAATGGACGACATTAAATGGAAAAGTATCAAACGCTTCCATAACTCCTACTACCTCCAACATTTTTGCCAAAAAGCTGGCCGCTATACACTTAAGTACATTTCTTATCTTTCAGCACATGAAGGGGGAGTCTTCCAAAATCCTTTTAGCGGGCAAGCCGATTATGAAATTCAAACTTTTTCAGAAGAAAAATTAACAACCGTATTCCAGTATGTGAAAACAACGCATACGGCTTTTCTTAAACCTTATCATCTCCCTTATATAAACTTACACGGCACCGAAACACTTCTTCCTTTCGATAAATTTGATATTGATGAAAGAGGCGATATGGTTATTTACTACCCATGACGACGACAAAAGAGCGTGTGCTTCTGATTGATTGTCTCAAAATAATGACCTTGCTCGCGATTGCAATTTTACATGCAAATGAGTTCGTCTTTTATCAGGATATTTTTCCACTTGGCAATAACTCTCCTATTTGGTTCATGTTTAGCTATTACGCCAGAGTCTTTACTCTGGGGGGACAAATCCTTGTTTCTATCATCTATCTTCTTTTTGGTTTTTCAGGAAAAAGCAGAAAAAGTTTGTTGATTATTTCTGCTTTCGCTCTTTTTGGTCAGATTTGTCTCGCCTTGGTTTTTCAAACATTTGAATGGGATATTTATGCGTTTTTGGCGGTGACTAATATCCTTCTTATTCTTCCCGTTTTTTATCAATTCAACCGAGTCGTCGTGATTTTGAGCCTCGGTTTTCTTTGTCTTTCTCCTCAGTTTATTCAGCAGATCTCTCCGGACAACACTTTTTTTGTTTTTCTCACTGGAAAAATCACTTCTTATAATTCGGGGTCATGGCCCCTCATGCCTTGGTTTTTTCTTGCCGTCCTTTTTTATCAAATAGGTTTAAAACTTAGGATCTCAAATTTTTTAGACTTTTTTCATCGGACAGAATATTTCTTGTGGCCAGTTTGCTTTGCCTTATCAATCCCCTTTTTAGGCCTTTACTATTGGGTTCCTATCGGCCCACGGTTTTACGAGTTTTCATTTGCTCAGCCTCAATATATTTTCTGGGCGAACTTTCTTATTTTTGTTTTCATCATGAGACTCGCTTTTTTGACAACTGTTCAGTCAAGAGTTAGGCATAACCAGGTGGTAAACTGGATCTCTCACCTCTATTGGAACAGGCATCTTGGACTAACCTATCTTCTTTCGATCATTTATCTAGGCATCGGAATGAACTTCTCCGAACAATTTGAGTTCTCACCATGGCTTTTTGACCTTTTTTTCTTAGGCCTCATGCCTATCTCAGAATTGGTAGGTAGATTTTTGGTTTTCATAGTAAAATTAAAAGAATGAATAACTGGATTCTTTAAGGTTCAATCAAAACAGACGTTACCTGACTTTCAAAAGATTTTGAATCCTTCGAAATGAGAAGAAGTGGATACCACTGAGTCATTGCCCAAAAGAAAAGCCCGACATCAAGAACAAGTGAAATTCCCAGGTGAAAACAAATCCCAGGGATTATGAGCCATCTTCTAAATCTTGTGAAAGCGACAATAATAAAACCCATTTCAAAAATAAGCGTCAGATAAGAAAGGATATAACTAACGAATTTAAGACGGACACATTTATTAAAAATGTTATCGAGAGACAAGAAAGGCCAGCTAGCAAGAAGCCCAACCGCCTTGCCTTCGAGCCAGAAATGATCAGGCAACTTCTTCAAACCAGCAAAAAAATAATAGAGTGATATATAAGTTAGCAAAGTAAAAAGGAGAAATCTCACGTGCCCCGATTTTAATGGTCTTAACAAAGAAGGACCTTTCTTTAAAATAAAAGCTTCCTCGATTGGCATAAAAAAAAGAAGAACCATCAAAAGATTTGTTAACTGCTGAGGCTCATGAATAATCATGGGAGACGCCAGGTGAAAACTAATCTGGATGGGGATAAGAAAAAGAAGTGATATTTTGGCAAAAATACCAACGGTATAAAAAAGCGCCGCCAGCAAAGATATAACAAAAAGAAAGATCTTTAAAAGTTCGTTATTCCAAAAAGCGAAAAGCCAAGATTTGGGATAAAAGACAAAGCTCGTCGGTTCGACAAAACCTGAAGCACTATAAAACTCAGTCCAATTGGGTATGATCGCCACACAAAAATAAATGAAAAGAGATAATCCGTTAAAGATGCGAAGGAATGCTAGTATTTCTACATGAGAAAAACAAGATCTAAAGGCATTTTTGAAGTTCATTAAACCCCTTCGCGACCTGACCCACACGCTGAACTTCCAGCATGAACCCTGAAAGAGTCTTATCTGTCAGAGATTGGAACGAATGACATAAAAAAGTTTTCCCTTCAGGGATAATTCCCCCGTAACCCAGGATTTCATAATAAAGATTGAGGGGAACTTTTTGACGATAGAAATTTAATTTATCGGCATCTATGATGACGGTCTCTCCATTAGTCATCACTAGTTTTGCTTTAAAGATTTTTTCGTAGACGAGATTTCCTTTCTCATCGCTCATCATGGACATATCAAAGGTGATGGGAGTCATTGAAACATCAATTCCAAAGCGTCTCATGAGATCGTAGGAAAAATCACCAAAAGAAGTTTCAATTGGAAAACCGATGGAAAGGATGGAAAGAAGTAATATAGGGATGAAGATAACCCGCATGCTTTAATTAAAACGGCCCCAAAAGGGGCCGTCAAAATTATTGTCTTGTCTTAGGCGCGGTGGCCGGTTTTGCCTTACTGAAGTTTCGTTTTTTTTCAGCTTCTTTTTCCGCCATGATCGCAGAAAGCTTTTTACCGGTATCTTCAAGCTCCGCAACAAGTTTCTTTTTCAAAAGATCAGGAGATTTAAGGATTTTCCTAAATTCAGCGAGAGCACTTGTTTCTTCTTTAATGAGAAGCAAACGCTTTTCGACTTCTTCTTTAGTCATGCGGTAGATCGCCATATCAGCGAGATACTCAGCATACGTGAATTTAGATTTTGAGAGGTAATCGATGTAGTCTTTACGATTCGCTTTCTTTTCAGCAATAGCGTAGTGCTTTTCACGGATGAAGCGGATGATTTCGTTATTCTTAGTAAGACGGTCTTCATAATCTTTAATAAGAAGTTCATAGCGACGCTTCGTGACTGCCACACGTTGGACAGTAAAGACTTCAAGAATTTCCTCAACAGTGTGGAAAACCTTAACCCCTTTTTCAGTGATCAAGGTGTAGTTAGGAACAATCGAGCTTGATACGCCCATGACTGATTCAACTTCTTCAAGAGATGGAGTTTGTCCGCGCTTAAAAATAAGCTCGATATTAATGATGTTATCGACCGATGAATCGATGTAATCCTTCAAAAAATCTGCGTCCATATGCTTATTGAGGTGACGATAAATTTTTGTGGCGTCGTATCCCTTAGGCACTTCCGTAATAAAGATTTTATCACCAACCTGTTTGAAGTTCATGCGAGTCATAATGCGACCTTTTTCATCAACTTCAACTTTATCCGTGTAATAACGGAAATAAGGCTTAATTTTTTTGATTTTGCCTGTTTCAACAAACGAGATCATCGATTTGATAATTTCGTCGTGATTAAAACTTGGGATGACTGATGAGAAACCTGTTCCGATTCCTTCAGCACCATTGAGAAGCATGATCGGCAGTTTTGGTAAAAGACCAACCGGCTCCATGACTTTTTCATCATAGTTCGGCACCATCTGCACTTGGTTCATGTCATCAAAAAGAAGAAGTTCAGCAACTTTTCCAAGCTTACATTCAATGTATCGGGCAGCAGCTGCCTGAGTTTCCATTCTTTCGCCGAAGTAACCCTTCTTATCAATTAATGGATAGTTATTAGAAAAAGTATAATCCTGAGCAAGGTTAACAATCGATTGTTCAACAGATGCTGGCCCGTGTGGGTGAAGAGTTAAGACGAGACCAGTGAGTGAACTAACTTTGACTAAACCCTTGTTAGAGTTTTTCCAAAGAGTGAAAAGAATTCTTCGCTGTGAGGGTTTTAAACCATCCTGCAAATAAGGAATCGCACGATCCATCAACGTATAAATTTGATAGGTTCGGTATTCTTCTTTTACCAATGCCTCAAGAGGCACGGCGGACATTGAATGGAGTGCCTGTGGTGAATCTTTCATATTTTACGCTCTTGCTTGTCTAGCAGCTTTTTTCTTCGCGGCTTTAACACCAGCGATGATATTAGATAAATCAACATCAATTTCATCTGAATCAATCAATAGATCTTTTCTAAGTTGTGATTCTTTTCCAAAGCAAGTTTCAAGCATTGCTTTGGAAGCCTTCATATCTTTGACTGAAATTTTTGTGAATTCTTTGCGATTAAGAACATGCTTGAAAGCTTCCTGGCTCATTTCACCAAGTCCCTTGTTGCGCATGATCTCTTTAATCTTAACGTCTTTTTTAGCTTTCAATTTTTCGAGTTCATCCTGAGACTCGCAATAAATGGTGCCTTTATCAGTCACAACCTCAAAGAGAGGTGCTTTAGCGATTTGGATCATGCCTTGTTCAAACATATCCGGCCAAAACGTGAAAAAGAAATTCGTTAAAAGTGTATTGATGTGTCCACCGTCGACGTCTGAGTCGGCGAGGAAGACAACTTTACTGTAACGAAGTTCTTTTGGATCAGCTTTTGTACCGATGATGAGCCCAATCGAGCTCATGATGTCAGCAAATTCCTGGTTCTCAAGCACTTCTTTAATAGAAGCTTGAGACACGTTCATTGGCTTGCCTTTCAGTGCGATTCCTCCCTGATAGAGCTTATCGCGTGCCGAACGAAGTCCACCAATCGCTGAGTCACCTTCGCAGATGAAGAGTGCGCACTTTGTTCTGTCTTTTCTCTCATTGGCATCAAGAAGTTTTTCAACTCTTTGCTTCTTCCCTTTTTTACCAATTTTCGATGCATCTTTAAGATCCATCAAGCGCTGGCGAGATTTTGCTCTTTCCATGATGTGCTCAAGAAGCTCTGGATTTTTTCTCATGAACTTAATAAGACCATCTGCCATAAACGTTTCAAGGGCTTTTTCAAGGAGTGTATCACGCACGAGCTTTCGCTTAGTTTGAGATTCAAATCTTGGATTTGGCATCACGATGCCGATAATAAACGTCATTCCGGCGAGAACATCATTATCAACCAAAGTTAATTTATCTTTCTTCGCCGTTCTTTCGAGTTTTTCTTTTACTGTATTAATATAGAGACGCTTGATACGATCGTGGTGGAAGCCACCATCATAAGTCGGAGTCGAGTTAACAAAAGAAATCATTCTTTCTTTTTCATCAGACTTTTTATCAAAAGTAATGGAGAGGTGAAGGTCATACTTCGCCTTAACTTTGGCACCTTTGATGTTGGTCGTCTCATAAGTGTGACCCTCGTCACCAATGAGCTGTGCTGTCGCTGGATCAATTCTTTGAGCTAATTCAAAGAGACCTTTTTTATAAATGTACTTTTCATCATTGTAGTAGAATGTCAGACCTGGATTGTTGTAGGCCAGATCGATGATGCGTTTACGAAGAAGCTCTTTATCGACAACCTGATTCTTATAAACTTCTTTAGCGAGCGTTAATTCAACTCTAACACCTGATGGACCTTTGAACGGTTTCTCTTTGGTCTTATTGATCTTAAGAGCACCATCAAGGAACTCATAAGTTTGCTCTTTTTTTGTATTATAGTGACGAACAGTCGCCTTGAATGAATCAGAGGTTAAGCAAGTTGCCGATGCCCCCAGACCATTTTGACCAAGTGTGCGGTAGAGAAATCCCTTCTCATCGACTTCTTCATCTTTGAATTTTGAACCTGTTCTGAACTCGGTGTAGACGTCCTTTAATTTTGCCAACGGGAAACCAATACCGTTATCCTGAACAGTCACCACTTTTCCATCAGTCGAAAGATTAACGTGGATCTCTGTCACGTGACCGCGGTAAAATTCATCAATACAGTTATCAAGAATCTCTTCGATCGCTTTAGATTTTGCCTGATGGAAATTTACTTTCTTAAATTCCAGAGAGGTCTTGGTGTAAACGTAGGTATCAAGTTCCTCTATATCATTAGAACCGAAAACGAGAGAAACTCGATTACGGCAGTGCCATCGCTGGTCTTTGCTTTCGATTAATGATTCTTTGACCTTTGCGCCACGGCGCTTCACTTCTTCGACGGCCATTGTCAAAAGCTCCTTTAAAGTTGCTTGCAAGAAAATCAATAGGATAAGATTAAGGTTATCCAGAACACTAGGTCAACAAATGAGATACCAATTTTTTTTTCTTATCTTGAGTTTTTTTATCCATCAAAAGTCTTTAGCTCAGACTGTTCAGCTGTCTAAAGGGTTCGGTTCTCTGGTTTCCGGGGAGCTTAAACCTTTTTTCTCGCCTTCAGAAGGACAAATCGAAGATTTATTGAAAGGTGAAGTCATTTCCGTTGGTTCAGTCGATACCCCGAGGCCGAAATTTCAACAAATGATATTGTTTATTTCAGGTATTCATCCCAGAAATTGCACGAGGGCGATGAGAAAGCTTTCTCTTTATGAAAATTACTCGACCTACATGGACTTTATTAAAAAAAGTGCCTACGACGATAAAACACAACGATTATCCTTCGTCATTGATCACACATTACTGCCATTTCCCATGGTGGTTGGTTTTAAAATTGAGCGCATAACCAAGGCAGGAATTTATCCATTCACCTTCGAAAATGGATTTTTAAAAGGCCTGCAAGGAAAAGTGATCGTCACGGAAATTGGAAAATATTGTATGCTCGGTTTAAAAACCGAGTGGCAAGGTCCGGATACTGGTATCCCCGGATTGGTTCTTAGCACGTTCGTTCAGACTGTTGGAAAACTTGGGCTCGAGCATTTAATCCGAGTTAGCATCTTTTAAATCTTTCCAAAGGCACAGGGCCTCGGTTAATCTCCCCTTCGTGCAAGTATTAAGAATCAAACCGATTGACACACAACCCATAAGACACAAAATGCTGCGCCCTAATGGAACGCTAGATGACTGTATCTTTCAGGGCGATAACGATGAACTCACCTTTCATCTGGGTGCTTTCGTGGATAAAAAGCTCGTGAGTGTCGCCTCTTTTTATTTTGAAAAAAATGATAACTTTGGTGAACCTCATCAGTACCGTTTAAGAGGAATGGCGACTCTGCCCGAACACCAGGGCCTGGGGCTATCTTCGGCCCTCCTTCGAACAGCATTCCCGGTCATTAAACAAAACCAATGCACACTTTTATGGTGTAACGCTCGCGAAAAAGCGATGGGCTTTTACTCTAAAGTTGGATTCGCTCCAACGGGTGATCTTTTTTCAATTCCCCACATTGGAAAACATATCTTGATGTCTATAAAGATTGATTAGATAATCTCAAACATGTTTACTCACCACGACACTTACCGTTTGCAACTTGCTCAGAGCCTTTCACCGGTTATTGAAAAAACGTTCAATTGCACGTTTCCCGTTGGAAAAGTTTATGACTTATTTGGCGCGACTCCTTCTAAGGAAGCAGGGGACATCGCCTTTCCTCTTTTTCTTGTCGCAAAAGAAGCACGAACTAATCCCGCTCAAGCCGCCAAGACTTTGGATGAAGCACTATCCTCTTTGCCAAGTTTTGTTTCGGCGAGAAAACCGATGGGGCCTTACTTAAATTTTCATTTTGATTTCAATGTCATCGCCAAAGAATTAATTCCTGCCCTTTTATCTGGCGAAACATTTAAGCAAAAGCTCACAGAAAATACCCCAAAGACTATGATTGAGTATTCTCAGCCCAACACGCACAAAGAAATGCACGTGGGCCACATGAGGAATCTTTGCTTGGGAGATTCATTAATCCGCCTTCATCGCTACTCTGGCTTTGATATTGTCGCTTCAACTTTTCCAGGTGATGTCGGCACACATGTCGCCAAATGCCTGTGGTACTTAAAATTTCACTACAAGGGTGACATACCGAAAGTGAAAAAAGGCGCGTGGCTTGGTTCAATGTATTCCACCGCTCATAATAAATTAGAAGCTGAACGAGGAACTGCCACCGAAGTTTCTAACCGTGAGCAGCTCACCATGATTTTAAAACAGCTCGAAAAAAAATCAGGCGATTTTTATGACTTGTGGCTTGAGACTCGCGAGTGGTCTAAACAACTGATGGATGAAGTCTATCATTGGGCAAACGTAAAATTTGACGTCTGGTACTGGGAATCTGAAGTGGATTCGGCTTCAGTCGAACTTGCTCGAGAGTATCATAAAAAAGGGCTTTTCGTTGAAGACCAAGGAGCTGTTGGTGTTAACTTAGAAGAATATAAGCTTGGTTTTTGTATGCTTTTAAAGACTGATGGCAATGGTCTCTACGCTACAAAAGATATAGAACTAGCGCGCAGAAAATTTCAAGACTACCACATTGAAAAAAATATTTATATCGTTGATAAGCGCCAGGAGCATCACTTTAAACAAGTGTTTAAAGTGCTTGAACTCATGGGTTTTGAAAATGCCAAAAAATGCTTTCATCTTCAATACGACTTCGTGGAACTTCCTGATGGAGCGATGAGCTCACGCAAAGGAAATATCATTCCACTGCAAGCGCTGATTGAAAACATGGTGAAGATGATTAAAGAGCAGTATCTCGCTCGTTACATCGCTGAATGGAGTCCAGAAGAAATTGAAAAAACTGCTCAAATCGTTGCCAAAGGGGCGATTAAATACGGCATGACACGGATTGATCCATCGAAAAAAATTGTTTTTGATATGCAGGAATGGTTAAAGCTTGATGGCGAATCAGGTCCCTATATCCAGTATGCTTACGCTCGCATAAATTCCATGGTCAATAAACTTGGTGCTCCTGCAAGTGACGACATACTCGCCGATACATCTCAGGAAAAAGAACTCGTTCACCAGCTCATGAATTTTCACCACGTGGTTCAATCAGCAACTGAACAATATAAGCCTTCAACACTTACTGCTTATCTCTATGAGCTCTCTCGCGCTTACAATAGCTTTTATGCTGAATGCCCGGTGGGATCTGCCCCTGAACCGACTCGCTCTTCACGCTTAAAACTATCAAGGGCGACGGCGAATGTTTTAAAACAAGGTTTAGCACTTCTTGGTATTGAAGCTCCTGAGAGAATGTAATGAAGCTCTCTGTGCAAATTGAGTTTGATAAAACGCTTGATCTTGAAACAGGAAAAAGCTCAGTGATTGTCGGACGCTCCTCAAAAAATGACTTAGTCATCACTCATAACTCAATCTCTCGTCAGCATTGTCAGATTGATTTTTTGAAAGGGGTTTTTTATATCAAGGATCTTGGAAGCTCAAACGGTAGCTTTATTGACGGTCAAAAACTTGAACCTCAGGTTAAAACTCCCTTTTTAAGCTCGCAGCAACTTACATTGGGTAAGCTTGAATGTGAAATAGCTGAAGGATCTGCCCCTATACACTCAAACTCGAAAGTGCTCTCTTCTGGTTTGACAGAACGGGGTGACGCCACTGCCACTGTCAGGCTTTCAAGAATTGATTTAAACAGGCCGGCGTTGAATCCTGAGATTGAGAAAAAAAAGAAATTAAAGGGACCCCGAAATCCAATCACTATGAAAAATGACGATGAAAAAGTTGTTTCACAAAAATCAAAAAAACCTCTGATTATTCTACTCATTATTGCTCTTCTTGGAGCTGCTTGGTTTTTAGCACCGGGCGAATAGGCTTATTGCAAAACGCTCCCATCTCACTATAATAAAAACATGCATATAAATCTGCGCCTTGTTAATGGCGAACAAATTCAAGCTTCCATTGATGCAAACGTCTGTGTCATCGGGCGTTCGTCAAAATGCGACATCGTCGTTGCCGAAGACGGTATGTCTCGCCAGCACTGCCAGATTGAACTTATTGATGGTGAAGTTTTTATCACTGATCTTGGCAGTACAAACGGTGTGCTAATTGATAGTGAAAAAATCACTCCTCACACAAAAACTCCCTTCGCTCTGTATTTAACTTGTTCTTTTGGTGCTGTCGCCAACTTGCAAATTGAACTCGAAGAAATGAAAGGGGGCATTCTTAACACCCGTTCTGGTGGGGTAAGAGATGCAACTGGAATCTCATCCAATGCGAATTCATCTCTTACCAAAACAAAACTCTTAAAAGAAACGACGTCTCCTGTGATGTCAAAAGCAGCGTCATCAAGACCCGGACTACCATCTTCAAAAGCGAAAGATAATAAAGCACAGTTTTGGATGATGAACGGTCTGGCGTTAGTTATTCTCTTAGGCGCGGTCTATTGGTTTATCAATCAAGAAGATGAAACACTCGAGAGTCCAATCGAGACCGAAAAAGTTGAGGCCCCAGAGAGGCCTGTCGATCAATTTTGATTTTTGATATTTTTTTCTTTCCACTCATCACGGATGCAAAATCTCTTTCCATGATTATGAGTCGTGAGAAATAGCTGTCTTTGAAAACAGGATTTTTTAGTTGGAAAAAGACCAATGGGCGCGCAGGAATGATAGAGACCGTTTTCTTTTAAATCATTTTTTCTTTTCTCTTCGCATTCCTTATAAAACTCTTCCATCACACAGACCCAGTGCTTTTCCTCGCAGTCATAAATGAGATAAGGACCCGCTTCATAATTATCCGCGATAAGATCAGTTTTTGGATCAAACCCAGCGAGGCTTTTGGGCTGATTATCTGACCAGCAGAGGCCTGAATAAAACATCATGAGGAGGAGTATTTTCATAGCATATTGAAGCTTATCGGTTGAAAAATCATCATCAATAGACTGTTTTACATCTCAAACAAACCTCAACAAATTAAGATATTTGGACGAAGCCCAAGAAATAGGTGCTAAAGAGCCTTATATACGTTAGCATCATCATATAAACATAAATAAGGCAATATTAGGCGTATTTATATGATAAAAATCAATAGAAGGGTTGAGTATGCCCTAATGGTGTTAAAACTCATGAAGGAAAAAGAACTCGCGGAGCTCACGACGGCCCGTGAAGTCTGCGACCGCTTTGACACTCCCTTTGATACAACTGCGAAAGTCATGCAGCTTATGAACACATCTGGCATCCTTCACTCGCATAAAGGGGTGAAAGGCGGCTACACATTAGCGCGCGATTTATCTGAAGTTAGCTACATGGAACTCGTTGAGTTCATAGAAGGCAAAAGTTTTATGATGGACTGCCATGATGGTCCTTGTGAGCTCTATCAAAAATGCAATATCTCTCAACCGATCAAAAGACTTAACGATTACCTCATCAATATTTTTAATGCTCTCTCTCTTAATGAATTGTTGTCGGAAGATAACTTGCTCGCACTAAAAAAATTACCTGTGAAAACGGTTGAAAGTTGTCCCCTTGTGGATAAGGTGAACTCATGAAAATTGAAGATAAATTGCAAGATAATTACAAATACGGATTCGTCACAGATATTGAAAGTGAAGAATTCCCCAAAGGTCTTTCTGAAGAGATCGTGCGACTCATATCTGCCAAAAAAAATGAGCCTCAATGGCTTCTTGATTACCGCATAAAAAGTTACCGTTACTGGTTAACGATGAATCATCCCCAGTGGCAATACGCCAAGATTCCGCCGATTGATTTTCAGGCGATCTATTATTACAATAAACCGAAAACAAAAAAAGATGCTTACCAGTCGCTTGATGATGTTGATTCAGAACTTCTTGAAACTTTTGAAAAGTTAGGAATTCCGCTAACTGAACAAAAACGCCTCATGGGTGTTGCTGTGGATGCGGTATTTGATTCAGTTTCAGTCGGAACAACCCATCAAGCAGATCTTGAAAAAGTAGGAGTCATTTTCTGCTCAATCAGTGAAGCTGTTGAAAAACACCCTGAACTCGTTCAGAAATACTTAGGAACTGTAGTTTCCTACACCGACAATTACTACGCTGCTCTAAACGCCGCTGTTTTTTCAGATGGCTCATTTGTGTACATTCCTAAAGGTGTCAAATGTCCCCTTGATCTTTCAACTTATTTCAGAATTAACGCTAAAGAGTCAGGTCAATTTGAAAGAACACTCATCATTGCTGATGAGGGTAGCTACGTTAATTATCTCGAAGGCTGCACAGCACCTCAGCGAGATGAGAATCAGCTTCACGCAGCAACTGTGGAACTTATCACATTAGACGACGCTGAAATTAAATACTCGACCGTACAAAACTGGTACGCCGGAGACAAAGAGGGCAAAGGCGGCATTTACAACTTCGTAACTAAACGTGGTCATTGCCGTGGAAAGAATTCAAAAATTTCATGGACACAGGTTGAAGCAGGATCTGCAATCACCTGGAAATACCCATCTTGCGTTTTATTAGGGGATAATTCTCAGGGCTCATTTTATTCAGTTGCCCTGACGAATCATCACATGCAGGCCGATACCGGCACCAAGATGATTCACGTCGGGAAAAATACGAAATCAACAATTATCTCAAAAGGTATCTCTGCCGAAAAATCGCAGAACGTTTACCGAGGGCTCGTAAAAATTATGCCAAGTGCGACTGGTGCACGCAATTACTCGCAGTGCGATTCAATGCTCATTGGTGATGAATGCGCCGCTAATACTTTTCCTTTTATTGACGTCAAAAACAATACGGCGATTGTCGAGCATGAAGCGACGACTTCTAAGATCAGTGCAGACCAGATTTTTTATCTTCAGTCTCGCGGATTCACCTCAGAAAAAGCCGTATCACTCATTGTGAATGGATTTTGTAAAGATGTCTTTAAGACTCTACCTTTAGAATTTGCCGTCGAAGCAGTGAAGTTAATTGAAATGAAATTAGAAAACTCAGTAGGATAATTATGATCGAAATTAAAAATCTTTCCGCAACTGTTGATGGTAACGAAATATTAAAAGGCATTAACCTCACCGTTAAAAAAGGTGAAGTTCACGCTATTATGGGCCCAAACGGTTCAGGTAAATCAACTCTTTCAAAAATCATCGCCGGACACCCTGCCTATGAAGTCACGGGTGGAGAAATCAATTATGAGATTAACGGAAAGATGAGAAATCTTTTGGAGCTTGACCCAGCGGAAAGAGCGAAAGAAGGAATTTTCCTAGGCTTCCAGTACCCGATCGAAGTTCCGGGTGTTTCAAATTTTACCTTTTTAAAAGAATCGTTTAACCAGATTTGTGAAGCTCAGGGCATTGATAAGATGGATGACGATACTTTTTTTAAACACCTTCGAGGAAAGCTTAAGCTTCTTGAGATGAATGAATCTTTTCTTGAGCGATCAGTTAATGAAGGCTTCTCGGGTGGCGAAAAAAAGAAAAATGAAATTCTTCAAATGGCTATCTTAAATCCAAGACTCTCCCTCTTAGATGAAACAGATTCAGGACTCGATATTGATGCTCTGAAAATAGTTTCTAATGGAGTTAATGCTCTTAAAAGCAGATTCAATGCAACGATCTTAGTGACTCACTATCAGCGCCTCTTGGATTACGTCGTGCCCGACTATGTTCATGTTCTTTATAAAGGGCAAATTATTAAGTCAGGTGATAAATCGCTGGCCTTGGAACTTGAAGACAAGGGTTATGACTGGTTAATTAAAGGTTAATGATGAATATTGAAACATTATCTGCCATTGCAGATCAAAAATTAGAGACAGGCCCGGAAGGTTTAAAAAACTTTCGGACATCTCATTTAAGTTTATTTAAAGAGAATGGTTTAAAAGAGACGATCCTTGATAGTTATAAATTTACCAATCTTGAGACTTTTTTTGGGGATTTTTCTTATGAACCAAAAAATGCAGAAACTGATTTGCCAGTGTTTGCAGCTAACTTTCCGACAATCACTTTTGTGGACGGAGATTTTTTTAAGGCGGAACCTTTGCCTCAAGGTGTAACTCTGACTAAGATCAAAGACCACTTTCAAGATATAAAAGATCTATTCAAATCAACAAATGCTCTGTCTCACCTGCACCATGCACTCATGCATGATGGTGTAGTCATTGAAGTTTCAAAAGAAACTGAAGTGAAAAATCCCATCAGGTTGTTAAATGTTATTACAAAAGCCTCTGTAACTGCTCCCACACACTTGGTAGTTGCTCACCCACTTTCAAAAATAACAATCATCGAAGAAACTCGTGCCGCCAATGTCTCTCATGCTAATATGACAGAGACTTACCTCTTTGCTCACAAAGGTGCCTCTATTGAGCACATTCAAATTGATCGTGGAAGTGAAAGTGGACTCATTCATGGCACGGTTATTGCTGAAGTTGAACAAGATGCTAGTGCGCGAAGTTTTTTCTTCAATACAGCGGGAAAACTTAACCGAAAAAATCTGATTTTAAATCTCAATGCTCCAGGAGCAAATGGGGAAACCTATTCTCTTTATCTAACTGAAACCAAAGAGCACAGTGACATTAATACCGTCATTAATCACCGCGCTCCAGATACGACATCTAAGCAAATCGCCAAGGGCATTCTTGACGGAGAATCAAAAGGTGTGTTTACCGGGAAAATTCACATTCATCCCAAGGCCCAAAGAGTGGCATCATCCCAGCTTAATAAAAATCTTCTCCTTTCAAAAAAAGCACAGGTCCATTCACAGCCTCAGCTTGAGATCTTTGCAGACGATGTGAAGTGTTCCCATGGCTCAACCACAGGACAATTGTCAGATGAAGAAGTCTTTTACTTTCAGGCAAGAGGCATACCGGCCGAGCGCGCGCGAATAATTCTCGCTCATGGATTCGGACTTGAGATCGTTCAAAAAATAACTAATAAAACCGCCCGAGATCATATCAGCACCATCATTATGGAGAATCTAGGCGAAAAATTCAAGATTGGGAGTCTAAAATGAGTGTACTGATCAATAACCCCTACCGAAAAGATTTTCCGGTCGTGGATCAGGTCATCAATGGTAAACGCCTCGCTTACTTAGATAGCGCAGCGACAACACTTAAGCCAAACGCAGTCATTGATGAGTTAGATAAGTATTATCGCCTAGAAACATCAAACGTTCACCGAGGACTCTACTGGCTTTCAGAGAATGCTACGAATAAGTTTGAAGCGACTCGTGATAAGATCAGTACGCTCATCAATTCCCCAGATCGAAAGCTTGTTATTTTCACAAAGGGGACAACTGAATCTGTGAATCTTGTAGCGCAAAGTTATGTAAGAAATTTTCTTCATAAAGGCGACGTTATCTTGCTTTCCCAGATGGAGCATCACTCAAATATTGTTCCATGGCAGCTAGTGGCCGAAGAGAAAGGCTTAACGATCAAGATCATTCCAATCAATTCACAGGGTGAAATCCTGATGGATGAATATAAAAAGCTTCTAACACCTGAAGTGAAATTTATTTCTCTCATTTATGTTTCAAATGCCTTAGGGACAATTAATCCAGTTAAAGAGATGACAAAACTTGCCCATGCAAACGGCGCAAAGATATTTGTTGATGGCGCTCAGGCGATTGCTCATAAAAAAGTTGACGTGCAGGACCTAGATTGCGATTTTTTTGGATTCTCAGGCCATAAGATGTTCGGTCCAACAGGTGTTGGCGTTTTGTATGGTAAGGAAGAACTTCTTGAAAAAATGCCTCCCTACCAAGGCGGAGGCGATATGATTGATGTCGTGACGTTTGAAAAAACGACTTACAACACTCTTCCACATAAATTTGAAGCTGGAACACCATCCATCTCAGCAGTCATTGGTCTTGGCACTGCAGTTGATTACATTAACCAAATAGGTCTCGATCATATTTATGAAGCTGAGGATGAATTACTTAAGTATGCTACTAAAAAGCTCTCTTCGATTCCGGGGTTCAAAATTTACGGACAAGCAAAAGAGAAAGCTTCTGTTATTTCATTTGGAATTGATGGTATTCATCCCCACGACATTGCAGCTTTGACTGATAAAGAAGGAATTGCGATCAGAACAGGACATCACTGCGCTCAGCCCCTCATGAAGTTTTTTAATGTCCCTGCGACATGTCGAGCATCTCTGTCAATTTATAACAACCAGCAGGATATTGATCAGCTTTACGATGCTCTCATTAAAGTTAAAAAATTTTTTGAATAACAGGTAAAACCAATGACTACAGAAATTATTATTCAGCCGACTCCAAATCCGAATGCCTTAAAGTTTATCGTCGATAAAGATGTTAAAACTGAAGGGAAGGTTTCTTTCAAGACACCTCAGGATTGCAAGGAAGTTCCCCTCGCCGCTGCTCTATTTGATTTACGAGGTGTGGATCAGATTCACTTTTTCCAAAACGTCATCACAATCAGTAAGTTTAGTTTTGAAGAATGGGATAATCTCGAGCCGGCCGTTCAAACTTGTATTGAAAATTTTATTGAAGACCATGATCCTAATTTTAAAGCTCATGATCCTGAAGAAGATCGCCGTACAAATCTTTCTCCAGAAATTCGTCAGATTGAAGAAATTCTTGATAAGAGAATTCGTCCAGGCCTTCAGGGAGATGGTGGAGATATCGCGGTTAAAGACTTTAAAGATAATGTTTTAATCGTCAAATACCAGGGTGCTTGTGGTACGTGTCCAAGTTCAACCACGGGAACCCTCGAGGCGATTCGCTCGATCCTAAGGGATGAAGTGAACCCGGATATTGAGGTCTATCTCGCTCCTGAAATCTGATAGGGGCAAATTAACTAAAATCTTACTTTTTCCTCAAAGCCTAAATAAATATTTAGTTTAAAATCTAGGGTTTAAGGCGATAATAGGGCCATGCACTTAAAGATTATAGGCAAAGGCTGTGAGTTTATCTACGAGACTGAGAAGGAAACGACCACAATTGGTCGTTCCTCTGAAAATGATTTTGTTATCCCCTTGGATGATTTCTCCCGCAAACATTGCCAAATAACTATTAAAGGTGACTACGTATTCATCATGGACTTAGGCAGTAAGAATGGTGTCTTGCTTAATGATAAAAGAATACCTGCTCATCAGCAGTTTCCTATCTACAACACAACAAAAGTCGTCATTGCCAATCTCTTTGAGTTTATTTTACCGGATGGAACTTCAATTAAAGAAGTTGATCTGGATGTCGTTGAACCCATTAGACGACTAAGGTAAAACAGATGGCGATCAATTCTTTGCGTCTCACTTTGTCCTCCCCTGAAAACAACTACCACCATTCCTGCATTGAAAATTCCGTTATTATAGGACGATCGCTCAAAAGTGACTTTAATGTTGCCCGCGAAGATTTATCTCGAGAACATTGTCGTATTGATATCGAAGGAGATGAGATCTTTATTACGGATCTTGGCAGTAAAAATGGAGTTGCCGTAGATAGGATACGAATACCAGCAAATAAAAAAGTAAAGATCACACCTCCATCACTAGTCGTCCTGTCTAATGTCTACAATCTTAAACTGAACTCTTTAGAAGTTAAAACAAAAGCGGATTTGGTTTATTCAAAACCTTCTGCAGATCCGGATATTGAAACAGTCACGTTCCAGCTTGATTTGCCTGAACAAAAAGTAGGAAAAAATAATCGCATGCCAATGCGAAAATTAAGTAAAAAAGTTAAAGAAGAAGCACCGGAAACCTCGAAAAATCATGACTCAATCAAAATGATTCTGGCATTTCTCGCTGTTCTCGGAGTTATTCTTTACCAGGCCTTGGGACGATAATAACTCATCATTTTTTCCTGTGGTGATCCACTCTCCGGTCGAAATTGATAAGTAAAATGACAACGGGCCGGAAGTGAAATCAAAATAGAATCCACTCTTCCATTAGTTTTTAGTCCAAAAAGTGTTCCACGATCATGCAAAAGATTAAATTCAACGTAACGACCTCGTCGGTGAAGCATGAAATCTTCATCAAGTGCAGTCCAGTTTTCAGTCATTCGTTTTTTTACGAGCGGAAAATATGATTCAATAAAATGATCAGAGAGATCAGAAACTTTTTTAAAATCTTTAGTCAGGTCGCCACTATTAAAGTGATCAAAGAAAATGCCGCCGATGCCTCTCATTTCACTGTCTCTATGAGTATTTGTAAAATACTCATCACACGTTTTTTTCATCTCATCATATTGAGGGCCACAAACTTTTTTCCAGACACCGTGAAAATGAGTAAAATCGTCTTCAAAAGGATAATAAGGTGTGAGATCTGCACCACCACCGAACCAGAACTTATCTCCCTGATGAATCATCCTGAAATTGGCGTGAACCGTTGGAACTTTTGGATTAACCGGATGAATGATAAGCGATATTCCGGCCGCCCACATCTCATCTCCTGAGCCCTGGAGGTTTTTTGCAAACTGGGGATCGATTTTTCCGTGCACGCATGAGGTGTTAACACCGGCGTTTTCAAAAAGCTTACCTTTAAAGGCACGAGTGATACCCCCACCGCCCGGGTGTCCAGCATGGTCAGTGCGGTTCCAAGGGTCATCTTTTATGATGAGAGAGGAATCGAGCTTCTGCATTTCTTGAGTTATTTTATCTTGTAAGCGACGAACGTGCTGATGAAAGTTTTCTTTGATTGTTTGTAAGTCCATTGTGTACCTCCCATGTTGCTATGATCACCAACCTTCAATACAATTGAATTGATCTCCATTTAAGAAGGGTGAACGTGCTCATAAAATTTATCACAAGATCACTACGTCTTCTAGGGATGTTTACTTTCTTTCTTTTTGCAGTGGCCTGTATTTTTGCTTCGATGTTAGTGCGCGACATTGATAACCTCCATAGTTTTAGTAGTTTCCTTGATTACACCATCTCCTTTGAAAACCGCTTTTACGATTTCAGAATGAAATCTCAATTGGACCCAGGCTTTAAGAGCAAAGAAGTGGTGCTCGTTAAGATCGATGATTATTCATTAGAAAAACTTGGGATCTGGCCGATCCCACGGAAATACCACGCCCAGTTGCTTGAAAAACTAAAGATTTTTGGTGCAAAAGTCGTGGGTTTCGACGTTATCTTTCCGGAAAAATCTCCCCATTATGGAGGAGTTTCACCAGATACAATTCTTGCAAACGCGATCAAAAATTTCCAGACAGACGGTCGACGGGTTTTTCTCGCCTACACACTTGCATCTACTGAAGAAGAAGCTTTAGCCGAGGCCCCACTAGAAATGCTAAACGATGCCATTCTCACGCGCAACGTGCCTGAAGTGGATATGAACGCTAAAAAGATCAATGAATTTACTTTTCCGATTGAAGAGTTGATCCTCACTGAAAGTGGCGTAGGAAATATTTCTGCGTTTGAAGATCCAGACGGTGTTTTCCGTCATTATCAGTTGGTAGCTAACATCGATACCATCTACTACGGATCCCTTGCCTTTAATGCTTTTGAAGCGTACACCGGCAAGAAAAACACCATTAAAATTTTTGCAGACGCAACTGGAGAGCTTGAACTTAATGGGCGCAAGATGGAACTTTCTCGCGACGGTGAAATAAAAATCCGCTATGTCGGATCAGAGCGACAATTTAATTCTGTTTCTTTGTATGATCTCATCAATGCCAAAGATGACGATGAGAAAATGAAGAAGACCTTCGAGGGGAAAATGGTCTTCGTGGGTTCCACTGCCCTTGGCGCACACGATCTGCGAAACTCACCGATCGATCCCAAAATGCCCGGAGTTTATTCGCACATCAACATGGCCCACATGCTTCTCCATCAATATTTTTTCCAAAACTCTAATGAGTCGGTTCAATATTCCCTCATCTTCCTCTGCCTAGGCATGCTCATTATCGTCATGGTTCAAAAGCTTGGAAATCCTTTTTTAGATGCGGCCATCACAATTGGTATCGTGTCAGCGATTTACTATATCGATCAAATTTATTTTCTACCTAACGGGTATGAATTAAAACTCTTTTACTGTTTCTTTTGTTTTCTGACCTGCTACATGTGGAATACGTTTATTAAATTCTATGAATCAAACAAAGAGAAAAAACAAATCCGCGGAACATTCGCACGCTATGTGGCCTCAACAATTGTTGATGAAATGTTAAAAAATCCGGCACTCCTTCAAGTCGGTGGAACAAAAAAAGATATCACGTGTTTGTTTTCTGATGTCCGTGATTTTACCAAAATCTCAGAAGGCATGACCGCATTAGAAATTTCTCAATCGATGAACATGTATATGGGTGCTATGACGGATATCGTGTTTGAAACTAAAGGCACCCTTGATAAATATATTGGTGATGCCATTGTGGCGATGTGGGGCGCTCCGCTTGAAATCGGTAACCATGCCCAATTTGCCGTAGAAGGTGCCATCAAGATGATGGAAACTCTCCCTTCAATCAACGAAAAATTCAGAGAACTGGGCCGCCCAGAATTTTTTATTGGCATTGGCCTCAATTCCGGAGAGTGCTCCGTCGGCAACATGGGTTCTGAGCGTATTTTCTCCTACACGGCCTTGGGCGATAACATGAATCTCGGCGCCAGACTCGAAGGCCTTACTAAATACTACGGCACACAGATTTTAATCTCAGACATGACCCTCGCGCGCCTCGATCTTACTAATATCAAAACTCGCCCAATCGATAAAGTCATCGTAAAAGGAAAAACAACGGCCGTTGGCATCCACGAGGTTCTCCACCGCGACCACTGGATGACTCAAGATCCCGAGTCATTAAGTTTCTATCTGACAGCTCTCCAGCTTTTCCAAAACCGCAACTTCATTGTGGCCATGAATGTCTTTGACCAGCTTTTATTGAAAAACGAAGACGACAAACCATCCAAGCGCTACCGCGAGGTCTGCAAAAAATACCTCGATCATCCCGAACTCATCACCGATATATTCGACATCACAACCATGACCGAAAAGTGAAAAAATAGTCTTCGACGTTTAGTTCTTTCTCCAAGCTCCCCACATGTTCATGCTATTTCCCTTCTTCAATTAAAACCAAGGAGACTTCAGTGAACTTAAAACACCTAACCGATTCTACCCTCCTAAAAGACACAAAAAACCTCGCATCTAAAGAACGAGAACTCACAGTTCAAATCCTTCACCACATCAAAGAAATCGACCGCCGAAAACTATACAGCGATTTAAAATATTCAAGTATTTATGAGTATTGCGAAAAAGAACTTTGCTATTCTGCTGCCAGTGCACATCGCAGAATTCAGGCAGCAAGGATGATTAAAGAAATGCCCGAAATCGAAGCTAAAATTGAATCAGGAGAACTATCTCTTATAAATATAGCATCCGCCGGGAAGTTCATGCATAAAAAAATGACATAAAGGAACCGAAGAAAAAAAAGGAAGTGTTAAAACAAATTGAAAACATGTCAAAAAAAGAATGCGACCAAAAACTTTTTGAACTATCAGGCCAACAAAGGCCTCGTTTGACCACCATCACAATTAAAGATGAAACATTTATACTTCTTCAAAAAGTGAGAGATCTATCGGGTGAATATTTAAACAACGACGAACTTTTAAGTCTCATGTCAGAGACAACAATTTTGAAAATAGAGAAAGAAAAGTTCAAAGTTGTGACGCCAAGAAAGTCAACTCCACCGGTGGAGGAGAAGCGCGTCATCCCATCGAATTTAAAGAGAACTGTTTATCTTAGAGATAAAAAATGTGTGAAATGTGGGAGTACTCATCATTTGAAATTTGATCATCGAAAACCGTTTTCTTTGGGCGGGAAAACGAATGCAGAGAATGTGAGGCTCCTTTGTTTTAATTGCAATCAAAGGAGCCGGATAAAGGCAAAGCTTTAACGTTTATTTGGATTGTCCCGTTTGTAATCTTCATCATAGCACCAATGATTCCAAGAGAGCTTACGGGATATTCCACCCTTGTCACCATTTGGAAGATTGAGTTGTGAGTAGACAACGATTTCCATTTTTCGAAGCTGGGTGTTTGGAACCCATTGAATTTTTCGATCATTCCAAAGTCTGCAAAGATAACCACCGTAGAAGCGGGCATAATCGTTTCTTTCTGAAAGATTGAGATAGAATTTTCGCCAATGTTCATTGGCGATACTTTTGTAAAATGCCTGATCCTTTACACTGAAGATGTCTCGCGAGCCTGTGAGGACATCTACGACACTTCCGTCGTTTAAGGTTCCTGGTATTTCGACCCAGATGTTGTCCATTTTTGGGAATGGGGCAAACATATTCCACTCTTGATAGAGGTGAAGCCAGCGGGTGACTGTTTGAAAGAAGGGCGCTTTGATATTGTATTTTTTAATGGTTGTTAAATTCCACATGAGAAGAGTTGCAAAGATGAAGGCGCCCGCAGCTTCATAGAGCCATCGAAGAGATTTAATTTCTTTTTTCGGGGAACTGTATTCAAGAAACTGGGTTGCTTTACCCATAAGTGGTCGGTTGTTTGAAACCCAGACGTAGAAGGACTGGCCAAGACTAAAAATGGGTTTTGAGGCGAAGATTGGTGCAAATGGTCTACCGATAGGAGAATGGCGGAGAAGCTCAATCCATGCAGAAAAGTGAAAGAAGCGTTTATTATCTTCGTTCACGATGACCCATGAATGTTGCTTTTGCATGTCTGCGAAAATGGAAGGCGTCTCTTGGGCCACATTTATAGTGACTTCAGGAAGAAGCAGAAACGATTTTAAGATTCGTACCCCTTTTTGACAAAATCCGCATTCGCCGTCGTAGTAGATAGCAAGTTTTCCAAAACTTTTAGTACGAAAATAAGAAAATATTTTGTCCCAAAGTGGGCCTGGTAGAAAAATGGTCCACATGCTCATGCAGATAAAAGTGAAGAGCCCAATATTCATCGTGAGAAAAATACCAAAGTGAAATTGGATGAATAAAGCGACTAAAATGACTCTTGGAATCCACCAAAAACGACCTAGGAGAAATGAGCCGATAAGGGCAAGAGGACCCAACCACTCAAGAAAAATACTAAAGGCGGTAGAAATTTTTTCGATCATTGGATAATTTCTCATCCAGATCGCAAATGGAGTAGCAAAAATATCAAGGCGATTTGAGTAGAAGACCGCCGTCCATTCCGTTCTCCAAATGGGGTGGTTCTTTAAGATGTAACTTATAAAATAAATACAGAAGACTTGCAGATAAAAAGTTATGGTCCAGGCGGAAAAATATTCTGTGGTTTCAGGTTTTTCTTTTTGCAAGGCAGAGTCAACCGAGAAAGATCGATTCAAAGGCAGAAAAATTGAGAGAAATAAGATGGAGCGAAAAACGTCATCTCCGCCGTTGTTAATAAGCCAGTTTCGGTTGTGGACAGAAACTGACATGATAAAAGCACCGATGATGCCCCAACGAAACTTAAATCCAAAAAATATCATCAATCCAAAAATTAATTGCAGAGAAAACATCAAAACGGCAAAGGGGTAACTGCCATTCGCTAGGTGAAATGATAAGGACCAAGGCATCGACATTTCAGAAACAAAAATGTTTCGTGGAACAAGACCAATGTCGGTGTAAAAGTTAGTTAAATCTTCCCAGCGATAAAGAACATCTGAAATGACCAGTATCCCGATCAGAACTCGATAGAGGGCCATTGAGCGATTATCAAAACCGAATGACTTTTTTAAAACGCTGAGAACTGCCATAAAGGGCCCTTTAAGAGTTATACTTTTCTTTTATTGTAACGGATTTCATGACTTTTTCGAGACTTTCGTCTAATGTTCTCCGAATGATAATTATCAAACTAACGCAACGCGAGGCTCCGAGTCATGCTGTATAAAGTTCGCGATGAAATCACCAAAGATTATGATGTCGTCATTATTGGTTCCGGGCTAGCTGGAATGACTGCGGCCAATATTATGGGTCGCCATGGTCATTCAGTTCTGTTGCTTGAATCTCACAACAAGCTTGGAGGCTTTGCAACCTGGTTTTTCAGGGATGATCGAAAACACGTTTTTGATATTTCTCTTCACGGTTTCCCGGTTGGGATGATTAAGACCTGCAAAAAATACTGGAGCAAGGAAATCGCTGATTCGATTGTCCAGCTCAAAGATGTAAGATTTGTGAACCCACAATTTACGGTTCAGACAGATTTTACCAAAGAGCACTATACCCAGGTGATGGTTGAAGAGTTTAGAGTTCCAAAAGAAACTGTTGACGCTTTTTTTAATCATCTCGCCCAGATGAATTTCTACGATAATTCCCAAATGACTAACAGAGAACTCTTTGAAAAGTTCTTTCCAGGCCGAAATGATGTAACTCGCTTTTTGATGGAGCCCATTACTTACGCCAATGGTTCAACACTTGAAGACCCGGCCATATCGTATGGAATTGTGTTTTCAAATTTCATGAGTAAGGGTGTTTATACTTTTCGCGGTGGTACTGATCATCTCATCAGCAAGATGAAAGATGAGCTTTTAAAAAATAACGTCGACATTAAGCTCCAGGCAAAAGTCGATAAAATAAGCATCGATAATGGTAAAGCATCAGGGGTGATTGTTAACGGCAAACTCATTAAGGGTAAAGCGGTTTTATCAAACGGAAATATTCGATCAACCGTTTTAAATCTTGTGGGCGAAGAGCATTTCCCAACGGATTTTGTCGAAAAAACAAAGGCCGTCAGACTTAATTCATCAAGCTGTCAGGTTTACATGGGGCTTAAAGAAGGGGCAACAATTCCTTACATTGGGGAATTAGTATTCACTTCAAGCTTCCCTACTTATGAACCGGCCCGCCTCTTGGATCTAAAGGTAACGTCGAGAACTTTTTCAGTTTATTACCCGAAAGAAACAAGACCAGAGGTTCCAGATGCTCGCGTCGCTATTGTTTCAAGTACCAACTGCCTCTATGACGATTGGAAAAACCTTTCTCCTGAAGAATATCAGGAAGAAAAAAAGTTTATGATCGAAGAGACTCTGAAAGGTCTTGAGGCTTTCATTCCGGATATCAGAGATAAATTAGAAGTGATTGAAGCCGCTACCCCACTTACCGTCGAGCGATACACTTTGCATCCGAAAGGCTCATCGTTCGGAACAAAGTTTGAGGGACTCGATGTATCAATGAATTTACATAAAACATTACCAGGACTTTTTCATGCTGGTTCCGTCGGAATCATTATGTCGGGTTGGTTAGGTGCCGCTAATTATGGTGTCATTCAGGCCAACGCTATTGAGAGTTACCTAGGGACAGGAGAATAAAAATGTTTGATTTTTCTAACCAACACGTCATCGTTACAGGCGGAACTCGCGGCATTGGAGCTGGTCTTACGGAATCGTTTCTAAAAGGCGGAGCTACAGTTATTGCAACTTACTCAGGCAATGACGATGCTGCTCTAAACTTTAAAGAAAAGTTTTCTTTATACGGCGATAAGCTTGTGATTAAAAAATTCAACGTGGCCAATACCACAGAAGTTGAAAACTTTTTTAACTCGTATGAGTATCCAAGCTTAGAAGTGCTAGTGAATAACGCTGGAATTAGAAGAGATCAAATTATTGCAATCATGCCTGAAAGTGACTGGGATTCTGTGATTGATACGAATCTTAAGGGAACTTACAATATGACTCGATTTGCAGTTCTAGCGATGATGAAAAATCGTTACGGAAGAATTGTAAATATGTCTTCAGTTGGTGGGAAACTTGGGCTTCCTGGTCAGGCGAATTATGCTGCCTCAAAAGCCGGACAAATTGCTATGTCCCTTTCAGTTTCAAAAGAAGTCGCAAAAAGAAATATTACGATCAATAACGTATGCCCGGGTTTTATTGAGACGGAACTCTTAGCTGGTCTTCCAGAAGAGCAAGTTAAAGAATACAAATCTCAGGTACCGATGAAGCGCTTTGGAAAAGTTGAAGAAGTCGCTCACGCAGTTCTTTTCTTTTCCAGTAAACAATCATCTTACATTACAGGGGCAACACTAGATATTGCCGGAGGTCTCAATGCTTAAGACTATTCTCGAAAATATTCCTCAGAGAGACCCCTTTCTTTTTATCGAAGAGATTCTTGATCGGACAGAAAACACAATCACAACGCTAAAAAAATTAACGGGCGAAGAAGACTTTTTCCGCGGACACTTTCCTGGAAAACCTGTTTTCCCTGGAGTGCTCATGTGTGAGTGCGTTTTCCAGACAGGTGCGCTTCTCATGTCTCTACGAGGTAAGTCTGCTGGGACGGCAAAAACGGCACTCGTAACGAGAATTCAAGGCTGTAAATTTAAAAATATGGCTGTGCCCGGAGATGAGCTTCACATTACGGTTGAATTCCTTGAGATGCTTGGGAGTGCCTCGTTTATGAAAGGAAAAATCACCGCCGGCGGAAAGACAATCATGACAATAGAGTTTGCGGCCACAATTGTTGAAAATGGTGAGGAGTAAATGGACTTTCTTGGTGTCGCCGGAAAGACATTCTACATCGCGGGCCTTGCCAATAAGAAATCCGTTGCTTATTTTTCTGCAAAAACTTTAATTGAAAATGGTGCTCGTTGTCTTTTTTCAGTTCAGACAGTTGAACAAGTGGAAGCTGTGAAAAAAATTTTTCCTGACTCTCTTGTTTTTATCTTCGATGTCAAAAAAGATAATGATCTTAAAACTAAGCTAAACCAAAAAATTGATGGATTCCTCCACTCTCTCGCCTTTGCTAATTTTTCTGAAGGCCCAAAACCCTTCCATGAAACAAAACGGGAAGATTATCTTGAAGCCGCACAGATTAGCTGCTTTTCGCTCGCGGAAATGAGTCATCAGCTTAAAGACTTATTCGCTGATGACGCAAGTATCGTCACTATTTCGATATCTAATACTCGCGCAACTTCTTATGGCTACCTGGGTCCCATTAAGGCGATGCTAGATGCGACAGTTCCATTTCTTGCAAAATCTTTTTCAGAGTTCTCAAAAGTCCGAGTAAATGCAGTAGGGGCCGGACCGCTTAAAACCTCTGCTTCAGCTGGCATTCCTGACTACATTGATAATTATCTTTTTGCTGAAGAATTAACGATGAGAAAAGTCGCTCTTTCAACTCAGGAAGTGGCAAATACGGTTTGTTTTCTCTTATCACCCCGCAGTTCGGGAATTAATGCTTCAACAGTTATTGTAGACGCAGGAATGAGCTCAAATTACTTTGATCAAAACATTGTTAAGGCGTTTGCAAAAAAATGATTTACCTAATTCTTTTGTTCCCTCTCCTGGCCTTTTCCTCAATTGATGGTGAAGTGGGGGCCTATACCAACTTTATTTGGCGAGGGACAACTTTTTCTGAAAACAAACCTGCCATTCAAGGTGAATTAGACGGTGACGTTTATAAAGGCTTTTACCTCGCTTCCTTTTTTTCAAATGCCGAGTTTTCTGATGAAGCACTCCATGAAGATGCCAAAGTAACATCTGAAATTGATCTCACTGCAGGTAAACGCTGGAGTGGTGAGAAATGGGAAATCCAGGCCTACTATTCGCACTTTTCATTTCCAGGTGCAGGTGTATTTGACACGGATGAATGGAATATTCAGGGTAAATGGCATGGCTCTTTACTTGAAGTATCACTCATGGATGATTATTTTGGTTACCACAGCCGTTATTTATACTTAAGAATTGGTCAGGAATGGATTTATAAACCGGGTCTTGATGGGGCCCTTTTTTTAGGTCTAAATTCTTTCGATAGAACGAAAGGAAATATTCGCACAAGAGCTGGATTTGAAACTCTTGATGGGTCAGGTAGTCCGGATTATTTGGATATTTATTTTTTAAACCGGAAAACTTTTAAAAATCAAACGGCCGTTGAGTTTGCAGTCAATTGGACTAATCGAAAAGAATACACAGTTGATACTGGAGAAGTGAGTCTTGATAACGCAAAAGATTTTGCTGTTATTGTGGCCTGTATTCTCCCTTTCACCCTTTAATGGATTCACGATAAGAGAAGGTGCGCTTTAGACCTTCTTCAATTGTTACGCGTGGAGAATAGCCAAAATCTCTTTTCGCTTTCTCGTGCGAGAAATAATGAGACTTACCAAGATTAAGCGCAACAAATCTTGTCATCGGAGGCTCTGGTTTTCTGATTCCTAAAAATTTATACACTTTCTCAAGCATCCACCCCAAACGGTAGGCGGTATCGACTGGAATCGAATCAATAACAGGCTCAACTTTAACGTGTCCTAAAATCTCATTGATAAAAGACCAAAGCTTTACAGGTCTTTCTTGACCAACAAAATACGCTTCTCCGCAAACACGTGACCCCGGAACCAAATGCTCAAAGGCCAGCACATGAGCAAGTGCCGCATTTTCAACATAAATAATATCTACGAGATTTTCACCGTCACCGACAATTTTTAATTTACCCAACTTTCCTTTCTGAATAACTCTTGGAAAAAGGTGTGGGTCGCCTGGCCCCCAGATTAAATGGGGTCTTAAAGCACAGGTTAAAAATTGCATCGAATCGTTTAGTTCCAGAACAAGTTTTTCCGCCATGGTTTTGGTTTCAGCGTAGGCATTTAAGTGATCAGTGGCGTATGGCTGTTCTTCGTTAACACCTAAAAGATCATCTTTATTAAACACAACTGAGGGTGTGGAGGTGTAAACAAAACGCGAAATACTCCGCTCCCGCGCTCCCTCGACGAGGAACTTCGTTCCCAGGTAATTGATCTCGTAATAATCCTCGTATTTGCCCCAAACCCCGGCCAATGCTGCAACGTGGAAAATCGCATCAAATCCCATATCGAGTGCTCTTTCCACGTCTTCTTTTTTCCTGAGATCCCCTTTAATCGTGGGGACTCCCATATCTTCGAGATGAGCGTAAGAATGACGCGAGAAATTCGTCACTATATAGGTGGAATTTTTAATAAGTTCTTTAATGATGTGGGTTCCAAGGAAACCACCACCGCCAGTCACAAGAATACGCATCTTAACATAATAAAACCCCCGTCGGCGTTCGTCTACATTGACGGGAAGTCTCTAAGGCAGGTAGAAATTTTGTAAGAGGTATTTATGAAGTTATTCCTTTTACTCAGTCTTCTCGTTCCGATGTTTGCTCAGGCGATCCCCGATGATGAAGAGTTCGTCAGAACATGGAGTGAAAAAGCAGTTCCTTTTTTCCGTAGTATGACGACTGGAACATTAAAAAATACTCAAGGCTTAAAGCTTAAGTATTTTTTCCACATTAATCAACTAAATGAAAAATCTCTCGTCATTGTTCCAGGCCGCACAGAGCCTGCTTTCAAATACACTGAGCTTATCTATGATCTAAAAGACGCAGGATTCAATATCTTCATCATGGACCATCAAGGGCAAGGTGAATCTGACAGACTTCTTCCTGACTCAAATAAAGGTCACGTCGTAGAATTTAAAAACTACGTCAATGACTTTGAATTCTTCATTCAACAAGTGGTGTACGCACGTGCAAAAAAAACTAACCCCATTTACATGATCGCTCATTCGATGGGCGGAGCGATTGCTACTCACTACATGTCGACTCACCCAAAGGTCTTTACGAAAGCGGTTTTAGTGGCCCCAATGTTTGAAATGAATACGAGTCCGTATTCAGAAACAGTTGCGCGCTATTACGCTAAGCTTTTACTTAAAACAGGAAAGGGTGCTAACTACGCTCCTGATTACGGTCCTTACCTCCCAGAAAACGATACATTTGAAAAAAATGTTCAAACTCACAGCGAAACAAGATTTTTGGCTTCAAAATACATTTTCACAAATTTCCCAGCACTTGTTTTAGGTGGACCAACCGCTCGCTGGGTTCATGAGTCCCTAAAAGCGACTAAGAAGATTGATAGACTCCCGGTAGAAGCGCCAGTTCTTATTCTTCAAGCTGGACTTGATCAAGTTGTTAAACCAGCCCGACAGGAATCTTTCTGCAAAAAGGGCATGTGTGAACTCGTAACTTATCCGGAAGCTTTCCATGAAATTCTTATGGAAAAAGACTCAATCCGTGATGAAGCATTGAATGAGATTAAATTATTTTTTGGAATGTAGTTCTTCCCAAAAAATAGGAAGCGTATCGAAAGCATAGGAGCCAATTAAAAGCCCTATGAAAAGCCCTGGAAATCCAAACAACAGGGCGCCTCCGATCACACAAATAAATGCAACCATCGGTGGAATCCGACTTTCACCAAAGGTTGCAAGCCACGGTCGTAAGATATTATCCACCACACCGGTCACTGCACCCAATACTCCCAAGATGATAGCTGCCGTCGTATTGTCTTTAAAGAAGGCAAGGATGGCAAAAATAAAGGCGACTGGAGCGGCCCCTACAATCGGAATAAAAGATAGAATAAGAGTGACGAAAAAAACTAAAAAGAAATCTCCCATATTAAGCAAGCTTACTCCAATCGCCACCATCAAAGATTGAATACCGCCTGTTGCAATATTTGAAAGATAGACCTGACGTGAGTCTTTGATAAAAATATTGGTGAGCTGTTGCATACGCGCCTCAGAAAATCCAGTCACCTTCTGAAAAAAGTTTCGGACAGCATTAGCATTGTTTAAGAAAGAAAAAGTACAGAGGATCATGATGAGAAGCATAATGAACATAGTCGGAAGCCCAGTCGCAACGCCCTGAAAAAAATCGAGTAAAAAATTATTTATCATCACAAAGTACTGATTGATTTTTTTCTCTGTCAGGAAATCGAGGAACTCATATTTTAAAGATATCTTCTGAATAGCGAGAATTAACTCATGCCTCACTTCATTGACCATATCCTGAACACCTTGATCTTTAATTTTTTCATTAATCGCCATTTTTTCAAGTTTTGATGTTATGGCAGAAGTTCCTTTGATCAGGAAAAAGAAAAGAGGAATAGAAATAATAAAACCAAACATGGTGGTGAGTAGGGCCGCAGCTTGATTTCTTTTTAAGCCCACTTTTTCGAGTTTTAATTGAAGAGGAAAGAGAGTCAGGGCAATAGTGCCTGCAAAAATGATCGAGATAATAAATGGGGATACCAGGAGCAAAAGACCAAGAGACAGAAAAATAATATAAAGAATGCGAACAACTTTTATTTCTTGGCCCATGTGCCCTCCAGACTCTGAGCATCTCGCTTAATGGTGCGAATATCAAGCCACAAAGCTAAACCTGACCAACCTTGTTTTGCGCCCACTCAGATAATTTCAGACGATCAATTTTTATATTATGACGAACATCTACTGGAAAAGAGGGATGAAGAAAAAAATATTTTATATCTTTAGTAAACTCAGCTGATTCTTTTAAAACTTCAAGCTCCTTTAAAAAACCTGCGCTCATTTTCTTTTCGCCGTCAAAGCGCTCAATCACAAGCCCTGGGACTATTTGGTTCTTATCCTGGATCTTAACAAGTGCCGAACGTTTAATTTTTGGGTGTTGATTAAAAATGGACTCCATTTGAATTGAGTAATATGTTCCTTGAGAGGTTTCCACACGATGAACTTTGCGACCTAAGAACCAAAGATTTTGATGTTCATCCATCCAACCAAGATCACCCATACGGTGCCATAAAACATCACCCAAAATAATTTTTGCCTTCCGCGTTTCTTCCGGCATATCAAAATACTGGGCCGTGACTTGGGTCCCAGTAACGGCAATTTCTCCAATTTCACCAGGGACAACTTCAATGAAATCAACCATTGAAATATCCGAAGTTTTCAGAATTTTGATGGTTATCCCAGGGACAGCTTTTCCAATACAAGTGCCGTACCCCTTAAGCATCAATGGTAAATGTTGTTTTAAAACTTCACTCCCGGAAATAAAACTCACCGGTAAACACTCCGTCGCACCATAAGGGGTAAAGGTATCGCCACTTTCAAGAATTTTTTTATACATCTGATGAACTTCTGCTCTGACGGGAGCACCAAACATCACCACCTGTTTCACTGAAGGAAGTTTGATTCCGTTTTCAAGGCAATACTTCCCTACCTTATCCCAAATCGCCGGCGAGCCAGCAACAAAGGTAACCTCGTGATCCAGAATATTTTTTACAATTTTTTTCGGGTCACACTGAGCGGGTTTAGTTGGATCCATTTCAGGAATCACAGAGGTCATTCCCATCGCTAGTGTAAATAAAGCAAAAAGCGGAAAACCAGGAAGATCAATTTTGTTTTCATCAAGAGAAAACATTTCTTTTAGTGCGTCTGTTTGAGCATTCAAAATGCCATGAGTATAAACGACACCTTTAGGGATACCTGTTCCACCAGAGGTAAAAAGAATGGCAGACATATCAGACATTAAAACTTTATGAGGCTCAAAGCTTTTAGACTCCAGGTCAAGACCATCATACAAATGGTGAGTCGATCCACCGACTGGACCTAGGCTAATTTTTACTTTGAGAGTTTTAAAAAAATCTTTTTTTATTCTTCTTAGCCAATGAACCATGCTGACTGAAACCATCGCCCCAGGACTCACAAGTTTTACGGCATTTAGTAAATTAGGTAACCCCATACCAGGGTCAATTAAAACAGGGACGGCCCCCACTTTAAAAAGAGCGAAAGTAATAACTGAAAAATCTAAACAAGGTTTAACAAAAAGAATGATTCGCATCCCAGGACGAATCCCCAGACGCACAAAACGGTTAGCCATCTGATTGGAGCGTTCTTCAAATTCACGGAAAGTATAAAAAGAATGGTCACGCCCAAAAACCACCGATTTTTTGTCGGGAATTTTTTGAGAAATTTCCCGAATCCGGTGGGCGATATTCACTTAGTCTGACCTTTCACAAAATCCCAGATTTGGCCTGATACTTCATCGAGTGCATCTTCTAGAACGTAATGGCCTGCTTTGGCGTACCAATGAGCGGAAGCATCAGGGTAAATCTCAACCCATTTTTCAAAGTAGTGATGATTAAAACAAAAATCTTTACCACCCCAAAGAATGAGCTTCGGATGCGGAAGAGATTTAAGTTTTGATTCAATCTCACTAAGAGTTTTAAAAGTTTTATGATCTTTTTCCATCGGAATATCCTGAACGAATCTGGCCACAGCGATCCGATTATCCCAGGAATCGTAAGGCAAGAGATACCCATCTTTAATCATCTTCGGAAGCTTCTTCTCTGTTGTCATAAAAGTCGCGGGCCAGGCAAAGAGATTTAATTTCCGCGTGAGCCATTCGCCAAGCTTTCCCTGGCGAAGAAGATTAATTCGCTGAGGGATGTGAACACTTGGGTAAGCAGCAGTATTCAAGATAACAATCCTATCAAAGAGTTCAGGGTAACGAGTGGCCAAGCCAAAGCCAATCGCCCCACCCCAGTCATGAACAATCAGGATAATTTTTTTAAGATCTAAAAACTTAATAAGCTGATAGGTATTTTGAATATGAGTTTCCAGGGAATAATCATATTCCTGGGGCTTATCACTCATTCCACAACCCATATGATCAGGCACAACGGTTCTAAATTTTGGTGAGAAGGTCTGGATAAGATTTCGGTAGTAAAAAGACCACGTGGGATTTCCATGAAGCATAAGAATCGGACGACCTTCGCCTTCATCAACGTAATGAAGATTATTTTGTCCCAAATTTAAAAAATGGGAACGAAAGGGGTAAACTTTCTCAAGTCCTAAATCTTTAATTTTATCACGCATACTCATACCCACTCCATTCCAAGCATTGTGCTTGTGAGACCACTTCCAATACCGAGGAGGGCAATTTTATCTTTTGGTTTAAAAAAGCCTGATTCACTTGCTTTGATGAGTGTCAAAGGAAGAGCAGCAGATCCCGTATTTCCAAATTGCTCAAAAGTCTGAAAATCCCGGTCAACCGGAAGACCTAATTCAGTTAGCATGGCATACCGATGGGCGGTCCCAACTTGATGAGGAATAATTTTATCGACATCGGCATTCTGCCAGCCGAGAACATCTTTTGCTTTCAACCAATTTGCTTGGGAGAGCTTAATTCCTGCTTTGAGAAGCGCCTCAGAATCCGTTTCCATCATAAGCCCACTTGTTGATCCATCACCCTGGCATAGCTCAACCGAACTTGAATCAGTAAGGGTTGAGCCACCCAAAATTTTAGGAGCGTTTAGTGCTAGGCTCGAGTGCGTAAGCAAGACAGCGACCCCAGCAGAACCAATAGTAAGGGAAGCAATGAACGGCTTTATCCGTCGCCGATCCATCAAAGGATCATTAATTAAATGCTGAAGGGTTTGATCAATTAAGGGGCCAGCATTCTCACCAGAAACAATGAGTGCTGACTGAATCACTCCCCGCTCAATCATATGCCCGGCCATGAGAATGCTCGATAAGACTCCCAAGCAAGCGTTTGAGAGATCCGAGATCATACAATGAGGTGATAATTTAAGATTAGCATGAACTTGAGCTGCTGTTGCTGGTTCTAAGAAATCTCTGCAGACCGAAGCATGCAAGAGGAGATCAACTTTTTCGCGTGGAAAATTTTTTAAAATTTTCTCAGCAGCGAGCGTTGCAATCGTACTCGGACGAGTCCCGTGTGGCCAAAAGCCACGGCGCTTAATGCCCGTTTGAAGTTCCAAGCGACCTGCAGGAAGTTTTGCTCTTTCATACATGACTGAAAGCTTCTCTTCCATCTCATCAGAGGTCATAAACATTTCAGGCTCAGCGTATCCGTAAGAATGAAGTCTTAAGTTTTCAAATTTCACTCAGCACTCATTAAACCGTGAAGGTTTGCCATAGAAATGCCAGAAAGCATGGAACCAATAATTCCTAAAAATCCCTGATCTGTTCCAATAATATATAAATTTTTTACCGGTGTTCGTCCGTCGCGGGTTTTATCAATCGATCCGTAAACCGTGCCGTTGAGATGCCAGGTGTATCGTTCAATAGTGGTTGGTGAAAAAATATCTTTAAAAAGAAGTTTTCCATCAAACTGAGGATTTAATTTTTTAACAAGCTCCATTGCAGATTCTGAGACTTGCTCTTTTCTTTCCATGTAGTCAGATTTCGGAAGTGACGCCCATTGCTCATAATTTGCCATAAAGGTAATCCGAACAGTACCTTCGCCTTCTAGTCTATTAGATTCATAGTTATCAGGGAAACAAACAACGGCCGAGGTTTTATCAAAATAATCTTTCGCCGGACGATATGAATAAGTGGGAGCATTATTGTAAAACACGATCGTTGAATCATTAACATTTAAGGGAATTTTTTTATCAAACACAAAAATAGATTCAAGAAATGTCATCGCGCCGACGCGAGGTCTGACTTCTAATTTTGAAGTGAGCTTAACGGTTTCAGGATAACCGATGGAAGACAATACAATCGGTGCTAATATTTCTTCGTTCAAAACTTTTACACCTATGGCTTTACCCTCACCATCAGTCAAAATTTCAGAAACCGCCGTCTTAAATCTGATCTCACCGCCGCAATCTTCAAGACGTTTCATCAATAGAGAAAGAATCGTCCTCACTCCCCCTTCCGGACGTGAGAAGCCTTCAAAGTAAAGCGACTTAAACATAATCACAAACTGCGCGAAATCCATATCATCTTCCCAAGCTGATCCGTAAATCAGAAGCGGGCAAAGAATCATCTCAAGAAGAAGATCATCTTTAATATAGTTTTTAAGCGTTTCACGAGAAGATGAGTATCCAATCGTTAAATCAAGCTCATTAAAAGCACGCACAACTTCAACGAGTTTACTGAAGTTATCAATCTCAGCAGGAAACTTTTCCTGAACTTCCGTTTGAAGAAGTTCAAAGTCATTTGAAAATTTTAATTCATGATTTGGAAAAACAATTTTTGAATGCGTCTGTGGGCAAAGCTTAAAATCATCGTAGGATAAACGAAGCTGCTTTAAGAGTTTAGAAAAGGGTTTTCCTTTTTCACCTTTTTTAATGAAATTCGTGAGCGCGTGAAGACCAACATCAAACTGCCTGATGCCGCCTTTATCTGTATTTTTTCTCTGATAATAAGAATTAAGTCCCCCGGGAATGGAGTGCTTTTCGATAATCACGACCTTCTTGTCAAACATAGCGAGTCGGATGCCGGCCGCAAGGCCTGACATCCCGGCACCGATGACAATAGCGTCGTAATTCATTAGGCGACTGTAAATTTAGGAGACAAGTAAGTTACACAGCTCGCAAGAGTTGCAAGTCTTGGATAATCTTCCTGAGGCACTTCAACTTTATGGCGCTTTCTGAGTTCCATTACAATATCTAAGAAATCCATTGAATCAAGATCAAGCTGCTCACGAAGAGACTTCTGATCATCAAGTTCAGTGATGTCTTCATCTGGTGCAATGTCTGAAATAATATCAAGAACGATTTTTCTAACGTCGGCCATATGTATTCTCCTTAAGACTTATATTTTTTAACAATTAAAGCTGAATTAATCCCGAGCATACCAAATGAGTTATTCAAAATATAATTAACAGCACCAAGTTTCTTAGGTTCATTGATCACGAGATTTTTTATTTCACAATCAGGATCAAGCTCAGTCACATTCATTCCCGGATGAACAACATTGTCTTCAAAGCTTGGGATATTTCCTGCAAGCTCAAGTGATCCAGCAGCACCCATGCAGTGACCGATGTGACCTTTTGTGAAGTTTACGTACGTCTTATCAGACGTCATAAAGGCTTCTCTTACAGCTCTGGTTTCATTGACGTCACCTGTGCTTGTTCCAGTCGCATGCATATTCACAATATCGATATCAGAAATGTTTAGTCCCGCTCGTTTGATTGCTTTGTGCATACACTGAACTTGTCGCTCACTATTTGGATTTACAAAATCAGTGGCATCAGAATTTATAGCGTAACCCACAATCTCTGCATAAACATGCGCCCCACGTTTTTTAGCATCAGAGAGACGCTCCAAAACATAAATGCAACCACCTTCCGAAATCGTAATACCATTTCTATTTTTATCAAGAGGCCGTGAAGCTTTTGTCGCATCCTCATGATGAGCAAGAGCTCCCTGAGAAGCAAAAGCTGCGAAAATACCGAACGTTTGTGACGATTCAGAAACTCCACCGGCAAGAGCGATGTCAACTTCACCCAAAAGAAGTTGTTGCACACCTTGAATAACGCCTACGTTTCCGCCAGCACAAGCTGAACCCAAAGTGTAATGGGGTCCAGTAATATTTAAATTCAGAGTCACTTCACCTGCTGGAGAATTTGAAACTGTTCTTGGATTGTGGTGAGGAGACCAGAGTTTCCAATCAAGGTTATTCTGGTGCATCTGATAAATTTCTTCTTCAGTCTCAACATTTCCGTGCTCAGTGATACCTAAGTAAACACCGACCATTGTTTTATCGATGTTGGGCCAGTCAAGTTTTGCATCGTGAAGAGCTTCATTCGCGCAGTAAATAGAAATCGAGCCAGCTCGAGTTCCACGACGACGAAGTTTTTTAGATTGGTATTTAAATTCATCAAAATCGCACATACCCGATGCTTGCAAACCCATGTAACGAACTTCGTGATGCTTAACACCTGAACGGCATTCTAAAAGAGCATTTCTGAACTCACCCAAATTATTTCCATTTGGAGCGGTTAAACCGATACCTGTCATCACAATTCGCTGCGTGTCATTAATCATAAAAATCCCGGCCACTTAGTGAATGAAAACTAGTGGAAAAAATTAGCGCAGGAACAGCTGTTTGTATAGTGAACAATTAAGTTTGCGAGCCTTGATTTAGGCCAACCATTGATACATGATAGGCGTACAAATTTCGAAGCCCATTACACGACAGTATGAAGGAGTTCCTCATGGAGAGCTTAGTTGTTATTAGCAAAGTAAAAAAATTTATTAAAGAAAAAGCAGATATGAATACATCAGCGGGATTTTTCGATCCTCTTAACCAAGATATCGTTAAAGCTTGTCGTGACGCTATGGCACATACGCAGAAGCTTGGCCGTAAAACGGTTATGGGTAAGGATTTTAACCTCTACGTTGAAAAAAATGACGTTGATGAAGCTTTGGTAGTTGCGTCAAAAGTAAAAAAACTGATCAAAGACGAGGCAGGTCTTTCAACTTCCGCCCAGGCGATTGATCAATTAACGGTCAGAGTTCAAGCGGTTTGCTTAAAGGCAATTGAAAACGCCAAAGCTGATAAGAGAAAAACGGTTATGGACCGCGATTTCACGGCACCGACTTCACTAACTTAATTCCACTTCGCTTACCCCTGCTTTTTCAACAAGCACTACTGATTTGGTGAAAGGCAGGGAGGCAAAATAACTAGCAGCACAGACCGCCACCGTTAGTAAAATCGGAAACTCAATCTCAAAAATAAAGTGAGAAGTCGCCCACACGACAATACTCATCGCCATTGCGAAATTTGCGTTCTTGGCGTTGCCTCTTTTTTCCCACAGCGCAAGCATCGTAATAATTAAAATAGAAGGCCCACCTAAGCTTGAAGCCGTTTCGACTAGCTCGGTAATCGAATCCGAAGAAAAAGCAATGAAGTAAGAAAATACTCCTGCAATTAAAGTTCCCCCACGGGCAACGAGCACTCTTTTTCTATCTGAGAGATTAGGAAAAGCAGGGTAAATTAAGTTATGACTAAAAAGAGCAGAACCCGCCAGAAGTGTTGTATCCACCGTCGACAGTATCGCAGAGATAAGGGCACCCACAAAAATAATATAGAACCAGTAATTCAGATGCATCTTCGCAAACACGGGCATCAGAGTTTCAGAATCAGCTAAACCTGGCAAAGTTTGAGAACCAATGAGACCGATAATAACCGGAATACATCCCACCATAAAATAAATCATAGCTGCTCTCAGAGCAGAATGGTAAGCGACTCTTTCCGATTTACTCGCCACAACTCGACTCACAAGTTCCTGACTCATCAGTGAACCCAAAATAGGAACCATCCACAATTCAATTTTTCCCAGCATACCCAACCCCGAAAAATCACCTCCGCTCATGGAAAACTTTTCTTTCGGAACCATATTGTAAGCGGCACTTATTCCGCCCGCCTCATTAATAACGGCATAGCCCAGAAATAAGAGACCACAAATGATCGCAATCCCCTGAATGAAATCGGCGTACGCATCGGCCAGTAATCCTCCCGACATGGTATAAATAATGACAACTGAGGCAGCCATGGTAACTGCCGTCGTCGGTCCAAAATCCGTCATCGAATGAATAATCTGTCCCATCGCCCGAATTTGCGCCGCCGCCCAAATGATTGATCCAGGAATCATAATGAGTGCTGCCATCTTTTCTGTCGACGGAGAAAACCTTGAGCGGAAGAGATCTGGAAGAGTTGTTATTTTTCTACGCCATAAAACGCGGGCAAAAAAGATCGCCATGATGAGTAAACAAATCGTGTAACCCAAAGGATCAGCGTGAACGCTTGATAAACCATTCCGGTAAACAGCACCCGCCGATCCGATACAAGTCTCAGCTCCAAACCAAGTGGCAAAAATAGAAAACGTCGCAAGCCCAGGTCCGAGAGATCTGCCACCTAAAAAATAATCGTCATCCGTTTTAATTTTTTTGGACACCCAAAAACCCATGAGAATCATGCCCACGACATAAACGCTGATTCCAAAAAGTTCCCAATTCATCTTTAAACCCCTTGCTTACTTTAAAAGGTAAGCAACAAATAAACCGGCAAAGTTCCCAAGGGCGATTCCCACTAATCCCGTCGTGATACCACTCACAAGGATCGCACGGTTTTTTAAAATATCACTCATCGGCGCCACAAACGCTGGCCCAAATATTCCTGCCATACTGGTTATTATGGCAGTATCTCTATCAATTTTGAGAAAAAAACAACAGAGAAAATGCAGCACTATACTTCCAAACATCACCACACTACAAAAAGCAAAGTACCACAATTTCCCAGTCAGGAGCTCCGAAGCGTTCGCAAGCGAACCCACGGACACGCAAAAAACCAATAGAAAATAATGACCACATTCCTGCGAGCCTTCAAAGTGCCTAATTTTGGGAATAAATGATAACGAAAGCGCAATCACCGTCAAACCCAGAATAATAAGGCCCGCTGATTCTCCACCAGTCAGCAGCCTAGAAACTAAGAGCGAAACTCCCACTGAAATTCCACACAATAGGATTAAAATCACAGCATGCTTACTTTTATTTACTCCACTAAGCTTTTTCCAATTAAGGACATCAGTCTCATCCGCAGGATTTAGGGAATGATCAAAAGGTTTTAAAAAATAGGTCAGAATCTTTACTCCAAACGACATAATAAAAAGCAGATACGCGCCACCTAACGCCACATCCACAGCATTTAAAGTAACAAACGCCTCATCTCGGATCTCAAGCATTTTTCCAATCGCTGTTAAATTTGCCGTACCACCAACGTAAACGCCAACGAGCATGCCCGTCATCTTCCAGACTTCCGGATCATAGTCCCGAAACAAGAGCCCTGAGAAATAACTCACAATCATTACGCAAATAATAAGGAGACTAAATGAAATGATGGTGGTCTTAGCGAGCTTAAACCAACCGATGAAATCAGTTGCAAGTAAGAGCAAAGGCAAAGCAAGCATCACACTCACTTCTGACATTGTTCTGGCAAGCCCGGCATCCCACTTTAAAAAACTCAAATTACCAAGAATAATTCCTATGCCGTAACAGCAGACAACCGGACTCAACCACTCGATAGGTTTCAATTTTTTCTCGAAAACCACAATCAGAAGGGGAAGACCCAGCACGGCCAGAATTGGGAAAAGTTGCATCATCCTACAAATAAACCAGCTCGAAAACCCATCTGTAAAGTTTTTTCCCCCCTAGAGTGCAAGACCCGTCTGTAAGATACTGTGGGAATGAAAAAATTCCTACTTCTCACACTTCTTTTTGCCTCACAAACCTGGGCAAACGAACTCACTCTCCACTTTATACCCTCACCAAAAGGAATGGACTGGTCAACACCGTCGATGCTCGCGAAATCTGCGCTCGTTAACAGAATCAGCATGAAGCCCAGATTTATCGGTCACGTGTTTGTTGAACTAAAATGCGGCGCTAGTCATGAACTCACTGGCATGGTGGGAAAAAATTTCGATTACCTCAATCAACTCTTAGTCGAACAAAAAGGACTGGGGATTTTGTTTCATAGTTTTGAAGGTACCCTTGAAGAAAAAGAAAAAATTGAACCTGAGCTAAAAAAGTTTAAGGATGAGGGTTACTCAAATTTTGTGAGTTTTCTTTTAAACGATGGTCAGTGCACACGTGCCATGACTTATTTAAAAGAATACCGCAAAAAAAATGTTGGCCGTCATTATGGCCTCGCTAATCGGCCACGCATGGGGGAAGGAGCTGGTTGTACAGCTTTTGGAGCGAGTTTTCCGGATGTCTTAAATATATTAGATCAAGAGATGAAAGAGGCCTGGTCTTTGTCTATAAACATCCCTTTGGAGTTTGCTGGTCCTCCCCTTAAAGAAGAAGGAGTGAGTATATTCAAAATTATGTTTAATGCTGGAGAATGGGCGAAAGAAAATCAGAAGCACCAAAAGCTTATGTTTTGGGATCCAGATAGAATGCATAGATGGGTTAAGTTAAAAGCCTCGAAAAAAGTTGGGGATTATAAAATTGTAAAAGATGGAAAAGCGGATGGAGTTGTGTTTGATAAGAAGCATTTTCCTGTGCCAATGGAACCAATTTGGATGCAGCAGGTTTCTAGAGGTGGGGATGGGAAAGTAAAGGTTGCAAATTAGAATTGTGAACTGGGATCTTTAGACCGTAAAAGAAGTCTTCAATATCTATCACATACATTTCAATGAATGAGCTTCAGACTTGGGTCGAGACGATTGCTGGCGCAATCATCTCGACCTATTATTTTGATCGTTTTATAGAGCTCCAAACTAAGTTCGGCGCTCTGTAAGATCGCTCCCATTAATGACTACGACTTTTACCATACCAACAACAGAATTCATCATTCCAAATTTGTCCCCAACGCTAACCCTTCCCCTCTCGGATCACTCACCCCATACCACTGCCCTTTGACTTTCTGAATCGCTTGAACAGCACAACCCAGTCTCTCGTGAATGACATTGTGACCTTTCTGTTTCAGTTCATTTTCAACTTTTTGATCAAGGAAAGGGGATTCAACTTTGAGAGCGTCTGGTAACCACTGCTGATGAATTCTCGTGGCAGCAACTGATTCATAAAGGGGCATTTCAAATTCCACGGTGTTCAAGATTGTTTGGGCAACACACGTGATGATTCTTGTGCCTGAGGGAGAACCGAGCGCCATGAAGGGCTCGTTATTTTTTGTGATGATCGTAGGAGACATGCTTGAGAGTGGACGCTTTCTTGGTTCAACTAAATTGTACGCCCCACCGACGGCACCGAATAAATTTTGAGCACCGACTTTTTGGGCGAAGTCATCCATTTCGTTATTTAAGATAATGCCTGTTCCCTGGGCGATGACGCCTGAGCCGAACCAGCCGTTGATAGTTTGAGTTGAGGCGACCATGTTGCCGTCTTTATCAGCGATCGTGAAATGAGTCGTATCTGATGATTCGTAAGGGAGTTCAATTTTTTTCATCTGATCAGCTTTGATTGCTTTCTCAGTGTTGATGGATTTTGAAAGAGTACTTAAGTAGCCCTCATCAATTAAACCTTTTACAGGGATTTTGCTGAAATCGGGATCACCTAAATAATTTGCACGATCGATAAATGCTCTTTGCATAGCATTGGCAGTTAAGTGAACAGCCTCAGCGGATTGAGGTCCCATTTTTTTGAGATGATAGGGTTCAAGCATTTTTAGGATTTGAATCACGTGAATACCACCTGAACTTGGAGGAGGCATTGAGAAAATTTTTAGGCCTTTGTAGTTGCCCGTCACAGGTGTGCGCTCGACGACTTTGTACGTGCGAAGATCTTTATGAGTCAGAAGTCCTCTTTTTTCGCGGATAGTTTTAATAATAGCATCTGCGACTTTTCCTTTATAAAAACCGTCACTACCTTTTTCACCGATGAGCTCAATCGTTTTTGCTAAGTTTTCCTGGTAAATAAGCGTTCCTAGAAGGGGCGTTTTACCTTGAGCTGTGTAGAACGTTTTTTTTGCTTCAGGGTCAAGCATTAAGAGAGGTTTTGTTTCTTCAAGAGCTTCGTGAAGTTGCTCATAAAGTGGCAAACCTTCACGAGCAAGTTTGATCGCGGGCCGCAGAGTTTCTTTCCACGGCAATTTTCCAAATCGCTGGTGAATGTCAAAAAGACCTTTCACGAGTCCTGGGTTCGCCACAGCGAGTCCCCCTTCTTGCGAAAGAAGTGGTTGCGGTTCGCCTTTTTCACCTAGGTACATATTAGATTTTGCCATGAGTGGGGCCATTTCTCGGAAGTCGAAGGCGTAGACTTTGTTTTCTGCTTTGGCGAAATAGAGAAGAAAACCTCCACCACCGAGACCTGTTGAATGAGGACGCTCAACTGAAATGGTAAATGAGGCAGCAACAAAAGCATCAATGATGTTTCCGCCTTTTTGCATCACACTTAAAGCTGAACGAGTCGTTGCGTTTCCTTGAGTCGTGACCATTTCCTTTGAGCCCATAGATTCGTGAGCAGCACGTGGCTGGGTGACAGTTGGTGCCACAATTCTAACACTGTGAGAACATCCGATCAAAAAGATCAGAAAAAAAGACAGACGCATTTACGGCTCCTGAGTTTTAAAGGATACTTTCCGAGTCTAGGAGAAATGAGATGGATCTAAAAGATAAAAAATGTATCCCGTGCTCAACTTATGTTCCGCCACTATCAATGGAGGATAAGAAAAAGCACCTTGCGGCGTTAGGCCCGGAGTGGCAACTCTCGCATGAGGATTCAAGGATTGTGAGACATTTAAAATTTAAAAATTTTAAGCGTGCGCTCGAATTTACCAACGAGGTGGGACGCCTCGCCGAGGAAGAGAAACATCACCCGGAACTTCACTTAGGTTGGGGGCATCTTAATATTGAGATCTGGACCCACACCAATAATAATCTTGTTGAAAATGATTTTATTCTCGCGGCCAAAATCAACGAGGCCTACGTCAGACTTTTCCCACCATCTTAAGCTTTAATTCTTTTAGATAGCGACGCTGCTTTAGAGTTTTACCTGAAAGGTAAGATTGTGAAGGATCGATGTAATTGCGACGAAGCGCCGAGCGCCCGATGAGCATTCGGTATTTCATGGTCTTTCTATTTGTGAGAGTTAGTTCAATTCTTTTTTTAATACCAGCAAGAGTCATTGTTGTGCGGATGACATAGCGATTTTCTTTGTGGCCACCAGAATCAGTGACTGAGCGCTGGTCTACCAAAAGAGCGCGGCACTGAATGACGAGACTGAAGTCATGTTGCAGAGGGTGAACTTTAAAGTTCACATAGGTTTTCAGATCCTTCTTTTCGAGGACAATATCGTAAGCATGCAAACTTGAAGTTTTTGCTCCAGTATCTATTTTCCCTTTGATCGCAGGAAGACCCAAGTCCGGAAGTGAGACCCACTCTCTCCAGCCAACAATTTTTGATTCTTTTTTAACTTCACTGTCCATAGGACTTATTATACCAAAGGAAGATTTTTCTTGTTAAGAATTCTTGCAATGGTTGCCTCTAATGCTAAAATAAAAGAATCTGACTAGATGTCTAAACCAAGAGGTTCATTTTCATGAAGAATTTTACAGTCCTTACTATGCTTACCCTTTCAAGCCTTATGGTGATGAGCTGCACTCAATTGAAGAAAAAACCATCCCGCGAAATGAGTAGCTTGATGAAAACGGTGCAGGTCGATGACGAAGATGTCTTCATTAAATCCACCAAAGCAAATGAGTACACTCACGAAATGGCAGAAGCCACCGCTGAAGACAACGTCATTAAAAAAGAAGTTGGAGCAGTAGAGATTGATGAAGAACTTCCAGGTTCTGATTCGGATAACATTCCCTACTCACGCGATTTTTTACTGAAGAAAAACACTAAGCGTATGCAGTTTTGGGTTGATTACTTCACGAAGAAAAATCGCGAGCGCTTTCAGCGTTTCATTAATAACGGTGAAGAATACCGCCACATTATTGAGGCCACTTTTAAAGCTCACGGGCTACCGAAAGAACTCTACTTTGTTGGTTTGATTGAATCAGGTTACTACCTCACGGCAAAATCTCATGCATCTGCTGTTGGCCCTTGGCAGTTTATCCGCGGAACAGGATCTCGTTACGGGTTAAAAATTACGCCGGAACTTGATGAAAGACAGGATCTCTTTAAGGCTTCAAAAGCTGCAGCGATGTATTTCAAAGATCTTCATAACGTTTTCTCCAGCTGGGAACTCGCCCTGTCAGCATACAATGCGGGAGAATACGGAATTATCCGCCGAATCATGAAGCACGGAACACGTGACTTCTACGAACTTTCGCGCAACAAGCAACTACCTGCAGAAACGATTAACTATGTTCCAAAAGTTTTAGCAGCAATGTATATCGTAAATAATGCTGAAAAATACGGATTTGTTATTCCAAAGAAAAAGTACCGCTTGTATGACATGACAGAGCTTCGTGCGATTAAAAAGAACGTTCCTCTTTCAAGTGTCGCGAAAAGATTAAATGTTGATGTGAGTATTATCAAAAAACTAAATCCTGAATTAAGACGTGGATCAACTCCTCGCCACTTTGCAGGAACTTACTATTTAAGAGTGCCTCAATCAAAGTATTCTTACCGCTTAGATGATGTTGCTTCTTCAAATGATGTGAAGGTCACAACATTTGCCAAACCTGAATCAAAAAAAGAATTGAAGCGACGTACGGCAAAACTTCAGGATGAGCAGATTGAAACTGTTATCCTTCCCAAAATTCACCGGGTACGCCTTGGTGAAACACTTGTATCTGTTGCCAGAAAATATGACATGACTCCAAGACAGCTTGCACTTGCCAATGATTTTAAAAACTGGAAAACGAAAGTAAAAGCTGGCCAGAAATTAAAATTGACTGTTCTTGACGAACAAAAAGTGGCAACAAGAACAACCGTGGCACCAAAAGTTAAAACCTCAAACGGTCCCATCGTTTATAAAGTTCGCCGTGGTGATAATCTCACTGACCTAGCTCGCCTCTTTGATTTAAAAGTTTCTAAAATCAAAACTGCTAATAATCTTAAGCGTGGAAAGATCCAGGTTGGTCAGAGAATAGTCATGCCAGACACTAGAAAGGGCATCTATACCGTTAAGAAAGGCGACAATCTAACTAAAGTGGCAAAAGACTTAAATCGGCCAGTGGAGCTTTTAGTGAAACTTAATTCACTCAAGCGTGGTGCCGTTTATCCGGGACAAAAAATTATTGTGAATATGGATTAAACCTCGGTCCATCAATTTGAAAACTAGCTCTTAATGGCAAATGATCAGAGATGGCCGAAGGTAAAACTTCGGCCTTCATCATTTTAAGATCCCTCTTATACCATATGTAATCAAGTCTTCGATCTGGTGCCCAAGCAGGAAACGTAAAATACAAAGATTCATCCTTAGCGTAAATATCATCTGGAATCACCTCAGAAAGACTTGCCGCTGCCATCACTTCATAGGATGTGTCGTTTTCGTAATCATCGGCATTATAGAACTTAGAGCGTTTCACAGCACTTGATGGAACAGTATTAAAATCCCCTGTTACGATATCTATCTTTTCATCTTTTACTTTTTGAACGAGCTTAGAAGTCTGAAATTTGCGATCAACTTTATCAAAAGCTTCTAAATGAAGGTTGATGATTTTAAATTCCTTTTCACCCACATTGATTGTGACTTTTTGAAAATACCGATGAAGATAAAAAAGATTATAAAGCCAGGGATTTGCCATCGGTTTAGCGAGGAGAACAACTTCATGATCTGATAGTGGGTATTTACTAATAATCGCCCCGCCAGATTTCATGCGCCCAAAATTATTTTTCATAGGCCAGTAGGGAAAAGGAATGTAGTTTGATTCCCAAGAAACAGCTTCAGCGACGTAAGGGTGACCAGACTTTTTAGCAATATACTGCGCCTGATTCATCCCGTGAGAGCGGGAAGAATCAAAATCAACTTCCTGAAGGCAGACAACGTCGGCGTCCCAGTCTTTAATTTCCTTTGAGATTTTATCTAAGGTCGTTTGATAAAAGGGAAGTTCGCGGTACTCGTAGCCCGGTCCTTCAGAGCCGCGTCCGTAAAGAAAACCAACGTTAAAAGTGAGGATTTTGAGAACTGAAGGCGTTTGGGAAACTTCCATCATTTCATCTGGCTCAATATTCACAATGTCAGGATTTAATATTTTCTCCTGAGTGCTCCAGGGATAAGACGACCAGGCAAGGAGACTAATAAAACTACCTGCCAAAATAAGCAGTGACCAGATAATCATTTTCATACCTTCTGTCCTGCTATAAAAAGTGCTTCCACTTGCCCAGGAAATTCCACATCCAAAAAAGGTGAATGAGCGACTTTTGTTTTAAGCATTTCCCTAGTGATCACGATAGGTTTTTTTAAATTAAGAACGGTAAAATTCGCTCGAAAGCCTGGTTTAAGAAATCCAACACCTTTACCCATCGATGAAAAAAGTGGATCAATTTTTGCCCATGACGAAAGGAACTGATTAAAAAACATTCCCGGATTTTCAGCTGTTATTTTAGCAATAAGTTTTGAATCAAGACCTTCCTCTATGAGCCATGTCACAAAAGGTCCAAAGGTATCAAGGCCCGTGAGACCTGAAGTCCCTTTCTTTTTTTCTTCTTCTGTATGAGGAGCGTGATCAGTGGCCAGGAATTCAATCTCTCCATTTTTTAGAGCTTCAAAAAGAGCGAGTCTATCTTTACCGTGCCTAATAGGCGGATTCATTTGGAAAGCGCGCCAATTTTCTTCTTTAATTTGATCAATATCATAGTAGAGGTGTTGAGGTGTGACTTCCAAAGAAACAATCGCTCCCCGCTTTCTTGCTGCACGGATTAATGCCAGACCTTCACCGGAACTATAGTGGCAAAGTTTACCCCTAAGTTTATATTTCTCAATCATAGCGAGGGCATCTCTGGTCGCAATCACCTCAGCTTTAACAGGTCTTTTTTCATGGTGATGCATTTTATCTTTGTGATCTTCTAAAATAACCGGGTCTTCACAGTGAAAGCTCACGACCTGATTTTTATAGTGAATGAGTGTCTCATCTAAAGACGGAAGATCTTTAAAAAATAACTCTCCAATTGAAGGCCCCATGTAAACTTTGTAAGGTACACCGTAGGAAAGCGGACGAGTCTCAGGGCCGATCCCAGCATAAAGCCAGAGTTCTCCCTCTGCTTTTAAGGCAAGTTTAAATTTTTCTTCGTAGGATTTATCATCAACTGGAGGGATAGGATTATTGGGCATATCACCAGCGTGACAAAGCCCACCATTATGCATCGCCGCTCGCGCAGTCGTGAAATCTTCTTTATAAGTATTTTTCCCGGAAACATCTTCGCGAGCATGGATGTGAACATCACCCATCCCGGCAAAAAGCAAGCAATCTTCGTTAAAGTTGTAATCCAGTTCCGAAGCCTTAATGCCTAATTCACCCACTTCCAGAATGAGCCCTGACTTTTCATCAAAACGAATTTGCATACGTCCTGATTTTTCTCCGGTTACACAATTAGCTTCAAGACAGATCACGTAATTCTCCGTGAAATTGTTGTCGGACCACCTTGATCTACTGGCATAGTAATCATTTCATCAATCACCACGTGACGGGGCTGTTCAAGCATAAAAGTCATCATGCGAGCGATATCTTCTCCATTTAAAGGAGTCATGCCCGCATAAACGGAGTCAGCGACTTTAGCATCGCCCTTAAATCTCACTGTGCTAAATTCCGTATTTACCATGCCCGGAGAAATTTGCATCACTCGAATATTTTTTCCGCAAGTTTCTTCTCGAACGACACGTGTAAAAGCATTCACCGCGTGCTTAGTGGCGCAGTAAACCGCCCCACCAGAATAAGTGTAATGGCCAGCGATTGAACAAAGATTAATGATATCTCCTGCGCGAGCTTCAAGCATCCAGGGCAAAACTAAGTGTACCATCCTGAAATTAGCGGTGATGTTGGTCGTAATCATTTTTTCCCAATCTTCAAATTGACTGTCTTGCGCCTTCTCGCGACCGAGAGCAAGACCGGCATTATTGATTAGGATATCGACTTTCTTATTTGTGGCGTCTGCCATTTTTTTTGCGACCAAAGCATCATTCACATCACCAATGATTAAATCAACTTTGCATGAAGGATGAGACTTAAGAATTTCATTTTTTACATCATTTAATTTATCACCTCTGCGGGCGAGAAGATAAAGGACACAACCTCTTTGCGCCAGAGAGAAGGCCATTGCTTTACCAATACCAGAAGATGCACCTGTGATGAGTGCTTTTTTACCAGTCAATGAATTCATGATTTACCTCTCTATTATTTTACGAATAAGAGAGCTCAATAGTAAAGAAAGAGTCCCTCCGGAGAGGGACTCTTTGGATAGACTTATGCGTTTAGCTTTCTAAGAACGTAGTGAAGAATTCCTGAATTTTTGTAATACTCAAGCTCATTGGCCGTATCAATTCGAGAGTGGAAAACAACTTTCGTCACTTCTCCATTCTTGCGTTTAATTTCGCCGTTAAGTTGTGCTTTAGGCTTCATATCACTTAGGCCATGAATCGTGATTTCTTCCGTTCCATCGAGGTTCAAGCTCTTGCGAGTCGCTCCACCGGTGAATTGAAGAGGAATAACTCCCATTCCGATGAGATTTGAACGGTGAATACGCTCAAAACTCTCCGTGATAACAGCTTTAATGCCTAAGAGCCTAGTTCCTTTAGCTGCCCAGTCACGTGATGAACCCGTCCCATATTCTTTACCAGCAACAACCACGAGTGGCTTATTCGCCCCTTGATACTTCATCGAAGCATCATGAATGGTCATTTCTTCACCGGTTGAGACGTAAGTCGTGACTCCACCTTCTTTGCCTGATTTTACCATTTCGTTTTTAAGGCGAATGTTAGCAAAAGTCCCGCGAGTCATCACTTCATCATGTCCACGACGGGCCCCGTACTGATTAAAGTCAGCAGGTTTTACTCCACGAGACACGAGATAAGCTCCTGCTGGAGTTTCAGGTTTAAACGAGCCAGCAGGTGAAATGTGATCGGTTGTAATAGAATCACCGAACACACCAAGAACATTGGCCCCGACGATATCTTTAATAGCGTCAGGATCTTTTTTCATGCCTTTAAAGTAAGGCGGGTTATTAATATAAGTCGAAGCTGCATCCCAGGCGTATGTCTCACCTTCTGGAACAGAAACTTTTTGCCAAAACTCATCACCCTTAAACACATCTGAGTAACGAGATTTAAACATCGCCGGTGTGATCGCTTTAGAAGCTTCAAAAATTTCAGCTGAAGTAGGCCAGATGTCTTTTAAGTAAACATCCTTTCCATTTGCGCCTTTGCCGATCGGATCATGAGTCAGATCAATATTGACGTTTCCAGCGATGGCATAGGCAACAACGAGTGGTGGAGAAGCCAGGTAGTTCGCTTTAACATCTGGAGAAACACGTCCTTCAAAGTTACGATTTCCTGAAAGAACAGCAGCAGCTGTTAAGTTTCCATCTTTAATAGCTTTTGAAAATTCTGGCTTAAGTGGACCAGAGTTTCCAATACAAGTCGTACATCCATAGCCCACGAGATTAAAGCCAAGCTTATTTAATTCAGGCTGAAGGCCCGCAGCTTCAAGATAATCAGTCACAACTTTAGATCCCGGAGCTAAAGAAGTTTTGACCCATGGTTTTTTTGAAAGACCAAGAGCATTTGCTTTTTTAGCGACAAGACCTGCAGCGATGAGGACTGATGGGTTTGATGTGTTCGTGCAAGATGTGATGGCAGCGATCATCACGTCACCGTGAGTGATTGTAAAATCATGAGCATCAATTTTTTGTGCGTGTTTTGTATCATCTGGTTTCACTTTAAAGCCAGTCTCAGACACGAGATCTTTCTTAAAACCTTCAGCAATTTGAGAAAGGGCCACTCTATCTTGCGGACGTTTAGGTCCCGCTAAAGAGGGCTCAACGGTTGTGAGATCAAGTTCAAGAGTGTCGGTAAAAACCGGATCTTTAGAATCGTTTCTCCAGAAGCCCTGCTCTTTTGCATAGGCTTCAACTAACTGCACGCGGTCTTCATCGCGACCTGTGAAACGAAGGTATTCAATCGTTTTTTCATCAACTGGAAAGAAGCCACAAGTCGCTCCGTATTCTGGCGCCATGTTCGCAATCGTCGCACGATCAGCGAGAGTTAAATCTTTTAGCCCTGGTCCGAAGAATTCAACAAATTTATCAACCACACCTTTTTTACGAAGCATGTTTGTGACCGTTAAAACAACATCTGTTGCTGTCACTCCTTCTTTAGTTTTTCCCGTGAGCTTAAATCCCACAACTTCTGGGATGAGCATCGTCACGGCTTGACCAAGCATCGCTGCTTCAGCTTCAATACCACCAACTCCCCAACCAAGAACCGAGAGACCGTTAACCATTGTTGTGTGTGAATCTGTTCCAACACATGTATCGCAGTAAGCGAGCTCGATTCCGTCTTCCATTTTTGTCCAGACAGTTTGCGCTAAGTACTCAACGTTTACCTGATGACAAATACCAGTTCCAGGAGGGACAACACGGAAATTTTTAAACGCTTTTTGTCCCCACTTAAGAAACTTATAGCGCTCGCCATTTCTTTCATATTCAAGCGCCATATTTTTTTCAAAGGCATCAGGTGTTGCCGAGTAATCGACTATCACTGAATGATCGATGACGAGATCTACCGGAACAAGTGGATTAATTTTTTGAGGGTTTCCACCGACTGCTTTCATAGCGTCTCTCATGGCAGCTAGGTCAACAACAGCGGGTACGCCGGTAAAATCCTGCATAAGAACACGTGCAGGGTAATAATTTATTTCGCGAGTTGATTTTTTATCTTTTGTCCACAGGCCCATAGCTTTGATGTCATCGCCATAAACAGTAAAACCATCTTCATTTCGAAGAAGATTTTCCATCAACACTTTTAATGAGAATGGAAGATTTTCAACATCCCCAACACCAGCGGCCTGAGCGGCCTTGAGTGAAAAATAGTCGTACGATTTTTTGCCGACAATAAGTGTGCGGCGGGTTTTAAAAGAATCTAATCTTTTGTCTGACACAGTTCACTCCCTTGAGAAATTTATGACCTATTCTAACCTGAGCCTAGTTTTAAGACTATGATGATTTTGCTGACTGAAACCATTAGTTTTTATTTCTCATAAAGTTCTTGAAAAACGTATCATTTTTGAGATGATGCTGCACTGTACAAAAAAAGGCTTTTTCATGCTGATCACCCGTCATAACCACCTACGCTATATGGCAAAGATAACACCTCTGCTTTTAGTTCTCTATGTCACTCAGGTTTTGATTTATCAGCGCTTCGCCCCGGCGACTCTTTCTGGGGAGGTGAATCTCTTTTTGGGAGTTGGACTAGCTCTTATCATTTTGTGTTATCAAATTTATGACTATCATCACCAAATACTTTTTCATGATAATTACTTAGAGGTCAGATTTGATCTCTTTAAAATGAAAGAAGAAATTTTGTATCAGAACATAGTTCATCTTGAGTTAAGAAAGAAGCAAGATGCCTTCGGGCAGATCATCGTTTATCAAAAAAATGGAACGAGCTGTGGGCTTCATCACATCGATTCACCTGAACTCGTTATTGAATATATAAACAAGAAAAAAGCTAAGTGGCTTTAGGCAATACAAACTGAAAAGTCGTTGGACCTTCAGCACATAAGAGGGAAATTTCGCCGTTATGCTGATAGATGAAGTTTTGAGCGTTAGATAGACCTATCCCAAAATTACGATTTTTTGTCGAAAAAAAAGATTCAAAAACTTTCTCTCGGTCTCTAACAGGGATTCCTTTGCCAGTATCGGCAATTTTAAAAGTTATATTTTTAACACCATCGACAACCGATATTATAATTTCTTTTGTCGGCGATTCTTCGAGAGCTTCAACCGAATTATTTAAAAGATTCATAATGACTTGAGAAATTTGATTCTTATTCATTTTAATTTTTAGGCCAGGCATCTTTTCATAAGTTAGCTTGATATCATTCATTTTCATTCTTGGCTGAATGAGTAAAAGAACATCATCAATAAGTTCACTTATGTCAGCATCAACCCTATTTTCGCCCATGTCTCGAGAGTACACTCTGAGCGCTTTAATGATTCCTGAAACTCTTTGAGAAGTCTGATCGATAATGTCCAGTTCCTTAAAGAGCTCACTGTCAGCGGGTAAGACAGATTTAAGCTGTGAGCGAAGAATCATCGAGCGTCCAACAATAATGGCCAAAGGATTGTTGATCTGATGACAAACACCGCCAGCAAGTTCACCAATGGTTTGAAGTTTTGCTCTATCAATCATGAGGTTTTGTTGATCTTCGGCGAACTTTTTCGCAAGAGCGAGTTCACGGTTACTTCGGCGAAGTTCCATTAACTCTACAACCTGTCCTGAAAGAATTTTTAAAGCTTCAAGCTGCTGGTCACTTAATGAATGGGGTTCAGTTCCAATAACACATAAAGCACCTAATCTCTTGCCTGTTGGGGTTATGAGAGGTGCGCCAGCATAATAGCGAATATTAGGATTACCAGTAACGAGGATATTATTTTGGAAGCGGCTATCAAGAGTGGCATCTTTAACTTCTAAAACTGAATCATCCTGAATAGTGAAGGTACAAAACGAGTCCTTCCGGTGAGTTTCTTTAACTCCGCCTAATCCGACAGAAGATTTAAACCACTGCCGATCTCGTTCAATAAACGTAACTGCAGCGATGGGAGTTCCACAAATCGCCGAAGCAAGCTTTGTGATACTATCAAAACTAGGATCATCTGGAGTGTTAAGTATTCCATAATCCTCTAGTTCCTTAAGACGTTTTTCTTCTTCCAAATTTGGTTGTTCAATCATTTTCAGGCCCTTAAAAATTATTATCTCATATGATCCTTATAAAAGCCGAAAAGAATAATGATGAGTAAAGAACCTATCATTTCAATTTCTCGAGAAAAACATTTAGATCACATGGTGAAGGTGGTTCCGTTCATAGTGTTTTGCTATGCTATTCAATGTTTTTTAATACTTAAGATGAGTCCAACAGAATTTTCGACGATAACCTTGAGCATTCTAGGTGGCTTTATTGCTGTCATGATTGCTGGCTTTATTTTTTACGATTTAAAACATAAAGCAGATCTTAATGAGTCTGGTCTATCAGTCTCATTCATTTCTCAAAAAACGATTTCTTACCAGGACATCTTAGTGATGGAAATTAAAGACCCAGGTCAGACATTCTCAAATCTAACTCTAGTCACAATAAACGGGAAATACACGCTTTATTTCATCGATCACGCTGAAGAAATCAAAGCTCTCATCGAATCTAAGAGACATTCAGAATTAAAAGCTGCCTAAATTAAATGTTAAGCGCGCGGTTTTCACTCGCAGCGAGACAAGCCTCTTTCATTCCTTCAGAATAGGTTGGGTGGGCATGTGAAATGCGGCCAATATCTTCAGCACTTGCACGAAACTCCATCGCTACAACTGCTTCACTGATCAAGTCGGCCACTCTTGGACCGATCATATGGACGCCTAAAATCTCGTCCGTTTTTTTATCGGCGAGAACTTTAATAAGTCCGTTTTTTTCGTTCGAGGCAGCAGCACGTCCAAGGGCCATAAAAGGAAATTTACCGATCTTGTACTCAACACCCTTTTGCTTTAACTCTTGCTCTGTGTAACCAACTCCAGCAACTTCAGGCCAGGTGTAAACAACACCCGGAATAAGAAGATAATTAATATGAGGTTTTTGACCTGCGATGATTTCTGCAACGTAAACGCCTTCTTCTTCAGCTTTATGAGCAAGCATCGCACCTTTAATCACATCACCAATGGCATAGATATGAGGAACAGAAGTTTGCAAATGATCGTTAACCGGAATTCTTCCGCGCTCATCGACTTTTAGATCTGCTTTTTCTAAACCTAAACTTTGTGTGTAAGCACTGCGCCCCACCGCCACTAGACAGTAGTCGCCTTTAAGCTCAAGCTCTTCGTTGTTTGATTTATTTTTTGCTTTCACCATGACTTCATCACCAGAGCGAGTCACAGATGTTACTCCATGGCCCATGTGAAAAGTAACACCGTCTTTGGTGAGAATTTTTTGGAGCTCTTTGCCGAGATCAGCATCCATCACTGAAATGCACGAGTCAGCGTATTCAATCACGGAGACCTTTGACCCCAAACGGCGATAAACAGAACCAAGCTCAAGCCCTATCACACCGCCACCAATAACGATTAAGTGCTTTGGAGCGACGGTTAGTTTAAGTGCTTCGGTGGACGTGATGATTCTTTCTTTATCAACAGTCACACCCGGAAGATTTGAAGGTTTTGATCCAGTCGCGATGATAGCGTTTTTAAAACCGACTTCCTGGACACCTTTATCCGTCTGGATTGTAAGAGTGTTTTTATCTTTGAAAGAACCGTGACCTTGAAAAACCGTGATCTTATTTTTTTTCATGAGGAAAGCAACACCACCGGTGATCCCCTCTACAACTTTTGAAACTCGCTCGGACATTTTTTTTACATTTAACTTCACTTCTCCCACTTCAATTCCATGGAGTGCGTGAGAGTGAACAGTTTCGTGATAGCGTTCAGATGAATCAAGCCATGCCTTTGAAGGAATGCAGCCCACATTTAAGCAAGTGCCACCCAGAGTTTTATAACGTTCAACGATCGCTACTTTCATTTTTAACTGAGAAGCACGAATCGCAGCGATATAGCCACCAGGCCCTGAACCAATAACCACTAAATCAAATTGTTCCATTTTATACGTCCAAGAGTAAGCGAGATGGATCTTCAATCATCTCTTTAACCGCTTTTAAAAAAGAGACTGATTCGCGACCGTCAATAATTCTGTGATCATAAGATAATGCAAGGTACATAATCGGACGGATCACAACCTGACCATTAACCGCAACTGGTCTTTCAACAATATTATGAAGTCCCAAAATCGCAGATTGAGGAGCATTCAAGATGGGTGTTGAAAGCATCGAACCAAAAATACCACCATTAGTGATGGTGAAAGTTCCGTTTTGCATTTCTTCGATAGTTATTTTCCCATCACGAGCGCGTGTCGCAAGTTCAACAATTTTTGATTCAATGCCGGCCATTCCCATAGATTCAGCATTTCGGATAACCGGAACAACAAGACCACGAGGAGTAGAAACGGCAACACCGATGTCAGCATAATGATGATAAACGAGATCTGTCCCATCAATCATACCGTTTACGGCCGGGTACATCTTAAGAGCTGCACAAGCAGCTTTTGTAAAAAAACTCATGAATCCTAAACCCACACCATGCTTTTCTTTGAAGCTATCCTTATATCTTTTTCTAAGTTCCATCACAGCACTCATATCCACTTCGTTAAAAGTCGTGAGCATGGCCGTCGTATTTTTGGCATTCACTAAACGAGAAGCAATTGTTTTACGAAGACCTGTCATTTTTTCGCGGCGAGATTCACGGGAAAATGAAGAAGACATTGTTTGGCGGGCAAGAACTTTAAGGTCTGATTCACCAGATAAAACTGGCGCCGATTTGGCTTCTGCTGAAAGAGCATCCGCTTTTGTGATGCGACCATCGCGACCTGAGCCTTGAACTGCCTCTGGAGAGATATTTTTTTCTGCTAAAATTTTTGCAGCTGAGGGAGAAGGATAGTTTTTATCCTGAGAACCAACGGGAGCTGATTTCGAAGCTTCGGCCTTAACTTCAGAAGTTCCAGCTGCAGGGGCTGAGGCACCAGCAGTCGCCGTCTCATCGACTTCAGCAATCTTGGCGCCAATGGCGACTGTGTCCCCTTCTTTGGCGAGAAGTTTTAATTTCCCGGCCTTTGGAGCAGAGATTTCAAGAGTCGCCTTATCCGACTCAATTGAGCAGATCGCTTCATCAAGCTTCACCATATCGCCGTCTTTTTTTAGCCAGCTTGCGATTGTGACTTCTGAGATCGACTCACCTACGCTTGGGACTTTAACATCAACCATAACTTATCCTTTTAAGATGCTTTTAAACTGATTCAATTTTTTCGGCAAAAGCACCATTCACAATCTTTGCTTGCTCTTGATTGTGGACACTCATGTAGCCAGTTGCAGGTGAGGCCGAAGACTTACGAGCAAGAAGTTTGAAGTCATCAAACTGAGCGTAACGACGAAGAAACGTGAACGCACCCATATTTTTTGGTTCTTCCTGAACCCAAACTTTTTCAGCACTCTTGTATTTTTCAAGAAGCTTATAAGTTTGCTCTTCCGGCATCGGGTAAAGCTGCTCAAGACGAACAATCGCCACATCTTTTCGCTTATCTTTAACTTGTTTAGCTTTGAGATCGTAATAAACCTTTCCTGTACACATAAGAAGACGTTTAACGTCTTTTGCGTTCACAGAACTATCATCAATAATTTCCTGAAAAGATCCATCAGTTAAATCTTTAACTGTTGAAACGCACTCAGGGTGTCTGAGGAGTGATTTCGGACTGAAAATGATAAGTGGCTTACGGAAATCCCACTTCACTTGTCTGCGAAGTGCATGAAAGATATTCGCTGGCGTTGTGAGATTGGCAACGACCATGTTCCATTCAGCAGCAAGTTGCAAAAAGCGCTCTGGACGTGCGTTTGAATGCTCGGGGCCCTGGCCTTCATAGCCGTGAGGAAGAAGCATCACAACTCCGGATTGTCTTTGCCACTTGGATTCACCAGAACAAATGAACTGATCAATAATGGTTTGCGCGCCGTTAGCAAAATCACCAAACTGTGCTTCCCAGATATTGAGTGAACTTGGCGACCCAAGGGAGTAACCATACTCAAAACCTAAAACGGCGTACTCAGACAAAAGAGAGTTATAAATCTTAAATTGACCCTGATCATTTGAAACAGAATTTAAAAAGAGATGCCGTGTGTTTGAATTTTCATCTACCACTCCAGCATGACGGTGAGAAAAGGTTCCACGGATACAATCCTGACCAGACATACGAACATTGATTCCTTCCTGAAGAAGGGACCCGTAACTCATGAGCTCTGCTAGTGCCCAATCAATCTGGTTATCTGAAAACCGCTTTGAGCGCTCTTCTAAAAGTTTATCAATTTTCTGAATCGCCTTAAAATCTTTTGGAAGCGACGTAAGCGCCTCCAGCGTTTTTTCAAGCACAGGAAGGCTTACAGACGTTTTTGGCGAGTAATCAAAATCCTTGGGAACAGAGCGACGGAATGATTTCCACTGCTCTTCTGGTTTTTGATAAAGGTAAGGAAGGGGGTTTTGCTTAACCATGTTGAAACGGTCTTGCAAAAGATTCTTAAACTGCTCTTCCATTTGGACAGCAAGCTGAGCTTCAATCTGCTTTCCTTCAATTAATTTATCTTTGTAAACTTCGCGAGGGTTGGAGTGTTTTGAAATGAGATTATAAAACTTTGGCTGAGTAAATCTTGGTTCATCTGATTCGTTGTGACCGTGCTTACGGTAACAAACCATATCGACAAAAATATCTTTGTGAAATTTTGCTCTAAATTCAGCTGCTAATTCAACAGCAAACACTACAGCTTCAGCATCATCACCATTAACGTGAAGGATTGGCGTTTCTAAAACGCGACCAACTGACGTTGAGTAAATGGATGACCTCGCATCATCAAAATCAGTGGTAAAACCAATTTGGTTATTGATCACAAAATGGATCGCGCCACCTACGTTGTAGCCCTTTAGGCCTGACATCTGAACTGTTTCGTAACAGATTCCCTGACCAGCAACAGCAGCATCACCGTGAATAATAATCGGTAATATTTTATTTGGATCTTCTTTATAAAGAGTATCCCCCTGTGCTTTTGAGTAACCCAAGACGACAGCACTGACTGCTTCTAAGTGGGACGGATTGGGCATAAGTTTAAGATAAACTTTCTCCCCGCCAGCCGTGGAAACATGAGACGAGTAACCCATGTGGTATTTCACATCTCCGTCACCCATCGTGAGGTCCGGAGTTGCCTGACCTTCGAACTCATTAAAAATGTATTCGTAAGTTTTGCCCATAATATTAGCAAGAACATTTAAACGCCCACGGTGTGCCATACCAATCACAACCTCTTCCACGCCATGAGACGCTGAAGCGTTGATGATCGCATCTAAAGCTGTAATTGTATTTTCTCCGCCCTCAAGCGAAAAGCGCTTTTGCCCTACGTATTTTGTATGAAGGAAATTCTCGAACGCGACTGCTTCATTAAGTTTTGTAAGAATTCTTTTTTTCTTTTCAATATTAAAGCCAGTGTTTCCATTACTTGATTCAAAACGAGTCTGAAACCATTCACGGATATCGGTATCATTACTGTGCATATACTCAACACCGATATTGCCGCAGTAAAGGCTTTTGAGTCTTGCGATGATGTCTTTAAGTTTTGCGTTTTTTAAATTGAGCATTTCACCGATAGCAAACGATTGCTCAAGATCAGCAGAGACTAATCCATGATCTTCAATATCTAGACGAGGGAAACGATTCACTCTTTCGCGGATCGGATTGGTGGTGGCACTTAAGTGCCCACGTGACCGGTAGGATTGGATCAAACGATAAACTTTAAACTCTTTTCCTAGGACTCCCGGAGAAAGGGCCCCAGATGAATCACCTGAAGCTTCAGGGTTAGCGAGAGCAAACTCAACTCCGCGGAAGAATTGCTTCCATGAGTGATCAACATTTTCAGGATTTTTTTTGTAATCAGAATAAAGACTGTCGATGAAAGCGTTATCAGATGAAGATACATAAGAATAGTCATGAGAAACTGTCATTGTATGCTCTTGGATTTTAGTGGTTAATGATTAACCATTATTATAGGCGAAGTGTGTTCCCGTGAAAATGTTAAACCTTAGAAAAAATCAGGAGTTAAGAAATATAACTCTGCGCAAAATCTAGATTCATTTTGGTTGACCAATACAATCCTTTAAAGCACCTTTAAGTAAACAATTCCGCGAGGGAACCTCGATGAAAATTACCCTATTTCTGTCTTTGCTTGTTTTTTGCTCGTCTTTATTTGCAGCTGAAAACAATAGTGCACTTCGTCGATCAAACGGTTTGCTGAAATTTATCGCCGTACTTGAGGGACCTCGGGATTTTGCTCTCGCCACGGTTATCGGAAATCGCTGCGGCCGTTACATGGCACCTGAAGGCAAAGCTCCCTGTAAGGCCTCAGTCAAAAAAATGATTGAGGTTTTGGACTACGATATTATTGTTTCTTACGATAAAAACAAAAAAGTTGATGAAACATGGAATCCCCGCTCATTTGTTTTTGTTGCTTTTAAAACCAATCTCATCACTCTTTTATCCAATCAAAAAACGGCGATTTATTTAAATGATTTAAATCAACGACTTTACGCTTACTTAATTGGTGAAAAATCTCAACCCAATGTTTGGGACATTACGAAGCTTCACTACAAGACGGATTACCTAACTGCCATGGCAATGGCGACCCTGTTTCAGGATACGTCGATGATGAAACTTCATCTTGCCTACCTTCAGCGTGCGAACACTCAAGGGAATATAAACTTTCAATCGAACAAAGAACTCTTGAGCCGAGTGATTGATACTATTAATCTTATCCTTGATAGTTCTGAAGCAAATTACCGAGGACTTTTTTATCCAAAAGAGATTCAGGCCGACTTAAACAGAAATATTTATCACTTCTATGTTCCACTCTTTCTTTCAAAGTCTCTTGAACGAGAAGGAATTGAACGCAAATACGCCTATGCAGCAGCCTTGATGCTCACGTTAAGTTATGAATTCATCACATCCGCCAATGATTACCGCTTCATCCTAAAAGATCCGGAAAGAATTGAAGGCGTGCATAAATTAAAAGATATTTTTGGCGGCTACTGCGGGTCAAACATTGGTGTGCGTGGGATGAAATTTAACAAATCATTTGAAGTCATTCGCGCAAGCTTTGGAAGATCGACCCAAGATGCAGTCGAGCTTCTTTTAAAACACTAAGCGAATTGCTTTAAAAATGCTTTAACATCACTGATCACGTTCGGAGGAATTTCATGTCCTCCCTTAAATGTCACAAGCTTTCCGTTAAAATTAAGCGACTGAAGCTTTTGCTCTAAATCTTTGGCACCCTCAACTGAAAGGATAGCGTCACTTGTTCCATGAGACTGGTAAAAAGGAATTCCTTTTGCCGATTTTGGAAATCTTTCTTCCGCCAAAAGAGCACCCGATAATAAAATGAGCCCATCAATTTTAAGATTTTCCTTCATCGCCAAATGCGAAGCGCACATAGCTCCTTGGGAAAACCCACCTAAAATAATGGTTTTATGTTTTTTAGAAAGTTCAGTGATTAAATGCTCTAAGCGACTCAGAGTTGAATCGAGTTCCGGTGGCACAGAAGTTTTCATGTCCCGCTGAGTACCTTCTCGGATGGATTGTTCAAGTTTTTCCATATCGATAGAAAACCAGGCACGTCCTTCGTAGTAACCCATCGGTAAACTTTCGATGCCGTTTGGGAAATACCAATTAAATTTTTCTGCATGCCACATTTCCCAAAGAGGAAAGAGGTCATGCATGTTTGCACCATAACCATGAAGAAAAATCACACCGACAGAAGGATCGTCGCCGATGACCTGAAGAGTTTCGACTCCCTGAATATTAGTAAGACTTGGTTTCATGAAATCCTTCAATATTGATTCTGATCCAAGGTGGATCCACTTTAACGTTTGGACTCTTAATCATTTCTTCCAACTTTTTCATCACAAGATTGGTCACGTTGAGGTAACCAAATTTAATCTGATCCACTCTGATCGCCACAGTTTTATGATCATTTTCGTATTGGACGTGACCCCAAGAACGAAGGCCCGCGTAGAACCAGTACTTCACATAAATTTTAAAGCTGTAATCCCCTTGTCTTAAACTCATCACTAAATTATCACCGGGGAAATCCATATCAGGCATCGGGAAAGGTGGTAAGTTTTCAAGTAAGCGGTAAAGAATGAAATCCGTTGGAACATCAATTATTTTGATCGTGAGATCCATTTTATTGCGGCAATCATCCATCAGGCGCCTTTGAAATCTGCCAGTGGCAAGACCTTCACAATTTCCTTTTAACTTTTCGGCGATATATAAACCACGCGCTTTTGGTGAAACCATTAAGTACTCAGCTTCCAGAAAGTGAGCATTTTTAGAACCCAGGCTTGTGCTTAATTTTTTCGTCGAGAGTTTTTGAATGTCATGAATAATCTTTATTGGATTATTCCAGGTAAAATCAAGGTAAGGAGAAGTGATTTGGAAAGCATCATCCGTGCGGTTAATTTGGATGTCGTAAGGCACTGACATAAAAGAAATACCAATCCCTACACGCTCAACAGTTCCTGCACCAGAAACGCCCGCGTATTCGAGATCTAGGTTCTGCACACTTATTTTATCAAAAGCTGCTTGAGTATGAAGCGAAAGGAATGTGCAGATTAAAAATAGAAACTTCATTTGGTTCATCCTGTTAGAGAATGAACTATTTTCTTTTCTTCGCAGTGAAGTCGGCAAGGATCTTTTTGATCATTAACGCTTCATTTTTCATGTCAGGGTGTTTAGCGTTGATTCGAATCAGTAACTGCCCGATTTGATGTTCAACTAATTTCATGTCGCTTAGCATCTCAGATAAAATCTCCGTCTTAAATTCAGCGACCTGAACTTTGACTTCAGCTTCAAATTCAACTTTTCTCATTTGCTCACGCATCTCGACCACTTGCTGTGATTCAAGATCGTAAGCCCCATCCTCTTTGAGGGCACTCGTTCCCACTGAGCGTGGTTGTGGAGCGCCGGACGGTCTTACTGCAGAAACTTGGGTCTGAGGTCTTGCTTGAGCAGCTCTGGCGTCTTCAATTTTTCTTACCGTGCCGGGTTGGCCGGGAACTTGAGGGCGAGGAATATTAGGAGACGTTCCAGCTGGAGCAGCTGGGCGTGCGGGTGGTTGAGTCGCGCGAGGTTTTCCACCTTCTGGTGAATTGAATTCAAGATCAACGTCGACGTGAACCGCCTCGTTTTTCTTTTTCTTCGCATCGTCCTCATCTTCAAATTCGAGATCTAAATCATCAAAGGCCATTTTTTTACTCACCTATCCTTAGTGTCCTTATCGGAAATACCTGAGATAACTTGAGATTTGACCCCTAACTTACGCCTCAAAAGTCACATTCTCCTTAAATCTAAGCTGAAAGCTGCCGATGAGATGATAAGATATTGAAAAGTATGGCTTATGAAGGAGCATCTGAATGTCAGGTGATGATGACGATAAACCAACGGTGGTTTTGGACTTAAATGCTTTAAAAAAGCAAAAGTTAAAACAGGAAGAAGACCTCGCTAATATTGCGCAGGAACTTGAATTTGCCGTAGGCGCAGATGATGTTGTCCCATCATCAAGTGCCCCAAAAACACCACCAGCAACCGACATCATTAATGCTGAAGATGCAGAGGATTTTGCTGAAAATTTTCTTGAAACTGGTGCAACCCAAACTCCAAAACCGAAAGCTCCTGCCGCTCAACCTTCCTCACAAAAAAGCAGTTTCACGGTTGTTCTTTTTGACTTTCAATCTGACTTTTTTACAAAAAGCCAAACCCATTTTCCGAAAGGGTTTGATTATCAAATTGCAAAATCTCTGGCGGAATTAAATAAATATCTAGCCTCAAAAAGTTTTCAAATTGTGGTTTTTAACTACGACGTAAATCCTAAAGCTGTGGGCCAATTAACCACTCAAATTAAGCAAAAATTCCCAACTACGAAGACGATGATCATGGCCTCAAAAATCTCCCCTGAGAAGGCAAAATTGCACGCCAAAACAGCTTCCGGAGCTCACGGCTATTTCCAGTTTCCTATCGACTCAAAAAAGATTGAAGTAGAATTTTTAAAGATTCAAAGTAGCGTGAAGAAACTGGCATAAAAAGAGGCCATCGCGGTCAAGACGATGGCCATCTAAAAATCTGGGAGGTGAAATCATGGCCTGATTTCGAATCCATCATCATTTAAACCTCCAATCCTCGTCAACCGTTCAAAAAGCTTTTTTTCTAACACCGAATCCCAATCAAGAAGTTAGAATTCATCAGTTGACCTTCTTACTCCGAATTTGAATGATAGTGGCATGAAAAACCTTGCCTTTAAATTAATATTGTTTATCTCGCCCTCTCTTGGTTTCGCCCAAGCGGATTGGTCCCGGGACTTTGAGGTGCACTCTGCGCGGGAAAATCTCTATCAATACCCCGAGGCCCAGTTTGAAAAAACCGTCATGGCCGGACGTAAGCATGCTTTGTTTTACCCAGTCTCAGTTAGTCAAATGACGATTCCTTACCGGCCACTTAAAAATTTTTTTGAAACAAAACCTAACGATCCTGTTCGCGAACTCTTGTTTAAACTCGCTAAAGTCGTTTCGCCCTTTAAAAGTATGGAAGAAGTTTTTAGCTGGCTGGGTGTGCATGATTTCCCAAACGGCATTCAAGCTGAAACGCCAAATGCTTTCCCCAATCTCACGGCAGCGGAAAAAGAACTTCCGATGGGAGCAACACTTTTTGATACACCTGATGGAAAAGCACTGACCTTTGGCTGTGCTGCTTGTCACTCGGCGGATTTATTTGGCGTTAAAGTCCTGGGACTCACCAATAGATTTCCCCGGGCGAACGAATTTTTCCGCAAAGGCGCAACCCTTGCTCCTTACGTGAATACGTTTCTTTTTAAAGAAATGTTAAACACCACAGAAGGTGAAAGAGAAATTCTTGTTCGTGCAAAACACAATTTAAAATTTGTGGGCACCAAAGAACCAATATCTATTGGTCTTGATACTTCTTTAGCCCAAGTGGCACTCTCACTTGCGAAAAGAAAAAAAGATGATTACGCCACACCTACAGATTTTTCTCACCGCTTTCCTCGCCGAAACAAATTAGAAACGATGGTCGCTGATTCAAAACCAGCGGTCTGGTGGAATGTTAAGTATAAAAACCGCTGGCTTTCGGATGGCTCGATCGTTTCAGGAAATCCCGTTCATACGAATTTTTTATGGAATGAAATCGGTCGCGGTACTGATCTTAAAGAATTAGAGGTTTGGTTAAAAGATAACGATGAAACAATTGAAGCCCTGACTGCCGCAGTATTTGCGAGTAGGCCACCTCGCTATGAAAAGTTTTTTGGACTTGAAGCGATTAATATTGAGAAGGCAAAACGAGGACAGGCCCACTTTGTTCAGTCGTGCCAGAAATGTCATGGAACCTATGAAAAAGGCTGGAATCAATTAAACGCCAATGCCTTATCAAAAACGGCCCTCATTCAAAACGTGAAAGTGACCTACCATCTTAAAACCCCCGTTAAAGATGTAGGCACTGATCCTGGAAGATACCTTGGTATGAATGAATTTGCAGCTGATCTCAATCGACTAGCGATTTCTAAATCCATCGGCGCCGTAGTTGAACCTCAAAAAGGGTACGTCCCGCCTCCCCTTGATGGCGTTTGGTCTCGCTGGCCCTACTTCCACAATAACTCTATCCCGAACTTGTGCGCGCTCTTAACTCCTGCGGAAAAACGTCCAGTCACTTATGTCGCGGGTAAAGCGATCAATAAACAAACTGATTTTGACCAGGAATGCGTGGGTTATCCAATCGGTGACAAAGCACCATCAGCTTGGAAAAAAGATCCAGAGTATTTGTTCGATACAAGACTTGAGGGACTCTCCAACAAAGGTCACGACGACAGGATCTTTATCAAAGACGGTCAGGAGATTTACACTCAAGCAGAGAAATTAGAGTTAATTGAATTTTTAAAAACGCTTTAGTAAACGGTGTAGTGGTCATCAGCTATCGATAGGGCGTTTAATCCAATATCTCTAATGCTTTGAAGTTGTCTTAGGTTCCAGTTATCTTTAACTCTATTCCAGACTTCTGGTTTGAAAGCTACAACAGTGTCAGCTTGAAACCCAGTGTCCGTTAATTTGAACAATGTAATAATCATTCTGTTCTCACCAGTGATATTTAAATCCATCAAGGGAACTTTTTTAGCAAAGAAAAGATAAGCTGTTGCCTTTCGCAGAAGTTCCATATCCTCAGTGTCTTTTAAAAAGACCTTCGCTTCATCAAAATACATCGTCCCATCAACTAAAACATGAAGAGAAAGACCAACCTGAACAACACCAAATTGACCTGTCTTAGTTTCTGGAAACATATGGCAATGAGCGATCTCAACATCAATGGTGCACTTTGGATTATTTAAAAGATCGGTAATGGCTTCTTTTTTCGGGAGATCTGACTCGTCAACAAGATCACTGACAACTGGTTTAGCATCCGCAGGTGCAGCGGTTGATGAATCAGGTGAAGCTTCTGGAGAAATCATTTTTCCAACTTCCCTTACATCAGGGTCACTATCGACTTTTTTCATGATCATAACATTGTAGTAACCAGCGGCCGCCACGATAAGGGCCGCAAACCAGCCGACAAAATTTATTTTCTTTTTGGGCTTAACGGGTGCTTTTTTTTCCTGGGCGGTGTTTTTTCTTATTTCACGTTTTTGATTTCGCTCGACGACCAGATCTTCCGTTTTAACTTTTTTCAGGTCTTTTAAATTAATAACTGTCGTTGCATCAGAGCGTTCGGGATTTTCAATTTGAGGTGAGGTTCTTTCTTTTTTGACAGCGATGGATAGAGGTTCACCAACATCTTCCTCATCACTAAGTAACGAAACAAGAACGTTGTCACCAAGTCTCAATGGGAAAAAAGAGGTAAACTCTGTTTTTTTTCCTGGAACAAGTCTTTCTTCATTGATGAAAGTGCCGTTGGTACTTCCCTGGTCGGTTACGAAAAATTTTTCGTCTTCAGTTGTTATCACAACATGCTTACGACTTATCCCGCTTGCTTCGAGCATAAGATCGCAGTTCTCACCTGATCCAAGTGAGAATTTTGGTAAATTCAATGGATAAATTAATGGCTCTTCTGAGCCGACTAAAACTTCAATTCGCATAACCTTAGAATAACAGGTAATTAAGTCTCTTCAAGACTAAAAACTAGATACACTGAATTTTGAGTTTTCCAGTTCCTGGGTCTGTCGCAACTGTGAAACCACCGGCACCGGCGATACATCCAGTAGGGTTTGTATCAAATAAATCATCCGCCTTAAATTGGTCGGCCATATTCACACATGTAAATAAGGTGGCCAATGAATTTTGCCTCTCTGGGACCTGACCGGGGGGGCATTTGTTGGACACAAAATTACATCTTTGAGCTGTTGCATCCCAAACCGCCATGTTCCCAAGTGAAACACAAAATTTTTGTTTGGCAGCGGTGTTAGTTTCACTGACAACGAGACCACAGTCTTTGATTTGGTTAGTGACGTAGTTAAAAGTCACGAGAAGAGGAATTCGCTGAAGAAACGTTTTATCGTTAGCGTCATTGTTGTCACTTCGAAAAGCATTAAGAATGGACTTTGATTCCAGACGAAACTGAACAATAAGATCTATCGAATCCACATCAATATTCATCATTGTTGGGTTTAAGATTTCCGTAGGAGTGTCATTATCAGATGTTTTAACTAATCCAATGCTCCCCGTTCTGAACAATCCGTATTTAGCATTAGGAACTAATATTTCTTTGTACGCAAGCACTCCTGCTCCCGCTCTGACTCTTTGGTAGAGACCTGCCATTGGTGCCGCTGCAGGGGCAATAGCAGGAGGTTGACCAATTTCGGTTCTCCCCGCAAGTGAAGGAGGAATAACTTGATCCTTTAACATATTTCGACAACCTTCAGGATCGTTTAAAATAGTTTTAAGAATCGAAGTTGTTTTGATGATCTCGGCTTTTGCCTTGAGATGAGCCTCGTTATTGGCCTGATTCTCAATTAATCGGACTGTGACGATTGAAATCCCGCCAAGGAGCCCCAGAGAGACCATGATCTCTGGCAGCGAAAATCCTTTTTGATTAAGTTTTACTGACATACAACTCTAAATCTCTTACTTACAGTATCAAATTGCATCACTGCTCTCTGATTTGCGGCACACGCTGTTGATGGTGTCGTACTTTGGAATGAATCAGCAGTTTGTTTGTTCGATAGTTTACGACATTTAACGAGACCGTTTGAATCAATACCATCGATCACAAGACCTTGCGCCGTACAGTCTTTGTCCGTACCAATAATACATGTCTGTGAAGCTTCATCCCAACGGGCAAGCTGACCGGAAGTCCCAGTACTTGAAACGTTACCGTAGTTAAGCGTTTTACAAAAATCACTTTGGAGATTGTTTATGTTACTTTCCTGAGAGTTCACACACTCCTGGAACACACCGCCAGTGAAGCGAGCGTTTAGAACAATATCTTTTGAAACAACTTTCGTTGCACCACCGATAATATCTGGGTTCATTTGATAATCAACTTTTAAAATAACCGGACCAGAAGTTGTTCTGTTTCCACCTTTAGTAGAAACTTGTAAAACTCTCCAAGTTCTCGTTCCATCGACATCGTCACCCGGGCCCATGAGTTTGGCGCCGGTAACATTTGATGCTTTATGATTTTGATCACCGTTCTTATCATCACAATTGGCCACACATTTTTTTATTTCAGGTAAGATCGCTCCACCAGGAATTGAACCAGAACCAAAAGCTTGTAGTGTGGCATTACAGTTCGACGCATTTCCTAAATTCTTGGCGAGACCTTGGTGATAGATTGTGAGCTTTTGATCGTTATCAACTTTTCTTTGCGCTGTTTTCTGATCCTTAAACATTTGTGCACTAGCGAGTGCTACTCCTGCCAGGATTCCTCCACCGACCATGATCTCGGTTAAAGAGAAACCGAGCTCATTTTTAAAAAGTGTTGAAATCTTTAAGCCGCGCAAAAAAACCCCTTGATTCATTTGAAACATTTTAATCGACAACCAGTTTATTACCAATAATTGCTACTAAACGGCATATTCTGTTGAAATCTTAAGTTTTAATGCCAGTAATTCGTGGCGTACTGACCGCCACTGTCCACCATTTTATGGCTTTTAATAGTGGGTTATTAATTTAAGGCCGATATTTTCCGATATCGTTTAATATGAGTTTATATGAAAAATCTCTTTAACAACCAATTTGGTTTCTCGTTAGTCCAAGGCATGGTCATCGCTAGTGTGGTTGCTGGTTCTGGGCTTGTGGCCACCAGACTTATTACTGATCAAAAGCTTGCCCAAAAAGGGGCAGAGACAAGAGATCAGATTGAAGAACTTCACCAGATCGCTTATTCGGCTTTGCAGAATAGAGATAACTGTAAAGCCACTTTTGAATATACTGGAGTCAGTGCCAACATTACTTCAGCAACGGGGGTAACGACCTTCAACTTGCCAGAGATTAGATCAAATTCGGGATCAGTTTTAAAAATTCATGGCGGTGACATTAACAACACCTATATAAGTGGTAACGTTTTAGTTAAAAGTATGGACGTGACCTATACGCCTTCAACCGGTAAAGCGGATCTCAACATTGTTTACGAGCGACTTAACTCCGGCGATATGAGCAAAAGAACCAAATCTGGTTATGGTGCCAAAGAAATAAGAAAAACGATGGGTCTACGTATCCAAAGAAACCCCTTTATTGCAACAAAACCCTTCGAATCTTGCTACGGTGTCACTTCTACCAAAGTGGCAGATAACTCTTTAGAGCAGGGTAACGATATTAATAAAGACCTCTGTCTTCAGATGAATGGAAATATTGCGACCACTGGTACGACAGGTATTAGCGTTTTTGTATGGGATGAAGGGACTAGTACGTGTTTACCGAATGCTAAATGTCCGGATAACATGGTTTATACTGGTATTGAATCCACTGGTCGAGTGCTCTGTAAGAGTATGGCCGACGTTGTGGATATGAACACTCTCATTACCCCTACAACAGATACGTGTGGGCCTGGAAAACGAATTTTCTTTGAGGCATCAGCGGATGGAAAAACTGTCCAGATTCGCTGTACATCATCCACAACCGTCGATTGCTCAATGCACGAAACTCCTCCGCACGAAACTCGAGGTTGTATTTCAATCATAGCGACTTCAGTTTGGCAACCTGCAAGTCCTCAATGTGATTGCCGAGAAAGACAAGGGGATTTTTATTTGAATTGTAACACCTCATATACTCCGACCAGAATTACAACTAGAGAGTGTAGAGCAAAATAAACTAACCAAAGATGACAACGGTCGCAGAAAGGCGATCTTTACCCCAACGAGAAATTTTCAAGAATTGATCTTCTGGTATCGGAATATGCATGCGACTGATAACTCCGCTGTAGTCTCCTTCTTCGTCCGGATCATGGATGTAGACAAATGATTCGTCGTAGGCGGTGACGACGACCCAATGGGGAACGCGGTTGTTATCAAAGTGATAGGTTGTGATCAGGACTAAGGGAATCCCCCCCTTTTTGAGAACATCTTTTAAATCGGCTAAGGTGAACTTTTTTTTGTGAACCTTGATGTTGGTCTCAGCGACCTTTTTTTCAAAATCCTTATGCACAAGCGAGATAATTTTTTTCTTTTCAATGTTTCGTACGGATCCTAGAAATAAGACGTTGTTGTGAGAAAGGTACATTTCCGCTTTATAGCCTCTTCGCCAGGCCGATAAGGCAAGTCCATGAGGCCCGCAGCCACCGTGGCCCGAGGTCATAAAAATGGTGGTCGCCTCCCGCCAGATCTGAAGCTCCTTAGATAAATTAATGTCAACTTTGGGGTTAAAAGTTTTCATCGCCATTAACAGGCAAGAAGGGCCACAAGTAAATTCGGTTCCCTGTTGGTAATAAGGGATTTCAAGGCGCGGCGTTTTTTTTAAAACGCGGATTCGTTTCTCATAACATAAGGCCGCTCGTCCATCATCGTAGTAATCAGCTTTTTCAGTAAATTTGGTGTAACCCAATTTTTCGTAGAGCTTAATCGCTGACTTATTATTTTCTTTCACCTCAAGCCGCAAGTAAGCGCAGTCTTCATCATCAGAGGCCTTCGTTTCAAGCTCTGAGATAAGTTTTGAAGCAAGACCATAACCTTGGAACTCTTTTAATGTGCAGATGGAATAAAGGCGCGCAAGACTTGTTCCGCGATTAATAAGCACGAGCCCATACCCAATCAAAGCACTCTTGTATTCCAAAACCAGAAAAAGGGAGTGTCCTTTTTTAATCATCCACTGAAAATTCCGCCGACTAAGCTGGTCATAATCAAAGCACGCATTCTCGAGGACAAGGAGCTGAGAAATGTCGCTGACTTTTGCTTTGCGAATTTTTACCAGTGCTTTATTAAAAATGGGTGACGGGGCTTTGGCCCCCTTGAAGATGCGTTCCATTCTGCTATTGTACTTAAGATAAGTGGATCTTCACACCATAATTTACCGGAAGGCACGTGGCCAAAATCATCGTCATCGTTGAGAAACTAAAAGACTGGAACTCCTACTATCCAGTGGAGCAACTCATGACGCCGGAAGATTATCTGATTAATTGGGACGAAAATCTTTATGGTTCGAGGGGCGGAACCGAGCGAATTAAAATCATCAATTTATGCCGAAATTTTAAGTACCTGAGTTCAGGGTACTACTGCTCTCTGCTGGCCGAAGCACGAGGCCATTCAGTGATCCCATCGGTCAAAGCGATCAATGATCTTTCAAAATCTGTTCTCTATAACTTGGCCACTGAAGATCTCGATCTGGCGATTCAAAAAGCTTTTAAGGGTCAGGCACCATCAGAGGGTATTTCTGTGACCATTTATTTTGGTCGAACTGAAAAAGAACAGCTTCAGGAAGTTGCTCGTCAGATTTTTGATATTTTTCCTGCTCCCATTTTGCATGTGGATTTTGAATGGGACAAAAAGTGGGACATTTACACGATCAGAACCGGAAGCTTGAATGCCTTATCCACCACAGATGAAGATAAGTTTGCTGCCGCCTTAGATGATTTCTCCGCAAAAATCTGGCGCAAGCCAAAGGCGAAGAAAAAATACCGCTATGATCTGGCGATCCTCCAAAATCCCAATGAACAAATGCCTCCAAGTGATAAAAAGGCCCTCGCAAATTTTATTAAGGCCGGTAAAGAGAGTGATGTTTTGGTAGAGCTCATTGAAAAAAAGGATTACGGAAAACTGGCCGAGTATGACGCCCTCTTTATTCGTGAAACCACTGCGCTTAATCACCACACCTACCGGTTTGCAAAAAAAGCAGAGACTGAAGGATTGGTTTGCATCGATGATTCGATGTCGATCTTAAGATGCACGAATAAAATCTACATGCATAATCTGCTTCACTCTAACAACATCAACTCTCCCAAAACCATGGTCATTAGTAATAATAATACGGAACAAATTAAGCAGGCGATTGAAGAAATAGGCCTTCCGATGATTATTAAAATCCCTGATGGCTCATTTTCCAAAGGGATTTATAAAGTTAAAACCGCTGAAGAAATGATTAAGGTCACTGAAGATCTTTTTAAAAAAACCGCCCTCATTTTAGCTCAGGAATATTTTTACACCGATTTTGATTGGAGAATTGGTGTGTTAAATGACCGCGCTATTTTTGCCTGTAAGTACTATATGACCAAAGGCCACTGGCAAATTTATGATCACACAAAAAAAAGGAAGAAAGGAATCGAGTCCGGCGATTCAGAAACCTTCCCTATTTCAAAAGTTCCTAAACACGTGATCAATACCGCTTTAAAAATTTCCCATCAGGTGGGAGATAGTCTTTACGGCGTCGACCTGAAAGAAAAAAACGGTAAAGCTTATGTTATTGAAATTAACGATAACCCCAATATTGACACGAACGTGGAAGATGCGATTGCTGGAATGGATCTCTACCACAACGTGATTCATGAATTTGTCAGACGCATTGAGGAAAAGCGATGATCCCCAAAAAAGTCATTATCTTCGGTGGTACTCATGGCAATGAGTGGACCGGCATTATGGCGGTTAAAGAGTACCCAGCTATTCTAAAAAAAGAGTTTAAGGATCTCGACCTACACATTCACCTTGCTAACCCTGAAGCGTATAGAATCAATAAGCGCTTCAAGGATGAGGATTTAAACCGAGCTTTCCAGTTTCTGCATGAGGAGCGTCCCCTTTCCTATGAAAATGGGCGCGCGCGCGAGCTTAAAAGCTTGATCGATCTAGGGGCTTGTTTTGTGCTCGATCTTCACACGACGACCTCGAACATGGGAAATACCGTCATCATCAGTCATGATGAGCCGCTTAATTTTCATATCGCCTCTCATTTGGTTAAAAAACTAGCTGACACAAGAGTCATCCTATCCCCAGATCGAGATAAAAAGTACCTCGCCTCTCAATCTCGGTTTGGCATGATGGTCGAGGTGGGTCCGGTTTCTAATGGAGTTATTAACGGCGCTGCCCTCGAGGCAACCATGGCGTTAATCAGGCAAGTTTTACAGTCACTTTCAACACTCACGACCATAACGAGTGGTCAGCTTGAAATTTATGAGGAAAGTGAGGATATTTTTTATCCTCAAAATGCAGGTGGAGAGCTGACTTCCTATATCCACCCAGATTTTCAGGGTAAAGATTTTGCCGCATTGGAGGGAAGCTATATTCCCTTTAAATCTTTTCTTGGGGAGGATGAATCGCGAGTGGCGCAGGAAAAAGTGTATCCGATTTTTATCAACGAAGCGGCCTATTACCCAATGAAACTGGCCTATACTTTGTGCAAGAAAAGGATTCTCAAATTTTAACTGCATTGCGTTATAACAAGTTATCTGCATCAAGCATTTAAAATAATTAAGTCAAAGCTCTTGCGAGACAAAAAGAGTTTCGCTAAATTTATAGGTAATCTAATCAAGAATTTAAGATCATCTGATTAATTGTCATTTGGATGAATCAAAAAAGGAGAATTCTATGTCTAAGTATCTAGTACTCGCTGCTGCTCTTGTTGTTCTTGCTGTTGCTTGTAACAAGAAAGAAGAAACTGCTGCTCCTGCTGAAGGAACAACTGTTGAACAAACTGCTCCAGCTACAGAAGTTGCTCCAGAAGCTGCTCCTGCTGAAGTTGCTCCAACTGAAGCTGCTCCTGCTGAAGCTGCTCCAGCTGACGCTCCTGCTGCTCAGTAATCTTTAAGATTAAAAAAGCACAAAAAGAGGCCTGCGAAAGCGGGCCTTTTTTTTGCAAAAAGCTCCTGCTGCCCATTATTATGGTTTTCTCCCTCTGACGTAAGCTTACCTTCCACTTAAGCACCTGAAATCACGAATCCTTCCTGGAAGAATTTGATTGAAATTCCAATCAGACCGATAATTTTAGCATTAGCTGAGGAGAAGATATGAACGTTTGTAAATTGCTGATTGCCATTGCCCTTTTTGTCTCAAGTGTGAACATTGAACAACAGGTTTTTACGACGAAGTCTGGAATGGATGTGAGTTGGAAGGCAACGATCTCTGTTTCCCAATCGTTTGCCCAAACTTCTAGAGAGACAGAGTTTGCACAACAATACTAAAAATTTTCAGGGCCCTTTTTTTTTGAAGGGTTTGAATTATTCATTTTGATTATAATTAAATGATGAAACTACTCATCACTACCCTCATTATCTCCGCCGCGTATTCCTCCTTTAAATATCTTAATAAACCTGCAAAGGTTATGTTGCCAAAATATAGTTATTTGTCATGCCAGGGATTATCATTTGATTCGAAAGTTTCTCTGCAAAGTAGTTTTTATCTTTTAGCAAATGCAATTCCTTCTGAAGTAAAGGATTTGAATTCCCTCGCTTTGAGCGGCGCATACGTTCAGAACCTCTACGCATTCACTAACGTGTCAGGCATGAATCCAAATGGCCCGGCCAAGTGGAGCAGCTTGGGTGGTAAACCAAAAATTAAAATTACTAAAATTGAGGATGATGTCTACCCTTACAATAGTGAATTTGAAAAAGACCTTCCACTCATCGGTATGCCACCGCAAATGGTCCTCTACCTGAAAAAAGTTCTCGCACTTGGAAAAATTTCTAAAGGCGTGCCAGCGAAAAAAGTGACTTATGAATACGAAAATGATTTTAAAATCTGTTTGACTGAGAACTCTTTTGAAATGGTAAAAAAAATAAGTTTTATCCAGCCTACAGATCCCTTCATGGCCTACTTTGTGATACCTCTTTCACAAAGACGAACAATGAACAATGCCAAATTAAAAAGTACATGGAATGTTAACCCGTGCTTAAACATCGAGGCACTTTCATCCCAAGGAGTGGCGCCCTTTGCTTACTGGTATCATTGGAATCCAAAAATTGAAGGCCGGGATTTTAATAAAGAAACTTTTGACTGCTCACTCTTTTACCAGGAAGGAAAGAGTGTCCAGAATGTTCAGGTGACTTTCACGGAAGCTGAACCAAAGAAAGTAAAAGATCTGAATTTTGAAAAGTTTAGTGGACTAGAGCGGCCTCTTAAAATATCTGTTCATTATGGGCCACAAAATGGAACCAATTTTTATCCGTTAGATGCAAAAGTTGAAGACTACATCGATTTGTACATGAGGAAAATTGACTTACAACAAGCGAAGACAAACCTTCCAAACGTGAAAGGAGAAAAGTACGACATTGTCTTAGCAAAAATGCTTATTTTCCTTTGGAGTCTGAATCAACACTTTGATGTGGTCAATAAAAAGATCACCATTCAACCGAATCACGCGACGGTCACCCTTCAGGGAAAACTCAGGCTTAGTAAACAAGATATAGAGATTGTCGTGACTTTTGCAAATAATTCACCCGGAGTCGAAGGTACTGCCTATTTTGACAAGCTTTTTGCAGAAGACTTGTTGTCAAAAGATATTTTGATTTACGATGGTCACTCAAGTTATGGAGGAATCTTTTCCAACGTTTTTGAAGAAGTAAAAAAGGTTAGTGAGGATAAGGTCAATACAAATTATCAGATTCTTGCTCTCTACTCCTGCAGTTCCGGCCATTACTTCGACGCCGAAAATTTTAAAAAAATTAAAACCCCGGGCTTTAGACGAGACATCATATCAACTGGTGGTGGTTATCAGGACATTACTTCAAATGCATCGCTCGCCTTAATAAGCTCTCTTGATAGTTACTTATACAATGAAAGAAATGTGCCTTTCTCTCTTTGGGCAAAAAGCTTTAAGACAGACAACTTCTTCATTTTAGAGAATGATTGATCTTTTTCTCCCCGGCGCGAATGTTCACACATTGCGCCAGTTCATTTTGAGAAAGTAGCCACTTTCTTTTTGCATAACTATTGAAGTTACTATCCATTTTCTTAAAATAGGTTTTGCTCATTTCGAGTGCAAAAGCAGAACAAAGCTGGACCGGAAAAAGCCTATAAAAGTAAAAATCAATCATGTAATCCTGCTGACTCCAGTTTGTATGAAAAATCTTTTCAAAGTATTTCTCGAGGTAAGGTGTGCTTAGTTCGGGGGCTTCTCCATTATGAATGTACTCAGTTCCCTGTCGCATGATTGTATAAGGTTTGGAGAGGGGACTAAAATAGGATTTCCAAAGCTCCTCTTTCAAGACAGCATCCGGGTAGGATGCCCTCGCCACTAAATCCATCTTCTGACCTTCAAAAGAAGGATCACGGATTGACTCTTGTGCAATAAGTTTTAAGGCTTCGGGATGTTTATTCAAAGAAAGGTTCTGTAAAATCGCCCATCTTAATTCCTGTGAAGACTTGAGATGAGGTGGTCCTTTACCTGTTTTTAAGTATTGATAGAGCCTTGCCTGAGACTCAGGACTTCGGGCAATTAGTATATAGAGGTTAAAGAGTGATACTTTGAGATTTGAGTTAGACCCACTCTTAATCATTCTGTTAAGAATGACTTTTTCTAGTCGAGAAGCAACTTCTTTTCTTTGATCCTTTGTCAGAAACAACAGATAGGGATCCCTAAAAGCAGTCATCCTATTGCTGACAATACTCTGAATAAGAGTAAGCAAGTCGGAATCAGTCTCAACCTTTAAGGCACTCTCAACAATGTTAAAATACTCTTCAGGTGATAGCAGACCATCTTTAATTCTTTGTTCTAACATGATCCAGATCTGGAACCGAGACAAGGCATCAGGCAATCCAATGAGTGCCGTTTCAACTTCCTCCATCGATTTATCATCGATTGAGAAGTGAGCATAATCCATGTCTAAATAATTGGGGAGAACAAAATCAGGACACGCTTTGCCCTTAAGTGAAACGACATCAAGAAGTGCATTTTGGTATGAGACACCTTCTTGATATAAGAATTTTAATTTTTTATTCTCGCGGGCAAAGAAGGCGAAAGAGGTTTTGTGAGGGATCAGAACGTTTGTGTGATTAGGAGATTGGTTTACGGAAAAACTATCAATAACTTTATCTTTGCAGGTAAATTCGTGTTTAACGATCGAGGGTCCAGAACTAAGGAGCCAGCTTGATACCCAGTTATGCAGTTTAAATTCCGTTTCCTGATCGATAGAACCAATAAAATCTTTAAGAGTTGTATTTTTAAATGCATATTTTTTAAAATACTGGCGTAATCCATTCCTAAAGGATTCCTCCCCTACCAGGTAGTGAAGTTGCTTAAGTGAGGCCGCCCCCTTGGAGTAAGTTATTCCATCAAATGAACCACGTGCACTTAAAGTATCAAGAACATCGCCTACAATAGGATGGGAAGTATTCTCCATTAAATCTTCGCCGTACGCCCATTTTTTCAAATTAAGAAAATACATCCAGTTTTTTTGTGATTTTGAAATTCTTTCAATCGCTACTGAGGCAAAATAAGTGGCGAAACTTTCATTAAGCCAAAGATCATTCCACCATTCCATTGTTACCAGATCGCCAAACCATATATGCGCCATTTCATGAAAAATGAGATCATCTCGTTTAGTCATCTTTGCTGGAGTAACCTTTCCATTGAATATAAAATTTTCCGACAAAGTGATTGCGCCCGGATTTTCCATACCTGAGCTTGGAAAATCAGGAACAAAAACATGGGCATACTTTGAAAAAGGATAAGGCATGTCAAAATATTCACTAAAAAACTTCAACCCTTTTTTGGTAACATCAAACAAATAGTCAGTATCAACGTTTTTTGCCACAGATTTTCTGGCGTAAATCTTTAAGGGAAGATTTTGGTAGGAGTCCGTCCATTCCTCAAAGTCACCACCACCAAGAAAAAACAAATAAGTGGATAAAGGCTGAGTCGATCTAAACGTCCAAAGACTAAATTCTTTTTCAAAGGTTCGCGAAGTTTCGGGTTCATTATGGATAATTTTCCATTCAGATGGCGCCTTAACTTTAATACTGAAAATGGCTTTCAAGTCTGGCTGATCAAAGCAAGGGAAGATATTATGGGCACCAAAAGGTTCTAGATTTGAATAAAAGTAAATTTTTTTATCTAACTCATCAAAATATCTTCTGAAAAAAACAGGATTATGTTCAGCAGAATAGGATACTGCGATTGAATTGTTTTTCTTAAGATAATTTTGCGGGATAGCGAGAGTGCCGTTACCAATTTTGAAGTCTTTAACCTCAACTGAATTTACTATAACTTTTTTGACTTCCTTTGCCTGCAAATCAATCCTGAGTGCTGAGTCAAGATGATTGAGTTCAACATCAATAACTGAATGTCCTTCAAATATTTGATTATTTTTTTGAATTCAAAGAAAAGATCATAAGAAACTTTCGAAATTTGAATCTTTCTTTCTTTTGCTATCGCTTGGGTCAGGTTATCAACTTGTGAAAACAAGCAACTGCAATACATTAAGAGGAAGGGTAGCAAAATGAGCTTCATGCTTTAATTTTAAACTAAATTGAAAAAATCCACCATCCTGTTTATGGAAATCGAGAAGAGGACTCATAAATAGCTTTGCCAATTGCCGTACTGAGATTCCTTCGAAGCTCAGTGAAAGGGCCAGCAGTTACATCCTCCCCTAGTAAAACTCTATTGGATAAAAAGATATAAAAGCTCTCAGACTTCGGATCAATCCAAATCGTTGTGCCGGTGTAACCGGTATGCCCGAAAGATATCCCCTTCGGAAAGAAGCTTCCTCTAGGGGGATTTGAGTAGGAACTAAGTATGTCCCAACCAAGAGCGCGTTCTTGAGAAGTGAGTTGGGTCATTTTCTTAACAGTTTCTTTTTTCATGACTTGGACACCATCAAAAGTGCCATCGTTTAAAATCATCCTGGCGAAACGAGAAAGATCCTCACTCGTAGAAAAGATGCCGGCGTGTCCTGTGTTGTTTGGATAAAATTGAAAAGCTTTCGGATCATGGGGAAGACACGCCTTACGCTTAGATGTTGGTGCACATGCAGATTGAAATTCAGTCGCAACGAAGTACCCAGTCTTGCTCATCTTTAGAGGTGAAAAAATAGTGGTCTGACTAAATTGATCCAGAGTCATTCCAGAAGTAAGCTCAACAACCCTACCTAGCAAAAGGAAACCCAAGTCTGAGTACACTGTTTTCGACTTCGGTTGATAGACCAGATTTGAACCCGCAATCCGTGAGATAAAACGTTGATAGCTTTCTGTCGCTAGCGCTCCCATCCCAGAAGCAAGACCTGAGTGGTGAAGCATGAGGTCTTCGAGGGTGATCTCATGCTTTAGGGGTGAATTAAATTCAGGAAAATAAAGGGCAACTTTATCTTTTAAGGACAGTTTACCCTGCTCTTCCAAGATCATAATCGCCGTTGCAGTAGCAACGACTTTTGTGAGAGATGCGATGTCATAAATTGTATCGAGGTTATTTTTAATTTGTTGATCGCGTCTGCCGTAAGCCGCTCTTACCATCACTCGCTCTTTAGTACCGATCGCGGTGACTGCTCCAGGAAGAGTTTTTTTCTGTATCGCTAGACCTATCAAACGATCGACTTCAGGTATGGCCCCGAAACCAATTTGAGGAAAACAAATGAAGGCGAGAAGGATGTTTTTAAGCATTAAGCTTTTTAAAGAATGACCTCCTCTTTGTCATAACGCAAAGCTTCAATAGAGAATAGTCGTGAACATTGTACCCGGTGGGAAAGGATAAGCACCGACCTTAAAGAAGGCCACATCTGGGTTAAATTCAAGCTTTATCCAGTCCATAACATCTAGGCCTAATTTTCCAGAGAGAAAAATCAGAACAAAACCCGCAACAGACATAACAATTCTCATTCTGCCTGGACTCTCAAGGATTGGTTTCATCACAGAAGACAAGGTTGAAAGAATCAAAAACCAAATGCCTGAATAAACGGCAGCACCAAGACCCAACATCAAGCGATCGCCGAGTGCCTCATACTTTGTCGAAAATCCACCGATTAAAATAAAAGCATCCAGGTAAGCATGAGGATTAAGAATAGAAAAAGTCATAGCAAGAAGCACACTTTTTTTAAGTGTCTTTTTAATCGTAGTCGATTCAATTTTAGTCGGTTCTGTTTCGCCAGCAAATAACTTACTCACACCATAAGCGAAGAGAAATGAAACGCCTAAAACACCTATCATGATTTTTAATTCAGGAAATTTAGTGAAAAGAGTTGCAGCTCCAGCGACTCCACACATGATGAGAAAAAAGTCGCAAAGAAAACAGACAAACGATACAGAGAGATGATGCTGCCTCTTTAATCCTGCTTCCAGAACAAAGAGGTTTTGGGCACCAAGAGCGAATATTAAACTTGCTTGTAAAAGTAACCCTTCAAAAAACAGACTTCCCATATTCGCCTCCGGACAGATGCGATTCTAGAGAAGACCTCGTGACCTTTCACCTTGATTTCAGATGAAGATTTAAGACTGATTTGTGACGTGAGCGGGCGCAGAGCATCGATAAGGAGAATGATAATTCCTCATTCTGCTCATTTGACAAGAGACGCCAACTGAATGCTTCTTTTTGTAACTTACTTGTTTGAAAACTTCAAACGGTTGAAAACAAGCATTCTGTTATTGGCCGGCATTTCAACATCATCCAATAACTCAAACCCATTTTTTACCATGGCATTAAGCACATCTTCGAAAGATCTAATGCCACTCATTGGGTCACGAAGCCTCAGTTGCTCATCAAATTCAGCATTACTGTGAGAAGTGAACTCTCCGTTATATTTAAAGGGTCCATAAATAAAAACGCGAGAACCTTCGCGTAAACGTCCTCCAAATTGCTTAATGAGAGATTTCACTTCTTTCCAATGCATGATGTGAAAAGTATTGGCCGTAAAAGCTATATCAAATTTTAATTTCGGCAATTCGTGTTTACCTATTTCAAGTTTAAGCGAAGGCCGAATCGATGGGATTCTTGTTTCATCAAACCACAATTTCATCCCGGATAGGTTGGCCTGCACATCACTCGGATGCCATTCAACTTGGGGGAAATGAGGGGCCAAGTAAACAGCGTGCTGGCCTGTTCCTGAGCCAATTTCAAGAAGTCGTCTGTCATCTTTAGTAATGTATTGTTTCATGACAGAAAGAATGGGTTCTTGATTTCTTTCGCAGGCCGCTGAGAATGGTTTATCTGACATTTGAACAAATCCCTTGATGCTAGATTTAATGCATTTATCAGCAGTAATCCTAGATTTTCTTATGCAGCAAGCTTAGCATTAACCGACATGATCAAAAAAGAAGAATGGGATAAAATTCGACCAAAAGATAATCCTTTCCTGGATTACGCTTTTTATGACTCTCTTACCAAAAGTAAGTCTGTTGCTCAAGAGACAGGCTGGGAGCCTCAATACTTTAGAGACGAAACATGTGCCCTGCTGACCTTCATCAAAAACCACAGTTACGGCGAATACATCTTTGACTGGGGTTGGGCCGAAGCGTTTGAAAGACATGGCATACCCTATTATCCCAAACTCACTTCAATGGTCCCTTTTACCCCTGTTACAACCAAGCATTTTCAAATGCAAAGCTATGATGAATCAAAAGCAGATACTCTTTTAAAAAAACACGACCAGTTTCTGAATGAAGAAGCACTTTCCTCTGCCCATTTTTTGTTCTTAGAGCAGGAGGAAGTTAATGTCTTCAAACAAAATAAATACCTTTTAAGAGAATCAGTTCAGTATCATTTTTTTAATGAAGGATACGCAGATTTTGGAGAATTTCTCAAACAACTAAAGACCAAAAAAGCAAAGAACCTTGCATCAGAAAGAAAATTTGAAAACCTTACTATCACGCAATACACAGGCAACACTTTAAAACCATGCCACGCAGTCAGAATGTACGAGTTTTACATATCAACCATTCAAAATAAAAATTCATACGACTATTTAAACGAAACTTTTTTTAAATCTCTTTTTGAGACGATGAAAGACAATATTCTTTACGTTGAAGCTTCCCGTGATGACTCTCCGGTGGCAGGTTCACTTTTCCTTTTTGATACCGAAAAAATTTACGGTCGCTATTGGGGATCTAACCAATTTGTTGAAAACCTTCATTTTGAACTTTGCTATTATCAAGGAATTGATTTTTGCCTAAAGCATAAGCTAAAAGTTTTTGAGGCCGGCGCTCAGGGTGAACATAAAATTGCCAGGGGATTCAGACCGGTTAAAATCTACAGCGCCCATAAAATAAAAAATCAGTTATTCCAGTCTGCCATTGCTGATTTTATTGAGCGAGAAAAACAGCAAGTAGAAATATCCATCAAAAATCTTTCGACCTACTTACCCTTCCGTTAACGGCAGGAAGAATCACAACCCTTGCGAGGCTTACCCTTCGTTTGCTTTACCATTTCAATCATTTTTAAAAAATTTGACTCAAGATTCTCGTCAAGATTAAGTGTCACTAGGAATTTTTCGTTTTTTACACCAACTTCTTCCAGTTCTTTAAATGGGAAAAACAGATCTGCTTCTGGAGCAACCATGATAATCATCCCTAAATTTGTGTTTTTATAATCTTCAAGAATGGGTGAAATGACAGACGGGTCACGGTCAAGAATCTGAACTGCTTTTACGACACCAAATGATTCTTTTTTTACCAATTTTTCAACTAACTCCAAAACAACTGGACCGCTGGATTTAGTTTGAGTGAAAATAAGAAGACCAATTTTATAATTGTGCATAATAAAAAAGGACCCTTACGGGCCCTTTATGAAAACTATTTTTTGGTTTTAGCTTTCTCTTTCTTTTTGTCCTGTTTTTCTTTGGTTGTAAGCTTAGGCTTGCCTTTAGCTTTACCTTTATCCTGTCCACCTTCTCCGCGTGCCATACGAATCTCCTTTAAAGATTATTATCCGATACCCTTATTTTAGCACTAACTTCCAAAAAAAGGTGCCAAAAACCCTGAATTCTTTTCATTTTCAATTGAAGCCGGCGGCATTTAGGTGAGATTATCTCGAAAAAAAGAGGTTCCCAGTGAAAACCATTTTAAGCATGATGATCTTTCTCTCAACTGCGGCAAATGCAGCGAAGGTTGATCTCGTTATTTCAAACTTAAACAACAAAAGCGGAAAGATCTATATTGCCCTCTTTAATGATGCCGGCAATTTTCCGGATAAGACACCTTTTAAGACAATGATTGTCCCAGTTCAAAACCCGGTCGAAACAAAAGTTACAGTTGAAATACCCGATGGTGAATATGCTGTTTCTACGTTTCTTGATGAAAACGGAAACGGAAAGCTTGATGGCAACCTCATCGGTATTCCAAAAGAACGGTTTGGTTTTTCAAACAACCCAAGAATCCTAACCGGTGCTCCCAGCTATCAGGACTGCGAAGTCTCGATCAACGACACGGTTAAAGAATTAAAGATCAGACTCATTAAGCTTCTCTAATTCCAATCTAAGCTTACTGATGGTGCCGACCTTTTAAGGCTTAAAAGACTTCGGAGAGCTGCAATTTTTTTGCTTTCAGTAAAAAAAGAAGTCTGTTGTCGCCTCGACAACACCTCGTTAGGAGACTTTAACTCCCTTCCAAAAGGCAACGTAGTTCTTGATATTTTTTGCAGCGTCCTTAGTCTCAGGATAAAACCAGGCGGCGTCTTTATTAACGTTCTCGCCAACAACAACGTCATAATAGCTTGCAACTCCCTTCCAGGAACAAGTGGTGTGTGTTGAGCTGGGTTTAAAGAATTCCATTTTAAGACTACTCGCCGGAAAATAATGATTTCCCTCAACGACTACGGTTTCATCACTTTGCGCGATCAGGGTACCATTCCAAGTTGCTGTTTTCATCTGAACATCCTTTTTTTGATTATTCTACCCCAGACATATCTAAGATGTGTAGTCTGACAAACAAGCCTTGATATATAATCCTCAAAATATGAAAAATAAAATGTTAGACGCCAGTATCTTTTGGAGTTTTGATCAGTCGGGTTATTTGCGACACGCTCGTAACTTTAAAGAAAGCTATCGTTTTAAAAAGGGGACCAAAGCACTCATCACCGGCGGAACCTCTGGTCTTGGAGAAGCGACGGCACTTGAACTCCTCGGATGTGGAGTCGATGTCACTATCACCGGACGAAACACTAAAAAAGCAGATGAAATCTTAAAAAGATATCCTGCCCTTCATTTTTGTAAGATGGATATGAGTGATTGGTCTGTGATGGATCGCCTTGTGAATCAAGTCGAAGAGCTGGATTACCTTGTCCTTAATGCTGGAGGAATGCCAGAGTCATTCCAGACCAATAGTGAGGGAGTTGAGCTTCAATTCGCCTCTCAGCTTTTTGGTCACTATATTTTGAGTCACAAATTAAAGGTTGCCGGAAAATTAAAAAAAGAGGCCCGAATCGTTTGGGTAACGAGCGGGGGAATGTATCTAAAGCCTCTTCACACCGATACAATCTTTAAAAATGATAATTACGATAAGGTTGAAAATTACGCTAACGTCAAACGGGCCCAAGTCACTCTCCTTCCCTTTTTTAAAGAAGAATTTCCTGAGCAAATCGTTACGGCCATGCACCCAGGCTGGGCAGCAACACCGGGTGTAGCAGAATCAATTCCGGGTTTTTCAAAATTTATGGATGGACGTTTACGCACTCCTCTTCAAGGCGCAGACACAATCCTATGGCTTCTCTGTACAAAAGAAGCATTAATCTCAGGAGAGCTTTATTTTGATCGAAAAAAAGTAAGTCCACATTTTTTCTGGTTCACAAAAAAAAGCTCAGAGCACTTACATGAACTTCAAAGCCTGCTCACAAAATATTTATAATGGAAAAGCTCGAATTAAATAATGTTAAAAACGTTTTTCTCCTTGGCGCTACAGGCGGTATAGGCCATGCCCTTTTAAATTATCTTTTAGCAGAAAATCCCACTCTGCAAATCTATACCCTCACCCGCTCACCTCTTCATCAACCGCGTGTTCACCATGAAGTGGCGCAAAAAATTAATGAAGAAAGTTTAACAAAGTATCTAAGCACAATAAGTGACGTGAAATTTGATTTGGTCATTAATGCCGTGGGAGTTTTAGAGAATGCCTTGGGTGGTCCGGAAAAAAGCCTCCGGGATATAAACGAAGAAAAGCTTCTTGACTATTTTCACACCAACGCCATTCTCACACCTGTCTTGGGGAAAATTATCCGAAACAATCTTTCTCAAGAAGGTTTTGCCTTCGTTGCTCTTTCAGCGATGGTCGGAAGCATCGGAGAAAATGAGCTTGGAGGATGGTATGGGTATCGCGCCTCTAAAGCAGCACTCAATGCTTTCTTAAAAAATATTTCTATTGAATTTCGTCGTACCAATAAACAATCACTCGTTCTGGCGATTCACCCAGGAACAACGCAGACTCGTCTTAGTGAAAAATTTAATTCGCGAGTCACTCATAAAATCCACACACCAGACGAAGCCGCTAAAAACATCTGCCACATTATTTTTAAGACCTCTTTCAAAGACTCCGGCAGTTTCCTAAACTGGGACGGACGTGTCATTAAGTGGTAAAAAAACCAGCTTATATCAGCACCTTTGCCCATAGATAATCTCTATCACTCCATAGAAATCAAAGATTAGATTCAATAGCTGTTTTGGGCGATGATGATTTCAACAACAAATCCCAGGAGGATTAAATGCAAACACTCATCAATACAAAGCTTCCAGAATTTAAAGTTCAGGCCTTTCACAACAACGAATTTAAAACTGTCACGAGCAAAGATCTTGCAGGAAAATATGCGATCTTTTTCTTTTACCCAGCTGACTTTACTTTCGTATGCCCAACTGAGCTCGTTGACGTTGCAGAGAAGTACGAAGAATTTAAAAAGATGGGTGTAGAAGTTTACTCAGTCAGTACTGACACACATTTCACTCACAAAGGGTGGCATGATGCTTCTGAATCAATCAAAAAAATTAAATACCTAATGCTTGCTGATCCAACTGGTGCTCTTTCTAAGGCGTTTGGTGTTTATATCGAAGAAGAGGGACTTGCTTACCGTGGAACATTCCTGGTCGATCCAGATGGTCTTATTAAACTAGCTGAGATTAACGATAATGGTATAGGCCGTAATGCTGATGAGCTCATGAGAAAAGTTCAGGCCGCTCAGTTTACGCGCAATCATCCAAATGAAGTGTGCCCAGCTAAGTGGAAACCAGGTGCACAGACATTGAAGCCAGGTCTGGATCTCGTCGGTAAAATCTAAATAAAAAAAAGGCAGTTATGTTAGAAAATGAAATCATTGAGCAGTTAAAAGGGGTCTATCAAAACCTTGAAAACGAAGTCGGTTTGGTTCTCGCAAAATCAACGCATGAAAATCAAAACGAACTGAGTGATATGGTTCGTGATCTAGCGAAAACATCCTCAAAAATTGTTGTCAGTGAATCTGATGAAGTGTCAGATATCCCAAAGCTCACTCTTCATTACAAAAAGGCGCCAACAGGAATAACTTTTCAAGGTGTGCCAGGTGGACACGAGTTTACCTCACTTGTTTTGGCGATTTTAAACGTTGATGGTAAAGGAAAATTTCCTGATGCTGCCATCATTGAAAGAGTCAAACGCCTCAAAGGTAAAATTGATCTAAAAACGTTCATATCACTTTCATGCGAAAATTGCCCTGAAGTCGTTCAGGCCCTAAACCTCATGAGTCTCTTTAATCCGAACATCACTCATACCATGATAGACGGTGGAATGGTTCAAGATGAAGTCAAAAGACTCGGAATCCAGGGTGTTCCAAGTGTCGTGACTGGAGACAAGCTCCTTTCTTCTGGAAAAATTGGTCTTATCGATCTCATCACTAAGCTTGAAAAAGAATTCGGTGTCGATGAATCAGTGAAAGTGGATCAAACGAAACTTGATCTTGGGAAGTTTGATGTCGTCGTTCTGGGAGCTGGTCCTGGAGGCGCATCAGCGGCCATTTATTCAGCAAGAAAGGGATTAAAAACGGCGATCATCGCTGAGAAAATTGGCGGACAAGTTCAGGACACTAAAGGCATTGAAAACCTCACTTCAGTCAAATACACCGAAGGTCCACGCCTGGCCGCTCAACTTTTGGAACACATAAACGTCTACGATATAAAATTCCTTGAGCACAGGAAGATTAAAACTGTCCAAAACGGAGAAACAAAAAAGCTCGTTTTAGAAAGTGGCGAGTTCCTTGAAACAAAATCCCTCATCGTCTCAACCGGTGCCCAATGGAGAGAACTTGGCATTCCAGGAGAGAAAGAATATCTCGGCCGAGGTGTTGCCTTCTGCCCTCACTGCGACGGCCCTTACTTTAAAGGAAAAAATATCGCCGTTATTGGTGGTGGTAACTCAGGAGTTGAAGCAGCGATCGATCTCGCAGGCATTGTGAAGAGTGTAACAGTATTCGAATTTATGCCAACACTTAAGGCCGACAAAGTTTTAGTGGATAAACTCGAATCACTTCCCAATGTCACAATTCTTAGAAATGCACGAACAAATCGTGTGATTGGTGACAACGGAAAAGTCACAGCTCTAGAATACGAAGATCGCTCAAATGGAAAGCTTAAAGTTCTTGAACTAGAAGGAATCTTCGTTCAAATCGGATTAATCCCTAATAGCGCTTTTATGAGAGGAGTTGTTGAGATCAATAAATCCGGTGAAATCATCATCGATGATAAATGTCGCACGAATGTTCCAGGTATTTACGCTGCAGGTGACGTGACTAACGTTCCTTACAAACAGATCATCATCGCGATGGGTGAAGGGGCTAAAGCGGGACTCGCTTGTTACGAAGATATGATGCTTAAATAGGCGCTTGAATGAATAAGAACCTGCGAAAGAGCTCTTTTGCAGGTACCTATTTTAATCTGACATCGCTTAAAACCATTCTCCCTTTCAATTTTTCAAAGAAGAAATTCTGAAACAAGGTATAGCCCTGTTAAAGAAGACTCTTAGAGTTACAAAAAGCAGAAAGAACAATTCAGAACAACTGATTAAGTTAAAGATACCAAAGATCTTCCCTAGATTCGTCTTGAAGGACTGCCGAAATAACACTTTCTTTTAATGCTGTGATATATTGGAAGCTAAAACTATTAAGGATTCTTGGGACGGTTAAATTTTATGACGGAACATATTAAGAATACCTTAACATTATCTTTTGAAAATATTTTAGACCATTCCGGATATTTAAGTCTCAATTTTGAAATCTCTAACAATGAGATTTTTTATTTGCCAGAAAATGAAAAGAAAAAAGTTAGTCCGCTAAAATTTGAAAATGATATTTTGTTTAAGAAGATCCTCCAATATTCCAACTATGGTTTAAAAAACAAAAAAACCACGTCTTTTGATGTCATTAATTGGCAAAAGAGTTCTTCCATCAGTGCCAGATACGACTCTTATGAATTCTCAGTACTTCAAGAAAAAACACACCTAAAGTTAACAAAATTAAAAGAGACACATCCGCGTAACTTAGCTCTTAAGCAAGATGCGGCCATCCTTGAATATATAGACGACGTGATCCTGGTCACGGAAGCTGAGCCGATTAATGGAATTGGCCCAAGAATTATTTATATGAATCAGGCGTTTGAAAAAATGTCAGGTTACACCTTAGCCGAAGTATTTGGAAAAACTCCCCGGATTTTTCAAGGTGAAAATACAGCAGACGCCGATCGAGAAAAAATAAGAAATGCATTAACAAGATGGGAGCCAATTACTATTGATATTGTGAACTATACCAAAAACAAAAAAGAATTCAATGTAGAGCTTATTATTAATCCCAGAAAAGATGAAACTGGCTGGTACACTCATTGGGTTTCGGTACAGAGAGACGTTACAGCAAGAAAAAAAATTGAAAGCCAGCTTGAACACCAGTCTAAACTTGCTTTAATTGGAGAAATAGCAGCAGGTGTTGGGCATGAGATCAATAATCCTTTAGCCATTATTAAAGGACTTTTAGAAATGACTCAATCATCATTGAAAGATCTGGGAATTAATGATGAAAAAATAAAAATGAATTTTGAATACATGAATCAAGCCTCTGAGAGAATTGCAAACATCACAAAAGGGTTGAGAGCTTTTTCACGTGTTAACATAAATAAATCAGACTATTTTTGTGCTTATGACATGCTCAAAGAGACTGTCGACATGCTCCATGATGTTTATAAAAAGGAAGGAGTTGATCTAAAGTTTTCATCAAATCATAAAAAGCTAAGCCTATTCGGTAACAGAGGTCGCCTTCAGCAGGCAATCACAAATCTTATAACAAACGCCAAAGACGCATCAGACGGAGAAGTGACAAGACTCATTCATGTAAAAGCTTATGTTGCTTCAAATAATGTTTTGATCACCATTGAAGATAACGGACGAGGAATTCCAGATTTTATTAAAGATAAGATGTTTCAGCCTTTTTTTACAACCAAAGATGTGAATAAGGGTACAGGGATTGGTCTTTCGATGACGAGAGCGATCGTAGAAGAGCACAATGGGAATATTTCATTTAAGTCCGAGATTGGAAGAGGAACTGAATTCACTATTTCAATACCAATAGTATCTGAAAAGAATTTAGTAACAGAAGAAGTAAAAGTGGAAGAAGTTAAGATTGTTGAAAACGATAGTAAATTAAAACTTCTCGTTGTTGATGATGAAATACATCTTCACGAAATTTATTATTTTTATTTTTCTAAAATGGGTTTCGATGTTGAGTTGGTAGAAAATGGTAAATCAGCTTTGGAATTAATAAAGTCTAAGCATTTTGATTTAATTATTTCAGACGTAAGCATGCCTGTTATGGATGGTGTCGCTCTTTTTAAAGAGCTTGAAGAAAGCAACATGCTCCAAACATCAAAATTTATGTTTATCACTGGAGAAGCAGGGTACGAGTGCGAGCGTTTGAAAGACATCATTCATAAGGTGGACTACGTTTTAGAAAAGCCCTTTAAACCAGATGTTTTTATCACCAAAATGCATCAGATTTTTCCTGATAGGTTTAAAAAGACATAGGTAGGACTGGGCTTTAGGTAATCTCACTTCACGCCCGTTTTTTTATATTTACTTAAATGATGGCCATGTTGATTAAGGAATCACGTTTCCGCTGGCGTCCTTAATTACCGCCTGCTTCCAAATCAATTTAACGAAGCCGTTACCACCTACACCACCTTCACCCCAACGGTCACCACCACCACCTCCGCCAGCTCCAATGCCACCCCCGGCGCCGTTACCCTCACGACATCCGGCACCACCACCACCACCAAGTTGAATTCCTGCGACATCATACGAGGACTCTCCGCCCCAACCGCAAGATTCTCCACCTCCTCTAGCTTCTCCATCCCCGCCTTGACCACCACTCTTCCCGATATAGAGAACTCCGGCCCCATTTCTGGAACAATTGATAGTGGAAGTCCCGCCGGTGCCCCCGGGTTTGGCATCCGTAGCACCATCACCACCACCTCCACCCGCTCCCGCAACAAGGGAGCAGCTGGCGCCAACTAAGCTATCCTCAAGGGACTGTTGATGATACTGGCCGGCCTTGCCTCCAGCACCTGGTTCATCTCTATCACCACCACCGCCACCACCGCCACCACCGATCATTTTCACCGCTATTGATTTAGGGACAACTGAGGTCGGGATGTCATAGCTTCCGGGAGAGATTTTTTCAACATCAGTCATTGTGACAGTATAATTACAAGGTGCGGGAGTAGCTCCGGCCATCCCATTATTGGCCAGCATCTTGGCTTCAAGTAAACAAAATTTTTCCTGGGTAAATTTATTGGCAGCATCAATCAAAGCATCCTGTGAGTCAGCACAAGCGAATTGTCCCACAACACCCGAGGTTGTTTTCAGGGCAGCCATTTTATTAATCACACGAGTTGTTTCAACAATATTACCTGAGCAGCTTATCGTCTTAACACCATTATTTACTCGATAAACAGATCCCCCATCGGAGCATCGCTGAAAGGTCACTGCAATTTTCATATCTCCGGACTTATTCCACGGAGCGTTTGGGAATGTGACAGTCTGAAGGTTTTCTAGTTTGTAACTAAGATCTTTTACCCAAATTCTTCCACCATCAAAGCTTTGGTCCACAGTAAAGATATCCTTAAACTGCTTGACTCCGTTAACCAAAATACCCTTCCCCCTCAGTTTTTTATAAGTGCTCTTACCACTTAGTGTTGTATCAGAATTAGGCAGGGAGAGATTGCCAAATGCTTGCCCCATATTGTCGTCACAGATGTCGCGGCTTTTTAAATAATCAACCGCCTCAAGGCCCATCTGATTGATGGTCGACCGAACCTTTAGTGATGCTTCATTTTTAGCTACATTCTTGGAGTGAAGAGCATACATTGCTGATCCGGCCACCATGATTGCCATGCCGATGGTGACCTCAACAAGTGACATACCACTCTGGTTTAGGAATTTCATAAAATCCTCATCTAAGAAGAGTATAGGTGCTTATTTATCTTAATGGCTTATCGTAGAAACCGAAAAATAATTAATTATGTTAAGATTAAGAGTGGCTTTTTAATGCTAACTGCTTAAAAAGACAATTTACTGTGGCATACTTTAATGGACACTCTTTACACAAAATATTGGCATAAGGATTTTCTTAAAAGATGAAAGTCTCGATTAAATTACCTTCCGGCAAGGTCCTAAGTAACAAGTACGACGCCACTTCCATCACGATAGGAAGATCAAATCAATGTGACTTTCCAGTTCATTATGAAACCCTTTCCAGAACCCACGCCCAGATAGAAGTCATTGATGGTGAATTTTTTATAACTGACTTGGGAAGTACTAACGGCGTTTATATCGATGGAACTCGAGTTCCTGATCAATGCAAAACCAAATTCAACGTTTTTCAACAGCTCACTATTGCGACCTTAGAATGCCAGATCGATGATACTTCGGATGCTCCGGTGCCGACCCCTGATTACCCATCGAGACAAGTCACTGATAGAAGTATTGAAAAAACAACCATTGCCTGGCCACAAAAAACTTCTCCGACTTCACACCATGGGCCGGCAAAAAAAGTGGCCGATAAAAAATCCACAGTGAGAAAATTCAACATTCAACAAATGCTCCCCATGATCTTGCTCGCCGCTGGCATTGGAGCTTCTTTCTTTTATAAATCATCAGACGAAATCCGGGAAAATAAATCTCTCGATGAGCAATTCGTTCTTTCAAATGTCCCAGAAGCTCTTAGGGACGTTAAGGACGATTTCTCAGACTACATGGTTGTCTATGCAGAAAATGGATGCGAAAAAGACGCCGAACTTTGTAAAGAAATGAAGCTCTCAAGACAAAACGGCGAAGGGGTCGTCCAGGAAGGAAAGGAAGTTTATATTTTTATCAATCCCACCTCTCATCTTAAGCAAGAGGCCTACTCCAAGGTCACAGAACATACGGACACAAGTGACATCATTTCTCTTCACATATTATTGACTTCTTCGTTAATGACAAAATTTGATAAAAAAATGATAGGACAGATTCATCTGGTGATTTTAGATAAGGATCTAAAGCAGAGCAAAGTTTTAAGATTTCATCAAAAGTATTTTGCCGGAAATGAAGTGGGCAGAATGCTGACTGAAGTAGGCGACGTGGTGGAAAACGGGACTAAGACCGAAGCCTTTTGGACCTATGCAGGACCTATGGTTAAAATTAAAAATTTCAAAACTGCTCTCGAATAGTGGTGTTGAGGACTTAAATTTTTCCCTACCACTAGCATACTTTTATTTTAAACTCTGCGACGTAAGTTGCAGGGTTTCATCGACTTAATCTCATCTAAAATGGGAATCTGCTTTGCTTATCTTCTTGGATGAACAAACTATGTCCAAACCCAAGCTGCGCATTTCCCTCTGTCTTCATCCGAGACGGTCATTTCCGTCGAAAGGATGATTCAAAAGTGATTCAAAGATTCCGTTGCAAAAGTTGCGGAACTCGTTTTTCGAACGCCACTTTTGCAGAAGCCTTTAGGCAGAAAAAAAGACGAATCAATTATCCACTTTTAAAGTTTCTAGCGTCGGGCATTTCGCTCAGGCGCTCTGCCATTCTGCTAGGAGTTCATCGAAATACGGTGGAACGAAAACTGCCATTTTTGGCGCGCAAATGTCGAAGGTTAAATCAGAGCTCTCTTCATAAATTTAAGGGTAGAATTCACAATATTCAACTTGATGATCTCATCACCAAAGAAAACTCAAAACTCAAACCTTTGAGCGTGTCTGTTTGCGTGGATGAGGATCGCCGAAGGATTCTTGGACTTGAGGTTTCGCAGATCCCGTCATTCGGGCATTTATCAAAATTTGCGATAAGAAAATATGGCAAGAGAACTGATCAGCATGCGGAAGGACTGAGCAGATTGTTTAGTAAAATTGCCCCCGTCGTTTCCTCTGAAGTGAGGGTCAAGAGCGATGAGCATCAGAGGTACCCAGGTTTTATTTCTAGCTACCTTCCCAAGGCAAAGCACCTTACTTTTAAAAGTGAAAGGGGCTGTGTTGCCGGGCAAGGAGAGCTTAAAAAAGTGGCGTTTGATCCACTTTTTATTGTGAACCACACCTGTGCTTTACTTCGTGCGAATGTGAATCGCTTGATTCGAAAAACGTGGTGCACGACCAAAGATCCAGAGCGGCTCAAAGATCATTTAGATCTGTTTATGTATTTCTATAATGAAGTCTTACTTGTGAGAAGCTCAACACCACTCTAAGAGGGCAGTTTAGATCAGTTAATCCACTTCCCCGCAAAGTCACTCGCGCTATGCCTTTCCGGCACCTGCTCGTTCTCCGGGCCCCAGCTGCGATTGACCATTCTGCCTCTTATCACAGCTGGACGCTTTAAGATTTCATCGGCCCAACGAATGACGTTCTTATACTCGTGGACGGATAAAAATTCTGCGGCTTCATACAACTTTCCCTTCACCAACATTCCGTACACGGGAAGATCGCCATATCCGCGATGGAATAATCATCTCCCGCGATGTAACGGCTTTTTGCGAGTGCCCGATCAAGCACATCAAGCTGGCGCTTCGTCTCCATGGCATAGCGGTCGATCGGGTACTGAAACTTCTCCGGCGCATAGGCATAGAAGTGACCGAATCCGCCGCCAACAAACGGTGCGCTTCCCATTTGCCAGAAGAGCCAGTTCATCACCTGAACTCTTGCGGGTTGTTCCTTGGGAAGAAACTTGCCAAATTTTTCTGCGAGATAAACGAGGATGGATCCGGATTCAAAAACGTGAATCGGCTTCCCTTGATTTTTATCAACCATTGCCGGAATTTTTGAGTTCGGATTAACATCAACAAAGCCGGAAGAAAACTGATCGCCGTCACCAATATTAAAGAGAAAAGCATCGTACTCAGCTTCTCTGATCCCAAGTTCCAGCAGTTCCTCGAACATGATTGTGACTTTTACTCCATTCGGTGTCGCTAGAGAATAGAGCTGAAACTGCTGGTCTCCGACTGGCAGTGCTTTTTGATTTCTCGACCCCGCGGTAGGCCGATTAATATTGGCAAATTTCCCGCCGTTACCTTCGTTATAGGTCCAGATCTTGGGAGGTACGTATTTATCAGTCATAGAGGCTCCTTCATTTTCTTTAACAGGATATGAGTGAGCGCTGCTTCAACGCTACCCCCGAAGAGCTTTTTTTCAGAGGTAAGCTTAAAAAAGGATGAACTCCGCAAGGAGTTAAGAGATAATTTATCTAATTGTAAAAAAGGATAGGAAGGAAGTATGGATACAAAAACTCAAGATCTCCGCGAAAGATGCTTTTATCTCCTCACTCTCTTCAAGGCCAAAAACCGGGCGCTCTTTGAGAAATACACCGCCGAACTCGCAAAAATCACGGCCGAAGAATCAACCCAGTTCTATTACTATCTGATGGCCGAATATAAAAAGCTACTCGAAGGCACGAACATCCAGCAGATCCAGAAAGCTGTGACGAAAAGTGAAATTCCAAAACCAGCTCCACCGACGAAGCCAGCGGCCAAAAAAGCCGCTAAAAAAGGAGTTAAGAAACCAGTGAAAAAGGCCATGCCTAAGAAGAAGGCCAAAAAGAAAGCGCGAAGAACTTAAACGAATCTAGATTTTCAGACCACTGATAGACGTTTCTTTTTCTTTCGGTTTTCCTGAAGCATCGTCCATCATTGATTGGCAAATGGGAGAAAGGAAAGATTGAGGTTTATATGATTCGGGCAACCACAAAGAAGCCATCATTGCACAGAGCGTGTTTGATTAAATGACTTCGCAGTAGTTTAAAATCTCACCCTTGATTTCTATCTGCCCAGGGATGATCAAGTCTCTTTCCACGTAGCTCGCTCTCAAAGGGGATCCAAGGTTAATACGGACCGTATGGGTGACGCGTTTTCTATCCTCGTTTCGCAGGTAAGAACGGGTGCAGGTTGTGATTTTGTTGTTTGTCGACGTCTTACATTCCGTCAGATCCAGGGAACTGTAGCCGCCTGTGGAACTGGTGACATTGATGATTTTATTTTGCGCTGTCGTTTCAAAGCGGACTGAATAAAATAATCCACCAGCGCTGGGTTTGCAGTCGATAGTCGCCGCAAATGCGCTGCTTGCGATCAAAGAGATAAGAAGAGTAGAAATAGTTTTCATAAGGCTTTCCGATCGTTAAGTAGGTTAGCTCTTCTCACATCAAGCATCTGGAAAGGTCTAACCGTACATTTTGAATGTGCCACACGATAACCTGATAACGGAACTGCCACAATCACCTGTGTAAAAAGGTAAAATCAGGGCCACGTGAAAATAAAGCAATATAAAAGATCCGGCCGAACTTCAACGGTGCTCACTTGATAAAGAGAAGGAGGAGCAAATTTAAAGCATGATTTAATTATTCATGATCATAAGCTTCATCGCCCGGTCAGAGATCTTGCTATTGATATTCGCTCGAAGCTCTGAACCATCAGAGAGAATAACCAGCGGGACAACTAGGTACATGGCGCTCGCAAACCTCTTTCCCATATCAAAAGAAAGATTTTGCCTTTCTCCTACCGGAAGCTTCTGTTTCTCCGATCGGTAAACGAGCCTTCCCTGAATGTCATACATCATGAAAGAAAACTCTACGTCTTCGTAGGAATTAACTTTGAAGTTTATTTTTCCATTAGCAACTGGATTTGGATAAATCGTTTCGACGAGTGCAGGCCCGTGAGTCTCATTAAGTTTTACACTGACAGAAACGTCATGAGGAGCTACTTGCTGTCCTCCAAAATATGGTTGCAAATGATAGCCAAGTGCCTTGGCAGAGTCACATCCACGCTCGCTTTCAAGCCTAACTCCATTAAAGGTATAAATATAGCGCTTGCGGTCCGAGGAAATTTCAATCGATGCTTCATAAGGACGGTTGAGTTCAATTGAAGTTAGATACTCCGTATAAAAAGCTCCATGTCGATGAGTAAACGCGGAAATATTTAGGCGATTGTTGTGCCAGTACCAACCGAAGCGCGCACTATTACTCTTATGCGGAGAAGCGCAATCGGAAAAACCATAAAGCTTGTTACTATCGGTCTGATCTGAAGCAGTTTCTGGTGGGAATTCATACTTGGCCGTTTCATTAAAGATCACGGTCATTTTCATGGACGTACCAACGAAAGACTTTACCTGCCTGGGTTCACTGTAATGATCTCCCTGCGAGATACTGAAGATATTGCTGTAACACAGTGAGGGAAATAAAAAGAACATTAAAAAGAGAATTCTCATGCCCTCATGCATACAAACCTCATGCCGACCGGACTATTAAGAAAACGCAGTCCTAAGGGCAGGAGCTGTTTATTCAAAGACAGCTGTCAAAAAATTATTCAGTCTGGTCTCATAAAAACGAGTGGTAATTAAGAGAGGACAAAATCGACTGGTAGTTACACAGGTTAACTCCCTTTCAAATAATGTAAAATTTCTAATCATCATTATTTTGGTGTCTAAAGTTTATACACTTCTCTATAGACTTTCATAGGTTTACACCCCAGGTCTTCTGGCATGCATCGTGCAGGTTACCCATTATATCGTTTTAAAATGCTAGGGGGTATTTATGAAACATTTTTTACTATTCGCTTCTTTATTAATGTGTTCACAGGTTTTTGCACAAGACGAAAAAAATCTTGCAAAAAGCCTCGTGGTGGAAAAAAAAATTAGTAATATTTGGCATGAAGACAAACTCATTCTTAAAGGAAAGCTAGAAATCTTAAATCAAAAACCAGTTTTTTATGTTCAGGGGATCGTAAATATAAACAGTAATGACACAGATGAAACAGAGGGAGCCACTTATCTTAAATTCCAATACAATAAAGATGCTCTTTCTCAAGCAGGAACTGCTGGTGTAGGATTTGAGCCGTTAAAAACACCTGGTCTTGTTATTGACCTTGGAGGGTTTCTTGGAGTCCAAAGAATGTCTGGATCTATTCTCAATGCCATTGAGGAAAAGAAAAAAAAAACTTCCATATTAAGACCAACTTTTGCATAGGAGCGGCGGCAAATCTAACCTTTTCTCCTTTGGCAAAATCAAATTTAAAAGATCTAATTCAAATTACAGCTGGGGCGAATGTTAAAGGATCGGCTCCAACCTTCACGACAGTCGGAGGAGTTAGAGCTATACCTAAAACAGTTACGACAACAACAAGTTACAATGGCCAAGTCGTATCAACCACACAAACTGTTAACGATTACGAACTCAATCCCTATTACATGGAGACACTCGCTCTTAGTAATTATTCAGTTATCGTCTCAAATGTAGGGATTAAAATTGATGCTAACTCTGCTTTAAAAACTAAAAAATTACCTTATATTAGATTAGACCACTCAAGCGAAAGGATTAAAGGTAGTTACAATCAAATGGCTTCTTTCAATAATAAAACTGGCGGGGAATATTTAGACACAAAGATTAAAAAAAATGCCAACTATTTCAATGTAACGTTAGGTTTTAAGCTCTAGCCATCGACCCAAAAAATTGATCATAAGAACAAAGACTTTTTAGCAAAACCCGGGATTCCGGGTTTTGCATTTTAAGGTGAATATTTCAGTTCAATGCCTTGGTCTCCAGACAGTCGGCAAAGAAAAGGAGGCGTATGCCCCCTTTTCTTATTCTTTTTTTAATTAAACAGCTTCAGGGGCCGGTGATGGAGCAACAACTGGTGCGACTACTTTTTTCGTGGCTTTCTTGGACGGAGCTTTTTTCTTAAATTTAAATACTTTTTAATCTCGCAGAGAGATGTTCCACCCCTAACAAATACAAGCAAAAGATAGTCCTCAAAGACCATAGTTCTAAACAAAAACCGCCCCTATCAAAAAGACAAATAAAAAAGACGCGCACTTTGCGAAAAAAAAACAATCGATTGTTTTGTACAGTTAGGAAGGAAATCTTAAGTTCTTTTGTCGGAGCCGCGCGAAGTAATACCGATTAAAGCGCAGCAGTTTGTAAAATATTCATGACGTACATTTAAGTGCCTTTATCATGTGATACTTCGGACCCAATGCAACCTACCAAAGGTATTATTATGAAATTACAAGCACTTGCTTTTTTATGCCTCTTCTCTTTTAACAGCTTCGCTGTCGAAAATATTCCTGAAGAAGCGGAAGTCATGATGGGCGGCGAGATTTTGGAATTACCAACGGTCAAAATAAGTGATGTGAAAAAACTGATTGCGACGATTGGTGCAGATAAAACATGTATGGATGAATATCTGAAACGCAGAAAACAATTGATTCTTAAGCTTGCTCTTTCACCCGCCACTATTGTTGCTGGAACTTATGCGGGCACAATTGGCGCCGGTTTCATTGGGGTTGGAATCGCCGGAGCTCTTTCCTATGATCCACTTGGAGGTGTTATACTAGGAATATTCTTTGGATTTGTAGGAACAGCTTCAGGCACTTTAATTGACACAAATCTAGCGGCATTCCAATTGGTAGATATTGATAGAATTTTAAAAGTCATTGCCGAACAGCATTTAGATGTATCGGGTAAAAAATCGGCAAAACTGTATAAAAAATATGCCAAAAAATCTCAGTCGCCAGTCGATGAGGAAACCTTTTTTCGCACGCTGATTGAGCTGGATGAATCTGGTAAGCTCTGTGATGGGTCACTCGTTAAGAAACCAAGATTTGCTTCTGGAAAAAAATTAAAGCATAAAATCGCTCGTTCTAAACACTTAATTGATGCCATCTAATTCCACGTCATTTGAAGGAGAGCTTAAGTTAACGCTAGATCAGAATAAACCTTCGCGGCCTTTACAGACAATTCGTTATAAATATCTACTTGATAAACTCTGGCCTTCGAACCAACAATTGATCACAAGACCTAAGACTTTACAGCAAAACCCGGGATACCGGGTTTTGCTATTTAAGGTGAAGATTTGGGGTTAATGCCTGGGTCTCCAGACAATCGGCCAAAAAAAGGAGGCTCACGCCCCCTTTCTCATTCTTTTTTTAATTAAACAGCTTCAGGGGCCGGTGATGGAGCTTTTTCTTAAATTCAAATTCTTTGAATACCGCCCCTATCATTTAGACAAATAAAAACGACGCGCACTCTGCGCGGAAAACAATACTAACCTGAAGGAAGAAAATCACTCGAAAAACTATAAGACGAAATTACCGTTTGCTGGTTTCAGTAAAATACGTAAAATTATGTCATGGAAGAGTCTCTAAAAGAATCGATTATGGCCTTGGCCAAACGCCTTGAGCAAACTCATTCCATGAGCGCGGTTTGGGTCGCAAAAGATGTCTCTCGAAAACTTAAAAAACTTTTGCATAATCCGGAAACGAAATCGATTTTCACCAACAGGGAAACAGAAGTCTTTCAACACGTGGCAAATGGCTTTACTAATCCAGAAATTGCTAGTGCCCTTGATATAAGTATCAAAACAGTGCAATTTCACTTACAGAGCATCTTCCGTAAAACTAATACCACTTCGCGCACTGAGGCCGTAAATATAGCCAATAAAGAAAAGCTCCTAACCTAGGCCATGGCCTAGGTACTTCCAAACCACAATGATGAGATGATGTCTCTACAAAGGAGCAAATATGAAAAAGCCTATAATCTGGGGTCCCTTAAAGAAATTTATCGAGGATACGAATATCCATGAAATTATCGTCGACAGTGCTGAGGATTCAATAATCTGTAATCAAGGTGGAACTAGAAAAGGTCCAAAATTCAAACCAGCTGAATTAATGAAACTTGCTCAATGCCTGATGCAATATGCGCCTGATCCTAAAGCCACTCAAGCTGAAATACTTCTTCCTGGTCATATATTGGTGGCAATCGTAATGCCGCCAATTGCTCCTGCTGGGCCATTCCTGCGCATCTGGAAAATCCCCCAAAAAACCATCACATTAGAACAAATGGTGGAGTGGGGAGTAATGTCCAAGCAGCAAAAAGACTACATCAAAAATCTTATGCAAACAGTACAGTCCCTCATCGTTGCGGGTAGCGCCGGTTCAGGCAAGATCACTTTACTCAATACTTTGATAAATTGTTTGCCCGAGGATTCCCATCTCGTCACGATTGAGCAGTATGCGGATTTAAGCATACAACGATCTCGTACCGTTCGATTCATCGCGCCCCACCACAAAGCCGAGGAATTAGTGGATTTAGTCGATTTGGCTTCTCGTGCTCGTGGAGATTACTTGGTCTTAAATTCAGCACAAGGTGCAGAAATATTACCTTTCATTGAGTTGTTGCGGGAAGGCCATCAAGGGATTATGTCTTTATCGGGAGAAAATGTTTTTGATGTTTTGAAGAGGCTTGAATATAAAGTTTCTGCTCATGCACCTTGGATGAGCCTGGAAGACATCCGATTTATCATCACAAAAGCCTTTGGCCATATTGTTTTTCAAACTCGTGAGAATGATGGGAAAAGAAAGCTTTCACATCTGGCCCGGCTAGAACTGGTTGATGGAGAAATAAAAGTTAATCCGGTTAAGCTCTAACCAAATAGCTTATTCACGGTTAAATACTAACGGCATAACTTGACCTTATTAATTAAAGATTAGTAGACTGTAAACGAGTAGTCATCGAACTAAGCTCTTTCCAGGAAAGCGAGGGGCTTGATGATAAAAACGTTGGCCAAATGAACGGAGATATTATGAAAAACTTATTAATTGGTTTATTGGCACTCGGATCGATTTCAGCGTTTGGTTCAAGGCCAAATCTAGAAGTTGATTTCTCTGCACTTTGCGTTTGTAATAATGGGCTCTCCCTGAGTGGTCCACAGTATAAAGAATTTTGTCAGGATAAAAAATATTCCCACTTTGATTTGTTTGCGACTACTAGTGTTGGTCCCAATATTTCTTTGAATCCTGATTTCATTACCGAAGGTGAGCAGTTTGGATCTTTGTATAACTGGTGCACTAAGAACATTGCTGACGAGACATTGAATCCTAAATGTAAGCTCTCTTTTAAGTCTAAAGGAAATGTTGTTTGGGTTGATTTTTATGGTAGCAAAGCATCTAACAACTTTACGGCATCCCTAGCTCACTTGCCACGCAATACTAAATTTGAAGTAAGACTTATTGAGACTACTTCCGGCGCAAAATCTAAGCCAGCTTTGCTTTTCCTAAGGTAGGAGCAAACTCTAACTCCCTCGCCTTCGACCCAAAAACTGATCACAAGACCTAAGACTTTACAGCAAAACCCGGATACCGGGTTTTGCTATTTAAATTGAAAATTTGGGATTAATGCCCGGGTCTCCAGACAATCGGCCAAAAAAAGGAGGCCTAAGCCCCCTTTTCTCAATCTTTTTTTAATTAAACAGCTTCAGGGGCCGGTGCTGGAGCAACAACTGGAGCCACTACTTTTTTCGTAGCTTTCTTTGCCGCTACTTTTTTCGTCGCTTTCTTAGCTGGAGCTTTTTTTGTCGCTTTTTTAGCTGCTACTTTTTTCGTTGCTTTCTTAGCTGGAGCTTTTTTCGTAGCTTTCTTAGCTGCTACTTTTTTCGTCGCTTTCTTAGCTGGGGCTTTTTTTGTCGCTTTCTTTACTGCTTTCTTAGTGGCCATGAAGATCTCCTCGTTTGAATTACTATCATTAGGTAAAGGATAAACATTTTTAAACTAGTTAGCAAGTTGTTGAGATAGGAATGCCTACCAACTTTTCTATTTAATTTATTCCGACTTTCGCCACACACTCCTTCGTCTTAAACTCTAGAGGTCGTTAAATTTACCGTTGGCAAAGACGGAAAAAGAATTTTTAGAATGACTAACGGTCAAGATGACAAATGAGTGGGGATTGTGGAGAGCTTACCAAGTTTGTGGATTTTTATACTCGAGGTTCATCAACATGAACTTTAAAGAGGTTAAACTTATCTGTGAGAGAGACTTTGGGATGTCTAAAAGAAGACGTTTATTTCGCCAACGAACAAATAAAGATGACCTTTTAAAATACATTCCGGTGAGTTAAAGCCTAGTAAATCCATTGGCTTGCAAGTTTCTGTCCTTGAAACATGCATCGTGGCCGAGAGAAGCTCAAATGGTCATCTGCTATCATTTTATTGTTTCAAGAAACTTATAAAACTTTATCAGATTCTCATCAATCTGGGTGTCGTAGGTCAGGTGACCTAAGGTAAATCGTTTTAACTCCCCATCCACGAAGGGCCTTATTAAAACTTCGGTGAATGTTTGCCGGATTAAACGTTATCATCTTAATTCCTATTGAATATATCCTGATCTCAAATCAAGTTAATAGATAAGGATATCTTGCCCTTCATGGCTTTTTGGCAGAGTAGGCTGAAATTAAATGGATTCTTCTTACTTAAGCTTTCTTTGCTGCTTTTTTAACCATGGGAATCTCTTGGTATGAATTATTGTTGTTAGGTTTATAAGTAAGACTTCTATCCATGCTTGCAAGCATTAAAGAAATGAGAAAAACATCGAACTTCGTTGTTGAGGCTTCAGACTTTTCTCCTCGCCTAAAATCTCTTAGTTTTGCAATCTCAACGGGAAGAGGTATTTATTCAAATGGGTACCGATTAAACCGGAGGGGTCCCCTAAATGAATTCGGAACAACCATGCAGTTAATTAGCGAACACTCTTCTTTGCCTTTTTCAGGTCCTGGTAAAGAGAATCTAATAAATCAAAATGCTGGGGCTGAATTGCGATAAGCCATCTAAAGTTTTCGCCAGATACATAAATATTAAAGTCTCCAGTGCTTCCATCACTATAAAAACAATTTGGAGGAGTGTTAGGATCAGTCATAAATGTTACATTCGAAATCGCCGATTGAATTCCAAACTCGAGATCGCCATCAATGTTTCGCTCTTTGAAGGCTTGATATTCTTCGGTGGATTCGAATACCCTAAAGTCTTTAATTTCGGAGAGGCTTACCTTCAGTGTCGGCCGAGCATGCTTTACTTTCCCTATTTCAATAACGGGCAATGTAAATGTAAGTTCATCATTTTTTAGATCAACAATGAATGATCCACCTTCTCTTGTTTTAGCTTGAGCGGAGGCTTTTCTTGCTTTGCCAATTGGTTTTTGCAATTGTGATGTTTTAAAGAAATTCCAAAAGAAAAAAGGTATTACTCCACCGACAAGCAAGTACCCCACCTCGGATGTAAATTTCCAAATGCCTTCGGAATAAATGTAATAATTTAAACCTATCCCCGTTATTACAATCAAGAAGGTACCCAAAACTTCAGAGATGTTTTCATCAGATTGCTTAATGATATGAAATATATTAAAAATCCCCTGATCTTCTTCTTCTACCTCTTTGGACATTTCATTTCGTATATTTTTAGCAATTGATAATTTTACAGAGTTGATCATGAGTATGAAGCCAATCATAAGGCCGGTGGCTGACCATGCCCATAATTTTTCATGGAAAGGGTTGATGAATACATTGCCGGCAACATTCCATAGGACTATTAAAAATAGACCCAAAGAAAAAAACACCCCTTGCAGTGATTTTGAGATTGCTGTCATTTTTCCGTAATTCAAATTGGCCCCTTATTATAAATATCCTGGCAGCTTTAGCCGAAGGATGGCCTGAATAAACGATATATCAGTACACATAAAAAAGATGAACCCCTCCCCTTTTTAGGAAAGGATAACTAGTGCATAAAATATTATCTTGATTGTAAAACTTGTAAAAGTTTGGGGTTGCTACTTGGTTCACGAAAAAGAGTCCATTCCTCAATTTTTGATCCATCTGAAAAAACACAATAAGCTGACGTACCTAGGCCATAGGTCATAAATTGTGAAGAACCACCTAGTTGAGAACAATTGATAGATGCTGGATTTCCTCCAAAGCTAAAACTTGGATTTGCCCAATTTAAAAATTTATTTACCGCTATTTGCTGTTGTCCATTGTAAAAATTAAAAAGTGTGAATGCGCTGATGATTGATGAGCTACCATCTGAATTTAAAAATTTACATCCATATTCTAGGCCTGAAATCGTATTTGAGTATCCTGTTGCAGGATTTAATTAAAGCAATTGCCCACCTTTAACACCGCAAAATGTCTGGGCAGTGCTTGAATTAATTTCATTTCCTGTCGTGCTCTTAATAGAATCTGTTCCTTTCATAGGATCTTTCCCACAAGCAGAAGAAAGGATTAGTATTAAAACCAAACACATTAAACTTCTCATAAGGTTTTATCTCCCCGACAAATGATCAAGCACGGCGAAAGATATATCGGTCAAATAGTTGAATACTTTAGTAGTCTTCCCGCGCAGGGTGCGCGTCGTTTATGTTTGTCTTAATGGTAAAAGGGTTTTGATCACTGATGAGAGTTTTTATCTAGAGCAGTATCAAAAAAGCGAAATGACCGCTCTAGAGGAGTTTCATGAGTAGTTTAATTGCAGGAATTTTAAGCTTCATCTCTCAAGCCATTACCCTTGCGGTGGCCGGTTCATTTCTGGCATTAGTGGAAGGTGAAGTAAAATTGGCCGCTTTGAAGAAAGCTTCTCAAGGATCTTCTAAGCTTTCGGGGTTCACACAAAAGATGACGGGGAAGAGTTTAAACTTCTAGATTTAAACCATCTCTCATCGATAAAAACACGAAGGCCATGGTTTAAAGCCATGGCCTCGATTTTGTCTTATTAATTGCTAGCTCAAGTGTGCTAGTGGCAGATCAAATACTAGTTATTTCAATTCAACCGTTACACAGATGGCTACATTTTGATTTCTTAATTGTTCATTATTTAAGACTTGCACAGTTGGAGCACTCGCCCGGAGCACTTGAGAAAGCTGTCCAAGTTTGTTATTAAGATTACTTTCAGCTGTGCTTATTGCCTTACTTAGGCTCTGGTCAGAATCGTTGCTCCCATTTCCACAAACAACTTTTGCAGATTGAGCGAAGACAGAGACCGACATGAGAGCAATGAAGACGATAATAATTTTTTTCATAAAAACTCCTGTTTAATTAAGTAATGACAAGAAGTCATTACTTGTTAATTTTTTCTCTTTTACTAATTAATTTCAACATCAATAGTTTTCTTTGAACCATAAACTGATATAGCAGTTGCTTCATAGGTATGGTTTGACTGACCATTATACCATTTCTTTGTTTCTCGATCTAAAAACTTACAGTCTGAATATTTCAGCTCACATTTATACATCGCAGTTTTTAATGCCCATTTGAAAGAAGGCAGATTATTAACTATAGAGGTATCAAGCAAATGTTCCCCGACATACGTATGGTAATCAAGCCCTAAAAATACTTCTCCTGCAAAAGATGTTGAGACAATGGTTAATGCTAATAAATCAATTAATAGTTTTTTCATAAATTCTCCGTTTGCTTTAATAGTTTCAAACTGTGTGTTGCACTTTGTGAACAAGATCAACTACCACCTATCAAACTACTCATTAGTAATTAGTTTAATATCACCGTTTTTGATCATCTTTTTTAGCTTTCTAAACGAAACATTGTCTGTTGAGCATAAACTCTGGTCTTTGTTTCCTTTCGAAATATGATCTGCAAGTTCTTTCAAGCTGTATTTCTGATCTAACTTTTTATATAACTTTCTTAGTTGTTTACCTGGTGTCCCCTGGACTCGTGAATAGCGTTCGGATTCATTGATTAGTTTAATCATTTTATTCGGTTTATGATTATGAATCGCAATAACTCCTGCGGTCGCTCCGATTCCTGCGAGGATGACAACTGGACCAGCGGCCGTACCTGCAAGAACGATTGGTAATAACATGCCTTCAGTTGCTGTCGCCGCTCCAATGATGCCACTGAAGGCAAAACCTGCAAGTGATGTTCCGTTCGCCCAACCTTTGAGCTTTACGACTTTATCTGCATTATCCTCACTAAAATCAAGAGAGTTCCAAACATCATATTCATAAAGATCTTCGCATGTTGTTGAGCCAAATGATGTTGAGGCAATGCTTAATGCTAATAATCCAATCAATAATCTCTTCATACTTTCTCCGTTTGTTTTAATGGTTACAAACCATCTGTTGTTGTTAATTTCTTAGTCATTGTGATGGATAGGGACAAAGGATAAGAGATAAAAATATGGAATTTCAGCTTAAAGGAATCGCCAATACAGACTCTAAGTCATAGAAATCAATAAGTCTCAACTTTAGAACTAATTTTGTCGAAAAGGATTTATGAAGAAAAACATCCTTTATTCTCTGTTTACTTGCGCGTTCTCAATGAATTTAGCCCTGGCCCAAATACAAACTTCGGATCCACCGGGTAAGTTTCCTGGTCCAGATGAAGATGACCATGTTTTACTTCTAAAAGAAAAATTTTCGACTTTAGGAAGAAGAATGTACGAGCGAGATTTATCTTGCTCAGGCAAAAATAGTCGAAAGATCCAGTCTCATAACTTTGATGATTCTTACAGCACACTCATTCTCTATTTAGGCCAGAAGGATAGCTCAGTGGAAGCAAGTAATGATACTCTCTGCCAAGAGAAGAATCGTGATGTTGATAAATACTTTTAGTGCCTTCTTGAGGGTCAAGATATTAAAAAATTCATGAAGCAAATTGTCCTTGATTTGGAATCAAAACCAAAACACTACAAGACTAAAACAGACACTGAATTGATTGATTTTTTTGAAAAGATCATTACCATTAGCGAATCAAAACCCTGACCTCTCATGGAACAAAAAACTTTTCATAAGATATTGCTCGATTTTAGCCTTCATCCACAAAAAGCCAAAGAAGGGATGAATGATAAAAGGCTCACTCAACTCGAGAAAAATATTCTTTAATGATATCTTTTAATTAGGAATGGGAAAAATCAAGATGTGATTGATCTTTTTTGCGTTGAAACTCAAGCAGCTAATGAGTATGTCCAATCCCAAAGAAGATTACTGTTAGGGATGGCCTATAATAATCTTTCGCAGTTTACGAAAGCGAAACAAATGTATTCAGCTGCAGCGCAAGGCTTTACACAGAAATTCTCAACCCACTTTTATTTTATCTCTCGAATAAACCTTTTCTGGGTTCACTACAATCAAAAAAATAGACACAAGATGGAGTTAGAGCTCGCCGAAATTCAGAAATGTTCTATCGACAGTGAAGGTGAAGCACTAAGAGTCTTGAGTTGTAAATTGAGCTTTTCTCTTTCTATTGAAAATTTTGATGCATGTGATGAAACGATATTAGAAATAGAAAATAAAAGCAGCTCCATGTCAGAGGCTTTTAAAATTAACTTTTTAATTGATAAGTTTAATCTTGAATTGAAAAGAAGTAACTTTGAACTCTGTCAGCAGTATTTACACGATATGAAAAAGTACCGAAAATACTACCTCACTTCTAACTATAACTTCATGAAGACTCTTTTAGATCACTATTTAAAAAACACCCCCATATATGTAAATGATAGAGATTTCAAAGATAGTCCTTACCTACTTTTACAACTCAAAGTTATTCAGAAACTAAGGAAAGGAATTTGACCGAAGTTCGAGTCCTGTGGAACAAACTTAAATGTGAAGCAAGAGAACTATATGGCAATCATTTTATGTTCCTAGGAGACCGATGCCTATTTTCTCTTTGCCTAGACAAACAAAAAAGTATTAACCAAAACCTTTTATGTGACAATCCGAAGCCTCATGAAGAAATGATATTGAAGGGAAATAAGATTACAAAGCTTTTTAACATTTTTAAGAATTTGAATGGACCGATCACAAAAGAAGAACTTTTTCACTTGGTTTGGGGAGTTCCGGCTCAAGATAAAGAAGATTTAGCAAAACTTTCGCATGCGGTATCAAGGCTACATAAAGAATTTGGGATAAGGCTAAAATCAAAAAGAGGTTGCTACTGCCTCGATCAAGACAAGGAAGCAGCGTAAATAGTACCACCCCATTCTTCATAACAGACTGAAAAGTGTAGTCTGAATTAACCCTACATCAGTGTAACTCAAAAAGCAGAAATCCCCCCTTTTTAGGAATCGGATGACCTTCGGTCTCACTTTTAAAGGAAATCTTCACGACTTTTTGTCGGATTGGGCTGAATTTTACTGAATTCTCTTACTTAAGGAAATGTCCCAACTGTTACCGAATAAGATCGAAGTTTCTCGAAATTTTACGAATTCAAAAACGTTTTAACTGACTAGAATTATTTTAAAAGATTAATAATTTCATGGATTAGCAAGCAGTGAAGCGTCTGCATACCATGAAGAAGGTCGTCAGTTCGAATCTAATCAGCCGCTCCATTAAAAGTTTAATTAAACATAAAAATCTAAAAATAAAGGACTCGAAAGAGTCCTTTATTTTTAGAAAACCGATAGTCCATTCTCGACCCGTAGGTGACAGTCTATTTCCCTCATGAGCCTATAAATTCTTTCAGGAAATAAAAGTATTATTCGATCACACGATTAATCACATTCCATTATTTTATCTCCCACTCAAAGTCGTGCTCTTGTAAATATTAAATGGATAAAAACTCTCTTCAAATAAAGGAAATTCACATGCTAAAAAATACAATCTATGTCCTGCTTTGCCAGATGCTTTATTCTGCTCCAAGCTTTGGTGCAATTGAGGTCGCAAGCCCCTATGCAAAGGTTTTACTCCAAGAAAATTTCTCGCAAAACACCTGGTGGACAACAGGTTGGTGGGGGGACCTATTTGAAGAAGGAATTCCAGAACCCAGCATTCCCACACCTTGGGCAAGCACCGTAGATTCACCAGATTGCAGTGGAAAAAATTGTAATCAGGTTTTAAAAGTGACCATACCAAAGGGTACTTATTCATTGAATCGATTTTTCAGTAAGGATTTAGATGTACGTGAGGCATGGGCCCAATACAGAATTTGGATCCCTGCAGACCTGGGTGGTTGGGATCTAGGCGAAGATCAAAAGGATATCAATAAACTTCCTGGATTTAATGGCGGTGGAAAAGGAAAAGGAAATAAAGTTGAGACAGATGGTAAGAACGGCTGGAGTGCAAGAGTTGGATGGCGTGTTGATCGTAGCGATAATTTTAATTTGTTTTTTTACACATATCACATGGACCGCTCGAGAGATCATGGTGATTTGATGCCGTGGAATGTGTCTGTACCAAGAGATACTTGGATAACTGTAACCCAACATCTTAAAGTCAATTCTCTTGGTGAAATGGGTGCTAATTTTGATGGAGAATTAGAAGCCTGGGTAGATGGAAGGCTCGTTTTCTCAAGAACTGATTTACGTTTTACAAGTACTACTGACTATGAAGTTATTAAAAATTTTTGGCTCACAGTTTATTTCGGAGGCAATCGCACGGCCCCTGAGAAAATTAAATTTTACTTTGATGAATTGGAAGTTTCAGGAATCAAAAGAGAAGCAACAATCACTTTGAGCCAGAATTATCCAAACCCCGTCACCAAAGCCACAAATTACATGAGTAAGACGAGGCTCATCGTGAAAGAGAATGGACCGGTTTCAATAGAACTGATTAATATGCTAGGCCAGGTCGCTAGAACATTAAAAACAAATCAATTTTATGAGAAAGGCGAATATGAAATTGACCTCAATTTTTCAGGCCTTGCTTCAGGGATTTACTTGCTAGTGGCGAGTCGCGGAGGTAAAAGCCAAACCAAGGAAGGGATGGAGCGAACTGATGGAATTAAAGTGTTAGTTATGAACTAAGGAAAAAATGAGATCCCTATAAAAATTTGTTAAATACTCTTAAATATAAAGGGAGCTGGATAAAGCCGGCCCCCTTCTTAAAAACGCTGTCCGGTGTTCGAACAGCTTAACTATTGGTGGACCATTAACTAAGAGCTAATCCATAAACCTTCTCTGAAATGTTTGAAAGAAAGTGTAGGAGAAATTACGAGACTGGTCTCGTGCATCCTAGAAGAAAAAGCACACTAGAGAAAGGAGGAATTAATTTTGATGTTGGTGGTTACTCCCGAAAGGGAGAAACGTGGCCAGCACTATTATACCTTTGAGTAAGTTGAACCCATGCGCCGTCACGGTCTTTTTTGCTCAACTACTCGCGGTCTACGGCGAAGGGTTGCCCCTTCACCTTCTCTCTCTAGTGGCAGTATGTTATCGGATTCATCGAAAAATCCCTTAATAGCCAAGAGAAGATCCTCCGATAAAGATGTATGACAGAATATGGCCACCCACTGGATCGAGCACTTTTGAGCAAGAGTATCTACGCAGATATTCTGGAACAATTAATGTTTAAGCAAGCTAGCGTGAAAGGAGGATTAAGAAAATCCCCTCTCATCAAGGATCTAAGTTTAGAGTGGATTAGTGATAATAGAAATTTCTTTATAAAGGCTATTAAAAATGCAATCGTCAAAGGAGACTTTGAATTTTCTCGTATGAAAAAAATTGACCTAAATACTAATGGTAAGGTGCGTGAAATCTATATCACGAACTTCGCAGATCGAATTCTTTTAATGGCAATTCAAAACCTAATTTCGGCTGAACTAAGTCACTTTCACTCTCCTCATTTGTTTTCTTTTCGAAAAGGATATGGTCCAAAGAAAGCTGCCTCCATACTCTCCACATTCTTAAAAGCTCAAGGGGAAAAAAAAGGTGAAACAAAACAGCTCTTTTTTCTAGGCAGAGATGTTTCGTCCTATGGAGACACTATAGATCACGAAGTCATGGATGAGATTCTTAATTCGATTCCTCAGCTTGAAAAATCAAGTCTTATCTTACCCCTTTTAAAAAAATCTTACCGCGCTGAATTCTACAGAGGTCCTGATCAAGAAATAGCTGCGTGCCTAAGAACAGGGATCCCTTCCGGATCCCCTGTAGTGCCACTTCTGGAAAATATCTATTTAACAGAACTAGATAAAGCATTAGGTGAGGTCCCAGATTCATTTTATGCGCGCTATGGGGATGATTTTATTTTTTTAACTTCTCATGAAGAAGTGGCAAAAGAGGCTATTGAGAAAACCAATCAAATCATCGCAAAACTCAAACTCCAAATAAGTCAAAAAAAAATAAAAAACTATGTATTGGGTTCTACGAGACAAAATAATGATTTTCAACGAAAAGATTATTTCGAATGGATCGGCATCACTTTTTACCAAAGTGGGATGTATTCATTTAGACCTAAACATAAAAAAGAATATAAAATGAAGTTTAGGAAAGAAACAGGGAATTTCTCTCATCACTTGGCGAAATCAGGCCTAGAAGCAAAGCAAATTACAGAATGCCTAAGTCTAGGCTTCAATGAAATAAATGATCTCAAAAAAACCCCAGATGTTCAAAAGCTTATCGTCCTTCGGACCCATATCCAAAACACTAAAAATCTTGATAAAGACTCTCGAGAGTTCCTTATAAGGACAATGTGCAAAACCTTAAAAATAACAAAACGTCAGGCGTGGAAACTTTTTCGCACAATGAAGCTCCATTCACTTGAATATCAACGGCGAAAATTGAAATGTAATAAGGCCGCATGACACGCTTATCAGACGTGCTAAAACCTGAAAGTAAAGCTTGGACAAAAAATAATTTTGATCAATACCTCTGGAGCTACCGTTTTAGAGATTTTATCATCATGATCTTAAAAAGAAATAGAGGTTACTTGTCTCGCAAAGGCTTTAACCTGTCTTACGAGCTGCTTGAAATTTCTTTTCTGGCTTTCTATTGCCACCCAGACTTTTACTCCTCACTACTTTTTATCCCGTTCTCCAGTTTCTTTATGAATCTTATCGTGGAGGAAGTTTTTAGTCTCAACCGATCAGCAATATTTGATAATAGCTCACTCTCAAAAGGGGTTAATTATTCATTAATTGGTTTAATTTTTCTTCTTTTTGTCGCTTTTACCATTCATGTTGCAGGAGATATTTTATTTCAGCACTGGATACTGATGACGATCTTCTGTTCTCGACTTGTCTTATTGGGTTTTCAGGCTTTCTCTTTTGCCTATTCACTTGAAGTCATATCAAAAAAGAGGGTTTATTTCTCGCCTCTTAATTGGTGGGGCGGTCTCATTTTTGCTATCATCTCAGTTGTCTCATTTTCCCTCGGTCTGGAAGTTGAAAATGCCGTTACATTGGGAATTGTATCCATTTATCTCAGTCGATTATTTATTGAATTCAAGTTTGTCCTTATCATTAAAAAGCAGTTAGGAAAAACCACGACTCAAACGACTTTGCCGCGTTTTGAAAAAAGAAATTTCATGTTGCGGTTCATTACTTTTTCTCTAAACGTGATGACTCTATTTTTTGCTTCCTCACTTTTAAAAGAAGATGGTGGTCATTACATCTGGATCTCGTTTTTCTTTTTCATTTTTCTCTTTAGACTTTTGAACCGCCCTTACAGGGCTCTTCAGATCGACTTTCTGAAGTACTTTTCCTTACGAAGGATTGAGTGGATTCAGTTTCGACACGCTCAAATTCTTTTTTTAAATATGACACTTACATCTCTTTTTCTTGTTTGGTTTTCTTGGTCTTCTAATGACTGGAGCATCTTTCTTCCCTTTTTTTTATTAGCGCTGAACATGAATTTGTTTCTTGCTTTAGCAAGCGTAGGACAGGATACGAGCGAAGCCTATACTTATATTGGGATTAGGCTCGTGGGTGCTATAAGTTATTATGTTGCCCCCTCTTTTCTTCATCTGCCGTTATTTTACTTCTCTGAATTGCTTATCTTCTTGATACTCATATCTCAGGTTCTTTTTTCTGATGATAGGTGCAGGTATTTGAGACGCTCAAAACTTTTAGTGAATAAACGATTCTCCTCGTTTGATTATCTTAGTCAAGCTAAGAAACATCAGGGAAAATTTGCTCTCATGATGTTTAATACAAATAACGGTGACCATTTAAAAAAGATGTTTTTTTCGAACGACTTAACTAAACCTCTCCTTATTAGCAAAACTCAATGGGTCATTCCGATCAAAGAGGAGAAGGATCACTTTGAGCTCTGGAAAATGTACCCTAGGGAATTAAGAGTTCTCCGTTTACTCTCAAAGGATGAATTAAAAAATTATCTGCCCACGTCCGACGAGACAACAAACATTGATCTTGGAAATTATAAACAGTTTAAAAAGGTCAACAATCGGTGGACACTGGATGAAAAACAGGTCGAAGAAAGTAAAATTCTTAAATTATTTGCCGAAATTGAATTCAAATCTGCAAGCGCCCTAAGCCTCGAGGATCGAAGATTTTCCTATTACCTTGAGGGGATGTATTTTTATCCCTTGCTGAATTTAGATGAAGTCAGCACAATCATTCAAATGGATCACTATGATCAAAAAGTGCTTAATTTTGTGAAGGATAAATCTTGGCATACCTTAAAGCTCTATCTCTTTTCCTGATTTTTGTGCCTACTTGTTTTGCGAGTTTTTCCTGTAAGTCCATTGAAGACAAAGCCTTGCTTTATTATACCAAGCTTGATCTTTCAGAATTTGAGATTGTGGAGATAGAGTTTGCGTCAGTTTCATTTTTACCAGGTATTTTTAATTGTGCTGGTTTTTTAGAGCAACTGAGCAGTAGTTTTAGTGTCCAGCAAAAACTGACGGATCAATCATTTCAGCCTTTACTGACATTTAGCGATTCTAAGGCCGCAAGACTAATAGGCGCATTGAGAGATGAAATTTATCAACAGTGCTTCGCTTTTAGTGGTTGTTCAGTCCTTTATCCTTTTTCACTTCTTAGCCCCGGTCGAGAGACAAAAAATCTCGAACAAATACTGAAAGAGAAGCTACCTCTTTGTCTTAATCGAAAGAAGGCTATTACCCAAAGTAAACCCATCATTGAGCCCACAAAATTATTTGGCTCAAAAGAAATTTTTGATATTTCAGAGCGAAAAATCACCGACGAGTTTATGAAGATTTATGACTCCCAACTCTGGGACAAAGTTTATATTTCAAGCATGACACTCTCGGCAGGTTTTTTTAAAAAGATTATAGAAAAGGCTCGGACCAACAAGGCAGAAATTCATGTTCTGTTTTCGCTTAGTCTCCAATCTTTACTGAAAGAATTTCCTTCCTACTTATTTGAACTGCCTTCCAACGTTATTATCCATCCGATATTCCTTAATTCAACTGCAGTCAATGCATATCACATTAAGGGAGCTCTTTTCTTAGGAAAATCTCCCAAGTATCTTTTTTTTACAGGAAATTTTAGAGATTACGATGATGAAATATTTTCAGATTTAGCGATGATTGCCGAAGTGAAAGATCCAGAGTCGATAGAAAATCATTTTCTTTCACAAATTAATTATAATTGCCAGGCTCAGGACTATCTAGACTGTACTTTGCTAGCAAGATTTGAAAACAACTCATCCATTCAGGAACTCATGAAGCGTCTGGTAAAAAACTCCTGTGAACACTCAAAAGATCCTAATCTCAAGGAGATCATTGCCTTTGGACCACGCTACTTGGATATGAAAAAGATGCTTCATCAAAAGCTAGTGTTGGCAAAGAAGTCTATTTATATCCATACCCACCAATTTAATGACCAGGAGATGTTGGAAATTCTTGATCAAAAGTTAAAGCAAGGCATTAAGGTCAAAATAATTAATGGAACAAATAAAGCAGTTAAGAACTTTAATCGAGGCTATTTCTTGCAAAACACTTCTCAAACCGATCTCCATTCCAAGTATGTTATAATTGACGAGCAAACCTTGGTTTGGGGGACAGCGAACTATACGATGACTGGGTATAGTAATCTTTGGGAGATGACTTTTATTCATCAAGACCCAAAGTTAGTAGAAGAATTCACGAAGAGATTTAAAACTTCAGAAACCGTCCTTCAAAACGAATTAAAGCCTATGTCAAACCAATAAGATTATCTTTTAACCTTTAAGACCATTTTCTTAAATGACCCATCTTTAGATTTCACGTGTTCATTATCACTAAACAATAGGCGGCTCCCATTTGAGATATCACCGTTTGCTCCCATTCTGGTATTGCTTTTATAAACAATCTCGACAAAATTTTTAAAATTTTCATTATTTCCACCATTAAATAAATTTTCCTCCATAGCATCTTTAGAATGAGTGAACATGTATTGGAGTGAGGCAATCTTATCTGGATTCATTCCAGATATTTTCACACCACTTAGACAACTTTCAACGTATTCTCTGACTTTTTCTCTTATTATTTTGGCATCAAAATTATTTCCTTTTACCCATTGGTCATGGATAACGGGAGTCGCCAAGGTTGAGGCAGCATCTACTGCAACAGCAGTTGTCGAATCAGTATTCACAATTGCTTGTCTGATGGCACCACCTACCTTTGCTTTGATCTTTAATAGATAATCGATAGGAACTAATTTCTTTCGAATTTTCGCATTAAATGAACCATTAGGATTCAAGTTGGCGTAGCAGATTATCTCTTCATTACCACTCTTATCCACCAAATAAATCTGAACGCCTTTATTTGTTCCGCCGGGTGTCTTGCAGATCTCACTCGCAGCGTGAGCTGAAGAAATTGGGTTCATAAAATTCAGCACAGAAGAAACCGTACCCGATAAATCGGATTCAGGATTCTCTGAAGTAGAATAAGGACTAGCACTACCGCCAGAATTGCATGAGACTAGAGCTGTTAAAGACAGAAGAAGGAAAATGTTTGTGATATGTTTCATGGTCTACCTCTCGAATAGTAGTATAATTCCTATTGTATACGAACATTCTTAAAATATCTTAAGCCACTCTAAGCTTTCAAAAATACGTTTCAGTCTTTAGTGCGTAAACCAGATGATTTCAAAATTTGCCACCAAAAAGAGGCAATTCATATTCCGCAACTCCAAAAACAGTCCAAAGACTGTAAGCGATCCATTAAACCATGGCCCTAGATCTTGACCGGCAATAAATCCAAAA
>JBBARE010000004.1:0-81351 GCA_040399915.1 Bacteriovoracaceae bacterium
AGTTTTATTATTTTCAGTTTAGTCGGCGTCGTCTAAATTTCTTCGCCCTGGCCTAGCCGCCAGGGTTACTTTTTCATCTGCTCGCCGAGAATGATTTTGAGTGCCGAGTATCTATTGACTCTTCTCATTTGCGCAATCTCACGATCCAATCTTAGCGCCTCAATACCGCGATTTTTATTTAAAGCAATTTTTTGATCAATAAGTTTCTTAACGTCATCGTTTAAGTTTTTGTACTGAATCATTAATTCTTTTTCAACAACTTCGCCATTAACGACTGTTTTGTATTTATACAAAAGACCTGAGGACTTCAAATTAATTAATGTCTGAAGATCAGAATCATTGCTGGAAATATAATCCATGAGATCTGGCAAGACATCCTGTGATTTAATTTCAAGTCCGCTTGTTCTGGTGGTACTGGATGAGAGAACTAAGGGAGATGAACTTTCATCTGTCCTCCCAGTATTTCCAGAAGTCGCAAGCAATGCTCTGTTAAGTCCACCCACAGAAGCAGCAGCACTATTACTGTTTGCCAGTTGTGGAGCAGCAGCGCTTTGAGAACCTGCATTGACTCCACCAGACTCAGTCTGTGAAGTGGAAGCAATTTCTCGATTATTTTCTCTTATTCCCGGGGACAATGAAGAACGTTCACGTTGTGTCGATCCAGCGCCATCACTCTTTGGTTCACCCGGGTCAAGTGCCGCTCTTCGTTTTTCCAAATTAGCGAGCTGCTCTTGGGCAGCTTTCAATTTCAAGCGTTCATTATCAGAACTAAGTTCAAGTATCCGGATTTTATTTGCCTCAGTTTCTTCTTTTAATTTCATGAGCTCTTTCATCATGTCATCGCTAGAGTCATCAACAATTCGAGAGACGTTCCCAGGTGTTGATTCATCCTTTAAAAACTCACGCATCTCTTTAGGACTTTCGATTTTAGTTTCAGGCACAACGAAATTATTCTTTAATGAAGAATTTCCAGACTCAGAATTGGCGTAGTTCACTTTTGCTATTCCTTGTTCTGGAGCTTCTGAAGAAATAGGAAAAGTAGACGTAGAATCAGATTGAACTTTTTTTTCTAATTTGACATTTTTTGTCTCAAATTCAGAAGAGGACGAATTTGATGAAAGCATGGAAGAAGGCTTCATATACTTACCGAGAACAAGTTTTGCGACCTCATCATTTGGGTCTGAGAAAGCGGTATTACCGTAAGTTTTATTGGCATAATCAAGTGCTTTACCAGCTTCACTTTCTGGGTTTTTTAACGCATCATCAATAGCAGCGTCAGCATCATCTCTTTGATTAATAACTAAGCCATAATACTTTGAAGGTCGATCCGTGGCTGGATTAAAAAGCATTCCGGATTCAAGAGACGGAATAGAAAGAACTTTTTGACAAATAAATAGCGAGCGTGATAGTGATCCATTTTTTGAGGATTCTTTTTGATCCTTTACAAGCTGACTTAATTCAAGCGGCCCCATTTTTAAAAACAGATCTTCGTCACTTGCACAGATTGTGTTAGCAAAATTATCTTTCAGGTCATTACAGCTTGATTCAAAATGATTTTTCATAAAATCACTTGACTCAAGAAATGTCATCATTGAAGTGTAGATCCGTTCGTTTGGTTCAGGATTTGAATTCATTTTAATCGATGCAGATTTGAATAAATTGGTATCCGTTAGATATTGACCGATTCCCGGGTGAAGACGCGAAGCTTTACCTAAAGTAATAGAAAGACCAGCAAGAAAATCCCCTGGTTCATTCTGTGGAATATTTTTTTCAAGGCTGTTAAATAACTCTTCTCCAAGCTGAAGCTTTAAAAAATCTTTTTTACCAGCCTCAGTCATATGCTCAGTTTTTTTGCTGTAAGTATCTAGCAATGCTCTTAGGGGGTTCTTATGTTTCTCATTTTTTTCCAAAAGGAAGTCATTGGATTCCTGATCTTTTAATACGAACATCATCACTTTATCGAAAATTTTAAAATCGGAACTCCCTTTAGTAGAACTGAATAGAAATCTGTCGTGTTCTGCTCTCGCATTATAATTGTCAGGCTTTTTTTTAAGTGAATCGGCAAAAATTTGAAGTTGGATCCGAGAAAGATTTAGCGAAAAATTATCTTTTAACCTTTTATTAGGAAAAGATTCGAGAACGTCGTTTAATTTTTCATTTATTTGTTTATCGGTTAGGCTGGCACAGCCTGGATGATCTTTAACTTTATCTTTAAAGCCTTCAGCTTGAGAACAGGCGTATTTTACTGAAGAGTCTTTCGAGAACATTTGTCCTAAGTTTGTCGCATAATAACGAACATCCTCAAAATGTCTTGTGTAATCTATAAGTAGTTTTTGATTAACTGCCTTTCTGATAAGTTCCTTGGCTTTTTTCTTTTCTTCTAAAATACTTTCCGGAGAAACTTTTGATCCTTCATTCTTTTTTAAGCAAACACATTTGTCAGCATCATTCAGATCAGGAGTCGGTGGAACTGCTGGAGCGGGTTGGGGAGATGAAACAGGTCCAAGAACTGAGTTTGTTTGAGGTTTAATCGAAACGAGGTAAGGTAGAAGCAGGTTTAAATTACCAAAATCGATCGACTCTACTTTACAATTTTCGGAATCTTCCACGAAATTAAAATTAGGCTCGGTTATTGTTGAACAATTTGCGGCAGCTAGTGTTGAGTCATGATCTGTAACTGTTGGATTAGGATTCTTTGCGACGAGAGGCTTTAGGTTATCGAAAATTTTTTCTGCTGCCAAATTTTTTTCAGATGTATGCACTAAATCATGGGCTGATCCATTCATTGTCGTTGTCGGCTCAACACCTGGTCCGGCAACCGGAATATCAGATTGAGAGTAAGCAAGGTGACCTTGTAAAATGAAGAAAAAGACAATAAAGGTTTTCATCAGTTCCTTATTATTATTTGAACTCATCGGAATAATTGAGGAAAATTTGAATTTTTTACTTCCGGAAGCTAGGACGTTGATATTACTGAGAAAAAACATCACTTATGGTGATTAAAATGGCCCACTTAAAATGCCATTTATTTTGAGGGGTAAGTTCCTCTTAAAGAACAAAAAGGAGCATCCTTCGTTGCCGGAGCACACTCGAGAACTTCACTGATCAACTGGTGCTTACCTATGTTTTGATTCACACGAAACGCACCATCAGAGTGACCCTGAGTGCCTTTAGTATTGCTGCAAAGTCCATCTGATGCGTAGGCAATCGACCTCGCAGCATCGGCCGGAGCAAGATTTTTCAGGCGATGACTAAGAACAATTCCTCCCCAATAATCTGAAGAGATTTCAGATGCAGAGTCTTCTTTCCAAATGTCTGGATTACCGGAAACTGTCTCATAACAATTTTGCATTTTACTATAAGCTTCAGGAAACTCACTTGCATCTACAGAGTGTCCAAGTTCGTGCCCGAAAGTAAAAGCTAGAGCGTTTTTAATTTCTTCTTTATTAGTCCCAAAATCTTTTAGGGAGATAAGAAGACCCGGACAAAGAACAATACTGCCAGATTCATAGAAGGCATTTACTTCTAGTCCATTAATTCCACAGGTCGACATGTAAATGGAGAAAGCTTGTTTTTCTAATTCTTCAGGAGAAACTTGAATACCCTGCTTCTTAGCGTGAGCAACGATCTCTGCAACATACTCAGTCCCATATTTTAAGTTAACGCTGTTAACTTTATCATGCATTTCCTTTACTTTATTTTTAGGTAAATAAGGAGTACTGGTAATGAATGTTTTCATCACAGACTTAGCTTCCGAAAGTAGAAGTCGAATTTCATCTCTTTCAACTTTAGTAATTTTATAAACGTTTGATTCTGAATGAGTAATAGCGGCCCTCGCCATTTGGTTAAATTGAGCGGTGTTAGCACTAGATGGAAGCTTATCCCAGAACTGAGATTTCGTTGCATTATCTAGTACTTCCAGTAAATTCATCTTCTTCTTAACTGAGCAAGCATATCCATAAAGATTTTTACAGTACTCAGGTGAATTGGGGTTGCTCGGGTCACAGTATGTATAATTAATTCTATTATTCAATTCATCTAAGACTTCAATAGAATGCTTCATCTCTGGTGAAGTTGGGTCTTTGGCAAAAGCTGAAAAGACAAAAAGGAGTAGAAAAAAAAGACTCTTCATTTTCCCTCAACCGTCTGTAAGATCATTTCACGTTTAATTTCTTCGATCTTCACAACAAGATCAGAATACTTCTGATAGTCCTTGCCTAGGTACTTTTTTGGATAACCGAGGGTCAGACTTATTTTTTTATTATTACTCGTAGCCTCAATCGTATACAGAATCTGATGGGCAAGAAAATTCTCATCCTCAGAAAATCTATCGGCTGCAATATCAATAAGATTTTTAATTTTAGACTCAAAGCTAATCAATTCAGCAGTACCCTTGCGTTTGGTTGATGTGGAAACTTTTAAATCGCATTCTTTATGACAATTAACTATGTAGGAATCTTTTTGATGAGAAGGATTTCGCGGATGAACAATTGTTAAGCTAGTCCCAGCTTGGGCCATGGAAAATGGAATAATGAGGAGAAAAAAAATATTTCGCATCTATTTAGCTGTCCCAGTTTGTAACTGTTCAGTATTGATAATTTTTAAAATAAACATGAAATGATTCATTTCTTATTATGACTTACTTGTCGGAAATCATAAGGAAATTCTGAGGAATTTCTGTGACAAGCTTAAGTGGTGGGAATTAAGTAAGGTCTTGAAATATCTTACGCCAATCGAAATAGGCATAAGTGTCGAGATATCAGGCCCACTCTGAATCAGATATTTAGGAAGATTATTATTCATTTTTGCCGGTTTTATTTCCTGACCTTGAGAAATGAGAGCACCGGAAGTCGCAGAACTAAGATCGGTGTAAGACTGAAATAAATGGCTATCCAGGATAGGTTTACGGCGGTTGGATGCCAGATATCAGTTTCAGATGAAGAAATAGCTCTCGACCATTTCTTTAGAGAGGTCTTGATTTTGGAAATGGGGTTTTAAGAAGAGATTTTTGATGACGATGTGATTTTTTAAAAAAAATCCGCAAACGACACCTTTAATTTTTATGATCTTCAGATTTTCCGGAAGAAAAGATTTCCATTCTATAGATGAGGGAACCATGGACTCGATCATTGAAAAATCAGCATCAGTCACATTAGAAAATTCCAGACCATGTTTTTTTAGGGTGTATCCGTAAGGACAGTGGAGACAGGCCGACTTACAGCAAGTTCCTTTGTTTTTTAGAAACTGACTGGTGAAAACGGTGTAACCTTCCGGAGTTAAATAAGAGAGCTCTTTTTCCATAAATTGAATTATAATCAATGCATGCTCATTACGCTTCTATTATTTTCATTTCTTACCTTCGCAGATGAAATGGCATCCGAGAAATATTGCTTCTCCTCCATCAATAAGTCACTTACCGCCAAACAAAAGTTGAGTTCGATTCAAGTTCCGAGTGATGTCGTGACCTCAGATGAAAATTGTTTGGTCGTTCAGATGCGTCCTCATCGCAGAGAACTTATTCAGCGTTATCTACTTACCTCTTTTCCCGGGACCTCAGTGGCATTTTCCAGCGAGGATCTTCGGCGAGAGCCATGCAAACTAAAAGTTGAAAAAATAAAACAAAAAAGTGGTGATGTCTTAAGTGGTGGTTTGAATCAAACTGGAATAACGATTAACCAGACGGATTCTCAAGCCTCAGCAACAGAAACCATGCAGATTCAAACCATAAAAGATTTTGAACTTTCCGTAGACCAGGACGAGATCAAAGGCACATGCCGTTATCTCAACCCAAATCGCTACGAAATTTCACTCACCGTCAGAAAAAATCCAAAACCCATCATTCCCGTTAACCTTCCTCCAGGATCAATTGTTGTTTTGAATCAACCTCCACCTGATCAAGAAACGATGGTCCTTCAAACTCAGTTACAATTAAGTCGCGGAGAAAGAATCGATATTGGCGGAGTGGTTAAAAATCTCGAAAAGAAAAATAAGAATGTGGATATTAGGCCTGAATTAAAAATTGAAACGACGGGTAATAAGTCCAACGAGACAGTTTTTCTGGGCCTGCAGTAGCTCATGACACCCATCTCTTACAAAACCTTACACTCTTATTTCTTGTTAACATTCTGACTTCACTCATCTTACAGAAACTCTCATTCGCTATCTAACAGATTTGCCCCACGCAAGTTTTCCATGATGGGGCAAACTGACCAGTACGCTTTTTGTTTTGACGACACTCGTAACTATATTATTTGGGGGTGTTATGGCTGTCTGGAGTTTGGCATAGGTGTTGCTACATAGGAATCCAAGCAGGGGGAATGGACTCCAAAAAAATTCAAGAAAGTCCCTGGAAAAGTTTAGCTAACCACTAGGTTTTTCCCCACATGGCCCACCCCATAATTTCACCGTTCACCCCCTGCAGGTTATTTTCAAAATAAAAAAGCCCGAGTTAATCTCGGGCTTTTTTTATTTCTTCCTTAAAATTTAAGTAAAATTAACTATTCAACAAGAAGAGAAACAGTCACAGCAGAGGCAATTCTATGTAACTTTGAACCAGATGTAATAACAGAATTAATGCTTTCCATTTGCTCTTGATCAGCAGAAATTTCAGCAAACAATTCTTTTAGAGCTGGTTGACGAACTTGATCGATTGATTTTACTGCACCAGAAACCATATCGTCATTCAAGGCAACCAATTCATCTTTCAATTGTTCTTTACCCGCAACTCCGCGCGCTTGAGCAGAAGCGATGGTTGATGCAAATGGTGCCAGAGAAGTTACTGTGCCTGACTCAAGAAGACGTGTAGCAGTCGCGAATGGAGAAATGGTTATTGCAGTTGTTGCTTCAATCCCGGACTGTGCGAAAGCGTTGCTTAGAGTGCACATAAGAGCGATAACAAGTAGTACGTTTTTCATAAAAAATCCTCCCGGATTATTAAAGGCTGTTGACCTTGTTTATTAATTCAACAGTAAGTTTCTTTATTTTTTTGAGTTCTTCGATCTCGTTTAAATCATTTTCAAAATGCTTTTTCCCTAAAATACTGTTTAAATTTGCCATCTGTGAATCAAGAGACATTTTAATTTCGCCCTGTCTCTGATTAATGAACTCAGGAAACTGGATTTCAAATTCAGGAGCAGTAGGCACTCCGTATCTAGATGTCACGACCTGCCAAGGCTGGATATTCAGACTCTTTAAACTCTGGCCCATTTTCATGACTTCTGATTTAAGGCCTTCGTCTTTATTCATTTTCTGAATAGCTTTTTTGGGAACTTGCATTAAGAATCTGCTCGAAAGGTATCGTTCCAGGTAAACTAACTTCATCGAAATCTGCTTTTTTTCTGCAGGATTCATGCTCAGAGATGAATCCATAAAGCTTTCGTAGTCTGCAAGTCTTTGCGAAGCTTTAGTCTTACCAAGGAAATTTTTGAATTTTTCCTCACTAAAAGATGGAATATATCTTCTAAGCGTTTGGTAATTAGCATTTAAGTCTTCAAACATGCTTTCAACTAAGTATTTATTTTTAATCATACCTGCGCGATCTAGACTATTCAGGTCTCCGTCGGTTAGATCATTTCCTTGTTTTACGATATCGTTGTAAATCTTGAGAGGAGTAATTGAGCTAACAAGACTGCTCTCTTCATCACTCATTGCCGCTGCGAAATGTTTTACAGTTTCAGTGCCGCAATTATTATCGATGAAGTAGTACTTTCCTTGATAAGTCCAAAATCTTTCAAGAGTCAGATCGAGGAATTCTTTTTTCTGGAGATCAGTCATCTTAAGCGGGACGCTATAAAGATCTCGCAACTCAAATTTTGTATATTCTTGCTGAACTTCTAAATATCTCATGATGAAAAGCTGAGATGGATATTTACCGAACATACCTTTAGAGTAACTAATATTCATATCGCTCATATAGGCCCGATACGAAAGTGCGAGGTGATGAGAAACATCGTCCATACATTCAGGTCCCGCCACTTTTCTAAAAGGAGCGCATACAATAAGTCTGAACATCGCGTGTCCCCAACGTGACATCAAAGCTTGTCCTTTTCCTGCAAAAAGGTAGTGAACCTGATAGACCCGCTTAGGATCAATTGAGACTGGCAACTGGTAATTGTCTTCAAGGAACGCCGATTGTGCCGTCACTTTGTAGTTCTTCTGACATGTACCTTTTAAAGGAATACCTAAACGTTTTGATAAAAAATGCGCCGTCGCTGGCTTTCTGCACTCAAACTCTGGATCGAGAGCTAAGTACTCTGTATTTACAGCAAGTGACTCTTCTAGATTTTTAAACTCGTATGGATCTGGAGAAGCAGATGTATTTTGGTTCATGAGCTTTTTCTTACTCGATTTTTGAACTCTCTTCATTCCAACAATTCGCTGAAAATCGACATCAATACTTACTTTTTCTTGGTTGTCTTTTACGTGAGTTAATTCGTGAATAAGAACAGCTTTGAGCATTTGTTTAAAAGTTTTATGACCACAATTAAATTGCTGAGAATTAGTTTCTGCTAATTCGACTAATCGTGAGCTGATTGTTATGGCATTTTTCTTAGTTAAACCAAACTCAACACCCTCATTAATGTTACACAGATCTTGAGATAAAAATAATTGATCTGACTTAAATGGAACTTCAGTTATCGTGATTGTTTTATTAACTCTATTTAAATAAGTGGGAGGAAGAATCTGCAAAACTTCTTGGATGACATGACTTAATGGTCCTGTGGACTTGTATTCAAGAATAGCAGCGTTTGAAAACGCTGAATAAAGCATGATTGCGATTGCCATCAGTTTCATTGAAAAATCCCTTGATGCTGGGATTATAGAAATAAAAGAGTCACTACTGTTGTTTGGCTGAATTCATTTCAAGGTGTGCATAAACATTCGACAGGTATTTTTGCTTCAGAAGCTTGGGTTGCCTTGGCCCCTATCTGACTCTGGCCCTAGGGGCAAAAGGAGTCCGAGGAGCAAAATGACATCGATTCAGAGTGATCTACTACGGTAATTCAGATGTTTAGGATTGGCACGAATCCTGCTTTAAGAATATTGAGCTAAGGGCGAAGAACTCCTCAAAAGTTCCCAAACTCTCCCCGGTACAAGAAGTTTAAACCTCTTCAAAGTACCTCACAGGCTTGCGAAACACCCACCACTGTTCCGCCCTTAGCTAGGTTTTCTTCCTAACTCTTCATCCACTCAAATAAATGATAATGCTCACCTGACATCCCCAACGCTTCATAGACTTTTTGCGCATTGAGATTGGTTTTATCGACGTAGAGGCGAAGACCTCTTAATTCTTTTGATTCAGTAACCATCTGCTTTAAGTGCGCATACAAAGTTTTATAGACTCCGTACTTACGAAAATCAGGTTGAACGTAAACAGAATGGATCCACAAAACAGTTCCATTTCGCCAATCACTCCACTCCGGTACGGTAAGTAAGCAGCCAACAACTTTTCCATCAACTTCTGCCAACCAGTATTTTCCTTTAGAAGGATCGTCCATCACCGCTGTCACACCAAGATTAACTGTTGGTGGATCAAGTTTCATATTTTCAGTCTCTGCCGCCATCTTGACCTGGTAGTCAGCGATGACATCAATATCAAACAATAATCCCGGGCGTACTTTGATGTTCAAGTTAAAACTCCGCGCACTCTTTTTGAAAATTCTCTCAACGCCTCCGTTAAGTTCATGCCTTTATCAAGGTAGGAACGAAGTTCTGCCGCTTGTAGATAATCACTCATCTGATCACCAGCATCTTCCTGAGTTTTAATGGGCGCGACACCTGTTGCTTCGAAATCATCTGCAAACTTATTAAGTTCATCGATCGTATATTTTTGAGCAAGTTCTTTAAGTACTTTGACGTCCATATTAAGCCTTCATTTTTTGGAGGAATTCACGAAACCCCTCTTCTTTGGTGATGTTGACCAGATCCTGTGGTTCTCCATTTTTAAAACAACCAACCGAAGGTAGCCCAGGAAGTTCAACAAGCTCTTTAATTTTAGGATTTTTTTCGACATCGATTTTAAAGATTTTTACACCTTCTTCGCCTGCGATTCTCTCGAACATGGGAGCAGCAATTCGGCAAGCTCCACACCAGGAAGCATAAAAGTCGATAAAGACTAAGGGCTCTTTTTCAATAATGTCAAAGATAGTGTCGTCTGCAAGTTCAATCATATTGTTCTCCGTTGAATTAACTAATTATTATGCGAAGAGAGTCTAGCGAAAGCTCCGCTTTATCCATCGCCTTGAGCATGTTGTCGCGGTTAAATCTAAGCATCAAGATTTCAGTCTCACTGACGGTTGGATTGACCTTATGAAGCGCCTCAAGTCTTTCAATTTCTGCATTCATAAATTTTAACATGTCGTCTTTAAATTTATCTTTGTATTGTTTTGCACGAGCGATACAAAGCTCTTTGCCTTTCTTGATACATTCTTTGATAAAATCTTTTGGAAGATCTTTCATTTGTGCACGTTTCTCCTGATCTAGAGATTCTACGTTTTCATCTAAAAACTTTTTAGGAAGTTTCTGAGTCACGTCCTCCATCTTAGCATTAAGCAATATTCTAAGTGGTGTTGGGGGAAACCATTTTTGAAGCTGAAGCTTTTTGTCTGCGATGGCACTCAAAACGAAATACCCCTCAAATAGAAATGATTCTTTAGAAGCTGTTTTCCAGCTCGCCATGGTGACGTTACCCATTTCTTTTGACGAGATGAAATCCATAATCCCAATCACCATAGGGTGATCCCATGTTATGAAAGTCATGTCTTCCCGCTTTAGGGCATTGTCGCGTTTAAAGGTGATCGTCATCCCTTCACTTTCCAGGCCCGGGAAGTGCGGAAGATACATATTATCCCCAGGCTTAATATAGAAAGTAAAAGCATCATTCATATCTTCAACCTCAACACCGAGTTGAGTCCAAAGATTGATCATGAAGTCCCTAAGATCAGCAGCATCATCAACAGCTTTCAATTCTTTCACAAATTCCATCGCTTTGGTGTGATTGAAAGAGTTAATTTCAACGAGCTGATCCTGTCCTTCTTCTAATTTCTTTTCAATCTCCTGGTGAATGTCCTGAGTCTTCTTGAGAAAAGCCTTAAATTCTTTTTCAGGATAATCACCCTCTTCAGCTTTTTGGGTGAGTTCAAGCAATTCACTTCTCACTGTTGCGTAAAGCTCAGTTCCGCCTCGAGGTGAGGACTCGAAGGCATTGAAGCCCTCGTGATACCAGCGCATGAGGAGCTCATCACTTGAACTTTCCAGGTAAGGGACGTGAATTTGGATATCATTTTTTTGCCCGATACGATCCAGACGGCCAATTCGTTGCTCAAGGAGATCAGGAAGTTTTGGTAAATCGAACAAAACTAAGTGACGAGCAAATTCGAAGTTTCTTCCTTCTGATCCGATTTCAGTACTAAGCAAGATGTGCGCGCCTTCAGGGTCAGCAAAGTAAGCCGCTTGTCGATCGCGGTTCATGAGGTTCATGCCCGAGTGAAAGAAAGCAACTTTCGCTGTCGTTTTTTCACGTAATGTCTTTTCAAGTTCAATCACAACATCTTTGTCGTGGCAGATGAGAAGGATTTTATCGGCCTTGTTTTTTTCTACGAACTCAGCAAGCCATCCAGATTTTTGCTCATAAATCTTTTTCTCGGCATTTTTAGTTTTGCCGATTTTGACGGGGTAAGAAGTAAAGATTCTCTTCGGAAAGAATTCTGAATAGGTCGCCATGGTTTTTCTGGTATTTCTAAAATAAACGCGCCCCGTTCCATGTCGGTCGACTAGCATCTGAAGAGCTTTCTCTTTATCTAGTCCCTCAACATCCACGCCAATTTTTGATTTTAGCATTTTTTTATCGTCAGATTTCAGGACTTCGCCCTTAATAAGCTTATTAGCAAGTTGAGTGATGGGCTTATAGCCAGTCGTTTCTTCTACAAATTGATTAAAGTCATGGAAGCGATTCGGATCAAGCAAATGTAGACGAGCGTAGTGACCAGCAAGTCCCAAAATTTCAGGCGTACCAGAAAGAAGCAGAACTCCAGCCGTATCTTTAGCAAGAGCCGCGACAAAATCATACTCCATGGAAGAATTATCAGGTGACCAGCGAAGCTGATGGGCCTCATCAACAACAAGCAAATCCCATTTTGATTCCATTGCCTGCTCTAAAAGCCAATCTTCTTTCATCAAATATTTTAAAGAGGCGACAAATAACTGCGCCTCTTCGAAAGGTCTGTCGGTTTTTTCTAATTTTGTGTCATGGTTAATTGTCTGAAACGTGAGTTGGAACTTTCTAAGCATCTCAACAAACCATTGGTAAACGAGTGAGTCAGGCACGAGGATTAAGCATCGCTCAACTCTGCCAGTTAAAATCAAATGATGAAGGATGAGGCCTGCTTCAATAGTTTTACCTAATCCGACTTCATCTGCCAGGAGAACACGAGGGCGAGTTCTTTTCGTGACTTCATTAGCAACATACATTTGGTGAGGAATTAAACTTAGCCTTGGACCAGTGAATCCACGGATAGGTGATATAAAAAGTTTTCTTTGATTCAAAAGAACATCATAGCGAAGTTTAAAAAGCTGATTGGAATCAATATTACCGGCGAAAAGCCTTTCTTCAGGTTTTGAAAATGAAAGAGTATCTGCCAGGTGAGTTTCAGATAAGATTTTACCTGAACCTTGATAAGTAACGATCCCCTTATCATCAGAGCTCGTTTCGACGATGAAGACAGTTCCGTCTAGACCCTTCACTTCGTCGCCCTCAATAAACTTGATGCGTCTTAACGGCGCCGTTTGAGAACCGTACCGACGATCAACCTTCGTTGCAGGAAAAAAACAGGTCACTGTCTTCGCCTCTACTTCTACAATAACGCCGAGACCTAGCTCTGGTTCAGATTCCGATATCCAGCGCTGGCCTATGATGAACTGCTTCATGAATCTCCGTCTTTGGTGACAAAATCTAGTGTTTGGACCAAGATATTACCAAATGACTGTGAGGGGTAAAAGCTTATGATGAAAAATATTTCGTTGATTCTGGCATCCATGATGCTTTTTCTAACATTTCAAGCGGAATCCTCTGTTTTAGACACCGGGCCGTGGAGATTTGAGCTCAAAACTTCTAATGCGGTCATTCCCTTCATTATTGAGTTTAAGCTGGTCAAAAACAAATATTACGGAACTCTTCGTAACGGCAAAGAAACCATTAAGTTAAACGACATTAAAATTATCAACAAACGTGTCAGCATTCCTCTTCAAATGTACCAATCTTCGCTCGAAATGGAGCAGCCAAAAAAAGGTCGAATGACCGGACTTTTAATCCGCCATAATAAAAATCCAAAAGTTGAAACTCCAGTTCAGGCCATTCATGCCTTGAATGTCAAATACCCTGAAGAAAAAAACAAACCGCTGATCGATTTAAACGGAAAGTGGTCAGTGACCTTAATGGATGAGGATGATAAAAAAGACACGGGCGTTATTATTTTTGAACAAAAAGAAAATGAATTACACGGAAGTATTTTAACTCCTACCGGTGACTATCGTTACATGGAAGGTTTTGTTTCTGGTTCAGAATTTGAAGCAGCAAGTTTTGATGGTGTTTACAATTATTTGGTTCGTGGCACAGTCGAAAAAGATGGAAAGCTTGAAGCGAAAATTCTCTCAAGCTCAATCACAAAGATTGAGGGCAAAAAAGATCCGAATGCGGAACTGCCTGATGCCTATAAACAAACACAGGTCGAGTCGATTAATTTTAGTTTTCCTAATCTTGCCGGAAGAAAAGTTTCACTTACTGATAAAAAGTTTAAGAACAAACCAATTATCATCCAATTTTTCGGCACGTGGTGTCCTAATTGCCTGGATGAAATGAATTATCTTATTCCTTGGTACAACGAGAATAAAAACCGCGGGATCGAAATTGTTGCTTTGTCATTTGAGCGAGGGTTAAGCCATGCAGAGGCAAAAAAACAACTGATGAAAGTGCAAAAGAAGAAAAAAATCCCGTATACACTCCTTCTCGCAGGATCAACCAGTGAAGATAAACCGATGGATAAAGTTCCAGGGCTCAAGAATTTTATATCTTTCCCAACGACAGTCTTTTTAAATAAAAAACACGAAGTCGTTAAAGTTCACGCAGGCTTTACTGGTCCAAGTACTGGTGAATTTTACGTAAAATGGAAAACTGAATTCAATCAAACCGTTAATGAAATACTTAAATGATGAAAAGCCGCTCAAGCCTTTTTTTATGCTGCTTGAGCGGGTTTTTTATGGCAATTAATTTAGCGTTTTTGACTTATTGAAGCGAGTGCGTTTCTACAAGTTGAGTTGAATGTGTAATCCCTGAGTGTTTGACCTAAATGATTCATCATCACACCGTCTACGCAAAATAATCCCCGATATCTTCCAGCATCAGCAACAGCTTCTCTGCAAGTAGAGCTGAAAGTTAGATTAGCAATTTGACCAATACGAATTTGATACAAATAACCATCGTCGCAAAAGAGACCGCGCCTTGAAGCCTTTAATTCGTTTAGAGCTCTTGTACAGTCTGAGCGAAAGGTAAAGCGGTGGGAAACGGTCCCTGACTCATTTACAAGCGTTTCGTCGTCACAAAAACGTCCAAAATGGTTTCGAGCTTGCTCAAGAGCAGATAAGCATTCAGACGAAAATGAGAATTGATAGAGGACTCTGCCGCGATTTGAAATGAGATCTCCACTAAGGCAAGTCGCCGCAAATTCTCTCTCAGGGTTATACTGAGCGGATGCGATAGTTGCAGATAACAACAAAGTAAGCGTTATTAGAAATTTCATATTAATCCTCTTGTTTCGAGTCTTCGTCGGTAGAATCGCTGACTTCATCGGCGTTACCGTAATCGTTCTCATCAGTTTTCAGACTTTCGTTTTCATCACCAGGTGACTGCGATTCAGATGTGTTAAGTCCTGGAGTTGGAAGGAGTCCTTGAGATGCTTGTTCTTCTGCTGTGTAAGCGGAAGCTGCCCCATGCTTATAGACTAGCTCACCACCTAGAGAGCCTGTTTTATAGGCAAGGAAGCAGGAAATGAGGCCAACAATTGAAATTCCCATTTTTATCGGAAATTGAAATTCTTTACGGATAAAAAAAACACCTATTGAAAGAACCAAGGCCAAGACTGTTGAACCGACAAATATTTCAGCAGCTTCCTCATGTTCATGAATCAAATCTTTAGAGACGACTTTTTCGACGGTATGTTCTTCTGTTTCACCGGTTTCAAGCGAAACGTAGCCTGTCACTACAACCATGAGTTGCAGTCCTACGATGACGAGCCATCCCTTCGGTATCATTTTATTATTTTTAATCATGTACGCAAAAACAATAATCAAGATAGGAAGAATAAAAGTAAGTGCCACAGGAAAATGAACGATCATCGGGTGTAAAGGAACTTGCATGTTGCCTCGGAGTTTTAAAAATTAGTTACAGTGTATCGACACGATCAGCAGTTTCCAAGATGATTTTCAACAGTTCGCTGATGTGAGTTTTTTGTGTTTGATGATTAGGAAAAACCAGTCTGAAAAAGACTGTACCGTCTGCTCGCGAGGCGTAATTAACCATCGCTCTTCCTTCTTTAACCAATGCTTTGCGGACTTTTTGCGTGAAGGAATTAATATTTTCCTGATCATGCCGGGCATGAACTTGGAAACAAACATTAAGGTAGTGGCTATGAATCAGTTTAAAACGTGGGCTGTCTGAAATTGATTTAGTGGCAAATTGTGCGAGCTCAAATAAATGCTCAGTGCGGTTGATGAGGCCTTCAGTGCCGTGGGCGCGCCACAGAAGCCAAAATTTTAAAATATCTGCTCTGCGGCCACATTGAAGGGAATAAGTTCCGGTATCCCATTCAGAATTGTCATATTCATGAAAAAGATATTCCGCTCCACCACCACGGTTGGTATTTTTTAGAATGCCAGGATGCTTCGTCAGAAAAAAAGAGGTCATGAGTGGAGTCCCCATGGTTTTATGAGCGTCAAAAGTGACAGAGTCGGCGAGCTGGATTCCCTTCAATAAATGTTTATGAGATCTCGAAAATAAAGCTCCACCACCCCATGCTGCATCAACATGACACCAAATTTTATATTTCTCACAAATCTTGGCAATTTTAACCAGCGGATCGAAAGCACCCATGACAGTTGTACCGAATGTCGCCCCTACCATGATAGGCACATTTCCCTCGCCCAAATCTGTTTTAATGATGCGCTCAAGTTCTTCAGGAATCATTTCACCGTTTTCGTTTGATGGAACCTGAATTAAGTTTTGAGTCCCGATACCAGTAATGTTAGCGGCTTTATCAAATGAGTAATGTGCTTCTGCAGAAACATAGATACGGAAGCGGTTATGGCCGAAGCCCGTTTGCCGAATACTCGGGCTATACTCAGTCCGAGCACAAAGCATAGCAAGCAGATTGGAATTACTTCCTCCAGTCACCATGATGCCTTCTCCGCGGTCAAATCCCATCATCTCTAGAAGCTCATTCACGACACGCTTCTCAATAACAGTCAGGACCGGAGCAACTTCATACGTCGCCATGGTTGGATTAAGTAATGAGCTGGCAATTTCACCGGCCCATGATGCTTCATCAAAACCACCTAATAATTGATTCAGAAATAAAGGATGAATTGTTTGAACAGAATAATCGAGAATCACTTTTAATTCTTCGACAATTTCGTTCGAAGAAACACCTTTTGCAGAGAGTGAAGGAATGATTTGTTTGAGTTTTTCTGGACGCGAAACTTTAACGACAAAATCATTTTTTGCACTCTGTTGTATGTGCTCTTGAAGTGTCAAAAAAACGTCATTTAAAAATTGTTCTTTAGAGTTCGCCATTCATCTACCTATTATTGTGATGTAGGTGTATCAGAACCTTACACCCCCTAGCAATCATGCAAGCAAATGTTAGATAAAACAAGAGCTTGTAGCTCTCTAATCTATTGGCAATCAAAAGATGAAAGGCTTTAATTTTTCCTACACAACACGAGAAGGGCCATGCAGCCCCCTGTAACAAGGAGAACTAAGGATGTCAGTTCGACTAAACAGTCATTTGTCAGACAAGCATATCGTAGCGCTTAGAGACAAACTTTTATCTGAAGCGGAGAGAATCCGTACAAACTTTCAACTCAAAAAACATGAGTATGAAAACAACTCGATCACGGGTGCAAAAGACGAAGTTGATTCAGCAAATGACAATATTTTGCTGGCCGCTGATATGAGGTTCTCAAATCGCGAAAGTCTTTATTTTAAAAAAATTATGAAGACCTTAAGTAAGATCGAAACAGATGCTTATGGTATGTGTGACGAATGCGGAGATCCAATTACCTACTCACGCCTTATCGCTCGCCCAACATCAGAGATGTGCATCCTGTGCAAAGAAGAATCGGAAAGAGAAGAGTCGCAAAACTTCTTCGAGCGTCGATCGAAATCTCTTGGAACAGTTATGAGTGTGAGCCCTGGACACTAATCAATGATCGAATACGTCGTCGAACATAATCCTGACGACAGAGTTTTAACGAGAGCCTCCCAGATTTTACAAAATGGGGGGCTTCTTTGTTTTCCTACTGAAACAAACTGGGTCGTGGTCTGCGATCCTTTCAAAAAAGAAAGTGTCGATAAGCTCTACCGCATCCGCCACATTGAAAACACCAAGCATTTAACAGTTCTTTGCCCGTCATTTCAGAAAGCGATGGAAATTGCTTTTATTGATGACAGTGCTTTTCGTCTAATGAAAAAAGTTATCCCAGGTCCTTACACTTTTATTTTTGAAGCTCAGAAAAAAATCACAAAATTTCTTAAAGCGTCTAAAGTTGATCATCAGGTCGGGATAAGATTTCCTCCCAAACAACTCTGTCGCAGTATCATGACTTCTTTTAATGGTGTTCTACTAAGCACCCACATCTCTCACGATATGATAGAAGGATCTGATCCTGATCTTCCACTCTACAGTCTTTTGATAGAAGAACAATTTGGATCACTGATTGATATGATCATCGACTCAGGAGAAACCGAATTCGTTGGTTCAACCACTATCGTCGATTTTACCTCCGGTATGCCAGAGGTTCAGCGAGTTGGCGCGGGAAATCCTGCTCTTTTTCAGTAATTTTGGTATACTCCTCATATGAATGCTCCCCATGTTGTTATTATTGGCGGTGGCTTTGGTGGACTCTCAGCCGCCAAGTCTTTGTCCAGGCAAAAAAATCTTCACGTCACTCTGATTGATAAAAGAAATTATCATCTCTTTCAGCCACTTCTCTATCAGGTTGCCATGGCCGGTTTATCTCCCGCTGAAATAGCTTACCCTCTGCGCGCCTTACTTGCGCAAAATGAAGGAGTTGAAATTTTATTAGGCGAAGTAAAAGAAATTAATAAAACAGAGAAATGGATTCAAACGGAAACGAATAAAGTTTCATTTGATTACCTAATCCTCGCTTGCGGATCAACCTACACCTACTTTGGTTCTCCTCAATGGGAAAAATTCGCTCCCGGACTTAAAACTATTGCTCAGGCAACAGAAATTCGTCGCAGAGTTTTTTTGGCGTTTGAAAAAGCGGAACGCGAAGCTGATCCAGCCGTCCAGCAAATATACATGACTTTTGTCGTGGTCGGCGGTGGACCAACTGGAGTGGAGTTAGCTGGAAGTCTTGGAGAAATCGCTCGCTATACTATCATGCACGATTTTGATCACATCGATCCTAATAAAACAAAAATTATCCTGATTGAAGCAGGCCCTACCATTCTTCCCACAATGACTCCTACACTTCAGCGTGAAGCAATCAAGCAGCTTGAAGAGTTAGGTGTCGATGTGCGCTTGAACGCAAAAGTTTCCGAGATCGATGAAAGTGGTATTTCTGCAGGTGGACTTTTTATTCCTTGTGGAACAGTTTTATGGGCGGCAGGTGTCGCCGCTAGTCCACTCAATCAAACTTTGGGCGTAGAACTTGATCGACAAGGACGAGTTGTTGTCAGTAGAAATTTAAGTCTCCCTAAACACCCGGACATTTTTGTGATTGGTGATCAGGCCTGCTATGAATGGGGAGAAGATAAAAAACCTCTTCCAGGACTCGCACCAGTGGCAATGCAACAAGGAAGGTTTGTAGCGAAAGTCATTAAGGCAAAAATATCTGGCGCCAAAGGACCTGAGGTTTTTAAATATAGCGATAAAGGTCAAATGGCGACCGTCGGAAGATCACGTGCCGTGGCCATGTACAAGGGGCTTGAGTTTTCAGGTTTCACAGCATGGGTAGCGTGGCTCTTGGTTCATATTTATTATTTAATTGGATTTAAAAACCGAATTTTTGTTCTGTTTCAATGGGCCTGGACTTATCTCACCTTTCGCCGAGGGGCGCGGTTAATCATCGAAAAAGAATAACCAAATTTAAGCAGGGATTAAAAAGAAGGCAAAAAAAAGCCAGAGGCGCGAGACTCTGGCTTCTAAATCTTTCACACGTGTTCTTAATTACTTTCGTAAATAAGTTGGTGCCCGGTGAGGGACTCGAACCCCCACGCTCGCGCACTAGGTTCTAAGCCTAGCGTGTCTACCAATTCCACCAACCGGGCAACTAGGTATGTGAGAGAGGATCAAATTATGACGAAAGGCGAGGAAATTGGCAAGAAGTTTTAAGCGGCTTTTCCACCGGGTTTTTTGGGCAACGCAGGTTTACCCTTATCAGCTTCTTTTTTGAATTTATCGAGCTGATTGCTAAGGACTGTTTTTTCTTGGCTAAGCTTAATTGTTTCTTTTTTCCCATCATTTAGCAGAGTTTTAGTTTCTATCAGGTCAGCAGTAAGCTTTTTAACTGAGTTTTCCAGCTGTGAAATTTTCACCTTATTGGAATCATCACCAGGACTCACAGCTTTCTGTGGCTTCATAGCATCTGCAAGCTTATTTTCAAGATTTGATATTTTGAGCGATGAGTCTTTAACCTGCGTTTCAAGAATCTGGTTATGCGCCTGTAGACGCTTTAATTCCTGGTCACTTATCTGATTTTTCGGAGATTCAGCTTCTTTCACATTTTCAAGTGCCGTTTTCTTCACAAGCTGCTCAAGCCTGACTTTATCTTGTCTTAGCAGCATGAGCTGAGAACTATCAATCGAAGCGCGAGCTTGTAATCTCTCCGTTTCTTTTTTCGCATTATCGAGCTGATTTTTCATCTGCTGATTAATCATCTGAAGTTTTCTTGCCTCGTCTTTCGACGAGTCTTCAATTTTTGAAGTCTGAAACTGATTAGCAAGACTTGAAATTTTTCCTTTATAGACTTCTAGCTGCCTAATAAGATTCTGATTCTGTTTTGCTAAATCTTTAATCGTTTGAACCTGAGTTGTTGCTGGTGCAGCCGAGAGTGCTTTCGTTAATTGATCAGTCTTTAATTTTAGATCTTCAATATCTCTATCTTTTTTCTCCAAAAGCTTCGTAAATGTTTCTTTTGTTTTAATCAGGATGAGATCTTTTGATTTAACCTGACGCTCAGATTTCTCTAATTCCTGCGAAAAGAAATTTTCTTTCTGCATGGCTTCAATCTGAACTTTTCGTGCTTTGAGTCCCTCTTGTTTAACATTGGCAATGAGTTTAGACTCTCTCTCTAGAAGACCGGATAATTTCTTAATCTCAGTCTCGTTTAGAGTTTTCTGCTCATTCAATTTTTGCTGAAATTGTTTTCTAAGAAGATCATCCTGGTCATTGGTTTTGACGTTTATTTCATTTGCCACTGCATTAGCTTTCATTTGAATTTCAGCAAGCTTAGCGCGTGATTCTTTTAAAATGCGAACTTCCGAAGTCAATGCCTTCAACTGAGTCTTTAATTTTTCATTGTCAACATTCGAGGTATTTAGACGTATCTCAAGAAGCTTCATCGCATCCGTATCAGGAGAAGATTGAGTCACTTGAGGCATGATACCAAGAGACTTAACAACCATATCTTTAGTTTGATTAGTTGCCACTTCACTGGAAATTTTTGTAGCAGGCACCATTCCAGCTTTTATAATTGCTGGAACTTTCTGCACTTGAAAAGCCTGAACTTCAGACTCGTCTAAATCTTCTGCATCTTTTGTTCGATTTTTGGCAAAATCAAAAAGTCCTGTTTTTATAGCTTCAGGTAATTTCTCACCAAGAGATCTTACTTTTAAATTCGATTCTTTAGCACTTTGATCGATAGTTGCAGCAATCCGATAAGCTGTTTTATCGACATCGAGTTTATTTTCCGAGATCCATACTACAGATTTATCTACTTCTAGTTTACCTTTAACAGTTTGAATCAGATCTTCAAGTTCCTTATCGCCTTTGATGATTTGTGCTGCTTCTTTTTCATCATCCGAGCCCTTAACTACTATTGCAGCTTCCTCTACATCTTTCGAACCTTTTACAGTAGAAAACGATTCTTCTTCGTCATCTGAACCATTCAAGACGGTATTGTAGACCTCTGCCGGCAAAGTATCAGGAATAGTGACCTTATAAGTGAAATCTTCCATCGGTGGGTCTGAAACAAGGATTGAGGTTGCCCCCTCCATTTCATATTGCGAGTACGCTGCTCCACCAGTGAGTGAAGTGAACATGCACCCACGACTTTCAAAAGTTAATCTTTCATCTTGATTCCATAATCCCGTTATCACAACTTTATTAACTTCAGGCATATGGGTGAAATCAAAAAAATCTGCTGATTGAACGGACACGTTTAAGAAGTATTCTTCTGCCTTACGACTTAAAGTTGATGAAAGACTTGTCGTTACGTCTAGCATTTCTAAATTCTGAGAAAAGAAATGAACTTGCATAGCAAAAATATTTTCAAAGGTTCCATAGGACACTTCAAAAGGAAGTCCTGCTTTACCTTTTTTCTTTAGTCCTGCCACATACATAACAAGATGGTCGAAGTAAGTTTTTACAGTCAGTGCTTCAACTCCGCATTCGAAAGCATTCTGAACCATACGGTCAAGATACTCTCCGGTATTAAACGGATTGGCGACGTTAAATGATCCAAGTTCTTTGAAGGTCGGATAATTATCTCCTAAGGAAATCCCACCATAGCCCTGAAAGTATTTATCAACAATAAATGGCCCCATCGAGCTCACGAACCAGATATCATTTAAAACCATGTTACCATTATTGATCGTAAAACTTTGAAGATCACTTGGTTTAGAAAGAGATATGATGTGGCGATTTAGTTCAACGACCCGATATGTGGAATTGATATCATCAAAGTTATGAATGTCTTTTGTGAGGACATGCGTCCACTCTTCGCTGCCAGAGCTATTAGCAACGTCAATGACCTGGATATTCCGGGATGACAAATAAGTCGAGAACTCTTGTGAGAGTTTTCCTGAGAGGTTCAGAATGGTTAGAGTTTTTTTCAAACCTTCCATTATGTTCCTGTCTCCTTCAATTGATGAAAGTGTTCAAAGGCAGAACACAACTTCCTGAATGCCTTCATCACTGGTAAATCTTTTAGCTTCTGGTTTTTAAAATTAAGAAGGTACGGGACAACTTCTTTTTCAAAATCATACTCGTTAGTGATCTCCACCAGCGAATCAGAGAAAATCACGACAGCTTCCCAACTCGATATCTGACTCTTCGCTATCCCTCTCGGGAAACCGGCGCCGCTGGATATTTCATGTTGATAGAGAGTCACTTCTATTAATTCCGGATAGGATAAGAGCGAAGCCTCTTTCAAGAACTGATACGATCTTTCTGGATGTTTTAAATAAACTTCGATTTCAAGCTCTGATGCTTTCTCTTGAGTGAGATAAATCTTACCTGAACCGGGCTCACGATTTTCAGCGTTACATGCCTCAGCAACAAAGTAGCTGTAGTTTGATTCACATAATCCAATGTCTAATGAGAACGTCAGGTTATAAAAATCTCTGAGCATCAGGAAATGATAAAAGTCATTTGTCATGCCGATAATGATGGAAAAAGCAGATGAGTACAGGGCTTTACGGAACAAATGCATATCAGTCTCATGCATTCTTAGCTGATCGCCTTGAGGCAACTGACAAAATTCATCATGGCATGCCATTGCGAAGGTTAAAAAATGCTCTTCGCTTGAGTAAGTTTTATGAAAATAATTAACAATCTCAAAACATTTCAGCTTCAAATCTTTTTCAAATTGCAGATACTTCAGTTGGCGAAAGAGTGACTTGAATTTGTCTTTAACTTCCTGATTGATAACAGAATCAAAATCAAAAACAGGATTATTAACTGCGTGCTTTTTGATGAACGCGGGATCTAAAAAAACACCTGGCTTCATCATGTAAAACTTTCTTTCGCCAGATGATAGATAGAGATGACCATCACATATAGTTTTTTTCGCCAAGTCTTTGACGGGAAGTTTGCTCAAATTGTGGGACAATGGTTTCATAAAATATCCAATACTTCTCAATATCTATCGGAATAGAACAAAGATTAGATGAGGCACTTTTACTTTAGATTTACAGGTCATTTAGTGGACTAATTTACCCTTCTATCGTAGACTCCCACTTTCAGGAGAAAGTATGAATTTTCAGCTAATTGATTGGGTTTTTATCCTTGGGTACATCTTTGTGGTCTTTTGGATCGCTATTAAATCCAAAGATGAAACCCAAGATGATGGACAAAAAACAGCCAACGAAATTGCTCAAGAAAAATACATGGCGAACAAATCGCTCACTTTCCTGGAGTCGATTTGCTCGATTATTGCGACAGAAGTCTCGGCCTTAACCTTCATCGGAATACCTGCTGTTGCCTTCAAAGGTGACTGGACTTTTATTCAGATCTACATGGGCGCCATTGCTGCCCGCTTTGTTATCGCTTTAGTTTTTCTTCCAAAAGTTTATGACAAAGGTCTGACTATTTACGAAGTGATGGCAAGGGAAACCGGGTTGCCCTCAGGTCAGCGTGCTGTTGCTATATTCTATTCGATGAGTAAGGTTGTTTCAGTTGGCGTGAGACTCTTCTCAGGCTCGATTATGGTTGCTACTTTTTTTGGTGTAAATATTTATGTCGGTCTAGCTTCAGTCACTTTACTCACACTTGTTTATATCCAGATTGGTGGACTAAAAGCAGTTGTGAGAACTGACATGCTACAGATGTCACTTTTTATTCTTGGCGGTTTGCTCGCTCATTACATCATTCCTAAAACTGCCGGCTTGAGCTGGGGCGATATGATGGCGCTGGCTCAGACTGCTGGTAAAACTTCATTCCTTGACTTCACTAACCCATGGCCATTTATCATCGGTATTTTCGGAGGCTTTCTCTTCGATATGTCGACACATGGAGTGGATCAGGACTTTGCTCAACGAATTACGGCCAGTAAAAAATTGCGAAATGGTCAGTATGCCATTTTCTTTTCTTCATTTATTTCGATTGCAGTAGGATTACTCTTCTTGAGCGTGGGTTCACTTTTGTGGTCATACTACCAGACGCACCCCATTCCAGTCGTTCCTGCGACGGAATATCTTTTCCCAAATTTTATTGTTAATTACTTTCCGATAGGCCTTCGAGGAATCATGGTGGCCGGAGTTCTTGCCGCAACGATGAGTGTGCTGGACTCGACAATAAATGCCCTTTGCGCAACTTTTTATAATGATATCTTTCCCAACCGTGACGTTAAAAAGATGAAGTTTTACGGCTTGATCGATTCAATTATTATTGGTTCTGCAATCCTTGGAATTGCCATCATAGCTTCGAAGAGTGATGGACTTTTATTTCTAGGTTTAAAAGCACAATCCTGGACCGGAGGCAGTCTACTCGCCTTATTCTTTTCAAAGGTAGTGATTCAAAAATATTTTCCTTACAGATTGACTCCAGCAAGTGTCATAGGCGCTTATGCGGTGGGAATGAGTGGTGTTTATATAAACACCCAGGTTCTTGATTGGAACTGGAACCTGAATGTTTATTGGGGTTTCTTTTTAAGTATCATCTTTCTAAAAATCTTCTCAATAGTTATACCAATGAAGAAAGATCCGATTTAACTAAACCTTTAGGAATCGCTGAAAGAAGTGCTCTTGTGTAGGCTTCTTTCGGATTCTTATAGATGTTGTTCGCTTTATCCATCTCGATGATTTTTCCGCCATTCATCACGCCAACTTCATCAGCGATGAAATTCACCACTGAAAGATCGTGCGAAATAAAGATATAAGTCAGACCGAACTCCTGCTGCAAATCAAGCAAGAGGTTCAATACCTGCGCCTGAATCGATACATCCAGCGCCGAAACTGATTCGTCACAGACAACAAATTCCGGACGGAGCATAAGTGCTCGGGCAATACAAATTCTTTGTCTCTGACCACCTGAGAACTCATGCGGATAACGGTTTAATTGATTGACCTTAAGCCCAACTTTATCAAAAAGTTCTTTTGCCATATCCAAGCGCTCTTGCTTTGAATTTCCAACTTTATGGATATTCAATGGCTCAGTCAAAATTTCGGAAATAGTCATTCTCGGATTAAGCGATGAATAAGGATCCTGAAAAATAATCTGCATTTTACGGCGCAGAAGACGAAGCTCTTCAGCGTAAACGTGAGTGATATCTTTCCCGCCATAGATAATACTGCCAGAAGAAGGCTCAACCAAACGAAGGATGGAACGACCAAGAGTAGTCTTGCCACACCCCGACTCTCCAACAAGACCAAGTGTTTTACCTTTTTTCAAAGTAAAGCTGACGTCATTAACGGCCTTGAAATGATCTACAGTGCGTCCAAAAAATCCGCCTTTGATCGGGAACTGAGTCACGAGATTTTTAACCTCTAAAAGAATCTCGCTCGATTTTTCTTTCTCTGATTCCTTGTCAAAAACAACGACTCTTTCAGCAGAGACGTGTTTCTCGATTCCTGCCTCATCCATAAAATCACTTACTGTAAGTAAACGACGTGGATTAGCACCAAGTTTTGGCCTGCAGGCAAGAAGCCCTTTTGTATAAGGGTGCTTAGCTGTATAGAAAATTTCTTTGGCATTATTTTTTTCAACTACGTTTGAGCGGTACATGACTACGACGTCATCAGCAATATCACCGATGACTCCAAGATCGTGAGTAATGAATAACATACTCATATGGTACTTCTGCTGAAGACCAAACAATAAATCTAGAACTTGTTTTTGAATTGTTACATCCAAAGCTGTCGTAGGTTCATCTGCAATAAGAAGTTTTGGTTCGCAGGCAATCGCCATAGCAATCATGACACGTTGTTTCTGACCACCCGACATTTCGTGCGGATATTTATGAGCACTCGCTGCTGGATTAGGAATACCAACTTGATTCATTAAATCAACGGCACGATCCCACGCTTCTTTATTAGAAATTTTTCTATGAATGCGAATTGTTTCAGCAATCTGATCTCCCACTTTGAAAACCGGATTTAAACTCGTCATTGGCTCCTGGAAGATCATCGAGATTTGATTTCCACGGATATCTCGCATTTGAGAATCATTGAACTTTAAAAGATCCTGACCGTTAAAAAGGATTTCTCCCTGAGGAATAATGGCTGCTGGTTTTTGAAGAAGTCCCATAACGGCAAGGGATGTTACTGACTTCCCAGAGCCCGACTCACCTACGATACCAATCGTTTTACCGGCCGGAATATCAAAAGAAACATTATTAACTGCCCGGGTGATTCCTTCACCAGTCTGGAAGTCAACCACGAGATTTCTTACTGAAAGAAGACTAGGCGTAGTCATAGCTATTTTCCTTTTAGCTTAGGATCAAGGGAATCACGAAGAGCGTCCCCAAGTAAATTAAAGGCAAGAACCACTAAAAACATGGCAAATGTAGCTGAAGCTAATTGCCACCAGACACCTCTTGAAAGTTCAAGTTTAGCATCATCAATCATTGTTCCCCAGCTTGGTTCACCTTGAACACCAAGGCCCAGGTAAGAAAGAATAACTTCTGACTTAATAGCGAATTGAAACTGAAGAGATGTGTTGATAATAATGATGTGAGTAACGTTAGGGAGGATGTGCAAAAAGAGCTTACGCAAATGACCGCCGCCGATAGCACCTGCCGCCTGAACGTATTCACGCTCTTTGTGTTTCATGACTTCTCCGCGGATTAAGCGGCAAAGAGTCACCCAACTGGTGAGTCCGAGAGCAATGTAGACAGCAAAAATTCCCTTACCGAGAATCATCGTAATTGAAATGAGAAGCATGATATTCGGAATAGAAGAAAAAGTAGTGTAGAGCCAAGTAATTAAATCATCGACCCATCCGCCAAAGTAGCCGGCAAGTGCACCTAGAGTAACTCCGATAGGAATCGCAATAAGAGATGCAGCTAATCCAACCGACATGGCAATTTGAGTTCCACGAACAACTTTAGCAAGCACGCTACGGCCGAACATATCCGTTCCAAACCAGTGCTCTGAACTTGGGGGAAGATTTCCAGCACCGACTTCGCGGGCCCAGTCAGAAGCCACGATTCCCAAAGCTGCCATGATAGCAACGAGTGCGTAAGCGAGGACAATAATAAGTGAAATTAATGCCCATTTGTCTTTAGTCAAACGTTTGAAAGCATCTTTCCACAATGAGTTTTCTTTAATTAATTCCATAGTTATTTCAACTTCACTCTAGGGTCAACGATTGTATAAAGTACGTCTGTTATAAGACTCAAAATGATGTAAAGAACGCTCGATAAAATCGCCATTGCTTTAATCACAGGAAAATCTGAAGAGTTCAGTGCATTGAGAGTTATGCCACCAAGGCCAGGAATACTAAAAAAGTTTTCCAGTAATAGCGCTCCGAGAATTAAGGTTGGAATCTGAATCACAACGTAAGTAATAATTGGGATCATCGCATTCCGCAGAACATGTTTAAGAAGAACAGTAACTTCTGAAAGTCCTTTGGCACGTGCAGTACGAACATAGTCTTGATAAATCTCATCCAGGATAACTGTTCTGAAAAACCTAACGTCAGGACCAATACTTAGAAGAATAAAAATAATCGCTGGTAATGCGATAAAGGGAATGAAGTCAGGAAAACCGAATTCAAAACCAGAAATCTCAAACCAGCCAAGCTTGTAGGCAAAGAAATATTGAAAGAACAGAATGTACGCCAGAGCAGAGATACTTTGCCCGGCGATACAAGTCACACGAACAAATAAATCGATGCCTTTGCCGCGGTAAAAAGCGACAACGAGAGAAATGATCAAAGATAAAATAGTAGCAATTGTAAAAGCAGGAACTGAGAGTGCCAGAGAGGGGTAAGCCCCCTGAATGATCATCTGCTTAATTTCCTGCTTAGTAGCCCAAGAGTAACCAAAATCAAATGTGAAGGCCGATCGCACGACATCAAGGTACTGATCAAAAAGAGGTTTATTAAGACCAAGTTGTTCACGAAGCTCCATCATCTGTCTGGCAGTAGCATTTTTTCCGAGAAGAACTGCCGTTGGATCACCAGAAACCAAGTTGAAGAGAACAAAGATAATAAAACTCACCCCGAGTAAAACCGGGATGAGGTATAAGAGTCTTCTTATGATGTACTTGATCATCTATCCTACTAAACTAAAATTTCTTAATAAGTTGTTTTTTCACTTCAAGGTCAACATTGAGATATTGAAATTGAGAGTGATTGAATTCCATGTGCTTAAAGTTTTTGAGCCATGCTTGCGCCAAGTAGATATCAGTTCTATGAAAACCAATAACCCATGGAACATCAAAGGCAACTGATTCATTTAGCTTTTCATACATGGCAGTTCTTTCTGGAGAATCTTGCATGATTGTTGCCACTTTATAAACGGCATCGAATTCAGGATTACAGTAGTTAGCTCCGTTTGATCCCGGAGATTGGTTTGGACAATAGAGAAGACCTAGAAAGTTTTCAGCATCTGGATAGTCTGCACCCCAAGCCATTGTGTACATCTGGTGTTGCTTCTTCGTTACTTTATTAACCAGCTCGGGCCAGGTATTCATACCAACATCAATGTTGATACCAATTTTTCTCATGCTCTTTTCAAAAAACTCAACTTGCTGGCGAGAAATAGTATCTGAACGAGTCTGAACAGTAATTGTTGGAAGACCTTTACCACCTGGGTAACCAGCTTCAGCGAGCAATTTCTTGGCTAGTTCAATATCGTATTTGATATACGGGTTTTTAAATTCTTTTCTCTGTCCAGCAAGACCTGGAGGAGTTGGACCGTTAGCTTCAAAAGCTGTGTTTTCGTGGAACATTTTGTTGTAACCAACACGATCATAAGCAAGGTTCATCGCCTGACGGAGTTTTTTATTTTTGAAAATAGGTTCTTCATGGTTAAAAGCAAAATAAGTAACATCAAGAACTGGATTCATAAATAAACGAACACCTTTTTCTTTGTGTTCACCTTTGAGATCTTTCTCTGGAGTAATCGCTTGCTGAATGTTCACATCTTTAACTTCAAGTAAGTCATCTTTCGCTTTCATGAACGACAACCACTTAGGTTGAGATTCAGTAATAATATGAACGTTAATTTTATCAACGAGAGGAATTTTTTTGCCAGCATCAGCTAATAAGCCAAGCTTATCATCACCTTCTTCACCTTCAGATGGATAAAGCTTTTCACGAAACTTTGGATTTCTCACATAAGTAATCATGCTCGACTGTTCAAATTTTGGAAGGATGAAAGGACCAGTTCCTACTGGGTAGTTTAGAAATTCTTTTCCAAAGTGAGTCACAGCTTCTTTCGCTACAATAAATGTGTATGGCATAGCGAGAGCGTACAAAAATTGAGGATAAGGTTTTTTGAGTTTTACCTGTAAAGAATAATAATCAATCTTTTTTAGACCTTCGATTTCTTCATCATAATTAGTAGCTTCTGCAGAAGAGTATTTTGTTTTCCACTCATTTAAACCTGCAATGCGATCATCCAGTAACCACCAGCCCTTAGCATTGAGCTTTGGATCTGCAAGACGCTTGATTGAATACACAACATCATCTGCTTTCATTTCGCGACCAAGTCCACCCTGGAAGGCCGGGCTATCGTGGAACAAAACACCTTTACGAATTTTAAATGTGTAAGTCAGACCATCAGCGCTTACTATTGGCAATGCTTCAGCAAGGTTTGGCATAAGCTCGTACGGACGCTTAAGTGGGTGGAACTCGAAAAGACCTTCATAAACTTTTCCTGCTTCATTTCCAGAATATCTGTCTGAAGCATTAATAGGATCAAAGCCCGCAATTTTTTCAGGAGAGATAAGATTAATTTCTCTTTCATCAAAGTTATTCTGCTTGCTACAGGCAAACACCATGAGCAGCATAAAACTAAACAGTAACGACAAACTCTTCATGAACCTCTCCTCAAAATTTTAAATGATAGTATTGTAAGCTATTCGTCAGGAAATTATCATTATAAAAACAATGCATTCCTGACAAGAGGTACAATTTGCCACCAAAACGCTCAGGAATTTATTTTTTCCAGAAAAGTTCTAACGAAAAAGAGGAATTCTTTTTAAGTGAATCGGCTTCATTTGAGTATAGCCGGATGTCGGTTTGTTCAAAGAAAGAATCAGTAAGATTCTTTGCATCAAGTTGTAACATTTTTCCATTACCAAGAGATTTGCTGATGATTAATTCACGATCGGAGCTCGAAATTTTGAATTCTTCCCCATCAAACTCACACATCAAGTGGTTTTGATGCGACTTGCAATTTCTTTTTAGGCCCAAAGCTCGCGCCAGATTGAAGCGCACAAGTGAGCGCAGCGCCGTTTGAAATTCGTCGGGGGTTACAATCTTGTGAAGACCTACTTTTTGAAACTCCCGTTCAATCCGCTGTTCGAAAGATTGTCTATCTTCTTTTGTAGCATTCTTTTGCTTCAGGTTTGGAAAGATCATCGCCTCTTCACCGCGCAGAGGGATGGTGACAGCGAGGATCCAGTCGTTATTTCCTTTGAGAATGCTATCCACACTAAAGATATACTGACTCTGACCAAGACCCAAGCGACCTGTTCCTTCACCCAAAATTTTAACTGAATCTAGAAGCTTTTCCTGGTCTTGAATTTTTAGGGCCGATTGACCTTTGAAGAGGGCACATGAAGTGAGAAAAAATAAAAGGGTCATCTGTTTTATCAGCATGACCCCATGATGAATTTGTTTTGATTGAAACGCAAGAAACTCTTAATCAATTTTCTCTGATGCAGGAATACGACCGTCTTCCATTTCTTCCATCTGAGACAAAATATCTTGTCGGTCATTTTGATAGCGCGCGTGCTTTAATGCCGTTTCATAAAAGCTTTTTGCTCTTGAATAGTCTTTTAGCTTTTTATGAATCATCGCCAGGTGCTTCAAAATTTCTACGTCATCAGGAACTTTTTTAACGGCAAGTTGTAGCTCAGCAAGTGCCTCTTTCATTTTACCCTTCTTAAAGTAATACCAACCAAGAGAGTCACGGATGTAGCCATCATCAGGGTTAATCTTTAGAGCTGTTTGAATGTATTCAAAAGCCTTTTCCATTTGCTCGCCGCGAACTAAAAGTGAGTAGCCAAGAAAGTTCCACGCGTGTGCATTTTTTGGTTCTTTTTCAATGATGGTCATAATGAGAGCTGTAGAAGCATCAAATTTCTTCTCTTTCGCATAGAGATTAGCGAGATAGTATTTGTGCTGAGTGGAGAAATTCTTCTCGTCTTGTACGACCATCATCGTTTCCATGGCCTCTTTGTATTGTGCAGTTCCTTCATAAAATCCAGCTTTGATAACACTGAACTCAACACGCATATCTTTAAATTCTGCAATTTTATCATTCACGTGCTTAACAAACTTATCTTTCCACAAAGTTTCTTCTTTAGCAGATTGTTCTGCCTGAGCTAAAGCTGAAAGCATGTTTGCCATCTGTACTGAGCTGTCTGTGTAAAGTCCACTCGAGGCAGGAATCTGGTTAAAGTACTCGATCGATTCCTGATACTCATTCATTTCCTGGTGAATCGCACCAAGGTAATAAAGAATTTTATCTGACTGAGGGGCAGCGACTAAAAGATCTTTAAAGACAGAGATGGCTTCAGAGTATTTTTTAGCATCTGTGTAAAGGATGCCTAATTTAACTTTTAGATTCAAATTATCCGGTTCAATATCGCTTAACTTTTCAGCATAAGGAATGACTTCAGTAAATCGCTCCTTTAAAAAAAGAGTCTGAACCATCCGGGTTAAAATTGTTTGATCGTTTGGCTGATTGGCAAGGTATTTTGCATAGACCTTAATAGCGCCGTCATGCTGTTCTCTTTCTTCGAGGAGAATTCCCATCGCACTAACGGCTTGACCAAGACTTGGCTGACGAGTGTAGGCCGTCTTAAACGACTCCATCGCTTTAGGAATTTGACCCATGTCGAGATGAATTTTCCCGATGTAGTAATCATACATGCCGTTCTTTTTATCTTTCAGCGAACATGTCTTTAATTGTGCCATCGCTTTGTCAGTTTCTTTGGCAACAGCGAGGGATTTACCTAAAAAGATACATGCGTCTTCGTTCACAGGATTTGCGGCAAGAATCTGACGATAAATTTTTCTCGCCTCTAGCTCTTTATCAACACCCGTGTAAACACCAGCAAGAATCAAACCCACTTTTTCATCTTTTGAGGTGGTATAGAGTTTTTCAAGGACTGTCATCGATGTTTCAAGATCGCCGACTCGGATTAGACTGATAGCATATTTTTTTTGCAGAAATTCATCGTTTGGAACAAGAAACACGAGATGTTTAAAGAGAACAGATGCTGTTGCGTAATCACCCTCAAGCAGAGACATATTTCCTTTAAGAAATAAATCAGTCGCCAGGTAATTAACGGTTGATTCATTGGCATTCGCTTGAATCACCATTTCTTCAAGACGTTTTGAGGCGATCCCCAATGCTTCACGGTTTAATTGTTCTATATGTTCAGGTGTGAAATCTGAGAGCTGGATTTTTTTATCGTTATTGTGGTGAGAGCAGCTCAAAAACATAAAACTTATAAGGAAGAGCGGAATAAAAGAAGAAGCATGTTTCATAAACGTCCTGTGCTGGATCGGTCAATCAATCGACCTGTCTCTTTTCTTTTATCGGCTCTCCTGAAAGGATTATTAGAAACACTTTCTTTTAACGCAGAACAAACGCTGGCCCATTTTAAAGCCATAAGCACCTGAAATAAATGAAGTAACCTTTACACGGTTAGGAAAAAATTACCTTTTTTATGAGTTTTTTTTGCATCTTTAGGATTATTTATGACCATCTGGGTTGACATGATTAGTGGGGCATCGTAAAACTCGCCTCGATCCGAAAGCGATAGCGCGCAAAAACAAGATTCTTTGAGTGCGCTGCCTCTTTTAACAAATTAAAACTATTAACGAACCATACCTTTAAAACGATTTAACAGGGTATAACCACAAATTAGGGGAACAACATGAAAGACGTACGTATCATCAAGCGTTACCAAAACCGCAAGCTCTACGATACTTTCCAGAGCTGCTATGTAACTCTCGAAGAGATCGCTCAGATCGTCCGTGAAGGTCACGAGATCCAGGTCATCGATAACAAATCTAAAAATGACATCACTTATATGACTCAGATCCAACTTCTTTTCGATCAAGAGCGTAAGTCACTTAAGCCAGGAAACACTGAACTTCTTAAGCGTGTCATCCGTTCTGAAGAAGGAACTCTTACTGGTTACATCGGTGCTCTAGAAAGCAAGTTAAACCTTACTTTCGATATGCCAGCAGCTGTCATAGCTACTGACATGCCGGCTTTTGTTGCTGGTCTTAACTCTTCTATGGAAAATTCTGCTACTTTGAACTAATCTTAGTTCATGAGTAACACTAAATTCAGCATTATACTCATGGCCCTTGTGGCCATGAGTTTTATTACCCCTTCTCTTTCATTGGCCCAAACAGCCGCACCTAAAGCCTTTTCTCCAAAAATAAAAACGCCAAAGACTTCTGATGAGCTTTCTCCGTCTAAAAACGAGAAAAATGGATCTGTGGAAGAAACTGAAGACAATCAAGCTCCGTCCTCATCAGTAAATGGTGGACTTCCTCGCAAGCTTCAGCAACATGGTTTAGGATTTGGTTTGGGACAAACTTTCTTATTCGGAAACTACGCCAAACACGGAGCTGATAAGATCACTGTGGATTTTCTTTATTCATATGCTGCAAGCTACTCATTTGATCTTTTAGTGAATGCCCACATGTCTGAGCACAAAGACAACAGCGAACGTATGAAACTTCTCGGACTCACGAGTTCAATTAAGGGTCGTTTTGTTGAGTATGATAATTTGTCTCCATTCTTCCTTGGTGGATTAGGTTTTTATGCCCCTGAGGCGCGTAGAAGCAATGGAGCTGGAACAAAGTCGACTGATCAAAAAGTCACTTTCGGTTTAAATTTTGGTGGAGGTGTTGATCTTCGCCTCAATGATCATTACGTTGTTGGTGTGATGGGACAAATGCACTGGCCGTTTAAAGTTCAGCAAGAAAGTCAGTCAGACCTCAAAGGTTATTACATGAAACTCCTCATGACAGGAATGTACCTTTTCTAATGGATTCACAAACCCGGCGCCTTTATATTTTCACAGGTAAAGGCGGCGTGGGTAAGACCACTCTTAGTAAAGCCTTTGTACGCACCTTAGTTACCCACGATCATGAAGCCATTTACCTCACTTTTAAAAATCAATCATTGGGTGATGAGCACACGGGAACCATTGAAAAAAATGTTAACGGTATCAAAGAAGTCGCTCTTGATCTGGAAGAATGCGCGCGTGGTTATATTGAAAAAAGATTAAATTCAAAACTCATCGCCAGCTGGATAGTGAAGACGCCTTTTTTCAGAGCACTGATCAATATGGTTCCGGGATTTAGTTACCTTATCTATCTCGGAAAAATTCTGGAGATGGGAAAAGAAAATCCACGCTTAATTGTCGTGCTGGATGCTCCCGCTTCCGGACACGCTCTGACGATGGTCGAATCAACGACTAACTTTAAGCAGATTTTTGAAAGTGGCGTGGTATTTGAGGACACGGGCAAAATGCTCGCAAAGCTCAACGATCCGGGTTACACCAAAATTCATGTGGTGAGTTTACCAAGCCTCATGTCCTGGCAGGAAGCGATCGAGCTGCGCTCTGGGCTTCGTGAACGCACACCTGTAAAGATCGATATTACCGTCAATAACTGCCTTTATCCCCTTCTTGACCAAGACCTGGAGCATCTGCCTAAGGGACTCCGCGATAAGGTCTTAAACGAAAAACAACTGGTGGATGAGAATCAGGCTGAGATGCAATGCATTCTCCCCCACTCTCTCGCTAAAGAAGGTCTCGGTATTGAGACGGATTTAGTTGGGTCTCTCTCAAAACTCATATAGAATAATCCGAACTTTCAAAGGACCCTGGATCGTGATTTTAACCACTAAATCATTCGAGATTTTCTGTGGAACTGGCGGCGTGGGAAAAACCACCCTGGCGACAGCACGTGCGCTGGCATTGGCGCAAAGTGGTCTGCGCGTGCTTCTTGTCACCATTGATCCGGCAAAAAGATTAAAAGATCTCTTAAAGCTCGATACCAGCGCCGTAGGAGAAGTTACTCCGGTTGATCTCTCAGGGATAAAACTTCACGCTCTTCTCATGTCGCCTGAAAAAACTATTCAGCGAATGGCGGCTAAATATAATACTCCAGACCTTGCGGATAACAGAATCGTGCAGATCTTATCAAAACCTTACGGCGGTATGAATGAGATTCTGTCGATGGTTGAGGTTCAGATGCAGTTTGATACAGGACATTTTGATGTTGTTGTTTTGGACACACCTCCAGGTGCGCACTTCCTGGACTTCTTAGAAAGTCTTGGAAAAATCCGATCGTTCTTTGATCAGAATTTCGTGGAAATTTTTAGTTATCTTGGACAGAAGACAGCGAGTGCCGGAAAAAAAGTTTTTGGTATTAATATCATTAACCGTTTTATTTCAAGTGGAGTTCGGAAGCTTTTAAGTTATTTGCAAAATGTCACAGGTGCAGAGTTTATCGATGACTTCATACAAGCGATTCAGATTATTTACCAATCGCGCGAAGCTTTTTTAAAAGGACTTGCTCTTCAGGATAAGTTGAAATCTAAAGAAGAGTGCAATTGGTTTCTAGTGACCTCAGTGGAGCAAGGTAAGGCACAGGAAGCGATTGATATGCGCGCTCATGCTAGTCACTTCATTCACTCAGATCATTACTTGGTCCTGAATAAATGCCTTGAGGGTGAATTGAAAGACTGGCACCCGCATCCTGAGCATCTTTCAAAAATCAAAGAGAGTATTGAGAGCAGTGAACGCGACTTAAAAAAAGAATTAAAGACTGTATTCCCGGTTGTGCTAGAGTTTCCTGAAATTATCAGCCTCTCTCCAAATGATCATATTGAACACCTTACTAAAAGATGGAAATCATATGCCTTACAAAGTTAATACCAAACAGGAACTAGAGCATTTTTTCTGTCATAACTTAAATTCAATCAACAACTGGATTGATGAAGCTCAGAAGTTGTTATCTCAGCCTCTGACTTCAAGTGTTGATGTGCGAGAGAGTAAAACAAAGTTTGCCCCTGTCGATCACAACATGTATCCAGCGGGATTCAATAATCTTTGCAGCAAGGATTTACTAAAGTGCTCAGACCTCTTTAGAGAGAAATTTGAACTTGTTAAACCAGGGCTTAAAAAAGTCGGGCTTTTGCCAGAATCTCATACCAAGAATAAGTACTATCTTGATCATCTTTATAAATTGAAATCCACTATCGAGATGGCAGAGACAGAAGTTGTTTTGTTTTCTCCGGACCCAAATCTTTTTGCGGAAGTTTCGGGCAACGTCGCTGAGCTTGAATCTTTTTCCGGGCATAAGCTTCAGATTCATCGCGCTCAAGTGCAAGATGGGCAATTCATTTCGTTTGATGCTGCCATCCTTTTTAATTTTGAAGTTATTCTTTTAAATAATGATCAATCAGTTCCTCTTGATGTTGACTGGAACTCAATTAAGACACCGATTCATCCCTCTCCCTCAGTCGGTTGGTTTAAGCGCCAAAAGATTCATCACTTTAAAAAATACCGTGAGACTGCGTCTGAGTTTGCTGACCACTTCGGGATTAATCCAGATTTGATTCAGGCCCAGTTCTCATCAGTTGAGAATGTCGACTTCAACACTAAAGAAGGACTCGATGAGCTAGGGAATGAAGTTGATAAAGTTCTCGCCAAATTACCTGAAGGATCATCTGTTTTTGTGAAGGCGTCCCAAGGAACTTATGGAATGGGGATTACCGTTGCGACAAGTGGAGAAGAAATAAAATCCATGAATCGCAAAGGTCGAAATAAAATGGATGTTGGAAAAAATAACCTAAAATTCACATCTGTTCTTATTCAGGAAGGTGTTGAAACAATCGTAAAATACGATGATGCTCCGGCAGAGGTCACGATTTATCTCGTGAACGGTCGGGCGTCTGGTGGTTTCATGCGCACTAATCCGCTAAAAGGGACCCAGGCGAATTTAAATTCTACCGGCATGGTTTATCAAAAGCTGTGCTTAGCTGATGTCAAACAAGATTGTGACCATACTATAAAAGAAGCTGTTTATTCAGTGATCGCACGCCTATCAACACTGGCTGCATCATATGAAATGAAAGAATTAATGGAGCTAAAATGAAAGAGATGAAATTCGAAACTAAAGTTATTCATGTTGGCGGAGAACCGGATCCAGTAACAGGCGCGATTATGCCGCCTATTTATCAAACATCAACCTATGTTCAGAGCTCACCTGGTGAACATAAGGGTTATGAATATACTCGCTCACATAATCCAACTCGCACACGCCTTGAAGAGTGTTTAGCATCCCTTGAAAATGCCAAACACTGCTTCGTTACGGCTTCCGGGCTTTCAGCAGCGACACTTATCATGCACATGCTACCAAAGGGCTCTAAGATTCTTTGTGGTGACGATGTTTATGGTGGAACTTACAGATTATTCTCAAAAGTGTTCCCAGACATTCACCATATAAAATTTGTAGATACAACGGATCTTAAAGGTCTAGAAAAAGAAATTCAGGAATTTAAGCCTGTGATGGTTTGGCTTGAAACTCCAACTAACCCGATGCTTAAAATTTCAGATGTCGCCGCGGTGTCAGCTTTAGCTAAAAAAGTGAAAGCGATTACTGTCGTTGACAACACCTTTATGAGCCCTTATTTTCAGAATCCTTTAGATCAAGGTGCTGACATCGTTCTTCATTCATTGACCAAATTTATTAACGGTCACTCAGATGTGATTGGTGGTGCGATGATGTTTAATTCTGATGAGATCAAAGAAAAACTATTCTTCTACCAAAACGCCATCGGTCCAAGCCAATCACCTTTTGATTCTTGGTTAGTTCTTCGCGGAATTAAAACGTTAGCGATCCGTATGAAGGCGCATGAACAAAACGCGATGAAAATTGCAAATTATCTTGAGAAGCATCCTAAAGTTGAGAGAGTCATTTATCCTGGACTCAAATCTCACCCTCAATATGAAATTGGGCAGAAACAAATGAAGGGTTCTGGCGGAATGATTACCTTTTTCTTAAAAGGTGGAATCAATGAATCACGTAAGTTCCTAGAGAACGTCAAACTTTTTGCTCTTGCAGAGAGCTTAGGTGGCGTTGAAAGTTTAGTTGATCACCCTGCGATCATGACTCATGCTTCGATTCCAAAAGAAGTACGCGAAAAACTGGGAATTTTTGATAATCTTATCAGACTATCGGTCGGTATCGAAGACTGTGACGACCTGATCAGAGATCTTGAAGTTGGATTTTCAAAAGCTTAAAAAGTACTCACACTAGAAGTGACAGGAGGCGGAGTAAGTTTCGTTTCCTGACCTTCTTTTTTTACTTCACCTTCAGGCTTCGGAAGGATTGATGAGGGCTGAACGCCCTTTGCTTTCTCGATAAAAATGTCCTGAATTTCTGTATAGCGACTAAAAACCACAGACTCATTAAGATATTTTTTCATTAAAAGATAACTACAGTATGTTTTACCATGTGCGGACGCTAAGTTATCTCGGTCACCTTCTGCGAAGATAAGACCATCATCTTGAATCACATCCATCATATCAAAATACTGAGCGCAGAAATCTGAGGTGTCTTTTGATTTATCAACATTGATACATTCAGCTTCTTTCTTAGCAACATCTACACCTGTGGCCGACGTGACTTTGATGTGAACGGGTTCACGACAAACATCGACGAACCATTCTTTAGGCAAATATTTTTTGTGTGTGATGTGAACAATACAACCTTTCTTTTCAATAAGAAATTCTTGTTTCAGAAGACCAAAGAGTGGGCCCTTCTGAACCATCTTCATTTTGTAACTTGAATCAAGGCAACTTTTCGAGCTGAAACGAGTTTGAGCGTAAGCAGAGGAAATAATTAAGAGAACAATTAAACTAAACTTTGTGAATACCATGTCTATTAACCTCCATCATCACTACCGTAGCGTCTTTTTTAAGGAACTGACTTTCTTTGCCATCTTTAAGCTGGAGGAAAAACTCTGACATTAGTTCACCGGATGATGATTTCGCATGATCTTTGATGAACGAATAAAGATTTTTTCCAGGATGACCTTCACTCCAATTAAAGAGGAAACCGGGAGAGAAAACAATCACTTTCTCACCCTTGCCTACTTGATAGGGTTGATCCTTCTTCAAATCAAGTTTGCCTTTCATCTGACTATACAGCTCAGCTTTGCTGTCGGAATGAGCTTTCAGAGTGAGATTGACTAGATCAAGTTCCAACACCAACAAATCAACCTGTGATTTTTTCTTTTTCGCGCCATTGATTGTTTCTATTTCGGTCAGAGCGTCGACCAAAAAATGAGATGGATTAAAATCTTTTTCACGATGCTGGCCGAGGATTCCCAGAATTGCGCTGGAAATAAGATAGGACTGACTAGCGACCATGATCTGATAAACCTTCGAGGGAGTTTGATGAAGGTCATAAAACTCTCCCCCTCCTCCATCACCTGCAGCGTATTTATTAGAAAAGAGTATGCCTTTGATCTCTTCATTCCTGCGAGGAACAAAAGTTTCATGAATTCTTTTTGCCTTAACCATTTCAACTTCTGCATTTTGCAGGACCTGATCGAGCTCGAGGCTAAATTGCGCCATATGCTTTTGCAATTTTCTCTGATCCTCAATAAGTCCCCAATAGAATTGTAGTTGATTCGACAAAATGGTCCAGCTCAATTGAGGCATTGGCAGTGAGTATTCCCCGATTATTTTTGTGAGGAAAGCACCTTCGTTCTGAACCCATTCTTGTGCTTTTAGATTACTGTGTTCATGGAAAAAAACTGCACCAAGAAAAGTATTGAGAACAGATTTAAAGTTTTCCTGAAGCTCAGGATGATCCAGAAGTGTTTGGGTATCAACTAAGAGGAACTCACTTCTTCTTTTGAGTTCAAGCTTATTGAAGGCCTTGAGATCCATGACCATATTATTCTCATAAAAATCAAACATCTCGAATCCCTTAGATTCGAGTTCTTTGGCCAGAAATTGACGTTCATCCAGGATGATCATGAGGGTCCTTTAACCAGGTTAAAAACATAATCCTTTCATGTACTTAACCCCTTTTTACCGATATCTAACATTTTACCGTTTATTTTTCTGCAAAACAACCGAAGAGAAACTATCGGGTGAAAGCAATTTCATCGTTCTTTAGTTGGAAACAGAATGAAAAAAAACAATGTCTTTGAGCTACCATCTCTGAGTACTGCCTTGTCCCTTCTGGGTATGGCTACTCAAGTTGAAACTCTTAAGTCAGAAAATAAAAAGATCTCTGAACAAGCAGCTCGCACAATTCTTAAAGCGCTAGATGTGAAAGATAACTATACCTTTGGTCACAGTATGCGTGTAGCGTATTTTTCTCTAGTAACAGGGGCAGAAGCTGAGTTTTCGGCAGACGAAATGTACGAACTCGAACTTTCGGCCATCTTCCATGACATTGGAAAAATCGGTACACCTGATGCCGTTCTAAATAAACCGTCACGTTTGTCTGAAGAAGAATTTCAAATTATGAAGCAACACCCTGAGCAATCTTACCAGATTCTCCAGGACTTCCCTTATTTCCAAAGAATTGCAGATAATGCACGACTTCACCACGAACGCTTCGATGGTAAGGGTTATCCTTTGGGCCTTAAGGGTGCTCAAATCCCAACTGCTGCACGAATTATTTTAATCGCAGATACTTTTGATGCGATGACCTCTACTCGACCTTATCGTAAAGGTTTACCTTACGAAGTGGCCTTCGAAGAACTACTTCAATTTTCTGGAACTCAGTTCGATCCGAACCTTGTGAAAATGTTTATTCAAGGGATGAAGAAAGAAGCAATGAAGGGTGAAGAAGAATTTTTTATCCCGCTCATGGATCGCAAGTTCAACAAGAACGCAGCTTAAATAAAACTACTCTCCACAAAATGCAGTTTTTGCACTTGAAGAAACCATCCGGTTCTGAACACCCTCACACCCTTTTGGTGTTTCGTAGACGTTGAATGGATGACATTCCGTTTTCTTATTAAGGTATTTGACTGACGAAGCGTTGTCTTCACATGTTTTATAGCTTGGAGCATCCACACAGGCCCAGTGCTTGCCAGAGCAGTTATAAACTAAACCACGCCCTCGGTATTCGTAATCAGGTGGAGAAACATATTCTTTTTTCTGCTCAGGAACCTGAGTATCTTTCGCCTGCTTTTCTAAATCCTCAAGAATTTGGTCAGTGAGATTATCTTCACCTGGAGTGGTTGCTTCACCAGTTCCAGTATCTTCTGTAGGTGCAGTTACAACCTGCTCAGTATTATTATCAACAGGAGCAGTTTCAACTGGAGTTGTTGACTCATCAGTCGAAGGAGTATCAGTGACCGTAGTGTCCGTCGGTGTCATCTCAACTGGTGCTGTCTCGACCGGACTCTCCGCTATTGGTGTTTCCACCGGTGAAGTTTCAACTGGAGCTGTCGGAGTTTCACTCGGATTTTCTACAACATCCATCGGCGAATCATTTGGAGTCACCGTTGCTGGATCTGTCGCAGGAGTTTCAGTTGTGCCTGCAGTTGCAGCTGGATCTGCCGCTGGTGCTTCACCTGTAGTTTTATCAACTGGCGCAACGTCAGCTTTTTTCTTTGGACCCCTAGGACCTTTTTTTCTAAGCTTAATTTGAGGCACAGGCTCATCTGGTGGAAAGATATAATCGGAAGCTACGAAAACAACGAGAGCACCGATGATGACGAATTGAATGATCTTACTTTTTTTCTTTTTCTTGGCAGCTTCAGCATCTTCCGTGGGAGATTCTTCTTCTTCATCCGAAGCTTTTGCTTTTGATTTACCTTTTTGCAGAGACTGAATTTTCTTTTTTAATTTATAAAGTAACGAATTATTTTCTGCTTCAGTTCCCTCATCATCAGCAATATCAGTACCAGTCGCATCAGTTTGATGTGATGGATCAGTTCCTTCATCAATGTCGTCTGACTTGTCGTCCTGCTTCGATTTTTTTCCCATCGGAAGCTTTGCTTTCAAGTCACTGATTATTTTTTCGAGGATAACTACTCCTGTTGAAATGGGTCTTGTACTTAGCTACGGTTATCCAGTATTCTCATTATAAGGGACCCTGTGGAGTTTGCAATCAAATCCCACACGAGATCAAGGACTTATCTGTGACTATGAATCGCGACGAAGGTGTCATCAAGTTCAAACTGACTCTAAAACGGGCCCCTGCCCCTGAAATGAACCAGGTTATAGCTCTGGAAAAGTGGCGGGCACTGTTTTTCAAGTTAGCTTTAATTGGAGAATATCCGAATGAAAAGATCGGGTATGGCAATCTATCGTCTAGGCTTTCAAAAAAAACATTTATCATCACAGGCAGTCAGACCGGGCATCTTGCCCACCTGCAAGCACACCATTACACCAAAGTGATGGAATGCGATCTTAAGAAAGGATCAGTGACGGCCGAAGGTTTAATTCCTCCATCGAGTGAATCTCTCACTCACCATGGGATTTATGAAGCCAATCCCGCCATTCAATATGTCTTTCACGTGCATCACCAAAAACTTTGGGAAATGCTTAAGGCCGGAAACTTTGATTCCATTAACGATGATGTTCCTTATGGCACACAAGAGATGGCAGATGCCGCTGGAACATTAATTGGAAATAAATCGACGGGTATTTTTGTGATGAAAGGTCATGAAGACGGCATTATTTCTTATGGCACTTCTGCTGAAGAAGCAGGCAAAGTGATTTTAGAACTCTATCGCAAACTCGCAGTCAGGCAGTAAAACTTTCATCTCTTCCAAAAGTATTTTTCCCTCATGCAGATTGAGGGCCGATAAAAAAAACATATCATATCTAACATCTCCGGGAGAAAGAATAATCACTCCTCGGGACAAATCATGTCGCCAGGCAATTGATGAGATTTTTTCTTTTAAAGATGAGAAATTGATACCGCAAGATTTCGTCAGAATAAATGCAGAGAAGCGTCTCACTCCCCCAAACTTGACTGATAAATCAAAGGCCATCTGGCCCATTGTTTTGCGATAATTCACCTCGCTTAAAGCGCGAACTTTTTGCTGATTGTTGTCCCGATAAACAAATGAATCAACTGAAAATCCTGTCTGGATTTCTTTTGAGGAATAAGAATCAACTATTTTATCTAGCGAGATATTGAAGGAATTCCATTCCTCATCGCTGATTTTATCGTAAAAGCTCAAAGCATTGAGGTGAGGATTGGTATAATTCTTAAAAATGGTTCCACGGTATTGGAATTTTTTATCAACAATATTCTCGTAACAAATGCGAACGCCATTGGGATAAATATAATGGGAAAAGTCATAAAGCCTGTTAAAAAAAGGCTCAAGCACAACTTTTCCATTTTTTAACATCACTTCTAGATTTTCGAGGCGACCTTCTTGAACCATTGAAAAATTTTGTCCAGACATTCCAAAAGGATTTTTAGCAAGAAATGTTTTTCCAGCGAGATCTGGTAGCTCCCCTATTGAACTAATGATGAATGAGTCAGGATTTAAAGCAGCACTCATCTCTTTAGAATTCAATCTCTTCTCTAATTCAATATTTTTTAAGGGACCCCACCAGTTTTCAAAGCTACTTTCATGAACGGTGACGGGTCTTTTACCTGTAATAGATTCAACATAACTTAAGTAATCAAGAGAGTATTTTTTTGAGGTTAAGACAGGGCGATCATCAAGAAAAAAAGCTAGAAATTCGAGGGCTTCATTTATTTTGGGTAAGGGTTTATTTTTAAAAAGAACAGATTCGTAATCAGCGTTAACTTTTATCGCCTTCATTACCAGCGCTTTGTAATTTTAAAATCGTCTTCGTAGAGATCAAGTTTATGCGTGAAATTAGAATCGTTCATCGCTTTCTCATGAATCTGTGGATCAAAACCAATCCCCTTACTTCTAGCAGGTGTGAGGGGAAATGGAAGACTAGTCAGATAATAGTTCCAAAGGTCTTTATCTTCTCTCCAGCGCTTCATCCAGTGAGCACCGAAGGCGACGTGGCTAATCTCGTCTTCTAAAACGATATCGAGAATATCTGCCGTCTTGTGATCTCCAAAAGATCTGAAAATTTTTGCGTAGTATTGAGCGAAATCAAGATTGGCAGCTTCAAAAGTCATGGCCATCACTGCCGTATACTGAGCAGGTGATTTAAGTTTTGGCATCTGACGCCAGAAAAAGTCATTTAAAGGAAATTGACCGAACTCAAACCCAAGCTCATTCAAACGACAGATATAAAGACTTAAATGCTTTTGCTCATCTTTAAGAGCAGTTACTATCCCACGCTTAAAACGCAGATCTTCATCGGTAGTATGGGGATAAATAAGAACCGCCGCCGCCATCATTTCAATCGCAAGAAGCTCATGGTTAGCAAAGCTATGAAGAGCAATCGCTTTTTTTTCTAAGTTATTTAAGCTTGGTGCTTTAGGGAATTTGATCTGCTCATCCGAGAAACTTATTTTACCGCTTCTTCCAGGAAGTTCAGGAAGCGAGAATTCTTTATATTCAGTCCATTCTATAGGAGCTGAATAATATTTATCCTCAAGGGTGGAACCCATGAGGATTTTGTAAGCAAAATCAAAATAGGAAACCGATTTAACGGAATTTTCTAAAGGCTTTAGCTGCATCACTTTTCTTTCCACCGGCATTACTACTCTTCATGCCTGAAGGTTTAGGTCTTCTGATTCCCTGGGACTCAACAGGTTTTGCAGAAGGAGTCGGAGATTGAGACTGCGAAGAACCAGCAGGTTTATTGGCCGGACGATTATCAGGTGACTTCCCTTTACGGTTATCATCCTTTCGACCTTGGGCCTCATTTCTTGGTTGTTGACCACGGTCTCTGTCACGGTCGCGGTTTCTTTCGCGTCCACTGTCACGACCGCCATCTCTTCCGCCACGTCCTCCACGTCCGCCACGCTCAAAAGATTTCCCATCTTCAGCGCGAGAAGGTCTGCGGGTAAATTTTCTCTTTGAGAAACATTCATCACAGATATTAAAACGAGCATTCGCTGGCATCTTACAGCCGCAACTTGAGCATGTTTTTCCAATTTTATCTGAGAGAAGTTCATTTAAACGTTCGATCGCCTTAGTTTTATTTTCAAGGAGCGAAGTCTGATCATAACTAAAATTTTTCTGATTGAAGTGACGAGATAACCATTGATAGAGCTCTACACACTTAATAGATGTCTCGAGATAATCGATATTGTCTGCTCTATCATCAATCGGTTCGTTAACAATGTCTTGATTGGTAACGTAATGATTTAAAATCCAGAGATAATATTGAACGTGCTCAACTAAACCTAAGTTTACTGGAGCACAGGCAAAACCAAAAATTTCGGCATTAGTTAACGTACGATCTTCGTCTGCTGCTTCCACCATCTCGGCCAATTCAATCATTTCCTTCATATCCACACAGTAGAATGGCTTCTGGAAAGTCATCGTGTTGAAGAGGCGCAAAAATTCAGAGAGCTGAAGTGTCGGCAAAGTATTCGATTCAAGCGCATTGTTTACACGACTGAAAATATCGAGATCGGGTCCGACCATCGCTTTATCACTCTGTCCGAGGTGATGCGCGAGAGCGTTTTTAAGAGTTCTGAGACCATCTTCAACTTTATTCAGAGTTGTCACCTGTCCAACTGGGAAACGCTTAAATCGACCAGCACGGCCAGCGATTTGCTTTATCTCTGAAAAGGTCAGTGGATTTTCTTTGTCTTCCACAAATTTTGAAAGAGCTGAGAAAACGATTCGTTTAACAGGCAAATTCATACCCATCGCGATGGCATCAGTTGATACCATAATATCTGTTTCACCTTCATCAAACTTTCTTGCTTGCTCACGTCGAACTTCTGGAGAAAGACGTCCATAAACAATAGAAACTTTAAATTCAAGCTCTTCTAAATCAGCTTTGTATTTAAGAGCATTTCTTCTTGAAAAAACGATGAGGGCATCGTTTTTCTGTAATTGAGTTAATGGAATCTGGTGATCCATAACGTTCAATTCAGTCATACGAGTGTATTCTCTGATCTCAAGCGTATCGCCACAAAGAGCTAAAAATTTTTTCACTAGTTCTAGTACCGAGTGATCTCCGCAAATATGAATTTCATCTGCCTGAAGATTAATCAGAGCACGAGTCCATGCCCACCCACGTTGAGTATCAGTTAACATCTGAATTTCATCAATCACAGCGCAGTCAAAACGAGTTTGAAGCTTTGCCATTTCAATCGTTGAAGAAAAATGGGTGGCATCCGGAATCTCGACAACTTCTTCTCCTGTGAGAAGAGTAGTTTTGACACCTTTATTGTTCATGGTATCGAAAAGTTCCGAGGCAAGTAATCGAAGAGGAGCAAGGTAACAACCCTTCTTCGCCTGACAGAGAGCTTCGATCGCATGATAAGTCTTACCAGAATTGGTAGGACCCATGTGATAAATAATTTTTCGGTTGATACGTCTGGCCTCAGTGTGGACCCAGAACTGTCCGAGATAATCTCTTAAAATAGTCGATGAAACGTCTTTTCGTTTCAAAGCAAGAATGGCACCAGTAAAGCGCTCAAATTCTTTTCTTAAAAAGATTTCGCCCTTCCAGATGTTTGTTTCAAGCTGAAGAAAAAACCTGTCATATTCTTCCGCTGAAATAAGCTCTGGCTTTAAACCTTGCTCAACAAGAAGTGTATTGAAAAAAACGATAAGTTTTTCGCGATAAACTTTTCCTAAATCAGACTTATTACCGAATTTCGTTCGGAAGTGTTGCTTAACTTCATTCTCAAGTTTGTTAACCGAAGAACGCTTAAGCTTATTTCTCATCTGATGAAAGTTTTTGTCTAAAACTTTTTTTAGATCAAAGACGACATTTGAAACGTCAGTGATTTTTCTTGTAAGGACCCAGTCATGAAGTTTTTCTTCAGCGCTATCAATAAGAGCTGCTTGATTTCCATAAACGGCTTCTCGGACTTGCGTGCGGTAATCACCAAGACACTGAACACACTGACAAGTAAGGTCTTTATCATTGATCTTAATATCGAAATTATTTTTAACTAATTCTTGAGTCGCAACGTGCTTAGATGTTTTATCATCAACCCAAGCCTTGTAAAAATCTTTATATGACTCCGTTACTTCTTTGGAAAAAACTCCGTCAACGATCATGGGATAGGTCGCTGTCACTGGAAAAATAAAATCCTCTATTAGGCAAGTTTCAACAATCGCTTCACGATCAAAAACTTCGCGGACTCTACCGAATGTTTTTTCAAATAATGACTCGAGGGACGGATGATCATTCAACAGCGCACGAGTTTCAATCGCGATTGCTTCAAGAGTGTTTAAAACTATATAGGAATCTTCGAGAGGTCGCATTCTGGGAGATTCATCATCTCCCAGAATACTGGCCGTAGTTATTGCTTTACGAGAGAGTTCAAGGTTTGAACGGATGTCCTCATATAAGGACCGAATTTCATTACTCAACTAGAATAACTTCCTTTAGTTCGCCAACTCCACAACAAATGCTGTGGCCAACTTAGCAAATTTAGCAGCGTGCTTAGCATCGCCTCCTGCTGATTCTAACGTATCTTTTGCAGTGTGAATACTCTTGTTAATGTCATCCATTGTTGATTCAAAAGGAATTGAAGCAGGAAATCCATTTGCTGTCCAAGAAGCATGATCTGAACAACCGTATCCGCAACGTGAATAGCCCCAAGGAACTTTGACGTACTCGTCAATTAGGCGACCAAGAAACTCATTTTGAGCAGCATTAGTAAAGTCGGCCATCATAACTATGTCTTTATCGACAGTACCCTTTCTAAGAGTCATATCAAGCTGCATAACGCCCACAACTTTTTGTGACTTGGCCTTATAAGAAGCAGCAATTTCTTTAGAACCCAAAAGTCCAACTTCTTCAGCCGCATAACCCATGAATTGGATCGTGCGCTTTGGCTTGAAGTTATTTGTCATAAGAATACGGATGACTTCAGTGATAGTTGAGATCCCAGAAGCATTATCATCAGCTCCAGGAGCACGGCCACCGCCGCCAAACATTCCTGCAATTGAATCCGCGTGACCACCAACGATAACAATCTCTTCTGGTTTTTCTGAACCAGTTATTGTCATGATGATTGAAGCTTGAGGCCAGTTTTTATGCTTATAAAGCTCAACCTTAATGTCGTTACGTTTATTGGCAAGTCCGGCCCATGTATCACGGATGAACTCAGATGATTTAACACCTGTCTCAGATTTGTAATAACGAGTGTTGAACTCAGAAAGTTTTAAGATCATATCGCGAATAGATGTCTCAGCCACCTGAGCAACCAACGGAGTAACAGTGCTTGCTTGATTGATTTCGTAATCAGCGAAGATCGCGCGTTTAGCAAAATGCATATCGCCTTGAGACGTCAGGGCCTCAATAGCTTCTTTCTGAGACTCATGCTGCATGAACCCACCGCAGCGGTGAAGATCGTGGTGAATGAGGTGAGAAAGTTGCTCAACTTCTGTTGCCGTTAATTTAACGACTGAAGCGCCTTCCGCAGTAAAAACAGTTTGAACTGATTTATTAAGCTTTGGACGGATTTTCGCCAAAATTTGATTATCAACAGTTAACCATTGGGCACTTGGAGCGGCCATCGTTGCCGTTGAGAGTGCTAATACAACGAGTCCTAGTATTTTTTTCATTTTTTCCATCCTTAGCATTGAAAATGACTGCTACAATTAACCCATACAATAAACTTGTTTGGGAAGGGAAAGTTCTATGACTTTGCCTTACAAAGACTTGGAGCGTTACTGATATGAAAACCGCACTGACTGAGATGTTGGGTATCGAATTACCGATCATTATGGCGCCTATGTTCCTCGTGACGAACACCAAAATGATTATAGCTGCGGGAGAAAGTGGAATCGCTGGGTGCATTCCGGCCCTGAATTTTAGAACCATCGAAGAGCTAGAAGCTGGCATTAAAGAAATTAAAGCGAAATCGAATAAGCCGTTTGGTATAAATCTCATCGTGAATAAATCCAATGTGATTGCAAAAAAGCAGCTACATAAGTGTCTTGATCTCGGGGTGAATTTTTTCATCACCTCTCTTGGTTCACCAGAAGAAGTGATTCGTGAATCAAAAAAATTAGGCATCCGCGTTTTCTGTGATGTGATCGAAGAAAATTACGCGAAAAAAGTGGAAGACCTTGGAGCAGACGGAGTCATCGCTGTGAACTCGGGAGCTGGTGGACATTTAGGAAATATTCCGGCCAGTGTGTTAGTTCCTGCACTTAAAGCTAAATGCAAAATTCCGGTTATCTCAGCAGGTGGAGTTGGAACAGGTCAAGGAATCGTTTCGATGCTTGCACTGGGTGCTGATGGACTTTCAATTGGGTCACCTTTTATTGCGACAACAGAAAGTGATGTTGATCAGAGCTACAAACAAGCATGCGTTGATTACCGGGCAGAAGATATTGTTGTCACAACAAAACTTTCTGGATCACGATGCACAGTGATTAATACTCCTTACATGCAAAAGATCGGAACGGAACAAAATGTTGTTGAAAGTTTTTTGAATAAAAATAAGCAACTGAAAAAATATGCCAAGATGGTGACTTATTACAAAGGGATGAAGCTCTTAGAAAAGGCGGCATTCAGCGCTTCTTACAAATCCGTTTGGTGTGCGGGGAGCTCCATCGAATTTACTGATAAGATTGAATCGATTCCGGAAATTGTTTCACGCTACAAAAATGAAATCAAAACTGCTCAGGGAAACATCAATAAGGTTGTAGGATAATTATGAAAGTCGTTTATAAAATGATTGATAAGCTTCTCGCCAATCCCACGCCCCTAAATCTCATGGCCCTGGATAAAGTTTTGCGTATTGGAATCCCTTTCAATGCGCCTCACGGTTTTAAAATTAAAACTTTTACCCGCGATGCCATTATAATTTCTTTGCCCAACAGAAAATTAAATCATAATCATATTGGCGGAGTTCATGCCTGCGCGATGGCAACTGTTGGTGAATATTGCGCCGGAATGTCTCTCTTATCTTCATTTGGAATCAGTAAGTATCGCCTGATTCTTTCAGAGCTGAATGTGAAGTACACCTACCAAGGACGAGTGGATCTTGAAGGCATTTGTTCGCCCACTCAAATCGATGTAGAGAAAGCTTCAGCGGGACTTGCCGCTGATGGAAAGTATTTGCAGGAATTAAAAACGATAATCAGAGATTTAAATGGAAAGGAAGTGGCAGAAGTCACGACCCTCTGGCAGTTAAAAAATTGGGAACAAGTTAAGACCAAAAGTTAAAAGCTTGGCGGGCAAGAAAAGCAAAAACGTAAGCAAGTGCAAGCGTATAGAGAACCATAATCACAGGCCACTTCACAGAGTTTGTTTCTCTTTTCATCACAGCAAAAGTTGAGATGCATTGAGGAGCGAAGACAAACCAGATAAGCAAAGCCACTAAAGTTCCCAGCCCAAACTGCTGAACAAGAGCCGCAGACATTTCCTCATTGGTTCCCTCAAGAGCTAAAACCATCGATAGAGCACTCACAACAACTTCCCGGGCACCAATACTTGGAATGAGAGCAGTCGTAATTCGCCAATCAAAGCCAAGAGGTCTGAACACCGGCTCAAATACGCGACCGATGTCAGCTGCATACGAAGTTTCAATGTGAGACACACCATCTTTTTGCGGAAAAGTGACAAGTCCCCAGATCACAATACTCACGACGAGGATGATTCCCCCTGCTTTCTTTAAAAAAATGCTCGCCTTATTTTTCATCACAAGCAAAAGATTTTTGGCTTTTGGGATTCGATACGGAGGAAGCTCCATTAAAAGCATTGATGGAGAAGAATGAGGTAAGGTTTTTTTGAAGATCAGGGAAACGAGTAAGGCAGATGAGAAACCCAACATATAGAGGCCAAATAAAACAAGCCCTGGAAGTCTGAGCCAACTCATTCCCCCGACAGCAGTATTTGGAATCAAGGCACCTATCAAAATGGCATACACTGGAAGTCGTGCGGAACAAGTGGTTAAGGGTATGACGAGCATCGTGATAAGTCGCTCGCGATAATTATCAATGACTCTGGTCGAAAGAATGCCTGGAATAGCGCACGCATGAGACGACAAAAGAGGAATCACAGATTTGCCTGGCAAACCAATTTTCCTCATGAGCGAATCCATTAAAAAAGCGGCTCGCCCGAGATAACCTAAGTCTTCTAAAAATTGAATGAATAAAAAAAGCAGGACAATCTGGGGAAGAAACACCAAAACGCCTCCTACACCGGCGATGATGCCATCAACGACCAAACTTCGGAGTAAATCATTTGCAATAGACGTTGAAGCAAGGCTTCCCATAAAAGCAAAAAAAGCTTCAATCATATCTTGCAGAGGAGATGCCCAAGTAAAAAGTGTCTGAAAAATAAAAATGAGGAGAACAAACAACAAAATAATTCCCCAAAAAGGATGAAGAACGAGATTATCCACTCTTTCAGAAAAAGTATCAGGCTTTAGTTTTGTAAGAGTCACCTCTTCCAGCAAACAATCAATTTGTTTAAAGATATTATTTACGTAAGCAGGAGAGCGGAATATTTTTTGTGAATTCTCAGGAACTGATAGTGAAACATCCCGCTTTTTGGCGAGTTCATTTTTTACCACACTTATGAGGTCAGAAACACCAGCTCCGGTAGAAGCACTGGTAGGAACGATAACAGCATTTAATCTTTCTGCAAACTTTTCAAGATCAAGTGTAAAGTCTCTTTTCTTAGCTTCATCCATTAAGTTCAAAGCAATCACCAGCGGGTAACCCATTTCTTTTAATTGGTAAGCTAGATACAAGGATTTATCGAGATTAGTAGCATCAAGAACTAAAACAAAAAGATCAGCAGAAGATTCTTTTTCTTTTTTTAATAAAAAATCTTTAGTGACTTTTTCATCAAGAGTCGTTGCATCGAGGGAGTAAATGCCGGGCAAATCCACGACTTCAAGAATTCGCTCACCGTTTTCAGAGACCCAACCGGTTTTTTTCTCAACCGTGACGCCTGGAAAATTCGCTACTCTTTGAAAGCTTCCTGTAAGTTTATTGAAAAGCGCCGTTTTTCCAACGTTAGGCATTCCTACTAAAGCGATTCTAGAGATCATACAGCTACCTCGACTTTCACGAGCTCGGCTTCGCTAAAGGAAAGGGCAACAGATCTACCGCGTACTTCCACAAGAAGTGGTTCTTTAAAAAGAGCGGCTTTTTTCACCACTTTAATCGACTCGCCATCCAGGAATCCCAGATGCATAAGACGTGATTCTATATCCGAAAATTCTCTGACTTCTTGAATGTGGAATGAGCGCACAATGAGCTTAATATTCATCGGAGCTTGATTAATTGTCATGTTAGTTTGGTGTATCAAACTGATGCCACTTTGGCCACCAGATCTTAACACAGTTGTAAGACCAAGTTTCTGGCCAAGGGAACCTGTATCCGATAAAAACGTCTTACCCTTGGAGGAATTATGAAATCAGTGTTGTATGCATTTTTGGTCATGCTTGTCGTTTCGTGCGCTCAAACTCAGAAGAAGAGTAAAGTTCATAAACTGACGATTCTTCACACCAATGATCATCATGGTAGGTTCTGGTCTAATAAAGACGGAGAATACGGACTTGCAGCAAGAGCAACACTAGTTCAGGAATTAAAAGAGGCCGTCAAAAAAGAAGGCGGAGAAGTTCTTCTTTTAGATGCAGGTGATGTAAACACTGGCGTTCCTCAATCTGATTTATTAGATGCTGAACCTGACTTCAAGGGAATGGCGGCGATTGGTTATGATGTGATGGCAGTGGGAAATCACGAATTCGACAAGCCACTTAAAACAATTTTAAAGCAGCAAAAAGAATGGGCGAAATTTCCATTCATTTCTGCCAACATTTACGGCGCAAATAAACAAAGAGTCTTCCCTTCTCACATTTCAAAAAAAGTTGGCGAGCTAAACGTCACTATTTTTGGTTTAACGACAGAAGATACGCCGAAAAAATCTCGCCCTGAAAACTCTAAGAGGCTTACTTTTGTTCCTGCAGTCGAAGAGGCAAAAACATTAGTTCCAACTCTTAGACCTACAGCGGATGTTCTTATTGCTCTTACTCATATGGGTCACTATCCGGATGAAAAACATGGTGCTGATGCTCCAGGAGACGTTACCCTCGCAAGACAAGTAAATGGCATTGATGTGATTGTCGGTGGTCACACTCAAAAACCTCTTTTTGAACCAGATGTTCAAAACGGAACAATTATTGTTCAAGCTTATGAATGGGGTAAATACCTAGGAAAAGTCGACCTCGAAGTTTCAGAGGGAAAAGTCACTCTAAAAAGTTACAAGCTCATTCCAGTTAACTTAAAAGAATCAACAACTAAAATCAAAAATGATGAAAAGATTGAAGCTCTTTTAAAACCATTCAAAGATAAAGGTGATAAATCACTTTTAATTAAAGTTGGAACTGCTGACAAAGAATTTATTGGAAAAAGAGAAATCGTCAGATCTCAAGAAACAAATTTAGGAAATCTCGTATCAAAAGCGTATCAGGAAAAATTTAAAGCTGACCTCTCTATTTCAAATTCTGGAGGAATTCGTGACTCTATTTATCCAGGAGATGTAACGATTGAAACTGTTTTGATGGTTCTTCCTTTCGCAGGGGAAGTTGTAACTGCTGAATTAAGTGGTGATGAATTAAAAACATATCTTGAATTCATTGCAGTTAATATGACTCCAGGATCTGGAAGCTTTCCGCAAATGAGCGGAGTTCAATTCAAGGTCAACAAAGCTAGTGGAAAAATAGTTTCTCTCAAGGTCTCCGGCAAAGAAGTTAACGCAACTCAAAAATATACTGTAGCGTTACCAGAATTCATCGCAAGCGGTGGAGATAAATACCCTGTTCTGCCTTTTCGTAAATACGGCTACGTCGATGCTGATCTTTTGAAGGAGTATATCCAGAAAGTTAAGACGTTAAAGGCAAGTGCATTTGCCCCGACGGGTTACCTGACATTTGAGTAATTTGATCTTATAAGTTTCGGGCCTTATCCCTTATCCTATAGGGGATGAAGCCCAACTTTTGTTTTTCAATTTTTGCTCTCCTCATTTCCCTGCATGCTTTTGCTTCGGAAGAAATCATCAAACGCGCTAACTACATTCTTAGCTACAATGAAGAGCATGAAGTCGCTAACTGGGTTTCGTATGAGCTTGATCATAAAAAATTACAAAATTGCGTTAAGAGAACAAATAGTTTTAGAGCGGATCCGATGGTTTCAACTGGTTCGGCGGTTGCAGAAGACTACAAAGGGTCTGGTTTTGATCGCGGCCATCTGGTTCCCGCCGGTGATATGAAGTTTAATGCAGAAGCTATGAGGGACACATTTTACTTTAGCAATATGACCCCTCAGCCACCAAAATTTAATCAGGTTCATTGGGGGCAGCTTGAAAATCTCATTCGTTCGTGGGGACTTCGATACAATAAGATCTGGATTGTAACGGGTCCGATCCTAAAAAGTAATTTACCAGTCATTGGCAGTAAAAATGAAGTTTCTGTTCCTGAAACTTATTTCAAAGTCATACTTAGAAAAACGACAACTTCATACGAAGGTTTTGCATTCCTCATGGGCACAGATATTCCATATGCTGATTTACGGGAGTATGCAGTTACGATTAATGAAGTTGAAGAACTCACAGGAGTGGATTTCTTTCAATTTCTCGACAATAAAGTTGAAGAGAAGATAGAAGGAAAATCTGATTTAGCTCTTTGGGATTTTAACGAGAAATTTGAGTATTTACCGTGTCAAACTTCGGGATCTCGATAACAAAAGTCGTATTTGGAGCTTCATCCTGATAGTACAGTTTACCTTTATGCTCTTCGATAATTCCCCTCGAGATACTTAAACCTAATCCAGTTCCGACTCCAATATCTTTAGTTGTAAAGAAGGGTTGGAAAAGTTTCTGTTTTATGGCCGGAGAGATCTTTTCTCCACAGTCGATAAGTTGCATGCGAAAACTTGGACCTATATCTTCCATCAGAATCTTAATCCATGGGTGAGGATAAAATGAGGTCGCCTGATATGAGTTATTGATAAGATTCAAAATAACTTGAGAAATCTCAACTGGCCGGCAGAGGATAGAAGAATCACCTTTTATGTAGTGAACATCCAAAGCGGTACCGTTGTTGTTGATTCTTTCATGGCAGATATCTAAAGTCTCTTCAACAATTTTATTTAAATCGTATTTAACTTTTTCATCCATAGATGATTCCCGTGAGAATCTTCTCATACCATTCACGATCCTAGAGATCCTTGCAACGGTTTGATCCATTTTATCTATGTACTGAAGAAGAAGCTCAGGGCTTAGTGAATGACGAGAAGAGTGTCTTCTCAGTAAATCAATATAGCCTTTAATAATACTGAGAGGATTATTAATTTCATGAGCAATTCCTCCTGCCATTTCACCAAGTGCTGAAAGTTTAGAAGCTTGAGTTAATTTCATCTCAGCTTCTTTTCGGCTTGTAATGTTTTCCGCCATGATAATAACACCACCAATTTGCTGGTCGGCATTTTTCCATGGCTGAATCGCCCAGCGTAACCAAACCTCAGAACCTTCTCCAAAATCAACGAGATCTTCATCACGGCTTAGGATTTCACCTTTCAAGGCCCGCTCCATATTCTTGATCCAGTCCTTATGAAATTCAGAACGAACATTCTGCCCTTCTTTTGCTTTACCAAAATTTTGCCACTCCTCGTGCCAACGAGAAGAGAATGCAAGATACTTTAAATCTTTATCAAACATAGCAACTGGAGTTGGAAGGGATTGGATCATTGCTTTCAACTGTTGCTCAGAAATGATTAAACTTTGCTCCCACTTCACCATTGGAGTCACGTTTACGTTCACTCCAATAACACGCTGTGGGCTTCCATCAGAATTTCTATGAATGATACAACCACGGTCAAGACACCACTGAATCTCTCCAGTTTTGGTCACCATACGAAAACGGCATTCGTAAAAGATTGTCTGATCTTTCAGATGGCGATCCAATTCTTCAAAGACACGTTGAACATCATCAGGATGAAGGACACTTTTGAAAGTCTCTAGCGTTTGAGGCAATTCGTTATTGCTATAACCGAGTTTGGTGTACCAGGTTTTGTTGAGGACAAGTTTATTTGTAGTAAGGTCCCAGTCCCACTTACCTACCTGACCACCTTCGAGAGCAAGATCTAGACTAAGCTTTGCCTCATTAAGATCATCAAGCTTTCTTTTTAAATCGTGTTCTAAATAATTGATTCTGTGGCGAAGTTCTTTTTCATAGGTGTGACGTTTTTCGGTCTCAATCAGACGCCCTACAAAATCAGAAAAGCTCGCAGAAAAATTCTTGTCCTGATTATCCCAATTTCTGGTTTTGCCTATTTTTTCAATGCAAACAATTCCAATCATTTCACCATCAGAAAATATCGGAGCATCAAGCAAGGCGTGAACATCAAGAGGCTTCATGTAAATATCGACAAATTCCGAGGTGGTGGGATCGGTAAAGGTATTTTCGCTTGAAACAACTCGCTCTTCACTCACATGTTTAAAATAAATCGGAAAATCTGTCTTTTTGAGAATCGTACCCTGGGTATGTGTTCCCCCTACTACGTAAGTCAACTCTTCGTACATCGCCTCTTTATCAGCTGTAAAAAACCAGATACCAACGCGCTCGATTTGCATGACTTCTGCAGTTTTCTGACAAAGAATCTCAAACGCACGATAACGGCTTGAACGATAAATTTCTGAATTCTTCGCAAACCAACTTTGAGCAGCGTGATAGAGTTCGAACTTATCAACCATTAAGGGGTCCTCTTTCTAATCAATTCCAGAAATTAACCCCTATTGAGCTGTGAGTAAACTTAATAAACCTTAAGCTAGAAATTTCGAGTGCTAAGCACCCGAATTTTTTTAATGTAAACCGGCACGGCGAAGAAGTGCTCCAACATCTGGCTCTTGTCCTCTGAACTTCTTATAGAGTTCCATTGGGTGCTCTGTGCCACCTTTTTCAAGAATAAACTCTCTGAATTTTTTTGCGATCTCACGATTAAAAATACCTGACGTTTGAAAAAACTCAAAAGCGTCAGCATCCAGCACCTCTGCCCATTTATAAGAGTAGTATCCTGCAGAATACCCACCAGCAAAGATGTGAGAAAAAGACGTTGAAATACTCGTACCAGGAATTTTAGGGAGAAGACTTGTCTTAGAGATTGTTGTCGCCTCAAAGTCACCTATGTCATGAATCGTATCAGGACTTACTGTATGGTAGGTCATATCAAGAAAAGCAAAGGATAGTTGCCTCATCGTTCCGAGACCCTCAAGGAATTTACCACTCGCTTTAATTTTAGTCACAAGATCTGTTGGTATTTTTTCACCTGTCTCGTAGTGAACAGCAAAAAGATCAAGACATTCTTTTTCAAGAACCCAGTTTTCCATGATCTGTGATGGAAGTTCAACGAAGTCCCAAAAGACGTTAGTGCCAGAAAGATCGCGGTACTTAACTTTTGAAAGGAGCCCATGAAGAGCATGACCAAATTCATGGTAAAGAGTGAGTACTTCATCCAATGTCAAAAGCGATGGTTTTGTTTTTGTTGGCTTAGTAAAATTACAAACGATCATGATATGAGGACGTTCAACTTTTCCTTGGTACATACCCTGCTCTTTTATTCCAGACATCCAGGCACCACCTCGTTTGGTCGCTCTCGGGAAAAAGTCAGTATAGAAAAGACCTACGAAGGATTTTGACTCGTCATCGTAAACTTCAAAAGTACGAACATCTTCGTGATACTTCGGAACGTTGAAGACCTCTTTAAAATTCAAATTATAAAGAAGGTTAGCGACTTTAAAAATCCCATCAACAACATTTTCTAGTTTAAAGAAAGGACGAAGCATTTCATCATCCATCGCTAATTCTCGTTTTTTGAGAATCTCAGAATAGTACGCCGTATCGAAAGACTGAAGGTCAGTTATTCCATCAAGTTCTTTTGCAAGATTTTTTAAACGCTGGATATCTTTCTCGGCATGAGGCCTTGCTTTTACTAATAACTCGTCAAGAAAATCCATGACCTTTTTAGGCGACATCGCCATACGTTCTTCAAGTACGTAGTCTGCATGAGTATTAAAGCCAAGAAGTTTGGCGCGCTCAAGGCGAAGACTTAAAATATCTTTTAAAGGCTGCTGATTATCGTATTGAGTATTAAAAGTTTTTGACGAGCTTGCTATTAGCAGTTTTTTACGGAGGTCGCGTTTTTTTGAATAAGTCATGAAAGGCAACATCGACGGAACATCCAGGCTAAAGCACCAGCTTCCTGCTTTTCCTTTCTTCTCTGCTAATTCAGCTGCAGCTTCAATCACACCTTCTGGAAGTCCTTCAAGGTCAGCTCTGTCAGTGAGCTCCATTAAGTAATCATTTGTTGCTTTAAGGACGTTTTGTGAAAACATGAGAGTTAGTTTTGCCAGTTTTTCATCCAGCTCTCTCATCGTCGCTTTTTCACTATCAGCAAGTAGAGCACCACTTCGCACAAAAGATTTGTAAGTTTTGTCAATAATAGTCAATTCTTCATTCGATAATTTTTGATCAAGGCGAGTTTCAAAACAAACTTTTACTTTAGCAAAGATTTGAGGATCAAGTGATACGTCGTTACCAAATCTTGTCAATAATTCCGTCATCTCCGGAGAGATCTTTTCAAGTTCATCAGAGCATTCTGCATGGTGAAGATTGAAAAAAATGCCAGAGATATAATCAACCTGTTCAGTGAGATCATTTTTCTCGCAGATGACATGTTGAAAATCAGTACGCGGATCTTTTTTAAATGATTCGAGCTTCATTTTTGCAGTTTCTATCGCAGCTTTAAAAGCTGGTAAAAAATGTTCAGGAAGTATTTTATCAAAAGGGTATGCCCCATGACTTGCCGTGGGTTTTTCTAAAAGTGGATTATGCATAAATTCCTCAGTTGAATAATCTGCGGTGAATTCCGAAAATTTTTAGGACGAGGATCAGCCAGACCAAAAGGAATGCGATCATCATCATGTTAAGAATGAAAGAGGTTTGAAGATAAATCAAGACCGCAGCAATCAACGCTTTAGACACCCTATACACGAGCATATCGGTGAGATATTTGGCGCCGTACTTTTGCTCGGGTTCTAGAGGTTGGTACAAGAGCTCTTTTCCCCCACTGAAAAGTGAGTAATCCGAGGCTTTGAGATACGTATAAAAAGCTGCAATAGGTAAAAGAAGTCCTAGTCCAGAAAAAAGCAGTCCCAAAGTACAAACTAAATAAGAAATTGGGATGAAAAGATGAAGCGACTTTTCAGAAATCCTTGGTAGTAAAAAAGGAAGGAAAACAAATTGCAAAATAAAAGTTAAAAAATTTGTCCAGGTATAGATAGATCCAAGGTACGCCGTTCGCTCACTTGAAAGAGTGATCGCCTCTTCGAAGGCCATATTGAATTTAAAGTCTGCAATGTTGATGATGAATTGTGAAAGCACGACAATTAATGCGATATGAAAAACATAACTTTTAATCTCATTACCCTTAAGACTTGCAAGAGGTGAAACGTTTTTTTTCTGCTCTTCATTAGTACGCAAGTTGGGCGTGTACATGAAAAGAATGGCCGGTGCCAAAACAAATGCCAATGAGAACCAAGCAACAACTTCCGTGCCCCACCCCTTACTTATGTAAGATGTCAGTAGCCCGCCAAAAATTCCGCCGATACTTCCGACAGCTCCAACCGGACCCACGATAAGTTTAAATTCTTCTTTGCGAAAATAATTATTAGCATACGCCAACAACAAGTGAACTTGCAGGACGATGTAAATTTCTTTCCAGATAAAAGAAATGGCGGAGAGATATCTTAATTTAAAAGCAAATCCCAGCACACTCAAAGAAAAGAATAGCGTCGATAAAACTGAAGCCCACAAAAAGACTTTTTGAACAGAATGCCGAGATTGAAATTTATTGAGAATGAGTATGGAGATGGTCAGGAAAAGCACAGTCCAAAGCCACGCAACAGGAGATGACTTGGCACCGAACGCTTCAAAAAACATAGTTATTGATGCAGCTCTTACTAATGGGTAATTGAAGAGGACGAAAAAATAAGCGCTAAGAAAAAACCAGAGACGACCCTTATAACGGGGATCATCACTTCTCAATAGCTCAAGGATTTTCATTCAGACTTTAAGTAAGTGTCACCCTTTTGGATTTCTTCAAAGTCATGCTGATGCTCAAACTGAGAAAAATCAAAAGACGTCGTATATTGATTATTTTTTAGTTCATCGTTAGTCAAACTCTTCATGAAATTGAAGAATTTCTCGCGAGTTTCAGAGCTCATCAAGTGTTCCATTAAACATGAATCTTTATGAGCGACTTCCTCGTCAACGCCGATGATATCTTTTAAAAAATAAAAAAGAAGAGTTCGAGATGAAAGAATACCGTGAACAGCTTCGTGTCCGGTTGGAGAAAGAGAAAGAAATTTACTTTCATCTTCTAAAACCAATTCGCGTTTTTTTAAATTTGTTAATGCTGTTGAGACAGAGCCTTTAGTCAGACCCATTTCATGAGCGATGTCTGTTACGCGAGCATATCCCTTTGCCTCTTTAAGCTTATGGATAGCAAGGAGGTAGTGAACCATGGAATGAGTTAAGTCATTATCATGTGTATGAGATACAGCCTGTTTTTTATCTGACATGCCTATAAGGTACTTATCCCCCAAATAGCCGTCAAACGATAAATATTTGTTGCACCTTTTATGAAGAGACTCTCCCCATGCGGCAACCTAAGTCACTGAATTCACTAGGCTCAATAGGAGGGAAGTTTTTCCCTTCCTTATCATGTGCCCGTAGCGTGATAAAATTGAAGTATTCCAAGGGTTTATTATGAAAACACAATTAAGCTTTCTGATTCTTCTTCTGTCGCTGCCACTCTTTGTCTACGGGCAATCAGTCGATCAGCAAACTCAACCCAACGATTCAATCGAAGGATCTTTTTCGAATCCAACAAATCTGACAGATAAACAAATGAATGATGCGAAAAATTTTACTCATCAGGGTATTCGTGATCGGACAATGGAGGAAGGTTGTAAAAGCATCAATGACTGTAAAGATGAAGAGGGCTTCCCATTAGAAATGATGATTGGTAAGGCCTACGGAATGATCGGCATGTTTATGGGTGGTAGTGGTTTGACTCTTACCAAACCAGATAAAAAACCAGAAACAACAACAACAACAGGCAATAGTTCGCCCGCAAGTCCAACGAATCCTCCAACTCAACCAGCGGGGAGTGGCGGCACCAATCCTCCAGCTGCAGGAGCAAAAGCTGAAAAAGAGACAACTCCTGACTATTGCATGATGGCCGCCATGGCGAACGAAGCTTTGGGTGGCATGATTCAGCAGTCGCTGCAGGCACAAGATAATCAGCAGTCTAGTGGAGACGCGCAAGTTCAGGCCCTTGAAAGTTTAATTCGGACACATGAAACAAGAAAAAAAACAGCAAAATTTCAATCCTACGTTTATGGCGGAGTCACTGCCTGTTACGGATTCATGCTTTTAACCGGCCAAGCTGCAGCCGATGCAAAATTTTTGATCAAGATGGGTGGCGCAGGTTTGCTCACCACACTTTATGTGATGAAAATACAAAAGCATAAAGAGGCTGTAGAGAAAGTTAAAGCAGTTCTAACTTCAATGACTGACGCCGGAAAAAATTGTAATCCTTGGACAAGATCTCCATGCTTTTGCAAAGAGGTAACGTCTAAAACACTTTACCCGACAGAGTTTCAGGACGTTTGTGTTTTGAACAATGGTAATTTTGATACACCGAAAATTGCCCTTGGTTGTGCAGCAGTGAACGCTGGAAAGATGTCATACGATAAAGAGTGTAAATGCAAACAAACTAACTCTTGTTTGCGAAGTGGACTAAAGGCCTATAATCCCAAATTTGGTATTGGTAACAACGTGATGAGCGATGTGAATAAAACATTTGATATGCTTGGAAGCGGAGAATTTGATCAGGGACAATTAGATCAGGCACGCCTTAGCTCAACAGCCTTTGTTGGCAGAATGATCATTAAGCCAACAGAAAAACTTCCAAGACCAAATTTAACACCAGAACAGAAAAGAATAGCAAATGCAATGAAAGCCTACATGCCTGAAGGTCTTGCCAATATTGCAGCAGCAACAAACTCAAGTTACAAGGGCGGGATTAACGATTCTGGTGTTTCAACAGCAATCAGTAAACTTCCTGCTTCAGTAAAAGAAAAACTAGCTGACGCCATTGATGTTGAATACAAACAAGGAAGTGGAATCACGTCAGCATCTGCAGAAGAAGTGGGCTTTGAGATGCCAGTGATGCCTGGTCAGGAAGCAATAGCTCCAGGAACTGAAATTGTGAGTTTTGCAGAAGCAGCAGTCAGTAAGGCAGATGTTTCGAATACACCTGAGACTCCAATCTTTGATATTATCTCAAATCGTTACCGTCGCTCAGGCTGGCAGAAACTTCAGCAGGCAAAAGAATAATTATTCGCCAAGATTATTGAAGAGATCTACACGAGTCTGATGCCTGCCACCTTCAAAAGGTGTCGCAAGAAATACATTTGAAATTTTATTGATCATATCCTGTGAGGTCTTTCTTCCCGAGAGACACAAAACATTTGCATCATTGTGAAGCCTGCTCATTTTAGCATCATCCTCGTCGCGGCATAATGCCGCTCTTATGCCTTTAAAACGGTTTGCGACCATACTCACGCCTATACCCGAACCACATAGCAAGATACCCATCGTGCGCTCACTGAGCACTTTATCGACGAGCTTTCTGGCCCATTCAGGATAATGGGTAGATTCAGCGTTATGAGTGCCAAGATCAATAATTTCGTGCTTATTTTTTTTTAGGTAATCGAGGAGAGCATTTTTTTCGTTAAAAGCAGCGTGATCTGAAGCGATGTAAATTTTCATAGGCAAAGCTTATCAAAAAAAAGGGGGCTTTTGAAAGCCCCCTCATTTTATTAAGCGTAAATTAAGACGGAGGACTAGTAGCGGTAGTACTCAGGCTTATATGGACCAGAAGCTGAAACACTTAAGTACTCAGACTGAACTGGAGTAAGAACATCTAGTTCAACGCCGATTTTCTTCAAGTGTAAACGAGCAACTTTTTCATCCAACGTTTTTGGTAACATATAAACTTTGTTTTCATACTTAGATGAGTTTTCCCAAAGTTCTAATTGAGCAATAACCTGGTTTGTAAATGATGCTGACATCACGAAGCTTGGGTGACCTGTAGCACATCCAAGGTTTACGAGACGGCCTTCAGCGAGAACGATAACTTGCTTGTTGTCTTTCATTGTATAGAGATCAACTTGCGGCTTGATCGTATCTTTTGTGTGACCGTAGTTAGTATTCAACCAAGACATATCAATCTCAATATCAAAGTGACCGATGTTACAAAGGATCGCTTTATCTTTCATTTTTTCAAAGTGACGACCTACGATGATGTCTTTACAACCAGAAGCTGTAACGATGATGTCAGCTTCGCCGATAGCATCATCCATCTTCTTAACTTCGTAACCTTCCATGGCTGCCTGAAGAGCACAGATAGGATCAATTTCTGTTACGATAACTCGAGCGCCTGCACCTTTGAGTGAATCAGCAGAACCTTTACCAACATCACCGAAACCAGCAACAACGGCTACTTTACCTGCCATCATCACGTCTGTAGCTCTGCGAATAGCGTCTACGCATGATTCGCGACAGCCGTACTTGTTATCAAACTTTGATTTAGTTACTGAATCGTTTACGTTGATACATGGAACTGGAAGTTTTCCAACTTTCTCAAGTTCGTATAAACGGTGGACACCAGTAGTCGTTTCTTCAGAAATTCCTTTGATGCCTTTGTAAAGCTGAGGGTATTTTTCAAGAACGAGTTGAGTTAAATCACCACCATCATCGAGGATCATGTTGAGAGGTTCCTGCTTGTCGCCAAAGAACACAGTTTGATCGATACACCACATGAAATCTTCTTCGTTCATCCCTTTCCAGGCATAAACGGGGATACCAGCAGCAGCAATGGCAGCAGCAGCGTGATCCTGAGTTGAGAAGATGTTACAAGATGACCAAGTCACATCAGCACCAAGATCAACAAGTGTTTCAATAAGAACAGCTGTTTGGATCGTCATGTGAAGACATCCAGCAATACGAGCACCCTTAAGTGGCTTCGAAGCTCCGAACTCTTCTCTGAGTGCCATAAGACCTGGCATTTCAGCTTCAGCTAGATTGATTTCCTTGCGACCGTAGTCGGCAAGAGAGATGTCTTTAACTTTGTACTTCACACGAGTTGAGTTCCCGTATGTTCCTTGTGAAAAAGTTGCCTTCATTTATAAATCCTTTTCTAAAACCCTATAGGTCTGGTAAATAAGCAGAAATTACAATAATTTGCTCTCAAAATTAACACTCTTTCGCCAAGGTCTCAAGCGCTACGAGTGCCTATCAAGGGATTATCTAAGGTCAATACTATGAAAAAATACAAATTTGAGTACTTTGCCTCTTGTCCAATGGGTGTAGAAGAGCTTTTGACACAGGAAATCCTTGATTTGGGTGCCCAATCGGCTAAGGCCGTGAGAGGAGGCGTGCAATTTGAAGCCTTTCACGAGATTGCTCTTAAAACGATCCTCTACTCTCGTTTAGCGAGCCGAATCTTCAAGTATCTCTACGCTTTCGAAGTTTTAAACGAAGAAGATTATTATCTTCAAGCAACTGACATCAAATGGAAAAGTTTGATGGACCTGGATCACACTTTTCGCATCACAACTCTCTTCGGCGATCTTCCTGGCGAAAGAGAAGAATTTCGTAACTCACAATTCGCGACACTAAAATTAAAAGACGCAGTGGTTGATTATTTCCGCCATCATGAAGGGGGCGTGAGACCAAGTATCGATAAAGATTTTCCAGATGCTTCATTTCTCGCTCGTATTGACCGCGGGATTGATAAACCTTATCTCGCTACGATTATGTATGACCTTTGCGGCGATCCCCTCAATCAGCGCGGTTACCGCAAATCAGTTGTCGATGCTCCTCTGAAAGAAAATCTTGCTGCTGCTATTTTAAAAACGGTGAAGTGGAATCCGGAAGAAGAGGGATTGCTCGATGCCATGTGCGGCTCTGGGACTTTTCCAATTGAAGCAGCTTTAATGGCCGCAAACATTCCTCCAAGTTATTTACGAGTTGAGCATGTTTTAAAAAATCCAGGGTTCAAAATGTGGACTTTTCAGAGCTATCCATGGCTCACACAAGATAAAGAACTTCAGGAGCATTATAAAAAACTCCTTCAAGAAATTACGGAAGCAACTGAAAAAGGACTCGCCTTTCTCAGAACTAAAAAAGGCTTCATCGTCGGTAACGAACTTTCAGAAACAAATCTCATGGCCGCTAAAGATAATTTAAGAAAAGCAAAACTTGATGACATTATTATTCTGACAAAAAAAGATGCACTTGAAACAACCCCTCCAACGGAGAAAAGTTTATTCATTTGTAACCCACCGTATGGAGAGCGTCTCGAGCACAACGAAGAAGAAAAGCTCAAAGCTCTCTACAAAGGTTTAGGCGATCACTGGAAGCATGGCTTTAAAGGTCACAGAGCTGCGCTTTTCACAGGTAATATTGGAATGCTAAAAGTCGTGGGGCTTAAGACTTCAAAACGTCATATTTTAATGAATGGTGATATTGAATGTCGTTTGGCAGAGTATTCTTTGTACTAATTTTTTTTCTGTACAATGATATTTTCATCTCGCACTTTGATGTGATGATTCCAGCCTTCGATCTTTGGCTTTAGATTGGTCAAATGAGTGTTGATCGTTCCCACTTTCACCGAATCAGTCCCCCATACTTTTTGAATAAGCTCGGTGCGAGTCAGTGTTTGAGGAAAACTGCGCACAATATTACTCAGCATTCTCAATTCGAGTAAGGTGAGATCGATGTTCTTACCAGCAATACTAGAACTCATACTTTTCACATCAATAGTAAGATTGCCGAGTTCTAGCGAGTTCGACATCTGCAGAAACATCTTCACTTTATTAACGATACGGACGACTATTTCTTCAACTTTTAAATCACGTGCGAGGAAATCTATTCCGCCTTTGCTGTAAGAGCGAAGCTTGTTTTCATCACTTTGATCACCAGAGATAAAAATAATCGGGCAACCATTGTAGAAAGAATTTTCTGTAATACTTTTATAAAGGGCATGACCGTCAAGAATAGGCATATGAACGTCTAACAAAATTGTATGAGGATTATTTTCTTCAAGCATGGAAGCAAAACGAGTGGCATCACTGCAACCGACAACATTGAAGTTTTCAGCTAATAATTCTTTAAATGCCTCTATATTCTGAATTTGATCGTCGAAATAAAGAAGGTTCCATTTCATGCAATGACTTTTCTCATTAGCTGGATACCCTTACCTTTCAAACCGTTTATTTCGAAATCCCATTCACCTAATTTACTATTGAGATTTGAGACGTGTGTGTAAATAGTTGCATCCAGAACATGGTCTGTACGCCAGACCTGCTGAATAAGTACATTCTTAGTTATAACATCCGGGAAATTTCTTAAGACCAGACACAGAATCTTAAATTCTATAAAAGTAAGAGGAAGTTCTTGGTTATTTATATAGGCCTTAAGCATCGTGAGGTTTACTCTAAGGTTAGAGAACTCAATAATACTTCGGTGCTTTTGAAAAAATTGAATTTTTGATTTTATCCGAGCGATCATCTCATCGGGATGTATCGAGCGATTAAGAAAATCAACGGCACCCAAAACAAAAGATTTTATACGAGCACTATCTGAATCATCTGAAGAAATAAAAAGGATGGGACAACCATTGTAGTGAGGGTGCTCAATAATTTTTTCGTAAAGGGTATACCCATCCATCGTTGGCATGTGGATATCAACGAGAATCGTTGCGTATGAAGAGGCACCAAATGTTAAAAGAAAGGTCTCAGGCTTCTGATAAAGCTGAACTTCGAAGTCCTGATCGAGGATCGTTTTCACACAATCGAGGTTGAGCTTATTGTCGTCGACGTAGGCAATTTCAGTGCGCAAGGGATCTCCTACTTCAGTCTGTCTTCTAACTTCATTGCCAAGGTCGGACTCGCAAATTTTAAAAGAGCTGTTTTATTCACAACTTTGTCGAAATGCTTATCCGACTTACTGAAGAAATAACCGGCGACATCCTGATCTTTTAGAAAAATCGTGTGCCCTTTAGTGTCAAACTTTCTGAGGATGAATTCAGAATCAAGAAACAAAATATCTCTGATCGTAAAGTTCTTAGCTACATACATGATAATGCAATAATCTGAAAGTTCAGCTAAAGATTTCTTTATCTTGACCCCTTTGGGGGAGGTCGAATCATGCCAGTGAACTTTCACTTCTACAGTACTTCCGTTCTCAGTTCTAAAATCAAATCCTCGCTGAGAAGAAGACTTTATCTGGTGAAGACCGAAAATGATTTTTGAGTACCACTCGCCCAGCTGGATGGGTAAGTTTTTTCCATTCATCAGAACTTTATGATCTTTTAAAATTTGAAATGTCTGGTGGACAACCTCAACGGTATCAAAAATCGCTTTTTGATCAGGTAAATGAAGAATACCGATGTTCTTCATCACTTTACTGGATAAGCGCTTATTGAATTGAGTGAGGTACCATTGATCGAACTCATTGATTTCCAGGAAATCATACGAGCTGTAAACGAAACCTTCAGATTTTAATTTGTTGATTGAATCAACTTCCGGCGCTTCCTTTTGAAGGTAGCTATAGGGAACGTACTCCCTATCGTTCTGGCCTCTGACATAGATCGAATCTTTGTCATAGTCAGAACTGCCGTGAGTCGTCCCAGAAAACTTCTGGGATAACTCAAAGACTTTATCTTTTAACACGGTGTAACCTTTTAAACTTAAATTACACCTATCCTATCACGGACTCGTTCAAATCTCTAGCGTTGTCATGTCTTCAGTAAAATCAGAAATGGTCTTTGCCATAGACAAATTGTGAGTCAGATATTGTGAACAATACACTCTGAAATCAGTGACTTTCGTTTCATAGTACTTTTTATCGGCCGGTGATGCAGTTGCCATTTTCTTGTCGGCCAGAACAGCTGACTCTAAAAGTTGCCAAGCAATAACCATCTGGGACGCAAAGTTGAGAAAATCAGTACAATTCTGGAGAATCAAATTGTACTGATTATTTTTGGCATAACCTGAAATTTGCTGCATGACGGTTTGTGCGCTCATCAGAACTTTTCCAAAAAGATCCTTCTCTCTTTTGAATTTTGCTTCATCGAGAGCTTGAACTGAGGCAACCATTTCCTGAGTAAGAGCTGAAAGCGCCTTACCACCATCTTTTAAGATTTTTCTCATCACAAAGTCGATCGCCTGAATACCGTTTGTTCCTTCGTAGATCATCGCGATTTGAGTGTCGCGTACAAATTGCTCGACACCGTATTCAGTGCAGTATCCATAGCCACCGTGAGCTTGCAGCGCCTGTGAAGAAACGTTGAAGCCCTGCTCAGAACAATACGCCTTACAAATGGGAGTCAGAAGACCAATGATCGACTCATATTTATGATCAGTGTGAGCTTTATTAAAAAGATTTGCCGTATATAAACAAAGCGCTCTCATACCACGAGACATCGCTCGCATTCTCAAAAGATTGCGACGAACATCCGGGTGGTGAGAAATTTCTTTCCCAAACTGTACTCTTTCTTTCACATATTTATCCGCCATCATGTAAGCGAGATTTGCTTGTGACTCGCCTTGAATACCGCAATAAAGTCTTGCTTCATTCATCATGATAAACATCGTTGCCATACCTTCGAATTCATCTCCGATTAACCAACCCTCTGTTTGAGTGTCCTGGCCGAATTGAAGTTCACAAGTCGCCGATGCGTGAATACCCATTTTATGTTCAATCTTAGAACAAATAACATTATTACTGGCACCTGTTGAACCATCGTCATTAATTTTGAAACGTGGCACAACAAATAATGAGATTCCTTTCGTACCAGTTTCGCCGGCCGGAGTTCGAGCAAGAACCAGGTGAATATTATTTTCGTAAAGATCTGACTCTCCAGATGAAATGAAAATTTTTGTTCCCTTGATCGCATACTTTCCGTTACCAAGAGGCTGCGCTGTCGAGCGAAGAGCACCTACATCTGAACCAGCACCAGGCTCAGTCAAACACATTGTTCCGCCCCATGTGCCGTCCATCATTTTTGGAACGATGTGGGTTTTCATGAAGTCGTTACCTTTCAAGTTAACGACGTTCAAAGCTGCACGCGATAAACCGGCATACATCGTCCACGCACAGTTGGCACCAGTCGCAAGTGACATACACGCTACATATAAACTTTCCGGAACAGGTGTTCCGCCAATGTCTGCTGGAAGTCCGAGAGCAAACCATCCGTTGTTATAAAATGATTTTTGAACACTATAAAGAACTTCAGGAACAATCACTTTTCCGTTCACCTGTTTTACGCCAACCTGATCAGATGGTTCACGTGTTGGGAAAACTTCGTTCTCAACGAATTTGTTGTATTCAGAAAGAATGCCTTTAACGTCATTCTCCTCCAAACCGTAATCCTTCCAATCCTGAACCTTTAAAAGTTCCGTGAGGTTAAATTCAACGTCGCGAATGTCAGCTTTGTAGTAACCCATATGTATTCCTTATCCTTGTGAGAATCGTGCTGCTCATAGGATAAACGAATTCTGGGACTTTTGTGAGGAGGGGAACGAAAAAAATGTAAGACGGCGAATAAGTTGAGTGATTTAGTACTAAAAAAGGGCAGCCGGAGCTGCCCTTTGGATATTTAATTAGATGCGTAGTGGTGAGGCAGATGTAATGACGTCTGTTCTAACACCTTGAACAATCGTTGAAGTCTTCACTGGATTAAGTCCTGAGTGAAAATTACGGTCGATCGTGTAACTTACGATTGAACCATCGGCTCTTAAAAAATCTAATTGAGCAACTAGACCCTGTTCAATGGCATTAATTAAAGTACCGTTTGAGCCGTTAAAAACGTTGTTCAATTCAATGTTTCCCTTAGAGTTGATGGCCCTTCCATCTTGAAACAAACTTGCAACAGTCGAGGATAGTTCAGTTCCTTGAGAAGTCGTACTGCTGTAAGTACAGTACTGATAAGGAATTCCTAAAAATTTCTTTTCAACGCAATTTTGACCACTGCTTGTTGGTAGCTGAATTTTTTTAATTGTTACTGTACCAAGAAGCGCTTGTCCTTCTTGAGCACCGTTAAACCAGCTAGTAATGTTGGCCACAGCTTGCTGGTTATTTGCCGAAAGTCCCTGGTTATAAAGAGACGGGTAAGCAACACCGTTACTCTTCTTGCTATCTTTACCGCAACCAACGGCGAAGACTAATAATGAAGCAACTAAAAGGCTGTTAAAAAGTGATGTTTTCATAAGTTCCCCCCTAAAAGGAATAGTTCAATGTTTGTGACTCTCTACATCCAAGAAGCGTGCCAAACCTGATAGAGTCTTTTTGGTTAGTTAGGGATGGGAATATGTCTAAATTTTATACAGTGATGAACAGTGATGAAAAAGTGACTATCATTCTTTTTGCCAATGGCCCTTGTGAATTTTAGAATGCCCTTACTGGAGCTTACATGAACTACATATTACTTGGGTCTCAAACCTCTCCTTTTGTCCGCCGCATTCGTATGCTGATGGAAAATGTGCCTTACGAATTTAAAGAAATGAATATCTTTGAAACTGAAGATGCTCTTACCTTAAATAAGGTTAATCCCGTCAACCAAATCCCTGTGCTCCTCGATGGTGATACGAAGATCTGGGACTCAAGGCAGATTTTTAATTACATGAACCTCATTCATAAGATGCACAACATGACGTGGGAAGATGAGAATACGTTAACAGCGATTGATGGGGCGATGAGTTCCGGGGTTACTTTATTACTCATGAAAAGATCCGGGATGCAAATTGATGAGCCTTTTATGTTTGTGAACAGACAAAAAGAGCGGCTTGAATCTGTGCTTGATTATTTGAAACCCTACATCGAAAAAGATGGGCTCACTGAATGGAACTTCATCACGATGTCTATTTACTGTTTTTTAGATTGGGCGCTTTTTAGAAATATTATTCAGATTGATGGCAGACCTGAGTGTAAAAAGTTTCTTGATACTCATGCTGAAAAAGCGATCGTTAAATTAACTCAAATCCCGAAGGTATAAATGAAAATTAATCAATATATTGATCACACCGCTTTAAAAGCAGATACAACAGTAAAACAAATTGAAAAGCTTTGTGCAGAAGCAAAGGAATTCGAATTCTTCTCTGTTTGTGTGAATTCCTATTACGTCAAAAAAGCCGTGGGTCTGCTGTCTGGATCAAACGTGAAAGTTTGTACTGTTGTGGGTTTTCCTTTAGGTTCTTCGACCATGGAAACAAAAAGGTTTGAAGCGATGCGAGCTCTCGCCGAAGGTGCAAAAGAAGTTGATATGGTTATAAACGTATCTGCTATTAAGTCTCTAGAATGGCAGTATGTTTTGGATGATATGTCCTCGCTCAAACAAGTGGTGCATCAGCAAGGCGGATTACTCAAAGTTATTTTTGAAACTTGTCTGCTCACTCAGGAAGAAAAAATCAAAGCGTGTGATTTGGCGGTTAAGGCGCAAGTTGATTTTGTGAAAACATCTACTGGTTTTTCGACATCAGGAGCAACCGTTGAAGATATTAAACTCATGCGCTCACTTGTAGGCCAGATGGGTGTCAAAGCAAGTGGTGGTATCCGAGATGCTGAAACGGCGAAAAAAATGATTGAGGCCGGAGCCACCAGATTAGGAACAAGTGCCAGTGTTGAAATAGTGAAAGGCTTAACTTCTACGGCGAGCTATTAATCGCCTATGAGCTTAACCATTCTGAGTTTACCAATCTTCAAGATGAGCTCCTGCCCTTTCTCAAGATTTACGATATCTGTGGAATGATTTTCGAAATTCACTTTAACAGCGTTCTGCTGAATCAAGCGACGCCCATCACCTTTGGATTTAATAAGACCAAGCTCGAGGAATAAATCAAGCAGTGCTACTGTTCCGGCAGCTCTGTTAATGGTTTGAATATCATCAGGGATTTGTTTTTTTGTAAATCTCGCTTCAAACTTCTCGCGCTCTTCTTTACCGGCTTCAACTCCGTGGTAATAACCAGTCACTTCCGCTGCTAATGCTTTTTTTGCTTCCATCGGATGCAGAGTGCCCGATGTGAGTCCGGATATGACAGCTTCAATTTCTGAAGCAGGTCTACGGCAGAGAAGGAGATAGTATTTTTTCATAAGCTCATCCGAGATCGACATGAGCTTTCCAAACATATTGGTTGGAGTATCCGTCAGAGCAATATAGTTATCCATCGACTTTGACATTTTATGTACGCCATCAGTTCCCTCAATGAGAGGCATAGTGAGAACACATTGAGCTTCTTGTTCGTAAGCGTATTGAAGATGACGTCCCATCATCAGATTGAAAGTTTGGTCAGTTCCACCAAGTTCTAGATCCGCTTTTAAATGTACTGAATCATATCCCTGAAGAATCGGATAAACGGCTTCATGCAGATAAATGGGCTCACTATTGGTGTAGCGTTTTGAAAAATCATCTCGTTGAAGTATGGCACCCATAGTTGCTTTGGACATGAGTTTAATCAGCTCTAGACCGGAGAATTTTCCAAGCCAATCCTTATTGAAGACCACGTTAGTCTTCGACATATCGAGAATTTTGCCGACTTGTTCTTTGTAAGTTTGAGCATTCGCTTTGACGTCTTCTTCAGTCAAAATAGGACGTGTTTTATTTTTTCCAGTTGGGTCCCCAATCTGTGCCGTATAGTCACCGATAAGAAAATAGATCTCGTGACCGAAGTCCTGGAGGAGTCTTAACTTCTGGAGAACGACAGTATGACCAAGGTGAATATCTGGGCGCGATGGATCTGCGCCAAATTTAATGATAAGTGGCTTTTGCTTCTCATAGGACTTTGTCAGTTTTTTAAGGAATTCATCTTCTGGAATGATTTCGAAAGCTCCACGCTTGAGCTCTTTTAATTGTTCCGCTGGTGTAACTGTAATACGGGCCATTGAGATCTCCTTTAACCCGGTTAGTTTAAATCCTCCAGCCGACTTTTACTAGCCATGACTTGAATTCCTTCTCTTTTTTCAAAGGATCCTTAGGAGGTCTATCCATCGATGAGATGATCGGGACCTGTGAAATGGGAGGGAGACCAAGAGATTTTCTGCGCATGTCGAGCTTATCAATGTCTTCAATAGGGGTCCTGCATAATTCACCGTCGATCCAATCCATACTAGTCCCATATAGTTGAGGGCGGCCTTCGAAGTATGCAATCCTGTCATCGGTGTAAGCAAGAAGCTCCAAAGGATAGTCGCTTTGAGCAGCGGCAAGCCTCATCTGGAGAAGGCATTCCCGCATGAAATCTGGCAATGAGATCGCATGGTGAACAATAAGCCAGGATAAACGAACTCCATTCTCACCGGCATTACTTAGTACTGGAAATCCTTTTTTCTCGATCAAGTCTTTCAATTTTCTGGCGTTGGATAGATGAACTTTTTCCATCTCTGGATGATAAGCATCAGAAAGGATACCTTTACTTAAGAGCACATCTCTTGTCTGGTGATCCTGATCAACAAGAAAGCTTAATTTCTCTTCCCAAGTTGAATCGATGATCATCTAAATGAGTTGAAAACAAAATAGTTACTCAAAGGATCCGTAGTTTCTCTATAACTGAAATTTTGAGCAACGACATCAGGCTTATACTTAGTAACAAAATTTGCCTGACCTGATTTAAAAAGTTCAACAGAGTGATTGTAGCAAAGAAGAATGACCGAAGGCTCACTGCGAGGATGATAAATGACATCCTTGTGTTCTGCGGCCAGATGCTTGCCTTGATTTTTACAAACATTACAAATTCTCATATTATCTTTTTCGGAAAGTTTGGAGTTAGGTATAAGCTTAATAATGAATAAGCATTAAAAAATTAAGGTTAGTAATTGACTCACTTACCGTGACTTTAATGCTAACAACGTGGTTTAAGTAAGTTATGAAAGAATATAAAGAAAAAATTATCTTTTTTGATGGCGTATGTGGGCTCTGTAACGGATTCGTCGATTTTATCCTTGCTGTGGATAAAAAGAAGCAATTTCTTTTTTCTTCTCTCCAAAGTGAATTTGCTAAAAAGAATCTCCCCGTCGAGATGACAACTGAACTTAAATCAGTCGTTTTTTTAAGTGATGGAAAACAATATTCAAAATCAGATGCAGTTCTGCAAGTTTTAGATGAACTCGGTGGCGTTTGGAAATTATCAAAGGTCGGAAGAATTCTTCCAGAAAAGATGAGGGACAGTGCCTACAATCTCGTTGCAGAAAATCGATATAAAATCTTCGGAAAAAAAGATACCTGTAGATTACCTTCAGCTGAGGAGCGCTCACGCTTTCGAACCTAAAGGGAATCTAAAGTTTCATAAAAGAGTATCTTAAACTTCGCCTTCGAAGTCTTCTGAAGAAGATAATCAACCTTAAATTATTAAAATTCATCGTGAAAACAAATCCAGCTACATTACTTTATCGCATCTTGTGAGGCATAAGGAGTCAAATTTTTTGCGAGGTAAAAAATGAAAAAACTAGCTCTTCTAATCGCCACCGCGATCATGGTCATCACAAATGTACACGCATTCGACGTTAAGCTTTTGGCAAATAACAAGGAAACTTATTCACGAGAGATAACAAAGAAAGATTTGTCGTCGTTGGCCTTATGGAAAAAGCAACACAGACTTCAAGCAGCAGAACTCAAAGCAAGTTCAATCAAAGCTCTTTCAGAAACGTTTAACGAAATGGAAAGAATTGATACAAACTGTGAGCTTGGGCTCGTTGCGAGACTACAGGCAGATGCTATTAAATACGGTGTGATTTCGAATTCTTCTGAGATTTTGGATTTTATCATTTACCTTCGCTCGAGCGATATAATCGATGACATTCTCTTTAAAATGATGATGGATTCAACCAAGATTAATCAAGATTTTGTGTCTGATGCAAGTTTGCGTCCGCGAAGACCTTTTAATGTTCTTACAAGACAGAATGCAAACGTAGATTTAGTTAAATTATATGCACCATTCAAAACGTGGCCGGATGATATTAAAAAATGCACGCTTGATACTTACTTCAGCTTAAGCCACGAGCTTACCTGGAAAAGTGGCAAAGACCGTGACGGTCAGCTTCAGAAATTAAATTATCTTGCCTATAATAATGAAGTCATCGATCTGGCGACTTACAATAAATTGGAAGTTTTGCGAGAAAGACAAGTACTTGAGTGGAATATCTATTTTAAGCGTTACGCTGACGTCATTAATAACGCTAAAGATAAATTGACAAAAAATCCCGAGCTACAGGCGAAGAATGACTTCACAGTAGAGTATGTTTCTAGGAAAGAGAAACTGACGAACAGAGGAAATCTCTACCGCACGTACAACTCGACTCAAATTATGATGCTTGCACAAATTATAGAGAAGACTGCCAAACGTATGGACTCGAGACAAGTCTCATTAAACTGGCAATATACCGATGATCCAAATGGTGAAATAGAAGTTTACATCTTCTCACCAATGGAGCAATACCGCGCAGCTATTAAAATGTTACGTAAAGATATGGCAGAAGTCATGAGATCAGATGCTTTCAAAAATAGCGGGCTTCAATATGAGCACCTTATTTCTGCTGCGTATGAAGCAGGATTTATAAAATCAAAAGAATTAGATTATGTTTTGAAATTTGAAGATTTTTGGAATCCAAAAACTCCAAAGTGGAAAACCTACGCTAATTTTGCTTTTTCTTTAGCAGGAACAGCTGCTTTTTACCTTCCACCGCCTTGGAATATCATCGGAGCGATTGGGCTAGTTCTCACTCAGTCTAAGTTAGTTAAGGGTGACCAAAACCCTGATGAAGATGATAACTGGAACGTCATTTTATAATTAAACGAAGGAAAATAAATATATGAAAAAGATTCTTTGTCTCTCCATGATGCTTGCAATAGGAACAACAGCTTTTGCTCATGTTCCGCCAACTTTCGAAGTTTTACTTCGCCAGGAAAAATCTCAACGAACGTATTATACCCAGGTAGAACTTCCAGACCTTGAAAGTACGAACTCTTTTGACGGAAAATACTTCAAAGTTGTTGTTGGTAAGTCAAAAGACGCTATTAGTTTTGATGTAAAAGATGAAGAACTTCTATTGAAAGCTGCTACTGTTTATTACCACCTAAATCAAGCACGTGATTTCTGGGTAAATCATGTTCAGTCTGAAGTAGCTGCTGCTCAACCCAAAATGACTATACGTCTTGAAATCAAAAATCAGTACGATGATCTTGGGCACTATGCCAACGATAACAGAACGCCTCAATTTAATAACGCTCTAACAATTCCAGAAGGTGAAACACCTTCTTGGGTACCAGCAGATAAACAAGATAAATGGGGCAAAGAAATCTGGTTCAGACCTATGAAGTCGATTCTCACCAAAGACCTGGGCCCAATGGGACCAAATCCATTAACTCAAGGACTGATAGCGCTTGAAAGGCCGCTTATAGATTATACTCAAAATCAATTCAGCCAACGATTGATGGAACAATTCTTTTATCCAGCCTATGTCGCTCGGCCGTTTCACGAAGATCTGATTCGTTATGCAGGGACATTTGCACTTATGAAAGTCATTATTTACGGTTCAAAATTCGCGGATAATTTATTTATAGAAAAGTACTACTATCTCGAAACTGCCATGGTTCCTGAGATCGCTTATCATGAATACGCCCACGTTGTGTTGAGTGACCATCTCGAAATGTCTCATTCAACTCCAGTCAACGAAGGTATGGCAGATTACTTTGCAGCTGTTCACTCACAGACAAGAAAACTTTACGGCAAAGTTCCTGGCTACAGTAACTCAGCTCCTAAAGATACTCAGCAAAAGAGACCTTATAGCCACTGGGACGAATCAAACAGAAATGCCACTGCAGATTTTACTTTATCAGTACTTTGGGATGTAAGAGAAACGCTTGGTGCTGAAATAGGAGATCGGGTCGTTTATCAGGCCAGAAGTTACTTAAAGACCTCTCTGTCATCTGTGAGTGACGGACTTTTGAGATCAATACTCAAGGCGTGCGATATTAAATGTGAAGCACCACGAAGAGATAAATACAAACTATATGAGGCGTTCAGAAAGAAAGGTTTTTAAGAATAAAAAAACCCTGGTGAAAAACACCAGGGCTTTTTTATTATGCTGATTGAAATTTGGTGGGAACAAGATTCCTGAATCGATCTCTGAACCAAAACACCTCTCGAGGTTCCATAAAGAGTATATAAGCGGCGATCATAACCCATTCAAAGAAACCTATACTCATCGAAATCTCAATTCCTAAATGCAAAAGAAGCCCTCCCAGAAGTACCCAAATGCGTAACTCCTTCACCCAAACTAATGTACCCATCGCAAACTCAATAAAGAGTGCCGACCATGTTGCAAATTTTACTAAAAAAGGAAAATCAAAAACGATGGGTAAAACAAATCGCTGAAAGTTTACGAGCCTTGAAGTGTAATAGACCGCTGTTCCATCAACCCAGTCATAACCTTTTAATTTGAACAATGTTGTAGCAAAGTAGACTAGAGAAAATTGAAGCTGCATTAACCGAATAGTCATAATCGAAATTTCAGGACTATAGGGCGTCCCTTCTGTTTCTCTGAAATAAGCATCGACTGAATACTTAACGTGGGTAGGAGCAAACATCATCAGAAACAGCATACAACGCATAAGCGTATCGCCGCTATTTAAGATGGAATAGTTCCTATTTTGAAGAGACACCATCAAAAGAAAGCAGATTATGGTGGATATTCTCGTTTTAAAACCAATCATGACAAAAACAGAAGTCACGATGTAAGTCACAAGCACAAACCATGCAGACATTTCTGTTGGTGAAAGCCATTTAAAAATATTGATGCGAAAATTACTGTAAAAATTTAATGAATCTTGTAATGGAATCAAAGCATTGTCTCCAATACCATACCATTCATGAAAATCTTCAACTAAACTAATACCGTTCAAAAATAAAAAGAATCCAAAAAGGATTCTGAACACGCAAAGCGCTGTTGCATCCGTCGTTTTGTAGAAAAAGTTATCCCAACCTATAACAAAGCTCTTTAAAGAAATCATTGTCTACCTCTCTAACTTCTGTGAAATAAGAATTTCATGCTTCTCAATTCTCGGTGTTTTAGAAATTGAAGGAATAGCATGATCAGAAAATGGGTGAATATCAGACCACTTTCTTTTGATCTGTACGTTTATGATAGGATTATCGACCGAATTATACTTCTTAGTGAAATATCTGATAGCAGGATTCAACAACGCCTTCTGACCAGGATTTCTTAAATTATCCTGAGAGTATTTCATCCATCTCGCTTTTCGAAATGGTCCCAGTATGCCAAGGGTTTCCTTCTCCACATCATATTCTTTCACAACACCGTTCTCGTAAGTAATTTCGACAAAACTTTTTGAATCAAATTTAATCGGATTTGGTGCAAACATTGACCAACTCGGCCAAATTCCGATAGCAAAAGCAACACTCATCGCTTTTTCTTTCATCCGGAAATTCAATGTATTTGATTCAGGAACTCCCGAAAAATAAATGACTGCGAGGTAAGACACAATCAGAGAATTTAAAACATATTTAGTTAATCGGTTCATGTTGACCCCTTAAAGTACTGATTAATTTTTGTTTGATTGAATCACCTAAAATAGAATTCTGGATACAGAGCGCGAATAGATTTTTAGCTTTCATTGCGAATGCTTTCAGATCATCTGGCGAGACGAAATTTATTAATAAGGCCATCATATATAATTCGAAAAAAGGTATGCTCATAATGTACTGAATACCAAGATGAAAAAGGATGCCAGTCACAATGACAGGACGTCTGAACTTTTTAAACCAAATTAAGGTCCCCAGTGAAAGCTCAACTAGTAATGTTCCCCAAGTCATGAGTTTTAAGAAGATTAGTGAATCCATCAAAACAGGGACGGTGAAATTCGTCATACTGTCCAGTCGAGTTGCATAATAGACCGCAGTCCCATTAAGCCACGTTTCGCCTTGAAGCTTGTGCCAGACAGTCCATAAGTAAACGACAGATATCTGAATCTGGATTAATCTCAACGACCACACCGGCCAGATTGTTTTCTTTCTAAAATCTTGAAAATATCTGCCCAGTAGCGCATCAACTGAAAGAGAATGACCACAGGGAGAAACCACAAGCATTAAAGTAATTGCTCTCATCAACATCTCTGAAGAGCTAAGAAGCCAAATATTTCTTTGATGCAAACTTGTCATCAAGATTAAGGTCATAATCAATGAGTAACGTGTAAAAAGTCCGAATATTGATGCCACTATTGATAGTCCATAAACAAGCATTATGCCATTTACCGTTTCATAACTTGGTCGAAATAAATTAAAGATATTGGCATGCAAGAATGGGAACTGATCCCGAACCGTATTCTGAGAAAGAATAGCGTGAGGTCCATAAAAATCCTGATTATTTCCTAAATCGATCAGGAAATAAATAAAGATCATACTCATCCAGATAATTCGAAAAAGCGCTATCCCTTCCGCCGTTTTTTCTTCAAAAAAGAATTTATCCCAAGCATTTAAAATTTTTTTAGGACTTAACATCACAACACCTCATGGGTGAAAAATTTATAACTTTTAAAAGATGACGTTTTTGAAAGATGAGGACGAAATTCAGCATCGACATCTGGTATCTCATACCAATGACGTACTAGACTTACCTTTAACGGGATTTTATGAAAATTTTTATCTTTTAATTTACGAAGAGCAAATTTAGCAGTGTCAGGCCACATGAAACGATTATCGCCCTGGCTGATTGCCTCTGTTATCACTCGAAATCTTTCACCATTAACATATCTTTGCTTTAAAGTTTGCTGTGAAACTCGTGGAAATTCATAGGTATCTTTGGATCCATCTTCAAATTCAACGACTGCAGAAATGTTTGTATGAGTACGCGCAGGATTTGGAGAAAACATGTCCCAACTTTGATACAAACTAAAAAATGACAAATAAAAATGCACGGGCCTATAAACCATCCTGAAAAAACGATTTTCTTGAGGAAGATGAACGCGGATCATCGTCAAAAAATTAAAGAGAATGAATCCACTGATTAAGATTTTCTTCGGTCGCTTCATTTTTAAAACCTTAGTCTATTAGTTGAAGTGAAGTTGCTAAGAATTACCCTCACGAAGAGGTGCCCAATCTAAAACAATTATTTTAAAAAAACTATTTTAGTTATAAGCCTTTAGGAGAACTCATTGTTGGCTTGCGATTAAATTCATGAATACAATCTAACCAAATAAAAAGGGCATCCCTGAGGGATGCCCAATAAAACTTAAGCTACGAGTTGAGGACTAATCGTCATCACCACCGTTGCCATTATTTCCGTTTTTACCTTTCTTACCGTTGTTGCCGTTATCGCCATTGTCACCGTTCTTGCCATTCTTTCCGTTGTTGCCGTTATCGCCATTGTCACCATTCTTACCATTCTTTCCGTTGTTGCCGTTATCGCCGTTCTTGCCATTCTTGCCGTTATTACCGTTATTACCGTTATCGCCGTTGTCACCGTTCTTACCATTCTTTCCGTTGTTGCCGTTATCGCCGTTGTCACCATTCTTGCCATTCTTGCCGTTATTACCGTTATCGCCATTGTCACCGTTCTTACCATTCTTTCCGTTGTTGCCGTTATCGCCGTTGTCACCATTCTTGCCATTCTTGCCGTTATTACCGTTATCGCCATTGTCACCGTTCTTACCATTCTTTCCGTTGTTGCCGTTATCGCCGTTGTCACC
>JBBARE010000004.1:81451-311490 GCA_040399915.1 Bacteriovoracaceae bacterium
CATTGTCACCGTTCTTACCATTCTTTCCGTTGTTGCCGTTATCGCCGTTGTCACCGTTCTTGCCATTCTTGCCGTTATTACCGTTATCGCCATTGTCACCGTTCTTACCATTCTTTCCGTTGTGACCATTATGTCCGTTAGTACCTGTAGTAGAGGAATCAGATGATGACGAACTAGTTGTACTTGATGAATCAGCAGTTGAAGATGTTGTTGATGCATCTACTGCTGAAGATGTACTTGAACTATCAGCTGTTGAAGATGAACTTGAAGTATCTGCCGTAGAAGACGAACTGGAAGTATCTGCAGTTGAAGATGAACTAGAAGTGTCGGCGGTTGTCGATGTGCTTGAAGTATCTGCTGTAGCAGAAGTCGTTGTAGTTGTTGTAGAGTTATCCACAGATGTAGTTGTTGTTGTTGAGGTGTCGCCAGTAGAAGATGAATTTGAGTTTTCACCTTTCTTTCTGTGTTTGATAATTAGATAAGTAACTACACCAACGATAATGATACCAACGATTATCATCGCCCTTCTGTAGGATACAGATCCTCCACCTGAAAAACCAACACCTTGCTTATAGTTCTTCTCCATGTAATTCATGGCAACGCTAGAGGCTTCTTCTTCATGTAAATTTTGTTTCTCAAGCGCCGTTAATAAACGATCATAATCTTTTCGAGCTTTTTGATCGAGAATATTATTTTGCATGTAACCAAGAATTTCAACTTCTGTTACACCTTCTGCTTTCAAGGCATCTAATGAGTTTTCTAATTCCTTTTGAGCGTGCTCCTTAAAGTAAGCATCACTTTGGTCCCATTCCACAGTCATGTCGTACCGGAATTTATTAAAAGCATCTGCAACCTTCTGGTTGTTCGCTTTTAGATCCGCTCTGTACTCTTTAGTTGATTGCGCCTGAAGGTTCTGTGGAATCGTTGTTGTCATAAACAACGAACCGACTAGAAGTAAACTTACATTTTTTTTGATTCTTTTCATTTTCCCACCTTTTTAGATTAATAGTTTCTGCTGGATGAAACTACTTTTGTGCGGAAAATCTAGTCATGCTAAGAAATCTTAAAGAAATTATTGACGCTTGAAAGTGGTAGAATAAAAGTCATGTGGAATCGATATCGGCCCGGCGGATTGTATGTATCTTATGAGTTTAAGTTATAGAAAGTGGGACAAATAATCATAAGATAGGATTGATGAATATTAGACAAAGAGAAAATTTGTCTCAGCAATGACGCTTACTTATTTCTAATCAAAATCTTTTCTAAAGGAGAGATCAGGAGATAAAACTTCTCACAAATTCGTTAATGGGGCTTGATCTGATCTCAGATGACGTGGCGAATTGAAGGATTGTGCCCTTCTCCATGATCATGATTCTATCACTCATGCTAAAAGCTTCTACCTGATCGTGGGTTACGTAAATGCAGGTGATTTTAAAGTGCTGCTGGATTTGACGAATATCTTTTCTCATTTTTTCCCTCAATTTAGCATCCAGATTTGAGAGCGGTTCATCAAAAAGAAGGACTCTTGGGCGAGCAACAAGTCCACGAGCGAGAGCAACACGTTGCTGTTGTCCACCACTCAACGTATTAGGCATTCTTTCGGATAGGCCACCTAGTTCAACAAGAGATAGAATCTCCTCAACTTGCTTTTTAATTTCAGCTTCTGGCGTTTTATGCATTCGTAGCGGGAAAGCGACATTTTCAAAAATATTCATATGAGGCCAGATAGCGTAACTTTGAAAAACCATTCCTAGCTTTCGATCTTTGGTGGGAATAAACAGATTTTTCTCAGGTGAAGAAATAACTTCGTTACCGATCAGGATTTCACCTGAGCTATTTTTTTCAAGCCCGGCGACCATTCGAAGAGAAGTCGTTTTGCCGCAACCTGATGGCCCAAGGAAAGAAACAAACTCTCCGTCATTAATTTTAAACGAAAGACTGTTCAGGATTTGGTTCCCAAGATAATCCTTAGAAACATTTTTAAATTCTACAGCGCTCATAGTCCGTATTTCCCTTTAGTCGTTATTTTCAAAGTTCCGTTGAGAATAATTATTAGTAACAGTACGCAGAAAGCAAGCACGGCGGCTCCCCCACCTGAAGCGTCTCCGTATTCCTGTAATTGGAATATTAAAGTACCGATCGTTTCGTTCCCAGGACCAGTCAGAAGGACTGACATCGTTAATTCAGAAAAGGCAGGCATAAACACGAGGAAGAATGAGGCCATCAGAAAGGGTCTTAAGATAGGAATCCAGATTCTTCTAAATACTTGCCAGCTATTCGCTCAGGCAACGTGAGCAGCATCAATGAGAGTTTGATCTACTTGCGAGACACCATCATTAATTATTCGATAGGAAAAATTAAGAAATTTTGTAACATAAGCAATGAATATAATCCCAAGAGTGTTGTAGAGCGGAAGTTTCAAGGAAAGTGTCGTAAGAGTTAAAGCAAGGGCGAGTACTGTTCCCGGTACAGCATAAGGGATGGCAATAAAGGCTTCTTTAAACTTATTAAGTGATTGGGAAAGTGTTTTCCCTGCTTGCGAAAGAGCGTAACCCAGCAAACTGCATGCTACTGCTGCTGTTACAGCGAGAAGAATTGAATTCCAGACTGCACGATAGGTCTCATCTGTTTTAAAAAAGATTGTATAAAAATTTTGAAACCCAAAGTTTGAAAGAGATCTGTCGCCCTGGAGTTTACTTAAAGCAGCGATTAAGATGGCCCCTATCGGCATCACAAACAAAACAAACGCCATGGAGATCAAAAGAACCTGTGCGAAAATATTTTTCTTACCAAGATCAATCACATTTGTTCTGGCAACCTTTCCCGTCACAAGACTAAAACGAAATCTCTTACTAATCACATGGTCCAGATAGAAAACAGAGGCAGCTATGACTAAGAGACCAAGTGATAAAATTCCGCTGAGTTTGAGACCGGTGTACGATGCCATTTTTTGAAAAATAAAAATCTGAGTTGTCATCATACTGATACCCGCTGCATTACCAATCAGGGCAGCGATACCGAAATTCGCAATCGCAGACAAAAACGCCAAAAGCATGCCAGAGATCAGCGATGGGACGACAAGAGGCATGGTAATTTTAGAAAAGACATCCCATGAGCTTGCTCCTGAAATTCTGGCAGCTTCTTCTAAAGAGGGATCAATCTTTTCCATCGCAGACAATAAATTAATAAGGATGAAAGTGTAGAAAAAAGCACTCATCACAAAAACAAGTCCGGATTTTGAATAAATATTTATCCACGGAAAAATATCTTTCAAAAGACCATTTGAAGGATTGGCGAGATAGATCCAGGCAATTGCACCGATGAAAGGTGGGATGGCGTATGGAAGGCAGAAAATCGTACGCCAAATTCCTTTAAAGGCAACATTGGTTCTAGTGAAAAGCCATGCCAGAGGTATAGAGATAAAGGTGCTAACCAAAACCGTCGTTCCACAAATAAACATCGTGTTCCAAAATGATCTAATAGTCATGGGATTAGTTATGGCACGCTTGTAAATAGCGAAATCAAATTGACCGTTTTCAAATGAAAATGAATGTCCGAGAAATAAAAAGGGATAAACACACAAGAAGAATAAAAAAGCTAATAACCCGTAGAGTGCAACTTTTTTCATTTGAACATGATCTCCACGTAGGACTCTTTGATCTCAAATCTCTTTTCGGTCAATTCTTTAATGAGTGTCTCAGTCCATGGGAAAGATTTTTTCTTGAGTTGCTCTAGTGATGGTGCTCCGACTGGTGGAGCAAATCCTTTAACAGGTGAATGCATAAATGATCTAGTCATGGCTTCCTGGCCGTCCTTAGTGAAAAACCATTTTGCTAATTTAAGTGTATCGTCCATGGCCCCCTCTTTCTTTGGGATTCCCATGGTATTAAATTGTGTAACAACACCGTCCTCGGGGTAAATAATCTGTAAGCGTTTATCGTCGTTTTGAAATCTCAAAACATTTTCTAACAACACGAATCCAATCGGTCGTTCTTTAGTCTGAATGCGCTTAATAACTGCACTATTGCCACCATCGAAGAGAAATTGATTTTTTTTCAGCTGATGAAAATAGTCCCAACCGTAAAGATGTTGTAAAGCAAGTACAGTGGTGAAAGCAGTTCCGGAGGCGAGAGGACTCCCCCCATTCAAAAGACCCTTATACTTTGGATCAACCATTTCCTTAAAACTTTTTGGTGCATCAGTCTCTTTTATGACTTCATTGTTATAAACCAAAACCATGACAGGAATTGATACGATGTGAAATGCGCCGAGATTATTTTTGTACTCATCTTCAAAATTATCAAACTGAGAAGGTTTCCAGCTTATCAATTTCCCACTATCAGAAAGTTCCTGATACCAAAATCTCTCCGATGAAATCAGAATATCGGCTTTAGGAACACCAGCAATCAATTCAGTATTAATTTTTGCTGCAATTTCTTCGGACCCTGCCTGATACCAATTGATTTTCAGATGAGGGAAAAGCTTTTCAAGCTTTGGATTCATGTCAGCGATTGTATCTTTATAAAGAGATGTGTAGATCCAGATTTCTTTTTTTCCATCATTTTGATTGCAGGAAAAAAGAAAGAGCGTAGCGAGAAGAAAGATCAATCTAAGCATTTAAGAATCCTGAAAAATGATTATCTCACTAACCCGACAGTCTTATAAACTTTTTCTAATGTTTCGCGGGATCGGACGCGTGCTCTCTCTGCGCCGGACTTCATCAATTGATCAAGATGATCGCGATTTTTCATGAGTTCGGAATATTTTGCCTGAACCGGTTTTAGAGTTTCAACAACGAGATCTGCTAAATCCACTTTGAGGTGGCCGTACATTTTACCTTGGTAGTCTTGCTCAAGCTCGGCAGTTGTTTTACCGCTTAGGACTGAGTAGATAGTCATTAGGTTCGAGAGGCCTGCTTTGTTTTCTGGATCAAACTTAATATCAGTACCAGAATCTGTTGTGGCACTTTTAATTTTCTTTTCAATTTTTTTAGGGTCATCAATGATGGAGACATAATTTTTGTCGTTTTCATCTGACTTTGACATTTTCTTCTCTGGCTCTTGCAAAGACATGATCCTTGCACCCATCTTCCCTACATAGGCGTCTGGCATTTTAAAAACACCCTCGCCATATCGGTTTTCAAAGAATCCAACGATATCTCGGGTAAGTTCTAAATGTTGACGCTGATCTTCGCCTACAGGCACTAAATCAGCTTGATAAAGAAGAATATCTGCCGCCATCAATATTGGATAAGTATAAAGACCAGCATTAATGTTCTTTGGATGTTTTTCAGACTTATCTTTAAACTGGGTCATACGATTCAAGTAACCCATCGGAGTTAAGCACGTTAAAATCCACGCTAGCTCTGCATGCTCATGCACCTGAGACTGGACGAAAATAATATTCTTTTGTGGATCTAGTCCCAAAGCCAGATATTGAGCAAAAAAGCTGTAAGTTCTTTCTTTTAAAACCTTGGGATCCTGATGAACAGTGAGCGCATGCAGGTCAGCTAAGAAGTAGAGGCAGTCATAATCTTCCTGAAGTTTTTTCCAATTATTAATCGCCCCAATATAATTCCCAAGGGTCAAATCACCTGTCACTGTACTACCGGATAGAATGGTCTTCTTCATACTCAAGATTATAGGTTTTTAACACCTGATGGTGAAGCAAAATCAGAAGCAGCTATGGTTCCAAAGTCTTAATTTTTCAGCTTTCGATGGCCTCTCATGAGGTCCATTCGTCCATTCCTGCATAAAATAAAGCTCAAAAGTATCAAGCGCTCCGTCGCCTCCATGCTGAGCGTTCCATTTCCTACAGAGATGCCTCGCTAAAAGTCTTAAATAGTTTTCGTCTCTTGATCCTTGAAGGTTATCTAAAAATTTTCTCCAGTCTTCAGAGGTAAAAGTTCTGTAAACGTCTTGAGGTTTATCAAAGGAGACATCTTTGTTATTTAAAACATCCCATTTCTTCCCATTTTTCATCTTCCCGTCCAGAACCCACCAGCCATCACTTCGCTGTGGGTGTGGGGCAAACATCGCCCAGCCTTGTTGCAGATGAAAAGCAAACATAACCTCATCAAAGGGCGAACCAATATACCATTTTCTATCTTTGATGTAGCCTTCAAAATTCCAGGCAACCATGAGAACAAGAATGAACACTCCAAAATAATGTTCCACTTTATTAAGTTTCAGTTTAACTTTATCGAAGCCAATTTTATCAAAAACAACATCACTAGTATTTTTCCAATTTCCAGATTTTTTTGTCGTTTTAACCGATCCTAGACTTAATTCTCCTGTTTGATTGACATCTTTGACTTCACTAAGAAATATCCCCACTTTCGAAAGACACATCTTTCCGATGAACCTTACGATAAAAAAATTCGATGACAAAAACATTTGAGGAAAAATAGCGGAACTATTAATGAGATTGTTATCTTTGTCTTCCAGGACAAAACTTTGATCTTTTAATAATTTTGCTGGATGAATACTAATTGAATCAAGGAAGAATAGTTCCTTTGCAATTAATCCAAGCTTTCTGGCCATATCTGACTGACTATCATAATAAAGATTCATTGCTGCGACTGAAGTCTCCTTCACCTTTTCTCCAAGATAATTCCACCAGCTTGTCGGAATTAAACCAACCCATATGATGAGACAAATCGGAACGAAGTTTCCAAGATGCAAAGTCAGCGCAATGCCTAAATGGAAACACCAAAAAGAGACGACTGCGATTCCGCGAAATAAATCTCTGCGATACGGGATAAATAAAAGAAGAGGCCCGACAATTTCGAGAGCATAGGCTGAAAAAGATAATACTCTTGTCACCATTAATTGCTGACCAAGCCATTTCCCGACTGGAGTTGTGAAAATATCAAGTTGAAGCATGAACCAGACTGCATTAAAGTCTGTATGGTAAACCGGTGACCATTTATAAAAGAAAGTAAAAATATAAAGCAACATAATCTGCACAATCCAGATCATGGTGAAGACACTAAAATAGTCGCTATCCTTATGTTCCGTTTCATTAACTGCCCTATCAACGGAGTACCTGGCACTCATCGGCAGAAAGAAGGACCAGAAGAGAAAAATCCGAAGGAGCATGTCTCCACCTGATGACGCTGCTTCGGGAAATCTGGCCTGAAACGAAATGATGGTAACCCAGACAATGACATTAGATATTCTCGTGCGCCATCCTAGGGTAAATGTAATGGATGCCAGCATTCCCAAAATCGCCAGCATCAAAGCAAATGAATAAGAGCCGTTCAATGACAGAAGCGACATCCTCCATTGCAATTCATACTGCTCAAGAAGTAGCCAGCGCGGAAGAATCCCTCCGTCCGTGAAAAAGACTTCGATATCTGAAATTCTCCTCCCGATATCAAAGAAGGCAAGCACTCCCAGAAGAACCCGAGCAAGTGCAAGTGAGCGAAGATCAAGTTTGAAGAGATTTTTAATCATGGCGTCCACCTTTAGTGACTGCCAAGTAACACTAATGGTGGACTAAAGAGGATTTAAATTTTTCTAAAGAATGAAGACTGGAAGCATTAAAATCTTGAAAGGACCATTTTATCAACTTTAAAATTAAGCTCTTGAGCATATTTTAAATATTGCGCCAACACATCTGCCGGCATGACTGTCTCACGTGACATGATCCACAATGATTTTCTATCTTTCGCTCCAATCATCACGTAGCGATATTCGGCATCAAGTTTAATGATTGTGTAATCACCTTTCACACGAAAAAGGCGTGTGAAAAAGTTATCAAATGTAACGATAAGTTCTGCATTTGTTGCAGCATTTGTGACGACAGCTTCACCTTTAATTGTGGTTGTGCCTTTTTCTTTCAAGCAAGTATTCACCACAGATATTGTTTGCTCATTAATGATTCCGTAATCCGCAGTCTGCCCCACGCACTTTCTCGTAAAGAATTGCGGTAAAGATGAAATCGCGTACCACTTACCAACATAGCGACCAACATCTACGTAATCAGCAGTAGGAAGTGTTTGGGTGAATGTTGAGCACGAAAACAAAGCGAGGAATAAAACTAGAGTCGTTTTCATAGATTCTCCTTTGGAGGTCACAATAATCTTTTGCTTTATAGGCATAAAGCGACAAATAGTGAACTTATATGAGACAATGACTCGCAGCACTAGATGAATTTAACTTTTTGCCTTTTGGCGCCATAAAATTTTGAGTAGAATCAACTATCTAATTGCTTATACCCAAGGAAAACTATGAAAGTGCCTTTTATTGATATTCTTCGTTATGAAAAAAACTTCCTCGAAACTGTTTCTGAAAAAACATTGACCCTCTTAAAAAACGGTCATTTCGTAGGCGGACCAGTCGTTGGAGAATTCGAATCGAGCCTTAAGTCTTATACAAAAACAGAATTTGCGTTGGGCTGCGGAAACGGCACAGACGCCATCCAATTAGCTCTTCGTGCGGCCGGAGTGGATAAAAATGACAGAGTGATCATTCCTGACATGACTTTTTGGGCGACATTTGAAGCCGTCGTGAATGTGGGCGCAGTCCCTTACACAGTAGACGTTTCAAAAGAAACTCTCCACTTAACTTTAGCTGCAGTTCAAGAAGCGATCGAGAAATTTAATCCAAAAGCGATGATCCTCGTTCACCTTTACGGATGGGCCTGTCCGGACACGATTGAAATCAGAAAACTTTGTCAGACCAAAGGTATTTTACTCATTGAAGATTGCGCTCAGGCGATTGGTGTAAAAATTGATAACCAAAGTTTGTTAGGTGGTGCTCTCGCAGCAACAACAAGTTTTTATCCAGCAAAAGTTTTGGGTGCCAGTGGAGATGCAGGTGCAGTTTTCACAAACAGCTCAAACGTCGCACAGGTTTGTCAGAAACTTTTAAACCACGGACGTACCAGCCACTATGAGCACGGCTTCATCGGATGGAACTCTCGTCTTGGGGCCTACGAAGCCAACTTTATGTTAGAGGCTTTAAAACATCTTGATGCTCGTCTCGAAAGTCGTCGCCAGGTTTGTAAACAGTACCGTGAGAAAATTAAACATCCTCAACTAAAATTTATTGGCCCGGCCACAAACGTCTGGGAAAATGGTTATCTTTCAGTAGCAGTCATGACTCCGGAATCTAGACCTGCTTTTATTGAATACTTAAAGAAGCATGAAATCGGCTACGGCACTGTCTACCCGGGTGCGATGAGTGAGCAGCCTGGAGCGACCGGTTATATCGGTGGAAAAATTTCACACGGAAATGCAGACTGGGTAGCGAAGTCAGTGATCAATCTTGCATGTTTTGCGTACATGACTCAGGAAGAAGTTGATTTCGTTATCAACACTGTTAACGCTTACAAATAGTTTAATTTTGAGAGTCTGAGGGTCGTGGCAAGCATGCGATCAACTTTTTGAAGTTTTCCACTCTTGTCTTTCATATAGGGATTGATAGCGTAAACGACATCGAAATGATCAGGTGAGGTCATAAGAACTCGGGATGGTTTAGGTGTCGTCATTTTTTAGTTCCTAAAAATGAGACTGAGGCAAGTAAGGCCAGCTTCAGCTTTGGAGAGCTCTGTTATACAGAGAGACTCAACTTCGAAACCAGCAGAAATCAATTTGTCTTTTGTTTTTGGATTTCCGGAACTGTGAATGATCTTATTTCCAATACAAATGGCGTTGGCAGCGAAAGGTTCGTTTTGATCAACTTCAATAACTCTTAAATTTTGAAACAGAGAGGGGTCAATCCATTTTGAATTGATGAGTACGGTATCACTACCGAGATAGCAGACACCAGTTTTGAGGTGCAGACAATCTTTAACAGGGATAAGTTTTACTTCATAACCATAATGCCTAAGCAAAGATGAAAATTGATGAAAAGCTTCTTTATTCGTGCGAGTTGAGTCACCAATATAAATCGTTTTTTCAATCTTTAGTAAATCACCGCCATCAGCAGTTCCCGGAGCAGTGATAAAGCTTATATCATTTCGATATTGTTTCAAAGCTTCATGAACTGATTGAATCTCGTGTTTTCTTGACTCTGCTCCAGGATGACAAATGATTGCCACCTCATCTAATACTAACGACGTGTCTTCCACAAAAACACCGTCACTCGATCCATTCAAATGAGGTAGATAATGGACTTCCACTTTTGATTTAGTGAGAAATTCTACGTAATCATTGTGCTGCTGCTTGAGCAGCGTAAAATTTATTTCCGTTCTCACCAAGTGAGTAAGTTCACAAAGACCAATAGATGCATCCGGTGATCTTACAAAGGCAACTGTCATTTATCTTAAGAAAATCTTTATACTGTTAATCAGTTTCTCACTCACAGGCTTCTCAAAGATCATGACCTTGTCCAAATTTGTCCCTGCAGCTTGAAGTTCAGGAATATAACCCGTGAAGAAGAATATATTTGTATTCATTGTTTTTGGATTCTCTTTTAAATGAGCAATGAGCTCGAGACCATTCATCTTTGGCATCATGTAATCTGAAATGATGAGGTCATACTTATTAACTGTTTCAACCATCTTCAACGCTTCAATTCCATTCTCTGCTGTATGCACTTCTACTTGCATCTCTAATGTTTTAAATAGACCAATCCAGACACTCAGAATTTCTATTTCGTCATCAACCACGAGAACTTTTTTCATTTTCACTCCTTAAAATTTAAAGATTATATCATACATTCATTTGTACCCTAGACCACTCTGTTTATTGGCACTCGCCTTGCTCAACTATTCAATAATAAATGATTAAGATATGGCCTTTCAGGGGTTTGTCTCCAGATTAGCTGTATAGGGAGTAGACATGCGTCTTTTAACTTACACATTAGCGTTCTCTTTACTGGCACCGTTAATGGCAGAAGCTGCAAAAATGAGAGAAGTCAGGGTTAACGTTAACCCCGAACTACAAGGCAAACTAGAGGGCCGGCTAGAACTCACCAAAGGGCTTTTTGGTAAGACATTTCACACCATTAATCTGGGCATCCTTAAGGCGGGCGTAACTACTTTTGCTCTCCCTAAGGCCGAAGACATAAAAGGGATCAAAACTGACATCCGTCTTGTTTCCAATACAAATCTGAAAGATAACGATTCAGAATCCGTTCGTATCCAGGGATTAATCAAACCGGGCGATGGGTTTAAAAGTCATGATCTGCAAGTTGAAACAGAAAAATTTAAAGCCGATATCAATTGCTCAAATATTTTCAGATCAAATCGCAACGGTGATATTTTAGAAGTTGATCTTAGAAGTTTTAAAAATCTTTCCGACTGCGGTGGTAAAGATATTCAAGATTACTCACCCTACGCTATCGGAAAACGTAAAGTCGATGAAGGCGGAAACTGGTTTTCACTGGCAGACGATGAAAGGATGGGACGCGAATACACAGATCAATTTATTGCGGAAAATAGAAACAAAGTTCTCCCAATCGATCATCCGACAACACGTTATATGCAAGAAAAAATGGATATCATCGCCCGCAATTCAGATATGCCAAATCTTAGACCAAAAGTTCGCGTGATAAACGCAGATGTCTTAAATGCATTCGCACTTCCCGGTGGATATGTTTTTGTTTTCCGTGGTCTCATGGAAAAGTCACCATCGGAAGCAGCCCTCATGGGTGTCCTTGGACATGAATGGGCACACGTCACGGCCAGACACGGTACTCGTGGCATGACTCGCACTCTTAAAACTCTCACAGCTGCCGTAACAGTCATGCTCATCGCTCAGGTTTGGGCCGAAGTCACAGACGATAAAGTCAAAAAAGTTGTTCTCCCGTTAATCGGAGTCGGCACACTTGCTGGCGCACAATTAAGACTTTTAAGCAAAGGTCGCGACCAGGAAATGGAAGCGGACAGAATTGGATCTCAGTACGCCATGCTCTCTGGCTATCACCCGCGTGGGATCGGCGATATGTTTGAAGTGTTTAAGCGCGAATCAGGTGGTGGCGGATCAACAAGCCTTGAAAGAATTTTATCAAGTCATCCCGAACACGATACTCGCATCGAACGCAATCATGTTTTAAGTGCTCTTTTCTATCCAGCAAAACAAGATTACATCGTAACTTCTGTCGGCTACGAAGACGCTCTTCTTGCGATGAACTCAGAACCTATTCCAGCTGCAACCGAAACCGAAGCTCTTGCGACAGCATTTGTGAATGGTCTCCAAAAACAGCAAGAAGATACAGTCGCAAAATATATGGAAAGCTTTGTTGGTAAAATGATGGCCGATAAAAAGCCAAAATAATGAACGAAGATGAATACAAAGGCTCACTCTAGAGAGAATGTCTGAAGAAGGACTCCTCAATGACTTCATGGAAGCCATTGATCAGAATGACATACTTCGGGCCGTTTCTCTCATGGGAAAAGCGTGCATTAAAAAAGATATGTTAGAAATAACGGTACAAAAGACTCAGGAAAGCGATTTTAATTATTTGCAATGAGTTTCGAAGACTTAATAAACGAATCCTTTGTTGAAACCTTTTATCTTAGGGTATAAATGAGGTATGAAAAACTTTCTTATACTCTTACTTCTTTCGACTTCTTTAAAAGCACAAACAGTTTTTCCTGATACGTTTTTCTTTGGATTAGCAACAGCTCCAGGTCATGTTGAAGATAATCTGAGTGACATCTGGAAAGTCTGGGGAGAATCAGGAAAAACTCGCGCCTTTAAAAATACTCCTATCCCACAAGAGCGCTTAAGATTTTGGACTCAACCGGAAATCGAACTAGACTTAGCTGCAGAAGCAGGTGTGCAGGTTTATCGTCTCGGCATTGACTGGGGTAGAATCATGCCTAGTCCGCATGTTTTCGATCAAGATGCCATCAAGCGCTACCATTTAATTTTAGATCAAGTAAAAAGTCGTAAGATGAAGATCATGCTTACTCTCATGCACCATTCAATTCCTACTTGGGCACAAGAAATGGGTGGCTGGCATAATGAAGAAATGAAAAAACATTTTTTGGAATTCAGTCAAAAAATCATTCAAGAATTTCAATCTGATGTTGAATATTGGATTACTTTTAATGAGGCCAACGTCTTTGCCACACTCGCCTACACTGCAGGACTCTGGCCGCCTGGAGAAAAGAGATCAGCAACATCAATGGTTGCCATAGGTCCGATCAGAGGTAAAACAGTGGAGGCCATGGACCGAATGAGTGAATCTCATAACCAAATTTATCGCTGGGGCCATGAAAAGTTTCCCAATATCAAAATGGGTATTGCCCATAATATGGCTTACTACACGGGAAAATCCTTTCTTGACCGGATAAGTGCTCGGTATACCGGTCGTCTCATGAACTGGAGGTTTCCATCGAAGATCAAAGGTCACATGGATTTTTTTGGTTTCAACTATTATGGTGCCGAATGGATAAAGGGAATGGGTGTTGATACGGATCCTGAAGAAGAATATTCAGAAGCAGGCCGTGCGATCTATACTGAAGGCCTGTATTTACTCTTAAAAGAGATACATGAAAATTATAAAGGACTACCTATTATCATTACAGAGAATGGGATAGCAGACGCGACAGACCATCTTAGACCTGCCTATTTGATCGAACATCTAGAAGCATCAGCAGCTGCGATGAAAGAAGGCGTACCAGTCATAGGTTTTATTTTCTGGACTCTTTCAGATAACATGGAATGGTCAGATGGCTATTGTCCTAAGTTTGGTCTTGTTGAAGTGGATCGCAACAACAATCTCAAAAGGATGCCTCGTCCAAGTTATTATATCTTTCAGAAGATTGCTAAAACTCATCAGATTCCCATTGAACTTCGAAACGATGCTTGGAATAAGGTAGTCATGAATGTTGGAAAAGAGCGGCCTTATTGTCGCGCCAGTGACGGTCTTCAAGCTTTAGATACGCCGATAATGAGAAAAGTCATTTCAAAAGATTGGCGATTTAAGCTAACCAAGTAAAGAAAGTAGCCCCATTTAGTAAACCCATCTTTGATTAAATTCTTGGACTGCTGTGACTAAATTAATCACAGAAAAAAACTTATCTCTTTAGCTGGCAGATCCAAAAAAGATAAACGAACAGAAAAGAAAAAGTGTCAAAGATGGGAGCATCTTAGAAAAGGGGTTTTTAACTTTCACATGGGTAATCATCGCCGCAAACATGAGGATCATAATGCCGACGGCACCCATTTTAACCAGGAACAAATCTTGGCCCATGAGCATAACGACACATGAAATTTTTAAGATACCAACGAGGTCTCGAAGCCAATTTGGATACTGATAGAACTTAAATTCTTCGATAATATTACTGTAACGGATAACCCATACAAAAAGGACGGATACAAAGACGAGGATCTTTGCTAGCTCAATCAAATATCCATTCATAAATAGTCTCCATGTTTATCATTTATTTAACAGTGTTCTTACGATCATTATGATAAATTATTGCATGCAAGTCATTCTCATTTTTTTATCGGCGCTTACTTTCATCTTTTATGGAGTCCTTTGCCTACTTACAGATCATATGAAAGCGGAATTTATTCGTTACGGCTTCCCACAGTTTCGAAAGCTCACTGGAACTCTGGAACTTCTCGGAGGCGTAGGAGTCATAGTGGGCTATTATTTCTTTAACCACCTACTCCTGTTTAGTGCTGGCGGACTCGCTCTGCTCATGTTTTTAGGGGTCATCGTCAGATTAAAAACCAAAGATCCCCTTATCGAAATTCTGCCTGCCTTTGTCCTCATGCTTATAAACCTCAAGATAGTCCTCCCTTAAATCCGTTTAAGCTTAGTCGAAAGCAACTCGTCTTAACATTTAGTCTCACTCTGGAGATGATCTAACCAATACAATAGGATTTGGCGGACAATTAATTGAAGTTTACGTGATAAAGAAATTCGTATTCTTAGATAGAAGGCAGCTCAGTTCACGAGACATGCTCTCTACATCATGATGAAAGTGAAAGATTGAGTCAAGGACAGGCAAACAGCTTCAATCAGTAATCGTTTCGGTACCTAAAAATTCGCTTGCGCGGATCTTGATGCATCAATATTTCAACTGATCGAAGTGGATCTACTTTGCTTGAATCAAGTTGCATAACCTGACAATTTGGAATCCACCACCAGCTTCCATAATACTCATGCATATCCATAACCCTTCCACCATAAGGGCAGGGAGATCCTGAGCTTGATTGACGATAATAAATCCCGTGGCCTTGACCATTTTGAGGAACAAGAACTGAATAAGGCACGCCTGGTACCAAAACTGGGCCAGAAGGATTTATTTGAGCTAATCGACAAAGGTTTTTATAAAAGGTGCTCTTTGCGAAGCTCAAATACTCTCCCCCCACAGTCTTGATAAAAGTTCCGCCATGAGGACAAGTTTTCGTTTCTACAGGTGGCGAAACGTAGTAAATTCCTGGGCCGCCATTCGTTAAATCAGTTCTCACAAGATAAGGCACATCATTTGGCAGGATGGCAGTACTAATCGGATTCAAATGGCAATTTGTCCCAACAATTTTTCCTCCAAAATCACATGGCCCCTCATATACAGGAACAACCTTGTTGTTCACAATTTCTACCCAATACTTAATTCCAGGAACAAGTGGTGGGTGGGGAAATGCTATAATAGGTGTATTGCTGCTTTTTTTTGAAGTGACTTTGATCCAGTCAATGTGCATTCTAACCGGATGAGTCAGTTGGGAAACATCATTATGAAGAATATCTTTTTTAAAAAAGTTTTTTAAAAACTTTCCTTTGTCGAGTTGCATGTCCAACATGAAATACATCTCATGATTTGGGATGCGAACTTTTCTACCGTTTTTTGAATCACGATCAGTGATGGTGTGAGTTTCCTTGCCATCGATACTGAATATAAGTTTATTTGGTTCCCACTCCACCGTATATGTGTGCCAATCAAATTTATTTAACACTTGATAATCATTGATGAAACTCTTATTGGTCCCATCTTCACCCCAGTGAAGTGTTTGATAGGCCTTGATCCGGACACCACTCATGTTCTCTACCCAGAACTTCCAAGGGTCTCTCCATGTGAAAGGCTCCGTTCCCCATGTCAAACTTGGCGCGAATCTCAACTTTGCCATATCGAAAATCAAAGCCTGGGTGCTCACCACCGAAAGATGGACGAGAATCAATTCCCCCTGAGACAAAGGCACACTTTGGATTATGGTCATCAATCTCGCATTCCTCACTTCCGATCTTGAGCCCATTATTTGAGGGCTCACCAGTCAAAGTAAGAATACCTTTATCGACCTTCACTTGTTTTGGGAGAAAGCTGAAAGTTTTTTTCTGACCATAGAAGCCATAACCATCCCAGACTTTCCAGCGACACTTATTTAACTGACCAAGCTGAATGATCACATCTGCATTAAGGTTTTTACAGGCACCGGAGTCGCTCCATTCAGGTCTAGGAGTACAAACTGGCATTTTGGTGTAACAAGCGGGATCCTCATCAAAAGTGGGACCATTAAAATCATCAAACATGATGACCTGACAATTTTGCCCCTCACAGACTGCTGCTTGAACTAAGATTGATGGGAATAGAAATAGAAAGATGAATAAATTAATCATACTTCCCTATCGGAGGATTCTTAAAAAATTGAGAGTTTTTATCGGTCGATTTAGTTTAAATTTTCAAGCTTTCCGACACTTACACCTCTAAAGGAACATAAAACTAAGGCGACATAAAAAAATGATTTCCTCGTTTCATGTCGAGTAAGTGCGCGAAATTAAGAAAAACGATCATGATAATTTGGCATAGATTTTTTTTCAATCAAGTAAATAGAAAACAGAACAGTCCATCCTATGTTAACGTTTATCAATATGGATTCATCTCCTCGCCTCATAGATTTCGTAAATGTCATTCCAAAGCATTTTAAAACTGCTGTTGAGTGGCGCTCTTGGCTAAGTCTTTTTCGCTGTATTATTGTCATAGGATTTTTTCAAATTGCTCTTTTTCATCTTCCTTCCATAACGGGTAATAATATTTACTGGAATTTACCATCTCATTTTATTCTTTTATTTTTTGCAGGCCTAAGCTTGGTGGGACTTTTTGTTCTCTGTCATGATTGCGGTCATTATTCTTTCTCAAAGTATAAATGGGTCAATGATATCGTCGGCTTTGTATGTTTTATTCCTTTATTAAATAATTTCTTTGCCTGGCGCTTAGGCCATAATTTTCATCACCAAAACAATCAGATCAGGCGCATTGATCCAGACTGGCCAGAGCTTCTCTGTACTGCCCAGGAATATCCGTTACTTCCTTGGTATGAAAAACTCGCCATTCGACTTGGGCCTGGCAGTATAGTGGGAATATTGGTTGGATTTTGGGTCGGTATGCTTAAAAGAACATTTTTTACTCTTTTAATCCCGCAAATGAAAATACCTTTGAGAAAAGTTATTCGAATGTATCTTCTCAATATCTTCAGTGCTGTTTTAATAATCGCACTCTGTTGGTCTTACCAAAAATATCTAGGAATGGATAAATTCATTATTATGTACGTCCTACCTGCTTTGATTGCAGCTTCAACGGGAGCTTTTCTCACATTTATCCAGCATTCTCATCCTGGAAGTTACGTTTTCGATAAAAAAGGATTTGATCCGGTTCTATCCCACGTTCATGGAACTTTTAATATTCGCTTTCCAAGATGGATGGAGTTTTTCTGGCTCGATATAAATATTCATACCCCTCACCACGTACTTCCTGCGATTCCTTGGTATTTTCTGAAAGATGCCAACGAAGCCATTAGAAGTCAGCTCCCCAATACGATCAATGAGAAGCCATTTTCTCTACGAGGAATGCAAGATTCCTGGAAAGCGACCGAACTGATAAAAATTAGAGAGGGCGTTTATAGGATTCAATAAATGGGTATTGAATATATTTCCTGAATCAAATTGGATTTTTATTTTTCGAAGTAAATTAGATTCCAACAACCATAACTGCTGGGTGCTGATAACCGCTGCGTTTAAAATACGCCTCTATAGGGGCTTCAATAAGATCGTTCAATTTCGATTGCGCTGGTTTGATATTTAAGTCTCGTTTTCGTCTTTAAAAGTAGCAAAAAGAAAACCCATCGGATCAAGCTTTGGAAAATGCCCTGGCTGAATCTTGAATGTATCTGATTGTAAAATTTGGTTGCGGGAGCAGGATTTGAACCTACGACCTTCGGGTTATGAGCGGTGTCATTCAAATCATCCATCTACTTGTTTTTAAAGGTAACTGTTCCTAATTATTAACAATTCTCTCATTTGCCTCGCTCTGGATTACTCTTCATTACTACCCTTTTCTACCTATTATCGCGCCTATTTCGCGCTCCATTTTTTGAATTTCAAGAACTGATCTATGCATTGCTTCTTGGAGGCATGATTTGGATTGAGTTTAAAGTTTGGCCTATCCAGTTTGGGTAAGCCGTTATCCCGTTTGCAGTACTTTTTGTACTGCAAACAGGATTTCAATAACCCTAAGTTTTGAGAACAACGAGAATAGTTGAAATGGAATTGAAGTTTTCAAAGATATTGAGCATTGCCCTTAAGGGTAAAAATATTAGTGCTGTAGCACGAGAAATAGATATGCCTAAAACTATGTTGCATGAATGGACAAATGCGAAGCGTGTCCCCTCTTTAGCCAATATTGAATACATTAAAAAACTAGCCGATTATCTGGGGATTTCGTTGGAAGAATTACTGACTGGCGAATCTCCTGACACAAAAATTATCAGTGCCATTTCTTTCCAAGATGATCAAAGACAATACAAAATATCTGTTGAACGAATTAAATAGGAGTCCTTATGTATTTTTGGAAAGCCATCTTAGTATTATCAATAACAACATTGGCCTTTGCTGATGAATTTAGTGATTTGAAGAAGAAACAAATTGATGTTGTCTCCAAAGATCCTTTTGGGAATAACAAAGCATTTTGTCAGAGCATAACTGAAAGTGGAATTAAACTTACTGAAAAATGGAGTTTTTTTAAGACATCACCTTCAAAGTTTATTAGATTCGCAACGGCCACCACTTCCAATATGGGCACTTACAGCGTGACAGATGACTTTCTAATATTGAATGAAACTAAGACAATGATTGGGAGTAAAGAACTTCCATCTGAGAAAAGTTGGAAATATAAGTACAAAATTAAGCCTGGTGGCTTTCAGTACATCCATAGTTACCAACATGAGGGGAACGAAAAGAAGGTTCTTTACGAGTGCATTTGGGCCGGCAGTTCATTAAAATAATTATATAGCCCTGGATAGGAAAGTGAGCAGTGTCATAACTTAAGCAAGTTTCATTGAACTGAAATGCATTTGGTCAATTTTTTCTAGTTCCTCAATTACACTCTTTATTATGGTTGGAGTGCTTCCCAATGACTCAATTTCAGGGCCGTAGAGGGAGTCAAATCTGGCATGGGAGAAATCATTGCAGAACCTATCAGCTTTTTTAGCTACTTCGGGATTCATTCCATACTTTATCAAAGAAGCCTCATAATCATTAGCAACCTTTCCAGGTTCTTTTGCGTAAAGATACGCTTCAAGTAATTTTCTGAGCATATTTGGAAAGGGCAAAAAATCGCTATCGGTAAATTCAATTCCTTTATCCACATTCTCAACAAATTTTTTCAAATGAGTATAGAGAAGAATATACTCAGTACTAGTTTCCTTGGTTAGTTTGGCAAGGGTCTTAATAGTTGTATCAGGTGAATCACGGTTAGAGGTAGTTTCGATGACATAATTACAACTTGATTTGAAGTCGGCTAACATGCGGATAACTAAACGGAAATATATCATGCTATGGGTGAAGATGAATAATTGCTTCACCTCACGCAAATTCTCTTTCATTACAGAATAAGCGTTGTAAATATTTACGGAATCCAAACTGGTAATTGGATCATCAATCACAACGATTGTATTAAGTTTCTTTTCCAAATCTGAATTCAATAAAATTAAAAAGTAGCAAACTGAGATGGCTGTTTTCTCTCCTTCACTAAGTCGTTTCGCTGCCCCTCCACGTCTTTGAACTTCGAATTTTAGTTTCGTAGGGTTGAAGTTTAGGCTTATGTCATTTCTTCCAAGAAAAAGATGCAGCATATTGTTAATTGCAAGTATAGCTTTTGCCTCACTTTGAAGATTGGAAGAAATTTTATCAATCTCTTTTTTGTTATTATCCTTCTCCCCATTTAAAGCCGTTATCGTGGAGCCATGGGTGGCTTTATCTAACTCAAATTGAGTAGTTTGAACCAGATATTCTTTCAGGTAAATATTTTCTATTTCAAGCACAGCATTGTTTTTAATCTGGGCCAGACCAATCGTTTTAGTATTATGCTGATTTACGAGAGACTGCATTTCGTTCAGTGCTGTACTTAATTTCTCCATCACTGGAGCCATTTCACCACGAACAGTATTTTGAACGTCTTGAAATCGAACTTTTGAAGAAATCGCTGATGAAATTTTACCACTAATTGAAGTTGCTTCCAAAGCTACCGCTTCGACTAGTTGGAGTTTTATATGAAAATCATCTTGAAATTCTTGGTATAAAGATTCTTTCTTACAGGTAATTACAGGTGGTTGCAAGTTCTGTAATTTTGAAACCAAATCTTCACCAGTACGGATAAAATTTGAAACTTCATTATGTATCTGCTTTTCAATCAATTCTTTTCTTCCAGCTGTTATTGTAGAAGAACAAAAGAGACATTCATTTTTGTCCAGATGGAGATTCAAACCTTCTTCCAGCCATAAAATTTGCTTTTGAGAAAACTCAACAATTTGTTTCACCGGACTTTCTGCTTCGAGGAAACTGAGGGCTTCATCTATTACAGACTCAAAATAATTTAAACTAGGAACAGCATTCTCTATTGTACTTAAAGCCTCTTGATAAATCTGAACTCTCAAATTAGCTAAATCATCTTTCGTTTTAGAAAAGCTGGTTAAGGCCAATCTTCTAGGACCATTTAGTTCTCTTTCGAAATGAGTTTTATTATAAGTTGTACCGTACTTTGTTGGGTTTATTGAAAGGAGTTCTCTTTTCAATTCTCCTGCGGAAGAAGTACCTTTTAATGCTATCTGTGTTATTAAAGAACTAACGGTGCTGTTTAGCTCATTTATTTGCTGATCCAGCTCTTTATTTCTCGCTTGGAGAGCATTGTACTTTTCTTCTTCTTCTTGAGATTTTTTTCCGATCACAACAAAAGGACTAATTCCTTCACCCCATTTAAAGTTTTCTCCAATAAAATCTTGATCGTAAATTAATACCTCCCTTAAGGGCGAGCCTTCCTTAAGTTCAGTTGTGAAATTTTCCATTTCAAGCATAACAAGTGAACCAGATTCTTTTTCCAGCAACGAACCTGCATTCAGTGATTTGATCACCCTGCACAAGGTTGATTTTCCTGACCCATTGAAACCATAGATGGCATTGTACTTGTTGAAGGGCTCTTGATTGGACCAGCTAAAATCTCTAAATACCCCATAACCAATTAATTTTTTAATTCTTTTGAGCATAAGTAACCGTACCTTTTGGAAGGCTAATCGGTGTAAGTCGTTGCTAGTGTGAGGTTTTAAAACTAAAGAAAGTACCTGACGTTAACCGTCAGGGGATGTTGTTAATTTTCTGGTCTTGGATTAACTCATCCAAAACCTTCGCCCATTCTTTTTCAATCGTTTTGCCTATGAATAAGTGATCTATCAAACCTTGATTGTGTAGATCAATAAATCTCGCCAAATCGGACTTTCGTGCATTCCATTGATCTTTGCCATCTATGAAAACAATATGGCTAATTTTGTGTCCTGAACGCTTTTCATAGTCTCGTATTTCTCTTCCAACTAAGTGACACTCATAAACTGCATCACTCATTTTGCTTCCGCCACCTGTCTTCCCCCAATATTCTTTGATTTCCCAAACAATATAGGGATCACGAAGTGCAGGTATTGCACCATCCAGATTTCTGGCAGTAATGTGGAGATGCTTATCAATATACCAAATGCATCTTTTCTGGGGATTTGGTTCGATCGTTTCTTGAAATTTTTTGCAAACTTGGTTAGCAATAGAAGTTACTGTTGCTATTAGTGTTTTGGAAGATTGGTGATGGTCCTTACTTTTTGTAGTAGTTTTTTTCCAATCAATGCTTTTGCTTTCACAGAATTGAATGGCTTCTTCTTCTGTCCTCAGAGATTTTAACGCAACCAAAAGTAACTTATTTCTTTCATCAATATAATCCACTACCTGATTTGCAATCTCATCAGTCAGCCCAAGTAAAGACCACCATTTTTCTTCATTCTTTTTTTTCTTGTCTCGCAGTTCTTGGAGGAATTCTTTTTGTTCATTTCCTCTCAAAGAACAGTAAAATCGAATTAGTTCCCAAAAAGGATTATCCCACTTGAGGGAGCGCCATTTATCTAAAGTAAAAGAATCTTTCAAGGTAATGCCAAAGTTATTGTTTTTATTAGTAACTCAAATTTTATTGAGAAGTGCAAGTTTCTAGCTTATGGGCACAATGGGGCCCCTTTCGAAGTTCTGCTACTTCTAATTGGAAATCATTTTCGTAAATCAGGAAGGTTCATTGACATCAATGGTTACAGATTGATATTTTATTAAAAATGAATATTGCCAATAACTTAGAAACTAAAAGTTCAATTAACTGCCTTCCAGGCAGTGTTGCAAAAGCATCCCCTTTCATAAAATGGGCAGGAGGAAAGCAAGCACTACTTCCCCAGATAGTGCCTCACTTCCCAAAACAATTTTCACGCTATATTGAACCTTTCATTGGAGGTGGAGCTGTCTTCTTTAGCCTCAATCATAAAGAAGCTGTTATTTCCGATCAGAATGAATGGCTCGTTGATACCTATAAAGCCATTAGAGATGACTGGAAAAAGGTTGGGAAAGTTTTAGACAAGCTACCAAACACCAAAGATCATTTTTTAAAAGTAAGAGCTATTTCTCCAAATTCAGTGGACCTCTTTACCAGGGCTGCATACTTCATATATTTAAACAAAACTTGCTTTAGAGGCCTTTTCCGTGTGAACCAGAAAGGTTATTTCAATGTCCCATACGGTGAATACGATAGGCGATATTACGATCCACAAATTTTAGAGGCAGCTTCTAGCGCACTTTTGAATACAACTATACTTTTAGGTGATTTCGAACAGGCAGTCATAGGTGCAAATTCGGGCGATTTCATATATTTTGACCCGCCATATTATAAGCTAGGGGGCTTTGCTGATTTCAACCGCTATACCTCTGGCCAGTTCAGAGAACCTGAACAAGTAAGGCTTGCAAGCCTTTGCAATGAACTAACAAACCGAGGCATAAAGTGGGCTTTGAGTAATAGTGATACTCCTTTCATTAAAAGTTTGTACAAGCCATATAGAGCTATAAAAGTGAATGCTAGGAGAGAGATTAATCTAAAATCCGAAAATCGTGATGTTTCTGAACTTTTAATTCTTAACTACTAGTTACACCTAAGAAGCTATTTTTCTTTTTCCAGCTATCATGGCGATTTCCAAGAAATCAATTATACGAAATTCAAAGTTTTTTCAAATCGGAGATTTGTACTCCATGTTTTTTGTTCAATAAGAATTTTTAGGCAATATTGCAAAAAAAATAATGCGAAAAAAATCGAGTACTGAGATGATTTCCAAGAAATCAATTATACGGAATTTAAAGTTTCTTCAAATCGAAGATTTGTATTCACATTACTTTTTGCTTACCTAGAATCTCTAAACAATATTGCAAAAAAAATAATGCGAAAATCTCGAGTACGAAGAAGATTTCCATGGAAATCAGATATACGGAATTAAAAGTATTTAAAATCGGAGATTTGTATTCACATTACTTTTTTTACTGCTAAGGAAAAATACTCTTTATCGAAGATAAGTATTCACATTGTTTTTTAAATTTCCTTCAAGGATTTTTACTAATCTTAGTACTGAAAAAATTATATAAATATCATAGAAACAACAACATTCACACAAGCCAAAATTACTTTTTTTATTTTTTCCAAAGAAGACAATACCTTGCCCAATAGTGAGTAGGGAAATATTTTTTCTTCACTCTTCAATAAGTCAGTCATGAAAATTGTTATTGAATCACAAAAAACAAATTACAAAGAAACTGTATTACAGAAGTTCAATAACAAAAAAATATTTCAATGATCAACAAATTACAAATCCAGAAATGAAAGTTGATCTAAATGAAAAGAACATCTTTCCAATCAATCACCTTCAAAGCTGTTCAATATAATGGTGAATACTATGGCCAGCGTTCTGGGGTCATCTTTAAACTCGCTTCAATCAAAAAACGCTCGCAGTAGCTATCGCTACGTCTCGCATTTTTCTCTATCAGCTCATTTAGATCCGACCCCTATCCAAAATGATCATCGGAATAGCTGGCCTCTCAATTGGTCTTCATCGTGCTGGAATTGAAACAGTTGCCTTCTGTGAAAACGATAAACCATGTAAAAAGATATTGAAGGAACACTGGCCATCAATACCAATCTTTCACAACGTGCAAAACCTTAGATATGAAAACGGTATGCTGCTTGATTCAATAAGTGGTGAACACTTAAGAACTGAAGTGGATATGATCGTGGGTGGTTTCCCTTGTACGGACATCAGCATTGGTGGAAAGATGAAAGGCCTTTATGATAAGAAACTTTATCAGAAGTGTCTTGATGATGGGATGGATGAAGATGAAGCAAAGAGATATGCAAAGACAAGAAGTGGTCTTTGGTTTGAATATGCACGTTTAATAAATGAAATAAGACCACGATGGGTGATCATTGAAAATGTTGATCGTCTTGTTGAAGTGGGATTGAAGGAAGTATTACATGACCTTGCCAAATTACGGTATGATGTTGAATGGGGAATTATCATAACTGTCCCAACAAACAGTGCTTATGTTTCCAATGGAACAGACTTCACAACAAAGACTGTATTGAAGGGATCTGAAGTGGATTCAGTTGTTACTCTTACAGCTGGATTGTCTGTTACTGGTGTTGATGCACTTGGATCTGATGAAGTCACATCAGATGATGTTGATAATGATATTGAAGCAAAAGGTCTTGAAGTTGATGATGAAGACCTAGTGGGTGATGACAATTATTCAGATCAAGAATCTGCACAGGATTAGAATCGGTTCAGTATTATAAGACAAAGAGAAATCGGGGGATGTGAAAGCATCCCCTTTTTATTGGGGATCAAAGTGCAGTTCAATAAAACAATTAGGTATGATAAAAAGGGATATGCCATAGTTAAGATTGATGGCAAATCAAAGATGTGTCACGTGTTGGTGTGGGAAAGTGTGAACGGGCCAAAGCCTGAAGGTCATGACATTCACCACATCAATGAAGACAAGGGTGATTATTCAATAAGCAATTTGCAGTTGATGACAAAAGAAGATCACAGAAGACTTCATGCAGGATGGATAAAAACAAATGATCTATGGACACACAAGCCTTGTAGAATGTGCAAAGAGATTCTTCCACTGGATCGGTTTTATCCAAGAGAGAACACGCCAACTGCATTGTGCAAGGTGTGTCATTGCAATAAGACAGAGGAATGGAAATTGAAAAATCCTGAAAGAAGAAAAGAGATTGCATTGAAAACTTATTATAAGAATAATAAAAAACAAAAAACCCTTTCCCAAGCAGTGCAAGAGTTGAATGACGCTGTTGAAGTTTCAAGCTGACAGTAATCAGAACTATCTTTAATAAACGATGCAGGATGTGTGCAGAAGAATGATATGAATAGAAGAACGCAATTGATTACTCTATTGGCTCGATGGTGATGCTTTACTAGACTAGTCCATCCAACATCAAGGCAAAATGTAAACCTTCTCACAAAGCTATTCTGTGATGATCCACGCTTGAGGAAGGCAATCATAAAACAGGAAACCAACTTTAATAATGATGCGGGTTTGAGATAGAACCGTAATTATGATTGGAAGAACAATTGATGATCTCTTTATTGAACGTAAAATGTGTGAATAAAAATACTTTTGATTAATCTATTTTTATTCCCAACTTCCGTGCTGCCTCAATAAACTTATTAATATTACCTTTTCCCCATTGACTAGAAATAGCTATCGTTTCATCTGAAAGTTTTATGACTTCATCTGGCTTAGCAAAAAAGCGCACATTCCCCTTGGCGTTAACTTCATTTGCCAATTCTAATTCTGAAAATACATGTGTTCCCTGTAATTTATCAGGGAACTTACTTTTTAAATCACTATAATTGATGTCTGGATGTTTCTTTGTGTAATCCTTCAATACCGCCAAGACTAAACGACCTTTGCCGTATTCTTTTCCATTAAAGTGAAACTTGGTCATATCCTTGTCGGACTTGGACGAATTGAAGTAAGTATCCGTTATAACAAAAAATTGCCCGTCATCACTTTTAAATCTTTTAATTGTTAGAGCTGCAAGAGGAATTTTGACGTTATCAACTTCAATTTCATAACCTTGCTCAATTTCTCTAACTAAGTCTGAAGTGATAGAAGTTCCCGCCAATATTCCAATCCATTTTGGATCTTTAAGTTCCTCACAGCTTTCTTTCACAACTGTTGAGTTCAATATTTGCTGACGTTGTTCTAGGTAGTCTTTAAGTTGTTCAATATTTTCAATTCCTACTTGCCCTTTTTTTAATTCAATAAGACCCAATGTTTCCACTCGTGGGTACTTAACCAACAAATCAATTCTTCCATCTGAATCTTTTGAAACTCTTGCACTCTTTAAAGGTAATTCATCGCAGACAATATTAACTTCACAGAAATTTTCATCATCAAGACAGAGAATATTTGGGTTTTCAATTAAATATGCTTCCATTGAAAGTTCACGATGAAAATCAAATGGTTTTAGATTGATTGAATTAGCCGTAAGATGTCTAAAAATTTGCATACTTAACCTCAAATAGTTGAGTCTTTATATTACTATATTTCCTTGATGATAAAGGCCTAGGCATTACATTCCCGAAAGATGCTAAAAAGAAGATCTGATAATTGAATCTTACCCAATCCGATGCGGACATCGCGTCAAGCGGCTTATATTCTTCAGATTTAGAATGTTTTCCCAACCTAGAATGAAATATATGAAAATGTTTTCGCAGCTTTGGGAATTATCTCTTGTGGCTATATAACCAGAGGAGATTCATGAAAGTGGTTTCAAGAACTTGCAAACAACAACCAAACAGTACTAGCACTCATTCAGGTATGCGTGATAAACCTAAACCATTCTTTGAAATTCAAAAATTGGAAAACGAAAGACTACTTACGAAAAAAGAAATCGCAGATTTCCTTAACGTAAGTATCAAGATGATAGATAGAAAAGTTCAATTGAACGAGATTCCTTATTTAAAAATAGGAAGGCTTGTTCGATTTAGAAGAAGTGAAATCCTGGCATGGGCAAAAGAGAATATCTAAAAGAGGTAATCTTATGGCCGTGTATAAGTATAAAAATAAAAAATCAATAAGATGGAAAGCTGTAGTTTGGTTTAACTCTCTTCGACATTCTTCCAAATCATTCAACACTAAGATTGAAGCTGAAAGATATGAGAGAGAGAGACTTCACGAATTAGAAGTACGACGAATTACTGGAAATAGAGCAAGAGATTGCACTTATAACGAGATTTACGAATTATGGCACGTTAATGCATCGTCAAGGAAACGTGAGACTTCTTTGATCAAAGACTCTCAGATGCATAAGCAGTACGTTGAACCATTCATTGGAAAACTAAAGATCAGTGAAATAACTCCTTCTCACTTTGAAAAGATAGTTTCTTTCCTGCTTCAAAAGGGTTTAACAAAATCTTCAGTAAATAAAGTTATTCAGCATTTCAAAGCCGTATTCAATCATTCCTTCAATAATGAGACAATTGCACGAAATCCCCCAAGAAGTTTTAAGCAGTTAAGATTGCACCACAAGGAAATGGATTTCTTATCCCAAGAAGAAATGGATCAATTGCTCACTTATACAAATGAAAGATATGTTGGGGAGGAACGTTGGAAGCATGTGCTTTATTTAACTTTGATTTTGACAGGTGCTCGGCTCGGTGAAGTAGTCGGTCTAGAATGGCATCGTATTCAATTTGATCGGAACTCAATATTAATTGGCCAGACTTGGTGTTCAATAGAAAAGAAATTAATTTACACTACTAAAGGAAAGAAGGATCGAGTAATTCCGCTGAACAAACTTCTAAAAAAAGAAATGGCTTCAATGAAGAATAACTCAAAAGGCTCCTTCTTATTTAGTGATGTAGAAGACAGGCCTATTGATCCCTCCAACTTCAGAGCGAGAAATTGGGACAAAGATTTCAAAGCATCAGGAATAAGAAGAATTAGAATTCATGATTCCAGGCATACTTATGCAAGCCTATTCATGATGAATGGTGGAAGCCTGTATGACTTAAAAGAACTTTTAGGTCATGCGAGTATCAAGACAACTGAAAGGTACGCCCATCTCAGTAATGCTCACCTTGCAGGCGTAAGGGATATTATTAAGCCAAACATTGGGAACAAAGCTGAAATTATTTCCGTGGATAGCTTTACTAAAAATGTGAAGCCACAAAATCTTTCCCAAGAATCTGATGAAGGCCTGAATGTTGTCTTTAATATGGAGATGCAAATGGATGTAAGGAACCAGTCATCGCGCTCATTTCGCGCTTTGGAAAATGCCGTGGCTGATTTTGGATCGTAAATGTGTGTTTAAATTGGTTGCGGGAGCAGGATTTGAACCTACGACCTTCGGGTTATGAGCCCGACGAGCTACCAGACTGCTCCATCCCGCGACTGAAAAGAACTAAACTCTTGGAAATTAAGGTAGTTATACGCCCACCTGCACGCCTTGTAAAGATAAAATCCGCATTCTTTTACTCCAACATAAATAGCTAAATTTCCTAGGGATTGTCCCGATAAAGGCTTTGGAAGCACTTTAAAAGGATCAAAATATGCCAAGCTTGAGTCAGAAGGATAAGGAATTATTGCTGAAGATGAACACTGAAGGTCTATCGGCCACGCAGGTTCGCTTAGTAAAAAGCATCCATTCTCTTTTAGCTAACGTTTTGGCGTCTGATGAAGAGAGCGAGTACTTCGATACGAGTGCAGAGCTTTTAAAGAAGACGGCGGAGCTTATTAAGCATGCTAACTTTGCGTCTCAAAACAAGGCGATGTCCTACGGCAATCAGGCCGTGGAATTTTCTGTGGATTCACTCAATGAATCGATGGATGAAAATAAAATTCAAAACCTAGATAACTAACTGATTCTTTGTTCTCCCTTTTATAATAGTTTTTCATTTCCATTCTTATCAGGTCTCAATGCTAATACTTTTTTAAGTTCATACTACGAATTTAAAAAGGACTCCTTTGAAAACACTTGCACTAATTGCGCTCTTATCGCTTCTTATTTCATGTGGAAAAGAAACGACGAAGAAAAAAGTTCCGGCAAGACAACAGTTTAAAGACGCTCTTTCATCACTGGCCATCGGCCAAATGATAGTTCAAAACGAAGTTATTCAGGGTCCTCGTGTTTCAACTCAAAACGTAGAAACATGTGGTCGGATTTTCACACGTGGTGAAATGAAATCGATTGATCTAAGAAATATTGAATTCTGTGATGAGACTTTTGAAAACCAAGTGGGCTGCACACCAAATGAAGACATGAGCTACTTAACTTCAGATCTGTAATTATTTAATGAGATTATAAACGAAGGGAATGACTTCAATTGTGATTAAAAGCACGATGATCATTTCCATTGTTTGGTTTCTTGATTCATTCACTTCAGAGTGAAGAAGTTTTGAAACTTCCGCCATATTACCTAGTTTTTCATTAATACTTTTTTGCCAGTCATCAAAGCGCATTCTTTTGGAAGACGCACGGAAGATAGTCGCGAGATAGAAATCACCTACGGTCTTAAATGAGTTCTCCACGTTTTCTACAATTTCTGAAATCTCTAAGTAAATCTGACCGGCCTCTTCAGCAAGTCTTGAGTATTTATTAGAAAACAAACCTTTCTTACGTCTAACAACCGCATTATAGAGAGTGTTAAGTCGCTGATCAAGAAGATCATCGTAATAACGCATTTCAAGTAATTGGTTTAAAGCAAACTCAATGACCAGTGGAACGTCCATTGATCCACTAGGCTCGTAAACAAAAGCTGAGTTCCAATCAACGACAACTAAGTCATCTTTTGAATATTGGAAAACGTTTTCAAGAATGTTTTTTTTAGTAGAATCTGAAAGGACTTCTTTTGATTCCGCCAAAATGAGAGCTGGGATATCGAGTTTATCTGTAAGAGCTGAAATGGGTCCCGAATAGCCGTCTAATTCCTGAATGAAGTACGTGACGTAATCTTCATTCATGTTCCATTCAGTCGGTACCGGAATGGCGTGCTTAATGTCGGCTTGAAATTGTGTGGCTTTTATACGAGCGAAAACTTCAATTTCTTCATCCGCTTCAATCCAGCTCGCTGTTTTGACCAGGTCAGGCCAAGAAGTATTTTCTTCGATAGGAATCTGAAAACAAAGTGAAACTGTCCCAAAGTGCCAGACTTTGGCTATGAGTTCTGCTGCAACTTGCTTATCCATCAATCGAATTTCAACTGCTCCTAATTGAATAGAAACAGGTGAACTTGAAATGATGAGAGACATGTTATGTTTTCGATCAAGCTTAAAACGCTCTTTGAGCTTTTTATCCTCGAAGAGTGCTTCTACTTTATCAAGGTCAATCTCAGTACCGATGTCAAAAACTCGGTAAACAAGGATTTTCCCTTTCTTGATTTTAATTTCCATAACTCTTTGGCTGAGTTGTTTTCTTCATTGTTTTAGCAAAGAAAGCGGCTTTTTCTTGTGCCTGCTTATCAGCAAGTTTAAGAGCATCTTCTTCTGCCTGACGCATTTTAAGATCTTTAATTGAAGCCACTGTCTCGTAGTAACTTTCCTTACGGAAAGACTGGAATTTTTTATCATCGGCCGGACGAGCTGTTTTAGAAACCATCTTCGCCACTTTCGTTGTGTTAAGAGTTTTCTTAGCAGAAACGAATTTACGAAGAGAAACTTTCTCTCCGTGCTCATTTAATCCCAAAGATCTTAAAAGCTCTCTGCGAGTTGTGAACATGTACTGTCCAACTGGAAGAGACTGAATATTTAATCCTTCGATGGCCACTCGGCGAAGTTTATCAACAGTAAGTTCAACAGCATCACAAATCTTACGAATCTCTCTGTTCTTCCCTTCATTCAAGCGGAACTCAAGCCACGTTTTATTTGGGAGCTGCTCAATCACGCGGATGGACTTTGGCTTCAGAAGACCATCTTCAGTCATAACTCCACGCTTGATTTTTGCAATAAGCGCTTCATTGACGTGACCGAAAACCTTAACTTCATAAACTTTCTCAACTTCATACTTTGGGTGCATGATCATGTTAGCAAGATCACCATCGTTAGTAAGAATGAGAAGACCTTCAGAAAGGTAATCGAGACGTCCAACTGGGAAAATTCTCTGCTTAACACCGTAGATGAGTTCCATCACGGTTGGACGACCTTCCGGATCGGAAAGAGTCGTGATGTAAGCACGTGGCTTATTCATAACAATATAGACTTTATCAACAGCAGCGAGCTCGAGAGTCATCTCATCAACTTGAATAACATCTTTATGAGGGTTAACTTTAGTGCCGAGTTCAGTCACTGTGTTGCCGTTAACAGTTACTCGACCATCAAGGATATAGCCTTCAGCTTTTCTTCTTGAAGTGACTCCGCAATCTGCAATGACTTTTTGTAAACGAATAGATACGTCTTGATTTAGCTTGGTCGCCATCTTGAAACTCCTATCTGCCTCCCGGCAGTTATATATATTTAACTAGAGAAAGAAGGCGTGCCTTAATCAGGTTTTTTCGCCCTCGATCTCTATAACTGGTACTGATACTTCGTTTAGGAACGCCAGGTCAAGATCAAAGTCTTTACCTTTGGTAATGGCTTCATCAATGGATAGGTCTAAGTTATTGATATCGCCATCGACATCAAAGTCCATTTCTCCTTCAGTGATTTTTTCCCCTGTCAGTTGCTCAAAGGCAAAGTCCAGTGCCTTCTCAAGCTCAAGAGCTTCTTTCTCAAGGTTCTCTTGCTCAACTTCAGCAATATCGCGTGCTCTTAAGGCTTCGAATTCTTCATCGATTTCTGGCGCATTATGAATGATGCCTTCAACTGATAAATCCACAACTTTTGCTTCAACGACATTCATCGGTGTTGGAGACGTGATCGCTACTATGTTTTGACGAAGAGATTCATCGCGATTTACGAAATCTTCGAGAATATCAAAAGCTGACTTACGAATGGAAGTTCCGCCATCAGTTTTCTTCTTCTCTTCAAATTTTAACAGTGTCGTAAAATCTGTATCGGACGCGATGAGATTAATGTCAAAAGAAAGCTTATCAAGTTCTTCTGTTTCATCGACAGAGAATTTCTTATTTGTTTCACCACGGAAAACAACTGACTTGATGTCAGCGATGGTCCCGATGGTATTTTTAGTCGCCATTTCTTCAAGCTCAAATTCAGGTGGGAGACCTGAAATGTCAGCGAGGTTAAAGACTTCAAGGAACTCTTCAGTTGTGCCAAAAAGTGAAGAACGACCAAGCTCTTCGGAGCGACCAGTGATTTTCACAAGACGCTTATCCATCAAAGCACGGATGATATGAGATGAATCTACGCCACGGATTTTTTCAATCTCAGTTTTTGAAACCGGTTGCTTGTAGGCAATAATCGCTAGCACTTCAAGCGCAGTCGGCGTGAGAACGAGTGAATTAATTTTAAAGAGATTCTGAACAAATTTTGAATACGTAGCTTTAGTACGGAATTGATACCCATCGGCTACCTCAACGAGACGAATCCCGTGGTGCTTATCTTCGTAACCAGCTTGTAATCTTGAAAGTGACTCATGGATAACACGAAGAGGAAGTTCAGTATCAATTTGCGCTTTAATTTTTTGAATTGAAATTGGACGATCAGACATGAAGATGATTGTTTCAATGGCACCACAAAGAGTTTCAGGATTTAAACCTGTTCGCGCCTGCCAAAGCATGTCTTCTTGCTCTTTCTCATCATAGTGATTGAGGTTGAGCACGAATTCCCCACCTTCCGGGGCAACGACTGAGATTTCTTCCTTAGCGACTTCCTCGATAGACAAGTCCCACTCATAATTGATGTCGTTATTCATATCCATAACACTTCCTTATTGGATAACTGCATCTGCTGGAGCAGAAGCCGCCTCTTTAGTCTCATCTTCAGGATCGAAGCCGTTGGCCTGTTCAGGATTAAACGACTCTAGGTCTTCCTGAACCTCGATGTAAATGGAGCCCTTATCTTCGTTCTGGAAAATTTGTAATTTTTTCAGACGAGCAAGCTCCAAAAGCGAGATAAAGGTAATCACTTTATCAATAATTCCTGTTTCATTCACGTCGAGTAGCTTATCAAACTGAGTCGTCTCTCCGACCTTGAGCATAGTCTTCAAGTAAATAAGTTTTTCTTTGATTGAAATCCTATCACGCTTAACGATCGTGTATTTTTTCTTCTCACGTCGGATAAGATCCATCATCGTTTCAGTTAATTGCTGAAGATCAAGCGGCGTCAGGATTGAGTTTTCAATCGCTTTACGATCGATTTTTGCTTTCACAAAAATCTCATGACCTTTTTTATCTAATCCCCAAAGCCTCTGACCCAAGCGTTGAAACCTTTCAAGCTCTTCAAGACGCTTGATGAGTTCGCCCCGAGTTTGGATCTCAAGACCCATTTCACCAGCGGTAATTTTGATCAGGTTTTGATCCTGGGATTCATCAGCGACAGTTTGCGATTTTAAATAAAGCAAAGTGGCGGCCATGAATAAATATTCACCGGCGAGATCAAAATTTAGGTCCTGCATTTTTTGCAGGTATTCGAGGTATTGGTTCGTGATAGTATTGAGTTCGAGTTCCTGGATCCTCATTTCTTCTCTCTGAACTAGATGCAAAAGAAGAGCAAGAGGTCCATCAAAGCGATCTACCTTAACTAGGATTTCATTTTCGGTCATCCGATACCTCCGAAGACACCCAGGAAAGCAAACATCAGGTAATTAGCAAGAGATTGCGCCGGGGCTAAAATATAACCGAGAGTATGGATGCCCATAAAGCTCAAGGCCATCACCATGATAAAAATAACCGGTGTATATCTTGCAAAGCTTTCGTACTTATAGAGCGCTGGACCCTTAAGAAAAGATGAAACCATCTTCGAGCCATCTAAAGGGGGTAATGGGATTAAATTAAAAAAGGCTAGAATGAAATTGATAAACACTGAGTAGCGAAGCATGCGGATCGAGATCGAGTAAAATTCCCAGTCCGAAGAAACTTTTGTTGCAATGATCGCAAGGATCAAAGCCGAGAGAGTTCCAAGAATTATATTAGAAAGAGGGCCCGCAAAGCTCACCCAGAAAATACCAGAGCGGTAATTTTTAAAATTTCGAGTTTCAATCGGCACCGGCCGGGCCCAACCGATCATCGCAAAGTTGGTGAAAGCTGCGAGCAATGGGAAAAAAATCGTGCCCCAAGGATCGTAATGAGCTGCCGGATTCAAAGTCAGTCTGCCTTCGTTTTTTGCAGTCGGATCACCAAACTTGTTGGCCATCCAGGCGTGGGCAGCTTCGTGAACAACAATCGCCATGAGAAAGCCAGGCAACGATTGGGCTATATTGAAGAGAATCGAATTCAAATCATTCATCTTCTTTTCATATCAAATTGGGACATATGACGCAATTTATAAGTTGAGCTTCCAAGTCGGTTACGCAGAGCAAACCCTTTAAAATCCCACTCTAGAATTTGGACATTCCTGATCTTGTCGCTCATAATAAATTATGTCCGCAAAAACTAAAAAAGCTCAGGTAGTCATCGCTGCTATTGACCAGGCCGGTCATACATTTCATTTTCTCCTTCTTCAGACTAATGAACGACGGGGTTCTTTCTGGCAAAATGTCACAGGAAAAATTGAGGATGGTGAAACTTTTGAAGAAGGTGCACTTCGTGAAGCAATCGAAGAAACAAACCTTGAAGTGGAATCGATCGTCGATATTTTATCTCTTGGTTTAAAGTATGAATTCGTCGATGGCCGGGAGAGAAAAGTTCAGGAAGAAAGTTTTCTTATCATCATGGATAAAAAATGGGACGTGAAAATTGATTCTGATGAACATCAGAATTTTAAATGGGCAGGATTAAACGATATCGTTCGCGATAGTGTGAAATACGAATCAAACTTTGAAACACTTGTTAAATCTCAGAAGCTTCTGAAACACTGGGGCGGCTAGATGATCTGGCTTGTTTTCTTTTTGCTAACTCCTGCATTGGCGCAAACGGATTTATCCGCGATTAACGAGCTCGATGAAGAATTGCCTAACTTTTCGAGCAACAAACAATCAGATGAAGAAGTTCAAATCTTGCGAGAAAGCCGAAGATTCAGGCCACCAAGAAGAATTGTGTCACTCGAAGAAATTAAAGGCAGTGGCACACAAATGGGCGCCATTCAACCTGGAATTCCTGTTCGAGATTTAAAGACAAATAAAAATTTTACTATTTCAAAACCCATGTTCGTTCGTTATTTCAATCAAGAAGATGAGCATGGTTTTAAGTATGTGCAAAATAAAAATGGAACTGTTACCTGGCGGCTGCATAGCCGTTACGTTGAACCGATTAAAGAAGAAATTGCACTTTATGTTACCCCTCTTCGCTACACGCCAGCCCCTACAAATATTTTGAGAGCAGACTACGATAAAAAGTTAAAAATCTCCCCTGAAGTGAGCTTTTATGCTGGTCTTGTTCAGGGCGATTTTATGAAGGATCTTTACAACGATAATAAAGCGAAAAGCGGATTATCAAATCAATACGGTCTTCATTTTTTTACCGGCTGGAAACTTCCTATTAAAGCAGGCGCCGTTCTTCATTATGAAAAAGCTTCCTATCGCTTAGATAATGGTGGGCAAGTTCTCTATCAGGCACCAAGTTTTGGGCCTCAATTTAAAACAAAAGAATTTGAAATATTCGGTGAACCTATTCGGTTTCAAACACAATTCAGATTCAGTCCGTTCGCTCGCGCATCGGGAGAGACTGTTGCAGGTAGAGTCATTTACCGCTTTAATTCAGCAGACCTATTAACTTCTATTGAAAGACCCATCAAAAATCATTTTGGGGAATTTGTTCTCGGTTTTTATTTCCAATCTCAGTGGTTAAATCTTAGAGAACAATCAAAATTTGTGAATGTAAGAGCGACGAACGAAACAAATAAAAGTTTCGGTCTTTCGCTGTCCCAGGTATTCGAATGAAAAAACTCATTTTCATCATCATCGGGATTTTCAGCTCTAATCTGTTTGCCCTTGAAGCCGTCGTCACAGTTTTAGAAACGCCCATGTTCAAATATCGAAGCTACGAAGCTCCCGTTGTGCAGTATCTAAGAAAAGGTGACGTGATCAAAATTCACCCTTCAATAAATAATAATCTTAAGATGAATCAATATGCTCCTGAGCCTCAAAAATTAGCTGCTTTAAAAAAGAAATTAAAAGAAAGCCCTGAGTATAAACAAGATCCATTATTTCTAGGTGAAGAAGAAAACACCGCGTACATCGAAGATGAATTCATTCCCGCACTCGATCGTCAGGGAAATACTGTTTATGTTTTATCAGAGCATCTTTTTGTCTATTTCGCGGATGCCAGAGAACTCAATCAAAAAGTTATTGCTAAAGATCCGACAGATTATCGCTTAGAAGAACCTCTTCCTAAAAATTATCCTTTACCTACTAAAGCCGGTTATCGAGGTCAGTTCATTTTTGGTTTTACGCAGCCTTACTATGAGAGTTATCCCTATCTCGATAATTTCAAGACCAAGGGATACACAACACCGATTGATCTGAATCTGACGTTTTTAAGACGTGGTGAAGGGAACTACCAAGACCGCTTATTTATTGGCGGAACGATGAACTTCAGAACATTTCAGAATTCATACACATTTGAAGGTCGTAGGTTTTCGCAAGAAGAATGGAACAGATTTGGCATTGGCCCAACGATTAGTTACGATGCTTTTAAAGGCGACAAAAATCGTATTAATTTATCTGCCACGATCATTGTTAACTTTATTGATCGGCTATCCATCACCCAGGCATTGGATGAACAAGAGGAATCTCGTTTATATAGCGGCTACTCGGTTTACCCACGTCTGGCCTTGCAATACCATCGAAAACAGGTTCTACCCGATTTAGACTTCGTTTTAGGCACATCAATGGAAATGGGATCGGCAACAACGTTCCGGGCGAAAAATGCCGGAACGACGAGTAGTTGGTGGCAAAACATCGGCAATGATAAATTTACCACAAGAACGACATTCACGTTGGGCGGTTATGTAGGAATTCAATCCGCATACTAAACGACTCGGAAATCTTGCAAAAAAAATATTCAGTTTTTTTGTGATATGCCTAAAGTTTAAACGGCCCCACTCCGAAAGGTTAGTTAATAGAGCACACAGGATGTGAGCTCGCCAAGAAAACCATGGAGGGTTTCAATGACAACAACTTCTAAAAATTCAAAAAACCAAAACACAATCGAGAACAACGTAAAAGATGTTCTTTTTCAAAAAGTGGGAAACACTTGGTTCATCTTTTCTGAAGTGAATGGAGAAGTCGTTTATTCAGTAATGCCTGAAGGCATGGATCCAAAAACAACTAAGCTTGAACTTTACCAGATCATCGAAGATCACATGAGTAAGGTTGCTTCTCACAAGCGCCGCTCTCCAGAAGCAGTAGCTTAAATTTTTTTATGGGCAGTCCTAAAATAATTTGGGAACCGAAAAAAGATTCTAACCTCCATGATAAAAAAATCATTGAGTCGCTCATAGGGCGACTCAATGAAAAGATTCAAAAAGATCCCACTCTTGCTCACAAAGCGGCACTCATCATAGAAAATTGGCTAAAACAAATTCCGAAAAAAAAATAATCTGGTTAATATTGAGTTGATTAATCTTTCTTATCAATTACTTACAGATTCCCGGCAAAAACACTCAGGTTGATTTTTTAAAAAACGGAAAATAATTCCTCATGTTTTCTTAAATCCGAACCGAAATGCTTGGTCAACAACGCTTCTTTCATAGTGAACGAAGCAAAAACAACAAACGGCATGGTTGCCTACTGATGGAATTGAACACCCATCAACTGACTTGGAGGTCGGAAAATGTATATAACCGGAGGATAGTCTATGGGTTTCAGAATTAACACGAACGTGGCTTCGCTACAGGCACAAACGTCACTCACTAAAGTGAACAAAGAATCACAAGATAGTTTTTCGAAACTTTCTTCTGGTTCACGAATCACGAAAGCAGCAGATGATGCTGCTGGGTTAGCGATCTCAGAGAAATTGAAAGCTGAGATTCGGTCTACTCAACAGGCGAACCGAAATGCGAATGATGGTATCTCAATGGTTCAGGTAGCGGAAGGTGGATTGAACGAAACTTCAAACATCCTTACTCGTATGCGCGAACTTGCGATCCAGTCTTCATCGGATACTGTAGGTGATTCAGAAAGAGGAATGGCAGATTTGGAATATCAAGCGTTGAAATCAGAGATGGATCGAATTTCTCAGGTGACTGAGTTTAACGGTAAAAAACTTCTTGCTGGTTCAGGCGAAAAATATGAGTTCCAGATTGGTACGAGAGGTGAAGAGTTTGAGAACCGTATCGCTTTTGATGCAAGTGCAATCAGTTCTGGTACCGAATCGTTAGGAGTAGACTCTGTTCAGATTTCTTCTAAAGATGGTGCACAAGATAGTTTGGCTTCATTAGACGGTGCCATTGAGAAAGTTTCAAGTCAGCGCGCTGTTCTTGGTTCACTCCAGAACAGATTGGTGTCGACTTCAAACAACTTGCAAACTTCATCTGAAAACATGAGTGCAGCGAACAGTCGAATCCGCGATGTGGATTATGCTGAAGAAACTGCTAAGTCAGCTCGTAACCAAATCATCACGGCCGCAGGTACTTCGGTACTCGCTCAGGCCAACATGAATGGTCAAGCCGCTCTTAAGTTGATTGGCTAAGACATTAGAATCTGATCAACCAGGCCTTTCCCTCAAGGGAAAGGCCTTTTTCGTTTTACTGCATCGTGTTTCTTTGATATTTCCCCTCTCTATGACTACAGAAAAATTGAAGAAGACTATCGATGACAATTTTTGTTATCGCGCCGATTTTAAATACACTCATGATAATCCCTATCACGACAAACTCGAAGCCTTCGATTCATTTGTTTTGCGCGACGAAGAAGCAGAAAGCAATGTCGGTAAATGGACATCGAAATTTGGTAACGAAAAACCCATCGAAGTGGAGATCGGAACAGGTTACGGCGAATTCATGCTTGAGTATTGTCAAAAGTACCCAGATGTTAATTTCATCGGACTTGATCACAGATTTAAACGCAGCTTCAGTCTTGCTAAAAAATTAGATAAGCTTGAACATAAAAACTTTCGCTATCTACGTGCTCGGGGCGAAAGATTAGATTTTATGTTTGCAGAAAATGAAGTTCAGTCGGTTTTTTATTTTTTTCCAGATCCGTGGCCAAAAACTCGTCATCACAAAAAGCGTTTATTCCAAAAACCATTTTTGAATGCATGCCACAAAGTTTTAAAACCCGGTGGCTGTCTTTATGTAAAGACTGATCACGATGGTTATTTTGAATGGATGCTTGAACACGTTAAAGGCGATGAACGTTTTGAAGTTATGTTAGAATCAAAAGATCTTCGAAATGAATTCCCTGAACATTTTCTGTCGCAGTTTACGACAAAATTTGAAAAAATATTTTTATCTCAAGGGACTTTGATTAAATCTATCGTTCTAAAAAAAAAGTAAGGAAACCTAGTGGCTTTTGAGCAATTAAAAGACCGGATCAAAGAATCGCCAGTATCAATGGTGGTCGGGCAATTCATGACCCTGAATAAAAAAGGAGCAAACCTCGAGGGGATTTGTCCTTTTCATCCAGACACTAAACCGTCGCTAAAAGTGAACGACGGTAAAGGTATGTACAAATGTTTTGTTTGCGGTGCCGGTGGTGATGCCATTACATTTGTCATGGCGTTTAAGCGCATTGAATTCGTTGATGCCTTGAAAGATATCGCGAGCATTCTCGGTCTACCTTTTGAAGAATATCAAAAAGAAAAAAAGAAAAATCCAAAAGTTGAAATGGCATTCAGAGTCCTGAATGCATCGGTTAAACTTTATAAAAAAGTTGCGGCTGCAAACCCTGCTCCCTACACCGAATTTATTGCCAGAAGGAAACTAGATCCTGAAACAATTGAAAAGTGGCAGATTGGATATTCTCCAAGAAATAATGGTCTCTACCAATACTTAGATTCTATTCCAGGTGCCGATGGCGATCTTGCTAGAACAGTCGCCAAAGAAATAGGCATCGTTCGTTATAACGAAGATCGTAACAGTCATTATGATTTTTATCGCGATCGGGTGATGTTTCCCATCCATGATCATTCAGGACAAATCCGCGGTTATAGTTCGCGTGCTGTTCTCCCTGATCAGAATCCAAAATACCTAAACTCTGGTGAATCATTTGCTTTTGATAAAGGCTCGATCCTGTTTGGATTTTACTTTGGAAAAAACTCAATCAGGCAATCAGATCAGGTCATCGTTGTTGAAGGAAACATGGATGTGATTATGATGCATCAGTTTGGTTTTCATCAAACTGTTGGCACCATGGGAACCGCTCTTTCAGATCAATCGGTACGTCTCTTAACGAACATGACGAAAAATATTTATCTCGCCATGGATTCAGATGCGGCCGGGAAAAAGGCGATGCAAAGAATCAATGCCGACTTCATGTCAGTCGGCGTACTACCAAAATTTGTCTCTTTTGATCCCCATAAAGATCCTGATGATTTTCTCGTTAATGAGGGTCGCCTCGCCCTTTTAGAGCGCATTGAGAAGGCACCCATCTACCTAGATGTGCTGATTGGCGAAGTCTTTTCAGAAAAAATTCCTGAGACAACTGATCAAAAAATTAACCTCCTGCGCAAAGTTGAAGAGTTGGTATCGCCCTTGAAAGAGAACCTTTCTGCCACAGAAAGAGTGGTCAATGCGGCCAAGAATTTAGGAATGAAATCCGATGCGAGTGCGATTTTAGAAAATTATAAAGACTTTCTAAGTCGTCAAAAAGAAAAGATTCATAAGCCTATGGAGAGACCAAAGCTGGTTGAGGTTGAAGAAAATCTCGAAAAAAGTTTGGAAGAGGCCCGAAATTTGCAAGGCTCAAGTGCAAGTCAAGTACTCCCGCCTCTAACCCAAAGTGAAAGGCTCTTTATTCGGGAAATCCTCTGTCATCCCGAGTTCTTGACGCACTTGAAACTCGATGAATTTCTTGCCACTATTGGGCATGATGAGGTAAAAAAACTCATCCAGTGGCTCGTTAAAATTTATTTGGAAATCGACGATGCGGAATATATCTCCATCGTTCAAGAAGAACTTCAATATGGTGGTTACCACAAAGAACTCGTGGACATCGGAACTGAGGCGCTTTTTCATTACGGAAATAAATATAACGATAAGGTCATTCAGCGCATGCTGAGAGACTACCAGTTGAGGCTTAGGATGGATCTGTTACGTCGCAAGAGAAAAGATCTTGTCGCCAAACAATTGATTTCACCGACGCAAATTGAAGTTGATTTAATTTTGAGAGAAATCTCAGAACTAGATAAAGAGATTTTGAATCTCAAAAATACAGGTATCTGAGGAAATTCCAGGTACCCCGTTCCAGGAGATACTATGTCAGTCGTTGTCGCCTTTTTAAACTCACGAGAATTCTCTCGACTCGTCATGAAGGGTAAAGATCAAACTTATCTTACTCCAGAAGAAATCAATGACGCTATCCCAGCAAACATCGTTGATCCTGCTTCACTTGACCAGATTATGGATAAGATCGAAGAGGCAAGAATCCAGGTAAAATCACCGGATCCAGATGAAGAAGAAGCAGAAAAAGCTTCAACCGAAGTTGCTGAAGATCCTCTTACTCACGATGAAGAAGCCGAGCTTCGCGCTTCTTCAAGTGATCCTGTAAAACTTTATTTAAAGAAAATGGGTTCAGTCGCCCTCCTCACTCGTGAAGGCGAAGTAAAAATCGCTAAAGAGATCGAAGAAGGTGAAAAAGAAATCGTTCTTTCATGTCTTAAATCAAAACACGCTCTAGATGAGATTGTTAAACTTAAGAGTAAAGTTGTTCAGGCAGAAGAGCAGAACGAATACGTAAAAGATCTCGTTCGTGGTCTTGATGATGAATCTCCGGAAAAAGATATCCATGAAACTCGTGACAGAATTTATGCTGTCGTTGAGCACGTTAAAGATCTTTTAAATTTGATCGTTAACGAAGATGGAACACTGAAAAAGATGGAGAACGCTGAGCAGGCGATCATGGATAAAGTGGGCAATGAGCTCGTAGACCTTACGTTTAACCGTAAGATTATTAACTCATTCACTGAACCAGTGAAATCTTACTACCTCCAGTTCCGTGAGCTTTATGAGCAGCAGGAACGTATCTACAAATTTTTAGAAGTTAATGACGATGATTCATACAAAGTTTTATACGATCGTTTGATGGAAGACGATGCATTCAAGCGTGAGCTTGCTCGTAACCTCTTCACAACAGACGCAAAGATTGAACAGATGATTCGTACACAGGAAGATATTCTTCGTAAGCTTCGCCGTCTTGCAATCGATGCGGGTATGGCTTTTGAAGATATCCAGTTTGTTTACAACGTTATTATCACTGGGGAAGAAAAAGCAGATAAAGCAAAGTCTCAACTAGTTGAAGCTAACTTACGTCTCGTTGTTTCGATCTCTAAGAAATACACCAACCGTGGTCTTCAATTCCTGGATTTGATCCAGGAAGGAAACATCGGTTTGATGAAAGCTGTTGATAAATTCGAGTACCGTCGTGGTTATAAGTTCTCTACTTATGCCACATGGTGGATTCGTCAGGCGATCACACGTGCTATCGCGGATCAGGGTCGAACGATCCGTATCCCGGTTCACATGATCGAGACAATTAACAAACTTGCTCGTACATCTCGTCAGCTGATCCAGGAACTTGGTCGTGAACCAACTCCGGAAGAGATTGCTGAAAAGATGGAACTCTCCGTTGATAAAGTGAAGAAAGTTTTCAAAATCTCGAAAGAGCCAATTTCTCTTGAAACACCAATTGGTGAAGAAGAAGATTCATCTCTCGGTGACTTTATTGAAGATAAGAAAATCATCTCTCCAGCTGATGCTGTGATGAGCGTGACTCTTTCTGAACAGACTCGTTCTGTTCTTTCAACTCTTACTCCGAGAGAAGAAAAAGTTCTTCGTATGCGCTTTGGTATCGGTGAAAAATCGGATCACACTCTTGAAGAGGTTGGTCAGGATTTCTTTGTTACTCGTGAGCGTATTCGTCAAATCGAAGCGAAAGCTCTTCGCAAACTGCGCCACCCAAGCAGAGCAAAGCTCTTGAAATCTTACCTAGATAACTAAAGTCTAAGAGCCACTTCAGTGGCCCTTTTTTTTCGAACAAGATTAAAGTGCTATTTTATGAAAAAGCCTCTATTCTACTCTTTTGGAAAATAGAGGCTCATGGAATATACGAATAACGATTCGCCCATTCAGGAACTACTAAGAAACAGCTTTGAATCCCCGGTTGTGTTCCTTGCCAATAAAATGGTGGAACAGGGGCGCGTTTCTCTTTCGTTCATGAAAGGAACTTTTGAAACGTATTTCATCGTTTCAGGCATAATCGCTGAAAATAACACAAATTATGAATCCAAAATCAGCTTTAAGCGTCTTGAGGGAGTTCAAAAACTAACCACTCAATGCACGTGTAAATTATGGAATGCGGAAAAACCGTGTCACCATACCGCCTCACTCCTCATTAAATTTAACGATCTTCAAAATAAGCATGAAAAGACTCCAGGTCAGCCGATCTCTTTAAGCCTCATGTCTCAGGACGGCGTTCACGTGGAACGCTATGGAACGCTTTTTAAAGCGGCACCGTCGATTACCGGTGCGAAGATGAACAGCACTTTCAGTTCACTTCAATACACACTCACCAATCGTAAAGTTGTTCACTTCCCTGCTCCTACCAAGTGGAAAGGGAAACTTCTCGTCAATCTGATCAAAGCCTCGGCGCTTGAGCAGTATAAAGATGTCTTATACGTTGAAGATAAATTTACCTACCAGGTAAGCCTTCAGATCGATGATGAAATCATCCGTGAAGTCTCGCTCTTTGATGTGCTCTATCTTTTTAATTGGAAGAATGGTGTTGCTTACGATCAGCCCAATGATGTGAGAGAGCTCGTCTCAAAACTTAAACTCATTGATGTGATTGGTGATATTCAGGATTTTATCCGTCTCTTTTTACCACTACGTGAAAAAGGGCTCGGCGAACTCCAAATTGAAGGCGAACCATGGGAAAGTTTTCCCGTGGAAGATATGGAATACCGATTCTCAATCAATCCATCTCCACGCAAGAGTTTCTTAAATCTTGAACTCGAACTATACACTTCAGATCAAAAACTTGTTCCGATGCCTTCTCCCTTTTTATTGTTCGTCAGTGAGCAAGGATGGGCAGGAAGTTTTAGAACAAAAAATGATGCTCTTTTATTTTTTAAAACGTTAATTGAAGATTTTGATCGTGAAACCTATTTTCATAAAAAATATCTCCACTCGGCTTCACGTAAAGTGATCATGTCTGAATGGATAGCACTTGTGATGAAAGATGATGAGCTCCCCTTCTTTGATCCAACTTTTAAAAAAGTCTTCATGCTAAGCACGAAAGTCTTTAGAAAAGTCTTTTTAGCTTTTCTTGATAGCTTTAATGAAATTGGCTTCAAAACGTCGTTTTATATCAAAGACGATAGGAAGATCATTTTCCAGATTCCTAAGAATAATCTTCTTGAAGGAATCGCTAATTTTTATCAACAGCTCACTCCGCTCAAAATCCCTATCTTCTATGACCAGCAGCAGATCCGCACGTGGAAGAGCACGATTCGCTTTGAACGAAATAAAGAGAAGCTTGATTGGTTTCAACTCGATTTAGTCGTAAGTGATGATGATCTTGATGTGATAAAGAACGCTGAGATCACAGATAATTTCCTTCTGTCTGATAAGGGATTAGTTCTTTTATCAGATGAGCAAAAAGATCTTCTTCGCTTCATGAAGAGATACACGAAATTTGAAGGTGAGAAAAAGGATCAGGCCCAGAAAGGTCTCTCGCGCTTTGGGCTCTTTTTACAGCGCTCGCGCATTTTTGAATTGTTTGAATTAAAGCGCCTGGGTATCGAAGGGGCCTTAACCGAAGACGAAGAAAAATTCTGCGAAAAAATCATGACGATGCAGGATATGCCTCAGTATGACGTGGATCCTCGCTACAAAGACATTGCTCGTCCGTACCAGCTTGGTGGTTACAACTGGCTACGCTTTTTATATGAACACAAGTTCGGTGCGTGTCTCGCGGATGATATGGGTCTTGGTAAAACACTTCAGACCATTATGCTTCTTCAGACACTGAAAGATACTGTTAAGAAAATTCTTATCATTTGTCCGGTTTCCATTTTATATAACTGGAAAAACGAGTTAGAGAAATTCTCTGATCTCACTTTTTCTATCTATTATGGAGATGAGCGTGAATATAAGACTGACGCCAAAGTCATTCTCACTTCATATGGTTTGATGAAAAAAGAATCGTTCTCCACTTTGGGTGAAGAAGAATTCGACATTTTAATTTTCGATGAGGTTCAGCATTTAAAAAATATACGCTCACTTGGTGCCAATGCAGCAAGACAACTAAAAGCGAAGTTTCGTATTTGCTTAACCGGTACGCCAGTTGAAAATGATCTCTCAGAATTCTACAATATTATGGATCTTTGTGTTCCGGGTGTGTGGGGTGATCTAGGGATGGTTAAATCCACTTCAAAAAATAAAAACCGATTACTCGCCCGCAGAACAGTAAAACCTTTTATTTTACGACGTACGAAAGATCAGGTTTTAAAAGAGCTTCCGGAAAAAGTTGAAAATCACGTCTTCCTCGATTTTTCTGAGCAAGAACGTGAGACCTACACAGCAAAACTCAATGCTGTCCGCGCCAATATCATAGCTCCAGGTGCCAAACGATACGGCGAAGTTCTGAAATCTCTTTTAGAGATGAGACAACTTTGTTTGTGGCAGAAGCAACCAACGATGCAATCAACGAAAATTGATTTCCTGATGGAAAACCTTGAGCAGCTTGTGACTGAAGGTCATAAGACTCTGGTCTTCTCTCAGTTCACGACGTATCTCGATATGATCGAGGCAAAAATCAAAGTGAACGGCTGGAAGATGGCACGTATTGATGGATCGCAAACAATCAAGAAACGTGGTGAGATGGTAGAATATTTCCAAAATGGCGAAGCCCAAATTTTCTTAATCTCGCTCAAGGCAGGGGGATTCGGATTAAACTTAACGGCCGCAAGTTACATTTTTCTCATGGATCCATGGTGGAATCCGGCCGTTGAAAGACAGGCGATCGATCGAGCTCACCGTATCGGACAAGAAAATAAACTTACTGTTTATCGCCCAATCATCAAAGATTCAGTGGAAGAAAAAGTTTTAGTCCTTCAGCAAAGTAAGCGTGAACTTTTCCGTGATCTCATGGCAGAAGATGATGATGAGTACTTTAGCGGTAAGTTAAACATGGACGATTTCCAACATCTTTTAAGCTAGGTTGGTATGAAAAAAGATCCGTCTGAAATTTTTACGAAAGTTCCTGAATTCGGTCACGCAGAAGAATTCTTTGAAACAAGCCCTGAAGAATTCGGAAAAATTATAAATAACCGCCGCTCTGTGCGGGTTTATACAAACGAAAAAGTTCCAAAGCATGTTGTCGAACAAGTTTTAGACTGGGGACTTGCAGCGCCGAATTCCTCAAACCTTCAGCCGTGGGAATTTTACTGGGTCCAGGATCCTCGCAAGAAATCAGAAATTGTTGAGGCGTGTTTTAATCAGCCAGCAGCAAGAACGGCCCAGGAAATTATTGTTGCTGTCGGAAGAACTGATACGTGGAATCAAACGCGCAAAGAAATGCTTGAGCTCTTTAATAAAAGCGAAAAAGAAGTGCCGGCTTCGGCGCGCGCTTATTATGAAAAACTTGCTCCTACTGTTTATACGCAAGGACCACTGAGTGTGTTTGGATTTGCGAAAAGAATTTTTGCGGCCGGAGTGGGTCTCTTTCGCCCAATACCTCGCGAACCCTTTTCTCACGCAGATATGAAAGTCTGGGCAGCTAAATCAACCGCACTTGCCTGCCAAAATATCATGATGGGGTTTTCAGCTTTTGGTTTTGATACTTGTCCGATGGAAGGACTAGATTCGAAACGCGTAAAGAAAACACTTGGTCTTGGCCGTGGCTCGTTAATTGTGATGGCGATAAGTGTTGGTAAGCGCGATAAGAATAAAGGTGTCTACGGTCCGAAGATCAGAATGGCGCGCGAGAGATTTATCAAGATCGTTTAGCTTACAACTCGAGAAATCCAGAGACAGCTTTTTTAATTTCTATCTGTAGCGCCAAAGGTATTTTTCCGTATTCCTTTACAAATAATCCGTGATCCCATGACGTCACTTGGTCAATGAGCACATCACTATCTTTTTCAAGCCCAGCAATTCCTTTTGCGATTCTAATTCTCATAGGATGATAGGCACTGATGTCGGAAGCAAGATTGCTGGTTAACGGGATAATCACCGAAGATTTAATTGTTATATGATCAGGCTGAATGTTCACACAAGGGCGAAACTTTCCTAGTTTCGTTCCAACTTTAGGATTGAAGTTCACGAGATAAACATGCCACTGTTTAATATTCATCAGGGAACTCATAACCTTCACTGATTTCTTTCATGACTTCTTCAGAGGTTCCAGATTCAAGAACCAACTTCGCGGCTTTTTTCCATTGCTCAATTTTTTTTTCACGCTCAATTTTTTCTTCTAAAAGCATCAAGGCCTCCCTTACAACATCAATTTTGCTCTCTTTACCAAGAAGCTTCTGAAGTTTCAGGATGCGCTTGTTGTCTTCGTCTTTTATTTTCAATAGTGCACTCATTCTTAAAGTATACTACAAGGTATACCTCGATGTCGACTTAGCCGCTATGCACTTGAAATGATTCATAAAATCGCCTAGAGTTTTGGGATGAAAACACTCACCATTTTAATGATTTTATTTACCTCACTCTCCTCTTTTGCGAGCTATAAAACGGAAGTTTTGCTCGAGCAAAAGGATGTCATTTGGGGATTTGATTTTCTTTCGGATGGGAAAATCATTTTCACTGAACGTGGTGGCAAACTCTACATTCACGATCCAAAAACCAAAGTCACCACAATCATTTCGGGAAGTCCGGAAGTTTATTCTGCTGGCCAGGGTGGATTACTTGATGTTCGCGTTCATCCCACGAATGGGCACATTTATCTCTCTTACTCAGAAGCTGTTGGTGAAAAAAAATCGACCACTGCGGTTGGGCGCGGAAAACTTGTTGGCAATAAACTAACTGAATTTAAGAAACTTTTTTCTGCTGATGCTCCAAGTGAGAATGACTATCACTATGGCTCACGAATTGTTTTTGATGGAAAAGGGCATATCTACGTTTCGGTGGGAGAGCGCGGAGAGCGAGACAGTGTTCAAAAGCTCAGCACTCACTTAGGAAAAGTTATTCGTCTCAATGATGACGGAACTGTTCCAAAAGATAATCCTTTCCTTTCAGATAAAAACACTAAACCAGAAATCTGGAGCTACGGTCTTCGTAATCCACAGGGCTTAACTTTGAGACCTGGTACTGATGAACTTTGGGAAGCTGAGATGGGTCCTCGTGGTGGAGATGAAATTAATCTCATTTTGCCTGGGAAAAATTACGGTTGGCCGGTCATTACTTATGGCCGTGAGTATTACGGGCCTCGCATTGGTGATGGTACGAAAAAACCAGGTGTCGAAGAACCTGTTGCGTATTGGGTACCATCTATTTCTCCCTCAGCGATCACTTTTTATTCGGGTGATAAAATGCCTGAGTGGAAGGGAAATATTTTTTTAGGTCTTCTATCTGGTGAACATATTCACCGTATTGTTTTGGATGATAAGAATAAAGTCATAAAGCAGGAAGAGCTCTTTAAAAAGCTTGAGTGGCGTTTTCGTAACCTTCGCACTGGACCAGATGGTTACCTCTACTTCTCAACAGATGAAGGAAAATTGGGGCGAGTTGTAGCGAATTAGTTTTTGATTGTTGCGATCACTTTTTTAATCTCGATATCTTCAGCACAATTAAAATGACCTAGTGGACACGCGTTGTGGCCATGCAAACCGCAAGGTCTGCAGTTAAGGGCGTTTCCGACATCAATAACGACAGAGTCATCTGATAGCGGCGTGTAACCAAAACCTGGAATGGTAGAGCAAAAAATCGCCGTCGTTTTTGCATTCACACAAGAGGCTAAGTGAAGTGGTGCCGAGTCGTTCACAAAAACGCGTCTGGCATGCTTCATGAGAGCTGCCGAATCGAGAAGATTTAAACCACCACACAAATTTTCAGTGTTGGGAAAAGACTGGCGGATGCGATCACAGAGATCTTTGTCTCCAGCTGCTCCGATAAAATAAACTTTACCAAGTTTCACGAGCTCTGAAGTAAGCTCCCTGTATTTTTGCTCGCTCCACGCTTTGGTGAACCAAACCGATGCGGGTGCCACAACAAAATAATTATCGGATACATAAGGTGCCACTTTATCCGTATTTTTTTGCTGAAGTGGAAGTTCGGGTTTGTAAATTTTCTGGTTATCCACAATTTTATAATCAGGAATAAGCTCAAGATTTCTTTGAACTTCGTGCCAGCCGCGTGGATCAGGAATCTGGTGATTAATTTTTCGGGTATAAAAAAGGCTTAGAGGATTTTGCTTAAAGCCGGCCTTAAAGGGTGACTTCATGAGTGCGGCTATTAGGCCCGAATTAAAATGACGGTGAAGATTAAAGACCATATCAAAACGAATCTGACGAAGCTCCATGATGAGCTTAAAAAGGTTTTTAGTCTTTCCACCGGCCTTATCCCAGACCCATGTTTTTTCTATCGTTGGGAGGCCCTGAATGACAGATTCATTGCCCTTACGCAGGAAAAAATGGATATTAGAATTCGGATATTGCTCTTTGACCGCACGTGCAAACTGGCTTGCAAGGATAGTATCCCCAATGAAAGCAGTCTGGATGACGAGAATTGTTTTAGACGAGGCGTCAGTCATAAGTTAAAATTATGGTACATTATGCAAAAGATAACAGCAATTATTCCCACGTTAAATGAAGAAGTTCATATCAAGGCTGCCATTGAGTCAGTTCTTTGGTGTGATGAAATTATTGTGGTTGATTCTTTTTCGACTGATAAAACTGTCGAGATCGTAAAGTCGTTTCCTCAAGTGAAGCTCCTTCAGCATCAATACGAGCATTCTGCTGCTCAGAAAAACTGGACTATTCCACAAGCATCAAATCCTTGGATTTTTTTACTTGATGCTGATGAAAGACCAACACCTGAACTAGTGGAAGAGATTAAGGATGTCGTGAAATCAGGAACTGATTACTCTGCGTTCTGGATTTACCGCCGAAATAATTTTATGGGCAAAAGAATTGATTACTCTGGTTGGCAATCAGATAAAGTCATTCGCCTCTTTAAGCGTGACGAGTGTAAGTATCAAAACAAACATGTTCACGCAGAAATTGAGTCTCAAGGCAAAATCAGCCTTCTTCGCCACAAACTCATTCACTACACTTACAAAGATCTCACATCGTACTTAAAAAAAGCGGACCGCTATACGACGTGGGGTGCTTTTGATCGGTATCAGAAGTTTGAAAAGACTGGCAGAAGAATCGGTCTGCCTTATTTATTTCTTCGTCCACTCGGACGATTTGTTCGCCACTACATCTGGCGACTGGGCTTTTTAGATGGCACCCACGGGCTCGTCGTTTCAGGACTTGCTGCTTACAACGTTTTTATACGCGCGGTGAAAATCTGGAGACTTCAGAATGGTGAGAAGATGAAAGATCCGTTTAAGAAATAAACGCGAGTACTTCGCGAAAAAAGAAGCAAAACAAAGTGATCTTCGTTCCCCAATAAACCATATTCGCTATTGATGCAGCGTTTTTCATAGGGCGATTATGCCCATGAATTCTTTAACAGTGGTGGAAATGGCAAGAAACTGGTAATAATTACTGAAAAACCAAGGTGCTAACCCTATGAAACTGCAAGACCAGATCAACAAAACTGAACTCGATATGACAGAAGTGCAAGTGAACGCCTTTTTTCTAGGGGTTCTTTGCGCTGAAAAGCCGATGCCATATTCAAAAGCATTGGACGAGATCCTTTCACAAACCCCAGAGGCAAAAGGTGAACTTGAAGCACCCCTTAAGAATGTTTATGAATCCGTGAAAGCGAATGTTAAATCAGAGCTTGAGAAGATGTTTCCTGAAGATAAGGACATCAATGTTTTTATGGAAGTTGCAAAAGATCAACTCGATTATTTTTTAACAGCGATGAGTCTTTCGGGAACGAATACAGAAAAGTGTGATGACGAAGATTTAGCAGAGCTGATTGATGAACTTGAAGACACCGTTGCCGACATGGATGATTATCTTTCTGATGCTGAAGCAACTCCAGAAGATGGTGCCGAATTAAAGGAATTTCTACTTAGTACATGGAAAGATTTTACGGCGACTAAGAAATAAGATTCTGAATTTTGTCTTTATAAGAAAATTTAACCTCAGGGTGCTCAAGACTAAAAATCTTGAGCCCTGCATTCCGCAGCTTACAGGCAGGACATTTTAAGCAGCCTTCTTTCTCGACGCCTTCATAACAAGTAATCGTTTTTTCCAGAAGATAGTCAATCACACCAAGTTTTAAACCTAATTCCATCGACTCTTTTTTATTCAGTTGTACAAGCGGAGTTCTGATTTCAAATGTTGGATCAGCAAAATCCATGCGAAGAGCTTCTTCAATAATATCCATGTAAGCACGAGAGCAATCACGATAACCAGAGTTCGATTCTTCAAGCTCCATCACACCCATGTAAATACATTTAGCACCCAATGAGTGAGCATGAATGGCGGCGACTCTTGCCATCAGACCATTGCGGCCAACGACTAGTGTATTAGGTGCTTCGCCTTCTTTGTGAGTGATTTTTTCTTTCTTGCCAATGAGAGCACTAGTCGTAATTTTTGAGAGGCAACTTAAATCAAGCTCAATATGATCCACATTGAAATGTTTTGAAATTTCAGTCGCGCGACCTAATTCAATTGAATGGCGCTGATTGTATGTAAAAGAAAGCGATAAAACATTTTCGGCGCCGTGAACTTTTACAGCGAGGGCCAGGCAAAGACTTGAATCCATACCCCCAGAATGAACAACAACAGCTTCTTTTTTCATTAGTATGGTCGCTTTTTTTCCCACTCGTAAGCAGATTTGATGATGATATTGAGATCATCATATTTTGGAGTCCAGCCAATCACTTTATGAATTTTTTTTGCAACCGAAGTCAGGCTTGCAGGATCTCCTGCTCTTCTTGGTGAATCTTCAACTTTTATATTAACGCCGGTGATTTCTTTTACGCGGGTTAAAACTTCACGCACGCTGAATCCATGTCCATACCCACAATTTAAAACTTCTGATTTTCCGCCTTGGGAGAGATACTCAAGAGCTTTAACGTGGGCGTCAGCTAAATCAGAAACATGAATATAATCACGAACACAAGTTCCATCTGGAGTTGGATAATCAGTTCCAAAGACCTTGATTGAATCGCGCTTACCTGTAGCGACTTCACACGCCACTTTAATTAAGTGAGTGGCTTCGGGGAAGGACTGCCCGATTTTCCCATCAGGATCTGCCCCTGAAACATTAAAATAGCGAAGAGCTACATACCGAAGATCAGACACCTGAGAAACATCCCGAAGCATGTGCTCAGTCATGAGCTTTGACTGCCCATAAGGATTAATAGGAGCGAGCTTTGAGTCTTCGCTGCAAACTCCATCTTCCGGCATGCCGTAGACAGCAGCGGTAGATGAGAAAATAAAATGTTGAACTTTGTGTTTCACACAAATTGAAATGAGTTGATGAGAATTGATCGTATTATTTTGATAATAAGTCAGTGGATCTGAAACACTATGGGGCACGACAATACTTCCAGCGAAGTGCAGAACCGCATCGAATTTGTGCTCTTGAAAGAGTGAATCTAATTTAATTTTATCAGCAAGATCAAAGACAACTAATTCACCGTAGGTAACTGCGGACTTATGACCAGTCGATAAATTATCAACAACGACTAAATCGTGACCGAATTTTCCTAAGGCTTTAACTACATGGGAGCCGATGTAACCAGCTCCCCCAGTGATGAGTACTTTCATACTAATCATTTTAGGCGATGGACAATCCTCCGTCCACGGCCAATACCTGACCCGTCACCCAAGTGGCCTTTGGAGACATGAGGAATAGTGCCATTTCAGCTATATCAGAGGCAGTACCAATTCTCTTCATAGGATGCTTCTCAATGGTGATTTCCATCGCTTTAGCGTTCGATGTTATTTTCTCAGCAAGCGGAGTCGCAACCAGAGAGGGGGCAATAGCATTAACGCGAATTTTTGGCGCCCACTCAATGGCAAGACTGCGAGTTAATCCTTCAATAGCACCCTTTGCCATCGCGATTGAAGAATGGAAGTTCATTCCCTTCTGCACAGCAACGGTTGAAAACAGCACCACAGAAGCGGCTTCAGACTTTCTGAGACGCGGGTAAAGCGCCTGAAGAACTTTGACTGCACCCATCGTATTGAGGGCAAAATCATTTTGAAAATCATCTGCTTTAATCAAATGAAATGGTTTGAGATTAATTGAACCAGGGCAATACACAACTCCATCGATTACATCCGGTAGATCAGCTAATGGCAATGTGTCCTTAAGAACATCAAAGTTTTGTGTGCGTGAAAAACTGAAAACATTTGCTGTCTCAGATAATTCCTTGAGAATTGCTTCACCAATACCGTGACTGCCGCCAATAATAACTATGTTTTGTTTCATAAAGCCCCCAATATTCGAGTATAATGACATGAATATAGCACAAGCGGGCCAGACAGGAATAAGACAATGAAAGTTAAATTTATCGCTATCGCTGCCATAGGACAATCTCGACAAATAGGTCTCAATGAGGGCTTACCCTGGAGTTATCCGGACGAGTACGAGCATTTTAAGAAGACAGTTAAAGGTCATTACACTCTCATTGGCCGAAAAAATTTTGACATACATAAAGAGGATATTGAAGGAACAACGCCGCTTGTCCTGAGTCAATCAAATCCTGATTATTATCAGGATATGAGTCAGGTCATTGAGTTTGCTGATTGTCACAACATCGAAAAGATTTTTGTCATCGGCGGTTCTGAAATTTATAACTTAACGTTACCTTATCTTTCCGAATTTTATTGCTCAGTCGTTGATTATGATGGACCGGCGGATAAATTTTTCCCCGAATACATGTTTTATGAATGGGAAATGATCCACCAGGAAGTTCATACGAATTGGACACTCTATCATATGAAAAAGCATCCTGACTTTTAAGTCATTTCAGAAAGTGCTTTCACTTGTTTTAAGATTCGAATCAACTCTTTTGAACTTTCTCGATTAACACCGTATTTAGGAAAAAGCACAGGGCCATCAAGTTCTGAGAAAACTGATTGATTGCTGTTTTTAGCAATTAGATCATTTTTTCTGACAGTATCAAAATTTTCAAAAGTCTTAACCAGTTCAAGTGAAAAATCTTCGTTTGAAACTGTTTGTCCCCATGTAAAACAGTTATGCCATTCCGTTACTTTTTGAAAGTTATTGGATTCAACAAGCTCAATTGCTCTTACACTTAAGTCAACGCCATACTTAATTTGCACCTCATCTAATCCTTTCTGTCCTGTCTCAATGGTAATTGCAGGTTTTTGAAAACTACTTGCAGTACCCGTAATACTTAAGCCTGACGTGAGGTTGCTAAAGTTTGTGTAAGTAATCAGAGGTATTTCAGAATCTAGATTGCGAGCAAAATCAAAACTCATCTCTTGATAATTAAAGATAAAAAAAGGATGTGGGATCTTTTCAATCGTCTGATGAAAATCGATGATAAAGTCCGAAGTCTTAATAAATTCTTCAAGCTTAGTAGCGCGCTTTTGCTCGCTGGTTTTTGGATCAGGAGTTTTAAAAGACCTATTTAAATCACTTTCTAAAAATCTTTTGTCGGCCAAGTAAGCATCAACATTCCCAAGGAGGAATCGTAGGTTAATCGTGGGACTCAAGATAATTAATTTCGAAACCAAACGCTTTAATATTTCGAGCCCGCCAACCTCGTTACCGTGAATGAGCGCAAAGAATGTGAGCGTTTTTGTTCCAGGGGCAAAGCGATACTCATAACCGTAGTCATCAATTTTTTTAAGTCCCACTTCAACACAGGTTTTCTCAAAACTTAAAAGCTCAAAGTTGCGGTCCATTAAAGAGTCTTTAAGTATTCAATGAGTTCAATTTTATTTTCGTGAGTAAAACTCTTAAACGATTCAAAGAAGTGGCCTTCGTTTGAGTGACCCACTCGAGACGTATCGTAGACTCTTCTCTTCCATCGGTCTTTTGCAGCATCAATGGAAGTCAGTCCTAATTTCGTCTCATCAAAGCGCTCTCTCTCACCAGCATTTTTTAAAGAGAAATCTTTTGGACGAGTCAGAGGCTCACTTAATAGATCGTAAATCGTTGGGACAGAAGCATTATGCAGATAAGGAAACCTTGACCAAACTCCCCAAAGTTTTGGAGCGACGTAACCGTGTTCTGGTTTACGAGATGACTGCATCACATCGTTTAATGGATTTCTGGCAATCAAGTCATATAATTCTTCACTAAGAGCGTTCAGACGGTCTGGATCAGTTTTAACAATTCGAAGTGGAATGTGTTTTGTCTGCTCGTAAATAGGATATCCTTGAAGATCACGAATATGACTGCCGTGACACTTCATGCATGATGATTCAAAAAGTTTTTTACCAGCTTCCACTTTTGCTTCATGAACTTTAAACGGATATTTTGGAGGGAGAAGATCACCGAGCGTATTCTCTGCACTGTGAACTTTATCCCAGTACTCGCGAACATTCTCTGGAGTCTGGCCGGCGTAAAGCTCAACGGCAATCGCCCAGCCTCCTAACTCTCCATTGCCTTCACCGTCCCAAAACGATCCAGACTTTCTTTTCTCGCCGTAGCCCCACAAGTGTGGAACTTTAACCTGACCTGCAGGAAAGTTTTCTGGAAAGGGAATGCCCTGAACTTTGTAAAACCAAGAACGAATAATCGCTGTCGAAACTAAACCCTGAGTGACGTTTCCAACTTTTGAACCGGCCAGTTGTTTAGTAAATTCTACCGAACGCTGATGCATTTCTTTAAACTTTGGATTTCTGCGCGGGAAAGCTCCCCACACCTGAAGTCCAAGTGCTGCATCTTTTCCGATCTGATAGGTATCAATGTTTTTATTTCCAAGACCCACGATATACTGACCAGCAGCTTTTGATGAGTGACAAGCAACACATCCAAGCACACCGATATTCATACCTTCATAGGGCTCATTAAAAAGCCCTTTCACTTTATTATCTTCAATCACTAAACCCCAGCGCTGATAAATAGGTCCAAGATTTCCCAAGCCTAAATTGCGTTCACCCGCCCACTCATAAAGACTTATGACTTCCGGAGAAACCATCATCCCGCGACCCTTGTAAAAAAAATTCAAGTTTTTGAACGCTTCGGTCGCTTCAGTATGTCGTTCTAAGCGGACATCCTGCGCGAAAGTTGGTAGTGTGAAAAGAAGTGCAATAATTAGTTTAATCATTCGAAGACGCTACCAACATTGAATAGCTATTTGAAGAGCGTGAAATAAAATGAAAGATTCTCCGACTAAAACAATCTGCTTCTTTAACTCCAACAAAGCTTGGGGTGGCGGTGAGAAGTGGCATTTGAGCACTTGCAAAGAGTTTAGTCGTCGAGGTTTTAAGACGATCCTCGTGACGAATCTTCATTCTGAAATTGGAAAAATGGGCATTCAGGAAAAGCAAGACGTTTACCGCTTTCGCGTCGGGAACTTAAGTTTTGCCAATCCTTTTAAGATCCTTACCTTCTTTCTCTTTTTTAAAACGAAGCGTGTCGATGCAGTAATCATGAATCTTCCCTCAGATCTAAAAGTCGCAGGCATCGCCGCAAAACTTGCTGGTGTAAAAAATATTATCTATCGCCGAGGTATGCCTCATCCACTTCGCAACACCTGGCTCAATAGGTTTCTTTTTACAAACGTTCTGACTCACGTGATTGTGAACTCAAAAGAAATTGGAAGAAGCTTAAAGCAAGGAAACGAGTCGTGGTTTCCTGAAAAAAAGATGGTCTTGATTTACAACGGTGTGGATACATCGAAACCAATTGATAAATCACGCAAGCTTTATGAAAAAGTTGGAAACGAAATTGTGATAGGAAATGCAGGCCGCCTGACAGAACAAAAAGGTCAGAAGTATTTAATTGAGATGGCAAAACTTTTAAAAGCAGATGGATTGAATTTCAAAATTCTCATTGCTGGCGAAGGAGAACTTCGAGAATCACTTCAAAAAAAGATTGATGAAGAAAACTTAAAGGAGCAAGTAAAAATCCTTGGTCACGTGAGTGATATGCCAGCGTTTTTTACGTCACTTGATGTGTTTGTGTTTACTAGTTTGTATGAAGGATCAGCGAACACGCTGATTGAAACTTTGCAATTTGGAGTTCCGACAATTGCATGGGATGTGAGTTCGAATCCAGAGATTATCGAAGATGCCCAAACGGGATACTTGGCAGAGCTAGGTAATGTGCCAGAGTTAGTTACAAAATTTAAAATGATGGTTGAGAAAAAGGAACTTCAAGCGATTCTTGTCGAAAACGGCAAAAATGCCGTTTATGAAAAATTTGATAGCACAAAGAACCTAAATACCATCACAAACCTCGTTTAACACACTAGAACTACAACGAATGGTAAAGATTTATGCAAATACCTGTATCCTCTGACAGGCTACCTCTGTATGCTGGCGTTAATCCTGATTCTGTTTTTTTCCGTTAGAAGTCACTCTCTTCCCCAAAAATCCACATCTAGACATTTACATTGAATTTAAAAAAGTTTTCGCAACAACTACTGTCGCGAACTATATTGGAGCACAAAATGAGTAATACAAAAATTTACGTTGGTAACCTCGGATACGGCGTTAACAACGATACACTAGCAAAGAAATTTGCACAGTACGGAACAGTTAGTTCAGCAAAAATCATTATGGACCGTGATACGAATCGTAGCAAAGGATTTGGTTTTGTTGAGATGTCTACAGGTGCAGAAGCTGCAGAAGCAATTTCTTCACTCAATGGAACTGAGTTTGACGGTCGTCAAATGAATGTAACTGAAGCAAAGCCGATGGTTCCGCGTGATAACAAGCGTTACTAGACTCTAGCTTACCTAAGAGAGAGGATTCACTTTTAGTCAATTCTCTCTCAGACCACTGTCCTTAAATGAATTAAAAAAATGTGCACAATTTACTGTTGCGCTTTATATCGGAGAATCTCATGTCTACAAAAATTTATGTCGGTAACCTTGGTTACACAGTTGCTAACGATACACTATCTGAGAAATTTTCTCAGTTCGGTACAGTTCAATCAGCTAAAATCATCATGGACCGCGATACTAATCGTTCAAAAGGTTTCGGCTTTGTTGAGATGTCTAATTCTGCAGAAGCTGCAGAGGCGATCTCTTCCCTTAACGGTACTGAGTTTGGCGGACGTCAAATGAATGTTACTGAAGCTAAGCCAATGGTTCCACGCGATAACAAGCGTTACTAAGCTCTAGACTCGAAAGAGCGAATCGGCGAAAGTCGGTTCGCTCTTTTTTTGGTTTTTTTGAAAAAAGACCCCGGCGTCGGTTTAAAATTTACGTTATTTTTTAATCAAATGTCGAAAAGGCACGTGACACCTATTGGACTCTTATCGTGGCAAGATTATTGAACAAAAATATTGCCCTCGTTTAATTCCAAAAAAGAAGTGAGTGCGTTGAGTTTATATTGGAACCGATTTCGACTTTTTCAATTTTATCTAAAATACCAACAGCTTTTTCCGTGCGCTTCAAAAGGTCAGAAAGTTCTTTTAGGCAATTAAGTCCCTGACGTTTGTTAAACGCTTTAGAGATCTTCCTGCGCAAAAGCACTTGCGACCAAAAGCAGAACGAAAAACTTTATTTAATCGCTTTTCCGATCGCGTAATAAGTGAAGCCCTGCTCGAGAATTTTTTTTGTGTTGTATAAATTTCGGCCATCAAAAATAATCGGTGTTTTTAGGCGCGATTTGATTTCATCAAAATCCGGAGCGCGATACTGCTTCCATTCGGTTAAAACGATGAGGGCGTCTGCTCCGTTAAGTGCATCGTATTTATTTTCAAATTGATCGACAGGAATGCCCATCTTCGTCATGAGTTGCTCAAAGTGATCAGCAGCTTCCGGATCGTGAATACGAACTTTCGCGCCAGCCTTGTGTAACTCTACAGCTGTATCGATTGCCGGCGTTTCGCGAATATCGTCCGTATTTGCTTTGAAAGCTGTTCCCCACAAGACAAAGACTTTGCCTTTGAGTTCATCTTTAAAGTGCTTCTTCACTTTGCCGACCATGTATTTTTTCTGTTCTTTATTAACTGCTTCAACAGCTTCAACAATCTTGAAATTAATTCCATGTTCTTTAGCTGTGTAAACAAGCGCCTTCACGTCTTTGGGAAAACAAGAGCCACCGTAACCGGGTCCTGGGTATAAAAACTGCGAACCAATGCGAGAATCAGTTGAGATACCGTGACGAACTTCTTCAACGTCTGCGCCGATGATGTCACATAATTTTGCCACTTCGTTCATGAATGAAATTTTTGTCGCAAGAAAACAGTTTGCTGCATATTTTGTCATCTCCGCAGAGATGTTACTCATGCGGATCGTGCGCTTCACTTGACGGTTGAATGGTTCATAGAGCTCTTCGATAATATCTGCGGCTTCAGATTCCTGTGAGCCGATAATAATACGCTCGGGCTTCATGAAATCTTCTACTGCAGAACCCTCTTTTAAAAATTCTGGGTTATTCACAACAAAAATTTTCTTCGTTATTTTTGATTTTAAATGTTCACGAATTTTATTTCCAGTTCCAACGGGAACAGTTGATTTAACCACAACAACTGATCCATCTTTTAAGTAAGGAGCAATTGAATCGCAAGCAGCAAATACATATTTAAGATCGGCTTGACCGTCATCAGATGAAGGTGTTCCAACCGCTAAGAAAATCGCTTCGGCTTTCGTCACAGTGTCGTAGCTGCTTGAGAACTCTAAGCGGCCTTCACTGAAGTTTGATTGCATGAGTGGCTCAAGGCCTGGTTCAAAAATCGGGCACTCACCCTTTTTCATTCTCTCCACTTTGGCCGCATCGATATCAATGCAAGTCACTTGGTGACCCATTTCCGCAAAACACGTTCCCGTGACAAGACCGACGTAACCAGTGCCAATAATGCTAAGCTTCATTTGGAGCTCCTTAAGAATGAAAAGTGGTGCCATTTTCGATTATCAGGAGGAAAATTACAAGTAAGAAAGGAGAAATAGATGACAGCGATTATCTTCCTTTTTATTGGATTTTCTGTTCTAGCAGAGAGTTTTCAATACCGTCTTGAGGGCTCGTTTCCCTCCAATGCAACCACCATAAATTATTCAGTAAATTGGAATGAAACTTCCACGACTCTCCAAGGTCTTTATCAGGATAATCTTTATGCCAAAGGGCCGGCGACTGTGACGGGTACGGTCAGCACTTCTGGCAGAAGGATGACGATTATTTTACCCACTGAAACTTTAGGTGTAAGACAAATCATATTGAAGACTCTTGCTGCCGGATCCACTTCCGGAAGTGTTCCAATCGCCGTTTCCACCCAGGATAATATCGGCAGGACAGTCGATTCAGTGACGATCTCCTCCTTGATGACGACCGAGCAGGCAGCAAGTGATCCCGCTTCGGGCAATGATGATAGTTGCATTATAGGGTTTGGAGCGCTGACTGGTTACTGCGGACTCTATGGTGGATCCTTTAATGAGATCTCAGATAACAGAAATCGCTGCGATCTTTTATCTAGTGGAAATCCTCGCCTCGAGTTGGCCGCCGACACAACATTTCGATTGTTGTTAAATTATATTCCTGGTGCTCCAAATCCAACTCTTCATAACATCGGTTCGTTTTTCCCTTCACCGCAATCAAATACCATCAACGTCACTTCCCGGAATTGCTCTGTCATGGCGGGGACAACGTTTGTTCCCAACAACTGCAAAACAATCAACTTAGATGGAATCTTTTTTAATCAAGCGGACACTCTGACTTTTTCGGGAACATATTCCATTGCCGATGAAATAAACGCCGATGCATGCACCTACACAATGTCACTCACTCGGGAGGTAACTTATTAGGTAAGCTCAAACGGTTAAATGCTTTAAGATTTCTCTGGCTCACATCAAATTGATATTTCCTTAAGCCCAGTTTAATTAATTCCTCATCTTCTTTATCAAAATGCTCGTTTAGCCAATGCAATTCTCCTTCGCTTCCACCAAATGACATGGAGATGGAGGAATGAATTGGAAAAATCGCCTCTTTCAATGTTGAATACGGATACTCTTCCACTCTTTTACAAATCCCAGCGCGAACGGGATTTTGAAAAATGTAGCGATACACTTGATAATAATGCGCCTTCGATTCAATCAAGCTCCACTTATATCTTCCCCCCCCACAAATGATTAATCGACTTCGCCTGCAAATTAATTTTAATCGAAGTCGAGCGCAGAAAAACTTGCATGATCTGATCGAGATTCCCGTTCGGCGTGTGACAGAGAAGATGAAAGTGATTTCCCATGAGCACAAAGCTGTGAACCGCGAGTCCAAAAATTTTGTGCATATATAAAAGCTGCTCCATCATAATCTTCCAAACTTGATCCAAGGGTATGGGAAAAAATTCTTTATTATTACTTCGAGAAGTCACGTGATAGGGATGAGTTTCCGATCTAATTAAAACAGCTCTTGGCATACACTTACCCGCTTCCTTTTCGACATGGATTCGATCTGTCGAATGAGTTATAATTCACATTAGGGAAGGGTGAGACCATGGAGTTTCCATGAACCCAGGTGTTTCTAGCACCAAGGGTAACAGCGTTAGCATGAACTGAATGAGCGGGTAACGTGAACATCCCTTCCCTTTCTTTCCTATTGGAAATTTCGGGCCAAGTTGAACATTCACAAGTTTGAGAAATGATTGAGCTGTGACGGATGTCTTAAAAATTTTTACGGTGTGGAATGGGAATTAATTCTAGTAGGACTTTAGTTTTAAGCTAAGCACTTTTATTCAAAGCATCTTCCAATGAGCTTCGAATCCATTTTTGATAATCGAGTCCTTCATCTTCAGCTCTTGCCTTGATGGCATTGAGCATGTCTTCGCTTAAAGGATGATCCTGCCACAATGGACATACAAAAATAATGACAAGCTTCCGTAAAAATTTTGTATGACTCAGCAGCGATTAATTCACCTTTAAATTGTCGAAAAGGCACGTGACACTTTTTGGGATTTGGAGCGCCAGGCGAAGTGGGCGAAAATGAAAATAAGACCGACGGCAGTCATGAGAGGCAGCGCCCAGTTGAGTTCAAACTTGCGAGCAAAGTAGACTTTCGCCACAATCAGCAATCCAAAGAACAGAAGATCGGTTTTATGAACCCACTTTTTATTTTCAAGAATCCCGCCCCAGTTAGTAATCATGAGCCAAAGGAGTGCTGTTAATCCAACACGCTCGATGACAGTCAGAGGCCAGTTCAAATTGATTGTTAAAAACATTAAAGATAGCCCCACCAGAACCTGGAACAAGAGGTAATACTTTGTCGTTGTGGAGACGGGGGTATCAAACTTAACGAGCTCAGTAGCGTTGACTCGTTTGCGGAAAACGTTTCGGCGATCTTCCGGTCTCCAGCCAAGGGGCATAAACCACAAACGGATTTTATCCCACCATGATTTGGTCGCCACACAGTCTTGCCACAAGAAAGCCCAGAAATGAACGTAGATCTTATTCGGGTTCCACGATTCAATTGGAGTAAGCGCACCGTAGACAGGCTCCTCTTCTTCGACCATACAAGTGCCAAACATTTTATCCCATACAATAAAAATCTCGCCGAAATTTTTATCCAGGTATTTATCATTCATCGCGTGGTGAACCCGGTGATAAGAAGGAGAATTAAAAATCACTTCAAACCATCCCATTTTTGGGATCGCCCGGGTGTGGTGCCAGAACGCAAGGAGGAGCTGAACCGCAGATGCCGCATAAATCGCCTCAGGCTTGAAACCCAAAAACACTAAAGGCCACATGTAGGTAAATGAAAATAAGCGTTGAGTAATGCTCGCTCTGGTTGCTACAAACAAATTGAATTCTTCGGATGTATGGTGAGGCATGTGTGCGGCCCACAAAATGTTGATTGTATGGTTATGGCGATGAAACCAGTAAAAAAGAAAATCAAATAAAACGAGTAGAAGAAGAAAATTCACGAAAGTGGTTGGGATGGTAAAAAAACGGAAGTCATAAAGGTAACCAAAACCTTTCACGACCAAATAGGCGACAAAAAGGTTCACGCATTGGTTTCCTATCGCTGTACCTAAATTCGTTATCGCATCAGGGAATTTAATGAAGTTTTTTCCAGTCACGAAGCAATAGACAATCTCCATTAGGAGCATCACTACGACTAGTGGTGTAATAAAGCTATAAATGTTCACGAGGTTAATTTCTTCAGTCACAAATTTCTCCTGTTTGATCTATAGTTAAACCACACCCAAGAGTATTGTTAATTGACCTAGATCAAGGACTCTCCGATGAACGTGCAACTATTTGAAACTGCTAAACAAGATGCTGATATCACGCTTGAGCAATGGGAAGAATTTGCCCAGTCCTTTGTGATGGGACAGGCCCAGAAAGGTGAAATTCTTTTAGGTCACGATCAAGAAGCCAAATACATCTGGATCGTTGTCAGTGGTGTGATGAGAAATTTTGACAACGACTCTAAAGGTAAGGAATACACAAAAGTTTTTCGCGGTCCTGGCGAAATGCTAGGTCCCTACTCCGAGATCCTATCCCGATCAAAAACTCGCTACTCTATTCAGGCAGTAACTCAAACGACCTTCATTCGTTTCCCCTATGCTCAGTTTGAATCAATGATGGCCAAATACCCACAGTGGGAACGGCTTGGAAGAAAAATTGCCGAGAAGAATTTTTTGGAAAAAGAAAAACGTGAATATGAACTGATGCACTTGTCGGCGGAAGATCGGTATCAGGAATTTTTGAAACAATACGGAGCTCTCGCTGAGCAAATTCCGCAGTACCAAGTAGCGAGTTTATTGGCGATTAGCCCAGAAGCTTTGAACCGGTTACTTAAAAATAAGAAAGCTTGATGTCGAAAAGTGACGTGGTACCTTTTTACATCTGGGAGTCGAGCATCATCTGAAATTCGGAAATAGCGCCACCCTTCTGATTGCACTGAGTGAGCCTGCGAAGACCAATTTTGGGATGGAAGATATATTCTTTGCGTTTTATGTCAGCGTGAAAATCAAGACTAATACAATCGATCTCCTGATCCGTTCCGTAGGAAAGGCCTACATAAAAGCGCGACATGTCTTTCGTGAGATAAATCATGCGGTAGGATTGCGGTTTGCACTTTTTGCATTTCCCTTCCATCACCGGATTTCCCAAGATCTTTCTCGCCTCTTTGCGGTTCTTGCCATCGATCGCCTTGATCATGGTCGCGAGCTCCTGCCCGTCATAACCTTGAACCACCTCTTTTTTAGAGGAGCAACCAGAGGCCAAAATCATTAAGATCACCAGCAAGGTCGTTTTTATACTATTTTTTCCAAATGGTTTTGGTTCAAGCTTCTCTACTATGAAATACTTTAAAGCGTCTTTTATCAACACCTGATAGCCCCCTTGCAGGTCTTAATTCGTTCGCCCAAACTTTACACTCGGCGTGACAGCAGTAAGTGTATCTAAGAAGCTTCATCTTCCTTGAGCCCTTTTAGAATATAGCTTCTCATAAGTACCTGGTAAGGGATTCCCCTTACCTCTGCCATTCTTTTTAACTTTTCAACAGTGTCATCGTTCAAAGCTATACTCGTTGGACGTAGTTTATTTCTTTTAGCATCTCTATTTGCCCTAACTTTCTCTTCTTCCCACTCATTTTCTTTATACATCTCAACGTCTTCGGGATGATTCTTTACATATAATTTAGTCTTCATAAATTTTTCTTTCCTGTTGATTTGCACTTCTCGAACTAATAACCCTTATCTTTCCGTTTCTAATCGTGAACGAGATAAAAAGTATTTTTCCATCAACTGTGCGCGCGATCACACCATATCTTTTTTCAGTTGATTTCGGCGTAACTTGAATGCCTAGTTCCACTAAAGACTCATCATTAAATGCATTCTCTGCTTCTAATGAATTAAGGCCGTGCTTTAGAAAACTTTTCTTTCTATTTCCTTCATCCCAATCGAAGAGAAAATTCTTTCGAGAAATGAAATCAACAAGCCATTCAACAAACAAAAACTTTGCCATGAATCACTTATTGATAGTGTATCACACTATCAATCCTTTAATAAAATCGATATTATTTGATAGGTTAGCTACCGCTTGCGGAAAATATACGGAAAATATTTTTTAGTCAACGCCGAAAAGGTACGTGACACCTTTTGGATTTGCTAGACCGCTGCCTTCTGATTTGTCAGTAGTCTTTCAGAGCGCCCACTAATTGTGTATGGTGATATGATGGGTGAATCAGCCTTGATGATATCATAGTCGAAAGTTAAAATCGGCCGAATCGAATTTCGACTATTTTTTGTCTCTTCCAGTTTTATAAATTTATAAGACTCGAGTTGCCGGCAATCTTTCAAAACATGCTGAGGTTCACGATCTAGAGAGAGTGCTAATTGGTAAACAGACTCAGGCTTAAGCTGAGAAATGGCTCTGAGAATCTGGATTTTATTCACAGTGATAATATTATTGAAGGTCTTAACTGAGTCAAAGATCAAAGTGTTTTCTTCTCTTTTGTTTAAGCCCTTGCCCGTTTTCAAGGCGGTATCAATGGCTTTGAAGAAGTCACTTGGTACTTGAAAAACTATATTTAGAAATTTTAGTTTCATTCTGTTAACTCCCGACATTTTACTTGAAATTTATCCCAAGCATCCTTCCAACCTTTGACATGAATCTCTTTTCTTGAATCATGATTGGCCGGCAATTTATCATGTTCATGAAAACCATAGGGAGCATGGTTATCAATTAAATAAACAAGCACTTTTTCACCTGTCTCTTTAATTTTAAATAACCGAAATGTACCGCTTACTCCGTCTGGAAACATTGGGCTATTTTCAGTTTCATACACTTCTATTGCGACGATATATTGAAATCCATTTCTGGCATTGAAAGCATAGTCTAAAATAACTGGTAGCAAGTCCGACTCCTGAAATCATCGGACGTATACGCTTAAAGTATATATCCATCCTAATAGCTCGTCAAATTGGTTAATTCTTTCCGTAGGCCACATCGCCAGAAAAGGCGTTCTTGTCTAATAATGTCGTTGGGTTCATGGTGATTGATTCACTTCTGGAAGTTTGATCAATTTTTTTGAGGATTCAGAAAATCTCTTTTAGAACAAAACATCTTGTAATTGAGCAACAGCTTGTTGCCCAATTTTGTCGAAGAGGTACGTGACACCTTTTGGGGAGTTTAGAACAAAAGTTGAATGGGAAATTCGGGTAAGTGAGACTTAATAGAATCAAGGCTTTTCAGTGTCGGATTTGCGTAACGAGACTTCTCAAGTTTTTGATAGGAAAATAACGTTTTAAATTCAAGAAGCGTTTTCATCTGCTGCTGAGTAAGCCCTTTTTGCAAGCGAACTCTTCTCATGAGAAAGGCAAAAGCAATCGATGGATCAACTCGGACTTCCATGACACTTCTTTTTGTTTTATTGACCTCCAAAGGGAGTGGATAAATGATCTTAGAATCAACCGGTTCATCTAAAGTTAAATTCAGCGCTTCGGAAGCGTTTTTTCTAAGTTCATCAAGAGTATCGCCTTGTGTTGAGCATCCAGGGATTTCGAGACACTCGGCCCAGTAGCCTTTTTTTTCTTTATGAATTTTGAAATGGTAAAACATCATTATCCCTTCAATCTTTTTAATATTTTTTTTCTAGTCCCGTTTTAAGCTCTTTGTGGAGCGGTATGGTTTCAGGGAGCTCACCCTCTTTTTTCATCGTTACGTGAGACCCTTTTTGCCTCGCCTTTTTCCATCCGTATTTTTCGAACAGTTTTAGCATTTCCTTTCCACTCATCGGCATAGGCCACCTTCACTGTACCACTTATAAGTGGTAGGCACAAGAATCCTTATAAACGCCTAAAATTGTGCGCCAATTTCTTGTGATGAGGAAAACTCTACTGGTCTTTATTTCGAAGATAACTCAAAACTGAAAATAAGCGACTTGTCGAAAGGCACGTGACACCTTTTGGGTACCTTTTAGCCTAGGATTTTATTGAAAGCCGTGCGTACACGGTCCTGGTCTTTTTTATCAAGGCGACCGATATTTTGTTTAATCAAATGACCTTGGATTGAAAATACTTTGAACCGGGCTTTGCATTTTTTTTTAAGTCCTGCTTTTTGGTAATTCAAGATTTCAACATCGCTGGTCCAGTCTTCAACTGTAGATGAAGTAATCATGATACAAGTCACCATCTTTGTTTCTTGATTAAACTCTTCTGAAGACAACACTAAAGCCGGCCTCTGTTTAGAAAGATCAGAATCAATAAAGGGAAAAGGAACGACTACGACGTCATATTTTTTAAATAAGATCGTCATCTTCTACCCCTGCCCATTCACTTAAATGCTTTTCCATAGATTTTAGATAAAGCACATCATCCAAAGAAAATTTTTGGAGCATCACTTTGCCGTCCTCGAGTGAATATTGAATGAGATCTCCCGATCGTAATCCCAATGCTTCACGAACTGGCGCGGGGATGGTTGTCTGCCCCTTAATTGAAATTTTGCTCATTTGATTTTTCATCCTTCCATTTTACAGTAAAGATTCCTTACAGTAAAACACTAGCATTATTATACACTTAGGCTTTCTAAAACCTGGGAATACGGAAAATATACGCTCACCCTAATTAAGTCAATCTCAATTAAGTAGCCGCACCCTTTTAGATATTAAGATTGCTGACACTTTCACTAGGTATGCGGTACCTTTTGGTCATGACAAAAGTGACAACCGTAGCACTTCTTTTCCTGGCCGCAGGAATCTTCACATCCGTGAGTGTGTTGTCGATTTATCAGGTTCTGTTTGTCGTTCCGCTTGTTTATTACACCTACATGGCGATTAAAGAAAAGAAAGTGAACCTACCGGTGAGTGCGTGGTTTTTGCTCGCGTTTACGGGTGTAGCACTTTTGAGTTTGGTTGTGAATATTGAGTTGATTCCGAAGCCGTCGAAGAATTTTGGGAAAGTTAAATACTTCCTTTATGGGATTAATGGAATTTTTGTTTTACGAGTCTGGCTCAAGGAAGCTTCACAAAAAACAAAACAACTCATCATTGATATGTTTTTCTTAAGTATCGTTGTTGCAGGTGCCTACGCGACTTATGAATATATCACTGGCGAAGATAATCGTGCTAAGGGCTTCACCGATACAATGAGATATGGTTACGGTTCGGGCATGATGTTGCTCGCCCTTATGAGTGCCATCCTCCATCGCTTCGTTTCTTATAAAAAAGCTATTCCTGTTTTCTTAATAGGTTTTTTAGGAATGTATCTTACATACACTCGCGGAGCTCTTCTGGGCTTCATGTGCGGACTCCCCTTTGTCCTTTATTTCTATAAACCAAAACTTGGCTTAACTCTTGGTGGATTAGCTGTTCTTGGTGTTTTAGGAATGGGGGGAATGTATCTCTTCGGTTCTGGCGAGCATGAATCGCGCTTCCTCGTAAATAAAAATAATGCCTCAGATGTCATCCGTCGTAGTCAGTGGAAAGCGGCGATCATCGCTACTCAAGAGAAACCGATTCTTGGTTACGGACTTTCAAACTTCCATTCGCAATTAAAACGCATCAAAACTGACTATGATCTCGACGCCAAAGAATACAATGATGCTCATTCGCACAACCTATTTCTCGAAATAGCTGCAGGAACTGGTCTGATTGGTTTCTTCTTATTCTTAGGTTGGGTTATCTCCTGGGCCTGGGAATCATTTAAGTCCGGCGGTTTAACACGAGCTATGGTTGTTCCTTTTGGAGTAGCGTTTGTGGTTTCAAGTCAGTTTGAAGTTACCTTCGATGCAAATAATGCGAGTATGATTTTCTTTTTGTACGCACTCAGTACTGTGGCACCAGTTGGTAATAGAGGCTAGGCTTCTTTTAATTTTCCAAGCGACTTTAAATGCAATTTTTGTAAAATCTTGTGAAAGTTTTCACCTGTAATATTTCTATATCCCTCAGATTCATATCGAGCAATCATCCTAAGAGGAATATCGACCACTTTTGCAAATGATTCTTGAGTCATGTGTTTTGCAATTCTATACTTTATTGGAACCAGCATGATCTCTGAAAGGTCATTTAGCTGAATCGCATCAAGACCTTTCGTCTTTAGCTCTTCATACTCAACAACTTCAGCATAAAGCTCTTTTACGGTTGCCTGAGTCTGAATTTTAGATGCTTTGGCAAGAGGTTTGCTCTTCACATCTTCTTCAATTTTTTTCAAAGACTCTTCTAAGGATTGAATCTTTTTTCTTGTAACTGTTAGTTGTCTATCACTTGTAATCATAACGACCTCTCAATCATCAAAGATTGATTTGGATGATGCCTTTAGGATCACCATCTCGATTAGTTTGAAAGAACTCAGGGAATGGTTTTCCACTTCCTCCTTCAATTATCTCAGCTATAAAAAAATCGATACCAAACTCATTTTTGATTTCATGGCGCTTTCTTTCGAAATCATCAATACTTTCAAAATCCCAGAATCTAGTATCAAGTTTCAGTTCATCTACGCCAATTGAAGACCAGCAGCCATCGATATCATTCGGCTCATCTTTGTCTGTAGTAAAGCTACCATCGACAAAAACTTTTGATACATTCGCAGCCTTAAATAATGACAATGCCTTTTTGAGGCCTTTCATCAATAGCCGTCTTCTATCATTCGTCCGACCAAAGACAGTCTCTACCTCAGTTAGCGAAACAATGTGCACCCCAGGAGGTAATTCACCATTTGGCATTAATGTAGGTATCGGCATCTCAACCTCTTATCTTGACAATTGTGACATGACATATTTGTCATGTCAATGATGGCACCTAAAATCGTTGTAATAACATAATGTTACAACCCGGGGCAATTTCGAAATAACTTGTTTCGTAATTGGGGAATCAGGGTGCTAGGTTTTTTGAGCCTCTTATCTCTGAAGAATAGAATTTCCAATCTCCCAATAGAGCATAATGAGTTCTGCTTTACCGCTTGAAATTTTCATCTTTAGATCAGTCAAAAAATCAATGTAGGATTTATTTATTATTCTAGTCATGGCAACTCTCTACCAAGAATTCGCCGATGCCCTCAAGGATTGAACAGAACGGACAGCAGGTTCTTCAAATATGAAGCCTTTTTGCCCAAAAGGTAGCTGACACCTTTCGGATGTTGGGAATAAAATGGGGCATGTCTAATCGGGCCAAAACCTTTCTTCTTCTTCTCATCGATTCTGGAATTTTATTCCTGGCCTTGACGATTGTGGTCCTCCTTCGCCGAACAGATCTTGCGAGCCATTACAAACTCTTCAGCATCATTTTCCCATTCTGGATTTTGATGTATTTTATCGAAGGCCTCTATACCCTTCGGATTTATAACCCCGCCAATCTTTCCATCTCTGTTATTCGAAGCACTTTCCTATCAGTCTTCGTTTCAATGGTCTTGGTTTACCTCTTTCCTATTGAGGGAAGATCCATCACTCCAAAAACCAATCTCATTTTAGTTGCAGTCATCTCGCTACCATTGAGCTTTTTTTGGCGCCGCTATTTCTTCAATTTCTTTTCACGTGACACTAGACTCAGAGAAACGGTGCTTATTGGTTCTGATGAAACGGTGAAAATGGTTCTTCAAGAGTTAGAAAGCAAGCCTCACCTTGGCTACAAAATTGTTTCGACCAATTCAACGATTCCACCAGAGGCTAAACTGATTGCGATTGAAAGAAGCTTCGCTGATCGCCAGGTCTACCAAAATATTTTTAGTCTATTGGGCTCTGGGGTTGAAGTGATGGATCTCGCGAAGTTTGCGGAAAAGATTTCAGGCAAAATTCCGATTAATGCAATTGATGAGTCATGGTTCATTGAGTATTGCGGGCATCAGGAAAGTCGTTCGTATGACTTCCTAAAGCTCTTTGCGGATAAGTCTATAGCTATCCTGCTTTTGATTCTACTAATCCCTGTTGCAGCTTTTGTGATTCCATTCCTTCTCATCTTCCACGGCCGCCCAATCGTTTTTAAACAAATCAGAACCGGCCAGAACAATAAACCTTTCAAGCTCTATAAACTGAGATCAATGGTGGTTGATGCTGAAAAGCACGGAGCTCAATGGGCAAAACCAGGTGATGCAAGAGTGACCACGATTGGTAAATTCCTCCGAAAATCTCGATTCGATGAACTGCCTCAACTTATTAACATCATCCGCGGCGAAATGAGTTTGGTAGGACCGAGACCGGAAAGACCTGAGATGATCGAAAAGCAACTTGCTCCATCGATTCCCTACTACAACTTAAGACATCTCGTTAAGCCAGGTGTGACAGGTTGGGCGCAAGTGACATTCAGATATGGATTTTCAGCAGAGGACTCGAAAGAAAAACTTCAGTATGACTTATTCTATGTGAAAAACAAGAGTCCATGGCTGGATATTCTGGTGCTATTCAAGACGATTAAAACAGTACTAACAGGTGCTGGTCAGTAGATTACATTTTATCGAGATAAACCTGAACGACTTTGTCATAACGATGATTTTTATTCACAAATTCATAACCATTCTTACCTAACTGACTTCTTTCTTCAGGAGTCAGCTTAAAGATTTCAGTTATAGCTGAAGCAATGTCTTTAGCTTCACAAGATGGAACACTTATTCCGCAATTAGCCTCTTTCACCAGATCATTGCCAGAATCGATGGCCATAATGACGGGAATTTTTGCAAACATGTAATCAAAAATCTTGTTGGGAGAAATACCAAATTTAAAAAGCTCTTCTTTCATCAACCCAATATAGCCGACATCAAATTTTTCCAGGATCGCTGGAATTTCTTTTTTCGGTACAGGTGGTAGGAAAATCACCTTGTCAGTAATTTTCTCCAGCCCTTTCTTATGGGAGCCTTCTCCAATGATAACCAATTGAATATTTTTGTTCGCCAAAAGTTCTGCCGACTCTACGAACATATTCAGATTATTGGCATAACCGACGGTTCCAGCGTAACCAACAACAAACTTACCTTCTGATTTTAACTTCGCTATGACATTAAAAGTTTCAGACTGGGCTTCACTTCTCTTTTCCTCGATAACTCCATTTGGTACATACAAAAATTTTCCCTTCTGCATCCCCCTGGATTCAAAATGCAAGAATGCTTTGGGAAGAACCGACGAAATATAATGAGCTCTCGTATAGGCAAATTTCTCTATGAGAAGTAAGAGAGCAATAAAAGGATTATTCGGTCCATAGCCACCCAACATTTGAATGGAGAGAGGCCAGATGTCTCTCACTTCAAAAAACAATTTGCATCGGTAAATCTTGGACCAAATCCAACCCACAACTATTGGGATCGGTGGTGGTGAGGATACGACAATTGCTGTTGGTTTTTTTCTGGTGAAATAAAACAAAAGCAGAAGAGGAAAGAGAAACATGGCAATGATTCTCCCAACACTCTTTGACTGAGGATAAGGCGGTAGCTTTACCCACACATATCTTATGCCATCAATCATTTCTTCAGTAAAAACCCCAGAAGTCTTTGGAAGTTTTATGTAATTATGCGAGAAAGACCCAGAGAAAATAGTGACGTCATGTCCCTGTTTTACCATTTCATGCGCAAGATAATAGGTACGAAATACCATCCCGTGATAGGGCGATCCTGCTGCTTGATTGATAAACCAGATATTTTTTTTCATTTAAAAATTCAATAGTGCTTCAATTATCTGATGAGATGCTTTTCCATCACCATAAAGCTTTTGATTAAAGTTTGGTTTATTTTTTAAAAATTCCTTAGCAGCATGAACGATAGAATCCTTTTTCGCTCCTACAACTTTATTAGCACCAACCTCAACAAGTTCTACCCATTCCGTTTCATCTCTAAATGTCACACAAGGCTTCTCAAAAAAGTACGCTTCTTTCTGGAGACCACCGCTATCCGTGATAACAAGTTCACATCGGGATAAAAACGAAATCATATCAAAATAACCAACAGGCTCAAGCAGATGAACATCCAACTTCACACCGTGATCAGCAATCTTCTTAGCAGTTCTTGGGTGAACCGGTAGAACAACTGGTAGTATTTTATGAAGCTCGTTTAAAGCCATCGCTATTTCTTTCAAGCGATCAATGTCATCAGTATTTTCAGCTCGGTGGATTGTGGAAAGAGCGAATCGAGGATACTTGATTTCGGTCGCAACCTTCGCCATGGTCGACGCTTGTTTTTCATAAAAACGCGCAGCATCCAGCATCACGTCACCGGTCATCAGTACTTTTGTGCCAAAGTTTTCATAGCCCTCAGCTTCGAGATTCTTAACGGCAGTCGTAGTCGGGCAAAGAAGGATTGTAGAAAGGCGATCAGCTACAATTCGATTTATTTCTTCTGGCATTTTCATGTTAAAGCTTCGAAGTCCAGCCTCAACATGGGCAACCTTAACATGCAATTTTGAGGCAGCAAGAGCACCGGCCAGAGTAGAATTGGTATCACCGTAGATGAGAACCCAGTCAGGCTTCTCTGTTAAAATGATGCCTTCAATGCCTTCTAGCATTCGACCAGTCATCGCCCCATGGTTAACTCCATGAATATCAAGGTTATATTTTGGCTTTGGAATATCCATTTCCGAGAAAAAGATATCGCTCATGTTTGCGTCGAAATGTTGGCCAGTGTGGATAATAACTTCTTCAACTTTTCCGACAAAAGATCTTATCGCCCTACTCACCGCAGCAGCCTTAATAAACTGAGGACGTGCGCCCACAATTGTTACTATTTTCATTTGAAAAAACTCCACGATAATAAGCCGCTAGTGTAGCATACGGGACTAATCAGAAAAGAGAATTTGTATGTGCGGAATTACTGGGATAATCAATAAAAAAGCGGTGGCTGTTGATGCAGTAGAACTTCGCCGTATGAATGATCTCATCGCTCATCGCGGCCCAGACGGAGAAGGATTTTATAGCGAGGGATCAGTCGGCTTTGGACATCGAAGGTTGGCTATCATTGATCTATCTCAAGACGGCCATCAACCCATGCATTATTTGGGAAACTACACTATAACGTTCAATGGTGAGATTTATAACTACATTGAAGTACGCCAGACATTGATAGAGTTTGGTTACAAGTTCAAGTCTAAATCTGATACGGAAGTCATACTAGCGGCCTATGATAAATGGGGCGAAGAGTGTATTTCGCAATTTAACGGAATGTGGGCATTTGCTATCCACGATAAGAAAAAAAATATCATCTTTTGCAGCCGTGATCGTTTTGGGGTTAAACCCTTTTACTACCAAATTTCAAAAGATAACTTCTCATTTGGAAGTGAAATTAAGCAGCTTTTGAATAATGAATCCAACCAAGCGAACGAAGATCTCATAGCGCATTTTTTGTATGCAGGAATGCACGATCATGAAGAACGCACTTTCTTTCAAGGTGTCATGAAACTGCCAGCATCACATAATTTAATTTATGATTTAAAATTGAATAATTTTAGTATTAAAAAGTATTATTCCATTTCGCGCGCATCCAACACAAATGATTACGAATCTGTACTAATAGATGCTGTAAAATTACGCTTACGCTCTGATGTTAAAGTTGGAACATGCTTGTCTGGCGGCCTTGATAGTTCGACCATCGCTGCGATTGCATCCAAATTTCATGCTCAAGCAAGTACGACAAAATTTAATGCAATTCATGCTCAATCAATTGAGAAAGAAACAGATGAAAGTGATTATGCAATCGAAGTTGCTAAAATCGCAAACCTAGATTTGAACATCATTAAACCAGGCCCTGAAGAGTTTAAAAGTGTTCTTGATGAGGTTGTTTATACTCAAGAAGAACCTTTTGGAAGTCCTTCAATTTATCTTCAGTACTTCGTCATGAAGAAAGCTAAAGAAATTGGATGCAAAGTACTTCTGGACGGTCAGGGTGGTGATGAAACGCTGTTAGGATACGAACGATACTATGCACCAGTATTCATTAATTACTTAAACCAAAAAGGTATTTGGGCAGCCATTAAAGAAATAAGATCTTCTAATAAGAATAACTCAAATATGACTTTAAAAAATATCGCAAAGTATATAACAGGAACCTATCTACTCGGAATACGACTTATCTATTCAAGATATAAAAACAGTTGGTTTAAGAAGGAAAGAATACCAAAATCCTTTCCCTACCTTAAAGATATTAAAGATTCATCGCTTGATCTTTTTCAAATGCAAGATCTTGAACTTTTCAGAACAAATTTACAAGCTCTTCTTCGTTATGAAGATAAAAACTCTATGAGACATGGTATTGAAACTCGTCTCCCATTTATCGATTATAGATCAGTCGAATGTTCACTTAATTTACCGATTGAGAAGAAAGTAAACAATGGTTGGACCAAGCTAATTTTGCGTGAAATTTGTGAGAAATTCTTATCAAGTAGAATTGCGTGGAGAAAAAACAAATTAGGCTTCAATGCTCCAGATAAAAGCTGGTTAAACAATATAGCGATTGAAGCGAAGAAAGAGATTCAGCAATCAACAATTCTAAAACATTATTTATCACCAGAGGCTATGACTCAATTCCCTATTGCAAACAGTTGGACGATAACATGGAGAATTTTAAATATTGCTCTTTGGGAGAAAATTTACAAGGTTAAGATCTAGATAAACTCTCTAGTATGTTTATTAAAGTTGATGTTCCATATTCCCTTGAGAGTTTCTCTAAATCAGTATGTAAGGGCTCTTTATTTTCCAAGAGTTGCTGAATACATTTTTTAATTTCATTTGTCTCATTCAAACACCACCGGACCTGTTCACGGTTATTAGTCAATGAAAGTAATGATCCTTCAGTCGGAATTACATCACTAATAATTAAAATCTTTTTATTCATTCTAAGATAATCAAAAATTTTAGTTGTAGACTCATAGGGATGGCCGCTCGTGAAGATTAAGCATATATCAGAAATTTCAATATAACCTAAAGTCTCAGAATAGGTTTTAGCTCCACGATAAAAATATTTTGGAGAATTTGTTCGCAGAGATGTTAATCCAACATGAACAACACTAAGTCCTGCAGAATCATCTACCACTTTTAGCAAAGACTCAGTAGATCTTCCAAAAGAAAAACTACCAGCAAGCAAAAGCATTTTTTTTGTTTTTTCAAAATCAACAGGAAGACGAGATTCCTGAGATTCATCATAACCGTTGTCAATAATATAGGTTATTTTTGAACTTGGTTTTTGAATTAAGTTTGCACAATAAGCATTCACCGTAACAAGAGCGTCTGCATATGAATTGAACAAAAGTTCGAGTTTCTTTTTGAAATATTTTTTAACTTTTACATCTTCAAAAACAGGATTTATGGCAAATGGGTCTCTATAATCAAGAATAATTTTCTTTTTTAGAATCAATTTAATCCAGGGAACTAAAAGAAAATGTAAGAAAGGCCCGCCAGTAAAAAGGATTATGTCGTACTGAGATTGGTTTTGTTTTAGAAAGCTAAAAAGTGGAATAAGCCAACCTACACCTTGATCCCCAGGTATTTTACCCCAAGGTTTTAAAACTTGAAGGTTTGGGGTGATTTCAACCTGCTCAGTTGTAGTAACGACAGTTACTTGAAATTTATCTGAACTAACACGCGGGATGTTTCGAAACCAATATTCAGAGCGAAGAGCTGCAACGCCTTTGTATGGTGGGAAAAAATAAGAAATCAGCAAAACTCTCTGCGACATATAGTTAGTCTAACAATAAAATGTTTAGTAATATATGAAAAACTAGCCCCAATTAAACTATGAAATTACTACTTCTGATGAGCTGCTCATCGACACATTCTCAAAAGATTTTGAAGGGTCTGGACCAGTCCGGGACTGATTATGAAATTTTCACTCTTGACCCTGAGAAAAGTAATTTCGTAAAAAATGTTCATTATTGCTTTGGCATCAAATGGGTCACAAATCTACTTGGGAAACTTGGTTACCTCCTTTATTTTCCTTATTTTTTCTGGATCTTGAAAAAAACAAACCCTGATGCAATTCACTCTTTCTATGCTTCTAGCTACGGACTTTTTGGAGCTTTAAGTTTTAATAAAAAGCATTTTTTGTCAGTTTGGGGCGATGATATCTTTGTGTTTCCTAAAAAATCTTTTATTCATCACTCCGTAATGAAATTCATCATTAATAATTCTCATAAAGTGCTAGTCACTAGCACTGTCCTCTATAAGGAAGTTTTGAGGTATACTTCAAAAGAACCCTTCATTATTCCCTATGGCGTCGACTTAAATAGATTTATTCCTGCTGAAAAGTCAAAGTCAAATGAAGGCGTAATCGTTCTCGGTACAGTAAAAGCTCTGGAACACGAATATGGGATTGACCTACTTATTGATGTGTTCTCTTCAGTACTAAAACTAAACCCTGATAAGAAATTAATTCTAAAAATATATGGCGATGGTTCACAAAAGGAATCATTAATTAAACAAGCCTCTACTTTAAAGATAGAAGACCGTGTTTTCTTCCAGGGCAAAATTTCTCAAAACGAAGTTCCTGGGGCTTTACAAGATTTCAATATTTTTGTTGCGTTGTCTCGGCGAGAAAGCTTTGGAGTCGCCTTGGTCGAAGCAAACGCCTGTGGAATACCTGTAGTTGCAATGAATGTCGGTGGCATCAGTGACATCATAGAACACGGAAACAATGGCTATCTTGCAAACAGTACTCAGGAAGCAGTTAAATATCTGAACGATCTTATCCTGGCTGAGAACAAAAGGGTTCAATTCGGAAGTAATGGTCAGATCATGATGAAAAGAAAATTTGACTGGAATCAAAACTTCACTGACTGGCTTAAACTACATCTTTAGTTTCTAAAAACTTTTTCAATCAACTGAAGAATAAGTTTTGAATCGCTTTCAAATGAAAGGCTACTCGCTGCTTTATGTGAGTTTAACTTAAAGTTTTTTATTGAATCGGTGGTCAAAGAATTTATTGCATGAGAAATTTCGTTCATATCGAAACTCTCAGTAACGAGTCCAAGACCATTTGCGGAAACTATTTTAGCCATCTCAGGTGATGGGCCAATAATTATTCCTAACCGGGCCTGCAGAAACTCAAAAATTTTATTGGGAAGAGCAAATTTCTGGTTAAAGTTCAAAGGCTCAAGGAAATAAATCCCAAGATCATATTGATTAATAAATTCTGGAATTTTGGTCATAGATACTGGTTCGAGGAATGAAATATTACTCAAATTGGATGAAAGAGACTTAAGTTCTAAAAGATATTCTGGATCCGTTGGAATCAACATTAGATTCAAATTAAACCTTTTATCCAAAAGCTTCATCAAATGAATCATATTTTCAATTTTTCTACCTCTAATAGCAGCTCCATGATGAATAAAAGAAATTTTATCTTCCTTTACAAGCGATGGAGTCAGATCATAGAAGGGTGGGCTATTCCTTACGACTTCAACTTCTTTACGATTAAATTGCTTCATGTATTCCATTGCAATTCCATCACAAACCGTTGTCATGAAATTCGCTTTCTTCAAATATTTCTTACACAAATAGGTTTTAAATGGAGCAAAAAATATCCGCCACTGTAAACTGTCCTCATTTTCACGAGGAGAATACTCATGGGCATCATACCAAATCTTAGATTCTGGTGAAAAATCTAGTGCTACAGGCAAAGCCTCAATGTCATTTGCAATTATTAGATCGAACTTTTTGCCCTTTAAAACTGAACGCGTCTCTGAAATGTATGGAAGTTGATCGTAATAAAAATCGAAAAATCGTCCTAGGAGTAAGAAAGCATCTTTATATTTGTTATCCCGTTTTCTTATTGGAGCAATCTGGTATTCATTAATCTCAGGATGACCTGATGGACCAAAGCCTAAAGTCGAAATCTTATATGTTTTTTTAAGAGTCTCAATTTGTCGTTGAATTCTTGGATCAATCTTTAAAACTGAATAGGATATTATCAGGATTGTTTTCATTTTTTGTTCTTCTCGATTGAAGCTTCATAATCAGACTTTAAAATTGTAGCGACTACAGAGGGATCATGCCAGTTTTCAACATATTCTCTAGATTTTATGCCCAAAGAATATAACTCATGCTTATCGATCAAACATTTTTTAAGGATGTTATAGATGTCCTTAGGCTCAGAATTAATAATAGGCAAACTATCTCTCATCCCCACAGGCAGAAAGGACATATCTTCTGCTCTCAAATAACAAATAACCGGCTTACCTAGCGCCATAAATTCTACACTTAAACCGCCATAGAAGCCTGCGAGTAATTGATCAATAAGTAAGTCAGCACCTTCATAAATCTTTTTTGCCTCAGCGTGAGTTTTTCCTTCCACTAGAGTGAAATCAAAAACAATTCCTTCTTCTTTGAGCTTTTTTACTGCTTCAATAATATAATTACTGCCTTTCACTTGCCGATGAGTTGGTGCGTGAACGACACGAGGAATGAAGTCTTTGCCTTGTTGTGTTCCAATATAAGCCCAGTTTTTGAGATTTATACAAGCGTAAGGTAAAAACTTTGCATTCCGAGGTAGGATGTGAAGAAGATCAGGATTAAGTGCATATATCAAATCAGCGTATTGAGAAAATTTTAAAATGCGGTTTCTCTTCAAATCATCAGACTCGTGGGTGTAATAGCTCTTATCAACTTCATGAGCAAAATGAATTTTAAAATTCTTCCTACAATAGTCACCCTGTCGAGCATCATCACCTTGATAGGTAACTGCTATGACTTTCTTTCTTCGCTTCGCAATTTTAATATCTCTAAAATCAAAGAAACTATAGTAAATGCTTTTTAGCAGCTTTTTAAATATGCCGCCCGTCACTACCTCTGGTCTCATTGGAAAGAGTGAAGACCCAAAATTGAAGTGTAAAACATCAAAATTCTTGGAAGCAAAGAATCCCCAATAAAGAATTCGGATCAAATACTTGAATCTATTTGGTGAGTAGAGGCAAAGGTCATCAGGGTAATTGTAGAGCGTTCTTTTTAAAGTTAAGCAAAAACTTTCTAATCCCAGCTTTCTTTCAGCAATTGAGACTTCAAAGGGATTACCCCCTACATTTTCCGGAAGATGTAATACCTTAAGTTTCTTAGCCATGTCTTTTTTTGCCAATCATGGTTATTCCATAAGGATCTTCATATTTATGTAATATATCAAGGTTTCGGTCCAGGAACCATCCACTTACTTCTTCTATCGTATGCCTGGTGCAGTCTTCGGGATGATACCAGTCATAGTTAATAACTACATTCTCATGCTCAGTTAAGCCTGAATTCCAAAAGCACTTTAAAAAATGATGATAGATAAATCTCTGCACATCATATTCACCTCCAGTGATTCCTAACACTGGAACATCAGGGACGCTTATTTTTTGCTTAACCTCTGAAAGTACTTTGCCAAGTTGAGTAATTGCCTCATTAACCTTTATCGCATCTTCGTAGGAGAGATCTTTGATTTTGTCTCGGATAAGATCGTCAGCGAATTCTCTAATCGGAGCTTTCTTTTTGTAGACGTAAATTGCAATTTGACCATTATCTTCCAGAATATTTACTAAATTTCCAAAAGACTCTTCCGCATTACCTGTATGATGTAAAACTTCCTGGCAATAAATGTAGTCAAACCTACCAAACGATTCAAGACTCTTTCTTAAGTTACCTTCATGAATTGTCACATTATCGTATTTCTTTAAGTTTTCGATTGCGATTGGTGAGCTCGAAAAATCTATACCTACCATTTGGGTTTTTGAAAATTGGCAAAATAAGTTTAAAATCCTCCCATTGCCACATCCAGCGTCAAGAATTCTTTTTTTACTGTTCAAAAACCTACCTAATTCTTCAAAATTTTTAAAACCGTTACGATTTAAAACCCACTGAGTAATTTCCGAGCTTTCATTTAAAAGATCAGAAAAAAAATTCTTTCCATTTTTAGCCCATTTATCTTTAAAACTTTTATGTGTTTGCATCTTTCCTCTTTTTTTAAATCTAAAATAACTCGCGAACGCCTTCTAAAAATCTCACCTGAGGATTAAAAAGATCTCTTTTCATTGCATCGATGTTAGCAACAATATTCATGGGGGGTGAATCGCTTACGTTGAACTTTGGAGTTAAATTCGCTAGCGATGCTATTTGGTTAGAAATATCACGAATTGAAAGTACTTCTGGGCCTGCAATATTAAAGGTATGGCTACCCTTTAATTTAAGAGCAGCCTTCATTGCCTGAGCTGCATCTGAAACATGAATTGGATTTAATGAAATACCGTTTTCTCCATTTAATGTTACCTCTTTGCCACTCTTAACATTATCCACCAGCCGAGGAATAAGCATGTCTCGTTTTTGATATTTTCCATACATAAAGAAGAATCGCAAAATAATGACATCGAAGAAATTTGAATAGTTCTGTGAAAGGATTTCACCGCAAAGTTTACTTCCTAGATAGTAACCCAGCTGAGTGCTCTGGGATAGAGGTGAGTTTTCGGTAAACCTATGAGATCCAGAACCATAAACTCCTCCAGATGAAGCAAATACAAACCTTTTAATCCCGGTTTTCAGACCAAAATCGAGTAGCTTGGAAGTAGACTCAATATTGACTTTAAAAATGTCCTCAGCTTTTTCAGGGAAGTTTCTAAAATTCTGTGATTGGGATAAATGAATAATCGTGTCGATTTCCTCGGGTAGTGAAGAAGAATCCCAAGATGAAGAAAAATCAATTTTGTAGTTTATAGTTCCACTAGCACAAAAGTCACTTCTAGTTACAGTATGGAGCGAATAATCGGGCTGTAGAAGGTTCACCACTTCCTTACCAAGAAGACCGTTTGCACCTGTTATCAAAATTTTCTTATGCATTTTTTATCTCATTTAATGGCAAGTCTTTCCATACTAATAAAACACAGATTCCTGCTACGAAGGTCTTAATTAAGAATAAATCTAATCTTAAAACAGTCGAATTTGTAATGATAGAAATTATTAACACTGCGAATCCCAAAATTGCCATTTTGGCTAGCAACATCCAATTAATAGGGAGAGGATGTAGCTTCTGAGAGTAGAAAAGGTAGCCAAAAGTTAAAACCATATAGGCTATCAAAGTAGCCCAGCATGAACCAAGAGCTCCGTATTTTGGAATGAGGAGAAAATTGAGCACGAAATTAGTACCACATGAAATCCATGCGACTCTTGTAAAAAGAAAAGTTTTCTTTTCTAGAGAAATACCAACTGCAGTAATTTGAGTTGTTGCTTGAAAAATGATCCCAAAAGTTAATACAGCTAGAGGCAATGCTGCCGGAAAATAAACTGGGGACATTAATTTCCCTATAATCTCTCCTGAGAAGAGAGACAATCCGCCGCCTAAAACAAGCATTAAAAAGAAAAGTAGCGAAAGTATATTAGAATAAAACTCTTTGTATTTTTCAGGATGCTCTGTTTTGATTTTAATCGCGTATGGGCTCCAAGCTTGACCGAATGCACTTGAAACGAAAACTATCAATGTTGTAAAGCGAAAAGAAACAGAGTAAATTCCAACTTCTTCAATCGTAGAATATTTTGCAATCATCCAACGGTCCATTGCACTGAAAAAATAAAATGCTAGACTCGTAAAGATGAAGGGGTATCCGAAGTTAAAAATTTTGGAAGCCCACTTCTTATCGAACTTTAGATTCAGATCCTTTCTTATTAAAAACAGTACTAAAGGCAACAATATAAAGTAAGAAGCAGTCTGGAAAACAAGAACATCTTCGACACCTTTTTTAAATATAACTATAACAAAGACAGAAATAGATAAAACAAGAGCCTTATTTAAAAAAGAGACAAATAAGAAAAGCTTAGGCTTAAAGTAGAGTCGAATTATATCCTGACTGAAATCAACAATTTGCATGAAAGCGGCTGTTAGAATAGCGCACATTACAGGAAAAAATGGGATAGAAACGTTGAATTCTGAAAGAATAGAAGGATAGAAAAAAAACAATGTTGTAGAAAAGGTTACCAGGATCAAAGCAAAGAAAACTTGAATAAATAGTCCTGAAGTAACGATATTGTTTCTTTCGAATTCATCTGTCTCAGAATCCCAATAATATCTTTGGACGGAATTATTCACACCACAATTGATTAGTAGTGCAAGAAACCCAGTGATAGTACCAACCATTTCTAAAGTTCCATACTCCGCAGGACTTAAATAAGATGCAATTAAAGGAAATGTAAAAAAACCTATAGCCTTGAACAATAAATCGCCCATTCCATATACAGCCGAATCAGAGATTAACTTTCTAAGGGCCATCAGAACCTAATCTGTTTTTGACCACGATAGGCTGGATCTTTTTTTCAGACCCCGGATATACGCCTGTAAAAGGGTGATAGAGGTTTATCAAATCAATCCTAGGGTCATATAGGCTTTCAATCATTTTTCCAAAAAGAAATGAACTTGCTTCCAAACTATGAAATTTGACTGCATAATCCCTACTGGCTTCGCCTAATGAATGCCTAAGCTCAGGTGTTCTTACTAATCTTTCTAAAACGTCTTTAATTGTCTCAGGTGAAGCAGATACTAGTGGGCATTCAGAAAAATATGACCAGCGTTTAAAAGGCAATAAGTAGCTTTGATCTTCAAGATTTGAAACTACAGGCAACCCTGACATCATCCCCTCGAGACCATTCAATCCGTGGCCTGTAAATATCAGTTGTTCCACTAAGATATCCGCTTCTTCAGTAAGAATCCTTTTTACTTCTTCGTTTTGTTTTTTCTCAATTAAGATTAATTCTACTAATAAACCAGATTCTTTGAGCTTCTTAACAGCATCGATAATAAACTCGCTTCCTTTAAATCCTCGATGATTGGGAGCATGGGCAATAATAACTGTTCCATTAACTCCATTAGCTGAGCTTTGTTTTAAAGATTTTTTCCATTCTTTAAAATCTAAACATAAAGTAGAAGCTACAGGAACGTCACATCTTCCGATACCATCCATTAACATCACCCCAGGTGCAACGATATCGCTATAAGAACACCACAAATCCAATCTTCTTGATAAAAATTTTTGTCGCTTCCCAGCTTCAGGATAGGATTTTAATAATCCAAAAAGTAATGAACTAGACTGGATGCGATTGTAAATATAAGAGTCTGCACCATAAGCGCAAATTATAATCCTCTTTTTTGAAAGTTTTAAAAAGAAGGGTTCTAAGAACCAAATTGGTGTGGAGCTTAAAAAATAGCCATCAAATGAAATAATAAAAACATCATAATTCAGGATGGACTGAATAAATGCAATATACGGTTTGGCAATATTTGGGAGTGAAGAATATTCCTCGGAAAGAATACGATCCCAGTCTGCTCTCTTATTAATCGATTTATAATAATCTGTTGTGAAAGTCTCAGCTGAGTAACCAGCTAATTTTAATGCCTGCGACCAATATTTATAATTAATGATGGGAGTCGAACCGAGGACAATATTCTTATTTTGTTTTTTAGATAATCGAACGTAAATTGAAATCAAGAAAACAAAAAGGCAGAATAATGGAATACAAAAAATCTTCAATATCCAGAACACAATTTTTTTTATCATAAATAGACCTATTTCAATCTCTTTCTAATGGATTTAATGACCCTATCAGGGGTAGTCACCTGGCCCTGATACTCAACGTTGGTAATGACAATTTTTCCAAAACCAGTCGCCACTTCAACAAAACCATTTTCAACTTTTGTAATTTGCCCGGAAATAGCAAGGAAATTTTCATGTGATGCTAGGTGCGCATCCCATATGATTAAAGGATAATCATCTAAGAAACAATAAGCTCCAGAATAAGGCTTGCTTGAAGCATTAATCAAACGAATAATATCTATATTTGTTTTATTCCAATCAATCCTGCCGTCTTCTGGCAAACGAGGATAGCATCTGAGAGCATCCTTTGGATCGATGCTTTGAACCTCGAGGATATATGAAGGATCTTTTTGAACCTTCTCAAGTGCACTTATGAACATCATTGGAGATTCTCTTTCGATCCAGTCTAGGACATCCCCAATTTTTGTACCTAAATTAACAGGATAGAATTTCCGCTCGATAATATTTCCACTATCTAGCTTCCCCCCAATCATTTTGTGAATGCATAAACCGATACGCTCTTCGCCCTGAAGAATTGCCCAGGCTTGACAAGCATTTCCTCTATATCTCGGAAGGTCCCCCCCGTGAGCATTTAATATTCCATGTTTAAAGGATTGGATTGTTTCATCCGGAATAACGCCAGTAAAATTAATACTTACAGCAATATCAAAAGGTTTAAGTTTATTCAGGATAGGATGTATATTTCTGATATTTTGGGTTAGTTGAAAGGGAACATTGATCTCTTTGGCAAAAAGTTCAAAGTCACTCGAGGTAACTGAATATTCAGGCGCTTCTTTAGACGTCACAACTAATCCAATTTCGTGACCCGCTTCATGCAGAGCTATAGCAGTATCTAAAAGTATCTTGGTTCTTCCGATGATTGCAACTCTCATACTTTTGCATCCAAAATTTTAAAATATTCATCAAGTGAAATTGCTTTAAGCTGACCGCAATTGACTGCATGAAGAAGCTCTTTTAAAAAAGTTTCAGTACCGATTCCGGAATTTCGCGAACTGCTTCCATTTTTGAAGTCTGTATAATGATTAAGATTAAGTGAATTAAGAAAAATATGTATCGGATGAAAATTAACGACTAATATTTCAAGATTATAGTTACGATGTTGATAATACTTTTCTTTTTCATCGTAGAAAAAAAACAGATCATCTTCCCAATTAAAAGAATACCTTTTGAATAAATTACCATTCAGATGAAATCTAATGGGGGAAATTGGTTCTGCTAGAGGATTGATAATCGACATATCATTCAATATGCCTTTAGAAGCCATCGCTAGCATGATATTGGAAGAAAACATAAGCCCATGGCTTCTTGAAGTATTCAACCCCGATTGAAAACCTTTACACCTATCAACAACCTCTTCAATTTTAGATCCATGAGTACTTCCAATAAAGAAGTTCGGGTGCATGCCAAATTGAACATTTTCTAATTTTCTACTTAAGACTTCTGATTTATGAGTCAAAAAAGTTGCTACTGGCACGTTTGCCTCAAGGAAATAGTTCAAAGCATATTGAATTATCTGTTCATTTGCCCAGTCAATATCCATCGTAAAGACTACGTACTTCATATTACAGGACCTTTCAGAAATTTTTGCTCAATGATTTCATCAAGAAGCCAAATTGTAGTATTCGGAATTGAGGATTGAATTTCATTTTTAATTTTCAGTCCAAAAGTCGAAGACATGATTAGCAATTCTTCAGGGGGATTCTGAATTAGAGACTGTCTGGCCAAAACTGGCGTATTCAATCCTGGATAATAAGTATTAAGGATCGTATGGTTGTCATCAAAGAGAAGAAAGTCCCTATAACCTAATGAAGAGAGATAATTCATTGCTCTTGCAGGGACGTAGACACCAAGTTTTTTTTTATTACCGATAACAATTCTAAAGTATTTCTCAAATGATTGTAATGCTCGACGAGCTTTTCTCTTGAAATGTTCGAATTCTTCTAAATCAGGTTTAGTTTTCTGTACACCTTTGCTTTTGCGACAAACAAAATACAATGCACCTGCAGCTGAGGAATGGTAAAAATCAACAATTTCAAAATTAAAAGAAGATAGTAGACTAGAAAGACTTTTCGTATCGAAGTAATTCCAATGCTCATGGAAAAACATAGAAATATCCCCATTCGAAATATAGCTTTTGCAATTCGGCACACTCCCTATGAACAAGCCATTGCTTTGAAGATTTGAATGAATTGATTTTAGAAAATCTTTTAAATCGTATATGTGCTCTAGCACACCATAGGATATTATTAAATCTGAAGCTTGATCAACATTACTAACAGGAAAAAAACCATTAAAGATCTGAATATCTTGGGACTTGTGTTTTTGGCTCAAACTTTCGGATGGTTCGACACCGACAAGGTTTTTAAAGCCATTTTCCTTCAATAACTTTAGAAAGAAACCAGTGCCAGAACCAATTTCAAGAGCTTTAGTATTTTTCAAATGATCTGCATGTTGAAGAACAAATTTCAAGAAATCGTCTGCATAAATTCTCCCTATCCCTTCAGCGTCCATCAAGCCTGCAATTTCTGATCCTAGTTTGTAAGCACTATCAAGCTCTAAAGCAACTTTTGAACTAAACTTTTGGCGAATTAAGCCATAATTCTCATCAAAAGTAGCAGTAAAGGGTAAAGACAAAGGCAATCCACCATTTTCACCTGGTACAGGGCTCGTCCTCCAAAAAAAAGGGATCTCACCTAAGTTTAGTTCCGCAGTCACGCATCTCTCCATGAACGAATTGTAATATCTTTCGAAATGAAAGACTCATCCAATCCTCTGACTATGGTTCCCTCTTTGTATTCAAAAAATGGAGTAACTTGCTCACCTAGAATATGCTTTCTCAATAAAACATCAGGCTCATTGTAACCTACCATCGCCCTAAGTGATGTTGTTCCAGAGAAACGAGGGTTAATTTCAAATACATAAACCTCATTATTATAAAAACGGCACTGAATATTTATAGCGCATCTAGAACCTATCGTTTTAGCAATTTTTTCACATTTGCTTGTTACTTCTTTAAATTTTCCGATTTCACCTTGAGAGACCCCAGAGCTTATCACGAGTATTTCACCGAGATCTTTATTGCCAGAACGATTTTTAACTTTAAGTCGATTACTTAGAGCAGACATTATGTTTCGCTTTACTGCAATCGAGTTGATCAAATTACCTTCATAGTCAGAAAGTACTCCAACTGTGTATTCACTATCTGGAGTTCCAACATATTCCTGAACAATAAATGAAGCGGAATGTCTCAAAATGTACTCAGAAAAAAACTCTAGTTCATTTGCATCTTGAGCAATGAAAGTGTTGGCAGAACCTCCCCCGCCGATTGAAGGCTTTAATACGACTGGAAAGAAATTAATCTTAGATACATCAATCAGGCTTTTTACTTCTTTAAATTGTGGGAAATTGAATCCATGAGTTTTCAAAAAAGAGGATGTTGCAACTTTATCCATACATGTTTGAATGACCGTCTTGGGATTTATTGGAAGAAATATTCCCAACTTATGAAATTCTTGCTCATTTTCACTCATTTTTTTTAATTCTGGCTCAGAACCATGAAACAAAGCTTGAACAGAAAGCTTTTTACACAAGTAAATAAGTGCATCCATATACTCAGGATGTGAAGCAGCTGGAAGAATAAAGCTTCTATCTACAACTGCAAGCCCCTTGCTTACAGATGACATATCCGCACCGTTGATCTCAAGATTTAAAGTCGAAAGCTTCAAAGCTTTTAAAATTTGCTCACCGTGACCCCCGCCGCCCACACCAGTGACTAAAACCCTAATTTTTTCCATGAATATTCCTCTGAAGACAAGTAATAACGGATTCGTGTACCTTACCAGAATAATGTTTTATTTGATCCGTAATCTGAGAATCAAAATACATTAATTCAAAAGTTTTTTTTACGTCATCAAAAACTCCAAAAGAGGAGCCTTTTCCATCTCGAGGCAACCCAACTGAACCCAAATTTAAAATTGTTTTATCGCCTTCTTTTTTAACAAAACCACGGTGGGTGTTTCCAACTACTAAAAAATCTTCTTCTAATAATGAGTGATCGATTTGACTATCCTCGTATGTGTAGCCATCAATGTTCATTTCCAGAGATCCATGGATTAGCTTAAAGCTTTTATCATTTAATGTGATAGACACTGAGGATGGGAGACTTTGAATCCATTCCTTGTCTGCTTCAGATAAAGATGAATAGAAGTCCATTAGCCTATAGATTTGATCATTGTTTTGCTTCACGGGTAACTCGCCAAGGAGCATGGCTTCATGATTACCTTTAAGACATATGAAAGACCTATCCCTAATTTCCTTAATGATAGATTCTCCATCAGGAAAGTACCCCAAGACATCTCCAAGGAAATAGACTTTTTCTGGGGAAATGATTTCCAACTGTTTTATGAAATTTTGGAATGCAATGATGTTGCCGTGTATATCTGAAAAGAATACGTATTTCATTAATTAGACCTCATGAGAATGATTCCTTCCATTAAAGAAATTTGAGGTTGCCAATTAAAATCCTTTTTTGTTTTTGAGATATCCACTGGAAAGCGTAGGTCCTCTTGAACATCACTTCCAACACATTTGACTTCACTGCAGGAGTTTAAGTTTTCAATTATTATTTTAGCGAGAGAAAGCATTGAAGTTTCCTCGCCCGATCCCACATTGTAAATGCCGACATGTTTAGTATTTAAAGAACGAGCCACAAGGTCTGCTATATCACTAACGTGAATAAAATCTTGTGTACGGCTTCCTGACCCATAGACAAGGATGTCTTCATTTTTGGCTGCTCTTTCTATGAAGGTTTTAAATACATTTTGATTTTTAAGATTTTTTCCATAGGGTGAGGATAATCTGAAAACTAATAGATCCTTGAGATTGCTTAGATATCTTTTTTCAGACTCAGCTTTTTCACGAATGTATGGATTAGTTTTATATATATCATCTTCAACTGTAACACTTATGCCAGACATGTATATCAATTTAGAATTCACAAAAGTTGCTAAATCAAGTATATTTTTATCTATATGTTTATTTATTATCGCGGAACTCTCAGGCGTTATACCGATAGGAAGTTTAGAAGCACAATGAACAATTGCCTCAACTTTTAAAGGTTTTAATTTTTCATTAACTTGGGAAGCAGAAGACAGATCGATTTCAATAAATTCGCCAAAACCACTAGAAGATGAAGTCCCGAGCACTTCATGCCCAAGGTCATTTAGTTTTCTAAAGACTTCAGAACCAACAAGTCCTGTAGCCCCTGTTACTAAAACTTTCATTGAATTGAATCCAAAAGCTGTTCTAAGTTCAGAAGTGACCATATTAGAAGTCTTTTATTCTCTTCACCATTTAAATGTGAATTCACTAGAGTATGTATCGATTGTTGGTCAATTAAGTTGTAAATTTTTGCGTTATTATTGAAGAGGATCTTTTTTGTGTAGTTTATGCTCTCACCTTTAAACCAGCTGGCATCTGGAGCAGAAAATCCTTGCTTGTCACGAGAAGTAACTTCAGATGGGATATACCTTTCCATTACTTTTCTTAAAATTAATTTTCCATCTTTCGTTTTCTGAAAATACTTATCATTCTTTTTACCTGATTCATTTTCGTTAATACGCTGAACGGCAGAAAGATTTGAGAGCTTCATATTCAATGGTATACTCATGGAGAAATCGACAAGATTGTTATCCAGGAACGGAACTCGTGTTTCAAGCGAATGAGCCATACTGATTTTATCTTCGACGACTAGAAGACCATGAAGAAATGTTTTTGCTTCAAAATAAAGTGAATGATTGATGAAGTCTTCTGGCGTTTCAAGTCTGTTCGCATGTGATTTATATACATCTCTAAAGATGTCTCTAGTCCAAACATCTTTGACGTCACCCCAAATTGGTGCAAAAACTTTTTGAATTGTTTTATTGTTAATAAGTCTTTGCCAATAAAGATAATAATCGTCCACATACGATTCGAAATCTTTGTGGCCAACAGAACGATAATATCTCCATGGATATCCAGCGAAAATTTCATCTCCGCCAGCTCCAGAAAGGACAACCTTTGTAAATTTACTCGCGAGTTTTGCAGCATAATAGTTGGGGTAACTTTGACCTACTCTTGGTTCTTCAAGGTGATAGGCAAGCTTCGGTAGACATCTTTCCATGTCCCCAGACTTGAGCACCATTTCGTAGTGTTCTGTTTTGAAGAGGTATGACATGTGCTCAGCTTTTGCCCTTTCATCATAGGCAAGCTCTAGCCCAGAGGCAGAATTCAGATCAAAACCAACTGTAAATGTCTTAATGTAAGGTAGTTGTTTAGCGGCAAGTGCAGTGATTGATCCCGAATCCATCCCACCGCTTAGGTAGCAACCAATTTCAACATCTGAAACGAGCTGACGATTAACGGCCTGCCTGACGAGATAATCTAATTCTTCAAGGTATTCCTTCTCAGTAAAAAGTTTCCCTCGTGGTTCATCAAAGTGAAAATCCCAGTATTGAGAAGGCTTGAGATTATCAGCACCTAGTTTTAAGGTAGCAGTATGCCCAGCAGGAAACATTCTTACTTTTTCAAATAAAGTTCGGTCACTTATAAAATTCTGGAAGGTCATGTATTCGAGGAGACCTTTCTTATCCACTTCCCGTCGGAAACCCGGGTATTCATCGAATGCCTTATTTTCTGATCCAAAAAGAAAGGCACCATCATGGAAAGCATAATAAAGAGGTTTAACTCCATAACGATCTCTGGCTAAAAAAAGTGATTTTTCCTGCTTATCCCAGATCGCAAATGCAAACATTCCATTAAAACGTGGAACTGAAGCCGCGCCCCACTCTAGGAAGGCAGCGAGGATCACTTCAGTATCAGTTTTTGATCTGAAGTGATGACCAAGAGATTCGAGCTGAATTCGGATCTCTTTAAAATTATAAACTTCACCATTAAAAGTGATGATGTAGCGACCGTTAGAAGAAATCATTGGCTGATGGCCAGCAGGTGAAAGATCAATAATAGCTAAGCGTCTGTGACCAAGACCAATTGGACCATCAATAAACTGTCCTTCACCATCGGGACCGCGGTGAATGATCTGATCTGTCATCTTCTTTACGATGATTTCTGAAGCAGGCTTTCCGCTTAAATTGAAATATCCCGCTATTCCGCACATTTTATTTAATTTCCTTAAGTGCCTTAATCACGTAATCAAAATCTTCTTTCACCATTTTGTTAAACAATGGGATGGCGAGAGTTTGTTGATCACATAGAAAAGCATTTGGAAAATCAGATGGCTTGAGGCCGAAAGTTTTCTTGTAGAATCCTAAGTTATGAACGGCGTGTGTCCCTGGACGGGTACTGATGCCTTTGGCTTGGAGTATTTCCATAATTTGATTGCGAGGCATAGGCGCTTTATCAGGATCAACGTAAGTTACATAGGCTTGCCACGCATGTCTTGAGCCCTTAGGAACCTGAGGCGTTTTGAGCCACGGTATCGAATCAAGTGCTTCTGTGTAGTAGCTCGCCCACTCGTTTCTTTCATTTATAAAGCGGTCTAATTTTGAAAGTTGAACTGTCCCTATCGCACCCTGCAAATCAGTCATTCGATAGTTGAAGCCCATTTCATTAAAATCAGGAAGAAGGTATGGACGAGGACCAAGATGCCTTTGTTCTTCTGAAACTGAAGCACCGTGATTTCTTAAACAGTCAGCGAGTTCATTGAGTTCACTGTTATTGGTTGTGAGAACACCACCTTCACCAGTTGTGATAGATTTACGAGGATGAAGTGAGAAAGCACCCATGTCACCAAGTGTTCCTGCCCAATTGCCTTTGTAAGTTGCTCCGGCTGCGCATGCACAGTCCTCGAGAATAGAGAGTCCCGGTAACTCTTCCTTTATGGCATCCATGTCTGCGCATAAACCAAAAAGATGAACAGGAATGACCGCTTTAGTTTTAGAAGTTCTGAGTTTTTTAAGACCACGTGGATCTATATTATTTGTGTCCGTAGAAACATCTGCAAAAACGGGCTTAGCTCCACAGTAAAGAATAGCGTTAGCAGTTGATACCCAAGTGAAAGCTGGGACGATAACTTCGTCTCCCTCTTTAACTCCTAAAGCTACCAAACCAAGATGAAGGGCAGTTGTACAAGAAGTCATTGCTAAGGCGTGTTTTGCCTGATGGTAAGAGGCAAATTTCTGCTCGAACTCTTTTACCTTAGGACCTTGAGTTAACCACCCAGACATGAATACGTCTTTAGTCGCCAACCACTCCTCTTCTCCTACGCTTGGAATAGCGATAGGGATGATTCTTTTATCTGTTGTCATGGCCTACACCTTTGACCTGGCTACGGCGCGAATCAACTGCCGCCTTATCGCTAAGTCTCCAGTCAACGAGTCTTCTCATTCCTTCTTCCAGATCAATTTTCCAATTGAAACCAAGATCAGCACTCGCCTTTTTAGGACAACCAATTCGATTTGTTACGAAAGTTAAACCTTGAGGAAGGTATTCAATACCTGTTTTACAGTTAGTGATTTTGAGTAGCATTTCTGAAAGTTCTTTAATTGAAGTTCCAATACCACGACCTACGTTGTAACACTCTCCACTTTTTTCTGCTTTCATCGCAAGGATATTGCATTTTGCGATATCGGCAACATCGATAAAATCATATTGCTGACTTCCGTCACCATACACTTGAGGTTTTTCCCCAGCTTCAATCTTATCAAGAATCTTGTGCATCACCGCTGTGTAAGCACCAGTGTAGTCTTGTCTTGGGCCGTAAACATTCATGTAGCGAAGTCCTGCCCATTCAAACTTATATCTGTCTGCCATTGATTTGAAGAAATGCTCTCCCGCAATTTTACTTGCACCGTAGAAAGTGAAGTTGTTGTAAGGATGATCTTCAGTCATCGGTAATTCAAGAGCGTTGCCGTAAACGGATGCACTTGATGAATACACAACTCTTTTAACTTTATTTTTAACAACTGCCTCAACGACATTAAAAGTACCTTGTACGTTCACGTCAAAAGCAGTTCTAGGATATTCATGACATTGCAAAATCCAAAGAGCGGCAAGGTGGAATACACCATCCATTCCTTCCATCGCTTTACTTAAAATATCTTCGTAAAGGACATCGCCACCATGTGGAAAAACAGTACAACGCGGATCTTTCAACGCATGTTCGATGTTATCCATTCTGCCGCGAAAAAAATTGTCGTAAATAACAACTTCTTTAACATCTTCTTTTAAAAGTTGATCAACGACATGTGAGCCAATAAAACCAGCTCCACCAATAACTAAAAATCTTTTACCTTTGAGATCCATCTTATAATCCTTATGAAACTTTTATTTCAGAACCGTTTAATATGTATTTTTCTTGCGTCTGAGGACAAACAAACTCACCCTTCCCTTCTAACGGAAGTTTAATTTGCTCTCCAAATTTACTCATCCAACCAATCTGCTTTGCTGGCACGCCGGCCATTAAGGCGAAAGGCTTAACATCTTTATTAATAACTGCACCAGCAGCAACGAATGAAAACTCTCCAAGAGTTACTCCGCACACGATAGTAGCATTGGCCCCAATCGTTACGCCTTTCTTAACGTATGTATTGCGATATTCATTCTTACGAACAATCGCTGATCTCGGATTATAAACATTCGTGAAAACCATGCTCGGTCCACAAAAGACATCATCTTCAAGATAAACATTATCGTAGATCGAAACATTATTCTGAATTTTACAATTGTTACCAATCGTCACATCATTCCCAACGAAAACATTCTGACCGAACGAACATTTCTCGCCGATCTTTGCTCCACCAGAAATATGAACCCAATGCCAAACGCGACTTCCGGCCCCAATTTGAGCACCTTCATCGACGATAGCTGTCTCATGTTTTGTATATGACATCTTACTTCCTTAAATTTTCAACGATACGAATAGCAACTCTCGCTGCTTCAAGTCCGTAACCTTTTCCGGCAAGGATTTCTTTATAAACAGTATTGTGAAGCTCAGTAAATCCTTCAGAGAACTCAAACTCTTCTCCATCAATTTTGATTGAGCGAAAAGTTGTTTTGCCTGATGCTACTGCATCTTTAGGGAGCAAATTCTTATCAACAGAAAGCATCCAGTTAACCTTCGCTTTCTCAAGCTCGATATATCCTTTTTCCATTGAAGGTGTTTTCTCGATGATTTCAACTTTCTTCAAATCTCCAAAGATCCAAGTCAGCATATCGAAAAAGTGAACTCCAATATTAGTTGAAAGTCCGCCAGATTTTTTCTCTTCGCCTTTCCAAGATTCAAAGTACCAGTTACCGCGAGATGTAAGGTAAGTAAGATCAACTTTATGATCAGTCTTGTTCGCCTTATCAACTTTTGCTTTCAAACCCATGATTGCATCATGAACTCTTAGCTGAAGAACAGTGTGCACTTTACGATCAAACTTTTTTTCATAAGCAGCTAGCTCATCAATATCAGATTCGTGAAGCACAAGTGGCTTTTCGCAAATCGCATGAGCTCCATGTCTAAGAGCAAACTTGATATGAGATGAGTGAAGAAAATTAGGAGAGCAAATAGAAACGTAATCGAGTTGATCTTTAGTACCCTTCAAGCTTTCAACAAAAGATTCAAATCGCTCAAAATCAGTGAAGAACTGGCAATCAGGAAAATAACGATCCAAGATTCCCACAGAATCTTTTGGATCATACGCTGCAACCATCTTGTTGCCTGTAATCTTAATCGCTTCAAGATGCCTTGGAGCAATGTAACCACCTACACCAATGACAGCAAAGTTTTTCATTTAAGCTCTTACCAAATTGTCAGATTGATCACGGAATTTACCGCGAGTATCAATGACGAGAGGAGCATTTTCGATGATTAATTTATAATCAAAACGATCATGGTCGGTTGTAAGAACAACACAGTCATACGACTTTAAAAGTTCAGCAGAAAGTGGAACTGATTTTAAATCAAACTTATGCTCGCGCATTTTTGGAAAAACAGGAACGTGAGGATCTGAGTAACTGATCTCTGCCCCCTGAGCTCTTAACTTTTCCATTAGGTAAACAGAGGGAGACTCTCGCATGTCATCAACGTTTTTCTTATAAGAAATACCTAAAATAAGGAATTTTGATCCGTTGATTGATTTTTTTCTTTCATTCAAAGACTTCGCAATTTTCTTCAAAACATAAGCAGGCATTGAAGAATTAATTTCCCCTGCTAGTTCAATGAAACGGGTATGAACTCCGTACTCACGAGCTTTCCAAGTCAAATAGAATGGGTCGATAGGAATACAGTGACCGCCTAGACCAGGACCTGGACGGTAGGCCACGAATCCAAAAGGTTTCGTAGATGCAGCATCAATCACTTCGTGGATATCAATACCCATTTTATCACAGACGATTTTCATTTCGTTTACGAGACCGATATTTACAGCTCTGTGAATATTTTCTAGTAACTTGGTCATCTCAGCTGCTTTAGTTGAGCTTACTGGGACAACTTTATCAATGACTTTTCCGTAGAGTGCCATACCGACCTCAAGACAATTCTTAGTTTGTCCGCCAACAACTTTTGGAGTTGTTTTCGTTGTATAGTCACCACGTCCTGGATCTTCTCTCTCTGGTGAAAAGACTAGGTAAACATCTTGGCCTACTTTTAATCCACGAGCTTCAATCCTTGGGAGAAGTTCTTCTTCAGTTGTTCCTGGGTAAGTTGTACTTTCAAGTGAAACAACCTGACCTGGGCGAAGATGAGGAACGATTGAATCAACAGTATCTAAGACAAAACTTAGATCTGGTTCACGATATTTATTAAGCGGAGTTGGCACGCAGAGAATAATGGCGTCAACTTCAGCAATTCTTTTGAAATCTAATGTTGCTTCAAAACCTTGAGAAACAGCAAGCCTGATATTTTCTGAACGGATGTGTTCGATATAACTCTCACCCTTCATCAAACGAGCGACTTTAAATTCATCAATATCAAAACCGATGACCTTGTACCCCTCTTCCTGATAGCGAAGCATCAGCGGAAGTCCAACGTAGCCCAAACCAACAATACCAATTTTTGAATTTGTATTTTTTAATGATGAAATCAAATGATTCATGTTACATTCCCTCTCAAAATATTTTGAAGCCAGATATTAGCTGTACGTCATGACTTTCGTAAATGAAAAAGTCCTATTTGAGAGGGAAAAATGGAATTTATCGACTTAAAAACCCAGCAGTCCAAAATTCGAAAAAGCATAGATGCCCGTATTGCCAAGGTACTCGACCATGGGCAATACATTATGGGTCATGAAATCAGTGAATTAGAAAGCGTCCTGTGTAAACACGTCGGAAGTAAACACTGTATAACAAACTCAAGTGGTACGGATGCTTTGCTTCTTGCCATGATGGCGATGAATATTGGCCCGGGTGATGAGATTATTACTACACCCTTTACGTTTTTTGCGACTGGAGAAATGATCTCCCTCATAGGAGCGAAGCTCGTTTTAGTTGATATAGATCCTGATACTTACAATCTAGATCCAAAGAAAATTGAAGCAGCTATTACTCCTAAAACAAAAGCTATCGTGCCGGTCAGCCTTTACGGACTTTCAGCTGATTTTGATCCCATTAATGAAATTGCAGCGAAGCACAAATTACCTGTCTTCGAGGATGCGGCCCAAAGCTTTGGATCCACTTACAAAGGCAAGAAGGCATGCTCACTCACTACAGTAGGCTGTACTAGCTTCTTCCCCTCTAAGCCTCTTGGTGGCTACGGGGATAGCGGAGCGTGTTTTACGAATGATGACGGTCTTGCTCAAAAAATGAAAGAGCTTCGCGTTCATGGTCAAGAAAGTCGATACAATCATACTCAAATCGGTATCAATGGAAGAATGGACACACTTCAAGCGGCTATTCTTTTGGCCAAGATGGAAATTTTTGATGAAGAAGTTAAGCTCCGTGAAAAAATAGGTGCAAGGTATTCAAAGCTCATTGGTGATAAACTTAAAACTCAAAAAGTTCCTTCAAACCAAACGAGTGTTTACGCTCAGTACACTGTTGAAGTTGATAACAGAAAAACAGTTCAAGCTCGTCTGAGTGAAATGGGTATTCCAACGGTTGTTCATTATCCGATTCCTATGCATTTACAACCAATATACAAAAACATCGGTTATAAACATGGGGACTTTCCTCATTCCGAAAGTGCGAGTGAAAGAGTTATGAGCTTGCCGATGCATCCTTACCTCGATGAAAAAACGCAGGACAATGTTGTTGAAAGTCTATTTAAGGCCATCAAATAAATGCGAGAAACTGTAGCTGTTGATGTCGCCATTATCGGATCGGGAATCATAGGACTTACCATTGCCTATGAAATCAAAAATACATTCCCTGATTGCGAGATCGCTGTCTTTGATAAGGAGTCTTATCTCGGGGAACATTCGAGCGGACGCAACAGCGGTGTTATGCATGCAGGTTTATATTATCCACATCAAAGTTTAAAACATTTGCTATGCCTTGAAGGAAATCAGCTTTGGAGAAAGCTTTCAAGTGATTTAGATATTGGATATAGAAATTGCGGGAAACTCATTTTTTCAAATTCTAAAACCGAAGAACCAAAGTTAAATGAACTTTTTGAAAAAGCAGTTAAAAATGATGTTCCTATACGATGGGCTTCAGCAAAAGAATTACAAACGTTAAATGGTGATGTGAATGCATTTAATGCAATCAGCTCTCCTTCGACAGGTATTTTAAATGTTTCTGAAGCTCTCTCCAAATTAAAATATAACATCGAAGCAAGAGGAGTGAATGTCTTTCTGGGCAGCCAGGCGCAAATGGTCACTTCAAAAGAAAATGAATTCCATATCAAACTTCCTGATTTTGATCTGATAGCGAAGAAACTTATTAATGCTGGTGGCTTGAGTGCGATTTCTATTAGAGAAAACCTTGGCCTTGATGATTTAGAAAATTATTTTGTAAGAGGCCACTATCTTTCAACGACTCAAAAACTAAATTACGAAACTCTCTATTATCCAATTCCTCCTGCAGATTTGAAAGGACTAGGTGTTCACTCCACCGTTGATCTGGAGGGGAAAGTTAAGTTTGGCCCAAACACGGAAGAAATCGCAGACATAAGTTACGCTCCTCCAAAAGAAGAATTAGAAGAAATGGAAAACCTTGTGGAGTTCTATTTTAAAAATATCGATAAAACGAAATTGCATTGGGATTATGCTGGTTGCCGCAGCAAAATAAGATCTAAACAGAACAAGAAGTTGTTCACAGACTTTTGGATTGAATCTCCAATTAAAGACTACATTGAATGCCTGGGAATCGAGTCACCTGGACTGACAGCGGCGCCTGCCATAGCAAAATACTTGACTAAGATTTTTTTTTAGCTTCTTAACTTCAAAAAACTCATCAGACTATTTCGGAGAAATGAAGGCATCAGAGATGTTATTTTGACTATGAGTTGACCTTTAAAATCAACAGTAGCATAGGTGGATTGATATTTAAAAACTGCTTCAGTGCCGAGGAGCAAAGTAATTTTAATTAAAAAAGTCATCGTATGACGGTATCTAATTTTTTTTATGGACGGATGATCAGAGTATTCCTCAAGAACTTGCATGACACCTTTAAAATACCAATTGAATTTTCTTTCAAGATCACGATTGTCAATTCGATAGAAAGCCCACATCTGCGAAGTATTAAAAATCTTCCCATGACCTTTAAGTATCTTAAGCCACATGCCAAAATCTTCAAAAACATGTTCTTCGTTGTAATTTCCAAATTTTTTGAAAGTAGTCATTCTGATCATAGCCGTTGCTGCAAAGACTTGGTTTCTTTTAAGCATTCCATCTAAAGAAACTAAACCTTTAACTCTGTTACTTTTTAAATTACTTGGATTGTTGTTAACGTCTACAACAGTCATACATCCAGCAACAACATCGATTTCAGGATGTATATCCAGAAAACTAACCTGTTCTTCAAGTCGATAGTCAGGAATAAAATCGTCACTGGCAATTATTGTGATGTATTCGCCTTTAGCGAGTAACAAACCCTGGTTAAGGGTCTTGCATAGACCTTCATTTTCCTTGAGCTTTAAATAGAAACCATGCTTTTCTGAGAGGGTCTGGAGAAGGTCTGCCGAACCATCTTTTGACCCATCATCTAAAACAATAAGTTCAAAATTTTTGAATGATTGGGAATAAATAGAATTGATCAGCTTCTCAATGAAGATGCGATGATTATAGCAAGGTACTATAATAGAGACTTTAGGACTTGGATTCATCTAACGTAGCCTCTAGGTCGTAGACCAATGTATACAATACCAAAATATACTAAATAATTGATGGCATGTGCAATGGCAGAGGCTTCAAGACCGTAATTGGGCTGTAAAATGACCACTAAGATATAAAATATGAAGCAGGAAAAAATCTCAGACGCCACGTACCACTTCACTAATCCTTTGGCCGCATAAACAAACCCAAGAATCCAGCTAGCCACTTTCAAAGTATCGCCAATTAACTGCCAGAAGAAGAGATCTCTAATTGCAGAAAACTCTCCCGTAAATAAGATGCCGATAATTATGTCTCTGAGATTATAAGCAAGGATACCACCAACAATGGAAAGAGGGATTACGAGTTTAAAACAATTATAAATTTCGGCTTTTATATCTTCAGTTTTTTTTAGTTCTGAAATTCTTGGTAGATAATAAACACTCAAAGTTGATGTAATAAACAACAAATAAGCTGAGCTGAATTTCCACATGGCTTCCCAGTAACCTGCAGCAACCCAGCTAATGTTTGAGCCAATATGATTTCTGATTAAAATGTGGCTTAGAGGAACAAAGATCGCAGAAGTTAAGGCCATGACAGTATACTTCGCGAGATTTCGAGCTATGTCCCAATCAATTTTACCATAAAGAAATGAAAGCTTAAACCAACTCGTTCTAAGACATAAGGTTAGAGTCACAACAAAGGCAATGGATTGATATATACCTAGGGCGACCAAAGAACCATAAAGTTTGTATGTTATTGCCATCCAAGTCGTGAGAGCTAAAGAAAGTAAACTTCCAATGATATTTGCAATCACGTATCTTCGAATTTCTTTTTTGCCATTCAAGATAGCGAGCAGAAGCGTATTAAAAACAAAAAAAACTAAGGCAGCTCCAAACCAAATAAAAACACCACCGAGACTACTGTCGTTTAGAAAAATCTCGGCTAAATATTGATGAAAAATGATGATGAGCAGAGATGCTAATATTGATCCGTACAAAGCGATAGTGCCTGATGTACGCCAGGTTTTCTGAAGAAGAACTTCATCCTGCGCATGTTCAGCTGTATAGCGAACAACTCCGATATTGATCGCTCCGCTGGCAAATGTCGTGATCATTTGAACAGCATTATAAAATTGACCAACAACTGCAAATCCAGCAGGCCCAACATAAATAGCGAGAATTTTATTAATACCAAGCAAAGTCAGCATTCTGACTAATACTGCAATACCATTCAGAAGACTTGTCTTAACCAGGTTCATGCTTTGAAGGTATTGAGGGAATCAATGACCTGTTTAATATCGCTGCTTGAAATGACTGGTGACAATGGCAAGCTTAGAACTTCTTTATGAATGAGCTCTGTGAGAGGAATAGAAAAATCATTAAATTCCTTATAAGCATCCTGCTTATGAGGTGGAATGGGATAATGGATCAGAGTCTGAACGCCATCTTTTTTTAGATGTTCTTGCAACTTAGTTCTTTCTGAACAACGGATAATAAAAAGGTGCCAGACATGTTGAGCAGGATCCACAATCTTTGGTAGCTGAATGAGAGGGTTTTTTATTCCTTCCATATATTTAGCTATGACCTTTCTACGCATTTCAGTATGAGCATCAAGATATTTCAATTTAACTGATAAGAAAGCTGCCTGAATTTCATCCAAGCGACTATTCACACCTTTAAATAGGTTCTTATATTTTTCGTGAGAACCATAATTTCTAAGGGCACGTAGTGCTTCTGCTAATTGAGAATTATTAGTTGTAATTGCTCCAGCATCACCTAATGCTCCTAGATTTTTTCCAGGATAAAAACTAAATCCTGAAGCATCACCCCAGTTTCCTGCCTTTACACCATTAATCATCGCCCCATGAGCTTGAGCTGAATCTTCAAGAACAAGAAGATTATGTTCTTTGGCCAATTTCATGATGGCAGGCATATCAGCTAGCTGACCGTAAAGATGCACAGGTAGTATGGCTTTTGTTTTTGATGTAATCGCTTTTTTTGCTTTTTCAGGATCTAGATTATAGGTAAATTGATCAGGTTCGACGAAAACAGGAACCAACTTATTTTCAGTGATAGCCAAAACACTCGCAATATATGTATTGGCCGGAACGATGACCTCGTCTCCATCTTTTAACTTGCCCATCTCTTTCCAGGCGCGGAAAGTTAAAACGAGAGCATCAAGACCATTAGCGACTCCAATACATTCTTTAGCACCACAATATGAAGCAAACTCTTTTTCAAAAAAAGAAAGTTCATGACCACCTATATACCAACCCGAATCGATAACCCGATTTGAAGCGGCCTTGAGTTCTTCATTCATCTGAGCATTGAGTTCTTTGAGGCTTAGGAATTCTACAGTCTTCATTCTAACATCCTTACCATTGTCGCTGGGTTCCCAACAACCAGTGCTTTTGCTGGAATATCTTTAGTCACAACAGATCCTGCACCGACCATCGCCCCCGCACCAATTGTTAATCCCGGGAGTATGGTGGCATTAGCACCAATAGAGGCACCTTTTTGAACTAAAGTTTTAGGAAATGAATCTGGATATACTTTTGATCTTGGATACATGTCATTTGTAAAAGTTGCATTTGGGCCGATAAAAACATCGTCCTCAATAGTGATCCCATCCCAAATCTGGACATTATTCTTGATCGTAACATTATTCCCAATCACAACTTCATTTTCGATGAAGCAATGAGAACAGATATTACAATTCTCACCAATGCGAGCTTTGGGCAAAACAACAACGAATTGCCAAATATTAGTGCTCTCACCAATGGTTTGAGACTTAACATCACTAAGAGGATGAATCATCAGATAACCCACTTTTTAAATTCGTTATAATCACGAATATAGTCAGACTCATCGTAGAGTTCGCTTGCAAGAACCAGAATTACGCAACCTTCACTGAATTGATCCATCTCGCGCCAATACATCTCTTCAATCAAAAGTCCCTGAGTAGGACTGGAAAGAGTGAATTCTTCTCGTGCCTTACCGTCATCTAAAATAAAGCGACAGCTACCCTGTAAACAGATAGCGACTTGTTTCAGATTTTTGTGAGCATGAAAACCGCGGGGCTCTGATTTTTTAAGATCAGTCAGATAATAAATTCGTTTGATATCAAAAGGAATAGACTTATTGGATTCCAACGCAACCAGCAGCCCTCTGCCATCTGTGAAACCTTTTAGATCCATTAACTTTTTATTCATGCCTTCCCTGCTTCAACGAGAAGTTGTTTCAGGTATTGGCCATACTCATTCTTTGAATTAAATTGTGCTTGCTCTGCAAGCTGTGAATCATTTAGCCAACCCATGCGCCACCCAATCTCTTCCAGACAGGCAACCTTGAGTCCTTGCATATTCTGAATAGTCTCAACGTAATGACCCGCTTCGATCAGGCTGTCGTGAGTTCCAGTATCAAGCCATGCAAAACCACGTCCTAGAATCTCTGTACTGAGCTCACCCATTTTCAAGTATTCATTATTCAAAGTTGTGATTTCGAGCTCTCCGCGAGCCGATGGTTTAATAGACTTCGCAATTGAAGCAACACGATTATCGTAAAAATAGAGGCCTGTTGCTGCATAATTTGATTTTGGATTTGTTGGTTTCTCTTCAATAGATATGACTTTCATATCCTTATCAAATTCAACGACACCATAGCGTTCAGGATCTTTAACCTTGTAACCAAAGATTGTTGCACCTTTATTGTTCTGAATGGCGCGCTTTAAGATTGGAGTAAAACCCTGTCCGTAGAAAATGTTATCACCAAGGATCAAACAAACGCTGTCCTTACCAATAAACTCTTCGCCGATAATGAAGGCTTGTGCCAGTCCGTCTGGTTTAGGTTGAACTGCATAAGTGAGTTTCACGCCGAAAGTTTCACCGTGCCCTAAGAGTCTTTTAAAACTATCAGCATCTTCAGGAGTGGTAATTATCAGAATGTCCTGAATCCCCGCTAACATCAAAACCGAAAGCGGATAATAGATCATCGGCTTATCATAAATAGGCAACAACTGCTTCGACACTCCTCGAGTAATAGGAAATAGTCTTGTGCCACTGCCACCAGCAAGGATAATACCTTTCATTTTTTGAGTCCTAATCTTTCGCCTGAATATTTATTAGCAAGAACCTGCTTAACCCAAGTCTGGTTATCCAGAAACCAGCGTACTGTTTTCTTAATGCCAGTTTCAAAGCTTTCTTCTTGCTTCCATCCAAGTTCATTTTTTAATTTAGTACAATCAATTGCATATCTGCGGTCATGCCCAGGTCGATCAGTTACATAAGTAATAAGCTGAGCATGAGGTTTGAATTTTGAATCAGGAACGTATTCATCAAGAAAGCCGCAAATCTTTTTAACGACATCAATGTTCTGTTTTTCTGAATCCCCACCAACGTTATAGGTCTCGCCTACTTTGCCTTTTTCTAGAACAGTAAAGAGTGCCTTGGCGTGATCTTCTACAAAGAGCCAGTCGCGGATCTGCTTGCCATCTCCATAGACTGGTAATGCTTTGCCTTGAAGAGCGTTTTGAATGATAAGCGGAATAAGTTTTTCCGGAAAATGATAAGGCCCGTAGTTGTTTGAACAATTTGTTACCAGAACGGGAAGACCGTAAGTTTTTTCCCAGGCGCGCACCAAATGATCAGAAGATGCTTTTGAAGCAGAATAAGGAGAACTTGGATCGTATGGGGTTGTCTCTTTGAATAATCCTGTCTCACCAAGCGAGCCATAAACTTCATCCGTTGAAATATGCTGAAAACGAAAATTGAGATTTTGATTTTCAGCTTTCCAGAATTCAAGGGCGCACTCCAATAAATTAAAAGTGCCGATGATATTTGTTTGAATAAATTCAGATGGACCATCAATAGAGCGATCAACATGAGACTCGGCAGCGAGATGCATGATGGCCGAAGGTTGGTGCTTTTTTAAAAGAGAACTCACGAGGGATTTATCGCAGATATCGCCCTTCACGAAAGTGTAGCGGCTCGAGTTCTCGATTTCAGCTAACGATTCAAGATTTCCTGCGTATGTTAATTTATCGAGGTTAATGGCACTGTAGTCAGTTTTCGTAATTAAATGTCGAATGAGCGCCGATCCAATGAAGCCTGCTCCACCCGTAACTAATAAGCATTTTTCTTTCACATCATTTCCTGTTTTCACTCTCGTATGGATAGACTAGATTTATATCAAACTGTGTATTTATCTACTACCGAGAAGCTTGAATGCAGCGCAAAAAACTTATCTCAATTGTGACCCCTTGTTACAACGAAGAACTCAATGTTCATGATCATTTCACCCAAGTTTGTGAGGTGCTCTCTCCTTATCGGGAGGAGTTCGATTTTGAGCACATTTATACGGACAATTGCTCTCAGGACAAAACTTTTGAAAAGCTCTCAGAAATAGCTGACCAACATAAAAACGTCAAAGTGATCCGCTTCTCAAATAATATTGGAGCAAACCGCGCCATATTTATGGGGCTCACAACCGCCAAGGGCGATGCTGTCGTTTTAATTCAGGCCGATCTCCAGGATCCACCCAAACTCATTTCGACATTTATTGAAGGCTGGAAAGAGGGGTATGAAGTTGTTTACGGGAAAATTGTGACCCGTGAAGAAGGCCTTGTTTTAAGAAACCTGCGGAAACTTTATTATTACCTTATTGATAGTTTCTCGGAAGTGCCTATTCCTCAGGGAGCTGGTGAATTTCGCATTACTTCTCGCAGAGTTCTCGATGCACTACTCGCTTATCACGAAGACGATTTGTATATACGTGGTGCGATTGCTCGCATTGGCTTTAAACAAAAACCAATTCACTATGAGCGCCTAGCTCGACATAAAGGTGAAAGTAGTAATAATTACTTGAGGCTTATCAGCTACGCCATCAATGGATTTGTTTCGACATCTATTGCGCCCATTCGCTTAGTGTCCACTTTCGGTATTATTTTTGCCTCGATTGGTTTTATTCTTACAATCGCTATTATCCTGGTTAAGATTTTCTATCCAGAATCTGCTCCGCGTGGATTTGCGACGCTTGCAGTCCTTGTTACTTTTTTTGCAGGATTACAGCTTTTAGGGATCGGTATTATTGGCGAGTATATGCGGAAAACCTATCTACAGGTTTTGAGTCGCCCTCTGGGATTCATCGAAAAAAGTAAGAATCTAGACCTGTGATTTGATTTTCTCAATCAGGCTTTTCTCGTCAAGCTTATGTTCGAGCATGAGATACTCGTAGGTGCCACACTTATCAGAAAAGCGATCATCAATTCCCAAACGAAGAACTTTCTTTGGCTTTGTTGATGAAACTAGCTCAGCAACAGTACTGCCTAACCCACCAAGGACCGAATGCTCTTCGAGACATATCACAAGATCAGAAACTGAAGTAAACTTTGCAAATGCAATCGAATCAAACGGTTTAATCATGCTCACAGAACAAAGACCATAACCAGGAAATTCTTTTTCAATAAGTTTTTCGGCAACTTTAACCATTGAGCCTGTCGCCATAATCACAGGGCGATTGTTATCAGCTTTGATGACTTCATGAATGCCCGGAGCTTTCGCAAAGTCATTCGAAGTATGAATACTTCCGAGATCAGATTTGCCAACTCTGATGTAAGTCGGTCCTTTATATTTAAGAGAATCTTCCATACAAAGTTTCATTTCATATTGATCACAAGGTGAAAGCACTCTGATATTTGGAAGAGCGCGGACAGCAGCGATGTCTTCAAAACATTGATGACTAACTCCTAGTTTACTGTAAACCACTCCTGCACCATCACCGATCAAGATGACTTGCAAATTCTCAAAGCAAATATCGAGTTTAATTTGCTCAAGAACGCGGATGGGGACAAATGAAGCGAGTCCATAAACGATAGGAATTAATCCTGCTTTCGCCATTCCTGCGGCGACTCCGACCATATTCTGCTCTGCTACTCCAGCATTGATATATTTTTCAGGACATGTTTTTCTAAGACCATCAAAGAGGGCATAGCCATGGTCACCAGTCAATAAATAGACGCGTGGATCATTTTGGGCAGCGTCTACCAAAGCATTTGAAAAGCTATCTCTCATGATTTTTTTCCTTCAAGTTCTTTAATAGCAGCTTCGAAAGTTTCATTCGTAAGGCGAGTGTAGTGCCAGGCATTGTTTGCCTTCATGAACGATATGCCGTGTCCCTTAACTGTTTTAGCAACAATCGCCTTCGGCCTATTGTCTTTAATTTCCAAAAGTTTATTTATTTTAGAGAGGAGATCAGATTCATCATGTCCATCGGCATTAAGAGTATTAAAGCCAAACGATTCAAGCTTTTTACTTATATCTCCCATGTCCATGACTTCTTCAGTTGGACCCATCGCTTGAAAACGATTTTCATCTACAATCAAAAAGAAATTTGAAAGTTTAAAATGAGAAGCAAAAAGAATTCCCTCCCAAATGCTGCCTTCATTCATTTCTCCGTCACCAACGATGCAAAAGACTCTACGGTTTTCTTTTTTCTTTTGGCTTGCGAGTGCTAGTCCTACCCCTACTGAAAGTCCGTGACCAAGGGAACCAGAACTGACTTCGAGCCCCGGTACGTTGAATTCAGAAAGCCCTTTAAGTTCTGTTCCCTCTCCAAAGTAGTTTTGGATATCGTCTTCTGTGAGCCATCCAAGTTCATGCATGCAAGCATATTGCGCCATAACACCATGTCCTTTACTCATGACAAGATAGTCTCTGTCCTTTGCTCTAGGTGTTTTATCGCCTAAATTTAAAACCGAGCGGTAAAGAACTGCGCAAATTTCTACCAGCGAGAAGGCGCAACCGATATGAACGGATTGACCTTTATGCGCCATCTCGATAATTGTTTTTCTGAGTTTTGAAGGATTAAAGTCCATTTTCGCCCTTGAGAAATGCATAGGATTTCTTAATTCCAGTTTCTAAAGAAACCAGATGATTAATTTTAAATTCAGAACGTATTTTTTTATTCTCTGGAATAAATCGATTAATCTCGAGCTCCTGCCCAAGGACTTCGATTTCAACATTAGAATTCAGCGTAGACTTAATCATCTTAGCAAGGTCAGCCACAGATATTTCATCTTCAGAGCCGACATTATAAATTTCTTTATCTCTGCCCTTTAAAAGCAAAATCCAAAGCCACAATGTAAGGTCACCAATATATAGATAAGAGCGAGTCGTTCTTCCATTGCTCTTTATTTTTATATTTTTGTTTAAGAAGACTGCTTCAAGAAAGTTTGAGAAAGCGAAAGTTGATTCTCGTGGCAAGAAAGGCCCACAGGTAGCAAAAATACGAGCGCTTGTTGCAGGGATGGTGTTATTAAAAAGGAGAAGCTCTCCTACCCTCTTTGCCTCACCATAAGTGGATTTAGATTTCGTAACATCGGGTGCACCTGAAAAATCTTCATCCAAATACTTTAGGTCTAAGGGCTGGGAACCGTAAGCTGCACCAGAACTTAAGAATAGTATCTTTTCTGTTTCAGCAAGTTTTGCAAATTGAATTATTCTTTTTGTGCCGATGTAGGAGACGTCAAGTAGTGAGGAGTGATCCGTATTCTGCTGATAACTTGCAACTTCCGTTGCTCCGTGAATAACAAAAGAGAATTTTCCATCAGGAAAATTGAAGTTCTCAATATCTCCTTCAACAAAATGAATGCCGGGATACTTGTCTTCATTCTTCTTTTTGTTTCGGGTCAGACAATAAAGCTCAGAGTTTAAATTGTACTTCTTATTGATATGAAGGAATGAATAAATGATCCATGTACCGATAAAGCCAGTACACCCTGTTGCAAAAATTTTCTTATTTCTTAGTAGTTCCCACATCTCAGGATCGAATCCTGAAATGTTATCAAGATCACTTTGAATCTTGGTAAGCATGAATTTGCTCCAGGGTCTTTGCCCTTAAATCTCCACCTGAGAAATGAGTCTGATACCAAGTTGTCGTAAATTTCAAAGCAGTCTCGACGTCAAACTTAGGATGCCACTTCAGTATGCTTTTAGCTTTGCTACAATCAAGTTTTAAGAATTGTGCTTCATGTGGTTGACCGGCATTTCCAATCATATCTATGCCTGCGTGCTCAGGAACAAATTTGTAAAGCGTATTCACAATATAATCGACATTTTTACAGTCTTTTTCATCTGGCCCAAAATTCCATGCACCAAAGTATTTTGAATCATCGTACAACTTCTCTGCAAGGGTGATGTAACCGTCCAGAGGTTCCATTACGTGTTGCCAAGGGCGGATGGCGTAAGGATTACGGATCTGAATTTTTTCTTTTTTAATGTAGGCACGCATGAAATCAGGGACAATTCTGTCATCGGCCCAATCTCCGCCACCAATAACGTTTCCTGCTCGAGCAGTTGCCATCGATTTGTTGTTTTTGGAAAGGAAAGAATCTCTAATACTTGCTGAAAGAATTTCAGCACAAGCTTTTGAACTTGAATACGGATCGTGACCACCAACTGGATCATTTTCACGATACGCCCACGCCCATTCTTTATTTTCGTAACACTTATCAGTCGTAATATTAACTATTGATTTTAGTGTAGGGCATTCATTCGCGGCCATAAGGACTGATAGCGTACCCATAACATTTGTATTGTAAGTATCGAACGGATCTTTATAGGAAAGTCTCACAAGAGGTTGAGCCGCCATGTGAAACATGATCTCTGGAGAAAAGGACAAAAGATTCTTTTTAAAAAGTTCATGATTTGCGATATCACCTCTAAAGTCTTGCTCCAGAAGTTCACTTACTTTACATGATTCAAAAGCAGAAGGCTTAGTCGGGATATCTTTTGAATAGCCAGCAACAATCGCTCCAGCATCTTTAAGCATCATAACAAGCCAGCTTCCTTTGAAACCAGTGTGACCAGTTACTAAAACTTTTTTACCTTTCCAAAAAGATTTATTCATTACCAGACCTTCCAAGGAGCTTTTTTAGTTTCCCAAAGCTGTTCTAATTGAACTTTATCTCTTAAAGTATCCATTGGTCTCCAGAAGCCGGCATGCTTATAGGCAACTAGCTGTCTGTCGTTGGCTAGTTTCTCCAGTGGAGCACGTTCTAAAATAGTTGAATCACCTTCTGTAATGTAGTCAAAGATTTTTGGCTCACAAACAAAAAAACCACCATTGATCCACGATCCATCACCTTTTGGCTTTTCAGCAAACTTACGAATGAGATCACCTTCAAGGTCAAGAGCACCAAATCTTCCTTCCGGTTGAACTGAAGTAAGAGTCATGTGTTTTCCATTTTTTTTATGGAATGAAACGAGTTTATCTAAATCAATATCACTCACTCCATCACCGTAGGTCAGAAGGAAAGTATCGTCTTTTAAGTACTTCTCGGCCCGCTTAACTCGACCACCGGTCATTGTTTCAAGACCAGTATCAACCAACGTCACTTTCCATGGTTCACTTGAGTTATTGTGAATTTCCATTTTGTTATTTTTAATATCAAACGTGACATCACTCTGATGGAGGAAGTAGTTCGCAAAATATTCTTTAATGTAATAGCTCTTATAGCCGCAAAGGATAACGAACTCATTGTGCCCGTAATGAGAATAATGTTTCATGATATGCCACATGATGGGTTTACCACCGATATCAACCATTGGCTTAGGCTTGATGTCTGTTTCTTCACTCAGCCTTGTTCCAAATCCACCGGCGAGAATTGCTACTTTCATAGTTGCGCCTTAATCCCTTCTTCAATCTTCAGAGCGATATAATCTAAATGAACTTCCTGAATCGCAGGGTAAACTCCAGTCCAAAAAGTATCAGTCATAATTTTATCTGTGTTTGTTAAGTCACCCACAACTCTTTTCGGCAGATGCTCATAAAGTGGTTGTCTCAAAAGATTGCCGGCAAAAAGTAAGCGGGTACCAATCTTATTAGACTCAAGGTACTGCACAAGCTTATTACGAGAAATACGTGAATCTTTGATGGTGATTGGATAACCAAACCAGCTAGGCTCAGAATTCTCAGTCACTTTGGGCAAATTAATATATTGAGTGAGGTGCTCGAGTTTCTTCGTCATGTATTTAGCGTTGGCATTTCTCATTTCGATAAACTTAGGAAGTTTACGGAGTTGTGAAAGACCAATCGCTGCCTGCATGTCAGTGACTTTTAAATTGTAACCCACGTGAGTGTAGATATATTTATGGTCATAGCCTTCAGGTAATTCGCCCATCTTTTGGCCAAAGCGATTATTACATGAGTTATCTTTCCCCGTCGGGCACCAACAATCACGTCCCCAGTCACGGAAACTCTCTGCAATTTTTTTCAAACGGTGCTCTGACATCAGAACTGCTCCACCCTCTCCCATCGTCATATGGTGAGCTGGATAAAAACTAACTGTCGCGATATCGCCAAATGTTCCAATCATTTTGCCATGGTGGCGAGCACCAACAGCATCACAGCAGTCTTCCACTAACCAAAGATCGTGCTTGTCACAAAACTCTTTCACCGCTTTGACGTTAAAAGGATTTCCTAATGTATGAGCAATCATAATGGCAGATGTTTTTGGGCTGAGAGCTTTCTCGAGCATCTTGATATCGATCTGATGCGTATCAGGTTCAACATCAACAAAAACCGGAATACAACCGCACTGGACGATCGGGTTCACTGTTGTTGGGAAACCTGCGGCGACAGTAATCACTTCATCGCCCACCTTAACCATATCTTTTCCAAGAATGGGTGAAGTTAAAGCGCTGAAGGCAACTAAGTTGGCCGATGAGCCAGAGTTAACCAATAAGCAATATTTTTGCTCCATGAAAGTCGCGAACTGTTTTTCAAAGTCTTTAGCAAAACGTCCTGTCGTTAACCAAAGATCAAGACATGACTCAATCAGGTTTGTGAGATCGTCCTCTTCAAGGACTTTACCTGAAACGGGAATGTAATCCGTTCCTGGCACAATTTTCTTAATTCCCTGTTCGTGAAAGAAAGCTTTGGAAGCTTCAATGACATTATTTCGCAAGGCAAAACCCCCGGTAATTTTAAAATGAACTTTTGTATTTTAGTAGCCGAAATACTAAACTAAAATTTGTGCAAATAAAACTCAGGATTAAGCATTGAAAGCGTTTATTTTACAGCAAATTACTCTCTTAAGAAGCCTTAACATCCTGTCGGATACCTTGCGTGTTGTTTCTTGGTTGTTCTCACTAATGATTTCAGCTTATTTGCTGATTAACTTGGCGATTCCGCTCTATCAAACCGCCACTCACAAGGGCTACGTTTTCGCGACCGACAATGACGGTGGGAGAGCAATCGAAACGTCTATTGCAACCCGGTGGTATAATTCAAACCATTTTGCACCCTACGGAAACCTTTATTATCGGTTTTCTCACACCCTAGCTGGAATTGTTCCTTTGGAAATAGGAGATCTCACGCCTCAAGAGGCAGAAAGTAAGAATCATCATTTTGCACTAAAAATTGTTTCTCTTTTTTCAGTTTTTGCCCTCGGCCTATTTATCGGTTGGACGCTTTTTGGAACAACTTACGTTATGCCACTGTTTGGCTCATTTTTCATGTTAGTCACCTTGAAAATTCCCATGTGGTCAGAATGGGTCTTTCGACCCCACCCAGAACATCTTTTAAATTATTTTACCGCCATAGCTGTCTTTATGTTTGCTCGCTTTCTTTCAAAAAAAGAAAATGGAAGGCTCTTTATTTTGTCTGCATTTGCCTGGGGTCTTGCCATGGCAGTGAAGCGATCGACTTCCATGTTTATTCCTGGAATTCTTCTTGTAATGCTATTTCCATGGAGTAAAAGAAATCTCCATTTTGCAGCTAAATATGTTGGTTACATGCTCTTTGCTTATCTCTTGGTAGGCTTTCCGCAAAACTTTGGTTTTTACAAACACATAAAATTTTTACTTTATGAAAGTAGCCTTCATTCAATGGGTGACTTGGAATCGATGAGCAAAAACTTATTTGTAACCGCAAGTCAGCTTTGTTATTTGTTGCCCCTCATTTTAGTTGGCTGTCTTTTCTCCCAGAATCGTCAAAGATTTTTTTCATGGAAGTTTTTTTTGGTGATTGCGCTAAGCTTTATTCCGATTCTTATGCGAAAAATGTCATTCGTGGGTGATCATCACACAATTCCATTGGCCATTGGTACGATGATGCTAGTTTTGGTTTTAGTACTCCAATATCTTCCATGGAGAATTAATTCAAATTTAGCCGCTGCTGTTTGTCTAATTATTGGGATTAGGTTAGTTGGAATAAGCCCTGAGTATGCAGTTATGAAAAAAACTCAAACCGCTTGTTACGAAAGTTTTGATCAGATTACACAAATTGTAAGTGCTAAAATTTCAGATACAAATAAATTGGTTAAAGAACCATTTTTTCCATCAAATGATCTTATTGATAGAAACACGACTGCTTTTTGGGGAATAGACTGGAGCAAGATAAACAAAAATGTAGCCTTCATTGGTACTACAACTTTTAATTCGATGAAATATTTAAACGATCCTCCAAAAGACTTCTACGGCAAGATGATAGAGAATTGGGAAGAAAAAAAACAATTCTACAATGCTATTATGGGAAAAACTTCCGTCACTTCACCATCAGGAATCGAATATAAAAAGATTTATGTTGGAAACTGCGGACACGAACTATGGATGGCCAGCAATCGTTAATTTAAGCGCCTCGGTTATCGAGGTTTTCTGACTCCAACCAAGCTTTTTAATCCTCGAAATATCTGCAAAAAGCTCGCTCGGCTCATTCGGTCTCCTCGGAAGCGCTCCGAACTTAAGCACGGACTTCGATTCCGTCAGGAGTTTAATTTCTTCCACAAAATCCTGAAGCCTTACTGCAGTACCAGAACCAATTTCAAAGCCTTCATCAGAACCCATTGTTGTTAAATTCTTTAAGATGACTTCCACAGAATCAAGGAGATCTTCTGTGTAGATAAAATCTCTTTTCTGCTGGCAATCAGACAGCGCAATCTCTTCATTTTTTTTCATCTTCTGAATGAGAAACGTTATGAAGTTATGATCAGGGGCTCCCGGTCCAAAAAAATGCTGAAGCTGTAAATTGATGATTTGCCACTTATTCTGTTCAGCAACAAAACTCAAAGATTCTTCCAGTAGTTTTTTAGTAAACGAATAGTGAGATATTTTTTTGCTGATACCTGTAGAGAAGTTAATCAATGTTTTGAACTTGATTTTTTCAAGCTGGCGAAGTGGGAAATTCATGTTGGCTTCCATCACTTCCCAGAGCGGCTTATTTTTTCCGTAGTCGACGACAAGGTTGAAAACTAAATCTTGTGGTGGAAGAGTTTCGAGATTTTCTTCATAAAAGGATTTAACTTTTAGTCCCTGAAGCTTATGAGTCGATCCAGGTCTAGTAAGGACAGAAATCTCGTGCTCATTATTTTTACTCAAGCGTGTAATGATCTTTTTTCCAAGATAACTAGTTCCGCCGAGTAAAAGAATCTTCATGAGAATCTCAAGCGGAAAAGAGTAATGACGTAGGTAAAAATAAACACAAAAAGATTTCTCTTCGTTTCCCCAAACATCCGTTTTTTGAAACTAAAAGGGACTTCTTTGATGGTAAATTTTGAGTTAGCGCGAACCAGTTTGAATAATAGTTCTTCAACGATATCAAAGTTATTGCACTTAAGTTTCAAGCTGCGAAGAGAGTCACCAGGGTAAAGCTTAAAACTATTTGAAACGTCTTTGCATTTAAGACCAAGCACGATCCGGTACCCCATATTCACTATCAAGCTCATGAGCACGAGCACTCGGCTGTTTTCAGTGTAGCCACCTTCAACATAACGAGACGCGATAACTATGTCGGCCTTATCTTTTTCTTGGTAGAGCTCAACCAAGACACTAGGAGGATGGGAACCATCCGCGTCCATAAAGAGAACTCTTTTTCCTTTAGAATGAGAGATTCCAGTCCGAACGGCATCCCCGTAGGTGTTTCCTCCCTGACGATTAACGTAAGTCACGCCGATTTCTTTGCAGACGTCAGGAGTTCCATCTTTTGGAGTCATCGTGTCAACTACAAGAATTTCGAAATTTGGGGTTACCTGTTTGCAGTGCTCTTTAATACGCGGAAGGAGCAATCGAAGATTCTCTTCTTCCAGGTATGAAGGCAGTACAACTGTTAAATCACAGGACATTGAAACCTCGAAACATTAGATGACTTTAGATGCTTGAGCTTAATATAATCGGGGGAAATATGTCTCTGTAAAATGGGTATTCACGATGAAATTTTTAATCTTTGGTGGTTGCGGATTTTTGGGTTCAAACTTAGCAAGTGAAGTGATCAAGCAAGGTCATGATTTAACTGTATATGACAACATGTCCCGACTCGGTTCTGAAAATAATAAGCTATGGCTTGAAAGCCTTGGCAAGTTTCGCATGCTCGCAAGTGATGTGAAAGAAGCGGACAAGGTGGCGGCGATTGTTCAAGAATTAAAACCCGATTTGATTTTCCATACCGCCGGTCAAGTGGCGATGACAACGTCTCTAGAGAACCCACGCGCCGATTTCGAAACAAACGTCCTCGGAACTTTCAACGTCCTTGAGGCCGTGAGACTTCATTCACCGAAATCAGCTATTTTCTTTTCATCAACTAACAAAGTTTACGGTGATCTCGAAGATTACCGCTATAAAGAAACCGCCACTCGCTACCTTTGCGAAGAATTTCCCCATGGTTTCCCGGAATCAATTCCTCTCGATTTTAGAACGCCCTACGGTTGCTCAAAAGGAGCGGCCGATCAGTACATCAAAGACTACTCCCTTTGTTACGGATTAAAGACTGTCGTTTTCCGTCACTCTTCAATTTTTGGCGGACGTCAGTTCTCAACCAAAGATCAGGGTTGGATTGGATGGTTTGTAAAACAGGCGATCGATACCAAACAAGGAAAACTGAAAGAGCCATTCACTATTTCTGGGAATGGAAAACAAGTGCGTGATGTGCTTTTTGCATCTGATATTATCTCTTGTTACTTTGATGCTCTTAAACATTTAGATAAAACGGCGGGCCAGTGTTTTAATATTGGCGGTGGATTTGATAACAGCTTATCTCTTCTTGAACTTTTTAGTATTTGCGAAGAGATTCTTGGCATAAAAATGCAGTACAAAGAACTCCCTCCTCGCCAGAGTGATCAGAAAGTTTTTATTGCTGATATTTCAAAAGCTGAAAAGCTTTTTGGATGGAAGCCAAAAACCGATAAAATTTCAGGTCTTAAGCACATGATGGAATGGGTCGAGACCATTAAATGATTGTCTTCCTGATCGGTGGCCTTCTCTGCGTCCTGAATCACTTTCGGATTGAGATCAGCACCAACCAAGAAATTTATATGGCCCTCGCAAAATGGTGGGCCGACCCTTCCTGGATTCCACAATCATTTTATTTTTCAGATCCTGCGGGGACCAGAATTGGTTTTACGGCGATCATGTACCCTGTCTGGAAATGGTTTTCATTTGAAGCTGTCTCCATGGGTGCAACATTCATCAATCTCTTCGCTATCGGTGGATTCATTTTTCTCATCGCTAAACAGGCGTCAAAAGTTAATTTCTTTTTTTTCATTCTTATGCACCTGACTTTGTTTTCCGGTTTGGGAGATAAAAGTTTTTATTCTGGAGAATGGATCTTTGGTGGAGCAGAGCCTAAAACCTTTGCTTATATTTTTTCGCTTTGGGGGTTATTACTTTTCATGAAAGGAAAGCACACCTGGACATTTTTATTGCTCGCGTTGGGTGCTTATTTTCACGTTTTAGTTGCGGGTTGGATTCTTCTCATTCTCCTCTTAGATACCTGGTACACCGATGGATTTAAAAGAAGTTTTAAATCAGGTTTGATTTTTGTTGCTGGAATTGCCCCCCTGTTCTTTTATCTTTTAAGTTCTTATTTTCAGAAAGGTGTGAGCTCATTCGCTGGCGCTGATGATATTTTTATCTACCACTTGCGAAATCACCTCCGCCCCTGGCTAGTCGAAGGAAGAGAATACCGATTTTATGGCGGACTCTTCTACGCATTTGTTGGCTGCCTCGTCGCGTTTTATCGCTTAAAGAGAACAGATCCAAAGATTGCTCTTCTCTACAGATTATCCATTTATGCATTTATCGTTCCTGCATTTTTTACTCTACTTGCACCTTGGGATTGGTTCACACCGTTCTTGAAAATATTTCCTTTCCGCTTAACCATGATGCAAAAGATTTTGCTTTTTGTGGCGGTAGGTTTGGAAGTTTGCCAAAAATTTGAAACTCTTCGTTTTAAAAAACAAATCACTATCGGTTTCGCCGTTGTTTTGCTGGTGAGTGGAGCTTTACGCCTGAATAAAAACATTGTGAAGCGGTGGAATAACTGGCAGGAAGACTCTCTCGTTCTAGTTGCCCAGTATCTGGAAACGAGTTACCCAGCAGGCACATCTGTCTTTTACATTGAAACCAACACCTTAAAGTCTGATGATGAAATGGATCCGCTTTCGCGCATGGCAAGGGTTAATGTCTTTTTTGTGAATAAGTTTCTGCCTTTTAGCCCGGAGAAAATTCTAGAGTGGCAACGACGTTTAGAGTTAACTAAATCTATTCAGAAAGACCCTGCTCAGATTGAACGGCTCAAAAAAGAACCGATCGACTTGATACTTACTAAAAAAGAATTAAATTTAAGACTTATTCACAAATTAGGCGAATTCAATATCTATGACAAACTTCAATAAGACCTATTGGGATAAAAACTATTCAGATCCTATGAGTATGGATGGCATCGGCAATGCCAAGGATCATACACGTTATCTGAAGTCTTTTTTAGAAATTGAACACGTAGATATTGGTACTATTATTGATCTGGGTTTTGGCTACGGGCATCTCTTCCGGGAAATGATGAAGGCCTTCATTCCCCATACTGCCGTAGGTATTGAGCCATCCGATTATGCCTTTAAAAAAGTTAAACTCGACAAGCTCCGCCCAGTTGCTTCCACTGATTTAAAACTCTATCAGGAAGATCTCATCACCTGGTGCCGGACAAAACGAAAAAATAACGAATTTGATTTGGGGATTTGCACATCCGTTTTTCAGTATCTATCGGATAAAGATTTAAAAGAAATTATTCCCGTCCTCGCTAAACGAATTAAATATATTTATTTAACGGTGCCAACGGATATCGAGCTAGGTCGTCAGGTCTCAGAACTTGAATTTAAAGATGAGTACGCCATTCACCGCACACGCGAAAAATACCAAAAGCTTCTTCGCCCTCATTTTACTTTTATTTCCGCGCGCATTTTAGAAAGTAAGCATTTCTTTAATCAGGATACGACTTCGTTTAGTGATTTACTTTATCGTTACTAAAAGGTGCCACGTTACTTTATGACAACCGAATATCAACTTTGAGGAATAAGAACATCGCTTAAATGACTCCTAACGACTCATTATTTTTAGTTCCAGCCCCCGTTTATCCGCCAACCGATTTTCTTTCCATTTATCCCAGTAAATAAGCGTACGCTCGAGGGCGTAGAGCTTCATACTTAGCTCAGGACTTGTCGCCTCTACTCCAAAAGATTTTAACCAATTTTTATATTTGGCATGAAAAGAATTGAGTCTTTCTGGGCTTTCATCTTTGGTTTTATTCAAATACCTGCGATAAAAATCGAAGTAGTCCACAAGTATGAGACCAGGTTGAGTGACTTCCCAGTCAATGATCGTGACTTGGTTCCCATCTTTTAAAATGTTTCCGGCATGGAGATCAAAATGCAATTGCCCATGCAAGAGTTCAACATCTTCTGATTGAAGCTTCGCCATAAAATGTAAAAGGGTACTCTCTGCGGGATGACCGGTCGCTCGCTTATTAGCAGATTGAACATAGTCGCTGATTTTTATCTTCTGTATTTCATGAGCACGATAAAACTTCGCCATAGGCCCCATGATGAGTGTGTCCATATTCTCCATTAAATACTCTTCCACGTTCGGAATATTTAATAAAGAATCGCGGTTGGAGCAAAACGAAGTCACAATCCAGTTGCTTCCTTCGGCCAATAATTTTGCCGAATGAGGCGCAAACTCGGATTTCTCAAGATGCTTCAGTAACTTTACTTCGCCATCTTTAAGGGCAAGCTGAAACTCCGAGGTGGAAATCTTAAAAACTTTCCCTTCGCGCTCTGAAGCAACAATCAATCTTTGCCGCGAGGGTTGGAAAAAGATGACAGAATCATCCGGAAAGGGAGCTTCAATCGAAAAGAATTTGAGTTTTCTGAGATTTTTTAGCGGAAATTTTCGATTTGTACCGAAGGTAAAATCTAAATTAGTCATCCTTCCAGTTCCGACACGGTAAAGCGGATTAAAACGAAAGTTCGCCCTAGGCAGCTCCTGCCAATACCCAAGATTTGAAAGAATTTCTGTTAGCCACTTTTCATTTTTCACAGTGATTTAAGGGTAGAACTTATGCTAACCTTTGTCCATGTGCGGAATATTTGGAATTATTGGAAGTGACGTTAATAGTGGTGCTTTTTCAGCGGCACTAAAAACCATCAATCATCGTGGGCCTGATCATCTTGGGACTTATGATGATCCTGCATTTACCTTTGGTCACGCGCGCTTATCTATTCTGGATCTTGATCCTCGTTCAAATCAACCAATGCTCCTAGAAGAGGGAAAATACGTTCTGACTTTTAACGGTGAGATTTATAATTTTCACGACATCAAAAAAGAGCTAGCTGCAGAAGGCGTCACTTTTAAAACTGAAAGTGATACCGAAGTCATTCTTCTTGGTTACCGCGCCTGGGGAATGGAAAAGTTTCTAGAAAAAGCTTTAGGGATGTTTGCTTTTGGTTTACTAGATAAAAAACTTAATAAACTTTTCCTTGTTAGGGACCGTTTCGGTAAGAAGCCCCTTTTTTATCACTACGGAGCAAACGCTTTTGCTTTTTGTTCGGAACTCGCTCCCCTCTTTAACTATTTTCCTAAATTTAAACTGAGTGCGTCTGGACTTGATTCCTACCTCACTTTAAATTTTTCACCCTCAAATGACCATTTGGTCGAGGGCATTGATTCCATTCCACCAGGGCACTACGGCGTTTATGATTTGGGTTCTAAAAATCTCACGACTCATCGTTACTGGAATCCCTTCATACACACGACGAAAAGAATTAATACTTATTCAGTTGAAGAACTTGAACATGAACTCGAGCGCGCGGTTAAAGATCGTTTAATTGCAGATGTTCCGGTTTGTGGATTTTTGAGCGGCGGTATTGATTCAAGTCTCATTTCGGCGATGGTTTCAAAACAATCGAATCTTCCTTACCCCACGTATTGCATCGGCTACGAAGGTCAGGATAAATATAACGAATTCGAATACGCCGACATGGTGGCAAAGCAGTACAAGCTTGATCACCACAACGTTGTTGTTTCACTAGAAGAAGCTAAAAAAGTCGTGACCACAGTCGGTGATCTCCTCGATGAGCCCATCTCAAATTGGGTCTGGGTACCACTTCATTTATTATCCGCTCGCGTTCGTCAGGACGGTTATAAAGTTGTCCTCGTTGGTGAAGGCGCCGATGAACTTTTTCACGGCTATAACTCTTTTGGTGAAGCTCTTAAAAATCTCGAAAAATCCCGCTCACAACCGTGGAAATACACCATTCCTCACAATCTTCTGGGATTTGCGAGCAAGTTAACGGATCAAGGTCACCGCCGATTTGATTTATGGAGACGTGTCGCTGAAGGTGATCCTGTGTATATGAATACCTCTTTTGGTATTACTAAAACGCTTCGTCATCATTTAGCAGGTCCAGCACTTATTGATCAAAAGAGCGCCGGTGCTGGTTACGATTATATTAAGTCCGTGCAAAATGATCTCGCCAAAGTCAGTAGTGGAAATTATGACGACGTTGACTTAATCGCCTACACAGAGATCTACTCTAAAATGATTGAAGTTTTAGTTCGCCGTGTGGATAGAGTTTCCATGCTCAGTTCAATCGAGGCCCGCGCTCCCTTTCTCGACCACAAAGTTGCTGAACTCGTTTTCAAAACCATGGGCAAGGCCCGCATCGACGGCAACGTAAAAAAAGCATGGCTTAAAAAAGTCGCTGCCAAACACATCCCCGCTGAATGCATTACCAGAAAAAAGATGGGCTTCTCATTTCCATTCGAGCAATGGCTCTACGGTGACCTCGGTAACGTGGTTCATGAACGATTCCAGGAAAGTAAAATCTTCAAAGACGGCTGGCTCAATCAGAAATACTGCTTAGATATTTTAGCCGATCATCGCGCCAAAAAACGCGACTACGCCCCAAGAATCTGGTCCCTCTACACTCTTGCGACTTGGTATGACCGCTGGATGTAATTAGATTATTTTAAATTCTTTGAGCGTTTTACCGAAATTATCATTCTGAGAATCGGCTGAATATTTTTTTGCTGTCATATGATTAATCGCTCCAACTTCCTGATCATGCATCGCTCGTTTCATCAGCACCATCATCTGCGCTCGATCACCTGGCTTCATGATGTACTCCCGCGCCTTCCCTTCCATGATTTCACTTGCGCCGACTTTATCCGTCGTTATGACAGGCTTACCGCAAAACATCGCCTCAAGCACACTGCGCCCGAATTCTTCGATGTGCGCTGGCAGAATAAAGGTATCCAGTAAGTAATAATAATTTTTTACATCGATAATGGGCTCAGCAACTTTCACTTTATCTGAAATTCCCAGAGACTTGATCTGATTCAAATATTTCTCATCCAGATTTCCGCCAGCGATAAATAACTTGGCAGAACTTTCAGTTTTCGCAATCTCAGCAAATCCATCAATCAGCATCCCAAGATTTCTTTTCTTAAAATTTCCTGATGTCACAATCCCAAAAACAAAATCCGAATCCACAAACCCAAATTTTGCTCTCCACTCTGCCTTAAGTTCAGAAACATTCTCCGCTGTGAATTTCTTCAAATTCACTTCCGGATAAATAACTACAGCTTTAGAAGCATCCAACTTAAAGCGAGAAACCAAATCATCTTTCATCATCTGCGAGTTACAAATAAGAAGCTTAAACTTCCCACCGCGAATAATCTCTTCGTGAATGAGCCCTACTTCATGATCAGCTGGCAGTGGTTTTCCTTCCACCGTCTCATTCGCTAAATGCACACAGTTGTGAATAAACAGCACATCCTGCTCAATAATATCCCCGTGCCCAATCACCACATTCGGTTTTTGTTTCCGGATCCAGCGACTCACCATCTTCTGATAAAATTTTCGGCGAAAGTGACCTGAAAATGGCCACTGAAAGGTCTTAACCGGCACACCACCAAACTCTTCCACCATCGAATGATTCATCGTTTCAGCAATGGCGTACGCCTCATAACCGAGACTTTTAAAAAAACGTATCTCCTGCAAAACCTTCTTCGGTACCCCGGAAGTCGTGTCTTTTAGGTCCTTTCTTGAAATCAATACTTTCATCCCTCGATGATAAGGTGCCAGGTACCTTTTCGACAATGAAGTAACCTGCCAATATCCTGAATAAATTCTGTCGCGATGATTCTCATTGTTGGTAAAAAGAACCTATTCAATAAACATATCATATATGATAGGATTTTTATGTATCGGATTGTAGCGACAATTGAGTATTTGGAATGGTTCACCAAGCAGGCACCCAGAACTCAGGGTCAAATTCAAGCCAGGATAAAAAGAATTTTAGATTTTGGTCATTTTGGTGAAGCAAAGCATTTGGAAAATAATCTCCTGGAGCTTAAGTGGAGGAATGGTCTACGAGTTTATTTTTCGCTGGCCAAGGATGATTTAGGAAAGCTGGTTTTCATTTTATGTGGGGGAAATAAAAACTCGCAGCGAAAAGACATAAAACTAGCAAAGAAACTACAACTTGAGATTAAGGATAAAAACTAGATATGGCAAAGTTCAATATAAATTCAGTTAAACCAATCACTTTAAAAAAAAACATTAAGCTCATCAAGATTGATCCGGGTGATTTCTTCAATGACCAGAAATTAGTTGCCCAAGCCTTATCGGAGGCAATTATAGAAGGCGATATTGAAGCATTTCAGGAAATAATTGGCGGATACCTTAGTAGTGTAAATAAAGAAGAACTCGCCCGAATTTCAAAACTTCCTATTGCAACTATTCGTCGAGTTGCTTCTGGAACGAATTATAATATTGAAACGCTTATGAAAATCACTGCTGCTATCAGAAAAGCAGCTTAAATGTCGAAAAGGTACATGGCACCTCTTCGACATTTATCTTAAAAAGATTGTTCGATATAATCGCTGCTATGAAAAAAATCAAAATCACTCTTCCTTTGGATCAAGAAACACTCACATACTTCAAAACCCTTTCTCAAGAGCTGGATCGCGATCAAGAATCACTAATCAATGAAGCTTTAAAATTCATCAAAGAAAGGAAACTGAGGCCGGTTAATACTTGGGAAGAAGACAATTTCAAGAAATCTGCAAAGTCTCTGGGGTCGCTATATCACATCATCAAAGATCTTTCTGGTCCAATCGAAGCGAAAAAATTCCTCTCAACAGCTGTTTATGGCGCCATAAGTGAACTTCAAGAAAATGGGACGATAATCACTGATCAAGCAATTGAATCTAAGCTTGAAGAAACAGCTGCCGACTTTAAATATGCTGCAAAGAAGAATAAATAGATTCATTGGGCCCAAATTGAAGGTTTCCGTCGCCTAAATCCCTGTACACTCTTGACTTAAAGCACCAAAAAGCCGATTGTCCGCCCATGCTAAAATTTAACGAACTCCCGCTGAACGCGACGATTTTAAAGAACGTCCAAGACTCAGGTTACGAAACGCCCACTCCGATTCAGGCCCAATCGATTCCCCCGCTTTTGGAAGGAAAAGATCTTTTGGGAATCGCTCAAACTGGTACCGGAAAGACGGCAGCTTTCACACTTCCGATGATCCAGCATCTCGCAAACCGCGATTTCAGTTTATCTGCTTGTGAACCGCGCTCATTGATCCTTGCTCCAACTCGCGAACTTGCGTCGCAGATTAAAGAGCAACTCGATAAATACGGAAAAGATCTTAAAGTTAAAAATGCTGTGCTCTTTGGTGGTGTAGGCCAGGCTTCGCAAGTCGCCGCCCTCAGAAATGGCCTTGATATTTTAGTCGCGACTCCCGGTCGACTGCTTGATCTCATGAACCAGGGTCATTGCCGTTTAAACCGAGTTGAGATTTTTGTTTTAGATGAAGCCGACAGAATGCTTGATATGGGTTTTATTAACGATATTAAAAAAGTCATCGCCAAACTTCCTGACAACAGACAGACGATGCTTTTCTCAGCAACGATGCCAAATGAAATCGTGGGAATTGCCAATCGCATTCTTAGAAAACCGGTTCGCGTTGAAGTGACTCCTGCATCAACGACTGTTGAACGCATCAATCAAAAAATTATTTTCTGCCAGAAGGCGCATAAGTATCAACTCCTCCGCAAAATTTTAGGCGATGAGGGTGTTGAGCTCACTTTAGTTTTCACTCGCACAAAACATGGCGCCAATAAAATCGTAGATTACCTGGCTATGCACCAGATTAAATCTTCGGCGATTCACGGAAATAAATCTCAGTCAGCTCGTGAAGCTGCTTTAGATAATTTTAAGAAAGGAGCGATCAAAGTTTTGGTCGCAACTGATATCGCTGCTCGAGGAATTGACGTGCAAGGTGTGTCTCACGTGATTAACTACGATCTTCCGGTCGAAGCTGAAAGTTATGTTCACAGGATCGGAAGAACAGCGCGCGCAGGTAAAGACGGCGATGCCATTTCATTTTGTGATGAATCTGAAAGAGATGCTCTTTCAAGAATTCAGAAACTCATCGGACTTAAACTTCCGGTAGAAACTTTCGTGGGAGTCGCTGAACAATCAGTCAAAGACTCACGACCTGAAAGGCCTTACCGCGATCCACGTGCTCGTGGACGTTCGGATAATCAGAATAACCAAAACCAGCAACCGCCCCAAAGAGCGGCACAATCTGGTGCTCCTAAGAAGCCTGAGGCCCGTCGTGAAGAACCACGCCGCTTCAGCGATTCACGCGATAGCCGAGGTCCACGTGATGCACGTCCGGCCGAAGATAGTGCTGCCCCAAAAAAACCGAAAATTGGATTTAGATACAGGAATAAAAAATCATGAAAAAAGATTACAAAAGTTTTAAAGAAATTACGGACAAAAAACTCCGCACTCTCCGTAACAACCTCAACAACCGTCTTGAGTCTTTCAAGAAAGGTGGCGAGAAAGCTCTTCCTCCGAGTCACATGCTTCATGGTATGGATGAAGCTGAATGCAAGACGCTAGTCGAAAGAATCTTTGCCGAAATGAAAAAACGCAGCAAATAGTTCAGTTCCTGCTACCAAAATAATCAATACCTCCTTTATAAGGGTCACACCTTGAAGGAGGTCCATATGAAACTCATCACTCTGCCAATACCGTCTTCTCATCCTGAACTTTCAAATAAACAAAGTCCTTAAAACCTACAGCTATAAAACTTGTAAATTCTAATAACTTAAACCCTTGATTGGTGCGCGGTCCCTTTTGGTATATACTCATAGTATATACCAAAGGTGGTGCCTAATGGATAAAGCGAAAATCTTCATGAATGGTAAAAGTCAGGCCGTGCGACTTCCAAAAAAATATCGATTTAACACAGATGAAGTTCTCATTCAGGAACATGAACTAGGGGTTCTAATTATTGATCCAGAAAAACGCTGGAAAGTTTTAGAAAAAGTCATGGGGACTATGGGAGATGATTTCTTTCCTGATGGATACAAGGATGAGCCTTGGACTGAAAGAGAGGGTTTAGATTGAAATATATTTTAGGCACAAATATTTGTGTCCACATGATTAAAACGAAAAGCTTCAATATTCTTAAAAATGCAAAGAAGCCTACTCGGACAGAAATATTCATTTCATCAATTACTGAAGCCGAACTTTGGTATGGGGTTTGGAATAGTAACAATATCTTAGAAAACGAAGCTAGGCTTAAAACATTCCTTCAATGTTTCCCCAAAATTTCTTTCGATTCATCATTTGCGAGAACATTTGGAGAACTCAAAGCGCAGCAAAGAAGATCCGGCAAAACGATCGGTTCTAATGACTTACTAATAGCAGCACAGGCACTAGATATGGACGCTATTCTAGTCACCGCCAACGAAAAAGAATTTAAACAAATAAAAGATTTAAGAATAGAAAACTGGCTAAGCTAACTTCGCCCACTTCTTCCTATACGTTCCGGCCGGATCATACTTGTCGACCTGAATATCAAGGTTAAACTTTCGTCCGCCGCGTGGATCAAACTTAACACCTGCAACATATTGCCAGTTACCCCAATTAACAAAAACGTCGTAATCCAAAAGATGCTTCTCAAAGAAGAGCGCACCTTTTTTCCAATCAAGCCCCAGATCATAGATCAAGTAGCTCGCAAGAATTTGGCGAGACCGATTTGAAATATAACCAGTCGCTACGAGTTCATTGTGGATAGCAATCGCTAGTGGATGCTTCATTTTACTTTCCCAGTTCGGGATATTTTCACCAGTTGAGCGCAGTTTAAAATCAGCGCCATGATGCCAGAAAAATTCGCGCCAAAGAAGTTCAACTCCTAGCCAGTTACCAGGGCTTAAGCGATTTATTTTTTGATAAATTTCCCGGACAGAGACTTCCCCACCAGCGAGAAAAAAAGAAAACTTGGAGCTGCCGTTTTCGGATTCCAAATAATTCCTGGTTTCAGGATATTCATTGAGGTGATTTTTTAAGTAGAACTCAACGCGATGATTACCGTTTTGATATTCCGGAGCTGAGAATGGTTTAAAAAGAAACTCTTCTACAACCAAGGCTTTTTTGGGATCTAGATGAACAGTGCCTAAAGGAGCGATCGTATCCTGCTTTTGAACGGCATTTCTAAAAGGCGACCATGTAGGAAAAAGTTTTTGCTTGGGAAAAAGAGTATTCGGTCTTGTCGTAATGACTTTAACACCCAGGCCACTAAGCTGAGCTTGTTCCTCTGTTGCTCCTTGAGCTTCAGCAAACACAGTTACTTCATAGCGCTTAGAGAGCCCTTTAATGAGGTCATTTGGATTTTGCGAAAAATGAACCGGAGTAGACCCAAGTTTTTTAGCAAAGTGATTAAGAGCTGAAAGAATGAAGGTCTTTCTTTTTTCTGAAACGCGATCTTTCATGTCCCACTGAACCGGAAGAGTTAAGAGGATTAAATATCGCTCAAAATCTTTCGCAAAGTGAAAACCTTCATGATCATTGATACGTCTGTCATTTCTGACGAGGACAACAGCTAATTTTTCCATGATTCATACTATTTCAAACGAAGCCTGATCGCACCTTTGAAATGATCGGGATCTACTTCTTGTCCAGCTTGAGTGATGGCGATTTTGCCCGACTTAACTAATTCTCTGGCCACTGATCTCACGTGCTCCATTTCATCACGCCAATGATCGGGATAAAGTTTACGCGCGACTTCGGAGGGACAAATCGTTTTTCCAACGTCTCGTCGCAATAGCATTTCAATAATTTCATCAGAGATTTTTTTATCGGTGGGATTCATGCCAGCGCATAAGTTTTTCAATTCCCTCTGGGAAAGTGATCTTAGGCTCCCACCCAAGAATATTTTTAGCTTTCGTTATATCCGCCCATGTCACATCCATATCTGCCTTCACTTTAGTACCGATTTGCAGAGTTGCTCGTTTGCCTGAGACATTTTCCATAAGCTCAATCATTTCTAAAAGTGTGTATGGATTTTGTCCGCCACCAAGATTGATGATTTCATACCCCAAAGGTTTTGCCGCAAGAATTGTTCCCTCAGCGATGTCATCGACATAAGTAAAGTCTCGGGACTGAGTGCCGTCGCCAAAAACAGGAACGTCTTCGCCCTTTAGAATCTGCTCAGCAAATATATACGGCGACATGTCTGGACGGCCAGCAGGACCATAAACAGTAAAATAGCGAACGACAGAAACATCGATGCCGTAAAGATTATGATAAGTGTACGCCATGACCTCTGCTGCTTTTTTTGTCGCTGCATAAGGTGAGATAGGAGTATTCACGGGAAGATCTTCTTTAAAGGGCATGGGCTGGCCTGCATACAAAGAAGAAGTAGATGCTAGAACGAACTTCTTTACATCACTTACTCTCATGCACTCCAAGAGATTGAGTGTCCCTTGAGCGTTTGTCGACATGTAGATATCTGGATTTTCCATCGAATAGCGTACGCCCGCTCTTGCAGCAAGATTAAAAACAACGTCAAACTTATGCTTCTTAAAAAGCGATGAGAGATCATTTTTATTTTGGATGTCCATTTGAGTGAATTGAAAATTCGGATGCTGAAGATGAGACAGACGGTGATGCTTGAGTTTTACATCGTAATAGTCATTTAGATTATCAATACCGATAACTTCAACGCCTGCGGCCAGAAGTTTCTCGGCCGTTTTGGCCCCGATGAATCCAGCTGCACCAGTGAGTAATACTTTCTTCATGTGGTAACGCTAACATTATTTAATCTTTTCGGCACTCAGGATTTGAAACTCCTGCACGTTCAGCCGAAATCGAATGTTGTAACCAGCAAGCGAGACACCGAACTCAGCGGAGGACGCTTTGTCCTGAGCGGGACGCGGGTCTAGAGCGATGATTTTTTCAATTAAAACTCTTTCCACTGGTTCACATAACCATTTGACTGGAAAAGCTGCTGGCGCCTCCGTGAAAGGAGATTGAGCGTTAACGATGGCATCTGTGTAGGGTACATAGGGTTTGATATCCAGTATTGGTGTCCCATCAACCAAATCAACACCTCGAACTTTTAAAACGATTTGATCATCCAATACCGCTAAAGAATCAAATTCAACGACAGACAAACCCAGGCGGTTGGGACGATGTGGACTACGAGTGGCGTACACTCCCATCTTCTTTCTATTTTCAAAGCGCGGTGGGCGAACAAGACCGTTAAACTCTCCCAGAGGCACCAAGTGAAATTCAAAAATAAGCCATAGGTGAGATGATTCTTCTAAGCCCCGGAAGGCTTCCGTAAAAAAATTGTTCTTGGGAAAAGACATTACTCCCACTGCCTCTTTAACGAGGAGGGATTGCCTCGGGACGCCGAACTTTTCAAGAAAAGGTGTTCTGATTTTTGAGATGATATTCATTAAGTTCAGCAAGATAGTACGTCTGCTTCCAATTGGCGATGAAGCTTAACTCATACTTAAGCACAGAGGCAGAGCAACAAAGAAGGCAACTATTTGAGATTTGATGGTGCGTTTTAAATCTAACACTTTCATACATTTTCTCTTTGGAGTTGAAAGGTTACTGCCAATTTGATTTTATTTGGTCCTACGGTTATTAATATCCTGAAATTACTCGGTAATAGAGATCTTAAGGGGTGCCTTCTGACCCTGAAAAGCTGGCCTCACAATTGCTTAAGATAAACTCGAGACCGTTAACCAAGGATTGGTAAACTTATGACGAACTTAATTGATTGGAACAACTTTAACTCGAGCTTACTTATTGAAGTCACTCGTCCATCTGGTGTTTTTACCTGCACAGGTGTCGCGATCAACAGGAATACCATTCTCACAGCAGCTCACTGCCTCGAGGGAGAAATTCTAAAAGTTCGTATCTCAAATGATTCCATGTATGACAAAAAGGGAAATTTTTTTGAAGTTGAGTCTTTCGAATTAAATCCTGATTACAACTCAAAGAAATCAAACTACCGCTCTGATATTGCTAAAATTAAACTCAAAGGTGAGCTTCCTGAAGGCACGATGATTTATCCAATCATCAAAAAGGATAGGCCACTTGAAGGTAAGATTTTGCGCCTCGGCTACGGTGCTCGTGGTGCAAATAATGTTCGTACTTTAGTTCAGCCGGAATTTAAGACAGTTCGCACCCAAGAGAAGACTTTAGAGCTAAACGACATGTTTTCTTACTCTGGTGACTCTGGCGGACCAATATTTCTTCAAGACCATGGTCAAATGTACCTGATTGCCATTCATTCTACCCTTTCCTTCGGTCCAGAAGGTAAACATTCATATAACCCACTGCTTTCCACTCATCGCGAATGGATTGTTGCATAAACTAGAGTACTATTTGGGAATGTTGAAACTACTCACATCCCTCATGGTGCTCACAATGACATTTTCTGGATTTACTCAAGTTGATCAATGGGAAAATTTCAATTCTAGCTTAGTCATTGAAGTCACCAGACCCAATGGTGTTTTCACTTGCACCGGAGTTGCTGTTTCATCACAGACTCTTATGACGGCCGCCCACTGCCTTGATGGAGACATTAAATCAGTGCGAATTTTTACAGGCTCTTCTTACGATCCAAAGCAACCAGCGCTTTCGGTTTCAGGTTACCAACTTCACCCAAATTATAATCAAAAAAATTCACGCTATCGAAATGATATGGCGAAGATCACCATGAAAGAAAAACTTCCTGGGTTCATCAAGATTCATAAAATTCAAGAAGTGAAAAATGGCGATATTATTTATGGAAATATTTATCGATTTGGTTTTGGTGAACGAAATAAAAAGAATCTCCGAACTGTGGTCACACCGGGACTTCGACGAGTCAATAATCTTGAAGATGTACTCGAGCTTAACGATGAGTTTTCACGCTCTGGAGATTCGGGCGGACCAGTCTTCATTCAAAACGGCACTGACGTAAAAATCCTTGCTGTTCATTCGACTTTTTCAACTGGCCCGCAGGGAAACTTTTCTCTTAACCCACTTTTGGGTTCCCAATTATCCTGGATATTTAGTAACTAGTATTCAAACTTATAAGCTGAATCAATCTTCGTGTTCGGATCAATTGTAACGAGCTGCTTAATCAATCCAGTATTAATGTCGTAAACCCATCCGTGAATATAAGGATAGTTTCTTTCATTCCACGAACGCTGAACAATTGATGTATGCGCCAGATTTTTAACCTGTTCAATAACATTTAACTCAACAAGTTTATTCACCTGATTCCAGCCTGGCTTAATGGCATCAACTTCTAATTTATGAGTGAAATAAGTATCTTTAATATTTCTCACCCAGTTATTAATAAGACCAAGGCTTTGATTCGATAAAGCTGCCTTAACGCCGCCACAGTTATAGTGACCACAAACGATAATATGTGGCACTTTGAGGTTTTTAACGGCGTATTGAAGGACGCTCAAAAAATTCATATCTGTGTGAACAACAAGGTTCGCAATATTTCTGTGAACAAACATTTCACCTGGATCAGTATTGGTAATTTCTGACGGAGGAACGCGTGAATCTGAACAACCAATCCAAAGGTACTCAGGATTTTGATCATGCGCCATTTTAGAGAAGTAATCCGGATCAATATCAATTTTACTTTGAGACCAAGCTTTGTTTTCTAAAAGAATCTTTTTAATCTTTTCCATTTTAACTCTCTCTGAAAATTGGGCTTAATGCCAATGTTGATTTCTTTAATTCAACGGTGATATTTACAAGCTTAGATCTAAGGATGAAGTCTTCTATCTGTTCTTCAATGTCATGATCAACGTAAACATTTTTCGTGCCATCAATAATGACATAGGAGTTTTCAGGTATTTGATCAAACATTTCAAGCAAGACTCTTTTCTGAAGGAAAGAAACATCTTTGTGAAAACGGATGAGATAATTATTATCTTCATGGACCATTACGATCGCTTTATGGATGCTTGATCTGATAACAAAAATAAAACCAACAACCATACCAATAGCAATTCCTTTTAACAGATCTGTGAAAAGAATAGCGATGATGGTTGTCGCGAAAGGAAGAAACTGATTCATACCCTTTCGGTACATTTTACGAATAAGATTTGGTTTTGTGAGCTTATAGCCAACTAAAATAAGAACTGCCGCGAGACAAGAAAGAGGAATCAAATTGAGAACAAAAGGAATGGTGGCGACACAGATGAGTAACCAGATACCGTGAAGCATTGTCGATAAATTTGTTTTTGCTCCACCACTAGCATTCGCAGAAGTACGAACAATGACAGCAGTTACCGGAAGACCACCAACTAAACCACAAATGGTGTTACCCACACCCTGCGCGAGAAGCTCACGATTTTTTGAGGTGATTCTTCCAGATTCATCGATTTTATCTGCAGCTTCGATTGAGAGAAGACTTTCAATAGAGGCGACAATAGCAATGACCAAGGCAGTCGAATAGACTTTGGGATTTGAGAGTGCGGCCCAATCTGGCATCATAAACCCTGATAAAAAATTTGGAAGCTGAACAAGGTGGGATTCTTCGATGATTAGTGTTGGTAGTGTCGCCTTGAATAATTGATTAAGGACAACAGAAGTAACAACTGCAACTAAGGCCCCAGGAATCATTTGAAAGAGCGCTCTGCCTTTAGCGGCTCCCTTTTCCCAACCAATCATTATACCCATCGAGATGAGCGCTACAAATGTAGCTCCTAAGTGAGTTGATTTGATGGCCATTAAAATTTCAGAAAAAGTATTCTGCCCATCATTTTGGTTAAAACTTTCATCACCAAAATAATCGGCATCATAGCCAACGGCATGAGGAAATTGTTTAAGAATGAGAATGAGGCCAATCGCTGCTAGCATTCCTTTGATGACGGAATTGGGAAAATAATTTCCAATCACGCCGCCTTTAGAGATGGCAAAAATCACTTGAATGAGGCCCGCAAAAAATACGCTTAATGTTAAAATATTAAATGAGCCAAGATCTGCAATCGCCGTTGCAATAATCACCGTAAGACCAGCAGCTGGGCCAGATACGCTGATGCTTGAATTACTTAAAAACCCGACAACGATACCGCCAATAATCCCAGCGATAAGACCAGAAGAGAGAGGTGCGTTACTCGCAAGAGCAACACCCAAACAAAGAGGCAGAGCAACGAGGAAAACCACCAGAGAAGAGCGAAAGTCGGACTTCCAGTGGGAAAGATTTAGCATCACAATCTCCAGCTAACAGATTAAAATAATTTAATTTGCTTACGATATTAAACATTTATACACTCGTCAACATGGATAAGATCATCTGCCTTGGAAAGAACTACGTCGATCACACTCTCGAAATGCAGGAACCTGCACCAGAGAGGCCTGTATTATTCATTAAGCCACCAAGTGTACTTTCTGAGCCAAAAGATAAAGGCGAAGTTGTTTTGCCCTGGGAGCGTGGAGAGATCCATTACGAGTGCGAAATCATTTTCAAGCTATATAAGAAAAATATTATAGGCCTTGGTCTCGGCTTAGATCTGACTTTAAGAGATTTACAAAAAGAATTAAAAGCAAAAGGTCATCCCTGGGAAATAGCAAAAACTTTTAAAAACTCTGCTATCATCACCCCCCTGAAAGCTGTTCGAGATTTTCCTCTCGATTGGCAGGATACCGTCTTCACCTTCAAAGTTAACGGTGAAATTAAACAATCATCAAAGCTAAACAACGCCACCATGACAGCTAATGAAATCATCCATTACGTAAATGATTTTTTTCCGATAAATGATGGAGATTTAATATTTACTGGTACACCAAAAGGCGTCGGTCCATTAAAACCCGGTGATAAAATTGAAATGTTATTCGGGCCAATCGCTCACTCATTTACAATGGTAAAAGCAAATGGATAAGCGTCAACTTTCACATGATATTTTAAACATGATTGAGCGTTTACGAATCATGCATGATATTGGGAAAGATCAAAACTTTTCTGTTATTAGTAAGGAAGAAATTAAGGCAGACTTAGAAGAAACGCTTACAAAAATTAAAAAAGATCTTCTCGATTTAATTCAATAGTCGTCGATATATTCTTTCGGCACGTGAAACCGGAAAACAGGAGTATCGATTTTAAACGTCTGTCCGCTTTCATCAACCATGTTGAAAAAACCCCACATCTCTCCTTCCATCGTTGGAAGAGGACTGAAGCTTTGATACTCGAAAGAATCACCTGGCTTAAAAAAGGGAGTCGCACCAATGACTCCAGGACCTTCAACGTACTTCACTGAACCTTTACCATCTTTAATATTCCACTTACGTGAAACAAGTTTGGCGGATGTTGTTCCTGTGTTGGTAATTAAAATCGTATATCGAAACATATACTGGTACTGCATTGGATTCGATTGATCGAAATCAAAATCAGTTTTGACTTCAATTTTAAAATTATTACTAATCGATACAAATGGATAAGTCATATTATTTCGCTGGTATGAATTCGAGAGATACTGAGTTAATACACCATCTTTTGCCGGACGGCCCAGGACCATCATCAAAAACGTGGCCTAGGTGAGAATGACAATTACTACAAAGTGCTTCCACTCTATGCATGTTATACGCAAAATCATCTTTTAAAGTGACATTCTTGTTGTTGACCACATCGCCAAAGCTCGGCCAGCCGGTGCCGGAGTCAAATTTTGAATCCGATCCAAAAAGTTCCTGCTTACAAGCGACACAAATGTAGGTGCCTTTCTCATAGTGCTTATTGAACTTGCCCGAAAAAGGGCTTTCTGTTCCACCCAAACGACAAACGTTATAGGCTTCGGGACTTAGTTTATTTTTCCAATCGTCTGGGGGTGAGTTTTTCATGGCTTTATTATAGCTCTTACTTTATAAAAAGTTAACAAAGGGAAACCATTGAGTTCATTCGAAGTCTATGCTTTGGCCATCGGTGCCAATCTAACATATTCAACTGCCAGCATGGTCTTTTCTATTTACGCAAAGCGATTTTCGTCCATGTGGATTAATCAGGTTAAGGTTTTTACGGCCTTCCTGGCCTTTCTCGTTGCCATGATGTTTTCTGACCAGCTCGTTTCAGTAAGTCCAACGGTAGTATCACTTCTCATTTTAAGCGGCTTTGCAGGACTGTGTGTCGGAGATATTTTTCTTTTTAAAGCTTTTACCACTTTAGGTCCCGCACGCTCACTCGTGTTATACAGCTTCCAACCCCTCATGTTGGGCATTTATGGCTACTTTTTTCTGGGCCAATTTTTTTCCTTAAATCAAACTCTCGCCGTTATTTGCATGATTGTTTGTATTTTCATTTTTATGCTTGAGCGAAATAAAACGACTGGTAGTTGGGATCCAAAAAGTTTTGTCTGGGCGTTTCTAGGAATTACTCTCGATGCCATTGGAGTGATGATGACTCGTGAAGCTTACGAATTGAATGCGGGTCTCGAAACTTTTCAAGTTAACGTCATTAGATGCATTGGGGCACTAACTGGATTTTTTCTCATTAGCCCAAAAAGTTATTTAATTGTAGCAACTGATGTTTGGAATCTTCGGAAGCGTGAAATATCATTGCTACTTGGGTCTGCTATTTGCGGGTGTTTCATTTCGCTGACGCTTTATCTGGCAGCTTTAAAATACGCTCACGTCGGGACTCTCACTGCGATTGCTATCACAGGACCAGTTTGGGTCTCAATGCTTGAATGTCTTTACCACAAAAGATTACCCAATCGTTATCTGGTTGGAGCTTTTATCTTCTTTCTAACGGGATTTTACTTGATGGTTATTGCCTAGAGGCTTTAGCGTTTTCCTGGTCGCCAGACTCATCTGAGTTGCTGCACTTCATGTCTTCTTTTTTGTAACCCTTGATATGAATTTTGAAGCCTTGAAAGGGCTTGTACTTAGCTTGGTACAAATTAACGAATTGTTTTTCATCCATCAAATCTTGTGCAAAATTTTTTAATGCTTGTTCTTGATACAGTTTTTTATACCGATCATATAAAGCGTCCAGGCGTTCAAGATAGCCAGGGGTCATTCTCGTCACAAAACGGTCATTTAAATCCATCGAATCAAAATCTGGACCGGCAAGAATAGCAAGGGTTATAAAGTTTACATGTGAAAGTTGAGAACTCGATGCCTTTATCTCTCCAAGTACAGTCTCAGCAAAAAGTGCGCGCTCTTGAGCAAGAGAAAGATTCTTGGCATCACTTTTTGGATCGAGCATTTTCTTACCAGCAATCGTCATGCTGTAAGGAGTTTTAGAGGAACTAGATGTAACGATGACATCTGTTAAAATCATTCTCGGATTATCTTTGATAAAAGAAAGAACTTTTGTTTTCAACGGCTCAACTTGATCACGTCCAACTGTCGTTCTTCCTTCGTCAAAATTAGTTGGAATGAATTCAGAATGAAGAGTTATTTTATCTTCAAAGCATTCTTTAGGAATATTCTTGGCAGGGTTGTAATGAGGATCAAGACCAGCCCAATAATCACCAGGATCATTTTGATCAAGGGCATAATGGTGAACAGTTCCACTCTGAACACCATGACAAATATGGAGGTTAATTTTATCTTTGTGCATGATGATGTTGAAGAGTCGGATCGTCGTATTATTTTTTGTAGCGATAAGTTCTTTCTTATACGAGCCGGGACCCTGTAAACCGTAGCCGCCAGTCACACCATTGAGACTACTCTGCCGATATTTTAATTCTAATTCACACTGAGAATTAAACCCCTTACTCATAGGTGGAGTTTTGACATAGCCCTGGCATTCAGGAATATCAGGACGAAATTGTTGATAGTAATAAATAGATAGACTCAAAAGTTTTGCGCGACAGTTATTTCCTTCCACTTGGCAAACGGGATCTTTCGCCATGCTATCCATGTCTTTTTTAAATTCATCCCTGACTTTGGGATTTTCTTCAAAGGCCCGCGAGAAGTTTTGCTGAATAGTTTTTTTGGCGCCAGAAACAATCTTATTCATCTCTTCAACAGAAACGGGATCCTGCTTTTTTTTGATGTCCGCGCATCCACGATAGATACGTTCTTGATAATGCTCGAGTCCTCTCTTTTTATTCGCCTCAGTGAAGTACTCTTGCTGAGCAAATGCCATCGACGGGACGATTAAAAGTAGATAAAAAGCCTTCATTGAGATCCTCTTCATGAGGACTTATCGGATAGTTAAAGAACCCTCTAAACATTTTTCAACTAGTTAGAATTACAAGACTTTGATCTTGACTTTTCGGCTAAATAAAATATACACTAGAGTATTCAACATTGAGAAGGACCTGACAGTGACTTTAGAAAAACTCTTAAAAGAGCGCGTGCTTATTCTTGATGGTGCCATGGGTACCATGATTCAAAAATACCAATTAGAAGATAAAGATTATCGTGGCGAGCGTTTCAAAGATTGGAAGCACCAACTCAAAGGTAACAATGATCTTCTTGTTTTAAGTAATCCGAAAATTATTGAAGAAATCCATAACAAGTACCTTGAAAGCGGCGCTGATATTATTGAGACAAATACATTTAGTTGTACTCGTATCTCGATGGCCGATTATCACATGGAAGATTTGGTGCCGGAATTAAATCTTGTGGCAGCTCAACTTGCAAAAAAATGCGCTGATGAGTACACCAAAAAAAATCCTTCTAAGCCTCGTTTTGTAGCCGGATCCATCGGACCTACAACTAAAACAGCTTCTCTTTCACCAGATGTTAATAACCCTGGCTTTCGTGCAGTAGACTTTGATCAGCTCGTAGAAAATTACTATGAGCAGACTAAATACCTGGTTGAAGGTGGCGTTGATATTCTTTTAGTTGAAACAGTTTTTGATACTCTCAATTGTAAGGCAGCTCTTTTTGCGATTGCTGATTATTTTGAAAAAGAAAATAAAAAGCCTCTTCCCGTGATGGTGTCTGGAACAATCACGGATGCATCAGGGAGAACACTCTCAGGTCAAACGATTGAAGCTTTCCTTTACTCAGTTTCTCACTACCCTCTTTTATCTATCGGAATCAACTGTGCCCTCGGTGCTGAGCTTATGCGCCCTTATATCGAGATCCTTGCAAAAGAATCTCCCTTCCATATTTCTGTTTATCCGAATGCTGGTCTTCCCAATGAGTTTGGTCAATACGACGAAACTCCAGCACATATGGCAGGCACACTTAAAGAATGGTTTGATAATAAATGGATTAATATCGTAGGAGGTTGCTGCGGAACAACCAATGAGCACATTCGTGCGATTGCGGAAGCTGCAAAAGACTCTGCGCCAAGATTAATTCCTAAACTCCAGAATATTCCTAAATTATCTGGTCTTGAGCCTTTAAAAATACTGCAAGGTTTTAACTTCATCAACATTGGTGAAAGAACTAACCTCACTGGCTCCGTTGCCTTCAAAAAACTTATCGTAGAAAAAAATTACGAAGAAGCTCTCCGAGTGGCTCGCGAGCAAGTTGAAAACGGAGCCCAGATTATTGACATCAACATGGACGAAGCCATGATTGATTCCGAGGCTGCGATGGTTCATTTTGTGAACCTCATTGCGAGTGAACCGGATATTTGCAAAGTCCCTTTGATGATCGACTCTTCGAAATGGACTGTGATTGAAGCGGGACTTAAGCGCGTTCAAGGTAAAGCGATTGTTAATTCTCTGTCTTTAAAAGAAGGCGAAGAAAAGTTTATCGAGCATGCAAGGCTTGTCAGAAAATATGGGGCAGCAGTAGTGGTTATGGCATTTGATGAAAAAGGTCAGGCCGATAACGTTGAAAGAAGAATTGAGATTTGTAGCAGGGCTTACAAAATTCTCACTGAGAAAGTGAATTTTGCCCCAGAAGATATCATATTTGATCCAAATATCCTGACTGTTGCTACAGGGATGGAAGAGCACAATAATTACGCTGTCGATTTTATCGAATCTACCAGATGGATTAAAAACAATCTTCCACACGTTAAAGTAAGTGGCGGGATTTCAAATTTATCTTTTTCATTCCGCGGAAATAATATTGTCAGAGAGGCCATGCACTCGGCTTTTCTCTATCACGCCATCAAAGCTGGTCTTAACATGGGAATTGTTAACGCCGGGGCTCTTCCAGTTTATTCAGATATTGCTCCTGAACTTTTAGAGCACGTTGAAAACGTTATTTTTAATCGTCGCCCTGATTCCACAGAGCGTTTAATTGAGCTGGCCGGAAAATACAAAAATAATGGCAAAGTGGAGAAAAAAGATGAGGAGTGGCGCTCACTCCCCGTAGAAAAACGTCTTGCTCACGCGCTAGTGAAAGGTATTGTTGATCATATTGAAGTCGATACTGAAGAAGCTCGTCAGAAAGTGAAGCGTCCACTAGAAGTCATCGAAGGTCCGTTAATGGACGGCATGGGAGTTGTAGGTGATCTTTTTGGGCAAGGAAAAATGTTTCTTCCACAAGTCGTTAAGTCAGCTCGAGTGATGAAAAAAGCCGTGGCCTATCTTCAGCCTTATATTGAAGCTGAAAAATCAGGTCAAACACAAAAGCACTCCGGAAAAATTTTGATGGCAACAGTGAAAGGTGACGTACATGATATTGGAAAAAATATTGTTGGCGTTGTTCTTGGCTGCAATAACTATGAAGTTATCGATTTAGGTGTGATGGTTCCATGTGAGAAAATTTTAGAAGAAGCAAAAAAACATAATGTTGATGTGATTGGTCTTTCGGGGCTTATTACTCCATCGCTTGATGAGATGGTTCACATTGCAAAAGAAATGAAGAGGCTCAATTTTACAATTCCTCTTTTAATTGGTGGAGCTACGACTTCACGTGTCCATACAGCAGTAAAAATTGATCCTTACTATGAAGGTTCAATCATTCACGTTTCGGATGCCTCAAGGGCTGTTCCAGTTGTTGAGCGATTACTAAACGATAATAGTAAGAAGAAATCCCATGATGATATTAAAGCTGAATATGAAACTATGCGTGTGGCACATGCAGCTTCAGTTAGAGAAGAAAGATTTCTGAACTTAGCAGAAGCTCGCCAGAACAAAGTCAAAATTGACTGGAATTCTACTGAAATTAGGAAACCAACCAAACTCGGTGTTACCATTTTAGAAGACTATCCGATATCAGATTTAATCTCGTATATCGACTGGACTCCGTTCTTTATGACATGGAGACTTCGAGGGGCCTATCCAAACATTTTCAATGATAAAGAAGTCGGTGAAGAAGCAAAAATTCTTTTTACCGATGCTCAAAATCTTTTAAATGAAATCGTAAAAAATAAATCTCTTAAAGCAAAAGCGGTTTTTGGATTGTATCCGGCAAATGCAGTCGGAGATGACATCGAAATTTATGGTCTTACGACGAAGATTCATGAAACGGCTTGCGATAAACACGGAAAGCATAAGCATGAAGAAATGGTTGAGGTGAGATCTGAAGTTAAAGAGACTCTTCGTATGCTTCGCTCTCAGCGCCAGATGGAAGAAAATTCATCTCCAAACTCATGCTTGTCAGACTTTGTGGCACCAAAAGACTCTGGATTGAAGGACTATGTGGGAGTGTTTTGTGTGACAACTGGTCACGGCCTAGACGAGTTAGCGAAGAAGTATGAAAAAGATCAGGATGATTATAACCTCATTATGGTGAAGGCACTTGCCGATCGTCTGGCGGAAGCTTTTGCAGAACGAGTCCATGAAATGGTAAGGAAAGAATACTGGGGCTACATGCCTTCAGAGAAGCTTTCAAGAGAAGACATGGTCAGAGAAAAGTATCAGGGTATTCGACCTGCTCCAGGCTATGCTGCCTGCCCGGATCACCTTGAGAAAAAAACTCTTTTTAAAATGCTCGATATCGAAAAGAATATAGGGGTCACACTCACGCATTCGATGGCGATGATTCCGCCTTCAAGTGTCAGTGGATGGTATTTTGCGCATCCTGAAGCACGTTATTTTAACGTCGGGAAAATTGGTAGAGACCAACTTGTGGATTACGCAAAAAGAAAAGATATCTCGCTTGGTGAAATGGAAAAATGGCTTTCCGCTAATTTGTTTTAAAAGGTATTTATGGCAAAGGTTACTGAACACATTGCAAATGCAAAATCGACTCTCTTCTCGCTTGAGATTCTTCCTCCATCAACAGGAGAAAGTATTCATAAGCTTTTTGATAATATCGCTCCTCTAATGGAGTTTAAGCCGAAGTTTATTGATGTGACTTATCACCGTGAAGAATTTGTCTTCAAAAAAATGGGTAACGGTTTACTCGAGCAGAAATCAATCCGCAAACGTCCAGGGACAGTTTCGATTTGCGCAGCTCTCATGCATAAGTACAATATTGATACTGTTCCTCACATTATTTGCGGTGGATTTACAAAAGAAGAAACTGAATACGCACTCATCGATTTAAATTTCCTCGGAATTGATAACGTTCTTGTTCTACGCGGAGATTGTATCAAGGGGCAAAAGTCGTTTGAAAAAACGCCAGGTGGTCACGAGTTCGCAAGTGATCTCGTTTCCCAGGTCAATTCCATGAATCTTGGGACGTATCTTTCTGATGAACTTCAAAACCCTACTCCGACAAAATTTTGTATCGGTGTAGCTGGTTATCCAGAAAAACATTTTGAAGCGCCTAACTTAAAAACAGATTTAAAATTCCTAAAACAAAAAATTGCAAATGGCGCAGACTACATAGTGACTCAAATGTTTTTTGATAATTCAAAATTCTTTGAATTTGTAGATAAGTGTCGTGCTGATGGTATTACTGTTCCTATTATTCCAGGAATAAAACCTATCACGGCCAAAAGTCAGATTTATAATTTACCAAGAAACTTTTATATCGATATGCCTGATGCTTTGATTGATGCCATTGATAATTGTCGAACTGAAGACGATGTGAAAAATGTCGGTATTGAATGGGCTATTGAACAATCAAAAGAGCTCATTAAGAGCAAGGTTCCCTGCATGCATTTCTATTCGATGGGTAAATCAAATGCTATCCAACAGATTGCTTCAAAGCTTTTCTAGTCTCGCGGGCATTGTTTGCAGGATTCTTTTTTTGTGCTGAGTTCTCTCAGTTCTTCTACTTTCTGATAGAAAAAATCCTTCACTTTTCTTCCCTGCTCATTATCCAAAAGCCAGGCGAATTTAGAGACGCCAGGAAGTGTTTTCACCAAATGGTCAACGACCTCAGGACCCGATAAAATCTTATGGTCAGCTGTTATCATATGAACTTTTTCGAGGCATTCCTGCTTTGATAGATCAGGAAAGGCCTGATAAACGTCATCCTCACGCGCCGAGACAAAGTTAAGATTTTGATCAAGATAAGAGAGCCCCTGCTTAAATCTAAGGCAAAGTGGGCATTCTGGGTCGTAAAGAATAATCGGTAAATAGTATTTCATCTCTCTTCATATTATCATAATCGTTATGAAGAAAGAGAAATTAAAAACCCAGGTCGAAGTTTTCATCTGTAATCACTCCCGCGGAGGAGATGAGGCGTGTGCTGAAAAAGGTGCAAAAGATTTAACTGATGAATTAAAAAAATGGTCAAAAGATGAACACAAAGGTGACATAAAAGTTTTTAGAAGCGGTTGTCTCGGAAAATGCTCTGAAGGTATAGTGATTGCCTGCTACCCGGATAAAAAGTTTTTACTCCAAGTAAAACCTGATGACTTAGTCGAAATAAAAAAGGGCCTCGAAGAGGCCCTTCATAAAGCAAAAGAAGCTTAATTAATCGTTACTTTTCTTGTCGCATCAACACCATTCATCGATTGTTTAATACCTAGTCCTTCAAACATCAGATCATATTTTCCTGGTTTGAGCATGATATAAAAACTTCCATCAGGATTGATCTTGTAAGTCTGAAGAACTTTTGAATCTCCAGCTTTCATGATTTGGATCTTTTCGAATTTTTTATCAACTACTACACCTTGAATACTAGGGCCCTGAAGCTTTCGAAGTAAGTGCATCCATCCAGGACGGTTACGAAGAACTGTTTTGTCTCTCCATTTAGCGTATTCCGGGTGAAAACCTTGCATTGTCGAATTGATTTCGATCACGAATGGGATAACCTGATGCTCAGTATACATCCAGTCGATATCACCACCGTCAGCATTGTAAAGAAGCTCCCAAGCTGTTCCAGGCTTATAATCAATTTTTTTACCAATTTCAGCACCGATAGTTTCAACTGCTGATTCTGTAGGAGTTTTGTTGGGACGACAGCCAAAAGGATAGATCACAATTTCAGAGTATGAGTGATATGAAATATTAAAGACTGGCTTAATTGAGGCAACCAAGTTCATCATCGCCTGAGTTTCAGGCTCTGATGCCGGTGCAGTACCACGATAATCCTGAGCACTTGTTCTAGCACTTGAACCATTACAAGAGTTCCATCCTGTTGGATAGTTTCTGTTGATATCTACTCCATGACCACCACGAGTGTTCTTTCTCCACATAGAATCTTCTGCCCACATCTTGCTGTTACCATCAAGATTAAACATCGGGACAACCCAAATCTCTGTGCTGTCTACCCAAGTAGTCACTTCAGCATTCTGCCCATAATTTGAAGTTAAATATTCAACCATGTCAGTCGTAATTTCAGGTGTCATGATTTCGCGAGCGTGGTGCATAGCATTTACGAGGATCGTAGGCTCTTGCTCATCCATTTTTGCGTTATCAGAAATCTTAATAGCAAGAATATCTCTGCCTTCGAGAGTTTTACCAATTGATTTTACTTCAGTTATATCAGGATATTTTGCGTGAATCTCGTTAACAAAATCCTCAATTTCCTCAGGATTTTTGTATTCACTGTCAGGTGCCGCTAAAAGTGATTGTGGAAATGAAAATTTGATATTTGCTTTTTGTGCTTGAATTTTTTTTAATTCAGCATCATTTAACAACGCCTCGATTTCCATCGTCTTATAGTTAATACCAGTGATGTCGAACTCGTTGGCCCGTAGATATGTTTTCATTGAATCCGTAAGATCAAATCTAACAATCATTGAATCAGTAGCGAGAGCACTTCCAGAGATCATGGCAGATGCCATCAGGATTCCCTTCCAATTAGCCATTTCACACTCCTTTGCAAATTTACTAATGAGCAAATCAAATTGTATTCGCTAAGTAAACGAATCAAGAAGACAGTAAGAATATATTGGGAAAGTGGAGTAAAAAGGTTGGCTATGCTGAGATGTTGTTTTTATCGGGAAAAAGTTCATCCATTTCTAATCTGAAAGGTGCAATCTTTTCTTCCTTGTAACCACCCTTATTCATAGCAGTTAACATGGCCTGCATGCAAAAATAGTCTCGAATCTTGCGGTTGTAAAGATCAAGACCCATTTTGATAACGAGCCCATTATCCTCGCTGTTCTTGCTAGCAAGAAGGAATTCGCTAACCAAGTAGTCTTCGGTTTCTTTATCCTCTGAACGAAATCTTGAGAAATATTTTTCAGCATCGGTACCCATATTGTGCTCAACTAAAACAGAAATAATGGCACGGATAAATTTTGTATACTCAGAACAAGAAACAGCAATATTATCAAAATACTGAATTGCAATCTCAGGCGTATTTTCTATGAGATGATGTTTTCCCGCAATATACATTCCTGCACCAATATAATTAGTGAGGACCTGAGTTCTTTCATCAAGAGACTTATAAACTTCGTAAAACATTTGCATATCAGCAAAGCTACCTGTACGAATGGCGAGACGAATGATCTGGGCCAGACGATCTGGATTTGCAGGAAAGTACTTAACAATTTTTTTCATGACCTGATAAGCTTCAATGAATTTTTCGTCTCTCATAAAAATTTCATATAGCCCAATCAAACACTTGTAGTGAATATTGTTAAAACTCAAACCTTCACTGTATGAACCTGAAGCTTTTTCAAGAAGATTTTTTAAATACTCTGCTTGACCAATATAGAATAGCGCTAAGGCAGGCTTAGGGTGCATGTTTAAAGCGATTTTGAGTGCTGCTAAAGCCTCATCGTACTTCCCTTCTTTTATAAACTTTTTACCAATTTCAACGTTCTGAACATATTCGGAAGGTTGAACTTTTTGGACAACCGTAGAAACAAGATTTTCTTGAATACTTTGTATTGTGTAAGGCTTAATGATAAATGAATCAACATCTTCTTCAGCAGCCTTTGCTACTGCTGTTTGTGAAATGTTGGATGTAACTAAAATCAAGCAAAGGTCTTTATTGTTAAGATTCTTTTCACGAATCATTTTAAACAAATCAAAACCAGAACCTCCAATGATAAAGTAATCTGAGAGAACTATTCCGATTTTTTTTGTAGCAATGATCTCTTCAGCTTCAACAAGACCAGCTGTGGAATGAACCATATGCCTCTTCGAACCAAGATCACACATGGTTTTAAGTAGTCTATTGCGAGAACTAGGATTCTTATCTACGATAAGAACTTCATACGTTTCAAGAAATTGTTTTAAAACTTCTTTTCTGTCCATTAGTACCCTGCTGCTTTGCACATAAAATACGTAATATCTACTTGTCTATCATCTAAGAATTTAAGAAATTTTTCCCAGTTGGGAACATAAGTTTTATTAATTTTAAAAATTTGCCCTTCTATTACTCCAGTTTCAAAGGAACCAGGAATAATAAAACTTTGACTGTTTTTACCATTACCTAATGAGAATTTAAGAATACCAAAAGTACCACGAGTAAATTGAGAATCCATCTGGACGTACATGCTGTTACTCGTTAGCTCAAGGGGCGTGACCATAAAGCTATTAGTTCCAACCATAATTTCAATAAGAATTTCAGTAGGAGTTATTATCTCAAGAAGACTTTCATGGAACGCGTTGAAATCAAATAAAAGTGCTGATAAGCCAGACAACATTCTTCGGGAATCGCTTTTAGAAAATATATCCGCAATAGAAAACTTTTGAGAGAGTTCAGAGTCTGCGGGGAGTGGGTATCCTAAACAAGTAAATATAGGGAGGGTTCTTAGGTTGCCAGAACACCAGTCAATTAATTGATGAATGACACCATCTGAAAGATAATAATTTGAAATAACCAAGTCAAAATCGTATTTCAAAAATAACTTTTTAGCGCCTCCAAGGTTCTCCGTATAAAAACATTTTGCACCATTTTTGCCGAGAACTTCTGCGAGCTGAGTTCCATAAACTCTATCCCCGTCAGCAATTAAAATAGTATTTCCATCAAACCGATTCATAGCCCTTTGACCTTTTTTATGAATTCATTAACGTTCGCTTGTCTTGTTTCATAAAGTCTCGTGAATGTTTTAAAAGAATTAACACTATCATTTTTCACATTTACCGTAATAAAACTGGTACCATCTCCTGCATCAAATATCGCTGAGACATCGCCTTTAATAACAAGATTAGTATCTTTTTCAAGAAATTTAAAAACAATGTCTAGGCTAGCACTTTGAGACTCCTTTATACCAATCTCTTCTGTTTTAAATATGATTGTTTCTTCAAAGAAGTCATCTAGAATGCAAGTTATAGTTCTCGAACCTTGCGTGAGATTACACATAACTTTTGTATCTCTTGTAAGCTCATCAAGCTCTTTTTCTTCTGCAGCTCTTAATATTTCTTCATCTCTATTTTTAGACAAAGGCAAAACATTATTGTTACCATCCGCTCGTTCAACAACAGGCCTATAGACCTCATTCTTTTCATCAGATCTACGGGTAGCTTTTTGCTCTTTCTCCATCTGATTAGAGAGTTTATTTTTCTCTTTTTCAGTCGAAATCACTTCATTAGTTTTCTGTTCTGTTTTGGTCGTGATGTTTAAGGAAGTTCCTGATCTCTCTTTATTAATGTCCTCTTCTTTCTCTCTTCTTTGACCTTCTCTTTTTTGCATTTTTTCAATAGCAGCTTTAGTACGTTCAGTTATTTCGCGATCTTCTGATTCTTTTTTGTCACGCTCTTTAGTCTCGACCTTCTCCCTCTCTGCTTTGTCTTTAGTAGCTAGTTCTTTAGCCTTAATTTCTTTTTCACGCTTCTCTTCTCTTTCTGCTACCGGACTTTTCGCTACCTTGGGATTTCCATAATGAGACGCTAATTTATCAGTGGATGATTGCCCATCAAGGTCTCTGGCTTCTTTTTCTTTTGTCTGAGATTCAGCTTTATCTTTTTGACCGTAATGAGATTTAAGCTTATCCGTATCTGACTTGCCGTAAAGATCACCATCTTTCGCTGAAGACTCTTTTTTCTCACGTTCTGCTTTACTATCGTCGTAATTTTTTTCGATATTATCTGTTGCAGATCGGCCAGAGAGATGACCCATAGAGAGATGACCCTGGCCAGAGGACTTTTGCTCTTCTTCCCGTGCCTGTCTTTCTTTAGCTTCTAGCGCTTCATACTGCTGGTGTTCGTTGTGATTTTTGTAATATTTTTGAAATTCCAAATCTTTTCTTTCGAGTTCTAAATTTGGTCCATCTTTAAAACCATCTGCCTTTGGCCCATCGAAGTTATCATCTAGAATGGGGTTGGCTGAATTTTTACCGCTCCAGTTGGTTGAACTTTTCTCGGTTTCTGTTTTTTGTACGTGATTATCACGCTTAATAGCGTCCTCACCCTTAGTTTTGCCTGAAAGATTACCATCAATTGTTTCGGAACCTTTATTTTTCCCAGAGAGTGGACCGCTATCTAGTTTTTCTGTTTTATTTTTTCCTTGAAGATCGTTTAGGTTTTCTGCTTCTCGTTTAAAGACAAGCTCCCTATCGAAAGACTCTTCAATCATTGACTGTTTAGTTTTTGCAAACATAGAGTTTTTACAAATAGTAAGTTTTCTTTCTTTGGAATTTAGACGTGAAACATTTTGTTTTTGGTCTCTATAAAAGAGATCAAATGTTTTACCTGTGATTAACCATGAATTTTCTTTCCAGATAAATTCCGGGCGTTGATCACCTTGAAAAAACCAAGCCCCCTCCCCAAATACAAAGAATTCTTTTTGAGTGTCTTTGAAATCAAAACGCCATATCGAAGCTTTCACTTCAACCCACTGACCAACAGCGGGACTTGGCCCCATCAAGCGAATAAGCCACTTCGATAAAACTTTCTTACAGTCGCCATCATTTTTCAGAATCCAGATATCATTTTCAAGATCCAAAGGTTCAAGCCATGTCATTGCTTGGTTATCGCTGGCTTTTTTATCAAAGGATTTATTAGCTTCTGCTTTGTTCGTTTTCTGAGCTGAAGCGTTGGCATTATTACGAACCTGAACGTTGAGAGATTTCATCCAATAATCGAGTTTGAATTTTAAAGATTTTGTATTTATTGCTGGCTCGATAAAATCTAGAATACCAAGTTTTTCTACTGCTTTTTCATAAGTTTTATCCCCGCTAAAATTAACCACAACTAGTTTGATGATGGTTTGTTTTGCCACCTTCTTACTAATTTTTAAAAATGTGGCGAGTTGAATTAAATCATTCTTATCTTTGATCGAAGCAAACACAAGCCCAGCAGACACAGTTGATAAATAAGTCGCAAGATCGTTGGCGGATGAAACATCTTCCACTTCATAATGAGGCTCAATATTAAGTGCATCATAGAACACTTTAAATTCTGCTCGAAACAAGAATTTGATAACAGGAATACTATTGCTCATAGACCCTTTGAAAATACTGCTCAATTTAAAAGTTTGCGGTAACTTATCGGCTTTTTTAGGATATTCTTTAAATTAACCTCATGATTTCTTTATACTTTTTGGGATAATTGCTAAAAGATAGGGTAAACCTATTAAGCTGTTGAAACATATGGAAGAGAACAAAGAAAACGAAGAACCCGAAAACCAGGAAATGCTCCAGGATCTTTCTGAACAAGGAAAGACGGAAGAACTCGTTGAAATGTTTGAAGAACTACCCACCATGGACGTTGCTGAGTTCATGGAGGAAAAGCCGATTGAAGAGGTCATTGCTTACTTGAAGCAGCTGAACCTAGATGATCAGGGTCGAATTTTTTCGGATTTCTCTATCGATCAGCAAGTAAAGCTTTTTCATTCGCTCGATCGGCGGGCGTTTGCCAAAATCTTTGGACGAATGTTTTCTGATATTCGAGCCGATTTGTATCAGGAATTATCGAAAGAAGAACAGATCGAATTGCTCCCCTATTTAGATAAACAAGTCCGAGAAGACGTTATCATTCTTTCTGCTTATCCTCCGGAAACTGCCGGTGGGATTATGACCACTGACTTTGCTACCATCTTTGCCGATATGACGATGGCCGAAGCCATGGAAAAAGTCCGAAAAGATGCACCTTCAAAAGATATGATCTACTACATTTATGTGGTTGATCACTCAATGGTCATGAAGGGATTGGTTACACTTAAAGACCTGGTCATGCATGAACCGAAAGATAAAGTGATCGAATTTCTTAATGAGTTTTTTGTCTACGCTGAAGTTAATGAAGACAGAGAATCAGTTGCACAAAAAATTGAAAAATATGATCTTGTTGCGATCCCAGTTTTAAATTCACTCAGTCAACTTGTTGGAATTGTCTCTCACGAAGAAGCTATCGATATTATCCGAAAAGAAGAAACGGAAGATATGGAAAGATTCATGGGGATTATGCCCTCAAAAGAGGATGATGAATACTTATCCACTTCTTCTTTTCACCATTTTAAAAAACGTGCCATTTGGCTTGTTTCTTTAGCTGCAATTGGAATTATTTCCGGCATGATCATTAATGAGTATCAAGGTGTTCTGGAACATTTTATTATTCTAGCGATGTACATGCCGATGATGGCAGCAACAGGCGGTAATACGGGTTCTCAAGCTGCAACAGTTGTTATTAGAGCACTCTCGCTTGGAGAAATCTCGGATGATGACTGGATGAAAATCGTTTTCAAAGAAATGAAAATTTCTTTCATGCTTTCTGTCTGTGTTGCTTTACTGACTTACTTAAAAATCGCTTTCCTCTCTTTTCACTCAATACTCCCTCCTGGTTTCTCTATGAATCTGATTGGAGTGGTCATTTCATTTGCAATAGCTATTCAAGTCATCACTTCTGCGATCATCGGTGCCGGACTACCTCTGATTGTCCGCAGAATGGGCGGAGATCCCGCTGTTGTGGCGAGCCCTGCCATTACCACCATCGTCGATATAACAGGACTTCTGATTTACTTTACTTTAGCTGGTCAAATTCTGGGTATTTCCTAACCAATTTTAAAAAGTTAAGATGATCGCTCTTAGGGAGAATTCTATGCAAGTCGTTATCCTTTGCGGTGGCTCAGGTACTAGGTTATGGCCAGTTTCCCGCACACTTTACCCAAAACAATTTGTGAAATTATTTCAAGATGAATCTTTGTATCAAAAGACTATCAAACGAAATGCAAAGTTAACGACCTCATTTAGTGTTGTGATCAATCAGGAACAATACTTTATGGGCCTTGATCAGATGGAAGACCTGAAGATCTCTTCCAAAAATACTTTTATCCTTGAACCAATTGGCCGAAACACGGCACCAGCAATTGCTATCGCTGCCCTTGCCGCTAATCCTGAAGAAATTTTATTAGTCGTTCCTTCAGATCACTTAATTGAAAAACAAACTGATTATGAGGCTGCAGTAAAAAAAGCAGCTGAACTTGCGATGAATGATCGCCTTGTGACATTTGGTATTAAGCCTGGCTACGCTGAAACTGGGTATGGTTACATTGAAGCAAATGGACTTGAAGTGAAATCCTTCAAAGAAAAACCTGATGCGAAAACAGCTGAACAATATGTTAAAGCTGGAAATTATTTCTGGAACTCAGGTATGTTTTGTTTCAAGGCAAAAGTCTTCCTTGAGGAGTTAAAAACTCACGCCCCAGATGTTTATGAGCAAAGTGTAAAAACTTTCCAGCACGCTCGACGTGATGAAGCCATTCGATTACAGATGGACGATATGAAATCGATACGCTCTGAAAGTATTGATTACGCAGTGATGGAAAAATCAAAAAAAGTGAATGTGGTTCCAGCTGATATCGGTTGGAGTGATTTAGGCTCATTTGACTCCCTATACGACACACTCCCTAAAGATGCTAACGGTAATACAGAATCTAGAAATGCCATTCATATTGGTTCGAAAAATAATCTCATCATTTCAGATGATAGATTGATTTCTACAATTGATGTTGAAGATTTAATGATCGTTGATACTCGAGATGCGATTGTAATCGCTAAAAAAGGCTCTACTCAAAAAGTAAAAGAGCTCGTGGCAGAGGTTAAAAAAAGAAACACTGAGATGACAAATGTTCACATGACGGCACACAGGCCATGGGGAACTTACACGATCCTGGAAGAGAATGCTGGTTACAAAGTAAAACAAATAACTGTTCGTCCGGGAGCAAAACTTTCTCTTCAATATCATCATCATCGTTCTGAGCATTGGATCGTCGTGAGTGGAATAGCGACAATTACAATTGATGATAAGACTTTTGATCTTAAACAAAACGAATCAACCTACATTCCAAAAGAGTCTCGCCATCGACTCGCCAATAATACAAAAGAAAATCTAGTCCTCATTGAGGCGCAGGTTGGAAGCTATCTTGGCGAGGATGACATTGTGCGTCTTCAGGACGATTATAAGCGCAACTAACTGATTATTCGGAGTCTAGACGTAATGAAAAAAAACTTGGTATCTTAAGAATGAAAACACACACCGAGGGTTCAAATGATTCGATCTGTATTGATCTTGATCGCGTTTTGTTACGTTGTAACTACGCTAACAAGATTCTAAGGAATTGGTGAAATGGAATTCACCCCACTCCTTAAAACTTTCGCTTCGTTCTTTTCCCCGTCTCCTCTCACAGTAAAATCTTCACTCCCTTTAACTGTCATGATTCTTTCTCCGCATCCGGATGATGAATCTATCGTTGGTTCTCTTGCACTTAGACTTCAGCATGAGAACAATGCTCACATTGTGAATATCGCCGTTACTCTTGGTTCTAACAAAGAAAGACAGAAAGCACGTAAAGAAGAATTAGAAAATGCTTGCGAGCTACTTGAGATGGAAAATGTTTTTCTGGATGAAAACTGGAAAACAAAAGAAAAAGAGCTCAAAAGTTTAATTCAAAAGTATCAACCACAAATCATTATTGCTCCTCACGTAAAAGATTTTCATCCGGCACACATAAAAACAGGTGAGCTCCTCAAGAAAGTTTTAAACTCACTTAAAAAAACAAACGCTGTGATTGCGTGGAGTGAATTCTGGGGACCGATGACAAAACCAAACTTATTGGTTGAAGTACCTCTCGAAATTGTTGAATTGCAAATGCGAGCACTTGAAATGCACGCGGGCGAAGTCAGCAGAAATCCCTATCATCTAAGACTTCCGGCGTGGATGATGGACAGTGTTCGCCGTGGCTCTGAAGTTATTGGCGGTAAAGGAGTGGAAGGAAAACAAATGGCTTTTGGTGTTTTGTACCAACTGCAGATTTGTAAGGGTGGAAAATTTTCTACACCTAAACTCAAAAATCCATTTCTCACTTCAGATACAGATGTTGGTCAGATTTTTAAATTAATTTTCGAAGCTGCTTCTGGATCTAGAACCAAAGTAAAGTGAGGATGATCTTTTAAGAAGGTCGCCGGACAAGACGTATCGTCATGATGATGCAAAAGATGTTTAATCGTATCGGCTTTTGATTTTCCCGTAACAAGCATGACAAGTTTTTTTGCATCCAAGATTGTTCCAATACCCATCGATAGCGCTTCAATTGGAATTTTTCCATCAACAAACTGATCTTTATTTGCAGCAATTGTTTCCTGAGTCAGCTTCACAGTTCGCGTGCGTGAATTTTTAGTTGATCCAGGTTCATTAAAACCGACGTGCCCATTTGTTCCGATACCAAGAAGCTGAAGGTCAACTCCTCCACTTTCAATTAAGCTCTGCTCATAATGAAGTCCGGCTTCTCTAGCGTGTACTGGTGGAAACGCGACTTGATCTTCATGCAGACCCATCGGTTTTAAAACGTGAGTTCTAATATAATGCTTAAAGCTTGAAGGATGGCCGTCGGGTAGCCCAAGGTATTCATCAAGCATAAAGAAGAAACACTTATTAAATTTTCCGGCAGACTTTTTAGTGAGCTCCGCCATTAAAGCGTAGACGGGTTCCATCGTCCGGCCCGTGGCGAGGCCAATAACGGCCGTTGGATGAGATTCTATTTTTTCAACCACCATCGATGCCACAGTCTCGATTGCTTCTTGTTTGGATTTACATTGAATGATGCGCATTTGATCCCTTTTAACGGCTTTCAATAAGATAGTAATCTCCCCTCAAGGTCCTTTCAAGGGTCATCACTGTAAAATATTCGGATTCCGAATCCAGTATTTGAAATCGGAATAAACCTCGGTTACAAAGATCTCATGAAGCCCAACCTGTCTTTCCTAATTATTGAGGATGATAAATATGCCCGCCTAAACTTGCGGGAAATTCTCCAGCCGTTTGGGGTAACAGATGAGGCCATCGACATCGAAAGCGCTCGTAAAAAGCTCTCAGAGCGTTTTTACGACATCGTTTTCACAGATATCGAGCTCGGAGACAATTCTGGGGTTGATCTCATCGCTAGTATCGTTAAAAAGGGCTCTCATTGTATCGTTGTGAGTTCTTTTGAGTCTGATGATATTATTGAAAAGGCGTATACTCTCGGTGCAAAACATTACCTTTCGAAATTTAAAATCAAGGATCAACTACCCGTTTATATTCAGAAGTTTATTCATGCCCGTGGAGAAAAGTTTGAGAAAATATTAAAAGAAGACCTTATCACCCAGGACGATGAACTTATCAGTGATCTTCGAAAGCTATGCGAAGTTAACTGGAAAAATCAAACTCTTTTTATTTCAGGTCCGACTGGGACAGGTAAATCTCTCCTTGGAAAACTCATTCACGAGATTACTCACCCGGAAGCTCCGCTCGTCCATCTGAACTGCTCTGAGATAGCAGAAAATCTTTTGGAGTCTGAACTTTTTGGTCATGAGAAAGGCGCCTTCACTGGGGCAGATCAGAAAAAAGACGGAAAGTTGAAACTTGCTCACGGGGGAACACTTTTCCTTGATGAAGTTGCAACTATGCCAATGGCGATGCAGCAGAAACTACTAAAAGCACTAGATGAAAAAACGTTCTATCCGGTTGGATCATCAACTCCTATTAAAAGTGATTTCACTCTTATAACTGCCACCTGTGAAAATCTTAAATTGATGATGGCGAAAAAAGAATTTCGAGAAGATTTTTTTCACAGAATCAGCGGGTTCCAATTTCATTTAAAATCGTTAGCGGAGCGTCCTAATGATATCGATTTATTGATTCGTTATTTTCAAAAATCTTCGTCTCGCAGATACGTCGTAAAACCAGATGCTATTGATCTCCTCAAAAAATACAGCTGGCCAGGTAACGTTCGAGAATTACGAAAGACTTGTGAACGATTCTCGCAGGGAGTTTCTGGAATTGTTGATGCCTCTTTAGTCTCTCGTATGCTGGGTCTTGAAATGATAGAAAATAAAGGGGTTGAAGGATGGGAGGAACACGTGTTTCAACACGGTCTTAAATCATATATCAATCAATTAGAAAGGCGTGCGGTAGAGGAATCTCTCAAGCGCAATAATGGAAAAATTACGGCTTCAATCAAAGAATTAAAGATTTCAAGTTCAGCGTTCTACCGTATCCTTCAGGAAAATCAGCTCCAATTCTAGTTGGCACGAGCTATGCAATGTCATCTGCACTACTAAAACAGGAGCAGACATAATGACATTACAAAATAAAACTATCCAACGCTACCGCCTCTTTTTCCCACAAGAAACACTTCGTGAAGTCTCAGCTCGTACGGGCATCCAGATCACCCGCGTTTTCCGACTCTTCAATGGCAAACCAATGAAGGTCGGAGAACTCGAGGCCTTCGAAAAAGTCATTAATGACAAGATCGCTGAAAATCCAAGCTTCTCAAGACTCAATCACATCATTGAAGAAGCCGCTTCACTATTAACAAATGATGAGATCGCAAAAATTGCTGACTACCTTGAAAGAAGAGTCACGAACAAAAAATATTCACGCACATATATTCGTCCATTATTTGATGACGTAAGCATAGCTTAAGGAGCACATATGAGAGGTTTATCTTCACTAGAAAGAGTCATTTTAGAATGCATTGGTAAACAAGCATTGAACTACGATGACGTTCAAAATCAGTCTGGGCTTCAAGAAAATGTTTGTTTTAACATTCTTCAAGCACTCATCATCCGAGGAATTCTTAAAACTGAAGGGAGTCTATACAAAGTCAGTGAAACAATTTCTCCTCTTATGATGGAAGAAATTAATGGTTACGAAGCCAGAAAAGCTGAGTCTCTAGAATTGATTGAAGCCGTTGTTGATCAGAATTCAGAACGAATCTTTAAGTTTTCAAAGATTGCGATGGATTCAAGAGATGAGAAGATTTTCATTGCTATGCTTTCAAATTTAGAATCGTTTTTGAAAGATGCACACGTTAAAGCACAAAGTTCAGTTCCATTGAAAGATCGTAAAGTTGTCTTCTGGGGTATGGGCGATGTTCAAAAACTGATGAATCAAGTCATCGTTGGAAAATAATATGAAATTTTTAATCTTTTTTTACTTGTATCGTGTGGAAAACATCAACAACCGGCAGCCGTTGACTTTAGAGATAGTGATGGCGATCAGATTATAAATGGACTCGAAGGTGAAGTTGAAAAATATGTCGCTGATTTCCAAGCTCTAAAAACAGTTCGTGGAGTCATAAAGTACACAACAAACAAAGAAGAGGAGGTTTCATTTTCTAATGTTGGTGATTTGAAAAAAGATACAATGAAACTCATCTCTGGCGACATTGGTCAGGTGGATAGTGAGTATTACTTTTCAGAATGGTCTGAACTTAAGCTTGATTTACCTGCAATAAAGACGACCACCACGTCAAACTTGAATACTTTGCATTTATATTTTGAACCAACAGAAATTGAGCCAGAGGAAGTTATCCTACTGGCAGGAAAATCTCAAAAAAATCTTGGAAAGTGGTCTAGTTATATGAAACTCCATTTCTCTAAAATTGAATTCGATGGGTTTATGTCTGGAAAATTGAAGCTAGCTCTCAGAAAAAAATTTACAAAGGCTCAATTTTACCTGAGTGAATCTGATGAATCTATCCGCCAGAAAACTTACAAGGTTCATTTCTTCGATGGAACAAAATCAAAGGTATCCTATGTTTCAAAAGAATTACCATTTGAGAAACTGTTGAAAGTTTTAGGTATTAAAGGTGCTATTAAAGTTACAGATGAACTCTTATTTTTTAATTCTTTAGATCGAAATGAAAACCAGTGGTTTGAACGTGAATACTTGAATGGAAACAGAGCTTTGGTCTTTAGCTCAATCGAGGAATTGCGTAAAAACTTTTATAACAAATTCACTCAAAAGAAACTTGATCTCAAGCGTGAAAATGGTAGCCCAACAGCAATAGAATTTGGAAATAAAGCGAATTCAAAAATTTATCTCTATGTTCGTCCAACTAAGACATACAGAACTTTTGAAGATTATACTGAAAAGACTCAACACCGATCTGGGAGTAGAGCTCATGGGTCAGACGATGCCTGGACATGCATTCACTACCTGCGCAAAGTAAAATCGGTAGTGACGGAGGTCCCAACAATCGAAGAATTTGTAAACAATTTGAATCCTGGCCTTGAAACTGAGAAAGATATCCAGATAATTGAGCAAAAAGATGAGCGTGGAATCTTCTGGGAAGTTATGATTTCAAATGCAGTCGAAAACCTAACATTAACTCTTTCAGGACTTAATCCCTCTACTTTCACCACAACTGGGGAACATGCCTATGATTGCGGACACAGGGGCAAAGGGAGCACTGCAGCCACACCTACTCATCCCGAAGGGAAATTGAGTTTTGTTATGGAGAGCTTTGTTGAGAAGATTCAATAAAAGACATACAATTTTAACATGAATCTGTGTTTAATTTCATCCAATATACGATTTGATAATCCGAAAGATGGGGCCAATTCATGGCCTCATCGTCGTTTAAATCTCGCGGAAGTTCTGCTCTCACACGAGCCTGACATCATTGCGACTCAGGAAGGACGATTTGATCAATTAAAAGATTTTCAAACTCTTCTGAGTGACTTTGAAATTGTGGATCAACACCGCTCTTGGATTAAAGAAAGAATGTATCCATCACTTTTTATCCGAAAGAATGCTTTTGAAATTATTAAAAGTGAAGATCTTTGGTTATCAGAAACTCCTGATGTTGCAGGGAGTGTTTCATTTGAAAGCACGTTTCCAAGACTTATGACATGGATGCTTATTCAACCGAAGAATTCAAAAATAAATTTACTTGTTATCAACACTCATTTAGATCATGTGAAGAAAGAAACACGATCAAATCAAGTCAAAGTTCTTTCACAAGAAATAAAACGAATATGGGATAAGAAATCTATCTTAATTATCATGGGTGATTTTAACGACGGCCCTGATAGTGATGTGAGATCAATTCTTGATAGTGAGTTTCCTCATTTGCAAGATGCCTGGAAGTTATTTAACAGTGTGGAAGAAACATCTCATCACTCATTTTCTGGAGAATGCCAAAATGGAGCCAGAATTGATTGGGTTATGATTGATAAATCAGCAGTAGTAGAAAACTGCGTGATGGAGAAAAGTAAACCTAAGGGAAAATATCCCTCAGATCACTTTCCGATCGTTTGTCATATTAGTCTTTAATTGCGATTTCAGAACCTAAGTGAAGATACGTTTCAATTCCTTTTCCAGTATTTGAAATAATATCCTGAGAGGGTTTCCATGCTCCCTTCTCCCCTAGCAAGATAACAGTAGAGCCCCCAAACAGAAAGTAGCCTTTTTCTTGTCCGCGCATAAAAGATTTATTCCATTCGTGTGACTGGACAATTTTACCAACACAAATTGCACCAACTTCGATATAAGCAAGTCGGCCAAAATTTTCAGTTTGAAGAATAGAAACGTGGCGCTCATTTTTTATATAAATTTGATTTTTGAATTTAAGGGCCAAGGGATTAACTGAATCATACGCACCTGGCACTCGAAAATTATCTAGAACTTTCCCATTATCCGGGTAATGGTAGCGATGATAATCAACAGGACATAGTCGAGCAATGAGTAGCGGTCCACCCTCAAAAATTTTAGCGACTTGATCATTACCGACAAGGTCTTTTGCTTTTAGGTACTGACCCTTAATGGGATAAACATCTTTTTCATTAATGGCTTCAAAGCCTACGTAACGGGCCTCAGCAAAAGCTGGCATGCGGTTGGGCTCAGGCACAAAATGTCTTTTGCCCATTTTAAAACGACGAATGAAAAACTCATTAAACGTCTTATAAGAGTCGCGTGGGTCGGAAGCTGGAAGTGAACCAGCTTCGTAATCATCGATCGGTATATTGAATTTTTGAATGAATGGACGCGCTTTTTTATGAGACATAGGCATGTCCTGAAAAGCTCCATACATTTGGCTGAAATATTTATTGGTAAAAACTCCGCCAATTTGATGGCCCAAAGCAGAAGAATAGAGAAAATTAATAAACCAATCCCCATAGACTTTTTCAATCTCATTTTTGCCCGTCATGCGATTAAAGTATTTGATTTCTGGTGGATTGCTGGCGGTAGTCATCGGGATACCTCTTGTCGATTATTTTAAACATATTATACTTTGAGGGCCGTAATAGTCAAAGCAAGGAGTCGTTAATGAAAGTGTTTCTATTCATTGGTTTGAGCTTATTTTGCTTATTGAGTTGGGCAGCAACCCCAACGGATCTTCTGCCTGTTGAAACAAAAACTATCGAGATTTATCGCAAAGCAGTTCCTAGCACTGTGAACGTTTCAAATATTAAAGTTGCTCGCAATATGTTTCATGGAGAAGTTGAGGTTCCTCAAGGCGCGGGTTCTGGATTTGTATACGATGTTGATGGTCACATTATTACAAATTATCACGTAGTCCAGGGAGGAACTTCTTTTGTCGTTACTTTCCATAATGATCCGAAACAATACAAGGCAAAAATCGTTGGTGTAGCTCCTGAAAAAGATGTAGCGGTTTTGAAGCTTGAAGATAGACCCACAAAACTTTCCCCGGTAACTTTTGGATCTTCAAAAGATTTATTAGTTGGCCAAAACTCCATCGCAATTGGTTCTCCCTTTGGTCTAGATTACACAATGACGACTGGGGTGATTTCAGCACTTGGAAGAAAAATTGATGGTGTTGGTGGAGTTAAGATTAATGACATGATTCAGACCGATGCTGCTATCAACATGGGAAATTCGGGTGGACCTCTCCTTGACTCAAACGGCAGACTGATAGGAATGAATACAGTTATCTTTTCGACGAGTGGGTCAAGTGCAGGATTAGGTTTCGCTGTTCCAGCAGATACAATTAAAGTCATCGTACCTCAACTCATCCAACACGGTAAACTTATTCGCCCAGGTTTAGGAATTGGTATTGTTCCTGATTCTATGAAAAGAAGAATTATGGGAGACGAGAAAGGCATCGTCATTTCTTACGTTGATGACAAAGGCTCAGCAGCTAAAGCAGGCATAAAGGGCATGTCTCAGGATCAATTCGGAAGAAGGTATCTTGGAGATATTATTTTGAGCGTCGATGGTAAAGATGTGAATACCCTTGATGACATTTATCAAGTGCTTGATACCAAGAAAATTGGTGAGGAAGTCATGGTTAAATATCGACGCGACGGAAAAGTTCTCGCGACGAAAGTTCGCTTACAGGCCCTTTAGATTCTGGATTGCCTGATTAATCGTTTCTTCTTTTTTAGCAAAACAAAATCGCAAGTATTTCTCTCCTTCAGCTGACTTCATATAGAAGGCTGACGGAGGTACAGTTGCCACTTTTCGCTCTTTGATGAGTTCAAGAGCGAAATCAACATCTTTAAGTTTAGTTTTATTGCTAATAGGAACCATCATAAAATAAGTGCCCACAGGTATAGCAAACTCAAAACCTAAGTTGGTCAATTCTTTATAAAACAAATCACGTTTGCCTTTATAAAGAGAAACGAATCCTGGAATGTAGTCAGGAAGTCTTTTAAGCCCTTCTGCCACTGCTTCCTGGATCGGAGTAGAAACTGAGAATGTAATATATTGGTGAAGCAAGCGACATGCGCGCGAAACTTTCTCATCGGCACAAATCCAGCCAATCTTCCAACCAGTCACACCAAATGTTTTACCAGCACTTGATACAGTAATCGTTCTTTCAAACATGCCTTCTAGAGTAGCGGTAGGAATATGTTTCGCTCCGTCAAAAAGAAGGAACTCATAAACTTCATCCGAAAGAATATAGAGATCATTTTTAATAACAAGATTTGCAACATCCATTAATTCTTCACGTGCCCAAACTTTACCAGTCGGATTGTGTGGATTATTTAAAATAAGAAGTTTTGTTTTAGGCGAGATCGCTTTCTCTAGTTCTTTTTTATCGATCACAAAATCCGGAGCATGCATGGTGACTGGAACAGGAATACCGCCAGCCATTTTTATTGAAGCGACATAGGAATCATAAAAAGGCTCGAGAACAACAACTTCATCACCGGGATTAATGAGGGCGTTCATCACCAGATAAATGGCTTCTGTAGCACCAACCGTAATCGTGATCTCAGATTCCGGATTGTAGTTTAGGTTGTAAAGATTTTTATAATAATTAGAAACTTCATTTCGAAGATTTGGAGTTCCTGGAAAAGGTGCATATTGGTTATGACCTTCTTGCATTTTTTTGTAAGCGACATCTTTCAACCATTCAGGGCCATCAAAATCAGGAAAGCCTTGTCCTAAGTTGACCGCATTATGATCGCGGGCAAGTTTAGAGATAACGCCAAAAATTGAATCTTTGAATTCTGAAATTCTAAGTGCTGTGTCTTTCATGGGACTTTTATATCAGACCTATTCCTTGGGGTCCATAGCGTCCCTCACGCCTTCACCAATTAGGGAAAGCATAGTGAGAGTAAGAAAGAGAGCAAGAGACGGGTAGGCTGCAAGCCACCAGCCTTCAGTGAAGTGTTTTTGTGCCTGATTGAGGAGCTCCCCCCAACTTGGTGTAGGCGGGGTGAGGCCAAAGCCAAGATAATCAAGCGACGCTAACGCCGTGATATTTCCAGCAATTACAAATGGGGAAAAGGTAATAATGGGAGACAGGGAATTTGGGAGTAAATGCTTAAAAAAGATTCTGGCATGTCCTGCGCCTAAAGCTCTGGCAGCTTCGACAAATTCTTTTTTTCTATTTTTTAAATACTCTCCACGCACGTAGTAACTAATACTGATCCACCCAAAAAGGCTGGAGAGGATAACCAGTAATAATAATGTGGGCTGGAAAATGGAGATGATAATAATTAATAAAAAGAATTGAGGTACAGTTGAAAGAACTTCGACAATTCTTTGACCCCAAAAATCTGTGCGTCCACCGAAGTAACCCATGACGCCGCCAAGAACTGTTCCGACAAAAAAAGTAAGAACCCAGACAAAGAAGGCAAAAGTAATTGAGTAACGAAGCCCATAGAGGAGACGGGTTAAGATATCGCGACCGCGGTCATCTGTTCCCATCCAGTTTTGTGAAGTCGGCTCAGATGGATAAGACTCCACTTCTTTATTACTTTCAAACGGATCCCATGGAATCACAGGCCAGATCATGTGGTCACCGCGCTCTTCATCGAGGTTAAGATTTTTATAATCAGTAACCATGGTTTTCTCTTCACCAAATTCAGTCGGGTGATAGCTTACTAAAACCGGGTAGTAAGATTTATTATTAAATTTCATGTAGAGAGGCTTACTATTAGCCCAAAATTCCGCCGTGAAGCTGAAAAATAAAGAGATAGCAATTAACCATGAAGAAGCAACTGCAAGCTTGTACGATTTAAATCGACGCCATTTTTTTAGAGAATCATCATTATTAATAAATCTTTCAATCATTGGAAATCAATCCTTGGATCAACAAGAACATAAGCAATATCAGACAAAACGTTTCCTAGAAGGAAGAGAGCACTCTGAATGAAAACTAATCCCATGATCACATTGTAATCTCGCGAAAGAACGCTTTTGTAACTAAGAAGTCCGATACCATCAAGCTGGAAGATGGTTTCGAGTAGTAGTGAACTTGCAAAAAAAACTGATAGAAACCCACCAAGACCGGTAACAATAGGGATCAGTGCATTTTTAAGGGCATGTTTCATATAAACGACTTTTTCATCAAGCCCTTTTGCGCGAGCTGTACGAATATAGTCTTTTTTGATTTCTTCGATGAGGGAGTTTTTCATCAAGATAGTTAAGCTCGTGAATGAACCAATGGTCCAACAAATTAAAGGAAGAATAAAGTGATGAACTCTGTCCCAAAACTGCTCCCAGCCAGTCAGATCTTCGTAATATTCTGAATGAATACCGCCGACAGGAAACCATTCAAAAAAGCTTCCACCTGAAAAAAAGACGATCAAGAGAATAGCGAGCATAAAGGATGGAATGCTATAAAAAATAAAAAGGATGAAACTAGTCGCAATATCAAATGCACCACCCTTACGAATAGCTTTCATAATACCTAAGGGAATTGAAACCAGGTAACTTAAAACCAGAGAAATAATACCAAACTGCAAAGAGACAGGAAATTTACTGGTGATAACATCAACAACAGGTTCATCGTAAGTGAAACTATCCCCAAAATTTAGAGTCGCAATATTTTTTAACCACAACAAATAGCGTACATGCATAGGCTTATCAAACCCATACTGCTTTTTAAGAGCTTCAAGCACTTCATCTGAAACACCCTGAGTTGCTCCACGACCTTTTGAATTAGCACTGTCTCCGCCAGACTCTCCGCTACCGAAACGCATCTGCTGGAGCTTTTGTTCAATAGGTCCACCTGGCGCCATATTGATGATAACAAAAACCACCATCGTCACTCCAAGGAGTGTCGGGATAATAATGGCGAGACGTCTAAGAAAATATTTCAGCATAACTTATTCAACCGTCCAGTATTGCTGCCCAATTCCATACTGAAAAGTGTCTTTAGGTTTTACAACACGTTTTGAGTGACCATAAAGAGTGTATTTCTGGTTGAACCACCAGATATAAGGATAATCAGCAGAAATAATTTCGTGGACTCGCTTTAAAAGCGGAATTCTCTGTTCTCTATCATGAAGCTGACGTGCCTGATCAATCAAAGCATCCACTTCTTTATTTGAGTAGCTGATAAAGTTTGAACTAGCTCCTGGAATTGAGCTTGAGTGCCAAATCTGTTTTGGATCCCAATCAACTCCACCTCCGCCCCAGGCAAGACGAACAGCTTCAAAGTTTTTCTCATCCAACAGTTTTACAAAAGAGTTCCATTCAATATTTTTTACATTGATATCCACACCAACTTTGCTTGCATCTTCTTTGAAGACTGTGTGGTATTTCATGTTATCCAGTGATGGTTCTAAAATAGTAAACGAAAGTTTTGTTTTCTTTCCATCGAGCATTTTATCTAAGATCCCGTCCTTATCAGAATCCTTCCACCCAGCTTTATTAAGGATTTTTAAAGCTTCATTTGGATCAAAAGGAATCGGCTGAACTTTTTCAGAAGCATAATCTGACTGAACATAGATTGGACCTGTTGCATACTCAGCAAGATTATATTCAAACTTATCAAGCATCATCGGGCGATTAAAAAGCATACTTAATGCTTTTCTGACTTCTCTATCTTTTAAAAAAGGATGTTTTAAATTTAAAGCAATAAAACCAAAACCTTTGGGAGTTTTGTTTTCAGTTTTAACTTTTGTAATTTTCTTATCCCAAACGTTGCCAACTGTTTTCTTTACAAAACCCTCTGGACGAAATCCCTGAAAATCCAAATCGCCTTTTTTCAAAAGCTCGAGATAAACGTTTTCATCCATGACCATCTTTAAGACAATTTTGGGAATGAGGTAACTTGTTTTCTCTGACTCAGTATTTCTTCCCCACCACTCCTGGTTTTGAACCAATATAATTTTTTGCCCTTTATCATATTTAGATAAACGATAAGGACCGGTCCCGATAAGTTTTCGACCAAATTCTTTTTTATTTTCAGGATTAGTATAAAAATGTTTCGGCCAGACACTTATGCCTGCACAAACATCAAAGTTTTGAAAGTAATCGTCTTTAACAGTGAAACGAATTTTATACTTATCGAGAACTTCAACTTTACTAACAGATTCATAATAGGGACGCATTTGAACGGCTTTGAAATCTTCAGTAAAAATGACATCATACGAAAATTTAACATCTTCGGCCGTCATTTCTTTTCCATCATGCCACTTAACACCTTGTCTGAGCGTAAATTCAAAAACTCTTTTATCTTTTGATATTGTCCACTCAGTAGCAAGAGCTGGTTTCCATTCGTAAGTTTCAACATCTTTATCGAGAAGTGATTCAAAGACATAGGAATGAACCGCTGTCGTATAACCATCTGAAGCCGATAAAGGACTTAGTGTAGAAGGCTCTCCACCAATATTATAGGTAATCGATTTAGAGCCGCTTTTCTTATTACCCTGACAGGCAACAAGTGAGATTAAAGCAAATAAACAAAATAACCTGGCCAATGAAAATGCCATATAGAACTCCTTAAAACTTATTTTTTAATATAAAGAGCGGGATCAAGTGACCAGCGATCTAATTTTAGATTATGGTCTTCTAATCGGTATGCTTCTAACTTCGTATCAATTTCGTTTAAGCGTGCTTCAGAATTTTTAAATTCTGTAAATGATCGAGCCTTATCTTCTTCAAGAGCAGAAAGTTCTTTTTGCCATTCGATTTCAAGCTTTTGGCGAAGAATTTCGTACCGCTTATTTACACCATCAACTTTTTCTACATGGCCAGTAAGTTCGCGCTGGTGGCGATCTTTTTTTGCATTCATCGCCAAACGTTTTTTAAGTAATATTTCTATTAACTCTTTTGCTATCGTCACTGTCTGAGCCAGATCAGGACTTTGAAAATGAAGGTACGAGCCAGTTGTGAAATGAACACGCTTCACACAAAGTTCAAACTGCGGAACTTTGAGCAAGAGATAATCGTTTGTTCTTCCTTCAACTAAAGCGACACAACGGTTATCAGGATATGTTTCATTCCAAAATTCAACACGATCTTTGCGATTTAAGAATTTGATGTTTTCAAAATCTGTACGAATACGAAGTAATCGAGCTGGAGAATTTAAACGGGAAATGCGGCCAGTGAAGTGATCACCGTTTTCATCGACTTTGGATTCTTCCGTAGTCTCGGACCAACCGAGTACAGCATGGAAAATCATGAAAAGTATTAAGAGCTTGGCCATGCTTAGATTATGCCATGGACACTAATAATTGGGAGGAGGAACTTATTCTTTTCTAAGAATAATACTTGAGCGAAACTCTTTCTCATGAAGAGGCTCTTCGTATTTAAGAACGCGCATGCCTTGAAATAATTTTAATAGTTCCTGTTCCCGAAGATATTCGCTGTCATCAGAGGAGTCACTTTTCTTTTTCGTCTTTTCACGCAAGGTGTGCGCCTCGTAAATGAGTACTCCACCTGGCTTTAACCAAGTTTTTATTTTTTCTACCAAAGAGCGATCTACGTAATAGAAGCAGACAATCGCGTCAAATGTGCTCGGGGCAATTTTATAATCGGATAAAGAAGCCACTACGCCTTTAATTTTTACGCCAAATTCTTGCGCCAATAGATACGATTTTTTCACCGCAACAGAGCTAATATCAATCCCTGTGACCTTATAGCCTTTCTGCGCCAGGAAAACAGCATTTCGGCCTTCGCCCATCCCCATATCCAGGACAGTACCTTCGTAAGGGATGTATTGATAATTTTCGGCCAGAAATTCTACTGGAGATTTACCGAAGATAAAAGTTGGCCGGCTGTATTTTTCATCCCACTGAGTTTTTGAATCTTGGGACGTTTTAACACCCGTTAGGTGCTGAAACCTGCTGCCTGAAATTGGATCACGCGCAGACCAGGCAATTTGAGAAAAAAGTAAGATTGAAAAAAGGATTTTCATGGCACTTCAGAAGTATCATCTTTGAAGGCATCTGCAAAGTCTTCCTCAGGCTGATCGATGAAAACAGGCTGACCTTGATTAAGGCTATCGTTTTCAATCCCTAACTCAGCATCTAAAAATAAATTCAGAGTTGAGAGTAGTCTTCCCATCCGGGCAATTTTACGATTGATATAATCTTCAACTGTATTTGGCATATCTTCAGTCTGATAGAGGTACCAGCTCATTTCTTCAACCAACGTATAATATTGATCCAAAGTTGTTATGAGCTCGGTACTACAATGAGCAAGATCCATAATTGTGGTACCTGCATAACGATTATTAAAAATCATAGGAAAGTGTTCACGTGTTCTTCTGAGAGCGAAAATCTCTAGGTATTCTGACTTCCTATCTTTGATTCTTGTAAAAAGATTATTGGCATCAATCTTTAAAAGTACGAGGACTCTTTGAGTAGCTTCGGTGTTTTTACTTTTCATGCGACCACACCCAAACCTGCTCTTTTTCCACCCGGCCAGCGAATACTCGTTTCAGTTTTTTCATCGTGGTAACGAGCAATTTTAGCAGACAAAAGTCTGGCATCGAGAGGATATTTCATGAAGAAATAATTCTTTTTCATGCTGTAAATTTTGGAATCATTTAGTTTTGAAAAGCTTGAAAGATTTATGAATGTAATGCGTTTTGAATTAAGAACATACTTCAATAACCCACGAACTTTCTCATTATACATTCTCATTTCGCGCACATCTGTTACAGAAGAAATGACAATGATTTGAGTTTGATCTGTTGAAGCGACGAGGGTTTGTAGTTGATCGATACGAACCGGGATTAACATTAACCCCAGATCCTTTAAGGTCTGATCAAAGACATAAAATGTTTTTGAAAGATTTTCTTCAAGAGTTAGATAAAAAATAAATGGTGTATCGAGGTTTTTGTCCATGTCCTCTTTTCGGCATCTAGAAGCGAGACTTAAACCAAGCTCCCAGTTTCCTGACAAAACCGATCAACATTCCTAACACCAGAGACAAAAGTCCACTGCTGGAGTTGGCAGCGGTTGCTGGACCAGTTGTTCCGCAACTCAAAGGCTGGCCTGTTTTAGTTTCACTGCTATAAGCAAGAGGAGATACATAACGAGTCACCTGACGATTCACAGTCTGCGCATGTGCGTCTTCCATGCCGAAAACATCATCATTGTGAAGCCCGTTGTACGGAAACTGAAGTGTTGGGGCCATGATCGCCATCATATTATTCGAATGATCAAGTCCGATCGTATGGCCTAACTCATGAACCAAGGTTGTTGCAAGATTCATTCTGTTAATACTCGGATTCCCGGTATTGAAAGAATTGTGATTTCCATTAATAATAATTTCTGTTTTCGCAAAATAAGGACCACTAGTGTAACGAATCGCAACTGCTAAAACTGAAGCTGCATCCATTCTGGTCTCAGCTGCAAAATTTGTGGACCATCTAATAATATTACTTGTCCCACCACCTGTTAAATCCCAGATTGAAAGACCGGTGTCACTCTCCCACTCTCCGATAGCATCCTGAGCAAGTGTTGTAAGAAGGGATTTTCGAGCAGGATCGTTTTCCACGATAACAAAAGAAACAGGTAACTGTGCCCAGTAAAATCCATCAACAAAATCCTTCGTGAGGTTATAGCCCCAGGCAGGTAATGAAATTGTGAAGATGAGGAGCCATTTTTTAAACATAATTTTTCATCCTGAAAAATGTTTTAAATCTCTTCCATCCAACAAAGTTTTCCGTCTCGAAGTTGGACACGGTATTCCTTTTCCGTTTCAACTTTAAATGGGCCATTTTGCAGGACATCCAACAGAACCTGATCGTCTACATCCCCTTTCAATGTTTTCTGGTTATCGAAAACAACCTTGTTTGTTGAAAAAAAACTTGTTGAACCAATTGGCTCGATGATCTCTTTAACTCGTCCCTCAAATTGAATCGGGCAATCAGTTGCTCCTGCTGTGACTATCGACCATGACGGTAGAGAAAAGATCATCACTATCATTGTGAAGACGAATTTCATGCCTGACTCCCTGGCACTAAATGTTCAAGTGCGATCAATCCTTGAAAGCACCTACTTGCCCTAATCATTGCACGGTTTATGCCAATATCTGAGTATGGCCAAAAGCTCCTAATCACTAGGAAGACTGCTTTGGTCAGGGACAAAAGGTAACTCTGGAATATGAAAAGGACACCACTCAGGAAGCGATCGGCGTCAGTTCTACGACACGGGAATTTTTTACACTCCCACCAGTCAAATGAAGGGCCTTATTTGCCCCAGTGGATGAGGAAAATTGTGAGGTAAATTTAAGAAATCAGAGACACAAATAAAAAAGGGCACCGCGAGGGTGCCCTTATTTTTTGCATTTCGTTTTGGAAAGCGAGTGATTACATCATGCCGCCCATGCCGCCCATACCACCCATTCCGCCCATACCGCCTGGAGCGCCATGACCGTCATCTTTCTTAGGGATATCAGCAATCATTGTTTCAGTTGTGAGCATTAAACCAGCAATAGAAGCTGCGTTCTGAAGAGCAGAACGAGTTACTTTAGTTGGGTCAATGATTCCAGCTTTAACAAGGTCTTCGAACTTGTCATCACGAGCATTGAAGCCGAATGCAGGGTTCTTAGATTCAAGGATTTTGTTAACAACTACTGCGCCATCAACACCAGCGTTGAAAACGATCTGGCGAAGAGGTTCTTCGATTGCGCGACGAACGATCTTGATACCAGCCGTTTGCTCTTCGTTAGCACCTTTAAGGCCTTCGAGAGCGATAGCAGCGTGAAGGAATGCAGCACCACCACCAACGATGATACCTTCTTCAACAGCAGCGCGAGTTGCATTTAATGCATCTTCAACTCTGTCTTTCTTCTCTTTCATTTCTGATTCAGTTGGAGCTCCAACTTTAATAACAGCAACACCGCCAGCAAGTTTAGCAAGACGCTCTTGGAGTTTTTCTTTGTCGTAGTCTGAAGTTGTTTCAGCGATCTGAGCGCGGATTGCACCAACGCGAGCTTCAACATCTTTCTTGTTACCAGCACCATCAACGATAACTGTGTTTTCTTTATCGATAGTGATTTTTTTACAAGTACCAAGGTGCTGAAGAGTAGTTGTCTCAAGAGACATTCCTAGTTCCTCAGAAACAACAGTACCGCCAGTGAGTGTAGCGATATCTTTTAGCATTTCTTTTCTTCTGTCACCAAAGCCAGGAGCTTTAACAGCAGCAACGTTTAAAGTACCGCGAAGTTTGTTTACAACTAAAGTTGTAAGCGCTTCACCTTCAACGTCTTCAGAAAGAATAACAAGTGGCTTACCAGTCTGAACAACTTTTTCAAGCGTAGGAAGAAGCTCTTTCATTGAAGAGATTTTCTTGTCAGTGATAAGAATATAAGGATTTTCAAACGTAGCTTCCATTCTTTCAGGATTAGTCACGAAGTATGGAGAAACATAACCGCGGTCAAATTGCATACCTTCAACAACATCAAGTGAAGTTTCAGCAGTTTTTGATTCTTCGATTGTGATGACGCCTTCTTTACCAACTTTAGACATTGCTTCAGAAATAAGTTTTCCGATTTCCATATCATTGTTTGCAGAGATTGATCCTACAGAAGCAATTTCTTCAGCAGTGTCGATCTTCTTAGACATAGTCTTTAGCTTTTCGATGATTTTAGCAGTAGCGATATCGATACCACGCTTAAGGTCCATAGGGTTATGGCCAGCAGCTACAAGTTTAACACCTTCACGGTAGATAGCTTGAGCAAGAACAGTTGCAGTCGTTGTACCGTCACCAGCATCTTCGTTAGTTTTCTGAGCAACTTCTTTTACAAGTTGAGCGCCCATATTCTCGAATGCATTCTCTAGTTCGATTTCTTTTGCAACAGAAACACCATCTTTAGTAATCGCTGGAGCACCAAATGATTTCTGGATAACAACGTTACGGCCCTTAGGACCTAGAGTAACTTTTACTGCGTTTGCAAGAGCGTTAACACCTGCAAGAATTGAGTTTCTAGCATGTTCTGAGTATTTTAATTCTTTAGCTGACATATTTTTCTCCCGTTAGGATTAATAACTTTTTTATTATTGAAGAACGCCTAGGATCTCATCTTCTTTCATGATGAGGTAATTCTCGCCGCCAACTTTTACTTCTGTGCCTGAATATTTACCGAAAAGAACTTTATCCCCTTTTTTAACATCCAAAGCCTTAACTGTTCCGTCTTGTAGACGGTAGCCAGAACCTACGGCAACAACTTCACCTTGAGCTGGTTTTTCTTTGTGAGTGTCGGGGATAATAATTCCGCCAACTGTTTTTTGTTCTTCTTCAACTCTCTTGATGAGAACACGGTCTTGAAGTGGTTTAACTGTCATAGGGCCTCCATTTTGCGCTTAGCAATATTAAAAGTGATCATTAAGTAAAAGATTGTCTTCCACAATGTGGCAACGAGAGGGATTGGTGTCAAGGTTGGTGGGTAAAAAATAAAGAGAAAGGACCGTAAAGGCTTGGTTTCGCCAAGTTCTGCAGCGGTGTCACAAGCCTAAACACAAACTGGAACGAACTCATCAAGGCAAGTAGGAATCGCATAGGAGTCTCTCGTTTAGGACTCGTTATACTACAGTCTGGTATTGTCGGCAGGCCGCCGAAATTGCTTGAGCGCCTGCCCGCCTAACACGGTCTTTATCCCCCTTGGAAGGAGCAAAATATGCCCCTCAATTCCCATGAATTTGAATAGTTAACTAATTAAAGTTTCACTTTCCGGCGCCGATAGGAAAGTCAAAGTATAATGAACCTAAGCATTCCCAAGGACGGAAAATGCTCCACATGCTGACACGAAAACTTTGCCCTCTGCTCTCTCTGGCCATCGCCACCATCGGCTGCGGTAAGAAAATTACGGACGCTAAGACCCAACCAGGCCGCAGTACTGAAAACCAAGAGCTCCCTTCTGCCTACGTCATTAGACTTGATGGAAGCCAAAGCTCTCGCAAAAATTACTTTCTGACTGAAGATGCTCAATTTAAAATTCCTGACCGGGTTCTCGTTCGCCAAGGTAGCACTGCCGGAAAGGTCGTTGAAATTGCCCATGACGTGAATAAATATGATTCTAACGACTACTTATATAAATGCTCTTATAAGGCTTCAGCTAATCCAAATGAGATGATCCTTGATAAGTGCGTTGATTATGATGGAGATGACTTTGGTGACGTGAGTTCGCACATCTTCACACAGTATAAAAATGAGATCATTCAAATGAGATTTGCAGGTGCTCAAGCCTCAGACCTGATCGTCGAAGCAGTTTACTCTATGAATTGGGTCTATCCTCGTTAATTTAATCGTCCATTCAATTCGATAGGCGCTTTTCTTCTGAAAAGTTGCTTTTCGTTTTGATCTCAATTTAGTCAAGTCAGTTAAGTTTGATTATTTCTGGGGAGTGGTTGACGCTGGTTTACGATTCGTCTGGTGAAGGCGTGATACGTCTTCCTTATAGTCAGGACTCAAGGCCTCGAAGTTCTTTGCATTCACAAGCAGGCGGTAGCCCTCGGTGAAATTGAGCTGTGCCGTTTTTCTTAAAACTAAAAAGTATTCATCTTCTGAAAGCTTATTCTGGTACCTGACGTAATACTTTTGGAGCATTTCATAGTCCTGAAGCTGAGAGATGTACATCAGGGTTTTGCCTTTATCTGCACCATTGCTTAGAAAGTGATCGATCAGTTTTTCATCTTTCTTTTTGACCACGAAATAGATGAGGCTCTGACCCACTAACTGAGGTCTTGAGTTAATGCGCGAGATAAGCGATTTATTTTTTATAATGGCTTCGGTTGAAGAATCGTTAATAAAGGCGATTGCCTCCTGACCCTTTTTAAAGTTCCAGCTCATCCAGGCAACAGACAAAACAAAGCAAGTCGACAGTGGAACTGAAATTTTCCAGTTCATTATGTGTCCGAGCCAGATTCGAATTTTCTGTGGTGTCGAAACGTAATGATTAAACGGAAGGCTTTTAGCGATTTTGTATTCGAGAAACTTAATTCGAGTTGCTAGCTCAGGATGAGTTGAAAAATGTCTGTAGAGCCAAGTTGCGAATCGACTTTTGTCAGATTTTTTTCTGGTACGAGCGACGAGATATTCTGGAAGTTCTTCCGTCACCGAGAGTTTTTCAAGGGCAGATTTCATCGCTTCAAAACTTGCTCCGAGTTCAATAACGGCATAGGCATCAGCTTCAAATTCATGAGACCTGATTGTATCGAAGAGAAGTGAATAATTAAAAATCATCCAGCTAAGACAAAGAAGGACGCACCAAACAGTAGTCGCTGCAGTATGAAGATGCGCATCTTCACCCCAGTAGATAAGAGAGGTGCCGAGGACAGTAAACATTAAAACAGCAGTCCCCATAATGACCGAAATAAAGTTTTTCATGAGATCAATCACGCGTTTATGAATATGACGATTGGCCACATGACTTAATTCGTGAGCAATAACAGCATCGAATTCTTCAATAGTCAGAGTTGTGCGTAGAGATTTACCAATGAACATCGTCTGGTTTGAAAAGCGCAGAAGCTTAAGTCCAACGACGAAGGCATTTTTAATATCTGTTTCAATCCAGCGGATACGCATGTTTGGCTGCTGAATTTGAGCAAGTCTTTTGTTAATAACTTCAAGGTATTCAGGCTCGGTGATTTCACGATTGGGAATCAAACGAAGCATGATGATAACCGAGCATACGATCGTTAGAACAGAAACGAAGATAATATTGAAAAGCATGCCGATAAACCACAAGCTTCCTACGTCTTCAGCACGATTGTCCTGGAAGGCCCAGTTAAGAATCGAATAAACAAGAATGGGAAGCATGATCATTGCAAAGTTTACCCGAAGCTCTTTAGTGAGGTGATTTCTGAATGAACCACAAAGATCTAACTGGGTGTGCTTTTCAACGTAGCGGATGAAGAATTGATAGAAATAAAAACCGACGAAAACTAAGGCAAGATAAACAACGCCTAATCCTAAAATACCAATCGCCATCGCTCGCTCAGTGATCAAATGCGCCACGATGAGCGCCAAGAAGCCTTCAAAAATAAAAATGTAGAAGTGGTGGCCAAGAATCATCTGTCGATGACCTGGGTTTTTAGCGGCAATAATCGATGAAAGAAATGCGTCTCGTTCCTTACGGAACTTCCTTATATTGTAAGCAACTGCCAAAACTAAAAAAAGGACATAGAACATGAGCTTGACTCTCCATAGTTCTTATCGGAATTTAAGGGGTTAAATATTAAGAAAAATCGATTGGAGACCGTTTATGTCAAATACCCTTCTCACTCTCAAAGAATTTGCTGATAGCCACCTGAAATTAGGAAAGGATGACGTCATTCTGGACGTGCGAAACCCGGACGAATTTACCTCTGGGCATATCAAGGGCGCTCTCAACTTCCCTCTTCCACAGGTTGCCCAACATGCTGAAGAACTTAAAAAATATGAAAGAGTCTTCATTCACTGTAAGCGCGGCGGACGTGCCAAGACTGCTTTTGAGGCCCTATCGAATGCCGGACTTAATAATCTGGTTTGTATTCACGATGCTGGAATGGATTTGTGGATTGAAAGCGGATATCCGGTCGTTAAATAGTTAAAAGAAACAGAGCTGTTCGTGATTCACGACTTGAACCATGTCCACCACATTTCCAAGCGCCATGGGACCGAGTTTCGCCTTCACCCTGACGGGAAACTTTAAAGTCGTGAGTCCTGTGCAATTAAAACCAACGGCCTTTGCTTCAATTAAGCTCTGGGCATAAGTCACAAGAAGCGCGTTCAAGCGATCCGAAGGCATGTCTTCCTGAAATCTTTCAAGACATACGCGGCGACAATCTTTTTGATTTTTCACTGAATACGAGCTGTATTCTTCAAGTTCATAGGTCTTAAATGTATTGGAATTCATTTGATAGGAACCAGTTGTCGGGGAAAACACGCGAACTTCGCAGTCGCACCCAATAGCGAACGCCTTCATCGCGAGAAACCCAATAACTAAAGTGAAGATAAGCTTCATGTATAACTTATCGGAAGTTAGGCTTACTACTTAAGATCGTACCAGTTGGCCCCGATGCCCATCTCTACCTTGAGCGCAACACTCAGAGAAACAGCGCCTTCCATCTGATCCTGTACGAGAACTTTCATCTCTTCAAGCTCTGAGGGGATGACATCAAAAATCAATTCATCGTGCACTTGAAGGACCATACGAGACTTGAGATTTCTCTCGCGAAGGATGCGTTGGATATTAATCATCGCCAGTTTAATGATATCAGCAGCCGTTCCTTGAATAGGACTGTTGATCGCAACCCTTTCTGCCATTGATTTAATCTGACGGTTAGAAGACTTGATATCCGGGAGATTTCGTTTGCGCCCAAAAAGAGTTTCAGCGTAACCCGTCTGCTCGGCTTTTTCTTTTAGACCATCCAGGAAACTTTTCACTGAATAAAACTTTTGGAAATAAGCTGTGATGTATTTTTTAGCTTCGCCTTGAGAGATGTGAAGAGCTTGAGACAGACCAAAACTCGTCTGCCCATACATGAGGCCAAAGTTAATCGCCTTGGCACCATTTCGCTGATCTTTTGTCACTTGATCCAGTGGAGTATCAAAAACTTCAGCCGCAGTCTGACGGTGAATATCTCGGTCATTTTTAAAAGCATCAAGCATGTTCTTGTCTTGCGCAAAATGCGCGAGAAGTCTTAATTCAACTTGTGAATAATCGGCAGAAAGAAGTGTTCGACCAGGAGAAGGGATAAAACCTTTTCTTAATTTTCTTCCGTTTTCTGTTCTCACAGGAATGTTCTGAAGATTTGGATTATCAGATGATAAGCGCCCAGTTGCCGCGTTTGAAGGCTGGAAATGAGTGTGTAGTTTTTTTGATTTCGGATTCACCAGTGTGGGCAGTGCTTTCACATAAGTTGATAATAATTTTTCAACTTCACGATAACGTAAAAGTAACTCAGGGATAGGACTCACTTTCATTGCGACTAGTTCATTTAAAACTTCAGCATCAGTTGAATAACCTGTTTTTGTTTTGCGCACGACGGGCAATTGAAGTTTCTCAAAGAGAAACTCCCCTACTTGCTTAGGAGAACGAAGATTGATTTTGTCTCCCGCCGTTTTAAAAACTTCTTTTTCTATTTCAGCGATCTGAGATGAAAATTCATTTTCGAGTTCTTTGTAGAAGCCAATATCGAGAGTGACTCCTTCAAGTTCCATGGACGCAAGAACTTTGATGAGTGGGATATCGAGTTCGTCATAGGGACGCTCAACATTCATCTCTTTCATTTTTTCGCGAAGAATTGGGTAGAGCTTAAGAATCGCTTCCGCTTTTTCGCCCTGATATTTTAAATCTTCTTCAGTATCTCCACCGAAAAGATCTGCCTGACCTTTTCCTGGAGCAGCAATTTTGTAACCTAGAAATTCTTCTGTAATTGTCGCGAGATCATGGCGGTATTCAGGATTTAAATTGAAGTGTGCCTGAGCAAGGTCAAAATATTTAAAGTCGGGATTCATTCCTGCCATCATCGCTAACTGTAGAACAGGCTTTGATTGATAACAAACGACCAGAGCACTGGTCTCATGAAGAATATCAACCAGAGGCTTTACATCTTCATCACTTAAAGTGAGATACCCAACAGATTTAGCTGTTGCGACACCCATTCCACGCCAACATTGATGTTGATTAAGCTCATCATCACAAACGTGCGTGATCGCAACGACATCCATACCTTGGATATTTTTTTTGAAATCCGCAAGTGTCCAACGTTCAACACCTTTTGCAGCAGTCTGAGCAGGTGGTACGTAAGCAGGTTTTTCAGAGGTTGGGAGAACGACTTTAAAGTCTGCTAATTTTGTGAGCCATGTTCTGAATCCAACTTTATTTAAGAAAGCTTCCACTTCAGGTGTGAGTTTTAATTGATATTCGGCTTGATCGTAAGTGTATTTAAGTTTTAGATCACAAACAATTTTTACTAATTCTTTTGAAAGAATGGCCATATCTTTGTGAGCGGCAAGTGCCGTCTGACATCGTTTGTTTTTAATTGAATCAACATTCTCTAGGATTTTTTCAAGAGTTCCGTATTCTTCAATCAGACCTTGCGCACCTTTCGGTCCAATACCATCGACACCTGGAATGTTATCTGAGGTGTCACCGATGAGAGAGAGATAATCGACAATCTCCTCTGGATACACTCCCATTTTATCTTTCACATCTTCACGCGAGTACGTTTTTTCTTTCATGGTATCGAGCATTTTGATTGGCCCGTCCACGAACTGCATTAAATCTTTATCACCTGAAGCAATAAGAATTTCATCGAAATCTTTTTTCCACTGAAGAGCAACTGAACCAATGATGTCATCAGCTTCGTAATTAGCGATTTTAATTTCCGGTAACCCTAGTGAGGCAATTAATTCATCAACCAATGCAAACTGGGGAATGAGCTCATCAGGTGGTTCTGAACGATTCGCTTTATATTCCTTGAAAATTTCTTTACGAAAAGATCCCTCTTTGGTGTCGCGTGCCACGAGAATATGCGTCGGCTGATATTTCACAATCAAATTGTGAAGCATTGAAAGCACTCCATAAACGGCATTTACCGGAGTTCCGTCTGGTGCATGGAGAGGACGGATAGCGAAAAAAGCGCGAAATATAAAATTCGAAATATCGATAATGATTAATTTTTTCATGGCAACCTATTGAAGTGGAACGGGAGGAGTATCAAACCACGGACTCTTGGTCTTGCGCAAATCCAATCTGGTCCCATCATTAGCTATAACAGTGGTATCGGCCATGATGTCGCCTAGACGGTGTGCTGTGTCGCCTCGAAATAAAAAATAAACTTCCATTGCTGCTAATGGCAAAGCAAAAATTGAGGAAAACACCCAGCCCCAAAAGGGAAAAACTAAAAAGAATAAGGGAACGGTGAAAGGAAGATTGCGGATTAAGGATTGCCAGGCGGTGCACGGAGTTCCATCGACCAGGGAAACCACTCCGAAGCCCATGAATCGTTTTCCAATGGATTGACCGTCATAGAGGGAGTCCGCGATACACAAATAAACAATCCCTAGAATTAATCCCATGGGGTAATAGCAAATCGCTCCCACTGTCACGAGGCCGATATCGATACATTTTGCTATTAATCGTGACCATCGGGCCCAGGCCATTGGCCCTGACAAGAGTGACTTTCTGTTCATCGGGGATATTGTAGCGAAAAAATCGCAGGTTGAACGATGTTTTTAAGATTCTGGACCACCTTAATCAGGTGCTGAATTGAACGAGCCCTGCTATACTTGTCCATCTAGCATCTCTAAAGTAAAGTAATGCATGCTCTTAGAGCACGCCGCATAAGGAGAAATTATGGCCAATTTAACAAGTGTAACTTCTGCTAATTTCGATCAAGAAGTTATGAATTCTGACAAACCAGTCCTCGTTGATTTCTGGGCGGAATGGTGCGGCCCTTGTAAGGCGCTCTCTCCCGTTTTGGATGAAATAGCTTCTGAGATGAGTGGCAAAGCAACAGTTGTAAAAGTTAACGTAGACCAGGCTTCTGACCTTGCTCAGAAATATGGTATCCGCGGTATCCCAACTCTTATCTTCTTCAAAAACGGTGAAGTTAAGTCGACTCTAGTTGGTAATCAGCCAAAAGCTGAAATTGTAAAAAACATCAATTCTCTAATCGGTTAATTGAGGAAGGCGGATCTTCGGGTCCGCCTACACACGCACATGAGTTTTATTCGTTCATCACTTCTAGAAGCACAAACCACTCTTAATAAATTTATCGACGACGAAAAAAACGTTAAGCAAATTGAACAAGCTGTTCAGATCTTCGTTGATTCGTTTAGAAATAAAGGTCGTGTTTTTTCATGCGGTAATGGCGGCTCAATGTGCGACTCCCTTCACTTTGCTGAAGAGTTAACTGGTCGCTACAGAAAAAATCGCGCTCCCCTTCCGGCCACTGGTATTTCTGAAGCAGGCCACATGACTTGCGTTGCAAATGACTTTGGATTTGATTTTGTTTTTTCTCGTTTCATTGAAGCTTGGGGACAACAGGGCGATGCTCTTTTAGCGATTTCGACGTCTGGAAATTCCAATAACGTCATCAAAGCTGTTGAAGTCGCAAAATCCCGCGGAATGAAAGTCGTGGGCCTTTTAGGCAAGGACGGCGGAAAGTTGAAGTCCATGTGTGATGTCGCCATGGTCATAGATTGCCCCATTACAGACCGAATTCAAGAGATCCATATCAAGTGTATTCACATCTTTATCGAGGGGATTGAACGTCAAATTTTCCCAGAGAACTATTTGTAATCTTTACAAACGATACCCCCTTTACTTGCCATAGAAAAACCCGTTTCTTATAAATCATCCCTATTTCAAATGGGGTTTTTATGGCCAAGTTATGGTTAATTCTATTCGCGTCCTTTCTCGCTTTTCAGAGTATTGCGAAAGCAGAAACTGTTTACACAACGGTGTTTAATGTTTTTGAGTCTGTAAGAACTGAACGACTTCTTGTTCTCTCAGGTGTTGATGGACGTATCTATAAGACTGTAAAAAACGAAGCGAATTTAAAGCGCATGAAGTCCCTTGTCGGACGCATCGTTCGCCTTGATTACAACGTGAATGGGAACGAAGCCGTTATCACAAATATTCAAATCGCGAATCCAAATGAAGTTGATGCGAGAACGATGGATCTTAACCACTTTCAATATAACCACTTAAGAGCGTTCGCTCCGACTGATCTTCAGTCGGTTGAGAAAGCGACTGAAATTTTCGATAGCATGCTTAATGACGGCGATAAAAATCGCTCTCAATGTTTCAAACGCGCTCACATGTGGTCTTTTGATATGTGGTCAAAGCTCGGTATTCAGTCAGAAAAACTTTTTGTTTTCTATACTAAGAGATTCGCCATTCTTGAAGATTTTGAATGGTGGTTCCACGTAGCTCCGGTCGTAACAGCGAGTGGAGTTGATTACGTGCTAGATGGAACCTTTATGGAAAGACCAATGCCGATAAAAGAGTGGGCAGCTTTTTTCATGAGAACAGATAAAGTCAAATGTCCAGTTATTGAAAAATATCAGGATTTTGAGGATAACCAGTGGAACAGACTTTGCTACCTCATGAAAGTTCCAATGTACTACTTGAGTCCATTAAACATTGAAGAGCGTGACAAGAAAGGAACTGAGAGAAACCAGTGGGTGCTTGAAGAATTACAAGACGCTCGTCGTGCTTTTAAAAACTGGGAAAAAGTTTACGAAGGTTATGACAACGGCAAACAAACGACGAAATTTTAAGGATAATATATGAAACATTTAATCATTGGTTTAATAGCAGCTTTTTCAATGTCAGCATTTGCTCACAAGATTGAGGGGACATTAATCCTTAAAGGCTCGATCAAAAGTAAAATCGTAGTCAATACTGTTAAAACAAACTGTAAGCTCAAAATCGAGAAAGTTAAAAACCTCATGGTTGAAGATTCTTTTGGTAACCCTGCCTACAACGTCCGGGCAAAAATCAGCCTTGATGGTGAAGACCTAAGCCGCAATATTTCTGTCAAATTTGATAAAGAAGTCTGGTTTAACAACCTATTCACAGTTGCTTCTGGAACTGAAGTCAGAGACTTTGATTATGCAGCTGCTGATGGCCCAAAAATGAAGATTGATTCTGAAGGACGAGTGATTTTTGTTTCTTTCCTCTACAATTCTCGTTCAATTAACTGTGTGTTTTAATCTGATATTCTTCACGGGGGCACTCTATGCTGCCCCCGTGCTAATACTATAATTTCCCCTACTTAATTTCCTTTCTCAGATTTCAAATCAGCTTATAATAAAATCATAAACCTTTATTTTTCCATGGAAGGGGAACGAAGTTATGGAATTAATCCAATGGTCGATTAGATTTATCGTTGAGGGTGGCGTATTCATGTACGTTATTCTGGCAGTGTGGGGCTTTGCTATCGCAGTTGCTGTTGAACGATTCAAGAAACTCTCTTACACATATGATGTTGATGGTCCTTCATTCATGAATGAACTTCAGCGCTATATTCTCTCGAACGACATTCAAGGTGCGATCAGAGTTTGCTCTGGCTCACAAGCTGCTCTACCAAGAGTTTTGAAGTCAGGTCTTAAGAGAGCAAATCAGGGAACTGAGCAAGTACAAAATGCAATCGATGCAACTGCGCTTGAAGTGATTCCGAAAATTGAAATGCGTATTCCGTATCTTCAACTTGCGGCAAACCTTTCAACCCTCTTTGGTCTCCTCGGAACCATTCAGGGTCTGATCCAGTCATTCTCTGCAGTATCAGCAGCAGATCCAACGCAAAAAGCGGAAGTTCTAGCGAAAGGTATTGCGGTTGCGATGAATACAACTGCTCTCGGTCTTTTAGCTGCGATTACCATTATGATGGTTCACGCTTTCCTCATGGCAAAATCAGAGAAAATCGTAAACGAGATCGATGAATTTTCAGTAAAACTCCAGGATCTTCTTGGTACTAAAAAAGCAATCGACGAGTAAGGACTAGCTTATGCTACGAGTACCTACCAGTCGCAAACGTAAAAAACCTGAAGAGAAACTGAATCTTGTTCCTATTATGGATTCAGTTTTCATCTTCATTTTCTTTTTATTGATGTCGGCAAGTTTCCTTAAAATTTACGAAATCGGTAGTCCGGTTCCAATGATTTCTGATCAAGAGCCACCTAAAGAAGAAAAAGTGCCTCTGGCGCTTACTATGATTATTGAAGCCAAAGAGATCACTCTGTCATCTGGTGTTCCTTCTAAAGTTCTTCAACGATTCGTCAGACAACCTGATGGTCTTTTTAACTATGAAGAGATTCACACTGCTTTGATTAATATTAAAAAGCAGCATACGGATGAAGACTCTATTATTTTTGCTCCAAGCGAAGATCTGACTTATGAAGAGATCGTGAAAATCATGGATGCTGTCCGAGTTCTTTATAAAACTGATGAGGCCATCTTTAAGACAAATAAAGAAGGCATTGATGAAAAGATGAAAGAACTTTTCAGCAAGATCATTTTCAGTAATTTGATGACCTAAGAGGATCACATATGGCACGCAGGGCTTCAAGATTTAGCAGAGGAAAGAACAAACAGACGGTGTTTGATATCGATATCACATCACTTCTCGACATTCTTACCATCATGCTCGTGTTTCTACTTCAGAGTTACAACTCTTCAGGTGTAGTGATCAACGTTCCAAAAGACGTTGAGCTTCCTCGCTCTGCTTCTGAGACATTAAATACATTTGGCGTGAACATTCAGGTTTCAAAGACACAAATTTTTGTTGATGATGCCGAGGTAGTGAACACAGATATTCCGGATGATCAGCTGTTTGATGAGGGTGGACGAAGAATTGTCCCTCTCTATAACGAGCTCGTTAAGATCAAGGAAGTGATAAAGCAATCTGAAAAGCTTTCTCCACAAGCAAAAAAGTTTTCTGGTGTTGCAAACTTGGTCGTTGATAAATCTCTGAAATACAGTTATTTAAAACGCATTATGTATACATGTGCTGCTGCAGGCTTCAAAGAATTTAAATTTGTTGTTCTGACTCAGGGTAATTAATTTTAATTGTTAAATTTAACATAAAAAAAGGGATCCATTAGGATCCCTTTTTTTATTTGTATTAATTAGATTTTCTTAGGGTAAAAGTTCATCGGTTGTTTCACTTCAACAGTACCGCCGCCCATTGGTTCTGGAAAGTTGATTCCCTTCAGGACTCCTACAACACATTTTTTAACATCAGTACTAAGCGCCGAGCTTCCATCAATACCGGCCTGGGCAACATGTCCTGAAGCACCGATTGTGAAGTTAAGCTTGATGGCACCAGAAGCTTCCACTCCTGTCTTTTCAAGTTCACGTTGATAGCAATATCTGAATTGAGGTAAATGTTCGAGAAGAATTCTCCTGATGACATCTGGATCCATTGAACCAAGAACTACTGTTTCACCAGGAATACCTGCAGTGTAAATTGCACGTTTGGCGGAAAGCCCCTCAGCACCCTTAGAATCTCCAAGTGCTCCAGAAGCTGCACCAACAAGACTTCCTTGATTGGTAACCATACTTGAGGTTTTTACAGAACCAGTTCCACCTACAACTCCTGTTGCCGCGCCAACCATTTCTCCGCCACCGCTTCCGCTGATTCCCTGAGTTTTAACTCCAGTAAGAGATCCACCTTTTGAAACCACTGCGCTTACTGTACTCGCAAAATCTGCTGATTTATAGACTTCTACGTGACCAACACTCTTGGAAGCAACCTGTGAAAATGCTGTCGGAGCTTTAGCTGAAGCAGATTGAGAGACACCTTTTGCTACTGGTGAATCGTATTTTCTATCGTCAGGTTTTGTGACTGGTGTTGTTCCTTGCTTTACAATTTTTTTCTCTGTAGCAGTTTTCTTTCCAGGATCAGGCTTTTTGTTTTGTTCTTTGGTAGTAATGACATCTGGCTTTTTAATTTCAGGCTGCTTCTCAGTCGAAGTTGTTTTTTCAACAGCTACCTTGTTTGGAGACTTCTGTGCAACTTTTGGAGCATTTTCAGTTTTTTCAACAGCAATATTTTTAGAAACAGTAAGATCCTGTTTATAAAGAATTGTCGCAAGACGCTCAGGTGCCAACTCATCTTTTGTTTCATCTTCAGGAACTTCAATCAGATTCATACCGACTGATAAAAAACCAAAGATAAAGAGAAAGATTGCGAGATATTTTCTAAATTCTGGATCACGCTTTAAAATAGGAGCAGAAAGAATTTTTGGAGGTGCAGCGACATTTCTTACAAAAATTTGTAGATGTCCTTTCTGTAGTCGCAAAAGGTCCTGTCCGTTTAGTTCAACCGAAGTTCCGACATGGCCAGAATCTTTTTTCTTATCCGAAAGAAGGAATACACCAAAACCTGGTAACGTATGGACGATTGCAGATGTTCCGCGTACTTCAACAAATGGAAATTTTTCATTTTTTGCGAGGTAAGGAAATTCAACTTGATCATCTTTAGAAAGAAGTCCAGTTATGAAATAAGTTGATTTCCCTTCTGGTAAATAATCTACGCTAAAAACCTGATCATTATGAAGGATGATAACTTCAACAGCTTGCTTTGAAGTTTCATATTTGAAAATTGGATAGAGATCATCTTTGTCTTCGAATATATATTCGCTGAACTCAGCTTTTGGATCAGAGGCCAATGGATAAACAATGCTAGGCGCTTGACTCGAAACTGATGGAGCTGATTTTGGTAAGGCTCGAGGAACCGACGGTAAGTCTTCATCGGGAAGGCTTGGCATTTTAACAGAAGCTTGTCCGCGTGCTGGCTCTAAAGTGTCAAGCACTGGTGGCAGAGAATCCTCAGGTGAATATAAGTGAAATTCGAATTCAATGTCAGCTAAACGAAAAAAATCACCCACACGAATTTCTTTAGCAACGATTTTGGCATCGTTGATATAAGTTCCATTCGTTGAGTTCATGTCGTACAACATGATTTTTGTATCTGTGATTTCTAAGACTGCGTGAACAGCAGAAATGGCATCATGGTTAACGATGATATCGCAACTTTCAGTTCGCCCTAAAAGGAGTCGCCCTTTACCAAACACCCCCCCCCTGGATTTGGAGTTTGTCCCGGTAGGACGAATTTCGAACATCTTGTTCTGTTTGCTTTTTGCAATTTCCACTTCTATCCCCTAGCGAATGCCATCAATGGCTTTCTTCATCTCTTGATTAAAATTTTGGCGCTCTGGAAGCTTATTTTTAAATTCTTTCCTAAGTCTCGGAGAAATTGAAATGTCACCAGGTGAACCAGCCTCACCCTCAACCCCAATTTCATCGAAATCAAACTTTTCAAATTTTTTATATTCGTATCTCACGTTTCCTTTGTCCTGGGCGAAAGAAGCTGACGCTGACAAGAAAAGGATGATTGTTAAAAATTTCATTTACTGTCTCCCAGTTGAGATTCAACTGTCTGGTAGTAACGCTTGAGGTTTGCCTGTTTTGGTTCAGAGACCTGGGCAAAGACTTCAGACGCTTCTTTGGATTTACCTAATTTACTAAGGGTGAAAGATAGATTGAGACCAATCTCAGCTCTGCTCCACTCTTTCTGAGGAATTTGTTTATAATGAGAAAGCGCTTGAGCATAATCTGACATCACGAAGTAAGATGAACCAACAGCATTTAACAAATCAATATCCTGTGGACTTTCGCTTAAAAGACTCTGGAATAACGGCAACGCCGATTCAGCTAATCCATAAGTAAGATAAAGCTTTGCGAGATTATAGCGTGGAGTTTTTGAAAATTTTGATTGTTTGTTAGCGCGCTCAAAAGCAACTAAGGCTTTCTGGTCTTGACCTTGTCTTGCATACATAACACCGATGTTGTTAAGGGCAGGAACAAAATTAGGTTTTACTTCAATCGCCTTGTTGTAGAAGAGAAGGGCCTTACGGTATGAACCCTGCGCTAAGTGACAATTAGCAACCTGGTTCCAGTAAGGAGCAACTTTCTGATAAAGATTGAAGTTTTTAGATGCCAGTTGGAAGGCGCCTGCGAAATCTTTGCGGGTACAAAGAACAGACATATGCATCAACGGTTCGCCGGATGTATTTAAGGCAGCAAGTTCTTCTATAGAATAACGATCAAGTGTCTCATCCTGGAGCGCAGGATTTAAGCTTGGAGCATTCCCCTGGTAGAACTCAGACACCTCTGAAGGATTAAGCGGTTTTGTCTTTCTGAACTCTTGCTTGATAGGCGTTTGAGATTTTTTCTTCTCAGGCGCTGAAGAACAAGCAGCAAGAAAAATGAGAAAGAGGATTGTAAATTTCATCGCTGACCTCCTCTTTCCATTAACACTGTTTCTTTTTCAGTAACAAAACGTTTAGCAACATCACTTCCAAAATAAAGAACGTTGTAATTTGAGAAAGTAAGAATTTTATTATCGATAATGAGTCGTTTAATTTCAATTCTCTGCTTCTGGGCATTGCTCAGGATTGGGCCATGAACATCTGCCATCGCTTTCTTGAAACTTGTTACATAAGCTTCTTCTTTGCCAGGAGGAGTAAAGTTCTTAAGAGATGTACCGAAGGTTTCATAGGCATCAATGACCAGTTTGTAGGCCTCAACAATGCCTTTACCTGAACCCATTTGCTGAACGGTATTTACATCTCCAGTCATCTGATCGAGAATTTGAAGTTTTGTTTTAACAGCTGTATTGAACTGAGCTTCCGGAAAAGTTAATTCAATCGCATCAAGTCTTTTCTTTTTATCCATTAAACTGAAAAGAATTCTTTCTGCTATCAGATCCAAAGCCTCAACCGGGACTTCCAGTTTCTGGGCTTTTGATTGCTGGTAGAAAGTGTTTTGTTTGGCATAGATCTGTCTTGCTTCGTCATTATTACCAATACCAATAAACTGACGACGAAGGTCTTCGTAAGGTTTAATTAGTAATGGAAAGTTTTTAGAGTTTTTCTCAAGCTCGCTGATGATCTTCTCAAAAGTGTCCCAGCGTTTAGCGCGGCTCAGGTCTTTAAGGATTTCAAATGAGACTTCAGAAATAGCTGTATCAGCAATAGAGCATGAACGACCAAAATCACGGATTTCAATCGCTTTATCGATATCATTATTCGCTAGAGAAATGAAAACAGCATTTTTAAAGGCGACGACTTTGTTTGAAGAGTTTTCTTTGCAAACTTTCACCAACATGCGGTGAGAAAGGTCTGCAGATTGAGCAAATTGCTGACGAAGGAATAGTCCTGAAGCAATACTCAGGAAAGAATCAGCGAATTTGATTACATCGACTGTATCCATATCTTTCAGGGCAGTTACTGACCATTGATAACTTTGTGTTGTATCACCTAGTTCGTAGTAAAGAGCTGAAAGGTTGTAAGCAGCGTTAGTTTTAGCTTTAGGAGTACTATCCGGCGAATTAAAAATCTGGATATAGCCCTGAAGTGCAACGTCTTTATCACCTTTTTCAAGGGATTGCTGAACACCTTCAATTTGTATTTTTGTCATAAGGTTTCTTAATGCATCAGCGTATTTAGTTGATACTTTAAATTCACCGGCATTAATTCTTGAAACGTAGGTTTTAACAACAACGTAGTCTTTTTTCTTACGGTGATGATCCATCACTTTTGCGAGCATTCCTTCCTGAGTCTTAAAGTCTTTCGGATGGTATTTTGCAAATTCGGTCAACGTCTTCTCAGCACCAGCAATATCTTTTGCTTCAAACTGAGCATTGAAAAGTTTCTGATAGATTGAATTAGCGCGCTCTGACTTCTGGTCTACAGTAAGATAGCGGGTATAGACCGGGATATAATACTTATTGGCCACATCGGGACTCAATGTCGTCTGACTAAGTGAAGAAAGCATGGCTTCAAGACTCTGAGTCTGAATTTTTTTATCTTTCTGTGAGGCAGCAGAGTCAAACGAGGAAACATAAAGCTTCAAGGCTTTGGCAAAATCACCAGCTGCGTAAGCAGTTTCACCCTGGAAAAAAGTCTTTTCTGCTTTCTGACCTGGATTTAACTGCGAAGAGAGTTCAAAGTAAGCAATCGCCTGAATGGATTTCTCTTTCTTAACTTTAGGAATGTTTTTGTAAATGTCTGAAGCTGTTGCTTTCTGAAGTTCTGCAGCTTTTTTATTCACATGAAAAGCAAGGCGATCAAGTTGTTCATTTACTAGTGGTGATTTCTTGTTTAATGCCACAAGCTCTTTAGAAACTTTTAAGTGTTCGGCGACTTTGCCGAACTTATCATAAAGGTTTAACTGAGCAATGAGGATCTCAACTCTTTTATCCTGATCTTTTTCATTTTTTTCAGCTTTTTCAAGAAGAGTCTCGGCCTGAGCAAATCGACCTTGAGTGACAATAGAATTGGCAATTTTTACAAACTGTTCCGTGTAATTAAGACCTAAGCCCTCATAAAATTGAATTGCTTCAGGCATTTTGCCGGCGTCAACATAGAAAATACCAATATCACGTTCAACACTGAGCTTCATATCGATGTATTTCTTATCACCACTTTTGCGGTGAACTTCTTTCATGAGTGAGATTGCTTTGTCGTAATTTTTCACGCGGTAGTAAGACCACGCGAGATTGAAAGTATCTTTCGTCCACCACTTTTCATTTAGCTTGTTAATGGAAGCTTCATAAAGAGGAATCGCCTCTTTATATTTATTTTCGTTATAGTAATATTCAGCAAGGTTCAGTTTAGACTTGGTGCTGATGTCATTACCTGCAACAGAACCTTTCGCTGAAAGAGCAAAATACTTTTTCGCCTGGTCATGCATGCCAAGTTCTTTATGATTATAGGCGAGGATATAATAGACATCACTGATGCCCTTATATTTAGGAAAACGTTTCACTACAACAAGTGCCGCATCGTTAGCAGCATCGAAATATTTTGAAGAAGCACTGAAATATTCGGCTTTGTTCATCGATCTTCTGTCTTCTGCCGGAATGGCGAGGTACTGTTCGTTTTCCGCTTCTCGAAATAAACGCGCCTTCTCAAGATTTAATTCAGACAGGCGAAGAAGAGTATCCGCTGACTTATAATCCTGCTGCTTAGCAAGACGCGAAACCTCAGATAGTTCTTCATCAACAATGGATAGAATCTTCTTCCGGCGGTCATCTAATGACAGCTTAGCAGCGAAAGCTACCTGAACAAGGATGATGAAAAGAAAAAGAAACTTTAACATTCAGACCTCAAAGCGAATACGTAGTCTCCAAGCTCATCTGCCCAGAACTCACCATTGAAAGTCCAGAAGTACTGCTTATCATTTCTTTCAATGTATTTAACGTCTCCGCGTTTTTTACCTTGTTCAACATCAGATTGATAAAGACGCTCTTTACGCTGAGCTAAGACTTCAAGCTTGATGTAACTCATTCCCTGAAAAGCAGAATAAAGTTCGGCGTATTTCCCAACCATACCAGCGCGTACATAGGCACCAAGAGTTGTGCGGTATTCATCGGCCAGAGTTTTTACGTTTTTGATTAAGTTAGAGTTCATGCTGGTTGTAGGGCGCTTTCTTAATTGATTGTATTCACCAATCGACGCCATAAGAGCACTTTTCATTTCTATGTAAGCTGCGTCTTTATGAACCGATTTAAGAATGCTTGATACAACCGGAAGTGGAGCAGCCTTGCCATCTTCGTGGTCGGCCATAAGATTGTAATAGTAGCGATAATCTTTCCCCCGCGAGATAAGAAATGATCTTAAATCCCGAGAAGGATTGAGAAGCTGAGAATAAAAATCATCCGCAGTTTTTTTGGCATCATCATAAAGACACATTTTCATAAAAGTTAAAGCTTTTAGGACTTCAACTTCAGGCTTGAAGATAAAATCAAAGACGGGTGCCTTGTATGAAACGAGCTTTCCAAGGGTTCTGTTGTAGTTTCTTAGGTAGTAACTACTCCAGGCTTCCTCAAAAAGAATTTCAGGCCATACGAATGAATCTTTAGCGATATCGAGATACTGAAGTTCAGCTTTCTTATAATCACCTAAGGCATATTTAACCCGAGCAATACCAGTTACACAGTAATCACGGTTGGTGGCGAGCTGATCTTTCTGAGTAGCAGAATTAACTTTGCTCATTCTTCTTTCAGAAGCACGGATACAATCCTGAAATAAAGATTCAGCTTCTTTATTGTTCCCTTGATGAGAGTGGATCGTTGCCTTAAGATTTGCAATAAAGGGATAGGCGGAATGGTCATCACTAATGCCATTTAACTCATTTAGGGCTTCTTGATTTTTACCTTTCTTAAAAAGTCTCTTCGCAAGAATGTAGCGAATATTTCCTGATCTTGAACGACGAAGGATATCTTCAGGCAAAGACTCAAAAGGCTTCACTCCAGTGTGGTAAAGCATGGTATCAAGAGCTGCTTCGATTTCTGCGTCTAGAGCACGGTCGTTCCGAACAAGATAATCTTTCATCCACGGTGCAGTGGAAAAATAATAGCCGCCATTAACTAGCTCTAAAATGGTTCTGCGATAACCACTAAGAGAGATTGTGCCTTGACCATAATTCCTGTCAGCGGACTCATAGGAAGCCCAAACAGAAGAAATCATAAAAAAACTAAGTACAACTATTTTTGAGAACATCCTTGTTCTCCTTTTTTTCTTAGAATGCGTAGTTAAGACCAAAACCTAAATCGTAAGTCGTAAAAAGTTTTGAGGCTGTCGATTTATTTGTCCCGTCACTCTTTGTTTTATCAGCTTTATAAGTAAGACCAGTTACATCAAGACGAAGACTCCAATTGGTATCTAGATAGAAGCGGAATCCAGTATTCCAAAGAGCCCCAATGTTACTTTCGTCAGTTAACTTTGCTTGCTCCGATGCAGGTACACCTGTATCAAATCTGTTTCTGTTATCCTGAGTCGCGATAGTTGCAGGACCAACCCCGAACATCCAGTCAAAATAAAAAACTTTATTGAAAGTATTAATCTTTGAATAGAAAGGAGACCACATCAGCATGGCTCCCATGTAGGAATCAATTTTTCTGTAGAACGGAAATGCACCCTGCTCTCTTACGCCTTTAGCTGTATCACTTTCAGTCGAAGTATTTTTTCCAAATACGCCTTCAATTCCCCAGTCTTCTGTGAAGAAAAAACCTGCGCGTAAAGTACCACCGTAAGCATCAAGAAAATCCTGGCTTAAGTTGTAAGCGCCCGTTGCTCCGACATAAAAACTTCCGTCTTTACGAAACTTTCTGTTTTGAAGAACATAAATTTCTTTATCGTTATCAAGCCACGAAAAGTTGTAGAGGGATTTTTCGTCGGCCATCACGAGAGTACTCATGATGAGAGACATCAAAATAAGAGCGATGTTTTTCATTTTTACTTCACTTGTTAGAACTATAGTCTTAGTAAAATTCTAACATGCTCTGCGAGGGGTGCAAGCTCTTGTATTAACGAGGGCAAATACTACTGTAAGAACACTGACTACAATGCTCAAGATTTACTTTCCAAGGATCGTTTTGTGAGCGCCAAACGGGATATAAGTCTGAATGACATTGGGCCAGATTAATGGATTTTACGAGGAGTTTTTCCTGATCCACAAAGCATAGGACCAGTTCGACCTCTGACAATTGATCAATTTGTCCAAGTTCAAATAAGGCATAAGCATAGGTTGAAAGTTGAAGCCAATAGTGTGAAAGATTATCCTGAGTCATTTTGCCGGTTTTAAAATCCCATATCTGAGCTTTCTGCTTTCCTTTAGGCAACAGCACTAAATCAGGGATACCAGAAATCATAAAATTGAAAAATCGGAACTTAATTTGCTTCTCGGGAATTAATTCAAAATCAGTTTGTTTATTTTTTAATAGATCAAGTGCCCATTGAATTGGTTTTTGTAAATCAGTACCAAAACTTTCTCTGGGTACAATAAAGTTTTTCTCAATGCCCTTGGCAATTTGAGCGTGGATATAAGTTCCCCGCTCAGAGGATGAGTGAATAACGGAAGCGAGTTCTTCCTCTTCTGAATCATCTTTAGCGTAAATCGTTTTTTTAGCCTCAGGCTCCGACACTTTTAGAATATTACTCATGTAAAATTTTCGTGGGCAATCGAGCAGAGAATTGAGACGCGTAACACTGAGTTCGGCTGCAATCATCAGTTCAGTACTTCCCTTCCCTTTGCTAAAAACGCCTACGGGATCATGGAAAAACAGAGGAAGTTGCGGAAGGGATTGAGAATTAAGAAGATCTCTGGAATTAAAATTTTCTTCAGGAATTTCAATCACGTTTTCTGAACTCATCCCAGCATTGACCCAAGCTCTTAAACCTAAAATCCAGCTATTTTTAGGAATGCTAAAATTTTTTTCCGGTATTTCGAAATCAACCCAAATAAGTTTTTTCCTTGCGCGAGTGCAGGCAACATAAAAAAGACGTTTAGCCTCTGAAAAGTTTTTGTATTTCGCTAATTCGTTTTCAAAAACATAAAGGGGCGATTTTTGTTTTTCTCTTTGGGTGATATCAATATACCAGTGAAAACTTCCGGGAAGATCACCCAGGAGACCACCGTCCGTCTGATCCTTACCATTTGTATAAATACCCGCGAGGTAAACAGCATCAAACTCAAGGCCCTTTGACGCGTGCGCCGACATGATCTGAACCATGTGAGCATCATGACCTGAACGAAGATCTAAGCTCAGGCGCTGGTTATCTCCACGCAGAAGTTGAATCATAATAGATTCAGGATCCTGGTGGTAAAGATCGGAAATCGTCTCGATTGTCTGGAAATTGATATCCGAATTCTCATTGGTAATATGAAGCTTATGAACAAACTTCCTAAAAGCTTCAATGAGGCCCCAATACTTAATATTGAGATCAAAATCATTAAGATCCTGCTCGCTCACACTATGAGTAAGGTCAAGAATATTAAAATAACTTTTAAATAAGAACAAAGGGTAACGATCACGTGTTTGTATGTTGTTATCAAATTGTCGCTGCAAAAGACAAACAAACATCCCCAGGATCGGATCATCTAAGAGATCGATTTTAAATTGAGCGGTGAAGCCAATTTTTCTATCCATTAAGGATCGAATGAGTTCCCCACTTGGGCGAAGTTTACTGTAAAGAATCGTACAAACATTGGCTGTCGTTGCGCGTTCATGAGAAATGGCATTGGCCAAGACTGTCGCTTCAAGCCTGTTTATATCTTCAGTGCTAAATTTGTCTTCTGTTTCCAGGTCACGGATAAGTGGCGCCGTATGAATTTCAATGACACCTTGATCAACGCGTGGAACCTCAGCTGGCACGTTTTGATCTTCAGGTTCAACGGAGAAGGGATCATGACCTTCAAAGTTCTGGCCAAGCGGCAAGATGGTACGAAATAAGCTGTTATTGAAATTAATGATTTCAGGATGAGAGCGGTAATTGTTAGCGAGTGAGAGTACATTCGGAATGAGTTTTGCTGAATCTTTAAAGACGGATAACTCTCCGCCGCGGAATCCATAAATGGCCTGTTTAATATCACCGACACAGAAGATGCGATTGTAGTTGTGAGCAATGAGGCTTTGGATAATTTTAAATTGAATATCAGAAGTATCCTGAAACTCATCAACGATAAAATAATTAAATGTTTTCTGGATGCGTTCACAATCTGCTTTATTTTCCAGACCAAGAGAAACCAGGTATTCAATATCTCCGAAAGTCATCCCCTGGTTGGGATCAATTCTTTCTTCAATGTAATTAAAAAGCTGCTGGCATAAGTTCATCCAAGGCAGAACTTTTATTTCAAAGTGAGTCTGATAGTCATTAATGACGTTTGCCCATTTCTTGACCCAATCCCGGAGTTCTGCCATTCCATCTTTGGCAGCAGTAGATGCTTCCGACTTTTTCTTAGCTGTTCTTTCTCCGTCAAGTCTTCCCATGGTTGCAAAGATTTGTTCGTAAATTCTGAAGTTATCCACATTTTCAACAACTGGAAGTCCCGTGTTTTGGAAGTGAGCGACAACTTTTTCAAAAGGTGAGCGATCGGACTCCTCAGAAATTTCCAGGGCGTGAATTGCAGACAGGGAATCACCTAAAGTATTCAGTTTAAATGACTCTTTAATTAAATGATTGATTGAAGATGGTGCAATTTCATCCAAAGAAAACTTTTTCCACGCGAGCCTCAGGCCAGGATCACTAAAAACGTTGGTGAAAGCTGCCAGAAGGTGCTTCTTTTCACGAATAACAATATCAAGGATAGATGAATCAATTTTAGCTGAAGACGTCGAAAACCAATTTTCGACCAGTTCACGAACCTGATCTGTTCTTTCAGGGGCAAAAATAACTTTTGCCTCTGTTGAGAGATGTGGGAAATAGCCAAGTGTTATAAGCTTTCGACAGAAGCCATCGATCGTTGTGACCATCAACATCGGTAAAACATCGTTGGCGATTTGCCAAAGATCCTTATCGGCACCATCTGCAAGGGCGGTTTCCTGGAATTTCTCCGTCAAACGGATACTCATTTCCCCCGCAGCTTTTTTGGTGAATGTCATCATGACAACTTTAGAAAACTTCTGACGAATATAATCTTCAAAGTTTAGATCTGGTTTCGCCTTATATTCTGCCATCCACTTACGAGTGAGATAAAGAATATGTTCAACCAACACAAATGTTTTACCAGAACCAGCTCCTGCTCGCAGAAGCACTCCGCCTTGGTGTTCAATCGCCAGTAATTGCTCCGCGTTTGGTGATCTAGACATGCACTATCTCACTTTTTACGCAGACTTTATTGAGCTCACAAAAGTCACAGGTATTGGGTTTTCTCGGACGCGCCTGATAAACAGTTTCTGAACCGATAGCGAGAGTCAGGCTCGTAAGTTTTTCCTGAGCTTCTTTGAGCTTTTGCGAAAAAGGATCTTTAAATTTTAAACTTTTGCACAAGGGTTTGAGCAATTTCACAAAATCTTCATCTTCCGTTAAGAGATTTGATTTGGATGGATCATCGAGAACAACGTACCCAAGTACAATCGTTTTTTTATCAAAATCTTGAATCATGCCTTGAGATGCATGGGCGTAGGCCCAAAGTTGGACAGCTTCGTATTCAACGACATCGGTATTGCTGGATGCTGAAAATTCAGTCGATTTAAAATCGAGGAGAAAGAGAAACTTTTTGCCAAGGCCTAGGCAATCGATTCGCCCTTTCATCTTGAAGCTTCCCTCAACAGAAAATGACTCCTCTATTTTCCAATCAACCGTCTCGCCAGTAAGATCAGCAAGCTTTCGGATAAATTGAATGCCGTTTAATGCTCGATGGTTAAAAATGAGCTCCCGCTGAAGATAAACGTCTTGAGGCAGAACGAGTTTTTTTTCTTTGATATAAACTTGCATGACTCTGGTCGTGAGTGCTTTGAGATCACTTTCTTGCAGATTTTCTTTGAAAAACTTTTCAATGATTTCGTGGATGATGGTTCCTGAAGTCATGGGATCAAAATCTTTCTCGAGAATAATATTAGGAAAAACTTTATCAACGTAATTAAAATAAAACTTTCTTGGGCAGTCGATAAAGGTCTGGAGTTTACTCGCCGAAAACGATCCTGCGAATCCCTTCTTATCCTGGGTGTGGAAATGATCTATGATAATTCGCTCACCAGTAGGTCTATCAGTATGTGATTTGTTGAGCTCAATCTCGGCGAATAATCTTTTCCAAATGAGACTATGTTTGAGAGTTCCCTCCCCCATAAAGACGGTTACGTCTGCGCGGGAAAAGAGGTCTTTGAACTCCCAATGCTTGAATTGAAGTTCGAGTTCATTTCTTTTTAAAGGTCCCAAAGCAGAAAGAGCTTTTTGTATGCTCTCTGTATAATTTTGACCTAATCCTTGAATATCATCGAAGCGCTCATCCACACACAAGATGACTCTCCGCTTGCGATCCACATCTTCAAGGGACGACATATCTTTTAAGTCCATCGTCATTTTTTCAGGTGATACTGGCACGTAGGAAGTTCGAGGCTGATTAAGTCCCACGACTTCTGAAAGAAGTTTGAGAAAAAATGTATCCACTAGTATTTCTTCATCAGTCAGATCATTGATAGAGGTCAAAGCTTCAAGGTAAAGCTGTAATGCACGTAGATGCTTCAAAGAGGGAGCGCGCTTCATACAGTCACTAAACCACTGTTTGAGACTTGTTGTGTTGCCACTGAATTTTTTAATATCTCTGGCGACTTCTTTTAATTCTGAACCCACCAACTGATGGGGAATTTTAAAACTAATTTCTTTTGATGGAACAATATCTATATGAAGCGGAGTGAGTTTTGAAACTCCCAGAATAACCTGATCCCCTGGCCTTAAAAAATCTTTTAAATGAAGAGCTATTTCTCTGGAATTGACCGGTATTAAATTTGCTTTGGGTGAATTTTCTAAAACAGGAAGATCAACTTCAGTTGTTTTTGAATCTTTGAGCCAACTGAGCCAGTCACTCTTTTTTAATTTTTCTTTGAGGGCCAGCGGAAAAGGAATGACGACGTTATAGCGGATCGCAAGCGCTTTAAGTAAATCAACTTGCTGCCCATTTAAATGTTGAAAACCCCAAAAGACATAGGTCTTTTTTAAACTCTCAATTTCATCAGCAGATCTGAGTCTCTCTCCGATTTGTTGATAGGCACCATGTTCATCAAGGTAACCCGTTAACTCAAGGAGCTTCCAAAAAAGCTCAACTGCGCGCCTGATCTCCTCAGGCTGTTCATCTAAGACGGACGTCAGAGCATCTTCATTTAATGTAAAACTTCTTAAATCTGAAAAAAGATTGTAGGCCTGCGTGAATTGTTCGTAGCCTAATTGAGGGAGGTATTTATTCTTTAAAATGCCAAAAATAAGTAAGAGTTCAGACTTCCTTTTCACTTCGGGTCTCTCACCGTTGTCCCACAAATGTTCGACAAGGGTTGATGTGAATTTTGCGATAGTGATGACATCTTGGGACTTCATCCCAGTTAAACGCGTACGCAACCCATCTGCCTTCGCCGGGCTGGGGGTCACATAAACCTTTTCCCCCTCGTGGGTCTCCATTTCAGTCAAAAACTGCTCTTTTTGAGAGAAATAAACAATCTGCATCATAGAAGGAGATTCTATCCAAAAAAGAATGATTGAGATATAAATTACGGGTTAAATCATACGGAGTTTTTATGCTCGCTACGAGCCGCCTTTATAGTTTTTTGGACCATGAAAAAGGGTTCAACATTAATTTTTTTGAGGGTCAGAAGATCATTTATGATCTAGCACTCCTTCATCCTATGCAAGGCTCTGGATTCGCATACTTCCGAGATACTTTTTTGGGTTTGCTTCCCATTATTTATTTTCTTAAACCGGGCGAAAGCCTCGGATTGTATATTGATTCAGAAGAGCCCTACTTTAGATTAAAAATTGAAACCAACACTGCTGGCCACACAAGAACGCTTTTATTACCGGAAGAATTTAATTTGTTTCCGATGAAAATTTCCGGCAAGGCACGCATCACAAAAATTTTTCCTGGACAAAAGTCTCCCTATACTTCAATGATTGAATTGCGTGATGTTGAAACTAAAGATGTGATCAATCAAATTTTCACAGACTCTTATCAGACGTCTTCAGAAGTTATTGTGTCTGAACTAAGTGATCAATCCGTCATGGTGACGAAGCTTCCCTCACTCAATGTAAATTCAAATATTGATGAAACGCTTACTCGCAAAGAATACATTAAGAAGCACTCTGCTTTTTTTCACGATGTTTTTGAATCTGCAACAGATGACATTGAAAAAATTGTGAAGACATTTGAAGACCGAGGGTTTGCTTATCTTGGTAGCCGACAAATTTCTTTATTTTGCCCGTGTTCAAAAGACCGCATGGTTTTAAATCTCAGAACTCTGTATGGCAGCGATAGCGAAAATCTCTTTGATGAGAAAGGTATGGTCGAAATTAAATGCGACTACTGCCGTAAAAAATACGATATCTCACAGACAGAGGTGATGGGTAGCTAAGCGACCCTACTTAAATGGATTAATAATTTTAAGTTCAAGACCCTGTTGTTTCGGACCGCTTAAAATTCTTTCAAAGATCTGAGCGTCTTCATACATTCCACAAAAATTTTCTGCTCTAGAGCCTGATGCTAAAACAAGGTTTGTCAGCTTTGTGCGCTTAACATTTATATTTTTGTTTTCTTTTTCGAATTCATACCACGACTTACCTTGATCCGGCATATCGACGAATTTTGATTCACCGGTTGTCAAAAGAACAAGATAGTCACTGGAACTGGTAAATTTTAAAGCTTCACCGTAAGCACGATCAAGGTCAGCGAGTATTTCTCGCGCTTTATTGAATTCTTTCTTTTCCAAAGCTTTAAGGTAAGAAAAATCTCTTACTATGATGAGATGCTTTTGAGAAATTTTTTGAAATCGATTATAGACGGCCCCAAAATCTTCATACATTGATGAACCACAGCCGTTAGCGCCACATGTTCTGTCGTACAAAAGTTGATTAGGAATAGCTGGAATAGCTTCTGAATAATGAAAAGTGCTGGCCCCAGAGACAGGTTCATTTCGGAGGTAATAGTAAATTGAGCTTAAAAAACCTAAACCTTTTTCACCGCACTGATTTAAATTTGCGAGAGTCTGCTCTTTGGAAGCTCCGCTTTCGAGAATCGCCGTATTATAGCCATTGCCGGAAATGTAATTCCAGATGGGTCTTAGATCCGCATCTTCGCAGGTATTTTTAATATTTTTCTTACCCGTCATTTGGGCCAGGAAAGTTGCTTGAGCAGAGTTTCTTAAATTGTAGAGACTGTAATTCCAGGTTTTGCCAATACAAGTGACATCTTCAAAGGCCGTCCGCTTTTCACCAGACTGCTGAAACCGAAGCATGGAAAGTTGCTCTTCTTCAAGACCTGCTATTTGAAACCAAATAATCTTGGTTGGTAAAAGACCAAACTGATGTTTTCTTAAATTCAAACTAGTGACTTGAGCACAGCCAAAAAAAGATAAAAGTAACAGCCACTTCATGAAGGGACTCCCGCGTTTTCTACCTGAAATTTTTCAATCATGGCACTGATGCCGAAAGTTTGTTGAAAAATGCCAAAATAAAATAAACCAAAAAAAAGAAAGAGCTTACCGAAAACGTAAACTTGAAAGTTACCAAGCTCACCTAATAAAAAGGTGAGCATCAAAAAAAACGCCATTTTGATATAAGTCCGTTTTTGGTACCGTGCTTTGCCAACTGAAAGACTCAAGAATAGCACACCGGTAAAAAGACAGCCGACCATAAAGAAATTAGCGTGTTGGGGGAAAAAGGCAAAAACCAACAAAGCCGCCATGAGAGGGATGCGGGAAATGACTTTTTGTTGAAGCAGGCTGAACTGGCCAACGATTGTTATAATTTGCAACAAGATTGCAAGACTTCCGGCCACCAAAGGAAGAGCACGAAGTTTTCCAAAATCCCATGGAGCAATAACTTGAAATTCTACAAGTGCTGCCATCGTAAAATAGGCCGTCGTACATAAAGTCACCAAGTACATGAGAAAACGAGCAGGATGGTTAGGTAGTCCAAACTGAATCACAGTTTTCAGGAATAGTATGATGGAATACAAACTAAGAGCTACTTTGATTGTCGAAAGAAAAGAACTACCCATGGAGCCTTCTAGAGCTTAAAATAATAATCTGATTATAAACATTTTTGCATAAATGTCTTAAGATGTTTGTGAGTTAAATGATACGGCGCAAAGTTAGGAGGCCAGATGGATACTACGGAAGCTAGTCGGCAGATCATGTGGATGATCCCGTTTTGGATGAAGGTTGCGATGTACCTTTCATTGGCTGTTGCGACTTATTTTCTAGGGACTGGGCTTGTCGCTAAATATCGTTACGTCGTTGCTGGTGGAAAAAATCCAAAAGATTTATTACCGACGAAATTAAACTTTGAATCTTTTTTCAAAACAATTTTCTTTCAGGGAAAAGTGCCAAGAGATCCTTTTGTTAATATTTATCACTCGATGATTTTTTGGGGATTTTTAACTCTGTTCATCGCAACAGAACTAGTGGCCATTCACGCCGATACTCCTTTCAAAGTTTTTACAGGTACTACATATAAAGTAGTTTCTTTTCTAGCTGATGTTGGCGGACTTTTCCTTCTTCTTGGAATTGGTCTTGCTTACTATCGTCGTTATGTTCAGAAGAAAAAATATCTTTCTGCCACAAAGCCCAATCAAGAAAAATTCATGTATGGGATGCTCATATCTCTTGTCGTCATTGGATATGTTCTTGAGGCCATCCGAATTTATGTAACGAATATGCCAGTAGGAGAGAGATTTTGGTCACCAGTTGGCTACACTTTCGCAGCAGTCGTTGGCTCTCTGGGTTTATCACAAGAAGTTTTGGCAGGTTCATATAAGACTCTGTGGTTTCTTCACATGCTTAACACAATGGCTTTCGTTGCCAGTCTTACTCACTCAAAGTTTTTCCACATCATCGTCATTCCATTCAACGCTCTCATGACTCCTTATCGTCGTGGTGCGGTTTTAAATCCAATGGATTTTGCCAATGAAAGTGCTGAAACATTTGGTCTTGGTAAGACGTCAGAACTCACATTAAAAGAGCGTCTTGATAGTCTTGCATGCGTAGAATGTGGACGTTGCACCGTGGTTTGTCCTGCTAATCTAGCTGACAAGCCACTCGATCCAAAACTCATCATCACAAAAATGCGTGATGTGATGGATGGGAATTCTCAAATTGATAAAGATCTTTGGGGCGAAAATCCCATTTATGCTTCTAACGAACTCGATGCGTGCACAACTTGTGGTGCTTGTATGGAAGAGTGTCCGGCCAATATTGAGCACGTTCAGGTCATCATGGACCTCAAACGTTACAAGGCACTTACTCTCGGAGATCTTCCTCCTGCCGCGGCTGATGCCACAAATAAAATCAAAAAGAATGGTAACCCTTGGGGAATTTCCCAGGACGATCGTTTCAATTGGGCACAAGGCTTAGAAGTTCCGGTTATTGAAGCTGGAAAAAAAGTGGATTACCTCTACTACGTCGGCTGTGCCGGTTCATATGATGGATCAAACCAAAAAGTGGTGAAAGATACGATCAATCTCATGAAAAAAGCAGGCGTATCGTTTGCAGTCATGGGTAAAACAGAAAAATGTAACGGTGATCCAGTTAGACGTTTTGGTGATGAATATTCTTTTTACGAAATCGCCATTGAGAATATCGCCAACATGAGACAGTACACTTTTGATAAGGTCGTCACTCACTGTCCTCATTGTTTACACACGATAGGCAAAGAGTATGCAAAATTTGAAGACGGTAAGTTTGAAACTGTTCACCACACTGAGCTGTTGTCGGAACTTCTTCGTTCTGGAAAATTAAAAGCACTAAAAGATGTTGCAGAAACTCTGACGTTTCATGATCCGTGCTACCTTGGTCGTCACCACGGAGAATACAATGCTCCTAGAGATATTTTGACATCGATTCCAGGTGTAAAACTTATCGAAATGGCAAAAAATAAAGATAAGGCCCTGTGTTGCGGAATGGGTGGCGGTAATATGTGGTACGAGCTACCAGAAGGTAAGCATCTTGCTGAAAATCGTCTCGAACAAATCGGGGAGACTTCAGTGCAGAAACTTGCCACATCGTGCTCATATTGTATGATTAACTTCAACTCCTCTAAGGGACATGTTAATACAACGGAGAACCTCCAGGTTGAAGACGTTGCCTCAATACTTGCTAAATCAGTTCTCTAAAATAATTCTGAGCACAGTCCTCATGGGGCTGTGCTCTTATACTTACTCGCAGACTGCTCCTCTAGAAACACCAAAAAACACAGAATATCCCGGCATCATTCAAACTTTTGAAAAACTCATTCAAATCGATAGCGATAAATTCACGAAGCGCAGTGATGCTTTAATTAAAGCAGGAAGAATTTTTAGCGGTTCTAATACAGTGACTAGTCTTGAACTCGAGCCAGACTTTCTTAATTCTCTGATTCTTCACTCCGATCCAGGTTATCTTCGCTTAGCAAGTTCTGATAAGTGTCGCTTTTATGAAACTATCCTGACAGATCTTCTCCGAAGCTCTGAGGGCAAAGTCAAAAATGTTTTGATGACCTATGTTGAAAAAGAGCAAAGACAATCAGCAGTGATCAGTAAAAAAGATTTTTTAGCAAAAGTCGTCAATCTTGAATGTCCTGAAACGCAAAAAATAATAGCTGCGTTTCAAGTTAAGACTTTAGAAGAAACACTCAAGGGCATTAATTTTGATATCCCCACTGGAATCGATCAATGCCGGAACATTCATGTTAATTGGGTGAATAATCCAAAAACTCCTTTCCTCTGTCAGATCTATGAATACGTCAAAGAAGCGCGCGCCGGTGGTGGTGATCCAAAAGATCTCGTTCAGAGAAGAGCTGTTGCAAGGATTCTGGAAGATAAGCAAACTCTTGTTCAAAAAGATTATATTGAAAATCTTTGTACTCATCTTGATGATGAAGAAATCTTTTGCGAAGAATTCCTGAATGTTTCTTTCTGGACTAAAATCGCAGGTGGTTACGAAGACAAAGCCTACGTCACTGATATCTGCGCTCAGATTGTGAACAATCGAAATCCTTCAAATCCGCAATACGGCGCTTGTTTAGCACGTATGAAAAAAGAAAAAGATCAGTGTCTTTATCCTGGTGGGAAGAACTCCGGACTTCGCCCCCAGCCAGATTGTGATCAACTTTCAACGGCATTAAATTATTCTGCTTTAAAAGCGACTTATCAGGATTGCCCTGGAAATAGCGATCAAATGATTGCCACAAACATGGGAAGAATCATTAATCACTTCTCATCAGGAAATTTTACAACCCCGCAGGGTCCTTGTTCGGCCATGTCATCCGGGCTTACATTTCAGTTTAATAAAAATTTTGATAACGATGTGAACTGGCGTCTTGAAGCTTGTTATGATGATCAATTAAACGAAAGAGAAGTTTGCTTCAAAACATTTTTTGGTAAGTACGCAACGATTCCAGAATCCTACACCACGGTTGTTTCTAATATCCTTCAGGCGACTCGAGGGGCAGTTCCCAATACGACTTGTGAGATGGTAGATGCAGCCGAATACAATCCCCTTCTTCTCCAGTATAAGTCGGGCTGTTATATTATTTACGAGAGTGACAGCTGCTTTATCTCACAATGCAAACACAAAATTCTTTACAACGATCGTATAATTGATTTTATCAAAATAAAGAATCGTGCGACGATGGCCTATTTCCCACTCAACGTACGGGATGAGCGCTTTTCACAGCAGTACTTACTTACTAAAGATTTTAAAAAGACTGGAAGAGTCATGAATAATCTTTCAGGCATCACAAATTATTTTAAAAAATCCAAGAGTGGGATTATTCACGGAATTGCTTGCGCTGAAGATTTGCTTCCCACCTTTTTCAAAACTCAGATGCTCAATCAGTGTACTGGTCTCCCCTTCATCATTAATGGCGTGATTAAAGACAAAGATAAGGTCGTATTTGTCACGAGAACCGCTGGTGATAGTGTGCAAGCTCCGCGACTTATTAGTTGGAGTACCATTTATTCGGGAGTGAAGAGTTATCAACGCCAACATCCCTTAAAACTTTGGACGATGTATGCTTTGGATTAATATTTTACTACTGGCCTTAAGTTTGAACGCTGCTGAACTACCTCGGTTCTTAACGAAGCATTCTCCAGAAACATTACGCTACATCAGCATGGACGGACGCTACGCCTATGTTCAGAAGAAACCAGGCGTACTTGGATTAGTCAGTAGTTTTCGAAGTATTGATTTTTTAACTGAAACAAATGCAAATGATTTTTTAGTCAAATCCTCACGTTTTAAACTGCGCCTTGCGATTGAATCCATCCCTAACGCTCATAATGAATTAAGTTTAGTCAAAAACCACAAGGTTTTTGTCGTGGATTACGGCAATAGTATGGCGAGAGAAGTAGGCTTTGGTCGCAACGCTAAATTGCACCTACGAGATGAGTGGATCAGTTTCTATGATATAGTCGATAAAGTTATTCACTTAGTTAACCTCGTGACTCAAAAAAAATATGAGATTAAACTTTCTCGCAAAGCAAATCCTTTTTTTATACCCGAAGTAGAGATGGTTTCTCAAAACTCGATTCTTTATACAGACATTAATGAAAACGGCTACTCTGCTCTCGTTGGGTTTGATCTTTCTACCATGAAAAGCAATATTATCTACAAAAGCTCTCAGTCAGCGACAAGGCTTGAGCTGTGCCAGACCTCAGAGTACTTGGGAATGGGTGAATTTTCATATGAAGGTGTCACTCGTGGAAGTAAAATTCAATATATCAAGTTAAGTGACACCGTAAATCTCGCAGGCTTCACGACACTTTATAGTTCGATTGAGCAGGATATTGGAAACATGGTCTGTCTTCCTCAATCCATTTATTTTGTTAAAACGATGAATCAGGATAAAGACCTGAACTTCAAGGTCACTGAAGCTGTTAGATTAGAAATTAAAACTCAAAATATAGAAGCTAAAACTGACCTCAAGCATGTGAGTCAGATCATTGAAATGGATGGGCGTGTACTGATTCCTTTGCGCGGAGAATTCTTTGTTTTAGAGGGGAATTTTAATCTTGGGGAAGATATTTTAAAGTCCGCTCCAAGCAAAGAGGAGTTACAGATTGATCTTTAAACTTCTTTTGCTCTTCTTTTTCTCTTCAAATCTCAAGGCCTTTGATAAGGACTTTAAAACAGTTAATGATCGCGTGCCATTAGAGTTTGTTCATCTATTTGAATCGATGAAAATCAGCATTAAATCTCCATCCGAAAAAATTCGGATGGTTGGTATGTGCAAAGACCTCGATGAAAATCTTGGTTTCCTGCAAAAAGAACATATTTTTCTTTTAATGAAATCTGAAGTGATCAAAAATGTTCTCGAGTTTAAATTCAAAAAAGTCAGAAGTTTTGATATGACGACTTTTTTATTGGAACGCTTGGAAGAAGATTTCCAAAAAAAACAAACATTCCTCACCCCTTTTTCAAAATGGATCTGGCGCTCAATCATGGCGGAATTAAAACACCGACAGTCGATGGGTCTCATCACCACCAGAAGTTTTAATCCAGGAAACTTTGAAGGCGCTAAAGCGACAGAAGCCGCCAGGTTTGCGCGCTACTTGAACTATATACTACCGTGGGTAGATAAAATGGACTCACTTGGTGCTCCAGAATTTAATGAGCTGACCAAACAAGTTTCCTGGATCATCCTTCGTCGTTTGAATGAACGCTCTCTTCTTTTTAAGCGCTTTGCCTCAACAGCAACGACTGAAACCAAAATCACGCTGTTTAATATTCCCGGTAAACTTCTTGAACTTCACCCTGAAGACATTAAACGTATGCAAAGCGACGTAGCTCCCATGACACTCAAAGAAGAGTCCGAAAAAGCGAAAACTGAGGCCACAAAACAGGTTCAGGAAGCCACTCCGGATGACTTGAGTCCCCTCTCAGAAGAAATCTCAAACGAAGTCTCCAAAGAACTGGATAAGAACTCACCATAACACTCTTGGTCAACGTGTCGAAAAGTGTACAATGATCGGGCCCCCGGGCAACAGATCACAAAGGACATTTATGGCCCTCAATAAATCCCCCTACCGTGGAACTCGGGATTTTTTTCCAAAAGAAATGCGACTAAGAAATTTCATCTTCGCCAAGATGGCGGAAGTTTCTGAGCTCTTTGCTTATGAACCTTACGACGGACCACTTTTGGAAGAAGTTGATCTCTATCGAGCAAAGTCTGGGGAAGAACTGATTAATGATCAAATTTATTCATTCACAGATCGTGGTGACAGAGAAGTTGCGATCCGCCCTGAAATGACTCCTACACTTGCCCGTATGGTGGCGCAAATTCACAGAGAAGTCGCCAAGCCGCTTCGCTGGTACGCTATCCCTAATCTCATGCGCTATGAAAAACCGCAGAAGGGTCGCCTCCGTGAGTTTTATCAATACAACGCCGATATTTTCGGTGCTGGTCAACATGGTGAAGTTGAAATTATTCAGCTCGCAGTAGCGATCTTAAAAAGCTTTGGAGCAACACAAGAGCATTTTGAAGTTCTCGTTAATGATCGAAGGTTTGTTGATTTAGTTTTTGGGGGACTCATTGGTCTCGAAGCTGCACCAACGAAGAAACTTTATAAACTTGTTGATGCTAAAAATAAAATGGCAGCAGACAAGTTTGCTGCTGAAGTCCGGGTTCTTACTAACGATGAGGCGAAGGCAAAGATTTTTGAAGAGTTTGTAAGTCTTTCAACGATGAAGGATGTAAAAACTTTTGTCACAAAATACGGCTCATCTGAAAATCAAAATCAAGTTGATCCACTCATTGCTATTTTTGAAAAGTTCCAGGACCTGGGTATGGGTGAGTACGTCAAGTTTGATCCATCTATTGTACGCGGACTTGATTATTACACTGGAATCGTTTTTGAGATTTTTGATAAACATCCGGAAAATCGCCGAGCGATTGCTGGTGGTGGATCATACGCAAATCTTCTTCAGATATTTAATGAGTCTCCGCTCGAAGGCGTAGGGATTGGGCTTGGTGAGGTTCCCCTAAAAGATTTTCTAGAAGCACATAAGCTCATGCCAGATTTTTCAAAAGTCGATCTGGATTATTTTGTTGCTTATACTAACCCTGAAGGCGAGAAAGCGGCTGGTCAGATTGCAGAAGCTTTAAGAAATAAAAATAAAAAAGTTGAGCTTTTCTTTGGGGACTCGAAAACAAAAAAGATTTTTACTTATAGTGAAAAGAAAAATTTTAGTTTTGTAGTCATTGTCGGCGAGACCGACATAAAAATAAAAGATGTTCTTAAAAGAACAGAAGTAACCGTCACATTACAGGATTTATTAGCAGGGAATATATAAATGGAAATTGAAAATAACCTTCCAAAAACTTTCGATCCGAAGGCTGCCGAAGATAAGTGGTATGCTAAATGGCTTCAAAATAAATGCTTTAAGCCACGTCCCGGTAAACAAAAACAAACGTTCACTGTTCTCATGCCACCTCCAAATGTCACCGGCAAGCTTCATATGGGTCATGCTCTGGATGCAACGACTCAGGATGCTCTTGTTCGTTTTAAAAGGATGAAGGGTTTTGAGACTCTTTGGATTCCTGGTACCGATCACGCGGGTATTTCGACTCAAGCTGTTGTTGAAAAACTCATCTGGAAAACAGAAAAGAAAAATCGTCACGATCTTGGACGCGAAGAATTCATGCGCCGGATCTGGGAATGGAAAGAACAATACGGATCAGAGATTGTTAATCAGCAGCAGAAAATGGGAGTTTCCTGTGATTGGGACTACTCATGTTTCACGCTAGATAAGATTCCAAATATGGCCGTTAATAAATTCTTTGTTATGCTCTTTAACGAAGGTCTTATTTATCAGTCAGATTATATTGTAAATTGGGACCCGGTCTTGCAATCGGCAATTTCAGATGCTGAAGTTGAGCACAAAGAAGTGAAAGGATTTTTCTATCACTTAAAATACAAAGTGAAAGAAGATCCGACTATCGAATTAGTCATCGCAACAACTCGCCCAGAAACTATTTTTGGAGATACAGCTGTTGCCGTTAATCCAAACGATGAACGTTTTAAAGATTTGATCGGTAAAACAGCCATCATTCCTATCAGTAATCGAGAAGTACCTATTATTGGTGATGAACATGTTGATATTGAAAAAGGAACTGGTTGTCTCAAGGTGACGCCTGGTCACGACTTCAATGACTTTGAAATCGGCAAACGTGCTGGTCTTGAAATTATCAATATCCTCAATAAAGACGGCACATTTAATAAGAACGCCCCTGAGATTGAAGGAATGAAGCCAAAAGACGCGCGCGAAGAAGTTGAGCGCATTTTAAATGAGCTTGGACTTCTCCTCGATAAGAAAGAACACATTTACCAAATTGGTCACGGTCAGCGCTCTGATGAAATTATCGAGCCTATGATTTCAAAACAGTGGTTCTTAAATACCACTGCCATGGCGGAAGAATCTGTTCGCGCGGTTGAAGAGGGCGAGATGACTTTCTATCCAAAAGGATGGGAGAATACTTATTTTGCCTGGTTAAAAAATCCAAAAGACTGGTGTATTTCTCGCCAACTTTGGTGGGGCCATCAGATTCCGGTTTTCTATTGTAAAAAATGCGACGCTAAGTGGGCAGCAGAAACGAATCCTTCTGAGTGCGTTGAGTGTAAGGATACCAATATTCATCAGGATCCGGACGTTCTTGATACGTGGTTCTCATCAGGGTTATGGCCATTATCGACTCTTGGCTGGCCGGACAAAGAAGCGATGAAAGAGAAAGGTTTTGATAAATTTTATCCAAACTCAGTTCTTATCACTGGCTTTGATATTATTTTCTTCTGGGTTGCTCGTATGATGATGATGGGTCAGAAAGTGACAGGTCATGCGCCTTTTAAACACACTTATATTCACGCCATTGTACGCGACAAACAAGGTCGCAAGATGAGTAAGTCTCTTGGTAATGGGATTGATCCACTCGATATGGTCGGTCAATATGGCGCTGATGCCATGAGATTCACACTTGCAGCTGGGTCAGGTTACAACAGGGATTTAAATCTTGATCCAGAAAGAATTGAGGGCTACCGAAATTTTGTAAACAAGTTATGGAACGCCTTCCGCTTTATTTCTCCTTATCTCGATAAGGCGCAAAACGAGCTTCCTGTAAAATCAGAATGGCATTTGCACGATAAATGGATTTTAGCTGAATTAAATACTGTCGCAAAAACAATGAACGAAGCTTTTGATGTTTATCGTTTTGATGATGCAAGTGCAGCGATTTATGCTTTTGTGTATGATAAGTTTTGTTCATGGTACATCGAGCTTTCGAAAAACATTCTCAACGGAGAAGATGAAAAAGCCAAAATTATCCGCGCAACAATGCTTAAGTATTGTTTTAGAAAAATTGTAAATCTTCTCCACCCGATCATTCCTTTTATAACTGAAGAAATTTGGTCTCATCTTGAAAGCGATCAAAAGCGTCTTCTTGCTGTTGAGGAATATGTGGAATTTGATGAGGCACTTCAAAATGATGAAGTCCTCGAGATGATGACTAAGTTCATCGATGTCACTTCTGGGATCCGAAACATTCGCTCGTCGGTGAATATGAAACCGAAAGATGAAATTGATGTGAAGCTTTTCACTGAAGATAAAAAACTTGCGAAGTTTATGTATGAATCGCGCCACTTCTTAAAAGATCTGGCGAACGTGAAGTCAGGCACGATTCGAAACAAGCATCAAGAGAGACCAAAAAAGTCAGCTTCTCTAGCGACGGTTCATACCGAAATTTTTATCCCGCTTGAAGGCATCATCGATATTAATGAGCAGGTGAATCGTATCAAGAAGGACCTTGAGAAAACTCAGGGCGAGTACAAAAAGGTTGAGAGTAAACTCAATAATCAGAACTTCATGGCCAATGCACCTGAAGAAGTGCGGACCGAGGTTCAGGAAAAAGCGAAGCTTTTCCAGGATAAACTCTACTCTCTTAATCAAATTCTCGAGAGCTTTCAGTAACACTTAACGAGGCGAGTTAAAGCATAAATTGCTCACTCGCCTCTCTCTTTCTTCGTGTTAAACTTTTTAAAAGGTAAAAATATGAAGAAAGCATTCATCCTCATCATTGCGTTCACTCTCAATCTGACAGCATTTGCTCAGGAGATGACTTGCCTGGATAAGCTTCTTCCTTTCAACAGGTACTCAGGCCTTCACCAGATTGTAAAAGAAGAATGGACCGATGCTAGAGAGGGTCTGGATGCGGAGTCTGCCAAAACCGCGGTGACTTTTCTCGCTAACTCAAAATTGCTTTGTAAAACAAACGAAATGATCATCAAGATCGAGCCAGTTTGCACATCCACAATCGCTGATATCCCTCAATCGAATACGTGTTTTATTTATACCAACCTAGGTTACTTCGTTGCCACTCGCGATTCTGGTCGCAACGTTAACTTTATCTTCACCAAAGATAAGCGTTTCAGTGAACCAAAACCACTTTAATTAAAGTTTAAAAAATTCAGAAGCTTTCGCAAAAACCTCTGACATATTAAACGTCTTGCGGTCTTTCATGACTTTAGTATCGGAGGTTGAATTAACCATCGTTGGATTATTGACCCCAATCACCGCTACATCAGATAAGAAATAAAATGGGCCAGTTTTGGATGGATCCTCGCTCTCATACAAGGCCAGTGTGCTAGTGCCAACATAAGCAGAGAGAGCTCCGCCAGGCCCTGCATAAGTGATTGTTCCGCGTGCAAAGGCAAGCATTCGACCGAGCTCAATGTAGTCATGGTAGGTAAAGTTAACATAGGTATTTTTCTTAGGTAATAATTCTAGAAATGGCTCAACTACCATCTGGATTTTTACCTGTTCTTCAGAGGAGAAAAAAACAATTTTTTGACCTTCAAAAAAGTGGCAAAGATCAATCCATTCCTGCTCGATCGTAAGATCACGCAGTGGAGCCAGATTAATGGCTATGTAGGGAGTTTCATCATCCCACATTTTTTGAAGATCCCGAGATACGACTTTTAGTTTTTTACTTACGGCATGTCCCACAATAACTTCAAATAACATAAGATAGTCTTCAACTACGTGATGACCTACAGGTCTTGAAACTTTATGCGTGAGAACTAAGGATTTCCAGTTATCAGAAAAACCAACGCGCTTTTTTGCACGTAGTCCCAGACCCAAACAGGCGTCAGCAAAAGAGTTTGTAAGGGAGATAAAAATATCAGCATTGTAAATTTTAGCATTTGCAGCATAACGATAAGCATCTAAGAAGCTCGAAATCTCATCCTCATCAAACTCATGATAGAAAGCTTTAAAAGGCAGGAGATTTAAAACTTGGATTTCTTTTTTGGGAGTAATGAAATGGATTTCCGCTTTAGTATAAACTTCGCTAATCGCATGTAAAAAAGGAAACGTCAGGATTCTATCCTGTAGATCCCACGGCAATTTGATTGCAATGCATTTAACTGATTCAGGGGTACTCTCCATGGGAATATTATCGAAGATTTCTGGCCTACTCGCACCTGTTTTTAACATAACAGATTGTTTAAAACACTGTCAGACTCAGACCATCGGCCATTAAGACTACAGAGAGATTTTTTTCTGACGATGAAGCCATAAGACGGTGAAGTAGCTCGTCGCCAAAGCAGGAACAAAGGCATTAACAATCGGGATGGCGACCATCATGAGAAAGATAAAGCCACCCATTGAGTAAGGGATAATGTTAACTAATACATCTTTCATACACTCACCAAAATGCATATTTTGACGTGACCATGAATAATCCACAAACTGTACTGCCAGAAGAGTCGCCACGAGGAAGATCCCAATGGGATAAAACATAGGGAATAGATTGAGGAGGAACGCCATCAGAGCAACGAGCACAATAAAAATAAGTTTTTTTGCTTCATTTTTAAAAGTCTGAATCATGTTGGTCTTAACTTGCTGAATCGCTTTTTTTTGATCTTCGTCCATGTAAATTTGCTGAACAAGTTTCGTTTCAATTCTAGAGCTAAGGAGTGAATTAAAAGGTGCTGCAATAATTCCTACGACCACGACAAAAGTCCAACTCATAAGAAAAAATAAAAAGATAATCAGGATAGCTGTTAAAATCTTTGCGAGCCAAGTTGCTTGATCAGTAATGTAGATGTAGCCACGAAACATTGATACTAGGCGATCAGAATTTTTATAGGTGTAAGTGATCGTCAGCATATACATCGCAAGAGCAACGATAGTAGGAAAAATTGAAAGCACGAAATTGACTGGATCTGTAAAGATCATTTTGAGTGCTACGGGGAAAGCTTTAAAGACTCCATTCATCCTAAAATTATAACTCAGCTTTTAGATAATGCTTAAATCTAAAATCAAAAAGTTCTTTAAAATCTTCAAGGCTGGATTGATCCCCTTCAGGAACCGCAAGTGCCAACCGCTCGAACTCGTCCCAATCAAGATATTTGAAAGCAAGATCACTCAGGATATGAAGATCCCGGCAGCGCTTAAATTTTTCTTTGGATTTAAAGATCATGCCACGGGCACCGATAAGATTTTGGTCACGATAGTGAATACAAGCGGCGGCCACTTGAATGACCGCCCAGTAAATATTGCGGGTTGGATCTTGCCTGTCTTCCATCCACAAATCTTCAAGCGCTTCGTGGCATTCCCAGTATTTTTGCTCATTAAAAAGCTCAATACCTTCTGCCATTTTTTCTAAATGCTCTTTTGTGAACACTAGAATCCGCCGAGAATATTTAATCCTGAATCAACGTAAATAATTTGTCCCGTTACGCCGCCAGAAAGAGATGAGGCTAAATAAACAGCGGCTCCTCCACAATCTTCAGGAGTCACGTTTTTCTTCATCGGTGCAATTTCTTCTACCTGATTAAGCAGTCCTCTAAAACCAGAGATACCCGAGGCAGCGAGCGTTTTAATCGGCCCTGCCGAAATACAATTCACTTTGATTCCACGAGGACCAAGATCGTAAGCGAGGTATCGAGTTGAAGCTTCAAGAGCTGCTTTGGCCACACCCATGACGTTGTAATTTTTAATCACTTTTTGTGAGCCGTAATAAGTCATGCTGATAATCGAGCCGTTATCATTCATGATGTCTTGGAGAGCATCAGTAACACCAACAAGTGAGAACGCTGAAATATCGCATGCCATAGCGAAACCTTTGCGGCTTGTGTGCATGAACTCACGCGAAAGATCTTCTTTATCAGCGAAAGCGAGAGAGTGGACAATGATATCAAACTTGCCCCAGTTTTTTTCAACTGCTGCACGCATAGAAGGATAGTGAGCATCATTGGTCACATCCATTTCAAATACAAAGTCTGCACCAATTTCAGCAGCTAGTGGTTCAACGCGTTTTTTAATGGCGTCGTTCATATAAGAAAGAGCGATTGAAGCTCCCTGCTCTTTGAAGGCTTTGGTAATTCCCCAAGCAATTGAGCGGTCGTTGGCGAGACCCAGGATGAGAGCTTTTTTGCCTTCCAATAATTTCATAGAATCCTCACTTTTTAGTCAGTCCACAGTACCCAACGGTCGTCAGGGTTTCAAGGATTTGCGGTGGGTCAATTCACATTAGCCATTGGGGCCAAGACGCCCGCCAAGGGGGCCGAAGGAATGGGAGTCGCCGTGGTGGCACAACTTTTTGGCAAACGCCCTTAAGGAATGAAGATTGCTTGGGCGCAGCTCTACCGTCAGCAACCTTGAGAAAATATTTTTATTTTTTTTAAGTTTTTAATCCGATAGGAATTTGACCGAAAAAAAGGAGCTTTTATGAAGATTTTTTTTATTTGCGCCATCATTTTTTCAAATTGTGCATTTGCCTATCATAGTGGGACTAACATGAACTACCCAGTGAAAGAAGAAGCCGTTTATCAGGATAAGCGTCAACCGGCATCTGAAGTAAAAGAGGCCGTAAAACCCGCTCCCTCTAAGGTTGCACCGAAACAATAAAAATTCTATCTTTCGGGGATGAGTTCGGATTTTACTTACAATTCATCCCCGGAGTTTCATGATCTTTTTTTGCAAAATAAATCATGAAAGTCGATTTGAAGTCATAAAGAAGCATTGTTTTGGCAGCCACTAGAGTTAAGAGTCATTTGCTCTTTGCTTGTCATCTCGAGATTATACTTCTTTTTTATTTTGACCCAGTCTTTGATATATTTACAGGCATAGTCTCTGTGAACAGGAAGCCAGCCATCAATTCCCTTCGCACCCTTTTTTCGATTGTAGCGTAAGTTTGTCACGACAAGGTTTTCAGGGTCATTGGCAAAAGTTTCACGTCTCTTTTTAGTCCACCTGTATCCTCCAGTTTCATGCGCATTCTTTAATGGGACGAGGTGATCAATATCTACTTTTTTAGCAATCGTATGAGTCTCTGGATAATAATAATCATCCCATTTACCAGCAACAACTGTGCAGCCTTTCTTGTTAAAGGTAACAGACGTTGTAGACCGAGATTTTAGTATTTCACTTCGAGTGTTGATGCAGTTTTTGTCTGAGTCGACAGGATACTTCCATGCTTTCCGGTTATATTTCGTGACGGGTGCTGCACAAGAAAGAGTGAAAAAAAGAATAAAATATTTAGTCATAATTTACTTTCTTAGAACTGAGAAGATGATGATGGGCCCAATAACTTCATGGCCGCTCATGACTCGGCCAAAAGATTTAAAGAATAAAGCAGAGCAAAAAAAGACATTAGTGTTTTCATCCTAAAACGCTAACTTTTTTCGATTTATTCGTCATTGAATAATGGACCAAACCAGGAGGTTTTAGAAATATTAAGAAGCGTTTTATAATGGAATTCTCTATTAGCGAAGTTTTAACAAGTTAAGGCTAGAGTGTTAGAATCATTGAATTTTCAAGACTGTTAGATGCATTTTAAAAAGCTCGCTCAAGAGTCGCCTTACTATTTACGATAACGACATAGACTCAATTTCTAGAAGGAAGACCATGACTCCTGCTTTAAAACTTCCCGAATACCACGTTGGGCAAACCCTGCTGCGGCTGGCACGACTCAAGTCAATTGATGATGGGGAGCTTGAAGCATCTTACAAAGAAATCACTTTCGCTGTAGCAGAAGCTATGGGGGTCGATAGATGTAGCATCTGGCTTTTTAATGAAGATGAAACTGCTATCGTATCCACAAAACTGTATGACAAAAAAGATGGTTCGTTCTCCTGCGGTCATATTCTATACGCCTTTGATTTTCCCATTTATTTTGGTTTTTTGAATCAAGGACGAACACTACCGATTGCTAACGTTTTAAAGCACGAAACAAGTACCGAATTTGAACATCTTTATTTTGCACCTTACAACATTAAATCATTGTTAGATGCACCTATTCGCGTGGGTGGAAAGATGGTGGGAATTTTATGTTGTGAAATGACTTCGGCGACTCGTGACTGGTCAATGAATGATGAAACGTTTGTTGCTAACATTACTGATATCTTGGCCCGGGCGATTCAGGCGAAAGAACGACTAATTGCTATTCATGCTCTTGAAAAGCTTGTGGCAGTAAGAAACCAAGAATTGGAAGAGCAAAAAACAAAGTGCATCCTCGCCTCTAAAATGGCAACCCTTGGTGAGATGGCAGGATCTATTGCTCACGAAATTAATAATCCACTTGCCATTATATTAGGATATCTAGCGATGTTGAAGTCGATGGAGGAGGATTCTTCAGTAGCACCAGATAGAAAAGCCAAGGTCATTGATGACATCAAAATGACAACTCTTAGAATTGATAAAATTGTCAAAGGATTGAGATTTTTTGCGAGGGATGGGAGTCATGATGACTTTATCAGCTCACCATTGCATCAGATTCTTGAAGACACTCTTACGTTATGTCGCCAGAAGTTTAATCATAATGGCCTGAAGATTATTACAAACTTTCCAGAAAAGTCATTAACACTAAGATGCCAACCGGTAGGTATTTCACAGGCCATTCTTAATCTTTTAGGGAATGCTTATGATGCCATAGAAAAAAGTCCCGAGAAGTGGATTAAGATCGATTGTTTCGAAAGCAATAATGTCATCAAAATTCAAATTACAGATTCTGGAAACGGTATCGATTCTAACATCCGCGAAAAAATCATGAATCCCTTTTTCACGACCAAAGGTATGGGAAAAGGAACTGGTTTAGGGCTCTCGATTGTGAGAGGAATTGTGGAGCAACATAACGGGGCATTTTATTTAGATACCTCTTCTGCCAATACTTCATTTGTCATGCAATTTCCCTCGGAGATAAGCTTGTAATGAAAGTTTTGATTTATGATCCTGATCCAGTGTTGTCTACCAAAATGAAAGACATGTTTGTTAAAAACGGTATAAATGCTTTGTCATGTCTTTCAGGGAAAGAATGTCAGCTCGTGGTTTATCGTGGTGGCATTGATTGTGTTGTTTTGGATCTTGATACTCAAAACTATTCAGGTGTAATGGTTCTTAAATACATCAGGCTTAACCATCCATCTGTAAAAGTTGTGTTAACTGTGTCATCAAAAAATAGATTTGAAGAACTCGGTATTACCCATGACAACTTGAAGAAACTTGGCTCCTCCACAGTTCTTGTTAAACCATTCACTGATGACTTCTTATTAAAAAATATTCAGGGTGAAAGATATGATGGTTGGAAAGATATTACCCTTAATACCAGTCCACCTTTAGACGAAAATATCCTTAACGCCAAAGATGAAGAATTCACAAAAGTAAAAATTGAAACCTGCCAGGGTGGAAACATAACCATTTTTGATCATTATATAAAGCTAGGCAAAGGTCGATACGTAAAAGTTATGTGCAAAGGTGATTCATTTGATATCACAAGAATTCAAAAATATATAACTGATGGAAAAATGGAGCACTTGTACTTTAAGACCAAGGATAGAACGACTTACATTAATTTCATGAATGATTTTTCGAAAAAAATGGTCGAGACATGCAAGGTCGGCTCAACTGCAACTATTGTTGAAAACCTGAAATCAACAACTGAGCTTTATATTGAAGAGATCTACACAGCGGGAATCAAACCGCAACTTCTGGAAGAGGGAATGAAGATTTGTCAAAATATGTTTCAGCTTGTTCAAAAAGACAGCGAACTCGCAAAATACATTCGCGAAATGCAGGGAAATGAAAACAAGGGAAATGGTCATCTCTTCATGGTTTCTTTTTTCTCAACCATTATATGTAAAAACATAGATTGGCATTCGGAAAAGACAACAGAAACGATTGCTATGGGTGGTCTCTTTCATGATATTGGTAAATTAAAACTACCTCCCAACCTTAGAAACCTTGAAGAAAAAGACGTACCACATAATTTACTTCCTTTATTCAGGCAGCATCCTCTCTTCGGCTTTGAAATGCTTTCAAAATCTAAAACGGTAAGTGAGCAGGTTAAACAAATCGTTTATCAGCATCATGAGTTAGTAAATGGAAAAGGTTATCCAAATCAATTAACCGCCGCTAAAATTTATCCACTGGCAAAAATTGTTTCTCTTGCAGATCATTTTGTATCATTAATTACATCTCAAAATCTGACTCCTATTGACGGACTTCGTAAGTTCATTCCTGACAAAGGACAGACTGCTAAATATGACGCCATGGCGATTAAATCGCTGGTCATGGGGCTCGTTAAATGAGTAGTTTACCAATTGAAGGAAAAGTTTTTTACTTCGGTAGCGATAATGAATTTAGCGCTGAGATAAGAACATTCTTCACACATAAATCCAGCTCAATCATTTGTGAAGAAGGTGCTTACAGTGATGGGGCCTTAGTCAGTCTGTTATGCAGTCAGCCCCAAGACATTATTATTATCGATTTTTCTGAGCCTGATATTGAAATTCAAAAAGTCATTAAAGAGTCACTCTTTGTTAAAAGAAATAACCAGCACAAACCATTTTTACTTGTAGCTCTCTTTAAGAATGAATACCAAAAAAAGCAAAACCATCTTATTTTCTCGTCTGGTTTTCAATTGAGTTTTATTAAAGGAGCCGAATCAGAGGCCCTCTTCAGAGACTGCTACTACATTGGATTTAAAAAAAGTTTGGAATTCCCTTTTCTTGCTCTGGCAGGAAATATAAATCTGAGTCTCGAAATTGGTATGTGCTCAACCTTAACTCAAATGGATAAGACTGAATTTGTTCTTGAAACTGACTTGATGGGGCTTAAAGATAAAATAAAAACATCTCTCACGATGTTCCCTGATTTGAAATGTAGCGGATATGAAATAAAAGAAAAACTCCTACCATCTAATCAATACCCCCTATCGGCAGCTTATCTAGTGGCCATTCCCCTGGCCGGTCCATGGGTCGATGATTCAGAAGAAAATATTCAATCAGAGACTGTTGAAACTTGGCTGGAAAATTCTGCTGACGAGTTTTTAATTCACCCTAAAATTCACGTCAGAGTATACACGAACGAATCGAGCATCATTCATGATCTGTATAAGCATGAAGATCCACGCATTCATTTAAACTGCGGATCTGATACCTCAGGCCTTGACAGTGAAATATTGAAAAGAAAACCTGATTTGATTTTTTTTGATCTCGATGATGAAATCAGCGAACTACAAACGGTCACTCTCAAAAAACTTGAATTTCTTCTCTCCATTTCAATGGAACAAGAATACAAGCCTATTGTCATAGTGGGCAATTGCAAATCTAAAGGTCAAGCCCTGCAAAAAGCATATAACTATCCTTTAATCGTATCGTCTCCCGGTAAGCTTAATTGTGAACTTGCTCTTTCCTTAATCCAAAAGTTTCAGGCAAAACGAATTGAAAATGATATTCAGTCCCATCAATTTTTTAAAGCTGCCAGTGAATACAGAAGCATCGATGTGGTCGACAATTGCATGATCACGAGCTTAACAGAGCACGAGATAACCTTCGTCAGTAATTATGAGTTACCTATACTAACAGTCTTGCATTTTAAACTACCAATTGAATTTCACGCGACTCGTGTTCCCACGATTATCCCGTTATCAAAGAAAGGTGACAAATTTCACTACATGGCCTTTATCCACGGGTTAACGGAAGAAGAGCTCATGGTCCTTCGCAAATTTGTTAACCAGATTATTTACTCTCCGATTGATGAATTTACTGGAGCATGTGTGATGAAAGCATTGGGTGAAGCTTTTGCAGACGAAAAAAACGAATTATTAGAAGAAAAATATATAAAAACATCACAAACGAAAACTTAGGAGTTCCTATGATAAAAGGAAATTTATTATTAGTCGATGACGAGCCTCTACTGATCGAAAGTCTTCAATTTACGCTCCGAAAATCAGCGGACAAAATTTTCACAGCAGAAAATGGTCAGGATGCCTTTAGCATCATTCAATCGAATGATATCCATTGCGTTTTATGCGATATCAACATGCCGATCATGAATGGAGTTGAGCTTATTAGAAAACTTCGACATGATAAATTCGAAAAACCTTTTATTTTCTATACCGGGCACGGTAGCCACGAGCTGATGCTAGAAGCAGTGAAGTATGGAGCTTTTGAATTCTTAAATAAACCACTTCTCGAGGGACTTGTGGAAGTTATAGAACGAGGGTTAAAAAAAGGCACGGGTCAGGATGATGAATCATCTGAATCTACGGACTTCATGACTGAATATAAAAAGCTTCTCGCTCAGATAGAATAATACTCAAAATCCATTGTGGCAGGTTTTGCCGGTTGAGTCATTAAGAGCTCTATTAAGGATTCTGAAATTTCAAAGCCTTCAAGCGGTTCTGTCATCCCATAGTCAGTTAATTAATTCTTCGTGATTGAAGTCTTAAAACTTGATACGCTTTAGAAGTTCTCTCCCTCGATCTCAGATCATTGTACCCTTACTAAAATTTACCCAGAACTTTAAGGATGATCATGAAAAGTGATTCAGACGATTTTAAAGTTATTTTTGGTCATGTAGAGCTTGATCAGGCACGCTTCACCCATGGTGAAGAAATGGGCGTAGAATTCATGAACCAAATCGATACCTGGACACAGATGGAAGTTGTCTTCAGGCAGCAAATTAAATACTTAAAAGAAAGTAAGGCGCTGAAGCGGACATACACCAAAAAAGCCGCCAAAAAAAAGGGCGACCTGCAAAATATTATTTATGCGTTCCGTGAAAAATTAGACTAACTAGCTATTCCATCTGAGAAACTTTACACTGCTCAGATGGAAACATTCACAAAGTTATTAAAGTTAAGTCGAAAGGAATGGCCTCTTCTCGGATGGGGTCTACTGTTCCTTGGTCTTAGTTCTGCTGCACTCCTGGTTTATCCTCACACCATTAAACGCATCATTGATGAAGCCATCGCTGGAAAAGATCAATCGCAGCTGAATTTTGCAGCGCTGATGGCACTTGGAGTTTTTGCTATCCAGTCAGTGACTTCTGCCCTTAGGTATTATTTTTTCACTCTTGCAGGTGAAAAAACAGTGAAGCGATTACGAGAAAAATTATTCGGCCAAATCCTGGGTCAGGATATTACTTTTTTTGATCAGCAAAAAACCGGTGAACTTTTAGGACGCCTGGGATCTGATACAGCTGTTTTGCAGAATGCCCTGAGTGTGAATATTTCCATGCTCGTCAGGGCACTTGTGCAGGCGCTGGGTGGTCTTACGATGCTCTTCTTCACATCAGCGAAGCTTACAATCTTTATCCTGATTATTATTCCACCTCTGGGTTTTCTAGCAGCGAGATTTGGGAAAAAAGTAAAAACCATATCGAAGCGTTCGCAAGACGCTCTTGCCGCCTCATCAGGAGTTGCGGAAGAAGGGATCGCTGGAGTGCGGACCGTTAAATCATTTGCTCAGGAAGAATTTGAAAAAGGGCGCTATCAGTCAAGGCTCGATTCCTCATTTCTTCTTTCCAAAGAAAAAATAGGTGAGATTGCGCGTTTTACAAATCTCGTTTCCTTAGTTGGGTTATCAGCAGTCGTTTTTATTGTTTGGTATGGCGGTAAATTAGTCATCGATGGAGAAATGAGCGTCGGAACTCTGACCTCTTTTTTATTGTATGTTATTACAGTCGCTTTTTCAGTTGGTATGCTTGGAAGTTTGTGGACTGACTTCATGTCAGCCTATGGAGCAAGTGGCAGAATTTTTGAGTTACTGGAAAAGCCAACAGAGGATTTAACCGCAGGGATAGACAAAATCCAGCACGGGAAAATCGAATTCAAAAATGTATCATTTTCTTATCCTGCTCGCCGACAGTTTCCTATTTTAAAATCAGTAAGCTTTACTATTGATCCGCATGAAACAGTGGCGGTCGTTGGACCATCAGGAGCGGAAAAATCCACACTCGTGCAACTTCTCATGCGGTTTTACGAAGCAGAAAGTGGCACGATCTTTTTTGACGGAGAAGATAGCAAAAATTATTCACTTAAAGGGCTGCGTGAATCCATCGGTCTTGTTTCACAGGAACCTGTTCTCGTTTCAGAATCTCTTTTTGAAAATATTCGTTACGGTAAACCAGATGCAACTCTTGATGAAGTAAAAGAAGCGACGATTAAAGCTTTTGCTCATGATTTTATTACAAGTTTTCCGGACGGTTACAATACGCTGGTGGGAGAAAGAGGAGTTCAGCTCTCTGGAGGACAAAAGCAGCGGGTTGCTATTGCCAGGGCACTTCTTAAAAATCCACGTATCCTTATCTTAGATGAAGCAACAAGTTCCCTCGATGCAGAATCAGAGCATCTTGTGCAAAAGGCCTTAGAGGATCAGATCGGCAAACGCGCGACATTGATAATCGCTCATCGCCTTTCCACAGTAAAACGTGCGGATAAAATCTTAGTCCTACAGGACGGGCAAGTCGTTCAAGCTGGAACACATCATGATTTATATAAACAAGAAGACGGGCTTTATCACAAATTAATCGAGCGCCAATTTAATAACTCTAAGGAGATCGTATGACACGTTCAGTATTAGCATCAGAAAATGTTGAATCAGAAGCACTTAAAGCGATCACAACGTTTCATGAAGCTACGGTTAAAGAAGTTGAGGCTGCGATCAAGATTAATAAAGTCGTAGTGGTTGGGATGAAACAAAATCCAGTCGTCGCAAAAGCGCGGAAAGCCTTAAGGGCGGCAGGAGTTGACTACAAGTATCTAGAGTACGGCTCTTACTTTGCAGGCTGGAAACAAAGGCTTGCGATCAAAATCTGGAGTGGCTGGCCGACTTATCCCCAGGTTTTTGTGAATGGCAAATTAATCGGAGGGGCGCAGGAAACAGAGGCGGCGCTTAAGGCCGATAAAATAAAATAGAGCACTAATTTTAGGTTTATTAGCCTACAAGAACACTATTAAAAAACACATTAAGGCTCTTTTAGTCGTTCTTTCTCTAAGCCTTGGAGCAACAGCTTTTGCTAGCGATGCTTCTATCCAGGAACTCATCTGCCAAGCAGAAGGGAAATTGACTGAACGGGAAAACCTGATCTATCGCAAGAGCCTCAACAAACTTAAAATGGTGGATCAGTTGGAGAATGTTCTCCGGAAGTTTCACAAAACTCGGTTGGTAAAGAAGATGGGCCAAAAGAAAAACTCATAGAAAAAGTTCTTAAAGGTTCTGAGCAGCAATAGTCTTTAAAAAATTTAATTTATAGAACGGCGAAAAGATTAAAAACCTTTTCGCCGTTTTTTTAATGCATGTACTGATTAATCGTCTCTAGGTGCTTCTGCTGATTAGGAAGAAGTTCCGTTTGAATGAGCGTTCTTACATCTGGATTGATCGAATCATCTTTCACAGCTTCCTGATACTCATTACAGCCGTGCTGCTCCCCGATTTTAAGCGCAGCAAGGGCTGCCTTATTACCGAAAAAAGAAGATCCGCCTGCAAAAGCTTTGGTAAACGCGCCCCAAGGGCCGGAGGTTTCTGCTTTACCCACAAACTCGGGCTCAGCGAAACGCTTTAAACTTTCCACGGCACGGACGTGATCCTGCAGCATTTGCTGAAGGGCCGTTTTCTCCCTTTGGTCTTTAATTTTTCCCATGACGGCATTAATACTTTCCACTGCCGAGATTTCTCCGCGAATTAATTCATCTACTTGTTTCATGCTGGACTCCTTTGTGATTATTCCTGCTAACCAAAAGGTCAGTTGGACTCGGAGCTTTTGTAAAATGAATGTTCCCTCAATTGTGCGACTCGTTGAAGCGATCAGCTTCCGAATCAACATTTTACATTAAATGACATTTTAAAAAATTTCCTCGACACGTTTAGAAAAATTGACAAATATCCTGCCATGAAAAAATTCACTCTTTTAAGCCTACTCGCATTGATACTTTCTCCTTCTATGGCGCGAGCCAATGATGAGCTTGAAACGATTAATGAACTCCTCGCAATCTACCGCCCCATCTCGATGGTAAAATACGGTAAAGAAATCAAGTTCACGGTGCAAACTTCATCAACGATGAACGCTTCGGCGTCAGCACGTTTAGGGGGGCCGGCGCTTACTATAACGACTGAAGCTCTGAGACAAATGAATGATGATGAGGCCCTCGCAACTATGTGCCATGAAATGGGTCACCTCTTCGGCGAGCGTTTGGTTACAACCCTTTCTGGTTTAGCAGTTGAGGGCGAATCTGATTATTTCGCTGGTTCATGTATCATGAAATATTTGATGGAAGTTCGTGGACTATCTCTCAGTCGCGCCATATCTGCTGCAGAAGAAATCGCTAAAGGCGAAGCCGTTGCCTTCGCTCAAGGTCGCCTGATCTGGGAGCGCGGCTACCTCACATTCTACGAAGGTATCAATAACAGCTATCCACCTGATGAGTGTCGCCTCTTAACTGTTCTTCACGGCGTGTGGGGATGGAAGCGGCCTGCTTGTTGGTACAATCCAAAAACGATGCAAATGATGAAGGCCGCTCCAGAACACGAGCACAAGCACTAAATCATTCGCTGATTTTTTTGGCCTATTTTTTATCAATCAGCTCACCTGAAATGAAGCGATGGAGAATGCTACTTATCAAAGTTTGATAAGGAATCCCTAGCCTCGTAGCTTCTCGCTTAATATCTCCCAAATCGTTGCCATCAAGACGAATGGAAATCATTGTCTTGCTCGAGTCTGGATCGACTTTTACTTTTCCAGGTCGCTTTTTAAGCTTTGATAGATCGTATTTGTCTTTCATATTCTTTTCTCTCTTCTAAAATGGCTTTTCTAACAGATATGATCCTTATAACTTCATTATCGCGTTCACAAAAAACAACAATCAAAATTCCTCTTTCTGGGTTTAAACCAATTCTCAAAAATCTTTGTTCAGAAATAGAATGATCTTCATCAAAAAATTCCAGTGCGTATGGATCACTCCAAATAATCTTAGCTTCTTCGAAGAATAGGCCGTGTTTCAGAAAATTAGACCAATCTTTTTCTTCGTCCCATTCAAATTCTATCATAACCCCCCCATTACGTATATACAATGTAAATATGGCTTTTACACTTTAGTTGAGCAAGTTGCCTGCCATGTAGCGATTTCGTAACACTTGAGATTTTTGCATGATTGCAATTGTGCATTGAAAAAATGACTACTGTCGAAAAGTCACGTGACACCTATTGGAGGATGGTGGAAGTGGGAAGTGGTCGATTGATCATGACATTAAAGTTAAAGTGCTTAACCAAACTAATTTACTAAACTAATCCCCCCGTTACTCCGATAGGTGTATGAACTCTAACGTTTATGAAGGGTCATATGCATATTTTCAAGCTGTTAGCTGTCCTTCTCCTGTCCACAAGTCTGGCCTATGCAGACGATAAAGACCTTTTGAAAGTCCTTTCCGTGAGGCCCGGGGAGAAGCTTGAGCAAGGAATCAAACTCTCTGCGAGTTCAAAAACTTTTAGCTATGAAATTGAAAAAGAAAGCGATCTTGTGAAATCTGTTTCCATAGAAATTTTGCCATCAATGCCACCAGGAAAGTTTTTAAAAAATGAGACGAAAGGTTTTTGTCTCGTGCAACCAAAATCACATTCAAAATACGGACGCTTTTTTTTCTTTGATATGGAAACAAAACGTCGCTATGAAATTAATCTCGATAAAAACATAATCGGTATTCTTATTCAGGATATTCCTGGTGCACGCGCTAATCGTAAATGCACATTTGGCTCTTTTAATCCAACAGCGGATAAAAAATGATTTTAAAACTTATTGTTCTCTCCCTTCTCACGACTCCCCTTTTCGCCCACGAGCCAGAGCTCGATTGTCGAGATGAAATTAAGGCCGTTCAATTCGGACAAGAAGTTTTGAGTCTTCTCCCTGGGAAAGTTTGTCCGACAAATGATGAAAATATTTTAAAGCGTACTGAAGATGAATATAAAAAATACTTTGGAAGTCTTCCACAAACTAAGAGACTTGTTAAAGGTTACACACTCTCTGGTTCGGATAAAGAATTAAAACTCGCCTCTGACATGCTGGGGCCAAGGCCTCCCAAGGGCTGGGCAGCTGCTGCTAAAGATTGTGCAACGATCATTTGTGCCTTTGAAAAACTTTTTGACTCAAAAGAAGCGGCAATGCAGGTCTTTAATATTAACGCCAAGGCCGGTTATAAAATGATTCTCGATCAAACGATCAATCAAAAATTAGCTGATCAAATATGGTCAGCGCAAGAAATTCGCGAGATCGATGCCGTTGTTTCAAAACTTCCGCCAGAACTTCGTAACCTTCCTAAGATCACAGAAATTACCCGTATGGGAGATTCGCTTCGTCTTCACGGCCACAGCGTAAATACGGGCGCCTTCGCCTCACCTGCCTGGGGAATAGAAAAAGCAGAACTTGTTATTTATGATACCGGTCTTGAAGGTTTAACCACCGGCAAAGATCCACGAGACGTTTCATCATGGCCGCAAGAAGCCACTATGCACGAGCTTTGTCACCACCACGATTACAAAGGTATTTATGCCACTGGTTTTGGAACGATGATGAGTGAACAAAAAAATTCGGCGTTTAAAAAACTCTCCGGCTGGAAAGAAGTCACAAGTCCCAAAGGTGAATCTTCCTGGGTTCCGCTTGAAACGGCGGAATTTGTCAGTAGTTACGCAAAAACCGAACCCGCTGAAGACTATGCCGAATCATGTATGAATTATGTTCTTCACCCAGAAAAACTTAAAGAAAAAGCTCCCAAAAAATACGCCTTCATCAAAGCGAATCTTTTTAATAATAAAGAATTCATAGATGCTCCCTGGAACGTAAATAAGGCCAAGCAGTGGCCAAAGCTTAATGACCTGATTGCAGACGAAACAGGATGTGCTGAAAAACTAAATGAATGTGCGCAAGACATGTATTGGCACAAAAATGGTTACTTTTGTTCGAAAAAAACTTTTTACTGCGGAACTGCAGCGAGTAGGTTGCAGGAGAACTCGTGCTTCAAAGATTATAAAAAAGATCGCCTTCAGGAATTGAGCACCGCTCTTCAAACTGAAGATAACTATTGCACTTACGGTGGTGATCAGACCATCGGTCAGTCTTATGAAAAAATTTGCTCAAAGACATCCAGCATTCTGGCCACTGTGCTAGATCAATCCGTGAAAGTTGACATCAAACCACAGATCGCAAAATGCGAAGAGCAAAACGACTTCACTTCTGATTGTGTCCTCTCTGAAGCTTTACAAGGATTAAACGTCCCAGCGCCACTCGCCCCTTCTGTTAATCGGGTTGTTGCGGCCAGTATCCCGGACCGAATGAAGGCGTTATCCAATAAACTTGAATCCATCCCAAGTTCGGTTTGGCTTAAGAGCTGCTTAAGCACAGTCTCCAATGTAGAACAATTCGAAACCACAACCGGTAAAAAAGTTTTTGCCTACGAGTCAAAAGATAAGTCATTCAGCTCGGGCTACCTTGGCCAATACATCTACGATGACTACGACCAAAAAGACATCAACACTAATTGTGGTCAAAAAATGCTGAGCGCTCTCAAAGAATCGGGCATCAAAATTCCGACATCTGGCAGTGCCGTGAATCTCATGAAAAAACCCTTCACTGACGAATTAAAATCTTTTGAAACCGAAGTGATAGCCGCCACGAATTCTGCTTTAAAAAAATGCATTACCAACTCATGCAAAGTCGGAAAAATCGAAGAACTCCTCATCGCTTGGGTAGAGAAATCCCCAGAAAAAAGAGCAGGATTTGGAACGAGAGAATATGCGGAAGAAATTAGACTTAAACTAAAATAATGTCCGGAGTTTCTCGTGAAACTGCTCTTACTTTTACTCTTCATCTCACTAAGGGCTTTCTCTCAAGAGAGCTCGCGAGTCGGAGACAATTACGCCCTGATCATCATCGATATGCAACCTTTCTTTGTCGAACGCGGTGGGAATGATAAAGATCAAGAGAACATCCAAAAAGTAAACGATATCATCAATAATCAAATCAAGATGATTGAAATGGCAAAAAAATTAAAAATCCCCATCGTCTTCATCGAATATGAATCTCTTGGTGATACCAACTCAAAACTCAAAGACGCCGCTGACGGTTATGACAACATCAAAATCATCACTAAAAGCACCGACGGAATGCTTGATGATTATAATAATAAAAAATCCGAGCTCTCCGACTACCTTCGCAGCAAAGAAATTGGAAACCTTATCATTACTGGTGCCAATGGTGGTGCCTGCGTCGAGCGAAGTATCTCAGGGTCTTTAAAAAATAATTACAATGTCGTAGCCTTCAGCAAAGGCATCGCCGACTTTAACTACTCGCAATTTATCTATCCCTACGATGACCTCTACAAATTCACACCCACTTGTGAAAATTGTAAATTCCGCGAAGTCGATGACGCCGAAGCTGTCGAATTGGAACTGGCCCTTAGAACTCAGAAACCACCTAAGCCCAGTGGAAACGAATCAGATCGAAACATTTTGAAGGATATTCCACTTCCTGGAAAATCGAAAAAAACAACGATTCAAACAACTGTACAATAGGAACGTCCATGAAAACTCTTACAACAATACTATTCCTAAGCCTCGCTATCGGTCCTGCTCAGGCAGCAAAAGTTGAAGACGTGAAAGTCCTGGATGTGAAATATAAAAAAGATAGTTTTGAAATAAAGATGCAGACAAAAGACGGCACTAAAGATTCTTACTTCACAGTAAATGTGGTCAGAGATGATGAGAAAGCGTTTGAGAAGCTTGCCCATGTCATTCGGAAAATGAAGACACCAGATTATAAATTTGATCTAGATATTCCGAGTTTTTCGGCCTATCCGAGTGGAGCTTATTATAAAAGTACGAGTGTTAAGTTTATTGGTGGGATTGACTAACAATCAAAGTCTCAAGGCAAAAAGGCACGTGACACCTTTTAGGGATTGGGTTCGCCTATAAGTGATGGGTAAGCAGTGTCTGAAAAATTCCAAACGGAATTTGGAAAAAAGTTCATGATACTGACAGACCATCCAGGAGTCGCAGACATGAATGATGTATCGTCCTGACTTGACCCGTAAGCGGCGGTAGTTGCTGTTGATAGAAAATCACTTAACGGGTAAGCCACGGTCTCAAAATCTGATGCGCCAAATTGTGAATCCGTACTCCCGATAACAGTTCCCATAGAACTAGGACAAGCAGGTTCGCCAGCAGCACCACATGAATCCAGACTAAGCATGGTATATGAACTATAAATTCCGCTATCAAATGCAATTCCGCCTATAGTTAAAGTAAGCTTATTTTTCATATAGCCCACTAAGCCTCCAAGGTGCACGCTAGTAGTTGCGGGTGAAGAGAAATTTGTCCTAGCATACGAATTCACTATGCGAGTGGTATAGGCCTGACCAGCGATTCCACCTATGTTGGTATTAGCTGTGATGTCTCCAACAAAACTTGATCGCTTAACATAGGACTGGTAGAAATTTGTGGAAACTTGTCCCACGACGACGGAACCTTGTCCCAAATTACCAACAAGACCTCCGACGTGAGAATTCCCAGTGATGGTTCCTCTGATAGAGCTATCAAAAATATTTGTCATCGTGGAGTTACTATAGGCCCTGTGAGTTTGCCCAGCAAGGCCGCCAACGTAGTTAAGTCCTATAACGGTCAAGTCTGTTCCATGAACATTATTAATCGGTGTTCCGAAAGATTCACCAATCAAACCGCCTGTATAAGATCCAGTAGTACTTGTTACATAAACATTATCAAGAGTAATATTTTCAAAACTCGATCTGGTACTATGAGCGACTAATGAACCTGCATATGAACCGGCAATAAAAGTTGAATCTGCGATGTTGAGATTTTGAAAATAAGAATCCTGACCGCTAGCCTGATCTGTCATGAGATAGAGAGCAGAAAAGTTAGTCGATTTAATAATCCTCATCCCTTTAATCGTTTTATTATTTCCAAAAAAATGAATTCCAGCTGAAGTTGCATTACTACACGCAGATCCATCCCATATAGTACCGATAGGCATAAAATTTAAACCTGCAAGGACGCAAGACGCCCAAGGCGGATTCCAAGGCGGATTGGAGGTTCCACCAATAACAGGATTATCTGATAAATCGATATCTCTTAAAAGTTTATAGCTAAAATTTGCATTCGCGGTATACGCAGCGATTGTACTCATTGCAGGAAAAATATTGTAGAGTTGAGATTCATTGCAAATAAGTTTTGGTGACTTAGCTAAACCAGTACCACCTGCAAAGTCGGCCGTTAGATTATCGCCCTGACAAATTTCATTACCACTCATCTTGATGAAAATTTTTCTTGTTGCTGGTGAACCTGGTGAACCTGGAATGACGATTTGCTTTGCTCGTCCATTATTGACAGCGAGACCATTCTGTAGATCAAGCACATAGGGAGTATCGATCGTGCAATTTGTACTGTTTGCATAAATTTCAAAACGCGTAAGAAACGGAGTCGTTGCTCCATCACCGGCGGGTAGAAAATTGGACACGTTCGTTGGGGATAAACCTCGCAGATCTGTTGGACTAACGTTCAAACAGCCACCATCCAAGCTGGTACCTGTGACAGTTTTTCCGCCCGCTTTCTCAAAAGCCATGAGAGACACTTTGGCACTCATCGCCGAACCACGTTTTTCCACTCGAAATTCATCAGCTAAATTATCTGTGCAGCGATCAGCTCCGGTGGTAATGCCTTGAACTGAATCGCAAAACTCTAAACTTGTTGTTGAGAAAGTAACAGCAGGAGATCCGGTATTTAAAGCCGGATCACTTCCTAAAAAATCTGACTCAGCACAAGTTACTTCCTGAAAATCTAAAGTGACTTGATTTAAATTTCCACTCAAAAAAGCTGTCGCCTTAGAACACTTTTCAGAAATTAACCCAGAAGAAGTAGAAAAAGTCATCCCGTAAAAATTGTAAAGCCCTTGAGGAACTTCTTCTTCAATAATGGGAAGTGATGGGAATAAACGACCGAAGCCGTGTGAACCATCCGACTTCGAAGCGTAAATCATCATCTGGTTAAACGCGCCGGCGTTGGTTGTTTCGATTCTTATTTTGGTAAAATTAATCCGCGAGAGTTTTGCCAACTCTGAATTGCACGAGACTAAAAAGAAAAGCCCTATGAGGAACAACAATCTCGTATTTGCCCTATCGGCTGAAAGGCTTGCTTTATATAACGAAGAATGACCGAGTGTTTTGGTTCTTTCAACGCTTGGCAAATGAACCCTTGTCGCACATTCAAGGCATTACAATTTGTAAAATCTGGCTACAGTAGTAGGGTCACTTTTAAAAAGGAGTTCTTATGAAATTCGCCCTAGGCTTAGTCCTACTCGCCCTATTCTCAACCGCTTGTGGATCTCTAAAAAAAGATAAAAGACCGGTCTACAATCCAGTCGTTAGCTTCATGGAAGCTGACCAGAAATTTGAAGCGAGTGTTGCTCTTCCAAAAGACTTCAAAGATAAAGTTCCTTTGGTGATCGTTGTTCACGAATGGTGGGGAAGAAATGAGTACGCCATCAATCGCGGAAAAATGCTTAACGAAAAAGGCTACGCTACTTTAGTTGTCGATATGTTCGGCGATAATAAAACCGGCGAAACGCCAGCCGAAGCGCAAGCTCTTGCAACTCCGTTTTACCAGAACGCACAAATGGGTGTTGATCGTTTAAATAAATACATCGCTGTTGCAAAAAATGATCCACACGTTGATGCTTCAAAAATTTACGTGATCGGTTACTGCTTCGGCGGCACACAAGCGCTGAACCTTGCCAGAAGTGGCGCAGACATCAAAGGTGTTGTGAGTTTCCACGGCGGTCTCGCTGCTGGTTTAAAAGCAACTGCGATCAAAGCAAACATCCTTGCGATCAACGGTCTTGCTGATCAGATGGTTCCGGCCAAAGAGCGCGCCGCTTTTAACAAAGAAATGAAAGACCTCAAAGCAAACGTTGAAGTCGTGAACTACAAAGGTGCCTCTCACGCCTTCTCAAATCCAGCTGCTACAGAAATTGGAAAGAAATACAAGATTCCTGTCGCGTACAACAAAGCGGCAGATGAAGGGTCTTGGAAAAATTTGATGACGTTTCTTAAGAAGTAATTTTTTAGAAAATTGATATTCGAAAAAGCCTCAGCGAAAGCTGGGGCTTTTTTTTGCCTTTTTTCCATTTAACGGTAGTCCTTTATTTTGGTATCGAGTCGATGATCAAGTTTATCGAGAGTTTAGAAATTCGAAGCTTGTTGATCAAATTGGAGTGAGTGTGCCCAGAGTTGAATAGGGTTCTCACCCCAAGTTGCTGCAGTTGTGGAGAACCATATTCGGGTCTGTATCGGGCGCTACGGGCAGGATTCCGTCCGTGATCTCCTCATTATAAAATCAATTTCAAAAATAATAAATGTCGAAAAGGTGTCACGTTACTTTTCAACAAGTCTTTTTTTATATTCAACGATAGTCATTTATTTTAGATATGGAGTTAAAGATCAAACTTATCGAGAATTTAGAAGTTTGAAGCTTGTTGCTCAATTTGCAGTGAGTGTGCCCCGAGAGATGAATATGGTTCCGTCCAATGTTACTGCAAGTTCTGGAACCATATTCGCGTCTGTAATGGGCGCCACGGGTGGGAATCCTTCCGTTATTTCTTCATTATAAAATCAATTTCAAAAATTATAAATGTCGAATAGGTACGTGGCTGGATTCTAATTACTAGTGCAACTCCTGGCGATTTGAAAAAGTGACACCCTTG
>JBBARE010000005.1:0-128504 GCA_040399915.1 Bacteriovoracaceae bacterium
TTTTGGATTTATTGCCGGTCAAGATCTAGGGCCATGGTTTAATGGATCGCTTACAACTGACCAATAGTGGTTTCATTAAGAGGAAATTAGTAATCGCCTTTGGATAAATCTCGGCCCGCAACAAAATACAATCCCTAGACCATACTCGTCATATCAGTAACTTAAATGATTCCAACAGGGCCTATCCCTGAGTAAATCTCATTATTTTTCCCACTATAAAGCTTGGTACTAATCAATAATTGGCCAAGGATTTTTAAATTAAAAAAAGGAAATATTATGAAATTTATCATTTTTTCTGCACTTCTATTAATCGGCACGACGGCTTTTGCATCAGATGATTATACTGAAATTACTGAATATCAATTTTGTTTAAAATCTAATCACCCTCATAGAAATGGTGTTTTGCTTGGTAATGCGAATTATACCAATTTCACAAATACTCCCTATTCAATTGTTTGCATGCATCCAAAGTTAAGAAATTTTATGACTTTGGGAAACAACGATGGCGTCACTCCTTTAATTCAACATGATCAAAGTTGCCTTGAAATCATTTATGAAATACGAAATAACCCGGGCGCGGTTTTTAATTTCAAAGTTGATACCACTCATTGGTACAGTCAAAGATTAATTGAAGTTGAAAAAAGTAAAACTGAACGATGTGACAAAAATTTTGAAATCTTCAATAAAAAACACTTGTAAAAAACACTTGTAAAAAAAGGATGTCCTCATGAAAAAGCTACTACTAACCGGTCTTCTCGTTTTTTGCTCCGTTTCCTCATATGCCAGAACTTGCACTATTTTGCTCGATAGCTCAGTCACTGTTCCAGCTATGTACCAGTCAAATTTATTTCCCGATTTGAGAAATGCAAAACTCACTCGAGATGTAAGTGCCAAAACTGACTTGGGTATCAAAGTCATTACTCTAGGTGCTGATGACGTAGATAGTGGAGAAAGAAATGTTTTTGGTGACCCTATTCTAAAACCCCAAAAGAAAGAATACAACGTTCAATTATTTAAAGATGGCTCAATCGTAACTGAAACAGGATACGAAACTCACCTGGAAATTGCTCTTACGGTTATGGAGATACTAATTGGACGACTTCCTTACGGTTGTAAATAGGAGATATGATGAAAACTTTATTATTAATAATTTGTACTTTAGTTATATTTTCTTCACAGTCAGCGAAAGCAGAGGAATTTTTTGATAGTTGTAGAACTCAAGAGCTTCTAGCACGTCTGAATTCAAAAGACCTTTTGGGTACTACAGCTAAAGAAATAGTCGAAAAAAAGATGGAGGGGTACGGTAAAACGTTTGGTGGTTGTCGCTTCACTATCGAAAATCCAAGTACAAACTTTTCTACTTTTTTTGTTATCATCAAATCTAACAATGCGATTGTTTTTTCCAAAGAGCTTGGAAAACTTGGATACACAGACAGGTCTGGGCAAATTCAATCTATTGAAGAGGGAATTGAGTCTCTAAAAGACACTCTCCTAAATTGCGGTTGCACTAAGTTGGATTAAGTTTTCGATTGTACATGCTATTTTCATTAAAGATGAAAATAGCATGTACATGTTTCTCTACTTATGAAGCTGAACCAAAAAAAATCAGAGCACAAAAAGAAAAAAGAGTGATCGACGGAAGCATCTTAGCGATAGGATTTTTCACTTTCAGGTGAGTAACCATCGCAGCGAACATGAGAAACATGATTCCAGCGGCACCAGTCTTCACCATGAACAAATCTGTGCTCATAAGCATAACAACACATGAAATTTTTAAAATACCAACCAAATCTCGAAGCCAACCTGGATACTGATAAAACTTAAATTCTTCAACAATATTGCTATAACGGATAACCCAAACAAAAAGGACGGATACCTTATAAGAACCGTCTCATCAGATACAATCAAATTCTGGCCAACTACAATAAGGCGCTAAAAATGGCTGGACTCACTCAGTTCAGCGGAACTCACATAATGAGGCATTCTATGGCCACATTTGCCCGCCAAAAAGCTGGTCTCGATACTGCCCAAAAGATGTTGAATCACACGTCCGCCAGGCAAACAGAAAGGTACGCTCGTCTGGATGCTGATCATTCTGTGACTTCGGTCGTAAACATGGCCGAAAAGCTTTTAAAGCCATAGTAACGCCTTCAAAGGGGCCCCTGTAAATAATCACAGGGCTCACACCTATATATTGGTAGATGAAACCTACTACCGATATAAAGCCTTTCACAGAATCTCAAAAACAAGCTTTCTTTGCACTAGCAAGAAAACCGAGATATCTGTTCACAAATCTCTGTCATAAAACAGTGATGTGGACAATCTGTGTATGTGGCGACTGGATACGCTGCCCAGTATGTGGATGGACCCGCTCTAAAAAGGTCAAAAAGAAGGTATCATCAGTTCTTGATCAAATGTTCTCTACCAACCTTCCTGGATACTCCCCTTTTTTCATTACACTTACTGTAAAACGTAATAAAAGCCAGTCTCTGGGAGAAGCAGAGAAGCTTCTAAAAGATTCTTTTCAAAAATTGATAAGAAGAAAGATCTGGACTGCAATTGGTTACTTAAAGACGTTTGAAATAGCCAAGAATAACGTTCATTACCACATCATTGCATTTGCAAAGGACATTGATGAAACGCAGTTAGGGGATATCTGGAGTAAGATTACTGGTGGCAGCTTTTCTGTGAACGTACAGGCGAACGAAAAAGATGACAATAGAGAATATGCCAACAAAATGGCACTGAAATATCGCATGAGAAATCCTTACTATAGATTAAAAAATATTTAAATATTGTTCTGGACGCCAAGAAACATAGTCAACTTAAGAAAAGTTATTAATTAACCTAAAATGAATCTACTTATACAAAAGAAGTATGAAAGGATTTGAGCTTGGCTCTACGATTGAAATAAAGTAAGGCAGAAAATAGCACTGATCGATATCAATCTGAATTGCATCTGGTTTTTATAAAAAACACAATCGTTAACTTAATTAAGATAAATTAGCAAATCATAGGACGGGTCAATATTTTTTTCCCGATAGCAGAGACATTTATTGTAAAAGTTAGTAGCTGAATTAATTTATTCCTTAGAAGCGACTTAAACCAAAGCACCTCGGCGTAATATATAGAGGACAGAACCTACTTGACCACTTTCTTTAATTCCTCTCGCTACATACTTAGTAAATCAATTAAAACTCAGAAAGAAACACCGACTTCCTATTCGATTGTTTAGCCTGATGATGGATAAGGCAAAGGATGGTGTAAAATACACTATCCTTTCTGGTGATATTCACACTAAAGATTAAGTTGAATTAGCTCTTAAAAGAGATAATCAGGAAATCACCGTCCCCCCTTCTTGTATCATCTCCAATTGCCTATGAACCAATGCATTTCCTGGTAGAAGCAAGCCTTCGTGAGAAACTGAAAATTGCTATTTGCCATAAGGATATCAATCTCAAGGCAATCAATCATGCCCTCACGACAAACCGTAATTTTATGGAAATCTGCCCGGACAGACTGGCTACAGATCAGAATAGCGTCGTAAGCATATTTGAATAAGGAATTGAAGAATCTAAGGGTGTTTTTAACGCTACCAAGAAACGCTTACGTGACTGCTCATACACACATTAAAATCACTCAAAATTAACACTATCCCGGCATAGGGGTTAACTGGTGCTGGAGTTTTTAAATTAAAACTTACTATAGAAGGGTTTCTAACTGAATGCATAATGAAGGATATTCAGCTCATTTATCTACATCTGGAGCTCAGCCTGAGACTTGTAACCATTATTATCGTTAAAAATTGGAGGAGATTAGCGTGCATGAGTTGAACATTTAATAGAGTATCCTCTGAATCAGCCAGAACCCATACTGATGAAGAAGGTCCTGAGGATCATTAGATTTAATATGGCCTGAGACAAGACAACTACGCTTTAGTCTCATAGGGAAGATTCAATTTCTAAAATAAGATCGCGATAGAGTTTTATGCTCTTTCTATTTTGGATATCTAGAAGCGAATATAACAACTGGTCACATTTCATTCACTATTTTCGCAAAAACTTCATTTTTCAAATGCTACTTATCTCTTTGTTGCCTTCAATACATGAGCCATTTTCCAGTGAGAATGAACCCCATAAGTTTTCTAATCGGTTTGCTATAGTAGCCCAGTGAAAAATGATATTTTTGAGCGGAATTATTTGTTTTGCACGTCGTTCTTACTGCAGAAAAAGAGTTATAAAATATAAGTCCGTGCGACTAAATGCGACCAATCAGCTGAGTAAATAAATCTTTAGTGGATAAATGAGTGAATTTCTAGAGAGCTGAAATAAAAAAGGGAGCCCCTGCTTGGCTCCCTTCTTTTCGGCATCGTGCCTTTGAGAGTGACATCCTGTCACATCTTACAATCATTATACCCAATCTTTTATACGGACAAAGAAAAATATCAGGAGGAAAGTTTTTCCAAGTGATTCTGTTTAAACTAATAAAGAACTACTCAACAATTCATCTCACTCATGCTTACAATAAAGATATTAATCAGTTTAAAGGTGCGAAACCACGGCCTTACCGGAGTAAAGCAGATGAGTACTAGATCAGTAAGATCAGGAAAGAAGTTGTACCGAACGACCTTCACTTATTTCATTCCTGCCCCCCCTCACCGGAAAACGGGCTACCGGGAAATCGAATTCGATAAGATTATGCAAGGGATTCTTTCGACTGGTTTTGAAATTGATGAGCTTCGTACCCAGGCAACTGGTGGTGAGACCGGTGGACTCTTTATCATCGCGCTTTTAAAAACCAATAGTAAAAAAGTTTTTGAGATGGATTTAAAACAAGATCTTCACGACAGATTTAAACTATCTCACACGCACTCTTCTCCCGATATCGTTCTAGATGAGGAAGAGGATGTTTAAATTATTCATTCTGATTTTTTTAACGTCTTGTTCTCTTTTCATCTCTCGAATAGAAAACCCTGTCATGCGAGATCAAACGCTTTTAAAAAAAGTACCCGTTGTGCCTGGTCACTGTGGGATTGACAAAAAAATTGATTTTCAGCTCGTTGGGACAGGAGAAAATTCACAAACAGTCTACCAAGAACTAGTGAAGAATTCCAAAACGCCTCTGGATTTCATGGATCACTTTGCTCTTTGGAATTTACTTCAACTATCTGTGAGACCAGATCAATCATCCGCGACTTCACGCTTTCAAATTCTTATTCATAAGGATCAAAAAAGTTATTACTTTGATTTTTTCTCTGAGGTCTCAGAGGAGCAGTATCCTTATCTCTACGGTATTGAATGGATTCTTAAAAAGTTTAGCAAGAAGAGGTCTCTTGAATCCTATGCCCAGCTTCTTCAGTCATCAATTGGGCAAAAGATTAAAATCGGAAAAGATTTTGAAACCTTTCTCATTAAAAATATTCCTGAGATTAAAAATGATCCGGAACTGGCGCCACTCTATTTTAGAGGAAGTGATGTTTTAAAAGAAAATGAAACATCTCCCGTGCTGGACTACATGGCGATGATCAGGCATTACCGTAAAGCCCAGAAAGATCAGAAAATTATTGTTAACACCTCTCTGACTTCTTTTGTGACAGAGAAAGGAAGTACGGGAAGCTGCAATTACGATTTTAACCTTTACGACAATTCCATTTTCTTGATCGACAAAGTTATACCGGTTGCAAACCTCTATGGACTTGCTAAAGCGAAATCGGCTTTCCTAGCTTCTTCATCTCAGAAGCTTGAAAAAATAACCTCTTTAAAAGGCCTGCCTCTTTTTAAAGGTGAATCAAAAGTTCGAAGCTCCGCCGTCTGCATGATTGAAAACGACGGCTCAAAGATCTGGGCGTTCTCAAATCAAAGTCGCGATCCAGGTCAGCATTTATTTCACCTTGTGAGATACGGTCTTCCTAGCAGTCAAACTACGGCAGAGGTTGAAAAGCTCATTCGTCACTCAAGGCATTTATTCTTATCAGATCCAGTTCGCCTTATTATTGAATCTGCCCGAAGTTCTGACGAGCAAATTGAAAATCTTTTGAAGCTCAATCTTCCCATTTATAATGCTGATAAATTAGGCAACATTTGGGCCTATACCCAGTTTAAAGAAGGAAGCCGCTTCATCGTTGATGATAGAAACCCAGGCGCCTTTAAATGTCAGTAATTGAAGTCGTGGGGCTTGCCTCAGGGACTTCACGCTTCCTTGAATTTAATGAACATGACCTCGATATTCTCCTGCTTGATTGGCTACGCTCTAAACAAGTAACTATCGCTTCATCATGTGACGGCGAGGGTGTTTGCAAAAAATGTTCGATTCAAAATGATTGGCTGACTTGTAAGTTGACGCTCAAGAGTTTTCTTGAGCGCCAAAAAGATGGGAAAATATTTGTTGGTTATCTCTAGAACTTTTTAAATTGACCGAGTCCTGTAATGAAAAAACTATCCACTTGATTTTGAGCAACCATAATCGAACTTACCGTATACTCCATAAGTAGAGTGGCAGCAGCGACAGGAGCTGCTTTAGTTCCTTGATTTTGAATTCCACCAAGCTTCATTGTTGCAGTCACATCAAAGCCAAATAAAGTACGAACTGACTCTGGAATAATTTGAACAGCAGTGAGGTACTGCCCTTTACCATCATATGATCCGCCGTAAGAATAAATAACGCTGTATCGAAGAGTTACGACATCCATACCATAGAGGTTTTCGTAAATGGCCTCATAAGTGCGCTTAATAGGAGCTCTCCAAGATTCAGTATCAAGGATGTCTACCGCAGCTCCATTGACTCTTGGGATAACAGAGATGGGAGCATATGAAGTTGTATTGGTTGGTTTACCTTTGATAACTAGTTTGTAGATATCTTCGCCGAGAGCGACGAGATCGCGTGTAACACTGATGACTTTTCCAACTTTACCAGTTGAATCAACCTGTCCGTAGACGTTTGGCATTCCTTGCACCAGAAGAGATTTGCGGGAGATGGTTTCAATTGTGTTTTGCCCAAGAATATCTTTGGAGATTTCTCTTACTTCAACACTTCTGAGCTTAAGGTAATCTTCTTGTGTGTATTCAGAGTTGCTGGCCTGTACCAGAGAAGCCGCTCCCCCGAGTGCCATAGCTAGTACGAGACCTTTTAGATTCAAACCCATTTTTCCCCCTTTGGTTTTGAACTCGACGCCAATAAACAATTAACGACCTATAAAGTCAAACTAATGACACTTTTACGTCTTCTCCCGTTTTTTTGCATGTAGTCATTGCTTTTTTAATTCAATAAATCAGTACTTTTGCTTGTCATCCTTTACCTGACTCTTTTAAAGTGTCTGTAACTTTTACATAAGCTTACCTAATAACTTCTATTAAACTGACTTATACATAAGGGCCATTTAATGAAATCTTTCTGCACGTTTTTATTCCTGGTTTCATCACTTTTTGTCGAGGCCTCAATTTCTATCGGTACCTACAACATCAGAAATTTTGATTATGATGAGCGCTACCACATCTCAACCAACAAGCCTGAACTATCTAACATGCTTAAAAATCTCAACGTAGATGTTTTAAGTGTAGAAGAAATCAATAACACAGCTGAGTGGGATAAATTTGTTCAGGCCAAGATGCCTGGTTATGATACTGAAGTTTCACGCTGTGGTGGGGCCCACGGTCAGCGCCTCGGTTTTCTGTTTAACACAGCTAAAGTTGAACTCTTAAGTTTTCATGAAGACATGTCTGTCGTAGAGCCTGGTACACCTGGCACATGTGATTCTGGTTCTCGCCCACTCGCCATTGCTCTTTTTAAAATAAAAGCGACTGGACAAAAATTTTATGGAATGACGGCGCATCTTAAATCAGGCGGAGATGCTAGTTCACTCGCAAAACGCGGCAAACAATATAAAATCATAAAAGACATCATAAACGATTTAAAAACGAAATCAGGTGTTCAGGATTTTTATATCGCAGGAGATTTAAATACGACTGAGTACGTGAATAAAGGTCCAGACTTTTCTCAACTAACAAAAGTTGTCAAAGAACTTGGAATGATCGACCTTACATCAAACTTAAAATGCACGGCTTACTACTGGGGTGGAACTGATGATGGAATCGAAACACCCTCTATGCTCGATCACGTCATCATAACTCCAGGACTACTAAAAGTGACTTCTCCTAAAGCTGAAGTCCACGGTCACTGCAAAACGGCAAGCTGCCGAGAAGTTCCTATCAGAGATCTTGGCATTAGCTATGAGTCAGTCTCAGATCACTGCCCTATTACAGCTACCATTCAATAATTTCCTAAAAGGTCCCCTCGGGGACCTTTCTTTTTCTTCCCGCAGTCCCTAGAATAGACCTAGGGAGAAATCACATGAAATACTTAAGTATTGATATCGAAGCGACCGGATTAGCAGAAAATTGTCAGATCATCGAATTTGCCATGGTTCCATTCGATACTCAGTTAAAACGGCTCGAAGATTCTCTCGCTCGAACCATGTATATTCACTGCCCATCGTTTGAAGATCTGCGTGATTCACTAGATCCATGGGTTCGCGAACACAACGAAAAAATTATTCGAAAAGCACACACTGAAGGCATGATGATGTCTGAGTTCAAAGAATACCTACGAAAATATTTAGAAAGCCCAGAAGTTCGCCAGTATTTTGGTTCACAAAAAGTCGTGTTGTTTGGAAAATCGATGTCCGCCATTGATCTACCCTTTTTAAACAGAGATCTTGGTTGGGATTTTATGCGTAAATATTTCCATCATCGGAACTTAGATTTATCAGGGTTTGGATATTCATTGATTGATATGGGACTGTTGCCGATGGGTATGGATTCTGGGTCAAATATGATGAATTATTTAAATATGGGTGATGTTGCACATACGGCGCTGGAAGATGCGAAAAATACGGCGATTATGTATTTAAAGTTGCTCGATAAATTTGAAGTGAAGAAAACGTAAGATGGATGGTTGGTTAGTTAGTTAGTTAGTTAGGTAGGTAGGTAGGTAGGTAGGTAAATGAAGTTCGAAAAATTTTTAGATATATTTTCTTTTTTTGTGGTCGAACTTGGGTCAGACGATTGCGTTGCAATCATCTCGACCTGGTGGGTGGGATCTGGCAGTTTGCTTGCGCAAATGCTTCGATCCGGGGGCACTAAGCTAAACTGTTGGTCTAACCGTCGCATAATTTGCAAAGCAAATTCACGACTACCCATGAGATCGGCAATTGCTTGCAATTGACGATCCAATTCAAGCCACAGTCTATCGTAGAAGAACAAACTCATTCTTGAATTAACTAATCTGAATGTACGTTATTTTCACTTTTCCGATTTCGACAAAAACTGCGCAGGATTTCTCACCTTATTTTTCACTCGAATTTCAAAATGCAAATGCGGCCCGGTACTTCTTCCCGTATTTCCGATCTGAGCAATAACTTGACCTTTATCGACCCGGTCGCCTTTATCAACTTTGTTGGATTTGTTGTGGGCATATACGGTGAAAATATCGTCGCCATGAGCGATAACGATCATGTTGCCGTAGCCGCGAATCCCGTTATCAGAATAGATCACAACACCTGTATCTACAGCGACGATCGGAGTTCCCTTTGGCGCTGGTATATCGATACCATCATGATGTTTGCGTCCCCGAGGACCAAAGTTTGATGAGACTTTGTAAAAATGCGGAACGGGCCAGGAGAATCTTCCTGTTCCGAGATGAGCATAATCTTCGATAACGTATGTATCTTTTAAGAAGTAAGCGATCCCAACTTTCGAAGGAATAAAAATCCATTCTTTGCCTTGAAAAGATTTATCTGGATTGGCAGATTTTAGCTCATCAAGGGTAACACCGTAAGTTTTGGCGACTTTTTTTACGTGCGATGAAGTCTCCACATAAACATATTGACCACTCTTCATGGTTGAACATGAAGCGAAAAGGATGATCAAAATAATATTAAAAAGAAAATTTCGCATTTAATCTCTCAATACATTTACCGAGTTCGCTATAGTCTTTGTCACACTTATCGATCAAAGCCTGGGGTGTAATAGCGATGAAAGCATCCTGAACAGCCTGACAGTCAGAGTCAGGATTATGATTGAACCCTTCATAATGACCGGCCACCCAAAAATACTCTCGGTTCCTAGCGTCCATTCTAACATGGATTTCTTCGGAATAATGCCTAAAACCAATTTCAGACAACTTGCATCCTTTGATTTGTTTTAATTCAATATTTGGCACATTGATATTGAGGACTGTCATCGGTGGACAAAGTTTATGCAGTCCTGCCTCCAGGCACCACCTGATAAATGTTGCGGCCACATCGTAATGATGTTCATCAGTCATGGCAGTAAAAACAAGGCTTACTGCAATCGATGGTACCTTGTGAAAAGCAGCTTCTCGAGCGGCGGCAATCGTTCCGGAGTAGTAAAGATCTTGCCCTAGGTTAGCTCCACGGTTTATGCCTGATACAACAACGTCAGGACGGCGATCTTTTAAAACGTGACCTAGTCCCATCAAGACACAGTCACTTGGAAATCCGGAACAACCATAAATATTTGTATCGATTTTCTCAAGACGCAAAGGCTTATCAAGGCTTAGTGAATGACCCGTTGTGGAACGTTCTTCAAGAGGTGCAATTATAGTTGTTTCAAAGGAAGAACTTAATTCTTTATAGAGACTCTTAATACCAGGAGCGGTGACGCCATCGTCATTGGCGAGTAATATTTTCATTTAATCTTCTCCAAATTTTCATTTTCTTTAGCTTCTCTTGATCAACTGCACGGTAGCTTGATTCCACTTCACTGGTTAAATCAAGACTAAGCTTCATTTCTTTTTCAAGATGAAGACTTAAAGCTTCCTCACCGTTGTCTGCATGCAGATAAACTTCAAGGTTATTTTTATCGATGAGATCCCACAACTCTGGCAACACTTGATAAGTCGCCTGCCATTTAACTGGGAGAATCACGCCTTTAAGTTGGGTTAAACGCAGAATTCCTTTCCAGTCCCCATCAGGATGAAACATCCAAAAGAAGGGAGTTGAAAATTGCTGATAGTAAACGGTAGGAAGTTGATCTCTAAAAATGAGATTGAAATTGATAGGCTGATTTTTTAAAAGATCTAAATAAGAAAGTATCGTTTCTTTTCGATCATTTTCAAAAGTCAGAAAAACCCGCTGAAGCGTTGTCGAGTTCAAAAGTTTTTGCAATTCACTAAAGGGAACAAGATTTGAGCTTCGAACACGCAAATCGAATGCGATCTCGTTGGTTCCTAAATTTTTTAGCGTATCAAGGGTTTTTGAATCGTAGCACCCGTGAATGAGGAAACTTATCATCCTTTCATCATACACCAAACAACCCGCATAAAGTTCTTTCGGAAAGTTGTTCCTATAGATTCCGGATGAAATTGGTAAGTTATAACATGAGGAGATTTTGTGATGATTATCTCATCGTTTTGAATAAAGTTCTGATAATAGGGATTTCTTAAACTCGCCTGCCCCATGACGGCAAGTGAATTGTAACGTTGAACAAAAACTTCTTTGTTTATGCCGAGCCACTTTTTCCACTCGTCATCTAAGAGTAATTTTATTTTTTGACCATGGAGTGGCTCTTTTGAGCGAACCACTTCTTCATCTAAAAGCCGCCAAAAAATCTGATGACCAAGGCATACTCCAAAGAATGGTTTTTTATCTGCAATCCATTTTTTAATGAGCGGAAAAAGTTGTTGATAGTCATCAGGATGACCCGGCCCTGGACCCAAAACGAGGAGACCATCAGTGGGATTTTCTTCAAAATCTTTCCAATTAATAACCTTTACGTTAAAACCTGCGAGTGTTAGTTCCTGAACCACATTGAAGGAAAAACTATCTTCAAAATCAATAAAGGTCGCTTTCATTTAAAGTCTTTTCACACCGAAGTAATCATTTCGGTAGCGTTCAAAACTGTCATCTCCGAAATTAAAGATAACGTTAAATGAGTAACGCGAATCGACGATGGACTTACGATAGTTAAGGCTAAAAATCCAACAGTTATTGTGTGGCATAATATCGAGTGAATAAATTGTTCGGATGTCTTTTTTCGCTTCTAAATCGATATCTTTAACCAAGGCAACACCCAAAACATCTGTCGGTCTAACTTGACCACCAAAAGACAATGAATTTAGATTTGATGATGCGAACGAGTTATAGTTATAGCGAGAAAACAAATTCAGGTAATCAAATCGTCTGTTGAAATTTAGAGAAAAAATGTTTTCGTTCCCGATATGGAAGTAATACTCCTGGAGACTAAGTGTCCATCGATCTGCATTGTAGCCTGTTTCAACCATGAGACGAGTTAATTTCTCGCGGTAATCTTTAGCGTCTTCGTTTGTGAGGAGATAGCCTTGAGATATGTTAAACCATCCAATACGAGTGTAGCTAAAATTATCACGAAGATATTTATCGTCATCAAGAAAGTTAAAATTCTTTGGTGATTTTCTGATCAGAGTATTATTCCACTGAAGTTCTAACGTATTTTCAGGGGGCACGACAGTTCTAGTCGTATTCGCACCGAAAAGAAATTCCTCAGAACGGACGGCATCTTCATAATCAAACTGACCTTCCTGAGTAGTATTGATCTGATTCAAGAATCTTTTATTACCGTATTGGTTTTCAGATGAAATGTAGTGATGAATGAATTTAAATTCCTGTGAATGCCTGTAGCTATTCCTCATCTGAACAATATTTTCACGGGCCAAAGCTGATTCAAACTCAGGCAACTCTCCGACGAGGCGATTTGGTTTCTCATCTTTTTGAATGGGAGTTAATCCCTGCTCTTTTTCTTCGCGGAGTTTTTTAATATCGGCTTGTGAAATATATTTAAGAGGAATCTTTTCTTCGTAAGCAAGTCCAAAAACCTTATCCATTGTGAAGCTGACTTCAGATCTGATGAGCCCTGCATTTTTGCCTGCTGCAGGTTCTTTGTTTTCAGCAAACTGGTAATACTGCTGATCAAGAGTGTAACGAGATTTAAAACTAACAGGGCCCCATGTGAGGAAGTGCCACATCATGTAAGGCTGAATTGAAACGCGGTCTGCATTTCTAATAAAGTTCACTTCATTTTCTTTGACCTGGCGAAATCTTGTAAACGATCCATCCCCACCGACGGCAATGTGCTGGAAGAAAGGAATTTTTGATTGAACGATAGATTTTGGAACTGTGTTGAAAGACAGACGTGGAAGAACCTGCACATAAGACCGATCGAACTCAATTGAATCCGCTGTGAGCTGGTTTCTTAAATAATCGATTTCAGTGTTTACTGAAAAACTATCTTGCCGCCAATTGAGAAATCCCTGCAATCCAAAATCTGAACTCAGCGTTTTGGGATCAGTGAATTGAGCGTAATCCCGGACAAAATCGAGATCTCGAGTTCCAGTATACCTGAAGTGCGATCCAAGATCAGGATTCCAAAATTGATGAGATTCAAATTCAGTAAAGTATCTGAAAAAATGTTCACCAGAATTATTGACGTTGTCTTTGCCTGGCTCATAAATAGTGTCGTTAACTAAGCGAGAATTGAACTCAAGCCAGGTCATATCACTGAAACGCTGGCGATACTGAAAATCTCCACCGTAGCCACGCTCGGCCCAAAAGGTAGGACTTATCGTCAGATCTTTTTGTTGATTGATCGCCCAGAAAAAAGGTTGCTCAAAAGAGAGGCCTTCGCCAGGTCTGCTGGAAATTCTGGGAACCAAAATTCCCGTTTCCCTTTTTAATAAAAGCGGAAGTACGAGATAAGGAAGATAAATAACGTCTACGCCCTTAATCTTAAAAAGCCCGTGTTTAATCTGAACAAATTTTCCGACCTGAACTTTAATGACTTTTCCATACACGGCCCAAGACTCAGTACAATCTTTACAAGTCGTGAACTCCGCTTCTTTTGCGATATATTCATCTTCATTGACACGAATAAGTTCATTGGCGACGAGATTAAAATCAGAAGTGACGATACGCGCATTCTTAATATGAGCGGCACCAGTGGTCATGTTGTAATCGATGTGTGATCCGTAGAGAGTCATATCTTTGGTAATGAAACGAACGTTACCCTCAATCTTGGCCGTCATCGTATCCTGGTCTAGCGACGCAAGCTCACCGTAGACAGTATCTTTTTGGCTGATGATAACGACGTTTCCTACCGCTTCAAAATAACGACCGTTATTTTTTCTGTAGGCCTTATCTGAAAAAATCGAGACTTTATCACCAAATGTTAGTTGTGGGTTATCAGTTGCAGCAAGGCAGAGATTTGAAGTGACCGAGAAAATAATAAGAGCCAGTGACCAACACACGTTGGCAAGCTTTCGCATCCTGAACATACTGGCCAATATCATGAACAAACAATAATCCTTCTTCACGAGAGAGGGCTTCCATCGTTTCAGATTGAGCTGCTTTAGGATGATCAAAAACTGTGACAACTATTTTTCCTAAATTCGCTTTTTTCAGCATTCTGATCATGAGCACGAGGTCCTGAAGATTTCTTCGGGAAAAAGCGACAATAACAGAGTCATATGGAGGCCTAGAAAAATTATAAGTCCCAGAGTGTAAAAATTGAATAAGTTTTCGTAGTCCATCTACATTATGAGAGCCAAAAAATATCCACTCGTGAGTAAGGAGCCTGACTTCCCCTCTGTGCTCAAGGAAAGTCACTTGATCTGACCACTGCTCTGGTACAAACGAGGTGTTTAAGAGGTGGCAATATGCTGCGCTGGCCAATAGTTTATTTCTAAATGAGAATTCATAAACAGGAACCGTCACAAGAGATTTTAGCGCTATCACTTTTGCCCCGATGGCCTCTGCCTGAAAGGCTGCCCGCTCAATCAGATAATCGTTATCAAGAAAATGCAGACATAAGGTTTTTTTCCGAAGAGTCCCTAATTTTTCACGGAGAATCTGATCATAACGATGTCCTAATATTTCCTGATGTTCTCGAGAAATCGAGGGAAGCAAAACGATGTCCGCATCAAAAATATTGACTGCATCTAATCTCCCTCCAAGACCCACTTCAAGCAGTAAATAGTCCGGCGGATTTTTGGCAGACCAAGAACAAAAAACAAAAAAAAGAAATTCATAAAATGAAAGTGATACTTTTTTTGCTAACACAACTTCATGGCAGGATTTGATCAGCTCATTTAATTCTGAGAGTTTGATTTCTCCACCTTCATCTCGAAAGCGCTCAGTGATTCTTTCAATATGCGGCGAGATCCAAACATTGTGGGAATGTTTTTCAAGGAGATTGGAAAGCCTTAAAGTTGTCTCACCTTTGCCGTTTGTTCCGGCAATCGTAATAATTTTGGTGTTCTTAAATTTTGGAAGAAGATCAGAGAGTGCCTCTCGCATGCGATCAAGACCTGGACGCATTTGTTCCTGACCGTAGTGGATCAGGAGCCAATCTAGAAGCTCTTGTTGCATGTTTTAGGGAGTGAACATTTTCACAAAGAAGCTCAACTCTTTTTTGAGATCTTTTCTGTGAATAATTCGATCAATAAAGCCATGTTCTCTTAAAAATTCAGATCGCTGAAAACCATCAGGTAGAGTCTGACGGATAGACTGTTCAATAACACGTGGCCCGGCAAAACCGATCAGTGCTTTCGGTTCAGAAATATTAATGTCTCCAAGCATGGCAAAACTCGCTGCGACACCACCAGTAGTTGGATCAGTGAGCATAGAAATATAAGGTATGCCTGCATTTTTTAAACGCGCGCGCGATGCTGATGTTTTAGCCATTTGCATGAGTGAAAGAATCCCCTCTTGCATACGAGCACCACCAGAACATGAAACAACAATCACAGGAATTTTTTTATCGTAACCGATATCCATGGCGAGGGCGACTTTCTCACCAGTCACAACACCCATTGATCCACCCATGAATCTAAAATCCATGACGGCCATCGCAACAGGTTTGCCATCAATCGTCGCTGTTCCACAAACAGTTGTATCTTTAATACCAGTTGTTTTTATCGCAGACTTAAGTCTCTGGACGTAGGGCATTTTGTCCGAGAACTCGAGAGGATTATTTGAAATAAGATCCGGGCTGATTTCATCAAAGCTATTTTCGTCAGTCATGTATGAGATGCGTTCGTAGGCAGAAACACGATAATGATAGTCACAAAGAGGACAGACGCTTAAATTTTCTTCAAGCTTTTCTGCCTGCAAAATCTCTCCACACTGATTACATTTTTTCCAAAGACCCACTGGGGTATTGGAAATCATTTTCTTAACGTTCTTTAATTTTGGATTTTTGACCTGATGGAACCAGCCCATAGTTTCCCTTTCTCGAGGAGTTGATTTTAAAGACCCATCTTAGAACTAAGAGTCCAAAATGCCAAATCTTCAAGGCGGGTGTTCAAGAAAAAGCGCCTCATTTCATTCAGGATAACGGGGCAAGTCATTAAAAATACAATCCCGTTTCGAGCATTCCTTAAGATCAAGTTCTGAGGACTGATTCCCAAGCTACTCTATAAAGGAATGACGTAAAGTCTCCGATGAGAACTGTAAGGTAGGACTATGCTAAAATCAATGATTACGACCGTCATCGCCATATTGATGTCACTGTGTGTGCAGGCAGGAACTTATATTCGGAACCACGAAGATTTCGTGCATCTTTCTGAACATGAAAAAAATGAACTCATCATTAAAACCATGGAACTCGTTGTTGCCCTAGAATCTCAGTATAATTACGAAGTCCGTACATCCGGTTACGACTCTACACGTTTCAAAAAATTTATCGAAGCTGTCTCTAAAGTTAAATCAATACTCTTTATCGATTCTGCTTACGCTGCAAATAATCCAGGAAAAAGAAAATTCGATGATTGGAATAGTTACGGTAATGCTTTTAAAGACATCATGACAAAGAATGGCAGCTCTAATTGCCTATTTGCCGGCTGGCCTTCAAAGGCTTATGTAAACAAAAATGGAAAAACTTATTGCGCTCACCCCGACTTCATCAATGGCACTGGGCCGAATAGACACACTGAAAAGAAAATGACCTTATGGACAACGGGCTATCCGAACCCAGATTCCAAATCAGGTTGCGGAGTTAATGATCAAAGGAAAATTCTTTGTAATCCGGCGATCTTCGGTTTTAAAAAGGCCAGCGACAAAAGCTTATTCTGCGTAGATACACTTTTGGGTGCAGAAAATTCAGCTTTCAATTGTATGAAGGAAGCTTTAAAAGACAGACCCAGCGATGGCGACACCGACAGTAAAGACTTAAGACTTACAGCTCTCAAGGCTTCTCTTGGTGCAAACAAAGAGGCCTTAAAGGCTATCCAGGAATTTGCCTATAAATCTTGTGTCTGTGATTCTACTCCGGCCAATTTAAATCGTGACTATCAGACTTACATGCGTAAACATAGAACGTGTTTTGGTTTAATGGAGATGATGTCAGCAGCCACTTGTGGCACAAATCCTCTTTTGGATACGGCTATTTTTGATAATTTCAAAAAATACACAAACGGTAAAATATTCTACAATCAATCTTCAACTGATACGGAGAAAGATACAATTGGCTCAGTGGTAGATGACCACTACGAAAAATTTATTAAAACAGTTAAGGAATCTGCCAAAGATGATTACCTTCGTCTTTGTAATCCAGAAAAAGCCCCTCCCAAAAAAGAGTACGTATGTACAGAAGCAACCTGCCAGACTACAGTTGCTGATGGCAAAACAAGTTTTGCTTGCTCGACTTTTGCTATCAAAGTGAAAAATAGTAATGAGACAGCTTCTTTTGATAAGTCGCCAACTGAAGTACCCACTTCTGACAATCAAAAGTCCATGGATTTCAGTGGAACTATTGGTGATGCACCAGTGAAATTAACTTGTAAACTTGATATTAAACCACCAGAGTCGAAACCAGTTGAATACGTTTGTAAAGCATCCTGCCAAACGATTGCGGCCGTTGCTCCTTCAAAAGAGGCAACATTTGATTGTAAATTTGAAGCTCATAAGGAAAATAAACGAACTCATCTCGCTTCTTTTTCCATTCTTCCAACTGAAAAACCTGCCGCCGGAGCAGTTCCTAAAGAAGGTTTAAAACTTGATATCAAAAATAAAATTGGAACTCAGGAAGTCAATCTAAGCTGCTCACTCACCATCATTCCAGCAAAACCAGTGGACACTCCACCAATCACTGAAAATAAGATTGAGTATGCCTGTGACAAGGCCACATGTTCTGCCGGTGCAGCACAAGCTGAAAAAGTTATGACTGGTATCGCTGTACAAGACCCTCCCCCACCAGCAGCGGCGTTTAATTGCGATATCGAAGCCCATGACAAAGCAAAAACTGCGGATAAAATCGCACTTAAAGGAAGCCCTAGCGGTACTCCTACGAATGGTGGAAACAGTACTTTCGTCGTTAAAATTGCAGACAAAGACGTGAGCCTAAGTTGTAAAGTCTCAATGACAACAGCTCCGATCACTCCAACTGAGGAAGTGAAACCCCCAGAGAGAAGATTGAGTGGGCCTGCTCCGCAAGGTCCTCGCCCACCTCAGATGATGATTAGGCAATCAAGTGATACTTCGGCAGTAGGTATCAAGTAAATTGTTTGCATTAACTGAAGATAAAAATAAAAAACCAGGAGAAATCCTGGTTTTTTATTTTAAGGCGTCTATTGTTTGGCGACCGAGCGATTATTTAAAAATGAAACACTTCCCCGTCTTTCTCAAGCACCCTAATTCTACTCTCTCCCATCTCTTTAATCTGCTTCAAAATATCCTGCCGATAATTAGGCTTTAAGTGTGAAAGAATGATGGGTATGTTTTTCGGCATTTTGAGAATTTCTTTAGACATTGAAAAAGGAGTGTGATGATCAGATAAGTCTGCTACTTTTTGAAGTTCATTTGGAAAACTGATTTCTGTAAAAATAGCTTTTAAATTTTTTGTTTGATGAGCGATTTCCCAGATGCGATCAGTGGAGCCAGTATCGAGGCTGAACAGAACTGATGAAGAACCTTTCTCAATAATAAAACCCATCGCATCGTGAGGGTGATTGACTCTAATGGGAGTGACTTTAAAGTCACCGAGATGAAGGACTTCTTCAGGGTTTATGGAATTGATGACCATTGTAGGATTTGTCTTGTTGGGAAGGGCCGTGAAGTCCGGCCAGACAATATCATTGAGTAAGTGTTCTTTAATAATTTTACTGACTGTTGCATGAGTATAAACTTGAAAAGGATTTGGACGAAGACCAAAACAATTGTCACAAATAAAAGCGAGGTCTTTTGTATGATCAAGATGGCAATGGGAGATGAAAATGTTTTCGATTTTTATTTGTTGCTCGATGGATAAGGTCGAGGCTACCGCTCCGGCATCGACGAGTAGAACATCATCAATAAGGATGGATGTGGTTTCAAAACCTTTTGACAACCCACCATGACCCCCGAGAACTTGTACTTTCATCATTTCATTGTAATGGATTAAAAAGATTCCTCAACAATTCAATTTAGTTACGTTTTTGCTTATTGAGTTCTGAGTAAATATCCTTAGTTGGGCGATCAAGAATTAAACCCAACAGTTTCGACAATTGTTTGGGAGTTGCTCCAGTTGCCACTATTTCCTGGGCTAATTCCTTTATCTCGTTTGAAAATCCTGCGGTCAACTCAGAGTTGTGAAAAAGAAAAACGAATTCGCCTTTAAACATCACGTCTTTTTTCTTCTCGGCCCATTCACCTGCTTTGAGTTTTACGACTTGTTCAAACTTCTTAGACAATTCGCGAACAACCACGAGATCTGCGTTTGGACGAAGAACTGCAAGTTCATCGAGAGTTTCTTCAATTCTGGTAGGTGCCTCAAAAAAGATGTGAGTCCCATAACCAACTTCGTTAAAGATGCGCGCCCTTTTGCCAGTTTCTCGAGGCAGAAACCCGTGAAACTGGAAGGGAATTGGTGGCAATCCTGAAAGCTCAAGCGCCATGATGGGAGATGATACGCCAGAATAGGACTCCACTTTTATGCCATTTTGATAAGCAACAAGCACTAAAGGATAGGCAGGGTCTGAGATGATGGGACTTCCCGCCTCTGAGGCAACATAGAGGTCTTCTTTCAAAGCTATTTCGATAAGTTTTCCGACCTGCTCATTTTCCGATTGATCATGAAGAGAAAAAATTCTTTTTCCCTGAAGACTAACCCCCATGAGTCCTAATAGGTCCTTAAATACCCGAGTGTCTTCGACGGCGAATGTCGTGCCGGTCTTCATCGCTTCGAGAACCCTTGGGGTTATATCGCCCAAGTTTCCAATTGGTGTGTTCAACAGAATGATTTTTCCCACTCTCATATCCTTTTCGGTCTCGTGATAGAATTGTCTTTAAGAAGGCTTCGCGGCTTTTAAATCTAAAGGAGACACCCCAATGAGTATGAAGGCCAATGTTCTAAGAGACGCTAATGGGAACATTATCGTTCATATGCAGGGGGATTTAAACTACGATCACTCTCTTCCTCTTCGGTCTGAGTTGCAAAGTATCGCAAATAACAATCCTAATTCAAGCATTACCATCGATTTGGGTGCAATTGATTTTGTTGGTTCTTCTGGGATCTGTCATTTTGTTGAAACGGTGAAGTATTTAAAAGAAAATCGTAAAGCAAATGTGGCGTTATCAAATGTTAAGCCAGAGTTTCTTAAAATCTTCCGCCTCTACTCTTTGAATGAAGCTGATTACGTAGCAGAGCTTATGAATTTTAATAACGATGAGACTGAAAACCTCAATAGAAGTTTCGGTAACAGATTAAATACTTTCGAAAACTAAAAATTGTATTGAAGAATGTTCATATGAAGAGGAGGCATTACGCTTCCTCTTTTTTTGCCACCAAGTGAAAATGCCTGGCCATGAAATTTTTCCTGAAGCACTTCAAACCTATCAAAAAATCCACCACGTTTGGCATCTTCTCCGTCTGAAGATCCCCCTTCTCCGCCGTCCTGATATTCATCTGAGTAAATATCATTTGATTCTTGATAAGGAGATGAGTTGTCATCGTAATTGCCGTAGCGTTTGTTGTGGTGAGAAACTAAGACATAAGTTCCGAAAATGATCCCGGCGTAAAGACCTAGAGATGCACCCTGAGAAATAGCGCGAGAAGATGTTCCAAAGGCCGTTGAAGCTGCACCAAGAATCGCACCACCGGCGGTACCGTATCCAACGATTGTGAGAAAAGCTTTTGCTTTAACAGGTATCTGAGCGTGCGCCTCATTAGGCTTCACCATAGTGAAAGTGAATAACAGCATTAAAAATGTACAAAAAGTTTTTCTCATTCCTTAAGAGTAATGAAACTTTGGATTTTTTGCAAAAAAAACTCTTTCCCGACAATAATGGTTTAACTCTCGCCTACGAGACGAACTAGCCTCGATCGAAATCCAAAAACGCCAGAGAGAAATTTTTGAGCTGCATAAAGGCGCAATTTCTGAAACCGCTCCATTTGAAAGGCCCCGACTTCAGAACTCTTCACCTCACCCAACTCAATCAGCCAACCTCCTCGATCTTTTCTGATCCTGCCTAAGTCAATTTGCCCTAAATCTCTGGATCGGAGTAATCGTGGGGAAATGAGCAGCGGGATCCCATCTGCATGAAAATTGCAAGAGAAATGAAGTTCGTTAAGAAGTCCGGATGAACTCTTTGACACCTTTGAATGTTTTTCGGTGAATGGGACAAGGCCCGTGCTCTTTGATGGCACTTCTGTGTTTAGCTGTTGGGTAACCGTAGTGGGCGTTAAATCCGTATTGTGGATAGAGCTCATGCATCTCCCTCATGTAAGCGTCGCGCTTTTCCTTGGCGATAATAGAGGCGAGACCAATCAACAGAGATTTGGAATCTCCTTTGATGAGAGGAATCTCGTTCCAAGGCGACTTTTTATTGCCCCATCTGAGTTTCATGTGTCCATCAATCAAAACTGTCGTTTGTTGTTTTTTCGCTTGTGAAAGAAACTCTGAAGCTTCCTTCATTCCTCGTAAACTAGCAGCGAGAATATTTTCCTGATCAATTACGTCCTGATCCATCTCCCAGGTGACAAAACTCACTTCAATGCCTTTAAGATTAAGCTTACTCATCTCGCGAAAAGGAGTATTCGAGATCCCGAGTTTTTTTAAAACTTTGAGGCGCTCTTCGGTTGATAATTTTTTTGAGTCTTTGATTCCTTTAGGCCGCAGGAATTTCAAAAGATTTTTTAAAGCTTCAGCATCTTGAACAAATAGGCGAACTGCACCAACGACGACCGGACCACCCAAAGGGCCACGCCCCACTTCATCGGTTGCGATAATTTCTTGCGGAAATTCTGAGATTAGTTTTAATTCGAGCATGTGGTGTGGTTTTACAATGAAAAATTAGAAACTGTAACCAATATTGAGACCAAATAAAACAAATGTTGGAATGCGATTAAAAGCTTTTATAACGTCTTTAATATCACCCTGATCATCTGCATTCGGAACATTTTTCAGGACTTCATCTTTAACTTCGGTTTCAAAAACAGGAACGTTTAAGCGAATCCAGTCAACGCCAACAGTAAGTCCGTTCGTCCACTGCCAGCGGTTTCCAAACCCTCCAGTAACTCCAAGATTTTCGGCGCTAAATTTTGAACTGGCCTTTGATCCCGCAAAATTTGTTCCTAAATTAGCATTAAAGTGACTGTAAACTGCGCCGAATGAAAAGTTAAAAGAGTTTCCAACAAAGCGTCGAGCCTGAAGTGTTGCTCGCCATTCTTTAATTTCTCCTAGATCAACGCCAATAAAAGGATCGTTGATTGATGCCTGAGAAAATTCTCCTTCAAGCGACCATTTTTCACTAAAACTGTGAGTGTAGGAGAGGGCCAATTTTGACGGCAACCAGCTCGTGATGAATTGATAACCAAGCATGACAGTGCTGTTTCGGTTGGCGCGATTTTCTTTAGAACTATAAGTTTTTTCTTCTTTCATTTCAGGCAGAGATTTTGATTCTGTCACCACTGCTTCAATAGGAGATTCAAGTGGCTTCTCAATTTCCGGCACAACTTCTGAACCTTCAGTAGGAAGTGGCGGTGTTGTTTGCAAGTCTTGTGAAAATGAAAATGGCGAAAAGAATAAAAACAAAACTAAAAACGTCATTTTCGATCCTTGGCAAAAAAAAAGGGGTCCCTTGCGGAACCCCTTGATTGTGAAACATGTTTTCTGATTAACGAGAGTAATCAATAGCAACGCGAGCTGCTTTACCAGTACGTTCACGGAGGTAGTTGTGTTTAGCACGACGAGACTTACCTTTAGTAACAATCGTCACACCTTCAACTGCCGGTGAGTGGAAAGGGAAAACTCGCTCAACACCTACACCATCTGAAATCTTACGAACACGGAAGTGACCATTCATCTGACCAGGGTGTTTCATGGCAATGCATGTACCTTGGAAATTTTGAATCCTCGTCTTCTCGCCTTCTTTGATTCGAACAGCAACTTCAATTGTGTCACCAGTTTTAAAAGCTGGTAACTTTGGAGTGTTCGGGTTTGCGTGGATCTTCTCAACAACATCGATCAAATTCATAACGTTTCCTTAAACATGCCATCCTTAAACATCACGTTGGTGTCAGAGGGATGGAAAAAAGTAAAGGGTTCAGAGGCTCCTGGCCAGTCGGTCACAATAAATTGCAACTGCTGAACGAACAGACAGATGATTATATCCGTCATCTGCTATGCCAAAAATAGGCTCTAGCCGAAAATCGGCCTGTTCAACAACCGGAGCGGTTAATCCCCACCCTGTACCAAATAACAAGAACATAGGGGTGCCGTCAAGGCGTATCTTTTGTAAAAGCTCTTTTTCTTTTCCGTCGTATTTTTTGAAGTTGGCCCCAGTTACAACAACGCAAGGCTTCTTTTCCTCGATCCGGGTAATTTCCTGAATGGCGAGCTCTATAGAATCAATAACCTCCGCTTCCGCCAGGGCATCTTTTCGATCAGGGTTGTAAATCAGTCCGCTATCCGTCTCCCAAAAACCCAAAATCTTTTTCACCATCGCCTGCTGATTCTTGATCGGTGTGATCAAAAAATAGCGCTTAAAACCGAAGGTCCGCGCCGTGCGGGAGATGTCATGGATATCGAGATTAGTGACCGAGGTGGTGATCTCTGGACCATTCTTGGATAGTATCGGCCCATGAACTAAACCTATGTAACAAGGAACGGGAAATGGCATATGAATCCGCTTGATATTAGAAAAGGCTTTAATAGCCCGTTTCAGAGGAAATTGTCTAGAGATATCAGCGTGATTACGCTTTCCATTAAAGGTATAATCGGTTAAAAGAAGGTACTAAAATTGTGCCTGTTTCTGAGTGAAACTTACACCCCTACAAGGTGACCAAATTATGGATACTAACAATCCGCTAAATTTCCGATCTAATGAGCTTTTTTTGATCGTGGGTCCTTGCGCTGTCGAATCCGATAACCAACTCCGCACTATTTTGACTAATGAAAATCGCCCGACCTTAATACGCGGCGGAATTCACAAAATGAGAACCAACGCTAAATCTTTTCAGGGTATGGGCGATGAAGGTCTAAACATCGTTCGGAATCTCAAAAAAGAAATGCCTTTTGATTTTATCACTGAAGTCACTGATGCACGCCAAATCGAAACTCTTTTGCCAGTCACATCAGTGTTTCAAGTTGGTGCACGTAACATGTATAACTACGAACTCCTCAAAGAACTCTCTCGCTATAACCGACCAGTAATTCTAAAGCGCGCTTTCAGTGCCACGATCTCTGAGTGGCTCGGTGCTGCCGAATATCTTTTTAACCTAGGCGAAAAAAATATTATTTTGTGTGAGCGTGGTGTTCGTTCATTTGATAATAAACTCAGAAATCTTCTGGATCTAGGTTCAGTGATTTATTTAAAGAAAAATACACCTTTCAAAATCATCGTCGATCCATCTCATTCGATGGGGCTCACTCCTTACGTCGCTGATGCTGCTTACGCTGCCGTTGCCGCTGGGGCTGATGGACTAATTGTTGAGGTTCATCCGGAACCGGCTTGTGCTCTCTCAGATGGCCAGCAAGCGCTGAACATCGAGCAGTTAAATGAAATGGTTTTAAAACTTAAAAAACTCGCCCCTATTTTTGGAAAAGAACTAAGGATGTAATATGTCCAAGGCCGAATTCGTTCGTGTGATGTTTAACGATATCGCACACAAATATGATCTTTTAAACGATGTTCTTTCCGTTGGCACTCACCGCCTCTGGAAAAGAAAGTTCATCAATATCGCTCTAAAACAAAAACCAAAAACCGCTCTTGATTGTGCCACTGGCACAGGCGATATTGCTTTTAAATTAAAAGAATCTTGCTCCGGTCAGGTCGTAGGAATTGATTTTTCCCCAGGGATGATTGATTTTGCTTTGGTGCGTGCCAAAACAAATCCACTGCCGGTGGAATTTAAAGTCGCTGACATCGAGAAGCTTCCTTTTTCTGATAACTCATTTGATGTCACAACAATTTCGTTTGGGATTAGAAATGTTGAAAATTTGGAACTTGGTTTAAAAGAATTGGGACGCGTTTCAAGAGGCGTTTACGTGCTGGAATTTGGCCAACCAAAAAATACTTTTTTTAAGAAACTCTATTTTGGCATGCTTAAAATGTATGTTCCGGTTTTTGGTCTCATTTCAAAAAGAAAAGATGCTTACGAGTATCTGATTGCTTCTTCTGAGCAGTTTCCATCGGCCGAGAAATTTGTCAACCTAATGAAGAAAAATATGACTTTCAATAACTACGGCTACATTCCTGTTTTTGGTGGCATTGCTTATATTTATTTCGCAAATAACGGAGAAGCTTAATGATCTCTCCTCTGTTTGATCCCTCAGCGTGGAATGAAGTCAAAGACTGTCAATTTGAAGACATCACTTTTCATAAGGCCAAAGAAACGGGTGCTGTTAGAATTGCTTTTAACCGCCCTGACCTTCGGAATGCTTTTCGTCCACAAACAGTGGATGAACTTCTCACGGCCCTTGAATGGTCTCATCGCCAAAATGATGTGGGTGCAATTCTTCTCACCGGAAATGGTCCATCGAAAAAAGACGGCGGCTGGGCGTTTTGCTCCGGTGGTGATCAGAATGTTCGCGGAAAATCTGGCTACGAATACAAAGACAATAAGCCGGGAATGCCAGAAGCACACGGACGCCTCCATATATTAGAAGTTCAGCGCATGATTCGTTTCATGCCTAAAGTTGTGATCGCCATGGTTCCTGGTTGGGCCGTGGGTGGTGGACACTCGCTCCATGTGGTTTGCGACATGACCATTGCTTCTAAAGAACACGCTATTTTTATGCAATCGGATGCCAAGGTCGCAAGCTTTGATGGTGGCTTTGGTTCAGCCTACCTCGCTCGTCAGGTGGGTCAGAAGCGCGCACGCGAAGTATTCTTCCTAGAACATAGATATACAGCTCAGGAAGCTTTTGAGATGGGCATGGTGAATAAAGTTGTTCCCCACGCTGATCTAGAAAAAGTCGGTTTAGAGTGGGCGAATACCATTTGTGGCAAATCGCCGACAGCTATCAAAATGTTAAAGTTTGGTTTTAATCTTATTGATGACGGACTCGTAGGCCAGCAAGTTTACGCAGGAGAGGCAACTCGCCTTGCCTATGGAACGGCAGAAGCGGAAGAAGGAAGAAATTCTTTTTTACAAAAACGAGATCCTGAATTCGAAAAATTTCCCTGGATGTACTAAATGGCCGAATCACTTTCAAAGCTTCATCAATGGTTTGATAGTGAATTCTTTAAAATGGGAGCGTTTCTAACATCAGTCGATGGCGAAATCGTGACTGTTGGAAAAGGCGGCTCTGTCTCTTACGTTTCGGAGTTTAAGCATAGTCATAAACCGGTATTTTATCTTAAAGATTTTTTTGCTCACTCTTATCTGGCCTATACTCCTGGAACAATTCTTGAATGCACAAAAGATGAGCTTGAAGAGTATTTGGGAGAATTAAAAGTTTCTAAAGCGCAGTTTTCTCCACTTGAAAATGATGATGATCTTTATCAGAAAGATTTTGATAGCTTGAAAACTGCTTTTAATCAGGGACTCGAAAAAGTGGTCCTCGTTTCTCGCGAGACTTACGGCACCTTTGAAGGGGAAGAAACGATTAAGCGCCTTTTTCAGAAGGCATTTGAGCTTGGAACAGGCATACCTTACGGATTCTGGCATAAGGAATACGGAGTTATTGGGAGTACGCCTGAGCCCCTATACGAAGTGGATTTTGACGAATTAAAAACCGTCGCTCTCGCTGGGACTGCCAAAGTGGGTCAAGAAAAAGAGCTCCTCGCCTCCGCTAAAGATCGTCACGAACACAACGTCGTGATTAAAGATATCCAGGAAAAGCTAAAGCCTTATGTTCATGATCTTCAAGTTCATGAAACAAAAATTCATCCGTTTAAGAACATCATTCACCTGAGAACTGAGATTGAAGCTTTGGTTGATGATAGTCTTGAATACACAGAATTAACCAATGCCCTTTCTCCAACAGCTGCACTTGGCGGCTACCCAAAGAAAACGTCTCTTCATTTTTTAAAACATTCTGGCTACTCCACTAAATATTCTGAGCGCTATTTTGGATCATGCTTTGGTCTCATCTCTGATGATACGAAAGAATTTGTTGTCTCGATCAGAAACATTCAATGGAAAAAAGATTTTCTTTTTATTGAAAGTGGCGGCGGAGTCGTTGCGGAATCAGATTTTAAAAAAGAGCTAGCAGAAATTCATCTAAAAAGAGAAACCATCAGAAAGCATTACCTATGAAGATGGAGCTTGAGAAAATTTTTTTTTGCACAGGAGCAAGAAACCACGACCTTTTAAAGTCTTTCCATAATCAAACCATAAAATTTGAATACGATGAGCGCATGGCAAGCTTCATGGCGCTGGGGCTTACAAAAGTTGCAAAAAAACCAGTTGGGATTTGCACGACTTCGGGAACAGCAGTCGCTCAATGCGTGGGCGCCATGCTAGAAGCTTATTACACTGAACTTCCCTTGGTTCTCATTACGGGAGATCGTCCAAAGAAACTCCATGGCACGGGATCACCTCAGACCATTGAGCATGAGGCACTAACCAGAAGTTGCCGAAGAAGTTTTGTGGAGCTTGAGCTTCATGAGCTTGATAACTTTGATCTCACAGGGCTTGAGTTCCCCATTCACATTAATGTTTTAGTCGATGATACTGTTCCTCATGATCTAAAAATCACTTTCCATAAAACGATCAAAGGCTTTAGTGACTTTATCAGCACCAAAAGAAAGCCACTTTTTCTTTTTTCCCATGAAAATAAAAGTATGCGAGCTTTGATTGAGAAGTTTTCAAAATTGGGGCTTCTTTTTTATGCAGAAAGCTTGAGTGGTGCGCATGACTTAAGTGTGATTAAAACAGAGAAGAAATTAATCGAGCTTTTTGAAGCAAGCTTTTTTGATTGTGTGGTGAGAATTGGGCATACACCTCTTACAAAGATCTGGAGGCTTTTAGAAAAAAAACCTCTACCCACTTTTCATTTTGATTCTCGCAATATGTCGGCATCATCTTTTGGTGATGTACTTCCGATGGACTCCAATGCTCTTCTAAACTCTGATGATTTTTTCAAGGGGCTTAAGCATCTTCTTCCTTGGCCTATTTCAGATGAAACAAGCTGGAAACTTCAGGAGCTTTTACAAAAGTATCCCGGCTCAGAAATGGCGCATTTTAAAAATATCAATGACACCATTCCAGATGGCTCGATGGTTTATATCGGCAATTCGCTTGTGATTCGCTTTTTTGAACTGACCCAGACAAAAAACTTTAAGGTTTATGGCAATCGCGGCGTGAACGGAATTGATGGGCAGCTGGCCTCAGCAATAGGTTTGGCATCAGGGACTCAAGAGTTGGTTTACTGCATTTTAGGAGACGTTACGACGTTTTATGACCTCTCAAGCCTGCGGGAGATGCCCGCCAATCTTCGCCTTATCATCATGAATAATAAGGGTGGAAGAATCTTTGATATGTTGAAGCTTGATAAGCGAATTGTCTTAGAGCATGAAAAAGACTTTAAAGATATATGCTTTGGTTTGAAGCTCACCTATTCAAATGAACTAAAAACGATAGATCAGGTCCAAGTAACGGAACTTTTTCCGTCAAGAACAGAGAGCGAGAGTTTTCTAAAAGAGTGGAACAAGTGATTCATCTTTTTCACGGCTTTCTTGGGTCACCCGATGATTTTAAATTCCTTGAAGGAGAAGATGTCACACTTCATGATGTCTACCACATGGATGAGTTTCCAGAAGTTTCAGCAAACGATACCTTAATTGGTTATTCTCTTGGTGGTCGTATTGCCTTGGATATCGCGGATAAGCTTAACTACAAAGTCAAAAAAGTGGTGGTGATTAATTCTCACCCGGGGCTATCAACGGATAAGGAAAAGCTTTTTCGTAAAAATTTTGAAGTCACTATTTTACAAGAATTAAAACACGTCCCAAAAGATGATTTTCTAAAGTACTGGAATAATCTCCCTATTTTTATCTTTGATAAGCCTATTAGTTTGCAAGATGAGGCACGCTATAGAAAATCAGCAGAGATATTTGATCGCTATCGCTTATCTAATCAAAAAGATCATTTACCTATGGTCTTAAAAAATAAAGATAAGGTCCTTTGGATCATTGGCTCGCTCGATGAAAAATACATGGATATGGCGCGGGAGAAAATTATCCCACATAATATTCCGGTTAAGTTCATTGAAGGCGGGCACCGATTGTTCCAACATCCACAGGAATTGATTCAGATCTTGAAAGACGAGTCGATTTTATGAAGAACTTTATTTTAGCTGCAAGACCCAAGACATTGCTCGCGGGAGTCATTCCTCCGCTTGTGGCCTATGCCTACTATCTAACGACAGCCCAGGAAAAAGCTGGCATTTACCTTATACTCGCAGTCCTAGGAGCACTTTTTATACAACTTGCGACCAACTTTTTTAATGACGTGATTGATTTTGAAAAAGGTGCGGATAAAAAAAGAGTCGGTCCCACCAGAGTGTCGGCCTCAGGGCTTGTTCCGATAAAAACTGTGCGTCTTTGGGCAATCACGTGCGTTTCTCTTGGCGCTTTGTGCGGAATCCCCCTCATTTATCGCGGCGGATGGCCGTTTTTAGTTTTAGGAATCATTTCTCTTTACCTCACCTATGGATACACGGGGGGAAAAGTGTCTCTAGCGTACCGCGGGCTTGGAGAATTGTTTGTTTTTCTTTTTTTCGGACTTTTTTCTGTCATGGGGTCTTATTATTTATTTTCTCTAGAAATAAATCTTGGCTCTTTTATTCTTGCCTCTATTTTTGGACTTCTAGCAACGACCTTTATTTGTATTAATAATCTTCGGGACCGAGAGACAGATAAGGAAGTGGGGAAAATGACCTTAGCGACGAAACTCTCGTCTGGGATGTATAAACTCTTAACTGCTGGAACCATCCTTGTTCCTTATCTCCTGCTCCATGCCTTTAGAGATCTTAAAATGATTTATTTTGTTTTCCTGGCATTAGTACCGGCCGCAAAACTCATCATGATTACCTATAAAAAACAAGGTGCTGAACTTAACGAAGGGCTAAAATTCTCAGGCATACATTTAATTGTATTTTCCGCCCTGTTGAGTTTTACTTTTATTTATGAAAGTTCTCTATAGTCCGTATACACTGACACCCTTAAAGCGTGCGAACCGCCTGAGTTCCTTGGGTAAAAAGCATGGCGTTTATCTTAAGGGCGTTTTGGGAGATACGACAACATTTGCTGACTACTTCCCTCATGAAGCTTTGGGCGACAGAAGTTGTGATGAATTTTTATCTACGTTAAAATTTCAAAATGATGAATACGATAAAAAAGTTTTTGATTTATTACTAAAAGATTCTAAGTTTCAGAACTTAAAACCAAAAAAGTTTACGAATCACCAACTTTGGACAGAGTCTCAAACTCTTGAGGCGAAAACCGTTAAATACAAACTCCAGAATCTTCATGACCAGGCGTTTAAGGTTTGCCTAGAAAAGGGACTAAGAGTCAGGCTCGATGCCAATGGCCTCTTTAAGCGCTCTGAGTATGAGCAGTTCGTAAAAGATATCCCAGAGAAGTTTCACGCTCAGATTGATTACATTGAAGATCCTCTGGCGGACCTTGATTGGAGTAAGCTGGGCCTTCCAAGTGCTCAGGATTTTATATCAGGCGATACGTTTGATTATTATATCTATAAACCCAATTGTGAATTTCACCCGAGGACTGAGGCAAAAGTCATCTACAGCTCTTACCTTGGATCAGATTTTGGAAGATGGCACGCGTACTGCGAACTTGCCAGTGATGGGGACATAACTCTTACTCACGGAATTATCACACAGGGCTTTTTTGAAGAAGAAAAACCGTTGTTCAAGGGTACCTATAAATCGGGCTTTGATATTAATCAACCAGTCGCTCAACGCCTCTACAGAGACCTCTCTGATATTGGTTGGAAAACTTTATGCACAATCTAGATTTTAAAAACACCGGCATTCAGGTTTTAGTTCATCCTCAGTATCAGGATCTCGTTCCAAAAATTCTTGAAGGTCTTGCCCCTTATGATTTAAAAGATCATTTCGTACTACTCTCTTCGGGAACAGGTGGAACGTTGAAGGGGTACGCTCTTTCAAAACAAGCTCTGCTTGCTAATGCCAGGGCAACAAATGAGCATTTTGAATTAACTCAAAACGACGTGTGGGGACTTTCCCTTCCGGTTTATCACGTCGGTGGGCTTTCGGTTTTAGCACGTGCTCACCTCTTAAAAAATAAAGTTGTGACTGTTTTAAAATGGAATCCAGAATTCTGGATCAAAGAAATAAGTGATGTGACGATCACTTCCATTGTTCCCACTCAGCTCTACGATCTTGTTCGCTTAAATTTAAAAGCACCAACGAACCTTCGCTACCTGATTGTGGGTGGTGACTTTTTAAGTACGAAATTAAAGAATAAGGCCTTAGAGATGGGTTGGCCTGTCATCAGAACTTTTGGGATGAGTGAAGTTTGCTCACAACTCGCTTCTGCTAAAACCCCTGAGTCGGATGATCTCAGTCTTTTTCCTATCCACTCGGTTAAAACAAATGAAGACGGACAACTCTTTGTGAAAAGTGAATCACTTTTTACGCTGCAGTTTACTCTAGGTAGTGAAATGAAAGTGACTCTTGCCAGCGAACTCTCGATTGATGGGTATTACAAGACATCAGATAAGGTCCAGCTAACCGATACAACCATTAAGCACTTGGGTCGCACTGGTGATGAAGTGAAAATTGCAGGTCACCTCGTGGGTCTTAATAACTTACGTGATACTCTTGAGGCCTATTCTCTAAAAAATTCTTTATTTGGGGAGATTGAATTTTCAATTGAGGGTGACGAGCGAAAAGGGAAAAAACTTGTTCTTCAGGTTTTATCCCAGCACTCTGAATGCCATCTTGAGATTGCCCCTCTGATTCACCCGGTAAAAATTGATGAGGTCCGTATCGTACAAACTTTTAATCGCACATACCTCGGTAAGCTCAAGAAATCTCAATCCTAACTCAAGGCAAACTGTAACAGTGCAGTTATTGTTCAAAGATTGTCTTATCCTTCTTTAACTATAAAACGTTATAATCAAAGCATGAAAATATTAACGACTGTTGCTTCTTTATTTCTTCTTTTCTCATGTGCGACTAAAACGACTCCTTTAAAAAAAGTCGCTTCCGTCGATACTCAAAAATTTATGGGAACCTGGTACGTTATTGCCAATATTCCTACTTTCATTGAGAAAGGTGCGACTCACGGGATTGAGCGCTACACGTGGAACGAAAAAGAAAAACGCATTGATGTGATGTTCACACAAAAAAAAGACGGAGAATTAAAAGAGTATCCTCAGAAAGCATGGGTTCATGATCCTTCTGGGAATGAGTGGCGCGTGCAGATGTTCTGGCCGATTAAGTTTCCTTACCTCGTTATTGATTTAGCTCCTGATTATTCTTATACAGTGATTAGTGTTCCAGATAGAGACTACTTATGGATCATGGGGCGGGAAAAAACAATGTCTGAAGCGACTTACAATGAAATCTTGGGTCGCCTCAAACTTCAGGAATTTGATTTAAGTAAGATCGAAAAAGTCCCTCAGGACTAAGCTACTTTAAAAGATCAGGGCGCCATTTTTTGGTCATGATTTTTTTCTGCTCAATCTGCCATTCTTCAATTTTTTTATGATGCCCGCTCAGCACGATTTCTGGTGGTGTGACGCCTTCAAAATCCTGGGGTTTGGTGTACTGTGGGTATTCGATGAGACCGTCTTCAAAGGAATCATATTCACTTGATAATTTATTTCCAAGAATCCCGGGAACAAATCTTACTGCTGAATCAAGGATCGTCATGACAGCGAGCTCTCCCCCTGTCAAAACGAAATCTCCAATCGAATAATAATCCTGAACGTATTTTTCAAGAAACCTTTCATCTACTCCTTCATACCTTCCGCAGATGAAAACAATATCTTTGGTTGGGTGAGAAAGAACTGATGTTCCGAATTCGCGGGCCACTTTGTTATTCCAAACCTTTCCACGAGGTGAAGTGTAGATAACGTGGAGATCACTTAACGAAGTGTAGTTACCGGCGAGTTGTACCCCTTTAACAAGAGCGTCTCTAAGGATATCCGCTCGCATCACCATGCCCGGGCCTCCACCAAAGGGAGAATCATCCACACTCTTATACTTAGTCGTGGCAAAATCACGGATGTTAACAAACTTCACATCGAACTTAATCGAATCACTGCGCTCACCTCGAAAGGCAGCACCAGAGATGCCACACTCAAGGAGTGGTTTAAAATATTCTGGAAATAGAGTCAGAATCCAGATGCGTTTATTCATTCAGTGTATTCGGGAAGAATGATCGTGATTTGTTTTTTTTCCATATCAATTTTTGGAAAAAACGCATCCACATAAGGCAGAGTTATTTTTTCGCCATTAGGTTCCAAACGAATATCAAAAAGGTATTGCATACCATTATCAGAAAAACTTTCAAGCTTGCCGACAACTATGCCTTCTTCGTTCACCACATCCATATCGATAAGATCAACGAGATAGACCTCATCGTCTTCAGGCTCGGGAAACGACTCACGATCAAGGTAAAATTCAAACGGCATTAAGCTTTCAAGATGAGTCCGGTCACGCATGCCGTCAAAAAGACAGATCACTTTGTTACCGAATCGGATCTTTTGAATAACCCATTCTTCCCCAGTTGCTTTTAGTTTTGATTTTGGCGAGCCTGGAAAAAGCCATAGCTTCATCCCATCATCCAGGACACTCTCCTCGAGATTATCGTTTAGGAGACGAAGTTCGCACTCACCCTTAAGTCCATGAGGGTGAGCGACGAAACCTAATTTTATTAACTCTTCTTTTTTCATAAACCACTAAAATGAAAAAACCCCAACTCATCCTTTAAGGGAAAAGTTGGGGTTTTAAATTGTTAAAACAGATTCAGAAACTTACTCGATGATTTCAAGAACCGAACGTTTTCTTAACTTAGTTGAAGCCGCATTAAGAATAGTTCTAAGAGCTCTTGCTGTACGACCTTGCTTACCGATCACTTTCCCTAAGTCAGATTTATCCACCTTAAGTTCTAGAACGGTTGTCTGCTCGCCTTCGATTTCGTTGACTTCAACTTTCTCAGGCATGTCGACTAAGGCCTTAGAAACGTACTCAATCAAAGTTTTTAATTCGCTCGCCATAAGATCCTCTATAAAAATTTGCTATCCCCTGACGGGGTTAGCAACATTATAGCTTGATATTGTTGTTTTTAAGAAGTGTTCTCACAGTATCAGAAAGTTGTGCGCCTTTAGAAACCCACGTCTTGATGCCATCAACATTAACCATCTTAAGAGCTTCAGCAGCTTTAGGATCGTATTGACCTAGTTTTTCAAGGAATTGGCCATCACGTGGGCTACGAGAATTAGTAGCTACGATTGTGTAAACTGGACGGTTTTTGCGACCACCACGGGCCATTCTAATTTTTACCATTTGGAAATCTCCTGTAGATTCACGAATAAATTTTTAAATTTTATAGTTCATGCTGAGGGCAAAGTCAAAACTTTGCCCCTGAAGTACCTAGAAATACTTCTTTCCGAAGGGACTCTTGGGCTTGTCCTTCTTGTCCTGCTGACCGAAGACCTGCTGATTTTGATTCTGAGGCGCCTGACGGAAGCCTTTCACAGGCCCCATCCCAGGAATATTCGGTAATCCACCGCCCTTCATCATCCCCATCATTCCAACCATCATCTGACGCATCTGTCCAAAGCGCTCAATGAATTGGTTCACTTCCTGAACCGAGCGGCCCGCACCTGTCGCGATGCGCTTACGGCGTGACCCATCAATTAAGTCCACGTCATCGCGCTCTTTTTTTGTCATGGAATTGATGATGACTTTCATTTTTTTCATTTCATCTTCGGCCGGAGATAAATCCCCCATCTGACGAAGAGCGCCGCCCATGCCTGGAATCATTTTTAAAATTGACCCAAACGAGCCCAAGCGATTAATCGTTTCCATCTGTTTCACAAAATCATTGATCGTGAATTTTCCTCGCTCAAGGTTTTGCATCATCCCCATAGCATCGTCTTGGTTGATAGCTTCTTCCGCTTTTTCAACAAGAGAAACTACATCACCCATATCTAAAATTCGTTTCGCTAAACGATCTGGATGAAACGGATCTAGATCCTTCATCTTCTCGCCGACAGAAATAAACTTAATCGGCACACCAGTGACGTAACGAATAGAAAGGGCAGCACCACCGCGTGCATCTGAATCCATTTTTGATAACACGATACCAGTTAGTCCTACGCGCTCATGGAAAACCTTCGCGACGTTAACGGCTTCTTGTCCGGTCATCGCATCGGCCACCATTAAAACTTCAGGATGATCAAGGGACTTTCTCACATCCACTAACTGCTGCATAAGTTCTTCATCAACTTGTAAGCGACCTGCAGTATCGATGATCGCGATTTCTTTATGCAGGCGTTTGGCGGCCTCTAAACCCGCGCGTACGATGTCTACTGGCTTCATCGAGAGATCAGAATCAAAATAATCCACACCAAGATTTTTAGCGTGAGTGATCAATTGATCTTTTGCCGCCGGACGGAAGTTATCCGCAGGAATTAGGTACACATCTTTTTTATTTTTGTTACGAAGGTAGAGAGCAAGCTTTCCCGTGAAGGTTGTTTTACCAGATCCGTTTAGACCCACGATCAAAATCGGGATCACCGGTTTTCGATTAAGATTTAATTCCTCGAAATCGCCACCCATAAGTTTGGCCAGTTCATCGTGCATGATTTTGACAAACTGCTGGCCTGGCTCAACACCGCGGAGAACTTTTTCTCCCATCGCTTCAGTTTTTACTTTTTCGACGAATTCTTTGACGACTTTAAAATTAACGTCAGCTTCAAGGAGAGCTGTCTTGACGTTTTTAAGTGTCTCTTCAATATTTTCTTCACTGATTTTATTTTTTCCGCGAAGTGATCGGAAGGCGTCCGAAAATTTTTCGCTTAGATTATCAAACATGGGGTGCTCCCTTTAAGTTTAGCTCAAAGAGTTTACTACATTCAAATGGATCGGACACGATAAAATCAGCACCCGCCTCTTTGAGATACTCCTGCTTTGCGTCTCTGCTCCAAATAGCACCGATGGCCAAAACACCGAAATTTTTTGCACCCAACATATCGTTAGAGGTATCTCCGATCACACAGATGGAGGATTTGGGAGCGTCTCCCACAAGGTCCATGAGACCAGCGATGTGAGGCTTCGGGATGGAGTCGTCTAAGGTTGATAGACCATCAAAATAGGCCAAAATGCCGTTTTCTTCCAGAATGCGAAGTGTTGACGACCTCCCTCGCGCCGTCCAGACGTAAAGGGTACAGCTCTTCGAGAGCTCAACGATAAGCTCTTTTATACCGGGAAAGAGTTTATATTTAGGGGTCGAGGTGTCGATTAAGGTGCCGTCGCAGTCGAAAATCACGTGTTTCATGTCCGCCTTCCTGGCGGCCACCCTTCGGGTCTGGCTTCGCCATTTGCAAAATGACCTTTCTAGGTCATTTTGTCATAGGAAAATATTCTAGATGGGATGGGCCCGTATTTACAACACCTAAAGCTCCTTATACAACTGTGCACTATGAATCACCCACGCCCTTTCAGCTCTGAGCTTTCTCAAAAAATGGAGAGTTTCCGAACTTTTGCCAAGCCGATTAAGCTTGGACGCATTGGTTTTGATTCAAAGCTCATCCTCGCTCCGATGGCCGGCATTTGTAATATTCCTTACCGCGTTTTAATGGAAGATCTTGGTGCTGGGGGTACGGTTTCAGAACTTATTTCGTGTCACGGAATTAATCATGGAAACGAACGAACACTTCAAATGTTAAAAATTCATCCACGTGAAAGAAATGTAGGGATCCAGCTTTTTGGTGAAGATGCTGAAGCGATGGCCCGAGCTGCTGAAGTCGCCGAAAGTTACGGGCCAAAGTTTTTAGATATTAATATGGGTTGCCCGGTCGCGAAGGTTGTCACCAAAGGCGGGGGATCCGCTATGATGAAAGAAATAGAAAAGCTCGCTCCCCTTTTTGAAAAAATGCGCACAAAGATGAAAGTCCCTCTCTCCATAAAAATCAGAACAGGGTGGGACTCAACCAACTTAAATGCCCGCGAGATTATCAACATCGCTCATAACTCCGGCATTGAATGGGTCGCGATTCACGGACGCACGCGAAACCAACAATACACAGGCCAGGCGAACTGGGAATTTATTGAAGCGTTAAATGATAATAAAAAACTTCCGCTTATTGGTAACGGCGATCTTCATCACCCGTATGGTGTTTCAGATCGACTGCAGAAAACAAATTGCGACGCTCTAATGATCGCTCGCGGAGCTCTCAGGAATCCGTTTATTTTTCTTGAATCCCTTGATCCCCAATACGCGAATCAAAAGCGCTCGGTTTTTACGGGCCCCAATTATTGGGAAGTCATTGAGCGCCTTCATCACTACTGTGCTGAAACGTTTACTGAAGAAAGAACCATGCTCGTCCAAATCAGAAAACTCGTGGTTTGGTTCGCTGCGGGCTTTCCCCACGCTGCTGCTTTCAGGTCCCAAATCTTTGGCTGCCAGGATTTAGAGGATTGTTTAAAGATTGCCCAGGATTACTTCCTCTCGCTGGGGTCTGGTCAGAAATTCATTAATTACGATGAAGTATTCATGAGTTCAGGCCACGGATAAGCAGAAAATCACACTATTTCGATAAACTACTTAAGATTAAGCGCTTCCTAACCGAAAATAGGAAAGTATGAATCTATTTATCATGCTTCTCTTTATTCCTTTGAGTTTTGCTGGATCCCCTCCGGGTTGCGATGGCTTAGGAAAATACCTGGAAGGTTTTGAAAAAGATTTGCATAAAAAATCCATCTCTGAATGTAATCCCGAATCATATAAGACACTTCTAAAAGACGTACCCGTTAAAGATCCAGAATTCTTAAATGGTAAAGTCTGTAGTCCACTCGCTACGATAGAAACAGAACTTGAAACAGCAAAACTAGAACTCGCTGTTTTAAATGGTATTGAAAAACTAAAACTCACAGTCTCTGAAGCAAAAGAAAAAGCAGAAGGACCGAATGCAGTTACCGCTCGAGTAGCTGGGATGACATTTGTCGCGAGCTTAAATACAGCTCAGTCATTAGAAGTGCTTCTTGCCACTCAGAATGAAGGTACACCGTTTATTAAATTACTAAAAGATGCGCCTAAAGAAGAAGGCTCAGATCAAATAGATCTCAGCAAACGTCTTGAAAAACTTTGTAAAGACAGACCTAAAAAAGAGAAAGATGTTTGTGATACGGCGGTCTTTAAACCAGGACCTGAAGCTGCGACTGAAATCATGAATCTTATCAAGACCTCTGATCCTACTCCGGCCGCTATTGCGAGCTGGAATAAGATGCTTGAGATCAAGAAAAAGAATCCTGCTGAAGGAGAAGATCCTAAATACTCTTTTAATTTAATGCAAACGAGCTTAAACCAAGCTTTTGAGCGCATTGATAAAAAAGAAGTTATGACCAAAGATCACATCAAAGCGATCGCAAGTCTCGATGACTTCGAAAGTGCCAAGGGATTTTCATTTATTGAAGATCTTGTTGATGTGAAAAACCAGAAAAAAGTGAAAATCCAATCAGATAAATTCTTTCTCCTTATGGGGGACGCAAAACTTCGTCAGCAGTATGAAGCTCAAAGTAAGATCTCGGTTATTTGGGATGATGTGAAAGAGACCGTTCCTAGTTTAACTGCTTCTGAAATCGCGGATTGCTCAAATGCTAAATCAATTTTTAGTTTAGTTGAAGCCTGTGCCAATACCCTCGCGCGCGTTCTTCCAACTTATAATAATGACATGGCCAGAAAAGCAAAACTCACGTCCTTTCTTCCTGCACTTAGAGCATCAGTTCTTTATGCTAAAACTCTTGAAGAGCGTGAACTAGCTTGTCGCGAAGAAATTCGTTCCACCGACAAACTTACAGAAGCGTGCTACGCCGATTTTAACCGAGACCTCGCAACGGCACAGGATAAAATCCTTCAATTAAATCGTGTAAAAGATAAGATTGCCTCTGAAAACATGGAACTTATTAAATTTAGAAACTTTGCTCTCGAAAAATGGGGTCAAAATAAAAACTGTGGCAGCGTCGCTGCACCACTCGAATTTTGTGAAGACCCACTTGTTATTTCTCAAAATGCCTCGATGGCGATCAATGATACGATGAAAATTGCCATTATGTTCAGTCAAACAGATGAAGCAAAAACTAAGGCAAACAAAGAGGCCGAAGAAGTTTGTGACGCAAGAGCTGAGGCTGAAGGTACTCCGGAAGAAAAGAAAAATAAAACCTACGATCATTTGTGTGACTTTTTTAACGACACGACTTCTGACATCGTTGAAACGGACAATAAATCAGGTCCAGTTGATGTAGGTCTCACTGCACCCGATGGTGGAAACGAAAATGCAAAAATTCGTGATGCCTGGATTCAAGGTGGATCTGAAATTTTAAAAACTGTTTTGGGTGGACTCATGCCAAGACAAAATCTTCCACTGATTCAGAATCCTTACCCTTACAACTACGCCCCTTTCAATAATGGGAATCCTCCACTAGGGATTGCTGACTCCATTCTCTTTAATGCTCGCCACCACGGCTCATACGGACTCTATATGCCAACACCTGGCTATACTCCAGGAACAGCGTTTCCTGCCTCAACCTCTGCCTATACTCCCATTGGCAGTATGAGTGGATCGTTCTTCGGACGATAAAATTGCCAAAATAAATGGGCGAAAACTCCGACCGCACTTGTCGGCTAAGCCCTGAAATCCACATGTTAAATCTATTCGGCAAAATCTTCCCTACCTCAGCTAAAATAAAGCTAACAACTCGAAACTCCGAAAAAGAAATGAGGAGAACTCTACTAGCATGGATGTTAGATACTTAGTTTTATCATTATTATTTTTTATATCTTGTACGCCTACCGCTCAAGTTAGCAAAGGTGATCTCGCGTCGACAGAAACAACAAGTGGTGCAACTTCTGGATCTGGTTCTGGCGCCGTCCCTGCTACTGCTGTCTCTTGGAATTATCTCGGTGCCGCTTCAAACTTCATCACCATCAACGTTTCAAATTTAAATAACGCCTACATCGTAGGAACTCCGGTCGAAAATTATCTTTCTGATCTAAATAATTTTGAAAACGTGAATTACTGCCTAGTCAGTACTTACACTCTCGGTGGAGTGAGAAAAGAACTTCGCTCGCGGATTGTTCCGATTTCTTATTTTGATTTTAAAACTAAGCGTACAGTAAAAAACTTTCGCGTCGATTTTCCTGATGTTCAAAACTCAAGCAGTCTTTGCGCGGGAACTCTAGAAGTTCAAGATCCAAGCTCAGGAGAATTTGTTACTGACAGCAGTGGCGCCACAGATCCAAATAGATTTTATAATGCCGCCTTACTTTGCACGAACTGCACAGGAATGCTTGGCGCTTCAACAGTGCGCATCTTTAAAAAAGAGTCATCAACAACTCTTGAGCAGGTTCCACCTACATTCGTTACTTCAGATGCTCTCGCTCTTCAGGTTGATCCAAACTTTGCCATCTCGAACGGAGGTGGCACTTGTTCAAATAATGACTGCGTGGCGCGAGGCTTTAACTGTTGCCTGGATAACCAATGCGTAAAAGATGGGTCTACCAAACCAGCTGCACGCGAGCTATACTCATCTCTTTTAGATACAGCTGAGCAAGAACGATTACAAAATCCACTTGCTTACCTAAATTACCCACAACTCTATTACATTTGCGGATCATCTATTCCTACTCCTACAACTGGTGGCTCAACAAGTGGCGCTGGTGGAAGTTATGATCCAGCTTTTCAGATTCTTAAAAAAGATTATAAGTGTGTTAAGCATCTTAAATCTCAAGCAACGGTCACTCCGTTTCATAATCAACTCTTAAGCCGCACATGGCCTGCAACCGCGGAGTGTTTAACGGCAGCTGCTGAGTTTGAGCAAGAACAATATTTTCAGAACGTCATGAAGCGTCTCTATACAACTTGTGGTTGTAACAGAACTGAACTTCAGGACATGATTAATAACTGCCCGGCCTACGAATACACAGTTGTTAATTCCGATACCAACAATGAGCCAACAAGAATTGATTGTTTCACACCACCACTTCCAACACCAAACATCCCCCTCCAGCAATCAGTGGTCGTGCCCTCTCGTTCTGCTCCTCACCGCTTTTTTGATGCCGCTACTGGAACTGAAAAACCAATTGCAACTGGTGTTGAGGTTGAAGGTACAAAATTTGAATACCAGGATGAAGGAAAAGTTCTTCCTTCTCAGCAGCCATTCAGCATGAATGCTATTCTTGGCCAAATGAGTGTCTCACTTGATCAGGCGTTGCCTGCTAAAACTGTTAACGTTGAACTTGATCAGATTTATTTTGTTTCTACCACCTCTGGTTTCTATACGCCATGCCCGACTTGTGCGAAGGACTCATGGTTAAGTGCTTTTACAGCTTTCCCATCTGCCTCAACTGGTACTGGTCTTCAGGCCGTTGGCCACACAACGGAAAGAGACACTTTTTCAACGAACACCACATCAGGAAATTACGAAGACACTATTTTTGGACGCGCTTGTTGGTTACCACCAACCATGATTCCGTATACTCATTCACCTAAATCTGATTCAGTAACACAAAGAAGAAACAGGCTTTCCACTCAAGCAGCTCTTTTTGCCAACGGTTACCAGCGTGACTGGTTTGGATTTAATAAAGGTGCTCTCATCGGTTCCTTTGATGGTGTGAGCTGGTTTGCTATCGGTAAAGGGCGAATTGTACGCTCAAGTTCAAAAAAATTATTTCTTGCGATCAACGCCCCTTTTGCTGACGTCGCTTCTCCAACTACTCACACAGTAAGAATTCAAGCCTATGACGGAATCACACAAGCGGCAGCAGTTGATTATGATCCGCAGTACCACCAGTACCATCCTTTCCAAAACGAGGCCGGTAACTGTCAGCGCTATCACTTTTGCGCCACTGACACAGATTGCGTGACAAAGCTTGGTTGGGAATATGCGTGTGCTGACGTCAAAGATGTTAAAACGAACTGGCCTGAGTTTGATGCTGACGGAAATGAAAAGGCGAACATCGCCCTGCCATTAACGATTGATCAAGTTCTTCTTCAGAAAAAATTTCCATCAAGTGCCACCAAGCGCTGCGTGTACCGTGGAGCAGGTGCTGTTTGTCACACAAACTCTGCTGTACTTCCGGCGACTGATCTCAATAAGAGAAAGCTCCTTACTTGTGCACCAAACTTTTTTTGCGCAAGTACTGGGGCCTCAGTCCACAATAATAAAATTGCCCGATACGCGGCCCCTCTTGAAGATATTCCGGTTGCTCGTAATCACTTGTTCGGTAAAGACGCCAATATCCTTGGCCGTCCGGAAAATTACACAGGTACAGCAGGCTTAACTTCTGGTATCCGCTCAACAATTAATGAAAACGTAAGTGTGTATGAACCTACTGTCGGAAGTGCTACAGGTATTTGTCAGCCAGGTAAATCGCTTCCTACAGCGGCGACTCAAGCAACAATGTCAGATCCCTACAACCAACATAAAGCGGTCGACACATTAAGAAGAGCAGATTTCATTAACCAAATCGGAAGCTGTAACTCAACTCTTTTTACAACTTCTCGCCATTCATCTTGTCCGGTCATCGGCGCAGATGGTAACTACGAAATGTTTGCTACGGGTTCAATCCTTTTGGGTTATGAGCGACGCGCTTCAAATCAAAACTCATGCGGTCTAGAATCGCTTCTTCCAACCGCCTCACTTAGTTCTTCTGCTGACTCACTTCAAAGTTCATCACCCTTTAGAACGATTGAAGCAAAAACACTCAGCACTCAAATCATCGTCGACGGAAGTCTCATTCGCGACGCTTGTTTAAGACGTGCTGGTTCTGCTTGTCACACTGATCTTGATTGTTCACCAAATAAACTTCACGCCTCACAAGCAGATTTCTTCGGAACAAATTTCTTTGGTAACATTGCTGAGAAAAATTACTACTCGGAATTTCTTGTTTGTGGTCAAAAAGACGCAAAACCTCTTCCATCAAACACAGAAGCGTTTAAGAACTATGACATCACAAAAAATAAATGTTGCCGCGAAATCGGCAAAGACTTAACAACCTACACCGCCGACGTTCCACAAGACACGCATACATCTCTTAGACCTTACCTACCGGACTCAGCAGGACTCAACATGTCGGTTGCTCCGGGTGTGACACCAAACGATCCAATGAGATACTCTCGTCTGGCGACAGTAGAAGGCCTTGGAACCACCAAACCAACTCTCACCGCCAACATTGACCGAAGCGGATCAAGCCTCGCCGGTAGTAATAATTTAATGAAAATTGATCAGTGGAAAACAATCTCTGAAGCCAACTCCGAAAGCTGCTGCGGCGGGGGCTTCATCCGTAAATTCTCTGATGGCTCAAACGATTGGACTAGACGTGATCGAGTTTTCTTTGACGTCACAAATTTTGCGTGTCTCAACTCACGCTCGATTATGCTCACTCACCCAGAAGATGCTGTCGGTTACAATAGTGCCACAGACGCACAAACTTTAGTTAACTCTGACTACGGTGACTACTGTAAAGACTCAAGCAACACTAACGGTTCTTGTGCTCAAAATACAATCCAGGATCGTTCACCAGATATTGCTCCACAATCCTCTGGAAATTATGCTTCAGTCACCATTGATACCGTCAAGCCAGATTATAAGATTAATAATTTAGACTATTATTTTAAGCCTAGAAGTGCTGATTCCAACGTTGGTGTCATCATGGATTATAATGATACGAATCTTTTTGCTCGAAGAAATATCACAATCAAAATTCCAAGTTACATTACAAGGGCTTTTGATGCTGCCGCTATTGGCAATACGGCTTCAATAAGGCTCGTTAGAGAAGATGCCATTGGTTACACATGTATCAGAGACCCTGGGTTTAATCCTACGGCTCCAGAAACAAGTTACGGGCCTGGTCCAGGATTTCCACTGGGTATTGCAACTTGTTTTTATAACTATGACTCTGCTACTCGAATCCTAAAAGTATCAGCGACAAATTCAGCCTTTGGGTCATCTGGATTATTTGACAAGAAAAAAGTTGGCGTGAGATTCACAACTACTGTCGCTGGATCAGGTACTCCTGCAACTGTATTGCGGACTAAACCAGGCTCAAGTGGGTTCTACTTGAGACGTTTAGGAAGAATTGAGTTAACAGGTATTCCACAAATCGCCTATGAAAGTTTAGAATGTAATGACAATTCATATCGCATTGTTCCTGGAATATTTAAGCCTGGGATAAATAGGACTAGTGATTTCAGTGTTCCTACTTTTTCTTTTACAGCAAACTATACGACCAAAGACCCTGTCGATGGCGTGACCAATTTACCAAGAACTGGTCGCTTCACCACTCATCATGGCCTTGTCCACGAACCTGTTTTTTCTCCTAACGATTTTAAATGTTGCTCTCCTCTTGGCTCAACCGTGCAAGATGCATCTAAATGCTGTTCTGGATTTGGTCTCGCTTCAGCAGCAGGCAGTAACGATAATACCTGTGCTCTTCCTCCGGGAACTGACCTCATGGTTTATTTTAACCGCTTCGTTTCTAACGAAGGAACTGGTACAACTCAACCAGGCGGCGGACTAACCGAGGCAGACTTTGAAGCACAAACTGGTGAACCCCTTTTAACGACCACTGTTAACGATAAAATCCGCGCTTTAGGAAATGCCTACTGCTCAAGCGGTTCAACTCGTCAGGGTGGAGCTCTTGGACTGTTTGAAATTGAACCGCAAGGCTCTGATACAAAAGTCTCAGACCGCATTTACAACTTTGTTGATTCAAGCCGCGACTTCGCGCAGGCCTCAAACGCAGGCTCTGCTGCCACTTATGGATACAACGCCTTCATGGATGGATTCCGCTGGAACCACCATCTTTATTGTTCGGACGGAATGTAAGGAAGCTATGAAACACTCTCCCAAAACACCTTCTGAAACATCAATTGAAATGCGTGAAATGGTCATGCCCAATCACACCAACGCTCACGGCACTGTCTTCGGTGGAACCGTGATGAGCTGGATCGATATCGCTGCTGCCATGGTCGCAGCACGCCACTGTGGTCGTCCTGTTGTCACCGCTCACATCGACGACATCGACTTCATCGCCCCCGTTAAAATGGGCTACCACGTTCTTATTCAGGCCTCACTCAATTATGTCGGCCGCTCGTCCATGATCGTCGGTGTGAAAGTCACGTCTGAAAATCCCTACACCAGCGAAGTCCGCACCACAACCAAAGCTTACTTAACTTTCGTGGCCCTTGATGATCTTGGACGCCCGACAGAAATTCCAGGTCTCAAACCTGAAACCGAAGATGAAATTCGTAGATTTGAAAACGCAAAGAAGCGCGTCCAAATGAAAAAAGACGTTCGCGCTTCACTCCAAAATAAAAAATGAAATACTCAAATCGCGATCTCTATTTAGTTGCTGTTTCTCTTATCCAGGGCTCAACACTGATTGCGTGGGCGTATTATTTCAACACGCTTTCAATCCCCGCGCATAGCTTGATTTTCGTCATTGAACTTCTTCTCTATTATTTTAACCCCATCGTCATCACTCATAATTTTTTGCATACGCCGTTTTTTAAAAGCAATAACGTGAACCGATTATTCTCAACTCTAAACTCTATGAACTTAGGATTGCCACAAATCCTTTACAAGTATCACCACTTAAATCACCACCGTCACAACAACTCGATGGAAGACCCGTCTTCCACCTACCTTTTCGGAAAAAATAACCAGCAAGTGCATTGGGTGCCTTATAGTGCCTTAGGATTATTCCGCGACGGCACTCAAAAAGCGTGGGCACAAACCATCCAAAAACAAGAAGGCCATCTGCTCTTAACAGAGATCATGGCGGTCGTCATGTTCTGGGTGACTCTGCTCTCCATCAATTGGAAATTTTTTGTCTTCGCCTACATCCCCCTTTTTTATTTCGGTTGGTTTTTAGCTCACGTCGAAAACTACTACGAACACTTCAAAGCAAAGTCCCCGTCAGACAGATTCGGCAATGCCGTGAGCTTTTATCCCGCTTGGTACAACGCTTTTATGTTTAACGAAGGCTATCACCAGGAGCACCACATTTCGCCTCAGGAACACTGGACAAAACGTCCTGAGACGCAAAAAAAGTATAGTGAGCAGATGAAAGAGGCCGGAGCTTACAGTGCAGACTATCCGCCACTGTTAGGCATGTTTGAGAAATAAAAAAGGCCCCATTCGGAGCCTTTATGTGTGTGTGCAGGAAATTAAAGCTATAAATCATTTAAGCTGTTAATAATCCCATTAAGCCGTCAAAGATAAGACCCGTCAAACTCAAAACACTAGATGTGGTATAAATTCTTGTCAGTAAAATGACAGCGAATGCAATAACAAAGAGTTTACAGGCCGCGAAAATAAAAAGACCCTCAAATGAGGGTCTCTTTATAATGATCTATAAATGAATTTAGAGATTATTTGGCGTGAGCTTTAAGAAGTTTTCTCTTCTTAGCAAGACGCTTAAGCTTGAGCCCGCTCTTCTTGTTCTTAGTAGCTTTCTTAGCTGGACGTGCTTTTTTTAACTTTTTCATGAATCCCCCTGAAATAAACAATTCAAAAGACCTTATAATAAAAAAAGGCCTTTGAAAACGACAGGAACACCTATGCGCGTATCTTATTTGCTGTTTTTTATCTCATTATCGGTCTTTTCACAGACTGCGCCTCAGATTCAGGTGATTCCGAATCCAAAATCAATCGATGACTTCGATCATCAGTACAAAGGATGCCTCGAAAATTCTGAATGCGATCAAGTGATGGGCCTGCAATTGACCCGTTGGAAGGATCTTTTGAGTAAGGTGGGAGATGAGAAAGTTGAGTCCGCTAAACGCGGCCCGTATCTCGAACTTTTTCGTAGTAAGTACGGCATTCCGGTTGAATTTTATACTCTCCAAAAATCACAACAGGGCTTTAAACCGATGTTGTTTGATTCCCCCTGCAAAGAACACAACCCCAAAGAAGGACCGAAAAATTTGAAAGGCACAGCGTTTTTAAAATCCCTTTCAAAAGATAAAGCTGTGGTGTGGAGAGATCAGGCGCAGATTGAGGTGCCGGTCGGAGAACTTTTAGTCCCACAACCTGTGATGGTTTATGAAGGCGCTGAAACTTTGGTTTATCAATTACCGATTGGTGATCAGCCGCTTTTTATTAAAGGAAAAGATGTTCATATTTTAAGAGAAGAAGACGGCTTTTTTTATATGCTTCGAATTTCACAAAATGGAGATTGGAAGATTGAGAATGTGGATTCAACAAAATTATCGGAGTGGGAAGATAAGCGCTCAGAAGTGGCGTGCCCGAAAGATAGTACAAAACTCTCCCCTGCAGTCTTCGGGATCGAGTTTTGTAAGACTGTGTGGAATGATGATTTAAAGAAAATCCAGGTTGTTAAATTACACCAAGGTTGTGTTATTTAAGAATCACTTTCATTTCTAACTTTCCACCCTTGGCACTTTTGCAACCAGCAGAAGAAATGAGTTTTCGCTCAACAAAGAAACCTTCGTTTTGATCGTAGAGTTTAAATTTGATCCACTCATTAGTGTGAATTCTGTATTGATCCCCACTCGCTTGCGTAGCACGCTGGAGGTGAACGCAAATTGTGCCAAAGCCCGGCTGGCAGTGTTCAGAGGCCGTGAACGTTGTCCACCAAAGAGCTCCCGTTGATCCAGTCGCGATGGGACTTTCGAGCGTTCCACCAAATTTACAAATATCGGCCATGACTCCAGCGCTTGCTGTTTCAATATCTGTGAAGCCGAAAGCTTCGCCGTTTTTAGATTTGAAGATGTAATTATTATCAGAGCGGCCGATTCTAACGACCACATTCTTTGCTTCAGGAAGAGCTGGGTCACTGCAGTTTTTTTGACTAAAGCTGTAAGTGTATTCAGAGCCACTGCTCGCGAGAACGTTTAAAACATTTTCTTTATTCGCAAGGGCCTTACAAACGGCCTTTACTCTTTCGTTATCTTCTAGATTTGTGACGGGTTCAAAGGTGACAGTGTCACCAGTTGAATCAGGAGTTTTGGCAGGTTCGCCCACACAAGACAAAAGAAAAAGAAGCGGGAGAAAAAGAAATTTTGTCATAGTTACCCCAAAACAATTTAGTAGTACTTAAATTGTTCCTCATTTGAGGAAGGGTCGGCAACACATTATTTGAGGAGTGCCTGAAACTCAAGAACTTCACCTACGCCACAAGGACCACGAGTGACTTTTTTTCTTTGAGTTACAAAGCCAAGTTTATCGCCCATGAGAGAGGAAATTCTCACGCGTAACCATTCTTTGGTGTGAATAACGTATTGGTCACCTTGCTGACTAGCTTTTTCTACCGAAACGCAGATTTCACCTGTCTGTTGCGTGCAATCTGATGGTGAGATACCTGATGTTGTGACGTAAATAGCACCTGATCCAGAAACGATAGGGTTTTGAATCGTATTAAATTGAGTACAGACATCAGCAAAAACTCCAGAAGTGTTGGTCTCTGCTTCTGGGAAAATAAAATCCTGATTGTTGTCTTTTCTTTTGAAAATAAAGTTTGAATTGCTTCCTTGAAGAACAGTTTCAACATTAAGTTCTGAGGTTTTTTTCTGAGAACAATCAGATGTGGTCGTTGAAAAGTTAAAATTTGCCCCTACCGAATTTGAAAGGATTGAAATCTTGGAAGCAAGAGCGCTACAAACGGTCTGCAAATTGTTTCTGTCAGTATCACTTAAAGCTGAGAAAGCACTTATGCTTCTTGTTTCACCAACGATACTTGAGCCAGTGCCCGTCACATCGATTTTCCCGCATGAGAGGGCAAATAAACTTAAAAAGAGCAGTGAAATTTTCATAATTACCTTCTAACCATCTTGTTCTTAATAAAATTATTACGCATGCGACTCGCTTCTGTCACATAGTTTTCAAACCACTGGGTCTGGGTGAGTTTAATAAAGCGCTTTTCTTCCGGTGATGTGAATTTTAGTCCCGGGATCTCGAGCATTTTGACGAGATAGAAGTTTGCAAAAACCGGAATTTTTAGAACAGAGGCCATGGCCTTGGGATCCTGGTGAAAGGATTTCTTGGTTGAGTAATGAGTGACGAGATTATCAAACTTATAATAGTTATCAGACTCACCTTCCTCACAGAGAATCTCAATTTCCGCTTTTACCGTCTTGTGATAATCGCGGAGGGAGAAATCTTTATTGAAAGCGAGTTCAGGAAAAAAGTCCTTCCCTTCAGAATCAACATCCATTGAAGGTGTAAATGATACTTTAGGTAGAAGGCTTGAATCAGTTTCAAGTTTATCGTGGTGAAACTGAGGGCAAGATTTGATATCTGTTTTTTTACTGAGGTGTTTTCCAAGGGTCAGGTACTGATGATAAAGAGCAGAAAAATAAACCCGCCGAGGAGATTTCTGGGAAAGCTCATCATCCATTGAAGCAGGCGATCGGTTGGAGCTCATCTGCACTTTTTTCACAAGATCTGCGGCATACGGAAATTGAACGACAACATTTTGAGTTTCACCAAAATGAGCACAGCTTGCTAAAAGAACTGAACAAAGACCAAATCCGATATTTTTCATATACACCTCGCTAGTTCTTTTCGACAAAAGAAAAGCGAACTTGATTAACCGTTAAGTCTTGTCCATTATAGAGACATGAATTACTGGTTAATGAAATCTGAGCCTGATGTTTTCTCATTTGATGATTTGAAAAAGCGTCCAAAAAAAACGGAGCCCTGGAATGGGGTTCGGAACTATCAGGCGCGAAATTTCATGCGTGATGAGATGAAAGTTGGCGATTTAATTCTTTTTTATCACTCAAGCTGTGAGATCCCGGGAGTCGCAGGTCTGGCCGAAGTGGCATCCAAACCCTACCCGGACTCCACGCAATTTGACCCAGAATCTGACTATTTTGATCCAAAAGCAACCCTTGAAACTCCTCGCTGGTTTTTAATCGATGTTAAATTTCATGAGGATTTAAAGCAGCACGTCCCCCTCGCGGATCTTAAAAAACAGAAAAAGTTAGCTGAGATGAGACTGCTTCAACAAGGCAACCGGCTTTCGATTTTGCCGGTTACCCGTGAAGAATTTGAACTTATTAAAAAATTGGGAAACTAGTTAACTGAAACAAAATTTCCGTTGGCGCGGATAAGATTTTTCTCAACTCTTACGTTGATCATTTTTTTAGCACCCGTTTTTTCTTTAACCGTAAAAGTATAATCCCCTTCAGGTATCACTTTATAGAACTCAGACCCTTTGAAAGCAAAACTTCCAAGACTCTTCGTTACTGGCGAAGTTTGTTTAATCTCAACAGTCCCGGAAATATTTGGACGCGAGAATTTAATGCCGGCACCTCGGTGAACTTCTTTCATAAAATAAACCATCGAGTCGCGGTTATCTTTGTAGAATCCCGGAATATCAGAGTAATCGGGCCACTTCATATGCGAGAGTTCTACTGTGATCTGAAGATCGTTGTGCCAAACGTATGACCAGTCCTGCATCCCACCTCTGACCACGTACCAAGCGGCACCGTTGGTGATACCACCAGGAAATTCTGAAGACGAACGCATCTCAGGGTTTAGATCTGCGTAGCCACGCGAAAGCTCCTTAATGAAACCGTCAAGTGGGTGAAGATCGTATTTAGAATCCCAAGGGTAGTTCGCAACAATTGTTCCACCGTGAAAGTTTGCTGATAGAGAAAATTGTCTTCCAGCTTGAAACGCCATCACGTGCTGGTTTTCAATTTCGCGCCCAGCGGGAGAGCTTGTTGTATCTCTTGTCATGTCTGGAAAATTTCGATTCAGATCCGCGTATTTTGCGTTCCCTCTCTGCTTCAGATCAGAGCCATCCGGGTTCATGGAAGGCATGATGTAGATTTCAGTATTGTTGACGAGTTCCGTGATTTCAGAATCAGAACCATAGTTCTGTCCAATTTCTTCTATAAGACTCACAGTGAGCTCACGCCCTGTGATCTCATCTCCGTGCATAGAAGAAATGTATTTAAACTCCGGCTCAACTTCTTCAGTCGCCACGTTATCAGAAATTTTCATCACCAAAAGGTCCTTACCCTTCACTGATTTTCCGATATTGATGAGCTTCATGATTTTTGGGTATTTCGCCGCTGCCACTCTTAGCTTCTCAGCAATCTGGGCCGATGTCGGGTAATCAGCTAACGCCGAACGCTTAATAGATTTCATATCAATGTAGGCGATGTTTTTTGAATCAAGATATTTCGCGAGACCCTTATCTCCGTAGAGCTCAAAGCCTTCCGAAGTCACGTGATCGATTTCAACCGATCCCGTTGAAACGAGTTCTTTAACCACTTCGGGATTCTGTCCCGGGATGAAGAGTTCTTCGTGAATCCTAACTGTGGCAAAAGTTGAGGCGGAAAACACCAGAAGGGCAAAAGCAAATTGTAATTTCATCATGAAATCCTTTTTTTAATCTTTAAATGGTACTCCCTCAAAAGATTGAAAAGCAAAGGATGCGCCCAAAGTGACAGAATGTTTTAGATAACGGAGGCGCTTGAAGCGCCGAGCGACGTATGCCCCGATGGGCATTAACGTAGCAGGATGCGGAGTTAAGATTTATTAATGATTAGCTAACGAAAGAGGTACAAATGGTTTCGTGAAGAATAAATCGCCATGTATTCAGGAGTCATAACTAGGTCCGAAAAAACCGCTGAGTACTCATAGCCCATAGCAAATTCATCCACCGTTTTAAGCGTCAACGGATCAACCGCACGGATGATGCCGTCAAAACTCGCTGCTACAAGATTGTTTTTCCACCAACCAACGGCACTGACAGGCTGATCAGACACTTTAATGCGTTTTAAAATTTCCCCAGAAAGCCCCATGAGAACGACTTCGCCGTCATTGGTTCCCAGGATTAACTGCTCGCCGCGCAGAACAGGATGCGCCTGCGCACTTACGCCGTAACTTCTCGACACGGCCCCACTATCAGGGTTAATCGCCTTAAGATCTCCCGAAGGTGAACCCGTTACAATAACACCGCCAGCAAGAATCGGATTTAAATCGACGTCAATAAATTTTGACTGCTCAACCACTTTGGTTTCCCAAAGGAGAAGCCCTTCATCCACTGAAAGAGCGCCAACAAATCCATCCGCAAAACCTAGGATAATTTTATTACCAATGATAAGGGGTTTCGTTGTTCGCTGAAGAGTTGTCGTCACAGGAACGGCACGTTTATAAACCCACAGGATTTTTCCCGTTTCTGCGTCCATGTGAACAACCTGGTGCCCACGCAGATAAACAATCATGCGGCCTTTATTGAAAAAAGGCGCGCTTTCAATCGGTGCTCCCAGATCAATAGCGTATTTAAGTTCACCGGATAAATAATGGCGGACAAACAGGCGTCCATTTAATCCACCGTAGGCCACGTGATCATTAAAAAATTCGGCAGCTCCACCTAAAGGTGTTTTTTCATTATTTGTCCAAAGAGGGCGCCCTGATTCAATATCGTAGGCCGTCATCTCGCCGGACAAGGCACCCATATAAACGATGTCGTTAAAAATGCGGGGAGCCCCCACACCAATCGGAAGGTTTCCAGAAATGTATTCAGGATCAAGATTTTTTGCCCACTGAACTTTAAAAAAGTCAGTTTTTCTCTCCGGCGCCTGGGGTTTAATACTACCGCAAGCAACTGAAAGAAGAATCAGGAAAAAATATTTCATTTAGATATTTGCGAAAGATAAAGCTTAGCAAGCTTTGCTTGCTCATCATTCGGGAAAGTATTGAGAACGTAATCAAATTGGGTCTGTGCTTTACCCTTGTCACCTTTAGTGAGGTAAAGGCGGCCAAGTTCAACTGAAACCTTCGCTGGCATCACAACTTCTTTGCTTTTGGCCAGCGGCTCAATCATCGAGATGGCCTCATCAATTTTTCCGAGTTTTTCTAGGACAACAGCTCTTTGCATGCTGACAAAAAACGAGGCAACTGGGTGCTTAGTGTTTGTTGTTACTTGAGAGAGAATGGCATCAGCTTCCGAAAAATTTCCTTTCTCATAAAGAAATTTACTCATTTCCAAAACAACCGGGAGCATAACAGGGGCTGATTGAACTTTTGCATCCAATCCCTGAAACGCCGTCACAAGTTCTGCTGGAGCTGACTTTCCTGCTTTTGCATTCGCCCAGGCGCCTGATTGGAATTCAAAAACTTTAACTGAAGTATCAAGAGCAGCATTTTTTTGGGATTGATTCCAAAGAACGTAACCAGTTGCTCCGACTAGAACAGCGATTAAAATTCCGAAGAATGTTTTTCTGTATTCAAAAAGTGTATGACCGAGGTCAGTCCTATTCAGAGTTTGTTCAAGAGTCGGTTGAGGAGCTTGAGTTGCTTCGGCCATTTGGATCGTCCTTTTTGTCTTAAAATACTAGAGAAGTTTAAAACTCCTCGTGTAACGTTGTCAAAGATCAAAAGATTCCTTAGACTTAAAGAATGAAACATTTTTTTCTACTCGCCTTATGCCTTTTTGTTATTGAGGTCCAGGCTGCCGATCTTCGGGGACGCATGGGTGTTGGTGCTTCAAACCAGCTTGCCAATGATATCCCGGCCATTTCGCTCAAAATCCAGCAATCAAAAACCTTCGCTCTGGGCGGTTTAGTGGGATTTAAGTCCGATCAGGATCAGACTCTCTATGGCGCTGGAGTTAAGTTCTACCGCATCATTTTTGACGAACCACAGCTCAATTTCTACATGTCAGGGCTTTTTGCTGCCTTAAATTACAAGGATGATGTGAACGACGAAGTTAAATCCGGCTACCAAATGGACGGCACAATGGGCAGTGAGTTTCACTTCCAGGGACTAGAGAGCATGGGCTTTTCTTTTGAATTTGGATTATCGGTGCGAAACGCAGATGCCGAAGGCGGAACGAGTTTTGAAACCTTGGGCGATCAATTTGTGAAGGCCGCCGTGCACTTCTATTTATAATTTATGATGATAAAAAAGTTCATCGCTTTCATTTTGATCTCATTATCATTGAATGCTTTTGGTCAGTCCACTGAGCAGGTCATGCAGGAAGTGGAAGATGATCTGACTCCAGGTTCAGATATTTTTTCAGACTTTAACGAAGACCTCGAATCAGCACAAGTTTTAGAAGATGAGCGCTTCTACCGTTACGGCCGCTTTTTTTCTGTGAACTTGGGTGGTGGTTTCACATCATTTACTGGAAACCGTGGCAAGGCATACGATGATAATCACCCGACGTTTCACCTAGGAGTTAATTACTTTTTAGATTTCCAAAAAGCGATCATCTTGGGGCTTGAGTACTCAAAACACACAGCCATTTTAGACACAGTTGTGAACGGTTATCCAAGCCAAGGTAAGCTCGGCGCCGTCGTGACAGATTTTACCCGCGTCTTCGTGGGCTACAAATACTACATCGACACCACAGATCTTGGAACTGCGATCACCTACTCAAACCCTCATTTCATCGGTCGCTTAGAGTATTGGTATCAAACGACAAAATTCATCGACCGCGAGGGAATCCCAAAGGACGCTGGTGGCGGTATCGGAACGGGTCTCGGTATGGGGCTTGAGTTTCCCATTGAGCTGAAGCAGTCATACGTTGGAGTGGAAGCTCTTTACCACGTCGTCAACTTCTACGATAAATTCACGCAAGATTTTCGTCAGATTCCAAGTAATCCGAATAGTACATTTGGATACGAGGATTTAACGGGAAATGTGCTTTCAATTATTATTACATATAATTTTACGTGGTAATTTAGAGCTAGTGCTTAAACATTTAGATCCAATATATCAAAGCGTGACTACTTTCAGGTATCTCATGACAAAATAACGCAAATTTCAAACCGGCGCCGAGGTGGTTTTTTTCTAAAAAATTTTGCCAAAAAAAGGGCCCCAATGGGCCCTTTGCTTACTTCGATTTCTGAGATCCTTTCTTTTCGACTTTTCTCATCCGTCTTTCAATGTCGGTTGATGTTCTGAAAATCAAATGAACAGGCGTGTTCGTCAGATCAAATTCTTTTCTTAAACCATTCACTAAATAGCGACGATAGTTTTCAGGAATCCCTTGCGATTTGTTACTGAATAACAAAAACGTTGGTGGAGATGACTTAAGCATCGATGCGTACTTAACCTTAAAGCGTGTGCCGTTGGTGCGTTTAACAATCACGGGGTTTTTGTCCGTTAGTTGCAATAAGCAGCGATTAAGCGCCCCTGTCGGGATTTTACGGTTGCGGATCACGATCGTGCGTTTAATGGCTTCGCGAAGGTAATTAATGTTTCTGTTTTTCTGAGCAGAAATAGTGACTAACTGGCAAAAGTTTAACCAAGGAACTTCATCTCGAAGATTCTGCATCCATTCTTTCTTTTTCTTCTGGTCAGCAAAGACTTCCCGCAAGAGATCAATCTTATTTAAACAGATGATAATCGATTTACCTTTCTCTAAAGCGATATCGCAAAGCCTGCGATCCTGGTGCGTGATTCCTAAAGTTGAATCCACCATAAAGAGAACGATTTCTGATTCAGAAATTGATCGTAAAGACCTGTAAACAGATTGCGTTTCAATGAAACCATCTACGAGTTTAGCTTTTCTAATCCCCGCTGTATCGACGATCTTAATTGAGCGCCATCGGTTGACGTGTTTAGCAAATTCAAGATTGGCAACTTCTTCTTCCGGAGCTTTATCGTCCCAGTTTTTTTCAATTGCATTCATGATTTCTTTTTCAGAATATAAGTCAGGACCGGTGTTTGATTCATCAAAAGCAAAGTCTGATGAAGCACCAACGTCAGCGTCACCATCATCAAAAGTCGCTTCAGCTGTCTGACCGTATTCAACGTAGATTTTCTTTTCTTCTTCAGAAAGATCATCTTCATCCACGGAAATATTTAAATCCACGTCACCACTTTCCTGGAAGCGTTTTAATTCTTCGAAGATTTCCATGGTATCTTTACGAAATTTATCATCAATCGGGCTTAGCATATCGATGTCTGGACCAAAGTATAAATCGATATAGCCTTCGATTGGATCAACCGTTGTGCCGGCGATTTCAGAAACGAGAGCTCTCTGTGCCCCAACCATACAGTTTAAGAGAGTTGATTTACCGGCGTTTGGTGCACCAATAATCGCAACCGATGAAACCACATCGTTACGAGGCTTAACACCTTTCTGCAAATGCTCTTCAAGCTCAGTTTGCTCAGTAGTCTTAAACTTTGTGGCCATTAAAAGCATTTTTTCACGAAGATCATAAAAGCCGCGGTTGTGTTCCGCAGAGACTCTTAACATGTCTTCTTCATCAAGCCCCAGTGTATAGAAATCGTATTGATCCCCTTCCTGCTTTTCGGTGTCGAATTTATTAAGAATTAAGAGGAAGGGTTTTCTCGTTGATTTAATGTAATCGCAGATCCCTTTATCAAAAGGCAAAAATCCTTCGCGCACGTCGACCACGAACAGAACGAGATCTGATTCCTGAATCGCCAGTTTCGCGTGATCGGCCATAATGTTAAAGAATGGATCGACGTTATTTTTTTTCTTACTCGTATCGATTTCAATTTTTTCCGGATAGAAGCCACCGGTATCAACCAAAATGATTTCTTCAGCGTAAGTGGTACCTTCGATATGCTCCTCGAGATTCATGATGCCGTAGTGACGGTCACGAGTCACACCGGGCTGATCGTGGGTCATTGCTAAATGCTGCTTTTTCATCAATCGGTTAAAGATGGTACTTTTCCCGACGTTCGGTCTTCCAATAATGGAGACCACCATTGATCTTTGGCTCATTTTTTACTCCTCCACACTCTGGTAGATTTCTGAGTTCGTGGAAGTCCGATTTCATCCAGGACGTAATTGTTGTTAAACCATTTCGGCGATACTTTTACGTGAAGATTCAAGTGAACTTTTCCGCCAAGCATAGCTTCGATTTTTTTTCTGGCATTGATTCCGATTTCCTTAATGATTGATCCCCCACGGCCGACCACGATGGCACGCTGAGAAGGACGGTTCACAAGAATAGAAGCTGAGATATGAGCTTCAGGAATGGCCATTTCATCTTTTTTCTTAATGTCTTTATATTCATCAACCACAACCGCAATTTCGTAAGGAAGCTCTTCCTGAAGCAAACGAAACGCCTGCTCACGGATGTATTCCGTTACAAAAAAGCGCTCACTCATGTTTGAGGCGTCGCCACCTGGATACAAGTGAGGTCCGCTAATCGCGGCGTCCTGAATTGCACCCGTTAATTGGTGAATGTTATGACCATCTTTTGAACTAATCACAAAATGTTTTTCAACCGATGGGCAAAGCTCCTGCATTTTCACCAGATAGGGAGCGAGATTTAATTCTTCCACTTTAACAAGGTCAGCTTTAGTGAAGATGATCCAAGTGCGGGTTAAAGGAGCATCAAAGTTTTTTAAAAATTCTTTGAATTCCTGAACCACATCAGTTGTGAGATCGATCATAACGAAGTTAATATCAACTCCTTCTGCACCCATCTGCGCCTGCCCGTTCATGCGTTTATTTAATTCCTGAGAAGTGGCGTGCACTCCCGGAGTATCGACCAAAACCACTTCTGTGCGATCAATAGTGAAAGCGCAGTGATACTGGTTTCTCGTCGTCTGTGGTTTTGAACTCACGATGGTGAGATCAAAGCCCAAAAGATGATTGATGAAGGAGCTTTTTCCGACATTCGGTTTCCCCAATACAGCAATCATGACTGCTTTATTATGCGGGTGTTGGTTTTCTAAAAGCATAGGGTCTCCTTAAAATAATTCTTTTCTTAATACTTCCTGCGCCAATTCTTTTTCGCCAGATTTTTTCGACGAAAAAACACCACGCGCTGAAATCTCATCATTAATCCACAGCGAGACTTCAAAAAGTTCGCCGTGTGGTGCTGATGTATATCGAGGAAGCTTTTTATATTTTGCTAAAACTTTTTCCTGAAGCTTTGATTTTGAATCGTAGTGCTCAAGAAAATGATCATCGAAGGCAGTAGGAATAAAATCATTCACCCATTTCATCACAAGCGTCTTGGTAAATTCTAAACCATGATGACGGTAGATTTGCGCCAAGAGTGCTTCAAATGTATCAGCGAGAACGGCATTCTGAACAAAGAGCTGCTTCTTAAATTCACCCTTACCGACAATAAGAAGATCGCCTAAATGAAGACCGTTTGCCATGATCGCCAGGCTATTTTCATTCACGATCGCCGAGCGAAGCTTTGAAAGATGACCCTCTTTCGCTGCAGGAAATTTTTTAAAGAGTTCATCGGTTAGAATCATTTGCAGAACAGAATCGCCCAAAAATTCCAATTGCTCCTGATTAGGAACATGAAACTCATGGGAAAAAGATGTGTGAGTGAAAGCTTGTGATAATTCTTTGCGGGACATTTTTAGAGAATGCATTTCCATGAACACATGAAAATCCTCGTGTGTGAAGAGCTCTCCCAGGAGAGATTGGTTTCGGGTTTCGAAAACCTGAACCAAAAGTTCATGTAAGCGAGGTCGTGACATAAATCACCTTAAGGTCGTCTATCTGAGTCCCCTCGAGGCACTCAGCAAATAAGTAGTATCAGTGGGGAGAGTAATAGAGGTTTTGATGTTCTTTCGCAATGACCTTTCGGTACTATGCAAAAATTTACCATGACGCGATACTTAAAATTCGCTAAATCTAGACTTTGACTCGGGCATTCGCCTTTCTGAGGCGTTCGGCGAGTGTTTTCACAAGAATCTCAAGCCATTTCGGCTGAGTTTTAAAAATCCCATCGATTGTTTCTTGGGGGATTTGGATAAGATCACATTCCGTCACGGCCTTAACGGTAGCACTTCTTGCTTCTTGATCGAGGAATGAGAGTTCTCCCACAAGCTCTCCAGAATAGATGTGTCCCAAGACAACATCTTCATTGCCCCTGCGTTTAGTAACGACGAGCTGGCCCGATTGAACCCAGTACATACTGTTTGAATGCTCGCCTTCTTTGAGAAGAATTTGACTCGTCGTCAGTTTTACCGGGCTTGCCATTAGTGCTCTCCAATCGCTGTGAGGTATTCGTTATAAGATCCTGGGTAAAACCTTACGCCCCCTTTATTTACTTCTGCAACTTGAGTTGTGAGCTGTTTTAAAAAATGGCGATCATGCGACACGATAAGGATCGTTCCTTCGAAAGCTTTAAGTGCTTCGATCAATACTTCTCGGGATTTAATGTCTAAGTGGTTGGTTGGCTCATCCAAAACCAAGAGATTCACGGGATTGGTAAGAATAGTAGCGAGAATTAAGCGAGATTTTTCACCACCGGAGAGAACAGAGACTTTTTTATCAACGTCATCCCCTCTGAAAAGAAAAGCCGCCAGAAGATTTCTCATGTAGCCGTCAGTTTTATCTTTGACCCGGTCACGCACTTCTTCAAAAACAGTTTTCGAAGGATTTAAAACATCCATCGAGTACTGCGAAAAGTAGCCAATCTGAACGTTGGCACCAATGACAGCTTTCCCATCGGTAGCGTCCGTTAAACCACTGATGACTTTTAAAAGAGTCGATTTTCCAGCACCGTTCACACCAACGACAGCGACTCTTTCAAGCCTCTTCACAAGTCCTGAGACACCTTCAAAAACTTTTTTTTCTTTGCCTTCCGGATTGACCCAGATCTTTTTTAAGTTTTCCATTTTCACAACGTCGTTTCCAGAGCGTGGTGGTTTGGGAAATTCAAAATACATGGCCTCATCATCTGGGATGACTTCAATGCGGTCAATTTTATCGAGTTTTTTTACTCGGGACTGGACCTGGGCTGCGTGACTAGCACGAGCAGCAAATTTAGCGATAAACTCTTCTTCTTTTTTTAGCATGGCTTCCTGGCGCTCAGAACTTGCGACAAGTTGCTCACGGCGGATTTCACGCTCTTTTACGTAGTAATCGTAATTACCTGAGTAAACCGTGATTGTTTTATGATTCACTTCAACGATTTTTTTCACAAGACCATTCATGAAATCACGATCGTGACTTGTCATGAAAACGGCACCCTTAAAGTTTTTAAGCCAGCTTTCTAACCAAATAATACTTTCTAAATCAAGATAGTTGGTCGGCTCATCCATCAGGATAAATTCCGGACGTTGCGCCAAAACTTTCGCCAGAGCAATTCGCATTTTCCAACCGCCGGAAAAGGATTCAACCGGACGCTGGTGCTCATCGGGCATGATCCCTAAACCAGTTAAAACTTCTGCTGCCTGATATTCAATATCGTAGCCCCCAAGTTTTTCAAACTCAGTCTGGTAGTCGCCAAGTTTTTCAAGCATGGCATCTGAATACTCGCCGTCTTCAAGGGCCTTTTCAATTTTTCCGATTTCAGTTTTTAAAAAACCTAAACGCTCATTTCCATGAATCACTTCTTCAATAGCGCTACGCCCTTTAAGCTCGCCGACACTTTGAGAAAAGTAACAAAGATTTAAACTTTTGGCATAGTCAACAGAACCTGCATCCGCACGCTCTTCACCCATAATTAAACGAAATAAAGAAGTTTTTCCGGCACCATTCGGTCCTACAAGACCTACTTTTTCGCCTGGCCCAATAAAAAATGAGCCGCCTGTATAAAGGACTTGCCCACCATAGGCCTTGGTTATGTTAGAAACTGTAATCATCGATGCCTCCGAGGAAAACACAGTAGCGGAAATGCTGTACATATCCAAGCACTTTTCGTAATATACGAAGCCATGGAATGGAACTTAATCGATAAAGAACAAGAATTTTTAAAACTTCTGGAGCGCCAGGGAAAGAGTTTTAATACCGTTAAGAATTATAAAGCTGACCTTCAGTGCTTCAATACTTTCCTGATTGATAAGCAACAGCACTTAAAGCTTAAAGTTTTTACGACGGTTCAAGTTCAGGAATACTCAACCTATCTCGATAACAAATACGATTCATCAAATTCTGTTCGTCGCCGGGTTCAGGCCCTTCGGCTTTTCTTTGATTTTTTAATGAGTCAGGATATTTTTCCGGAAAATCCACTAAAGAAAATGGCCGTCTCTCCAAAGGTGCTGGATAACCCAGAGCCCACTCCCTTTCCCGAAGTCATAAAAATTTATCAAATTTTAAAACGTCGGGTTAATGATTCTGAAGGCCTCACGCAACTTGTGAGTGCGAGAAACGTTATTATTTTTCACCTGGTTTATGGTTCAGGACTTAAAGTTTCAGATTTAGCCAAGCTTAGCTTTGGAGGCATTCTAAAAGATAAATCCGGTTACCGCGTGATGGTGGATCACCCTAAGCGTGACCCCTACTCGATTCCTTTGCCAGCTATTTTCAATAAAGATTTTCAGTTTTATAAAACAAAACTCCATGAGCATTTAAAAACGGCAGACCTCGAAATGGAAGAACTTCTCTTTAATGCGAACCCTTATAAAATTTTATCCGGTGGGCTTTCTCCTCGAGGGACAGAGCTCTTTTTTGAAGATCTAAGAAAAGCGATGAAAACAGACATCACCGCCAAATCCTTGCGCCAGTCCTGTGTTTTTAAGTGGCTTAACATGAGTGTTCCTCACACAACGATTAAAGAATGGTTAGGTGTAACCCCAGCTTATTCACTTGAACTTTACCTCGAAGAATTAAAAAAAGATCCGGCAGCGCTGGTCTTTAAAGATCTGGATGCAGATGAATAAAGAAGAATATATCCGGAAAACTTTCGAGCTCGCAAAACTTGGTTTAGGATCAACCTGGCCCAATCCAGTTGTGGGTGCTGTGATTGTGAAAGACGGGAAAATAATTGGTGCTGGTTACCACCACAAACAGGGTGAAGATCACGCAGAAGTTGATGCGATTAAAAATTGCTCTGAGTCCGTTGAAGGGGCGACTATTTACGTGAACCTTGAGCCTTGTTGCCACACCAATAAAACCACACCACCATGCGCTCAAAGACTGATTGCTGAGAAAATAAAAAAAGTCGTGATCTGCAATCTTGATCCAAACCCAAGTGTGAATGGTCAAGGTGTTGAACTTCTGCGCGCGAGTGGCATTGAAGTTGAGCACGGCATTTTGGATGATGAAGGCGAAAAACTAAACGAAGTTTTCTTTCTTGCTCAAAGAAAAAAACGGCCCTTCATTCATTTTAAATCGGCTTCAACCTTGGATGGAAAAACGTCTCTGTTAAATGGGCAATCCCAATGGATCACTGGTGAAAAAGCGCGAGCTCATGTTCATGCAGTGAGATCAACTCATCAAGGAATTATTGTTGGCGGCGAAACTCTTCGACGAGATAATCCTCGTTTAACCGTAAGGCTTCCGGGTTTTACTGGTCAGCAACCCAAGCGCATTGTGTTCACAAAATCGGGAAACCTTCCTGCCTCGTCTCATTTTTTTACGGATGAGTATAAGCACTTAACCCTCGTGTATACCCATAAAGAGCTGAGTTTTCCTCTTCCCACCGATCAGGTCGTGAAAATCAAAACTCTTCAGGACGCGATCGATGATCTTTTCCAACGAAAACTCATCAACCTGATGTTTGAAGGTGGGCCAGCTCTTTCAGCAGAATTTTTTAAACACAAACTTATTGACCGCGTTTCAATTTATCAAAATTTAAGTTTTTTAGGTTTAGGAAATGGAATTTTAGGAGACTTAAATCTCTCGAGCCTTCAAGACCGCCCACGCCTTATAAATATTGAATCTCGCTGGTTCGGCGATGATCACTTTCTTACAGGAAAATTATTATGTTCACAGGATTAATTCAGGAAGTTGGAACCATTGAATCGATATCAACCAATGCTGAAGGCAAAGAATTTGTCATCAGAGCACCTGGGCTCATTAAAGAAATTGAAATCGATGATTCAGTGGCAACAAATGGTGTTTGCTTAACAGCGACTAAAATTTCCGGCGATACCTTCCGCGTTCAGGCGATCCACATGACGCTTGAAAAAACATCGGTTGGGTATTTAAAGTCCGGCGACAAAGTTAATTTAGAACTCTCCCTTCGTCCGCAGGACCGTTTGGGGGGCCATTTTGTTCAAGGGCACGTGAATGCTCTCGGTAAGATTGTTAAAATTGCAACGACTGGAAATAATTGGGAGGTCGAAATAGCCTTCCCTCAAGAGCTTCGTAAATACATGATTTCAGAGGGATCCATTTGCCTCGATGGGATCAGTTTAACCATTGCGCGCCTCACCGAATCAACGTTGACAGTGGCGATCATCCCCCACACACTGGAAAAGACTTCACTGTCTGCCAAAAAAGTTGGAGATGTAATTAATCTCGAGGTAGATATGATCGCTAAATATATCGAGAACTTTCTTCGTTTTAATAAAGATTCTAAGCCGGAAGAATGGGCGAAAAACTTTTTCAATGTGAAATATGAAGACTAAAAACTTAAGACCTTTGGATACAATTGAATCTGCGCTTAATGAACTTCGTTCAGGACGAATGATTATTGTCGTGGATGATGAAGACCGCGAGAACGAAGGTGACTTCGTGATGGCGGCCGACATGATCACTCCAGAGGCCGTGAACTTCATGGCAACCATTGGTCGCGGTTTAATTTGCACACCCGTTTCTACAGAAATTGCCAAAAAACTTGATCTTCGTTTGCAGGTTGAAACCAACACTGCTTCGCTTGGAACTGCCTTCACAGTCACTATCGATGCCAAAGAAAAAATCTCAACCGGCATTTCAGCAAACGATCGCGCTCATTCAATAAAAATCATGACGGATAAAGAAACAGTTCCATCCGACTTTGTTCGCCCGGGACATATTTTTCCTTTGATTGCTAGAGACGGTGGAGTGCTCGAACGTAACGGCCACACCGAAGCTTCAGTGGATCTTTCGCGTATCGCAGGCTTTGCACCCGTGGGAGTCATTTGCGAAATCATGAATCCTGATGGGTCGATGGCCAGATTTCCTGAGCTTTGTGAACTAGCTGATGAGCATAACTTGAAAATGATCTCGATTGAAGATCTGGTTAAATACAGAAAACAAACTGAGAGTCTTATCTCAACAGTTGAGAGTATTCCTTTCCCAACAAAGTTTGGTGATTTCCAGATGTTTATTTTTCGCTCGGATCTTTTAAAACAAGAACACGTAGCGATCGTTAAAGGTGAGCTTTCAACTCTTAAAGAAAATCCAGCTCTTGTGCGTGTTCACTCAGAATGTTTCACGGGCGATATTTTCGGCAGTTATCGTTGTGATTGCGGTGACCAACTTGCCTCTTCTATGAAGATGATAGAAGCAAAAGGCTCTGGTGCTATTATTTATCTGCGTCAGGAAGGCCGTGGCATTGGACTCTTTAATAAAGTCAAAGCTTATCAATTGCAGGACAAGGGCATGGATACGGCCGAGGCCAACATCCACTTAGGTTTTCCAGTTGATTCCCGTGATTATACGATGGCCAGTCAGATCATTCGTTACTTCGGAATGACTGATATAAAACTTCTCACCAATAATCCAAAAAAAATTGAGGCGCTCGTTGCTCTCGGTATTAAAAGTATCGAACGCGAGCCTTTAGAGATCAATGCCAACCATAAAAACGCTCAGTACTTACTCACAAAAAAAGTTAAGCTTGGGCATCTTTTAAAACAAAATCTTTTAAATCAATAAGCGAGTTCAATATGAAAGTTGAAGGATCACTAAACGGATCAAAATTAAAAATCGCTATCGTCGCTGCACGCTTTAATGACTTTATTGTCTCAAAGCTTGTCGGAGGTGCACACGATTGTTTAAACCGTCATGAAGTGAATGCTTCTAACGTTGATGAGATATGGGTGCCAGGTGCTTTTGAAATTCCAGTGGCCGCTTTAACTCTGGCCGAAACTGGTCGCTACGACGCCATCATCTGCTTGGGTGCGGTTATCCGAGGATCAACATCTCACTATGATTACGTTTGCTCAGAAACGGCGAAAGGTGTTGCTCACGTTGGTTTAAAAACAAAAGTCCCTGCTATTTTCGGTGTAGTGACAACTGATACAATCGAGCAGGCCATCGAGCGCGCAGGCACAAAAGCTGGCAATAAAGGCTGGGACGCGGCAATGGCTGCGATTGAAATGGGAAATCTTCTTCACAAACTTCAGGGCAAATAATTTAAAGCGGAATATCTGGTCTCACCGGTGCTGCCATTGAGCTTCCGATGGAATCTTCAATCATGACTTGCGTGTCCGATTCAGTATTTCTCGAGAGATAAGTGCCAATGGCGAGTGTGAGAGCGAGAATGATTAGTGCGATAGGTTTCATGATTAATCCTTAGTTCAAATTAGTATACCTATTACATTGATCAACGCGTACAGTCAACTGGGTGCGAATACTTTATAAGTTTGCCATATTGCTTCCCTTTCACTAATATTCCGTTTCCTACAAATAGCGTGAGGAATGCAGGCTCCCTGTTTGAGGATTTAAATTTTATTGTTTCCTGCTAAAAGCCTAAAGGAGAAACTTATGGCAAAAATCGACATGGGGCGTGCGCGCTTCAAAATTCAACGCCGTTTAGGAGTTGAACTACCGGGACTAGGTAAAGCTGGTGCCCTTGAAAGAAAACCGTATGGCCCTGGTCAGCACGGTATGGCCCGCAAAAAGCTCTCGGATTATACAGTCCGATTGATTGAGAAGCAGAAAGTGATGTTCAACTATGGACTTCGCGAATCTCAACTTCGTAACTACGTTAAGAAGTCTAAGAAGATTAAGACAGCATCATGGGTCGATACGATGATTGTGACTCTTGAATCTCGTTTAGATAACGTTGTTTTCCGTCTTAACTGGGCCCCGTCTATTCCAGCTGCTCGTCAGATGGTTACACACAAGCACATCAAAGTTAACGGTAAGACAGTAAACGTTCCAGGTTACGTTCTTTCACCAAATGACGTGATTGAAATCACTGATAAAGGTGCTAAGTCTGGTAACTACCTTCAGGCGAAAACTCGCCCTCGTATTTCATCAATTCCTGCTTTCTTAACAAAAGAAGCTGCTGGTGAGAAAGAGAAAGCAAAATTGGTTGCAAAACCACTTGCTGAAGATATCCCGTTCGCTTTTGAAAAGCGTCTCGTGATTGAATATTACTGGAAAGTAAAATAATCAAAAAAAAGAAGGACCCGCAAGGGTCCTTTTTTTGGTCATCAACAAAAATCATGAATGTCTTTATCGATTTTGCGACCTGGGACAAGGTTTTGATTTCCTATGCGCAAGGTAATGAGTCTCAAACGCCTGCATGTGCAAAAGTTGAAAGAAAGAGAATAAAAAAGGTTTTCATTTCTTAATCATCTTAATTTTATCGAGTTCTTTTTCATGAACTTCGATCGCAAAGCTCTCGCCTTGTTTAATCAGAAAGCTTTGAGGAAAAAGATGACGAGATAGAAAATACGTCTGCCCTTCAGAGTCGATGACTTTAACTTTTTTATCGTCAAATTCATTTCCTATTTTACCGCGAATAAAAACATCGCGACTGGCGTCAGCAAAAGCACTTAGGGAAAATAAAGCGATGAGTAGGTATTTCATTACTGTGCCTCATTTCCAGACAGAGTTTCTTTTAACTTTTTCGACATAAAGAGCTTTGTTTCACTTGCCGGCTTAACAGACCAGTAGCCCTGATCTTTTGTGCATTTAACGGCATCTTCATCTGAGCCGCCGCACTTATCAGGTCCGCAAGTTGACATACGAATAAATTTACCGCCGCCGGTCTTTTGTTCGCACACGACGTAGCCCGTACAAATTTTACTGCGAGTTTTACCGCAGCTTGGACCGTTGACGATTTTACGAGGGAGATCAGAGACCCATTTACAAGTTTCTACTTTATAATTTCTTGGAGACTTTTCATCATCACCTTCAACGACAACTTCTGGCGTCTCTACATCTGGCTTGACGACTTCTGGTGTAACGGGTTTTGCATCATGGTCTAAGAGAGTTTGACATGTTTTGGGATCAGGTAGGTCGCCCCATTGCCCAACATGTTTAGAAAGGTCGGCACCTTTTTTAGCAGCATTCCTATCGACAAGGCAGCCACTCATGGCCGCAAAATCTTTTACTTTATTGATCGCCTCTTCAGAACAAACGGATTCAACTCCCGGATTTTTATCACAGAGGGATTTCATGAGCGCGAGTTCTTTTTCCATTTTTTCTTTAATCGTTGCGAGTAAAAATTCTTTCTGAGACGCCGTCATCTCTCTTGATTCAGCAGAAGGATTATTCTTTAAGAATTCTTCTTTTTTTGCCAGAAGTTCAGCAGCAATCACCGCGAGACCCGCATCCAATTGAGTTTTCACATCTGTTGATGGTGTGACGGTGACTGTTGCTCCCGAGCCGCGAGCGTCGTTTGCAACACCACGATCATTATCATGAAGCTTGTCGCAGTCTTTATTTTCAGTGACGCATTTATTAAAATTGTCTTCCGCGGTTTTTTGTTCCGCCTCAGACTTTCCTTCTTTAATCCATCTTACTTTTACCTTCACGACACCAATTGAAATTCTCACTTGAGCGGCGAGGAGATCTTTCTGTTCAGTGGTCACGCAATCAGTGTTATTCGGACAACCCGCGGTAAGAGCAGCTAACTGTTCTGTGCCATATTGGTTCCAGACTTCTGTATGTTTGGCGAGATACTCATCATATTTGGCCGCCCTTTCAACAGTATTCAATCCCTGCCATCTTTGACCCACTCGCCATTGATAAAGAGCATCATCTCTTTTCTCTTCAGGAGTTTTATCTGCAGCAAAAAGCGCAGGTGATGAGACTAATAATAAAAGTAATAAGGCCCGCATAAGCTTCCTTTAATAGAGGGTAACTATGGAGCTTATCGGGAATTCGACCTAGAATTAAAGGAGATTAAGACCGACTAATCGGATCATCTTTTGCGATGCCATGAACGTGTTCGCGGAGTTGTCTTAAGGTTTGAATGGATTTTTTTACGTATTCATCAGCTTTTTTAAGACGGGCAATTTCATCTGATAACTGAGGATTATTACGGTCCAGGAGTGTAAGTGCACGTGAGAGGGAGGCATCAATAATCGACATTGTATTGGCAAGGTCATGAATGTATTTACGGGTTTCATCCTGACTCATAGGGACCTCGAAGAGAATCTCGGGGAAGAAATTCCTCCCCGACGATCATCAGCTTAGTATGGTTTGAAAGTGGCTTCCAGGCAAAGAACTAAAGCGTAGACACCGGCCATAATAGGGATTGCAGCAATGAACTTCATCCACTTAGTCTCTTCATTTAAATGCATATAGTAGTAAGCCACGATAAGTGCCTTACCAACGGCAAGAAAAGTAAGTGCCGAGCCCTTGCCCATTTTTGAGATCCCTGGAATTTCAGCAACCCAAATTTCAATCGCCGTAAGAACGGCCAAAACCACGAAAATGATAATGTAGCCCTTCTTGTGGCTTTTGTGTTCGACTGCGTGAGCGGCCGCTGGTGAGTGATTGTGATGATCAGACACGGATTACTCCTTAGTAGTAGGACGATTAATTAAAAGTCCCACATCAATCATTAGTTTATTTACATCATTAGTTTGAAAAGAATAGTAACCGCGGACTCGATTATCACCATCCACTAAGACGATTTTTTCCGAGTGAGCGATATCAAACATATTTTTCGGATCCTGCTGGACTCCGACTTTAAAGCCATCGCGGTAAAGTTTAAACATCGCCTCTTTGTCTGAACCCGTTAAGAAGGTCCAGGTAAAAGGATTGGCCCTATGTTTACGAGCAAGATTAAAAAGGACCGTTTCGTTATCGTTTTCAGGATCAACGGTGAAAGTCACAATCGCCACTTTCTTTCCAGTTCCACGCACTCGCTTCTGAATTTTTTCAAGCTCTCCGAGCATCTTGGGGCAAATCGTCGGGCAACGAGCAAAGACGAAGTTTGCTAAGTATACGCGGCCTTTGAGATCCTTGGAGCCAAAGCGCTGACCGTTTTCAGAAATCAGTTCAAAATCTGGCACCACTGAAATAACTGGCAATTCAGGTGGCAACGTACGATTGAGTGAACGATAAATAGGATAAGAAAAACCGAAAATGATAAACGCCACCCAAAATAATTTCGAACGAACGAGTTTTTCAACTGCGGTCGTTTTGCGAACAAATTCTGGTTCAGCAGTTGTTGCCATTATTTCTGTCCGTCGATTTTATCCATAAGCTCATTTCTGCGCTTAAGATCTACCCCTGTATCGCGAAGATCTTGGACGTAATAAGCTAGTGCCCAAAGTTCTTCATCTGTCACAACATCTTTCCAGGCCGGCATCCCCGAACCTGTTACGCCGTACATGAGGCGCTGAACAATTGAAGGAACATCAGTGATTGAACGGAGCGAATGGTAAGTAAAATCTGGTGGAAGAACTTTATAATTGTATTCACCATCTTGAGACTTCAATTGATAAAGATCAGCACCAAGATCAACCGTTGTATTGAGTTCTTTAGCATAACCATTAATTTCATCTTTCGTCGCATAGCCACGGTGGCACTGAGTACAGGCCGCAGTAACGTGATAAACTTTGCGGCCCTTTTCAATCGCCTGGTGACGATACGTATCTCCAAAAGGATCAACTGGAAGTTCAAGCTTAGCACTTAAGACTTTATCTTTTCCTTCCCAGACTTCGGGAGCAAACGTTTTAATATACTGAGTAACAGCGTCTAAACGCTCATCCGAGATATCCCACGGAAGCATCGCTGATCCTTTAAGTCCATGACGGATGATGCGCGCGAAATCTTCATCATGCGGAAGCTCACCATAAGCAACCCAAGGGAACTTATAGAGACCTTGAGTCAGGTTACGCGGAGGAGGAAGAAGACCTTTTGAAGAAGGGCCATTGCCTTTACCGTCCATACCGTGACACTGAATACAGTACTCAGTGTAAGTGGTGTAACCAAGATTTAGTGTTTTAGCAGACACTTCTTTTCCGCCAAGAACTTTACCTTCCTTAAACGGGGATTTTTCAACAACACAAGCTGTTGAAAGAAAAAGTGCCATCATTGAAACAACAATAAGTTTCATCTTCATTGTCCTTTATAAAACAAACAACATTAAATACATCAATAACCAGATCACACCGAGGAAGTGCCAGAACTTACCAACGTTGACGAGTTTTCCAACCGTCAAGGCTTCGGGACGTCTGAAAACAAAATCACCAATCCAAAACACCAACCCCAGAGCAATCACGATGTGACCAGCGTGAATCCAGGTAAAGGCATAGACCATCGATGGAACGTTTCCATTGCTGATCAGAATGCCCGATTCAGCAAGTGCTGACCAAAGAGACCACTGAGAACCCAAAAAAATCAGACCCAAAACTAAAGTTAAAGCGATATACGCTTTTCTCTGTTGAGGTTTATTTTCCATCATGTAGTACGTCAAAGAACTGAGTGCCATCACAATTGTACTGAAGAGAGGAAGAAATTTTGGCATGTTCTCAATCTCAACTGGCGGCCAGGTTGGAGAGTTGAAGCGCACGAGGAAATAGCCCAGAAACATAGCAGCGAACATCATGCCAAAAGAAATCAACGTCACTGTCATAGCGACTGAATTCTGAAAGCTTTTTAGTTCCGTCTGTTGCTCGGCTTTTGTCATCATGATTTTACCAATTCCTCTGTCTGGTATTGATAATCACGGCCCGTTTTTAAATTCGGGTTCCCCATTTCATGAGGACCACATTTGACGTGGGGGATTTCATCAAAATTATAGTGTGGAGCTGGACTTGGAATCGTCCACTCGAGTGTTCCTACTTCCCAGGGATTGGCAGAGGCTTGTGGAATATTTTTTCCAAAAATAGTTTTAAAGAAGTTCCAAAGAAAAAATAGCTGTGCCACACCCATGGCGATCGCGCAATAAGTAACAAATTTGTTAATAGGCATAAGCTTTTGTAAGAACTCGTAGATGAACGGATTATAAAGACGACGGTGCATACCTGCGTATCCCAAAACCATCATCCCTGTGAAAACTCCGTTGAGAGGAATGAATGTTGCCCAAAAGTGAATCTTAGCAAGACGCTCATCCATCATTCTTCCGAACATTTTTGGCATCCAGAAATACGTTCCGGCAAATCCACCAAGAAGAACTGAAGCCGCCATTGTGTAATGGAAGTGACCAACGACGAAATATGTATCGTGGAGGTAAAGATCAATTGAGGTTGAAGCGAGGTAAAGACCAGTTAAACCGCCAAGACCGAAAACGAAAACCACTCCAAGCGAGAAGAGCATAGGAGAATGGAAACGAATTGAACCTTTCCATAGCGTTCCAAGCCAGTTCGCAAAAAAGATGGCCGATGGAATTGAGATGAGCATCGTTAACGTCATAAATGACTGAGTAAGAAGTGGCGACATTTGAGTTGTGTACATGTGGTGACCGTAAACCACTGTTGAAAGAACAGTGATCGCTGTGAGTGACAACGCAGTCATCTTGTAACCAAAGGCAGGCTTTCTTGAGAAGAAAGCAAGTAAGTCAGATGTAATACCCCAAGCTGGGAGGATGAGAATGTAAACTTCCGGGTGACCAAAAATCCAGAATACGTGCTGAAAGAGAACTGGATCCCCTTTACCAGAAGTCGCAGCGGCACCAGCTAAAAAGAAAGTCGTGCCGAACACACGGTCAAAAGTTAAAAGAAGAAGACCAGCACCGAGAACCGGAACGAAGATCGCGTTTAAGATCGCCGTAAGCCAAATACCCCAGATCGTCAGAGGCATTTTAAAATAATCCATCCCAGGCGCGCGAAGAGTAATCACAGTCGTGATGTAATTCACGGCACCCATCGTTGATGAAACACCAAATAAGAAAAGAGAAACGAGCCACATCGTCTGCCCTGCTCCTGGCTGACCAATGTTGGTTGAAAGAGTTGGGTAGGAAGTCCATCCCCCTGCTGCTGCTCCCATTGGTAAGGTGAGAGAGAAAAGAAGAACAAGTCCCGAGAGCATCGAGAACCAGAATGAAAGCATGTTAAGAGTCGGGAAAATCATGTCGCGCGCTCCAATCATGAGCGGGATACAAAAATTTCCGAAGGCGCCAATCAGGATTGGAGTGATCGCAAAGAAAATCATGATCGTTCCGTGCATCGTGAAAAGCATGGCGTACGTATCAGGAGGAACCACACCACCAGAGTGTGGGAACATTAAACCACCAATCAAAGGAAACGGTACACCCGGGTAGGCCAGCGTCCAGCGAATCATCATCGCCATCAAACCACCGACCCCTAGCCAGAAAATGCCGAACCAAAGAAACTGTTTTCCGATCACTTTGTGATCAAACGAAAAAATGTATTTTGACCAAAACGACGTTGGAGCGTCGTGAATGTGTTGCTCTAAAAAGGCCATTATCTACTCTCCCACTTCCAACCCCAACGAAGATCCATGTTCTCCGTGTCGTTAGTAGCAATTGCGATTTGTTGAGACTCTTTAACCCAACGGTCGAAGTCCTCTTGATTGAGAACAGTCAGTTGAGCTTTCATAAGGTAGTGGTGGTTTCCGCACATTTCTGCGCAAGCAATTTCGTAGTTACCAGTCTTCGTTGTATCAAACCATAACTTCGAAAAGCGACCAGGAATAGCATCAGCTTTAATACGCGCATTTGGAATATAGAAAGCGTGAATCACATCTTTGGCCGTCATCTGGATCATCACTTTTTTATTCACAGGAACGACAAGCTTATTTAACTGAACAACATCATCTGCAGTATTGAATTCACCGTCTACACCGGCATAACGGAAGTTCCAGGCCCACTGTTGACCGAGTACCTGAACTTTAACCAACTCTGGGTCGTTTACAGGAAAATTCCAGAAAACTTCTTTCATATCTCGAGTCGTAACTTTAGTGATCACTAAATCTACCGAGAGGAAAACTCCCAAACCGATGAACGCCGTGATCATCAAATGTTTTTTCTCGTTACCGTGAGTGTATAACGCTTTTTTATGGCGTTTTTCCCAATAGAGAAAAGAAAATCCAAATAGACCAATACACACTAAAGCAAACCAAAAAAGATTCACATAGGTTGTGTAGTTGAAGAGCCAGTGGATTAAGTGACCCGAGGTCGAGATGTCTACCGGTGGTTGCATGCGTTCCCAAAGGCTCATCTGCTCGCTAGCTTTAACAACGAGCTCGCTCCCTTGGGCAACCAGACCGATCAGACGATGAGGTATTGAAATGTCCATCTCACAACATCCTGTGAAAAGATTAATAAAAAAAGGAGGATATAACTCGTTGAATTGTAGCTTAATTTTTCAACTTCATCTAGCCAAAAGGATTGAAAATCTCAGCGAAGTATAAGCAAAATCCCGAGCTGCAGTGGTAAATAAAGAAGGGTTGAAAAGAAGTACCCACGCGCCCATGAATTTTTCTTAGACTCACTCTTTTTCACATAACCAAATAACGCTGCAAGGAGTAAAATAAAATTTATTCCCAAAGATGAGTAAAAGTAGGCGTCGCCCCGCCAACCAGAAAAGTAAGGAATCATACCAAAAAGCATAAGAAACAAGCTATAGATCAAAATATTCGCTCGCATAAACCCAAAGGAATGGGTTTGGGCAAATGTCAGAAATCTCGTCATGCTGTATTCATTTTTCCGGTACAGGCTGATCGCCATGAAGTGCGGGATCTGCCACAGAAATAATATGCCAAAGAGATAGATTCCTGGGCCCGTTATAGAGTCCGTCACCGTTGTCCATCCCATGACAGTCGGAAGCGCTCCTGGAACCGCTCCAACGTAAAGAGCATAGGGAGTTTTGAGTTTCATCGGCGTGTATAGATAAAGATAAGACAGAGCGGAAAAGAGCCCTATCCCGGCCGTCAGAAGGTTCGCCGAAAAAATAAGAATTATTGTTCCAACTAGAATAAGCCCCCATCCCCAGTTTAAAGCGACTGACGGATGCAGCCTTCCAGCGGGCAGTGGCCTGTTTTTAGTTCGCTCCATGAGCTTATCTGCATCTCGTTCAAGATAACAATTTAAAGCAAGACTTCCGGCCGCTTGAAGCCAGATCGCGATGAGTGAGATGAACAGAAGAATGATATTCATTTGAATAGGAGCTAAAAAGACTCCTACTAAAAGTGTCACCACCACAAGGATGGTGAGTCTTGGTTTAAAAAGATCTATTAAATCATTTAAATAAGTCGGAATATGTTTGCCGAAAAAATGCATCTCATAGCGGCGCAGTCTTACTATTAAAAACAGAAGAACGCAGAAAGAAAAAAGCGCCGACGTAAAATGCCAGATAATCATTTCTCGGCTGGCACTTCGTCCCATTTGAAGACCCAGTAGTAATTGAGCAAGCATGAGGAACAGACCGAAAATTGCGACACCTTTCCACTTGGGAAGATTTTTTATGAGATAACTAAAAACAAAAAAACCGGTGAATGTTGTGACGAGCCCCAAGGTTCTATGCATAAGGGACAAACTTCCCGCCAGAAAGATTGAACTTTGAACTTTCCAGCATTGCCAAAATTCCATCGTCGATTCACATTGGGCCAGGAGTGAGGATTTTCTTAAAATTCCACCCAGAAAAAATTGCACTAAAAGAAGAAAAAGAAAAAAACCGACAGAGTCCTTTAACTTTGGATTCCATTTTTCTTTAAGGGATTCATCAAAGTCGAGCTGCCTGGTACCTTCAAGTGAGAAAAGAAAGATGAGTGAAAAAACTAAATGAAGAACAGTTGTGATGGTTGGAAGTTTGTAAGCAAAAGTTGCCCAACCCAGAAGTGATTGAAGAATAATAAGAAACAAAGGAATGAGTGCCTTCACTTTCAGATCTTTAAACCTAACGATTCCCCAAACAGCGCTTAGGATACTAATGAGACCTGCAATATAACGATGAAGAGAGGCAAAGAAAGCAGGAGTCATCGTAAGAGGAACGAATTCCCCGTAACAAAGAGGCCAGTCGGGACACACCAAAGCCGATTTTAAAACCTGAAGTTGGGCCCCAACCAAAAGAAGCAGAATGGTTCCGAAATAAAGAAGCCAGAACAGAAAGTTCATTTATACCAATGATACAGCATGAAATAGACAATCACGCCTGTAACAGAAACGTACATCCAGATCGGGAAAGTGATGCGGGCAATTTTTTTATGTTTTTCCCAATCTTTATTATAAGCGTGCCAGAAGGTTTTTAAAATCATTGGCACCATCACAACAGCTAAAATGATGTGAGGAAAAAGAATGAGAAAATAAATGGTTTTAATCAAACCAAGATCAGGAAATTTTTTCGAAGGAACATGGTAGTGATAAATTAAATAGCTCGTCAAAAAGGCGGCCGAAACAACGAGAGCCGAGATCATGAAATTCCGGTGAAGAATCTTTTTTCCCTGCTTAATTGAAATATAACCGGACAGCAGCAGTAAACCCGCAAGAGTGTTTAAGGAAGCATTAAGTGTTGGCAGATCCTGAATTGTCATGGGCCTCTTTAAGAGCGCGGTGTTTTTTTATCAAACGAAAAATTAAATAATACGGAATATAGATCGCAAGAATGAATAAGACCAGAATAAGAGTTGTATTTGAGTCCTTCCCGCCTTGAGAATTTCCTACACAATAAGGACAGGCGAGAAGGTCTGTTACAAAAAAGAGCGAAGCTGTTAAAACCAGTGGTTTTATCATTAGAGTAAATAAATAAACGTAAACACGAGAATCCAGACTAGATCGACAAAGTGCCAGAACAGACCAAGGATCTCGAGACGGTTATAGTCTCCATTATCGTAGTGCCCTTTACGAGCGTTGATGTATTCGCAAATCAGGTACCCCACACCAGTTGCCACGTGAAGTCCGTGAAAACCCGTTACAAGGTAGAAAGTAGAACCAAACAGAGATGTTCCATGCGCGAACGAACTAAGAGTTATGCCTTGATGAACAAGGTGAGTGTACTCGTAAGCTTGTATTCCAAGGAAAATCGCCCCACCGATGATGGTGATGAGTAGCCAGTTGAGCATTCCTTTTCTGTCGCGTGATTTACAACAATCAATGGCGAGAACCATGGATACTGATGAACAAATAAGAAGAAACGTTGCAATCCCTGAAAGAAAAATACCAAGATATTGAGCAGGATTCGGCCAGTCTAATTTTGAACGAAGAACAGCATACGCAATTAAAAATCCAGAAAACGACATGGCATCGGTCACGAGGAAGATCCACATTCCAATTTTGCCGGGAGAAGCTTTCGCAAACTGGGGATCTACTCCGCCAATAAGAGGATTAGAAGAATGATGTGCATTATTAGACATGGCGAACACTCCAAGAGGGATAGGATGTTAAATTCTCTCCATTATACACGAACTGCTCTTTATCCCGCAACCGTAAGCAAAGGAGGATTCCGAAATTATTCATCCCCGACTAGTTGCGCAAGCTTGGTGTCCAAGAGTGCTAATGTCGCAAAAGAAATCGCACCTGTGTCCCGCACAGTATTCATTTTAAGTTGGCCTACCGAACCCCCTACCCACAGCTGAGTTTTCGCTGGAAGGAGGCGTCGTAAGTTAGTTGCCACTTCGTTAATACCATGAGTTCGAGACGCGTAAGCTGGGCTGATCGCCAATAAAACGGCGTCAGATTCAGTTGCCTTCGCACAATCCGCGATTGATTCTTCAGAAAGATTTTCACCCAAGTAGATGAAATTAATTCCATGCTCGGCCATTAAAAGCGAGGCGAGCATGAGACCGATTGAGTGAAATTCTCCAATAGGTGTTGCAATCGTAATTTTAAAGCGTGTTGTTTTATCTGCTCTATAGTGTTGGCCAATTCTGTTGCCGATGAAAAACTTTGTAAGGGCCGTAAGAGTGTTTTCTTGGGCGATACTCATTTTTCCATCATGAACGTACTCGCCCACTTTTCTAAAAAGAGCGGCAACGACTTCAAGAGCAAAATCTTTGCACGTCAAATCAAGTGAAGCTTTATTTAATTCGTGTGCGAGAACGTCGAGTTTATAAGCGTTCAGGGCCATGAACATATTTTGCAAGTAAACTGATGGGTCTTGCTTATTCTTCAAAGGATTTAATGGCTGAATCGAATTGCTTCGGCCTTGAGTCATTTTCTCAAGGAGTCGACCCAATTCTTCATCCGGAAGGTTGGCGATTAGACTGATCGAATTTCCAAGGGAGGAAAGTTTTCCAAGCATCATTAAACGGTTTAATTCTGCTTCAGAGTAAACTCTGCGTCCGTTTTCAGTCCGCTCTGGTCTGATAGCGCCGTAGCGTTTTTCCCAGGCGCGAATGCAGTGAGAAGAAAGGCCACATAGCTGGGAGACTGTTTGTATATTGTAATGTTTCATAATTTACCTCTGCCTTACGTATCTCACGTCTTTGCTTCAAGCATAACACCATCATTGAGTTTGTTTATGTTTTGTCTATCCACGATACGACAGGTGGAATAGGGACCTAAAACCCCTGTTTTATTGCTCAAAATCTTGTCGTGGGACCAGAACTATGAGATGTGTCACACCGAACAAATCAAGGAAGGACCTCTATGACAACTAAGACGATGATTCTAGGTAAAGATGCCCCTTTAGAAGAGACAATTACCCGTCTCAGGGGTCTGCTTTTAAACTGGGGATTTGATGTGGAAGAGGCCTCGTGGTTGAATCCAGTTCCAAACGTCTGGTCTGTCCATATCCGCGATCGCTATTGCCCTTACCTCTTCACAAACGGAAAAGGTGTATCAAAAGAAGCGGCCCTTGCCAGTGCTTTAGGTGAGTTTTTTGAACGTTTAAATTGCAATTATTTTTTCGCTGATTTTTATCTTGGTGATCAGATTGCTCAATCAGATTTTGTTCACTACCCCCAGGAAAAATGGTTTCCGATTAATGCCGACACGATGCCTGAAGGTCTCATGAACAATGAGCTTTGGGATTTTTATGATTCTGAAAGAGAACTAACTGCTCTGCAGTTAATTGATACCAACTCTGGCAATAGGGAGCGAGGTATTTGTGCTCTTCCCTACACCAGAATGTCGGACAATAAAACTTACTACATTCCCATGAACATCATTGGAAATCTTTATGTTTCAAATGGTATGTCAGCGGGTAACACAAAAACAGAAGCACGAGTTCAAGCTCTGTCTGAGATTTTTGAAAGAAGTGTAAAAAATCAAATCTTGGCAGAAGGCCTAACTCTCCCGACAATTCCTCAGGAAGTTTTAAACAGATTCCCGAAAGTCACTGAAGCTATTGCTGAACTAGAGTCCCATGGTTACCCGATTATTTGTAAAGATGCATCTCTGGGCGGAAAATTTCCCGTCATCAACGTCACTCTTTTAAACCAAAAAGAAGGAACGGCATTCGCTTCATTTGGAGCACATCCAAAATTTGAGGTTGCACTTGAAAGAACGCTAACTGAGCTTTTGCAGGGCCGTCGCCTTGACCAGTTAAATGTTTTCTCGCCTCCGACTTTTGAACTTGAAGATGTAAGTGATCATTTAAACCTGGAAGCTCATTTTATTGATTCGAATGGTCTTATTCACTGGAACTTTTTTAAAGAAACGCCGGACTTTGAATTCTGTGACTGGAACTTTGGTGGCAAAACCACGCAAGCAGAGTTCGACTCAATGATCGATATTTTCCATAAGCTTGAAAAAGATGTCTATATCATGGACTTCGATCACCTCGATGTTTATGGCTGCCGAATTCACGTCCCTGGAATGTCTGAAATCTATCAACCTGAAGACCTTAATTGGGATAATAACAATGCCGGCGTTTCCGTGCGCGAGCGCGTTCTAGGAGCGCATGAACTTTCCCAAGAAGAACTCATGGAGCTTCATGAAGAGCTCGAAGAAAAAGCCTTCGACGACATGCTTTTAGTTTCTCATGGTATTGGAGTAATTCCAGATCAGGGAACTGGCTGGGCGGATGTTCGTTTTGGTGAATTTAAGGCCATGATCGCTTTGGCAGCTAAAAATTACGAACAAGCGCGCGCCGGAGTCGATTGGTCACTTCACTTTGCCCCCCTTAAGGCAGAGCGCAGACTTTTATATCAATGTTTAAAAACTCTCCTAGAAATTGAAACTGATGATTCATTAAATACTAACGAATACCTTCCGACAGTTGAAAAACTCTACGGCAAGGATCTGGTTGAATCAGCACAAAAAATGATCAATGGGTTTGAGAAATTTGACGGGCTTCACGAGTCAGATATGAATCTCAAAGGTTTTGAAATGCACCAAAAGCTTGTCACGTCGTATGAAAAACTTCAGCGTGCGAAAAGACTATGGGCAGAAAAGAAATAATAGCCGATGAACTTTACTTCAATCCAGATTTCTCACTGGACTTTGGATGGAGGGAGTTTTCATTTCGACTAGGAAGTGTTCGTCCTCACAATAAAAAACAGATTTCAGATGGTCTTCGGGATATGTCTCCGGAGACCATCCGCTATCGCTTTCTTGGATCAAAACGAGATTTCTCAGAGCGAGAACTGAAATATCTTTCAGAACTTGATGGCCGGAATCACTATGCCTTAGGGATTGAAGAACGTGAGAAACAAAAGCGCGGCGTAGGAATAGTGAGGCTTGTTCGCTCATCTCATTCAGACTCCGAAGCAGAAATCGCCATCACTATTATTGATCAGTATCAGAAGATGGGACTTGGCTCTTTTTTTATTGATTTAATTATCCTGGCAGCACTCGAGCGAAAAATTGAAACACTTTCTTTTACTTTTCTGCCGCAGAATAAAGCGATTGTAAAACTCATTAGTCGAGCAGGGATTCCTGTTCCAGGACCTCATAACCAGGACTATGTTCAGCTTTTTTTGGATCTTAGGAATATAAATGTGACGGAGATTAAAACTCGATTGGCGAAGACCCTTCCATCGATTGATAGCTTTCACTTAAAAACTTAAAATACACTTCTTTTTTATAATTCATCGCCTTGATCACGGCATGAATGAGGGCCGGCTCTTTAATCATTAATTGGCCAAATTCTCCACGCATTTCAAGCCATGGTTTTGAAACAAGGTCTTTTAGCTTTGTTGTGAGTTTTTTTACGTTATTGTCTTTGCGGCATGAAAGCTTTTCTTTTTCACAGCGCTCTTTTAAATAAGTTGCCACGAGCTCAAAGTTTGCAAGTTTTAATGAATTCACTTCTTTTCGTGAAACGTGAATACCAATTTGAGTAATAACTGAGCCAAATTTTATGTTGTTTGGTAGGTCACGATCAAAGTTTTTGATTCCCATAATCCTTCCTTTTGAAAGGAAATTTTTTTCGATCGCTTTCTCATTTGTTTTATTCATCTCAGAGGACCAAACCACAACCATGCCCTGCTCTGTTTGATAAACAAAGTTATGATGATTGCGTAGCGGAGTCAGATACCCCTTGTTTTTTGATCCTTTAATATCAAGATCTGCCTCTACGCCGTCTTCATCTAGTTCATAATGAGCGGAGGAAATCGTTTTACCCGCAACAGATGGAATCCCGAAATAGAAGTGACGATCGTTTCCGACCCAAGAAAGTTTTTGAGACTTATGCGGTAATCTTTCTTGAAGGAGCATGATGTTTCCATCTAATGCCTCTTCAAAAAGATCGTGGTGTTCGCTGTTATTTATATCCAGTTTAAATACTGCTGAAAAACGTTTGCCATTAAATTTTGCAAAAGTTGCCGAAGAAATCCATGGACCAAGTTTTAGTTCCCTGCTATTTAAATTTTCTTCTCTAATGCTTATTGAAATTTGATGATCAGTTAATTTTTTAATCTCCACCTGAAACTGATTTTGTATGCCGAATGAAACTGTTGCGATATCAACGACTCCGGCAAATAAACCAGCGTACGCTTGAATTCCACCGTATGTTTGAAATGTTCCTTGATCGTGCTCATTCCACGCACGAAGATCCTCAAGACGTTTTGGCATTCTAAAAGGCAATGATTTTTCGAGTTGCGACGATTTGTGGCGGATAATAGTTTGCATCGACCCCTTGTAAGGAATCAGGCCAATTGTCGTCGCAGATTTAATGATGGATGAAAGCCCCATACCAAATTCTATTCTCTGTCTTTTCACTTCAATCCATCCGAGCTCTTGTTGGATAGGATAAAAATTGAAACGGTTTAAAAGAACAGGTGCAGAGTACTCAATAACAGCTCTGGTAAATCCTAATTGGAGAGTTGGCTGAAATGAAAGTTCAGATGTGCCATTGTGACCAAAAAGGCTAATCTCACCTTGTGTGTTGACTGAAATGGGTACTGCGAAAGCACTACTCGAAGTTCTTTGAACTTGTAAAAACCTCACATCAAGAGTGTCCTGAGCAAACGCTAGGGTTGATCCAAGGAACAAGAGAAGAGCAATTAACTTCATGTGAGAATGTTAGTTTAGAGGGTTATTTTGGAGGGAGAATTGAAGAGAAATGAGTAAATTTTATGCACCAAAATAAAGAGGAAGCACCAGGCTTCCTCTTTCAGATCCCTCAAAGATGGCAGGATATAATTCTCTGCCTATAGTCGGGGTTAAAGGATGGCCTTCAAATCTTCTTTAGTTAGTTCTTTATGCGCCGGACTCTGGTCATGGGAATGCAAAGATTCCTCAGAATTAACCCCCCAGATGTAGGTTTCAAAGGCGTCAGTCAGGTCTAAACCACTGAAAAATTCAAGGTTATTTTTAAAGTGCTCCTGAGTGATAACCGTTCGGTTATAAGTAGCAAAATAACCTCTTAAAAAGGCCTTTAGTCCGCCCATATCCTGTAAGCGGTAATCAAGATAGGCCATAAATTCGCGACCTAAAGCATAGGCACGACCATCAGTATTTCTTTGATAAACAGAACCTAAACCTAAGTTACTTCCCGTCATCCCCGGAAGAGGCTTGCGTAAATAACCGTAGTCTCTCCAGCTTGCAATCGCCTCATCAATCCAGCCAGCATTTCCATCGGCGGGCATCACACCTTTTGCAAAATAAGAATGAAGCATTTCATGATCTAAAGCGGCCAGTGAGGTTTGAGTTGCACCTGCTTGCTCCATTCCCCCAGTCCCAGGAAAAGTTTCGTAAGCAATTAAACCATCATGACCCCAAGGCCCGAAGTCAGCTTCGAGTTCCTGAAAAACTTTGATTGCTTCGTTTTTAAATTTCGATGGACGTGACCACCAAGAAGTATAAACAGTCACCGGTAAATCGCGGCCATCAATTGATTTGTAAATAAAATCAATTCGTTTTTTCTGACCCTTCGGTGTTGTATGGAAGTAGTAACAAGAAGATGTAAAGTACTCAGGGAAAACAATCTGGTAAGAATTAGGAGATGTTTGAGTGACTTTTCCATTAGCGTAGATGTCTTGTCTTGCGGTTTTTGTTCCAGCGAAAGTAACATTCATTGTTACTTGAAACTGATCGAATTCAAAATTTGATGGAACGTATTGCTCTAAAAATTTTCTGTATTTTAAATCTCTGATCCAAAATGCACTAGAAACTTTTCTTGTTAAAAGATTGTAGCGAACGTTTTCTTTGAACGAATTTTCGAGCTCTAACACGTGCTCTCCTGCTTCAATCACACTATCAATCTGACGAAGCTTACTGCCATCAGGAGCAGAAGTTTCAAGAAGCCCAACCGCTACACCATCCACAGTAACGTTTTTTGCAGATGGAATCAGGTCAAAAACTGGTTTACCTGCTTTATCCTGAATGAAAAGTATTTTTGATTTCACACTGGTTTTTTTCCAGGCCACATTATAAGTCAGGTCATATTGGGCCGTTTTAAAATCTACAAAAACGGCTCGACCACTTGCTGTATCAAAATCGGGTGGTGCCAGATGAAGATTAGCAAAGGCGGATGTCGTTAAAAAAGCAGAGAGTAAAATAAGTTTTTTCATTTTTTAATCCTTCCGGGAAACCTTGTACTCGCAGGCCTTTGTGAGAAACCACTTGAACACTGGAACACTTGTCCCAGAGAATGAGCGTTCAGGATGATATTGCACACCAAGGGCAGGTCTGTGAGTGTATTCGATTGCTTCAGCAATCTTTCTATCATTTGAATAGGCAGTGATTTTAGTATTTGGGTATTTTTCAGAATTCTCATTGAAGTATGGAATTCGAATTCCCTGATGATGAGACTTAAAACCTTTAAACGTTTCTTCCCTGTAAACTGACTGGATTAGGGAATTGGCATCATCAAGTCTGATTCTATCAAAAAGATTTCTTCGGTTTCTTATTCCAATTTCAGTTTTAATGTCGAGGTAAAGAGGAATTCCCTGCGCGACGGACATCATTTGAAGCCCACGACAAACACCCAGCAAAGGAACATCTTTAAAGTGATTGTCCTCAGAGTAGAGTTTTACCAGGTTATATTCAAAAGGATCGCGCTTTAATCCCTCTTTCGAGTAATTAAAAAGCTTAATGTTTTTACGAGTGTAATCCTGAAGTTCAGGGGTAACGGCCCCAAGATAATATTTCGGATCAATGTCAGCGCCCCCTGGCATGAGAATGCCATCCACTTCAGTCATTGCTTTTCGCATATCAGGCAGAGATTGAAGATTGATGATGCGAGTTGGATAACCCATCATCCAGCCAGTCATTTTTAAACGGAAGCGATAGAAAAAATCACAATCATAGCTGCAGCCAACTTTGATGACTTCGCCAGCGGGTAGTTCACACGCAGGTGCAGATAGAGAAATGGAGAGCATCATTCCAAAAACAAAAACTTTTTTAATCATTCATCCATTTTAAAAGAGTCTTTCATTCACTGAAAGACCGGATTTATTAAGGCAAATTCTACTCTTTCGCTCTAGTGCTAAGCATTAATAAACGCTTTAACTCAAGGATCCTTCTTTCATCATACAGCGAATGTTGACTCTCACATCTGACCTTTTCTTACCGATAGGAAGGTGTGAACAAACAATTAGTAAGAGACCTTTCCAATCAATTAAAAGACATCGCTGGGAACCTAAGCTTCTTAGGCCATCCTCGTTATCCCTTGAAAGAGCTCTACCAATTATTTCCTCAGCATAAGGCTTTCATCGATTGCTTAGAAGATGTGAGCGTCCCTTTTCCCGTTAACGTCAAAGAGAAACGTCTTGCGATGGATGTCTTTTTAAAAGAACTCGCGGCAGCTGATGTGACTCTCCAGTTAAAAAAAATTTTTACTCAAAGGGTTCAGGACTATCACATTCTTCTGACTATGATGGAGAATTTCGGAACAGCAGTCTTTTACGAACATTCAACCAGGCTCTACGGGACCTCTCATAAACTCGCAAAGAACAATGGCTTTCTTTATTTCTTGGAAGAAATTCCTAAATACTGTTTACCCGATGAGGGTGGAGAAAAATTGAAAGGCGAAGTGGCGATGAATTACCTCCGCTCGCGCATGCTGGAAACTTTTGATGCAAAAGATTTTGATGTTAAGGCCTCAAGCTCACTTCTCTCGGATTCTTCCGCGGGAAGAAAAACCTTGAAATTAAATCCTCATAAGGAGTACACCACCGGGCATCTGGATATTTTTTTAGTGCACGAAGGATGGGTTCATTTGGGGACATCAGTTAATGGAGCTGCTCAGATTGATAATCCATGGCTTTCAACCTGGGCACCACGAACAACCTTTCTGCAGGAAGGACTTGCCATTATTGTTGAGCTCATCACGGGTTGCATGACTCTTGAGCGCTGGAACAAAGTTGTCATGAGACATCTGGCGACATCCATGGCCGAGCGTGGATCATCGATTACTGATGTCTACGCTTATCTACGCCATCACGAGATGGAAGATCTCGATGCTTTTAAATTAGCATTGAGAGTGTTTCGAGGAGTCCCTCTTGAAGGTGGCATGGCGTTTACCAAAGAACTTCTCTATCTTCACGGCATGATCGAGCTTCTCTATCACATGCATTTTTTTAAAGCGGATTTAAAATCGCTGTGGGTAGGAAAAATTTCTTTTGAAGAGCATATCATGCTCATGGATCACTGGGACTTTTTAAATCCAGAGGTGAAGTATTTTCCCAAAGCACTTGAGCATCATACAGTCGAAGCACGCTTACAAAAACTTAAAGAATTAAGTTTTAGTCTTTTCAACTATGGTTTCCTGTAAGCATTGCCGCAACTGGAATAAAAGCCGCCATTAATTCTTCCTGCACTCCCGGTTCAATCGAAGATTTAACTAATGCTTTTCTCATGCAGTAGAGCCACTGATCTGCTTCTTTAGCGCCTATCTTAAAGGGAGAATGCCTCATACGAAGACGAGGATGACCGTGGTTCTCGAGATAAAGTTGTGGACCTCCGGTCCAGCCAGATAAAAAGAATTTTAATTTTTCTGCGGATTCCCGGACGTCTCGGCCGGCGTGAGTGGCCATGCAGTCCTCTGCCGCGGGATCGGTCGACATGATTTCATAAAAGTCAGTGACAAGTTTATCGATGACCTCAAACCCGCCTATCTTTTCATACATACTATAACCAGAAGGGGCCTTGAGGTGTTAGGCGAAGAGACATATCAAGTTCAACTTTTAAAGTCTTTTTATCCCGTGAAATATTAGCGGGCCATAAACTTTCATATTTTCCACTGCGAACTTCGTAGTATGTTTTTCCAACCCATGCGTGGATCGCTTCGGGATCCCACAATTCCAGATGAATATGCGGTTCGCGGTTACTCCAGCGAGCGAATGGTTTGGTAATAAGAGTGATGATATCAACTTTGTTACCAGTAAGCGGTCCACCGATGAAGCGTTTTGGTACATCAATGACTTCTTTCCATTCCTCCGTAAAACTATCCATGAGACCACCAACACGCATGAAGCTCACAGCATAAGCAGAGCAACCGGCACCTTCACGTTTTAGGGGGTCTGCCTGAAGGCCTGAATAAAAATTTCCGTAACCCAGGTCTTCATATTCCTGAGCGTAGGTCATCATTCGCTCACAAGTTTCAGGGGAAACCTTAATCGCAAGTTCCGCTCTTCTTTTGTTCCCAGCGTAGGGAGCGAGTCCTTGAATCACAACATCGTCTTTTTCAAGCATGCCCTTATAGCCGTGAAACATTGTCCCGAGACCATACTTTTTCTTAAAGACGAGTTCTCTTTCTTCGGTTGAGGTCGCCGAAGTCATTCCTCGCATAATATGTTTTCCAGTTGAATCACATCTGACTTCCACGAAAACATGGCTAATTGAGTAAGCTCTTTTTTTTCCTACCGGAGCGATCTGATTTTTCAAAACACTCATGGTTAATTTCCATGGATTCGCCCAGCTGATTCCGATGGGTGACCTTAAGACATGAAATTTCAATTCATCGGCGTTCGCCACAGAAGTTAAGAGCAACAAACAAAGCCCGAGCACTTTCATCAACTATCCTTTAAAGAGGTCCATCCTAAAATAATGTCTTACCCGGATTGAGACTTCAACCAATTCCTCTATAATAAAGAGAACAAAACTTATTTTTAAGGATGCTTATGAAACTTCTTTCGTATTTAACTCTTTCGGCCCTTATTACCATCACTGCTTGTTCCCACCATCCTAAAAAAGATTGCTGCGCTGGCAAAGATCAAATGAGCTGCGCCAAAGAAAACTGCAATAAGCCTTGTTGCGACAAAGATAAAAAATGTTCAGACGGATCATGTGCTAAACCAAAAACGACAGAAGCAAAAGCTTGTTGTGGCGGCGAGTCTTGTCAGAAAAAATCTTAATTAAGGTTGATCATGAAGTTTATTGCTGCTCTATTGTTCCTTATCTCTTTTCAGAGTTTTGCTAATACCTGTGCTCAGGATGCAAAAAAGTTTTGTCAGGGTGTAGATCCTGGAAAAGGACAGCTTGCTCGTTGTCTATCAGACTATGAAGCAAACCTCACTCCAGCGTGTGCTAAAGAATTAAAAGATTACAAAGCAAATACGGGAAAGAAAAATCCGTGTTTTGAAGATCTCGCCGAATTTTGCGCTGAGATCCCCTCTGATCCTTTGAACTATGAGTACTGCCTGATTAGAAATGAATCACGCTTAAGTCCTAAATGCTCGGCGGATTTTAAAGCAAAGAAAGGTCGTATCATTACTCGCAACGTCTGTGCCCAGGATATAGCGAACACTTGTTACAAAGAAGTTTCAGAACCAGACGGAGCGATTAACCGCTGCCTCATTAAAAACAAGTCTAAGGTCTCTGCATTCTGCGCTAAGGCCGTTGATAAAAAAGTCGCCGATATCAGAAAGAAAAATCTCTGTTACGATGACACCGTTAAAAATTGTCCGACACAAGTTAAGTTCATTGATATCCAGGATTGTTTAGCGAAAAAAATCCCAACCCTAACCCCTGGCTGTCAGAAGCTCGTCAATAACGAAAACGCTAAGATAAAAGCCAACCCTTGTTACCGTGACCTCATGACCCATTGTCGCCCAGGTCTTGGCCCAAAGGATCAGAGCGACTGTTTAGCGTTAAACGACAACCACCTGAGTAGTGCTTGCAAACAATACCGAGTGGTTGAAGAAGATCGCGTGAATAAAATGGTCACGATGTGTGAAGCCGATCGATTGAAGCTTTGTAAGAACGAACCGTTTAAAGATGGTGCAGTGATCAAGTGTTTGAGAAAAAATAAGGCCCAGGTCTCCAAGGGTTGTAAGAGTTTTCTATAAAAAAAACCCCTCGCGAGGGGCTTTTTTTATGTAGTCAAATTTTTAAGCTTTCAAAATTTTTGTTAAACGATAGACATCAAATTTTTTTAACAAATAAAAAGCTCCAAACATAAAGATAGAAATAAAAATGGAAATATATATACGTTCATCATTCTAAGCCTTTTCTTTATGATACCAAAACAGAAAAACGCCAACAGTGTAGAAAGATGAATAAATGTGTTCTTAAAACTTATTTTTAAACTATATGATTCATCAACGGCTGTGTATTGGATTTGATCTATAGTTGCCGTTATATGTTGACCTGCAAATGGCTTTTCCCACCAACGAGAGCCTCTAAAGCTCATCTAATCTATTTGTTTAAAACCAATACCAATGAGCTTGTTTTCAAGCCCATCACATTTATTGACTATTGATTTCGAAATTAATTCCATTTTTGAACTGTAGCCTGATGTTTATATATTAGATTATATTTAATAACGCTTCGTTTAACCGACGTCGCAGTTTTTAAAATTTCCTGGAAGTCTATTTTTTTTTATTCGCGTTATCATCGAGTGACTTTCAAAGCTTATGCAAAACATTCTTGCTGGTGAACTTGCAATCTTTCCCCACAGGGGGTGATGGATGTGCCCTTAAGAAAAGTACCTGCCAGTATTTTTGCACAACCATCACGAATATATTCGCTATTCAGGTTTGATAAGAATTTATCAGCTTCCCCTATTTTATCAGAAATGAATTTTTTGGATATCTCGAAAAGGTGCCAGGTAAAATGAACATGGCCACTTTCGTGGCCCTGAGTGGAATTACATAAAGTATTTAGCTAAAATCACAGAAATGTTTTCCGGAGATGTTCCATTCTTTTCTGCAGCAGTCTCAAGCACTGATGTGAATGCACCAACGTCTCCGTGAAGTGTTTCAGTATAAGCTTTCTTGAGAGCTTTGAAATCAGAACCGATGATCTCAGAAGCATAAGCATTCGTATCTTCAGAAGTTAAAGCGCGCTTAGAAGAATACTTTCTAAAATGATTGGCAGCTTTTGCAATTTTAAGAGAACGCTCAGCTGATAAACCGAATTTCCCTTTCACTTGTTTTGCCATTTCGATCACGAGGTATTGCTCTACAACAGCAAGCTTCTTCAAAGTATCTTTGTTTGTTAAAGATGAGCTTGAAAGAATCACGCGACCGTTGGCCACGAGACCAAGCTTCGTTTGTTTTGGCGCTTGAATTTTTGTGTAATCAATCAAGTCATTATGAGCAAGCGAGATAAGGTTAGCGTAACCAACAAAAGTTTTTGACTTACCAACAGAAAGACTGCCGTCAGCGAAACCATCGTCGTAACCTACATCATAACCGTCATCAAAGCCTGAATCGTAACCAATATCGAAGCCATCGTATTCGCCTTCATCATATCCACGTGCGTATCCAACAGCGTAACCCTGGTCAAAAACCTGGTCGTATCTGTCGTCCCTACCATCGTTATAACCATCGCCGTATCCGTCTCTGTATCCGTCTTCTTCGCCATCATCGTAACCGACGTTATAACCACGATTATAAGCAGGTCGATACGTTTCGTTTTTACCAACATTGTACCCTTGGGCATAACCCAGGCCAATACCAACGGCTTTACCGTCAGCAAAACCTTCGTTAAAACCAGCCGTTTCAAAATACGCCTTGGCACGCGCGTATCCATCAGCATCACCGTCAACTGTTCCTTCGTCATAGCCTACGTCATACCCTTCGGCATAACCTGTGTTAGAACCGGCCTCGAAGCCTTTTTTGTATGGATCTGAACAAGCAACCATCAATACTAAAAGTGATAGTGGTGCTAATTGTTTTAAGACTTTCATTTGAGTCCCCCCCCGGGAACATTGGCAAAAAAAAAGCTGCCCTGGAAGGGCAGCTCATTTTAGGAATATTACATGAAGAAAGAAGTTACGATTTTTGCCATTTTTTCTGGTGAAGTTTCGTTCTTAGCAGCAGCTTTTTCGATAACTGAAGTGAAAGCACCAAGGTCACCTTTCATTCCAGACTCGTAAGCTTTAGAGATAGAAGCAAAGTCTGAACCGATGATTTCAGAACCATAGGCATTCGTATCTTCAGAAGTAAGAGCTCTCTTAGAAGAGTACTTACGGAAATGGTTAGCAGCTTTTGCAACTTTAAGTGAACGCTCAGCTGATAGACCAAATTTACCTTTAACTTGCTTCGCCATTTCTACCACGAGGTACTGCTCAACAACAGCTGCTCTCTTAAGAGTATCTTTGTTTGTAAGAGAAGTTTCAGAGAGAAGAAGTTGTCCGCGAACAACTAAACCACGTTTAGTTTGTTTCGGAGCTTGAATCTTTTTGTAATCGATAAGGTCATTGTGGAACATAGAGATCACGTTAGCGTAACCTTTAAGATTTTTTGACTTCCCGACTGATAGACCGTATCCATCATCAAAACCGTCATCGTAACCAATATCATAACCATCGTCGAATCCAGCATCGTAACCTAGGTCGAAACCATCAGCCGCACCATCATCGTATCCTGAATCATAACCAGCATTGAAACCAGCTGTGTATGCACCAGTATCGCCATCAGCAAAACCGTCATCGTAACCATCATCGTATCCACGATCGTATCCATCAGCATCACCGTCATCATAACCAGCATTGTAACCAGATGTGTAGCCAGTAGATTCACCATCTCTCTTACCAACAGTGTAACCATTATTGTAACCGATAGTGATACCTTCAGATTTACCAGCGTTGAATCCTGCAGTATAATCAGCAGTCATGAAAAAAGCTTTTGCACGAGCAAAACCAGCTCCATCCCCGTCAGCATAACCATCGTCATAACCAACATCGTAACCCTCAGAATAGCCCTGAGCTTGTCCAGCAGCTAAACCTTCAGCGTATCTATCAGATGTAGATCCGCCGCCAGAGTTACAAGCAACAGACAATCCGAAGAGTGAAAGTGTTGCAAGAACAGCTAATCCCTTTTGTAATTTCATGTGATATCCCTTTTAAAAATTTCTCAAGGATGCGCTCTGAGGGTTAGTAAATTGTGCGAAAAGTAACACAACGAGTCGCATCCTGCTATACAGTGTGTAAAAATAGAGAAGCAATTTGCTTGCCAATTTTTCAGTGCCAAAAGGTCACTGATTCGAGACAAATACCGCTTTGCAAGATGCGGTTTGACTCTTTTACTCAGAAGTTCAAAGGCCATCGTGGCCCTGAAAAACCCTAGTTCATTTCAAGACTTCTGATCATCCACTCTTTGTCTTCAAGACAGATAAAGATGAATTCATGAGACCCAGAATCTGCTGAAAAATTCGGATTCAAAGCTCTGCAATTATTGGGAACTAATAATGAATTTCTAATGCTTGAAACAAGCTCTCCGCTCTGTTCTTCAAAAAGATAAATGCGATTTCCCGTGACCGATGTGGCGTCTACATAAAGTGCCGGAGAATTCTTACCCTGTCGTTTGTAAGAAACTGGGTAGTACATTTCTGATAAAAGTTTTTGAGATAAAAAACTGTAGCGAAGCTTAGGACGACTTGAGCGCTTTGTGTTCGAGCCAGAAGTGATGCTAATAAGTTCTTCACGAGTCTGGAACACCGTAAAACGGTCGTTGTTATTTTCAAAGCTCGCAATATGGCCTGCAATCAAGTCTGATTCAGTTTCGTGGCGGAAAATGAATTCTCTTTCTTGGGCCAGAGCTTTAGTTGTTACAAGTTTTGCGCGAGTGCGATCGTAAATATTAAAATACACCTCGCCATTATTCACTAAACCATTATTCGTGATGGTTAAAAGCGGATCTACTGAATCCGTCTGTAAAACAAGTTGCGGGATTTTTACTCCGTGCGAATTTGTTTTTGTATTAAAACTGTAGATAAAAATTTGTCTCTTCGTTCCAAGTTCGACAGTAACCATCACTCGGAGATCACCCTTGGCCGAATCCGCAGCTGAAACAGGAAGAAGTTGTTCTGTTTCAACCGTTTCAAACCACTTCGTTTTGAATTCTTTTTTAACTGATTCTTCCCAAACGTTAGTCGTAAGTGCTCTTATGCGAACTGAGCCATCGGTCATTGGTTCAAGGTAGTAAAGACGCTTTTTACGAGTTGAATCGTAGCGCTCCCAAGATGAAATCGGTTGATCAATCTTAGGTAGCATACCAGTAGTAAAAAATGCTGGGACCATCATTTTACCGAGCGTAGGATGATCAAAGCGAATGAATGATAAGTCATTCATGTTCTCGATAAAGAGATCGAGACTAAGTTTAGCGTCCTGAAACTTCGGCCATAGCGGCTTCATTTCATGGTTATAAAATGAGAAAACAAAACTTTTTTTGCTATCTTTTTCCACAAGCGTTTGAACCAGGTAATCTTTTTTTCCATCAAGGTTCATATCAACACGGATAAAGTTCACCATGCTCAGAGCATTGTTAACATAAATGTTTGCCGGTGACTGAACGTATTGCTTACCTTGCTTTGAGAAAACAAGAATTTCAAGTTTCTTATTCTCACCTTCTTTAACAATTCTCTTCATAAAAAATTCGTGTTTTGTTGAAACACCAAAGGATTCTACAGTTGAGAGGAAAGACAGGATTTCGTTTCCGCGTACTCCACCGACAGGAACTGGTTTATCAATGAAAACAAATGGAATCTTTTTAAAGCTTACAATAGTTTTAATGTCTCTAACGACCGGAATCTCATTAACATAAGAGTAAGAATCAGTACCATCATCAATCGTAACCTTGATTGCAATATTGCTATCAGCGTTTAAGTTTTTTAAAGAGACATTGAAAGACACGTCTTTAAATTCACCCTGATTAAGTTTTTCAAGCAACTGAATGTCTGAGCTGATTTCAATTCCAGCTGAAAGACTTTCCATCCTAACATTAACAACTCCAGATGGAGTCCCGAAATTTCTGATTGAAACAACAAGTTTTGATTCTAAGCTGTCCCCGCGAAAGACGATCTGTCTGACTTTTTTAAAGATCGGGCGGATGACGGGAGTTGTAATTTCAGTATTGAGCGTTTCCCAAGTCGCTAAACCACCCATAATGTATTTTTTCTGATCTTTAAAACTTTCTGCAAGATAGAGTTTTGCAAAAATCTGATCAATAGTGATGTCTTTATTTTTGGCTTTAAGAGCACCAATCATACCTGCTACCATGGGAGCAGACTGAGAAGTTCCTGAACGAAGTTCAAAACCTGGAACCGGAAAGAATTCTGGTTCAAGGATTGTTGGATTAAGACCTAGAATACCTTCACCTGGAGCAATCGTATCAACGTGTCCACCGAAGTTAGAAAAACCAGCAAATTTTCCGTTAATCGTCGATGCACCTACGCAGATAACTCCGTCGTATGCACAAGGGAAAAGAGGTTCAGATGAGTTGTTATTTCCGGCAGCAGCAACGATCGCTACTCCATTTGATAAAGCGTAATAGACAGCATCTCGAAGAAGTTTCGTTTCAAGAGAACGTGGCCAGCCTAGGCTCATGTTAATAACATCAGCACTGTTATCAACAGCATACTGAATTCCGCGAGCGAAAGCTTCCGAGCTTGGAACATCAGACTTTGAATTTGAATCTTTCATCACTTTGATCGGCATGATGAGAGCGTTTGGAGTAACCCCAACCATTCCTGATCCGTCATTCAGAGCAGCGATGATTCCAGAGATATGGGTTCCGTGACCATCAATGTCTGAAGGATCTTTAGCAGCATCTGATTCAATCGCTTCAGTAAAATTCCAGCCATGACAATCGCCTGCTAGTTTATTTCCGTCGTTGTCTTTTTTAGGATCTTTTCCACACTCAGCTTCGTTCTTCCAAAGATTTCCCTGGAGCTCAGGGTGATTAAGATCAACACCTGAATCAAGAACAGCGATAATCGGACGTTTTGCAGAAAATTTACCAACCAGATTTTTCCAGCCGATATCTTTATTCAAAACACCTTTCATCGGAAGGTTATGGATATCATCTTTTTCACGGATCAACGTTTGACCCTGATTATAAAGACCCCACTGGTAAGCAAAGAGTTCATCCTGAACCAGGCGCTCTGAATTATCCACCGGAATAACTGAAGCGTGGGCAAAAGTTGATGAGATAAGAATAAGTATTAATAGATTTTTCATATTATATTAACCTGTTCATCATCCAGTAGATGAAGAACTCGCCTTCAATCATCTCTGTCTGACGCTGAACCTGAACAAGAGGTCCTAAAATATTTGGTGAACCAAATTCACCAAGAGAGTTTGAAATAAGAGCTTTATCACCGTCTTCATCTCCTTCACGAAAACCATCGATGCGTGAGTTGATGAAAATGTTTTCTTCTCCACCCATCAAGGCCATAAGGCCTTTTAGGTTAAGCTTGTATTCCGCCTGAGAAAGAGCTTTCAAAAGATACTTGTTCGCTTTTTCGTGTTTTCCACTTTCTTCGTATTTACGGAAGCGAGCGAGGAATCTTAGGAAAGATTCAAAACCAGTATCTTCGTCGTCCACCTGAGCTGGGTTAATCATGAGATTTGTCTGGGCCATATTCTCGCGGAAAATTTTCTTAATTTCTTCTTCAGGCATCGCAAGCGCGCTGTCGATACCATTTTTATAGAAGAAAACGTTAAGTGAAATGTTATAAAGAAAAATTCGGCGAGTATCATTCAACACCGGAGCGTTGAAGAAATCATGACGGTAGCGCTGTCTTAAATCATCTAAGATTTTATTGGCAGCGGTTCTATCAATACTCCATCCATTATAGATGCGTGAAAGCTTAGCGAATGGTTCAATTTTCTTACCAGTTTGAGTCACTTCTTCATCAAGGGTTAAATAACGTGTCTGAGCGCGACCCTTAAATGAATAACCCGGATTGTCTCCGCCTTGTGATAAACCAGCTTTGCGGTCAAAGATAAGATCTATCCAATGAGAAATGAGAGCGTTTACATATCTCTGGTAATTGCGGCCCTTTGTCATCCCGTGATACTGACGACGGAACCATCTTTCATCACCCTTTGGGTTCGTGACAGAAATGTTTGTCGATGAGTTCTGCCACTGCCATTGCCAGAAGAAGAGGTTCACGCGTGGATTTGATTCTTTAAAAGCGTGTTTAACAATAAATGGTTTACCATCGTCTTCGTCTTCAATATCTTTGGTAGAAGAACTCACGATAGCTCGTCTCAAAAGAGAAGCGTTCTTTAAAACTGCTGGATTTTTTGGATTTAAGTTAACCGAATAGAATTTAACTCGTGCATGACCGCGTGCTTTTTTAAAGCTAACTGATAATACCGGGATAAGTGAATCGAGTTCAAAATTAATACCTAGTGATCCTACATGACCAAGGTCTTTATAAATCTGGAAATCATCAGTTGATTTTCTGTGTACGTGAAATCTTGAGACAACTGCATGACCAGGAACAAGACTTAGGGATGCTGTTACAAGTTTTTCGTAGCCAGCACCAAGTTTTGCTCCGGCAGTCGTTGAAAGTGAATCAGTCACAAGAATTGACTCTCCAACATCCATTGAATCTTTAAAAGGCTTTAAGGCAGCTTCAATTTTTGCAATTCTTGTTTCTTCAGAGGCTTCAGGATCAACGACGGCCAGTGAAGCTTCATGAAGTTTATTTCCGTAATCTTTTTTAACTAATGGAATAAAAATATTCTTAAATGGATACTTAAGAGACTTTTGTATACTTGTGACTGGACGCAAGTGAGTATATGAGCGAAGGAAAACAGCTTCTGCCGAGGCAAACGCAGTTAAAGGAGCTGGCAATCCCATTGTACCGGCAAATACACCTGCACCAACAACCACACCAACTGAGTCAGCAAGTTGGACGAGGTTATCCGTTCCTAAGTAGGTACCAGTAACAATATTTCGTGAAAGAATCATTTGACCGCGGACAGTTGGGAAAACCCATGCTTTGAGCGGAATTTCTGCCGGAGTTTTATTCGCAATTGAGTTCGCAATAGCTTTATCAAGATGACCCTGAAATTTTTCAGAGTTAATCGCAGCGATATCTGTTCCAAGAAAAGGAAGCTGGTTAATTTGAGAAACAACTAAATCAAGAAGTGTAGAAATTCCGCGAGACTTAATAAAAGAGCGCATTTCTGAATCAGCGAGTGGTGAATCTGGATCACCGTAAGCAAAACGTGAGGCATATCCAGGCCAGCTCTGCTGAGTGAGCTTTCCTTTCACGAGTTCTACACCATTCGAAATATCCGAATCAACTTTAAATTCTTCTGCATCAATTTTAAAGAGTTTCATCACCGAGTTACGGCGAGAAATAAGTTTTTCTAAAAGAATCTGCTGGACGGCTTTAGGAACACTTGTTGATTCAACAATTTCTTTCCAATCGTTACGAGTTAATTTCTCCATCCTACGGGTGATCCAACGAGCATCATCCCAAGAGGCCTGAAATTCACCCAATTGATCGTGAAAGAGAGTGATCTGTTCACCATTTCTAATACCAGCGTTCCAGCGGAACATATTGACTGATTCAGTTAAGTGAACAACTGAAAGAGGAACCGCGAGTGATGATAGCAATCGGCGACCTTGAATCATGTCAGAAGTCACACCTACTGCAAGGTTATAGATCGTATGGTTTGAATCCATAACGATAAGATCCTGAAGTAACAATTTGTTATCTTCAAGTTCTTCGATAATCCAGTTTTTTGGAGCTCCAGCGAAAGCTACGTTTTCCAAGTAAGAGATAAAACCTTTCTTATCGCCTTCAGATTTAAACTTAATCACAACACGTGGAACGTATTTTATATCTGGGATCTGGTAACCAATTTTACGAAGTAAACTTTTGGCGAGAAGAACTGAGTGAACAGTCTTAGAAAGCATCATGGTATAGAGCTTTCCATCCTGTGAATTGTTGATGTTAAAACGAAACACACCTGAAGGAGAGAGAACCGGCGAATGGTAATTAACTTCATCCATGTCAAGAATAGGGTTCTGATCTTTTGGGAGTTCTTTGACGTAAACGTCCCGCCAAAGATCAGAAGACTCACCGGGATTAAGTGTTGATATATCAAAGCGACCTTTAGAATCTTCGCGTAGTTTATGAACTTCATCCGGCAAAAGAGTCTTTCCATGACGAACGAGATCGACAGCTGGATCGTTCATATAGTTGATCGGAATACCTCCATTCTGTGCAAAGGCCAGTGATGACCAGAGAAGAACAAAGAATAGCGATAAACGCTTCATGAAGGTGCCCTTTAAACAAATGAGATAGGCATCTACATGAAAATATCGTGCCAACTATTGGGACGAAGGGGTCACCACAAGTCCTTAGAAGAACAGATTGTAGGAATTAAGCAGGTGTCGAAAGTTTATACAGTTATGAAACGACAGTTATGAAACGATTCTGACGTACTCTTATTTCGCAGCGATTATGTCCTATTCCCAACATACAATTCCTACTAAATATCATCATTTAGGAAGGATCATCATGGGGATAGTGACTATGAGTCTAAAAGAATTAAAGACCTACCGCTTGGGGCAGAATGTGATTGAAGGAAAAATCACAATCGCACAGTTCTCCTTCCTCATTAATAAATCCTATCGTCAGGCCCAAAGGATTGTCCAAAAGATCAGAGATTCTGATGTTCACGGTGCCTACCATGGAAATAAAGGGCGCAGCCCCTCTAATAGGACGTCAGATGCTTTAAAAGCGAAGATCGTTGAACTTCTAAAGACAAAGTACCATGGGTTCAATCTAACCCATTTTCGTGAATATCTTGAGAGTCACGAAAAGATTATTATTAAGAAGGACACTCTTCATAGAATTGCTAAGAAACATGGTCTTGTGAAAAATCCACATCGGAGAGGTCGTCGCTGTCATAAGCCTCGGGCCAGGTTACCTAGGGAAGGAATGATGATTCAATTTGATGGAAGCAATCATGAATGGTTTGGGGAATTAAAAACGGATTTGATTGGGGGGATAGATGATGCGACTGGAATCGTTGTAGCAGCGGAGTTCTTCAATGGAGAAACATCTAGAAACTCAATGAAAGTCATACGGGAGATCATCGATAGAAATGGACTTCCAGAAAGTTTTTATATGGATCAGGCTGGGATTTATGGGAAGAGGGATATTGAAAGCGAGTCACAAATAAGTAGGGCTTTTGAGCAGACAAATATACGTTTGATCCTTGCAGGATCATCTCAGGCCAAGGGTCGAATAGAAAGACTGTGGAGAACATTCCAAGATAGGCTAATAGCCGAACTTAAATTTTATGAGATAACAGACATGTTTGAAGCGAACGCTTATTTGAAACAAACATTTATCCCTGCTTATAATTTACAGTTCAGCGTAATCCCACAGGACGAGGAAAAGGCATACAGGAAAAATATTTTTGGAAATCTAGACTTAATTTTCTGCAAAAAATTACCTCGTAAGATTGGATCGGGAAATACTTTTAGCTGGCAGGGAGAGACCTGGATACTTCAAGAGAAACACAACTACGCTAACAGAGTGATTAATATCAATACCCATCTGAATGGAAGCTACAGCTTCGACAGTATGGGCAGAAAAGTCCAAGCCCAATTCAAAGCTTCAGAAAGACGGTATGATTGGGATAAGAAGAAAAAATTGGGATAGATGCCATTTGCAATGAATAGGACATAATCCCTGCGAAGTTAACCGGATGGAATCGCTGAGAAACAACAGAGTAGGACACAATCGTCCAGAAACTATACAGTTATGAAACGACAGAGCATTGTGGAAAATCTTTCTTCATTTCTCGAAGAAGGATTTTTAAATGATCTTCTCCCTTGGTTTCGAGGGTGAAAATGACGTTAGTTCCACTGATGCCTGTATTTGAGGAATCCCGGTCGTGAACGACCTGCAGGACGTTTGCACCTACACCTTTAATCACTCCAGTGAGCTGATTAAGAATGCCTGGTTTGTCAGCAATAGGAATAGAAATCCTCACCTTTCGGTGAGACTCGATGAGACCGCGCTCAATAATTCTTTCGAGAAGATTCACATCAATATTTCCACCGCAAATGACTAAAACAATTTTTTTATTTTTAAATGTCTTTTGTTCTTTGTGGTAAAGTTGATCAAAGAGTGCCAATGGTAATGCTCCCGCTCCTTCAGCAATAACTCTCGCCTTCTCCATCAATTGCAAAATCGCCCACGCCATTTTCTCATCATCGACGGCATAGGATGAATCAACAACTGCACTTAATGTTTTAAACATATCAGGATTTACATTTTTAACTCGAATACCATCTGCAAAAGTGTCTGCTCTTGTTGCAGTTTTTATTTTTCCAGCGTTTAAAGAATCAACCATCGAACTACAACCGCTAGCTTGTCCTGCTATGAGCTTAGCTTTTGATTTACTACCTTTTAAAACCTGCCCCATGCCAGAGACTAACCCTCCGCCACCAATGGATGAAAAAATATAATCCATTGAAGGGAGTTGTTCGAGAAGTTCAAAAGCGACTGTTCCCTGACCAGCGATGACTTTTGGATCATGATACGGATGCACAAATATCATTTTTTGTTTTTTCATCATCGTCTCGGCATGTGTGAAACAATCTTCAATGCTATTCCCATAAAGAACAACCTTAGCACCAAGGCTTTCTGTGTTTCTGATTTTTGTGAGAGGAGACCCCTCTGGCATGATGATGGTCGCTTTTACATTGAAACGACTTGCTGCCCACGCTACTCCCTGAGCATGGTTTCCCGCGCTGACCGCTAGAACACCCATTTTTTTTTCAGCAGCACTAAGTTGAGAAATTTTATTCGTTGCCCCTCGCATCTTGAAAGATCCAATGGGGAGCATATTTTCTAGCTTCAAATAAATTTCACAATTATATTGTTTTGATAACCACTCATTATAGACCAGTGGAGTCGGATGAATAATTTTCTTGAGAGAAAGATAAGCCTGTTTTAATTCTTTAAATTCAACTTTCATTATTAACCTTTAAAAAGATGACGATAGCTCCAGAAGATTTCTCCGCCCATACTTAAAAAAATCAAGGACGATAAACGCAGTAACCACCTGTCTGGAATCTGACTAAAAAATTGTGCTAAAAAATAAAAAAAACTACAAAGAAGAGATGTAATAATCCCCACTTCAAGAGCGGCAAGGTGGGCGTTGGGCAATGTTCCTAATGCCACTCCGGCCGCCATGGCATCAATACTTGTAGCAAACGCTAAAATGAAAATTGGTATAATTTTCCACTCAATATGTTTTTTTTCAATGCTCAAACTTTCTTGAATAAATTTAATCGCGAGACCTATAAAAATGATTCCAACAATTAAACGAAAATAGAAACCATAGTTTGAGTAACTAAAAAGGTAGCCCGCATAACTGCCGAGCCACAACATAAAGCTTTGAAAAATACCAAATGTTAGACAGATCGCCGCGCCTCTTTTTATTTTAGTAGATACATCTAAGTCTCCGTGGATAAGACCCACAGCAAACGTAACAACAGCTGCGTCGGTCGCTAAGGCGAGGCCTAGAAGAATGATCTCGAGCGCGAACATTGAATTTTCCTTTGATGCCTCATTATTTCATCATCTTAGTGATGAAAAAGCTAGGTGATCATGTTACCCTTAGGGGTATGAAAGGTTTTACTCGGATCCTCTTTATTTGCGTGCTTCTTACTTACCTTGTCATCCTGGCAGGTGCAGTTGTGAGAGGCACAGGCTCAGGTCTTGGTTGCCCTGATTGGCCTCGTTGTTTTGGTCAATGGGTTCCACCTATGGATATTTCAGAGCTACCTGATAATTATAAAGATATTTATAAAATTTCGGGAAAAACTATCGCTGACTTTGATCCCTTCAAAACATGGACCGAATACCTTAACCGTTTACTCGGTGTTGTTTTAGGATTTTTTATTGTGATTCTTTTTGGAATGTCCTTTGGGATGCGCCGATACGAAAGAAACATTCCTTGGTTCTGCGGAGGACTCCTTTTTCTCATTTGCCTGCAAGGCGGAGTTGGCGCATTGGTTGTCTCAACTCATCTCAAGCCGTTTCTCATAACGATCCATATGTTCCTTGCCGTCATTTTGCTTTTTGGTCTTTTGTACTTAAGAAAATATTGTGGTGATCTTGAGAATACCGGCATCGTGCAAAAGATTGATCCTAAAGCGCTCTTGATCGCGCGAATCTTAGTTGGTCTCTCTTTTGTTCAGGTTTTACTTGGAACTCAGGTACGTCAGCAAGTTGATCATTACATGCGTGATACGATGCAAGCGACATCAGACACCATCATGATTTTTTTAGGTACAGTTTTTTACGTCCACAGATCATTTTCAATTTTAATCATCATTCTTTTTCTTTATCTTCTAACCTATCTTCACAGAAGTCGGTATAACAGAAGTGCTTTTTTCTTAACACTCATGGCCTTTATTTGTGTCATGGGGAATGTGGTAACTGGAGTGAGTCTGAATTATTTCGGTTTTCCGGCAAGTGCACAACCACCTCATCTTTTCTTCGGTATCATGACGATTGGTTTACTATACTCTTTATCGCTCAACCTTAGAGGGACGTTGCTGGAGGATTAAATCCTCTGGATCTGACGAATTCATACATCACAACTGACGCCGCAACAGAAACATTCAAACTTTCGACTAAACCAAATTGTGGAATCTTCATCATTTTTATTTTTGGATAATGCTCTTTTTTAAATGATAGACCAAATTCTTCATGGCCAACGATGAAGGCTGAATTATCGGGGAAACTCACTTGATCAATAGACTCAGTAGCATCAACATCAAATGCATAAAAAGTGTATCCTTCGTCAGACCACTTTTGATAACTCTCCTGGAAAGTTGGTCGCATAATCCAAGGCACTCTTTTAAGCACCCTTTGGCCGGCATAGGATCAAAAAACGGTGTCCCCACAACATCCACGGCGTGAGCACCAAACGCTTCGGCAGAGCGAATGATTTTTCCGATATTAAAGTCCACTTTTAAGTTATCTAAAACAAGAACGTAAGGAAAAGGTCCGTTCTTTGACATAATCTTATTCAGAAGCCTCTGACGCTCGAAGCTTTTTTGCATATACTGACGCTTATTCATGCGTTAATGTTAACCAAACGGTTTTAAAAAGGCGATGCCATGTTAGGACTTTTGGCCCTCGGGTTGACTGTTGTGATGATTATTACTTTGGTAAAGAATGCTTTAGTTGGGACTCAATTGAGTTCTGATCATAAATATTCTGGTTCAGTGGAACTCATCATTCCTATTACGTCTCGCTCTGAATTTTATCTTGAGCCGTGGATTAAGAATCTCTCTTCCTTCCAAAGCCTCGGTGGACACGTTCGCATTCATATCTTAATTGATGGTCATCATCCCGCGGTCAATGCCTGGCAAGAGCTTCACCAAAAACTTCCCTACGTTGAACTCCACAGCTTCCTCTTAAGACCTGCTGATCGCGAAGCAGTTCCTTGGATGCTCGAACAAATAGCACCAAAAATTAAAGGTGAAGTGGTCATCATCGGTGACGCTGAACTCGTGCCTACTGAACATGCTTTTATGTCTTTAGGAAAATTAGTCACAGAAAAACAGAAAGCGTATTTTGTTTTGCCTCAAACCCATAAGCAAAATATTTTAGGTGAAGCTGTTGCTTCTATTAATCCAACACTTGCTCTGGCATCAATATTTGGATTTAGAAAAATCCGCCGAAATATTTCTCATCCGCTGGTGAGTATTGCCCAGGGCTGGATGGGTATGCCGCTTGCCATGTTTAAGGCGTTTGATTTTAGTAAAGTGAATATCCCCTCGTGGAAAGAAGCTCTCGCTAAAGGCTGGGACATTGAAAATAAAACTTATATTTTGGCGTTTGGGGAAAAACATCTCCTCAGGTACTATCCGGAAGATTTAAAAGTTCAAGCGTTTCAATTGAAAACTTATTGGGAAGAATTATGGTTGAAGGGTGAGCGCATGGGGCTATGGCTCTATCTGGCATGCCTGATCATTTGGTCATTTCCCGTTTTATGTTTCTTCACGCATCCGTACTGGTCAATAGCCGGCATCATGCTTTTAACTCTTTACCGATTTTTTACAAAAATTGTTTTTCAAGAATCGTGGGGTGCGATGGCTCTTCATCCTCTTGGGTGTCTGGTGTGGCTTGGTACGTTTGGATGGTGGGCCTATACGGGTCTCAAAGCTCGTTACGGAACGAGAGAGACCCGCTTAAAAGATTAAATCAAAAAATTACGGCATAACAAGAAGCTGACCGCCAACGTGTGCCGGATGCAAATGACATTTCATTCCAAATAATCCGTCTTTGTCAGCTTTGAAAGTCACAACTTCTTTCACACCTTTCTTCACTTCTTTTCTGACATTGAAATCAGGGATGTAAAATCCGTGAACGCCAGATGGGACATTGTTAATTAGTGTGAGTTCTACATCATCACCTTTTTTGACGATGATCGTTCCAGGTAGCCACTGCTTTACACCTTCAAATTCATAATTAACGATCGTGATAGATCTCTTCTCTGCAAGTGCTGAGAAAGAAATTAAAAGGCAGATTCCCCATAGTATGGTCTTCATAAAAACTCCTTGTATGTGTTTAAGGCCATTTCATTGTCATTCAGCTACGAAACCTTTACAATGAAAACCTCAATTTGAACTTTAAAGAAGGATGGAACTATGGGTTACGGACGTAAGAGTCAGGCCAAAAAAATGAATCAGCGCGAAGGCCAGGCTAAAAAGAAATCAAAAATCAAAGCAAAAATTGCTACCGGTAAACTAGCTAGAAAGAAGTAATTAAAACTTCAATGTTGGCATGAATGGCCCAAGGGAAATTTCTTTTGGGCCTATTACCTGCAGAATAAGCCTGATCTTTTCTTTAAGTGACTTTGCTTCCATCACTGCTTTTTTGACTTCCATCTCATCCACTAAAAAGACAGCGCAGTAATTAACCAAAAGTTCAACATCTTCGAGTGTATTTGAAAACGTCTCTCTTTGCTCAGGGTCAGGGAGAAAATGAACGGACCATCGCTCGAGAAGGGCTTTCAAACTGTCAAGTTCAAGGTAGTAAGAATCATCAACCGCGATTTCTTCGTGAATTTCTTTGAAGTGATAAATCTTATAAGGATCATCTGCTTCAAAATCAGTCAGGCGGCATTTCCATGAACCTGTTATATAAATATCCATTCGCCCATCAGGGTAAGTCGATAAAATATGCGGAAGACCGGCAACACAAACTTCTCCGCGGTAGAGTCCAGTTTCGTGATGAGGAACAATTGCGATAGGGATTTGATTGGCCAGTGAATCGTGGATCATCTGGCGGTAGCGGGGCTCAAAGATATGATAAGGAAGGGTGACCTTCTTAAACAGAATAGAATTTGCTAGTGGAAATAGAAAAACTTTGTTGTCCATAAAATATATTTACCTTAGAAGTTTACCACACCAAAAGATACACCTCCCGCTCAGTTCTTCAAGGGGGTCTTTATCAGACTTAAATTGGACTTAATTGCCCTAAGCTCCTAAGATTAATTGAACAGCAATTATTCGAAGGAAATAGAGTGAAAAATCACTATAAATTACTATTGGCGTTAGTCCTGGGGATAGGATTCGGCACTTTTGCGCACAACTACCAGGATTCTTCATGGTTACAGACGCTCAATCTCTATCTTATGGTGCCAATCGGTCAAATTTTTCTCCGCCTCTTATTCATGATTGTTGTGCCGATGGTTTTCTCGGCTTTGGTTCTGGGCGTCTTTGATCTCGCTCGACACCAGGGAGTTGGTAAAGTAGCGTCAAAAACTCTCTTCTACACCGTTATTGCTTCAACGTTTTCAGTGTTGATTGGTATTGGTCTTGTAAATTTTTTCCAGCCAGGTAAAGGTTTTAAAATTGATACATCCGTTTTTGAAATGTCGAAAGCAAACGTTGATACGATTGCAGCGAATGCCAGTGCTTCAAAAAACTTTGCTCAAGCTTTAGTAGAAGTTATTCCAAAAAATCCACTTGAAGCCGCTGTGAGAGCTCTTGAAGGCGAAATGCTTTCACTTATGTTCTGCGCTTTATTTTTTGGTTTTGCTTTTCATCTTTACCAGAAATCTTCAGGCAAAGGCGATCTCACGATCATGTCGTTTTTGGATGAAATCTTCAATGCATCTTTAAAAATTGTGGAAGTCGCGATGAAGATCGCGCCCTACGCCGTTTTCGCCATCGTTTTTAATACTGCCTTTAAATTTGGACTATCCATCTTTGAGTCCCTCTTCTACTTCTCTGCAGTGGTTGTAGCAGGACTTCTCATTCAGCAATTCGTGGTTTATTCACTGATGCTAAAGTTTATTGCTAAACGTAGTCCGTGGAAATTTTATTCTGACTCAAAAGAAGTCATGATGTACGCGTTCTCAACTTCCTCATCGAATGCTTGCCTTCCAAAATCAATTGAAGTGGCAGAATCAAAACTTGGTCTTACTCCAAGTATTTCGCGTTTTGTTTTAACAGTTGGTGCAACGGCAAATCAAAACGGAACTGCCCTTTTTGAAGGTGTGACAGTTCTCTTTCTTGCCCAAGTGTTTGGCGTTGATCTTTCGATGGCGCAACAGTTTCAAGTTGTCCTCATGTGTATTATTGCAGGAATCGGAACTGCCGGTGTGCCAGGTGGATCACTGCCGCTCATCATGATCATTATGAATGGTGTGGGTATTCCGGCCGAAGGGATTGCGCTTATTCTTGGTGTCGATAGATTCCTGGATATGTGTCGAACGACTTTGAATGTGAGTGGAGATCTTGTGATCGCGGCGCTTGTAGATGATAAGAAAGCGATCGAATAATAATTTTTTAGGCCAAGGGGCAGGCGATTATTCGTCTGCCTTTTTTTCTACTCATAGCGCAACCGACGTCGGTGCTGCGACAAGCAATAAATAATAAAACTTAAGCGAGACAGCCACCTAAACCCCCAATATTACGTTATTCCAAGTGAAATAAAGCGCTCAAGATGGGCCTTAAGGCTCCGATATGTCATATGTAAATCTATTTATATTAGGACCATCGATTATGAGATCAGCGATCATCACACTTTTCCTTTTCACCACTCTTGCGGTTAAAGCTCAAGAAGAAGATTGCGAAGATAAAACGATTAATGCGCTTAAGCCTGTGATGGCGGTCGCGGCAGTGGCGCAGGAAGAGACGCTGTGTCCGAATCCGAAGAAGCTTCGTGGAATGTGTATGTTGATTGATAGCAAAGAAAAAGATCCAAATCCACAGGGAAGATTTGTTTATAAATATCAAAGAAAATTTTTAGAAGCCGCTTGTGTAGACGTTCGAAAAGATTCTGAGGAAGAGATTTCTAAAAAAATATCATCGGTATGGAAAGAGAATGAAGCAACGTTGATTTGTAACAATACAAAGTTTGATGTTGCAAATGGAAGCGTTATTAAATTTGCTGCCAATCTTAAATTTGATGAGTTCATGATTGATATGACGATTTGGAAAGTTAACCTGAATAAGGTTGATGAGATGGATGGAAGAACCGTTCTTGATTACCTCAAAACACAGATTGAGAGAAATAAGGGCATGGCATCGGAGCCGGTGTTACAAGGCTACTATAACATGCTAAAAAAAGCTGGCGCTAAACATAAGTTGGAACTATGAAAAAATCTTTGTTTCTTTTCCTACTGGTACCTCTCTCAGTTTTTGCAATGGAAACAGATTGTGATGATGAAAATAACTTAGCAAAACTTGCCAAAGGGATTACTTATCCAAACTGTTATGTGCCAGCAAACATTCAAGATTTAACAATTAGAAAAACTGAAACCTTATGTAATGCATGCAAATCCGAATTTGAAATTGTTCACGGTACTAAAATAATTGAAAATAAAGCAAATCTTCAAGAAGATTTTTTCAAATCTGCCTTTAATGAATACAAAAAAAATATTACTAATAATCTATTAAACGCTCTTAAATCAAAATCACTCCCAGCAACTGGTTCATCTTTATCAATGTCAATTGCTGCATGTAAAATGAAAGAGCCGTCTGATTTTTTGAATAAATGTAAATCTTCAGCTGCGAAGAAGTTATTAGCAAACCCATCTTTTTTTGAAAATTTATCACAAGAGCTTGGTAACGATGTCGCTAAATTCCTTTCAAAAGAAGAAGGGTACGATCCTAAGCCCACAGTTTTGGTAAGAACACAAAAAGAGTGTCACATTCCAGAAAGTGATGTCATGTTATATGCTTCTTCAACATTTGAAGAAGCTCTAAGTCCCGAAATAATCGAATACTTCAAAAAAGTTGATCCGACAAAACATCAATCTATCTTTGAAGTGCTTAATAGCGATGATTTTGTTGAAACGTTTGGAGATCCATCAGACCTGAAAGTTTCACTTGGGAACCATCCATTAATATCTGCTCACTTAAGGACAACTGAAAGTTTTGTGAATTTCATGAAGAAAGTTTCGTCTCCTTCAAAGACTTCAAACCTACGAGACCTTCTTTATGATAAAAAAAATGGTGATGAGTTTGATAAGAGCCTTGCAGAAAGCTGTAATAAATCTTTTGAAGCTTTGCAAACTTCGATCTGTTCTGATCAATTCGAAAACGGACAAATTTTCATAGATCCTAGTGAAAACTTTAGAAAATTAGGAATCTCAAAACAATTACCAACAGAAGAAAGTCTAGCTTCAACAGAAAAAGCCATTGATCTAAACATTAAGTTGCTCGAACTGTGTGAAAACAAACTAAGTGAGAATAAGTTAAATTTAACCAAGTTTAATAATGATATTGGTTATTCTTTGCAAGAAGAACAGCGTCCAATGTCTCTCGACCTTTACAAAGCATCAAAATATAATTCTGAAATTGGATCTTTAACGACTTCTCTTTGCGAAATGACGGAAAAAACTTGTATTGGCGGTACACTAACGTGTTCAATTTTCAAAAAGTATAAAGCGCTTTCAGACCAACCAAAGCCTTCAAGTTTTGCGAATACAGCAGTAAACGAGCTCATTAGAGGCATGATTGGGAATACGTCAAAAATTGATCCACAGACGAAACAAATTCTTATTTATGAAGGTATTATTCCAAAAGAAGACGGCCAACTTGTTCAGCAACAACCAAATCCTGAGACGCCTCAACAATTTTTAGGAAAACTTCCTTCAGATAATCTCAACAGAACACCGGTAAAACAAAATACAGTTTCACAACCATCAACTCAACCCGCTCGATTCCAACCTTCGAGCAACAACTACTCTAACAACTCAACATCAACACAAAATACAGACTCGGTTGCCCCAGACGGCAAGATGGACGACATATCAGATTTAGTACGTGGATCGACTGAAGACATTCGTGATATTCAAAACGAGATCAAGCGCAGGCTTGGAGCTTTGCCACAGAATAAACCTGCAACGATAGAAGAAGCTAAAAGAATTGCTCGCGATACGTTTAAGTCCAAAGGGCGAAAAATAACTCCGTACCAGGAGCAAGCGCTGGCCGATAGAATGCTTCGTTCGGAAGTGCCGAATTCAGTTTCGTCGTCTGCTGCTGCAGGGGCCAGTTCTGGGCGAGCTGAAGTTTCGAATACTGAAACTCAAGCTCAGAAATGGCAAAATGGTCGTCGCGATGAGGCCTTAATGGGTATGGCCGGTGCGCAACAGGTGATGGCAAGCGGCAATGGCAGAACGCCTGCTAATGTTGAGCCAGCACCGAAAGAGATGACCAAGGTTGCCCTCAATATTGCAGAGGATCCGAAGGTTAAACTTTCTGATCTTTTTTCAAATAAAATCGATCTGAATGACCCCGAAACTCAGCTTCTGAAAGTTCTCTTTAAAAATAAGAGCAACTTTCTTCTTCAGATTAAAGGAATGAATTTTAAAGTTGTTTTTAATCAAAACAATCATTTCAATGTCCTCCTCGAATCTGGTGATCGCGTTGAAGCAGATCGCATGCGTCCTCAGCTGGAAATTTTTCTAAAAAGACTTAAGTCCTAACTTCCCAATCTTTCTTGATCATGGTGAACTAGGGTCTTTCCAGAGACCAAAGGAACACCATGTACAAGAAGGCCCTTACTTCCCTCACCGTTCTATTTTTCATGATGGGGTTTATTACCTGCTTAAATGATATTCTTGTTCCTTACCTAAAAGAAATTTTTAATCTGGATTACACGCAAGCAGCTCTTGTTCAATTTTGTTTTTTCGGTGCTTATGGACTCACCTCAATTCCTGCTAGTAAGATGATCGAAAAATTGGGTTACCAGAAAGGCATGGTTCTCGGCTTTGCTGTCACTGCTTTTGGTTGCTTACTCTTTTTTCCTGCTGTCTCCTTTCATAAATACAGCTTATTTTTAATGGCGTTGTTTGTTCTCGCCTCCGGGATTGTGTTGCTTCAAGTGGCAGCGAATCCCTACGTTTCGGTCATTGGCCTTAAAGAAACGGCATCATCAAGACTCACGATGGTCCAGGCGTTTAACTCATTCGGAACTTTTTTAGCTCCTTTTTTTGGATCATACTTTATCCTCACTAAACTCTCCGACACCTCTGATGCTGGTGCCGTAAAGTATCCTTACCTCTTTATTGCTGTTGTTTTGATTGTGATTGCTTTCATGCTTTCTAGACTTGAGTTACCCATTATAAAAAGTGACAGTAAAAATAATTCAACGTGGACCAAAGTACTGAAAGAACCCAGCCTCCTAATGGGGATGTTTGGTATATTTGCTTACGTCGGTGCTGAAGTCGCGATCGGAAGTTTCCTCGTGAACTACGTGATGGAACTTACTCCCATGCCAGAAACAGAAGCCGCAACTCTCGTCGCCATTTATTGGGGAGGAGCAATGGCCGGAAGATTTTTGGGGATTTTTACCTTGAAGGAATTTGCGCCTGGAAAAGTTTTAACATTTCATGCCATGCTTGCGATTGCTTTAATTCTGATTTCTATCAACTCTCGCGGACTCATGTCGGTCTATACCATGATCTTGGTAGGATTTTGCAATTCAATTATGTTTCCAACTATTTTCACATTGGGAATTAAAAATCTCGGTCCTGGTGAAGAAGGAAAAGGTTCTGGATTATTAGCGACAGCGATTTTAGGTGGTGCGCTGATTCCAGTTTTGACAGGAATGGTGGCCGACAAAATGGGATTTAGAGTGGCTTTCCTACTCCCCGTTGTCTGTTACGGCTATATAGCTTTTTTAGGACTAAAAAATATCAGTGTTAAAGAACTTTCCACTGGAAAGATTCACTAGTCTTATTGCCAACCATATCTTCAATCAGGACTTCAATTTGGTGAGTCCCGGGAGAAAGCTTCAATGTTTTTCTTGGAACATCTTTTGTAAAATTTAAATTGAAGTAAAACTTTCGGCAACTATAGTTTCCACAAGTCCCGTCCATATAAAAGTCATTAATATAATCCGTATCATTTTTGCCAGATGGTAAATGGACAAACTCCCACATCAGTTTTTCATCTTCCCCGTCTAGTTTGTATGAAATTTTATGAGGAGGAAGTATGAATTTATCATGCAACACAAGGTCTGAAGCTTCGAGGTAAAGAGCGTGAGGTCCAGAAACTTCATTACCGGAAATGGGTTTGTGATTTTTTGCTATCCCAATTTTTGAAATGATTGGTGCTTTTGTATCTGTCAAAGGCTCCATCAAAAGAAACGGATTTATATACTGACCGTCTTTTGCCACAACTAATAAATGAAGATGGTGATAGACTTCTCCATAGCTTGAGACAACCCAACGAACAACGTTTCCAATCAAGGATCCTGCAGGAATTGATGAGCCGTTTTTATACGCCGTCAGAATTTCCTGTGGAATCGTTTTGCGATCTACGTGATGATATTTCCAGACAAATCCTTCAGCATCCAAAATGGCAATTTCCCAATAAAGGGGGTTCCCAGTCTGATAGTTTTCAATGTTTATAACTTTCCCACCAGCAGAAGCATACATCGGTTGATCAACAACAGATCTGATATCAAGACCGTCATGCCAGTAAGGAGATCCTCCGTAGTTTTGGAAAGATTGCATATTGTGGCCAATGGATAATAAAGGAAATGGCCACTTGTGATAGCGCTGTGAGGTGAAAACACCAAATGCCAGGTCATCTGCTTTTGTTCTAAGTTCTTTTTCATGGGCCCAAACCTGAGTGAGGTACAAAAGAAGAACTAACAAAAATTTCATAGTGACCTCATTGAATGAAATGCTGGTAGACATCCGATGGAAAAAATCCAGAAATTTTAATACCGACTTTTAGATCACGCTGTTTCCTATTATGAAAACGTGCATCGACTTCGTTGTTCATATAAACGACTTCCGCCAGCACTGGATGATTGAGATTTATATCGCCAAGTTTAGTGACCCAGAGGATTCGATTATTTTTTAGAAATGAGCGGTTATTTTCCGAAATCAAAAGTCCAAGACCGTACTCAGAAATATCCAAGGCCCTTACCTGTAACTCATTTCCGGATTCTCTATTACCGGATAATGAAGGTTTGAGGCTTATGACTTTATCCTGATTGGGATGAAACATAAGTCTCGGTGAAGCACGAAGTTCAAGCGTTTTAATTTCAGTAGGAAATGCAAAATGAATCGCATTTTGAACTTGTTTAAATTGCGAAACCTTAAAGACACTTGTGCGGTAATCAAGTTTCACATAAAGCGGTAAATGATCTTCAAGCTGAAATCTTTGATAATCAAAATAAACGACGACTTCTCGTGTGACGAAATCAATTTCAAAATGATGCACGCCAATCACATTTCGTCCCAAGGCATGGGATTGCCATAGGAAATTTTCCTGAAGTGTCGTTGCCTTTTGTAGAATGCGAAGGATTTCCCGGTAGTCAAAACTCGACCGGTAATTCTCTAGATTACTCATCCTAATACTTTGCAGAACTTGTCTGGATTTGACAAATGGTCAGGCAATTACTTGCCTGATTTGATCTGGAACTATTCTTTAACGATCTTCATTTTAACCAAATAAGCACTGAGCGAGTTCATTTCAACCATGCTCTTGTCTTTAAAGTAACAAAAGGCCCTCCGGTCTGCGTTTTCAGCGACACCAAGAAGAGAATCAGCTTTATAGATTTTAAAACAGACGTCAGAGCCTACAGAATTTGAAAACTGCATGTCTTTGCGGATCGCCTCAAGATTAATCTTCTGGTGTTTTTTAATCGCTTTTAAGGCATCACAACTCTTCTCGCAGCCTTTGAGAATGAGTCCGTTTTGTTCAGTAAATGCCACGAGATTTCCGGCAATCTTGAAGGACTCTGCCATAATCTCAGTGGAAAAGATGAGAACGATTAATAAATATTTTTTCATTTTTCTCTTCTCACTTCTGTGAGGGCATTTATTTTATCAAAAATTGGCCCTTCAGGAAGCCAACTCGAAGTCCCTGTTTGTGATTCACGGATTCTGTATTCACATTGCCCGGATGTTTTATTGAAGCGAAGTCCAACGATAGTATTAATATGAGCGGAGCTTGGTCCAGTCGCAAAACTATTTCCTAATGGGTAACCTTGGATAAGACTTAAGACGACTTTCTCTCTAAGCATCATGATCTTTTCATTTCGCGGCTTTGGAGATGCATTAATTTTTGTTATCGTATCGTAACCATTATTACAGGAATAAGGAGTCAATGGTTTTCGGTTATCAGGGTTAAGGCATGCTGGGGCAACAGTTAATTGCATCAGTTCACTGGCAGACCGAAACTTACCTTCTTTATCAAAAAGGTTTTCTTCATTTAATTTATTCTGGCGAAGTTTTTCAACAAGAGGTGTCAGTGCACTCAAAAACGCCATACTGTCCTGACCTGAATTGGAGCAGAACTGGGTAAACTCGTCATCAGACTCATTTTTTCTATTTGTGATGTCTTTCAAAAAGTCGATGGATGCTCTCAGTTTCTTGGGAAGATTTTTATCTTTGAAATCTGCTTCAGTATCTAATTCGTAAGTACGCTTAAATTCAGAAATGGCATCGAAAAGATCGTATTTCGTGAAGAATGGTTTCATCGAAGTTGAGTACAAGTTAAAGATCTCATCAAACCCCTTACCTTCTAAAACTGCTTTCATATAGACTGGATAAAAATCTTTGTATGCTTTCTTATAATCATTAAAAAATTCTTTTTGTGTCAGCGGCAAAAGTTTTGCTTTGTTCAATTCATAGGTTTCATTAATTTTCCAATCAGATGGAATATTGTTTCTCACAATCGGTAGCGGGATACTAATAGAAGGATCACTTTTCAGGCGTTGGACTATTTCTTGAGATTTTTGCAGAAGCTCATCTTTAAAGGCGCTATCACTCGATTGGAAATTTCCAAGTCCGGATAAAAACTCTCTTAGGAGAGTCACATTTGTTGCCAGATAAGAATTAGGATCTGTATTGAAAAGACTTTCAGCAGCGTGGTTTCTTTCGCCTGTTTCAATTGGTGAAAATTCCTGAGGACAATAGCCCTTCTTGTTTAATGCTTCTAATGCAATACAACTGCTGCCTCCATTAAGACCACTGTTTGCTAAACTACCGCTTGATTCTTTAAACGCAAGGGCAATATCAAGAAAAGAAGCGACGTCTTTACCTTGAGAGAAACCTACCAGTAAGTTTTTGGCCGCATTTGCGTAACAAGTTCCAAGCCCATCCTGGTTGTCTCGCGGGACATTATGAAAGGCACCATCAAAAGTTGCACCTTCAAATGGAACTTTTTCTTCGAGGTTAATATCTGGAGTGCTTGCATCACAATCAGTAAATTTTTTGTTAGCAGGCAGTAATGCGTATTCTTTTTTTACATTATCAAGAATTTTAATTTGAGAAGCTAGAATGATTTCTCTGTTTTCTGAAGAAGTTACATTGTCTTTTAACGTCACTAAAGTACTTTCAGAAGATTTTATGAGAGGAGGAATAGATTCTCTTTTGGTTCTGGATTCAGCAATGGAAACCCCAGTCGCAGACTTCCATTTTTTTGCCAGATTTAATTCTTCATCACTAAGTTTTGGATTGTGTATACCCATGCAGTGGTCATAATCAAGCTTATCTTCTTGATCAAGGGAAAGTCGTAAGCACTTTAGAAAACTTGCTTTGCTTCCCAATTTTTTAAAAACAGATAAAGAATCTAAGCTTTCTGAAATTTCCGCGATTGCCTGAATGCGGGCCGAAGCATAATTTTGCTCATAACTTTCCAGATCTGAGAGCTTTTTTTTATTCGTTTCAAGTCTTTCAAGTTCTTTGGCGTAAGACTCTCTTTGGAATTTGGTAAAGTCCTTCTGCATTTCAAGGGTCTTTTCGTCATTTGCCTTTTGTTGGTCTAGCATAAGTTCATTCTCAGATTGAGAAAAAGCATGCAAAGGAAGGATAAGAATCGATAGGGTCATTATTGTGTTTTTCATCAAATAACCTATCGGTTTAAATACAATTCACTGAAATTAAAACCAATTCACTCAAGAATAGACCTATGCCTATTATCATTCTTCGTTAACTATGTGAAAATGAAAATCGAGGTACAGAATGAAATTCACCCTATTGATGTTAATCGCCTTATTCTTTTGCGGTTGTGCTGCCAAAAAATTAGCTGTCGAAAACGCTGATACCTTAATCTCTTACCAAGTTAATAAAAGGCTCCCTCTTTACTCTGCTCAAGAAGAAGAGCTATCAAAAGATATAGATAAATTTTTAAATGAAACAAAACCAAAGGCACAGGAGATTTTGCCAGTCATTGATGAGCTTAATCTGAGTGATCCGACTAAACTCGATGCTGAGTATCTTAAGATTGAAACATTCTATAAAACCTTGTCCAAAGATTTCTCTGATCTCATGGCGAAATACCTGGCAAAACTTGATAAGAAACAACAGAAAGAAATTTTTGAAACTCTTGATGATGAAAATCGTGAGATCCTTAAGAGAGAGAAAGAAGATCGGATAGACGATATTGAAAGCCGCTTCGAAACGTTTCTAGGCACTATAAACAGCGCTCAAAAACAATTGGTGAGAGAATATGCCGATTATTTTCATACTCGCTCAAAGATGAGGCTTGATAAAAGAGTTGAGCTCCACCAAAGCTTAAAATCTATCTATAGTCAGGATGTTTCTGAAGATTCAAGAAACACTCAAATGAAAGAAGCAATGGCAAAATACCAAAGCGAGACTATGGCAAAAAACAAAAACCTCGAAATTCTTAAAAAAATCATACCCACACTTTCAAGCAAGCAAAGAGAACACTTTCGCCAGGAAGCACAAGAAGTGAAGGATGTTTTACGCTATTTTATTTCAGTTGATTACTAACCAGTACTTTTCTTTTTTCAAAGATCGTAAAAATTTATTGCCTCAATTTTCAAAAGTTTTTTGTCAAACTTCCCCATACCAAATGACTTAACAACAGCTTGTGTATGGCATCCTCTTTGCAAAACATAGAAAAGATGAGGTGCGCCTATGTTTTCAAAGCCAAAGAAAAAAATCAGATATGCTGTAGTTGGTTTAGGTTATATTGCGCAGTCAGCAGTACTTCCTGCATTTAAAAATGCCAGGCGAAATTCTGAATTAGTCGCACTTGTATCCGGTGACAAAGATAAACTAAAAACTCTTGGTGATAAATATCATATTGAAAAGCGCTACATGTATTCAGAATTTGAAGAGTGCCTAAAAAACGATGTCGTGGACGCTATCTATATCTGTACGCCAAATTTTTATCATAGAAACATTATGGAAACTGCCGCTCGGTTTGGCATACACGTTCTCTGCGAAAAGCCTATGGCAGTGACAACGGAAGATTGTTTGTCGATGATTCACGAAGCCGAAAAGTATAATATTCAACTCATGATTGGTTATCGTTTGCACTTTGAGGCCGCAAATCTTGAAGCGATTAAGATAGCACAATCAAAAAAAATTGGAGAGCTTAAAGTTTTTAACTCTGTGTTTACCATGCAAGTGAAGGATCATAATAACATCCGACTTGATGAAGTTGAAAAAGGTGGAGGTCCCCTTTACGACATTGGTATTTATTGCATAAATGCTGCACGTTACCTGTTTAAGGCAGAACCAATCGAAGTCTTTGCGATGACAGTAAGTAGCAAGGACTCGCGATTCAAAAAAACCGATGAACTTGTTAGTTGTGTCATGAAATTTGCAGAAGGAAGGCTTGCAACCTTTTCAATTAGCTTTGGCGCCTTTGAAACAGCTGATTATGATCTCATTGGAACAAAGGGTAGAATCAGGCTTGAGAAGGCGTATGAATACTCAAAAACGATGAATCTCAAGACTTATGAAGACAGAAAAATCATTACAAAAAAATATTCAAAACGAGACCAGTTTTCTCCTGAAATAATCTATTTTTCAGATTGTATTCAAAAGAAGAAAAAACCTGAACCATCTGGCGAAGAGGGTCTAGCCGATATTAAGATTATTGAGGCCCTCCTATTGTCTATAGACCTAGGCTCACCCATAACATTGGATGAGATCAACAAACGAAATCGCCCATCAGAAAATCAAAAAATCACGAGACCATCTTTTGCAAGGCCCAAATTATATAATTGTGTTGAGCCTGGAGGCACAAAACATTAAACATGGAGGTTATTATGTTTGAATCACTGGATAAATTTTTTAAGAAAAATAACGGAACTCAAAACTATACTTTCGACATAAAAGAATTGACCGGCATTCACATCGCGATTCTTGCCACCGATGGTTTTGAACAATCCGAACTTTTTATTCCAAAAGAAGCTCTTGAAGCTGCCGGAGCTGTCGTTCATATTATTTCTTTGAGACCTGGAAAGATTAAAGGCTGGAATGACGGCAATTGGGGTAAATCTATCCACGTGGATATGACGGTTCACGAGGCGTGGAGTATGGAGTTTGATGCGCTTTTTTTGCCTGGCGGAGTTATAAATCCGGATAAATTACGAGGAAATTCAGAGGCGGTGGCTTTCGTTATGTCTTTTGTTAACAAGCACCGTCCAATTGCAGCTATCTGCCATGGAGTTCAGACTCTCATTGAAACAGGTGCAGTCAAAAATAAGCGCATTACATCGTGGCCAACTCTCAAAACTGATTTAATAAATGCCGGAGCTCACTGGGTAGATAAAGAGGTTGTTGTTGATCACAAAATTATTACTAGTCGAAACCCATCAGATATTCCCGTTTTTATCAATGCAATGGTTAGAGAATTTGGCTTTGGTAAAAATCATTCAGCTATTCCTAATTCTGAAGGATCAATTGCTGTCTTATAAAAAAGGAATATGGGATGAAAAGACTTTATCTTATTTTCTTTTTAATTCTTCTTAGCTTAGGGGCAGATGCCGCTTCAGATATTGCTCTCTCCATGGTGCCCAGAGGGCGTCTGATCGAAACAATAGGCCGAGACTTTATTATCAAAACAACCGCAGGAACAAAAATTGGAATTGAATTTACCAGAGATGGAAAATTCGAAGAAGCCAAAGGTGGCAATCTTGATAAAGGTGATGAACTTGAACCAGGTGATGGACTTATGTCATTAAGTTCTATTGCACAATTACTCCAGAAGGCTGGCATAAAGCCGCAAGGTTATTGGCTGCTTGAAAATGATAAAAAGATGGGTTGGATTTATGAGTTTCAAGAAATAACTGTGAATGCAGTCAATGGGAAAATCTTAAAAAAATAAGCTTGCCCTAAGCCCTAATACTGCTGGAAATACTTTGGTGGGTATTTTCCAAAAGAATCATCAAATCCGATTAGCTTATAACCTTCTTCAGTATACTGAAGAATTCTATTCGGGCGATACTTAAACCTATAGATATCCATAGTGTCATGCACGCCTGTCTTTGAAATGACTTTTTTAACAATACTATACTTAGGGATTTTTTTAAGTTTATCTGTTGCAGAATCGTAAAATGGTGCTGCCCACTTATTACCTTTGAGAAATGCACTCTGTTGATTCGCTACGAGAAAGGGAGCAATCGTTTCATCAATAGTTTTCTTCTTCGGAACTGCAATAGAACTTGGGATAGAGTAATATTTAACGTCAATCGCCTCAAGTTTTCCGTCTTTATTCCAGTCTACAACATCAAAATAATCCAGAACTGTTACTTTAATTTTATTTGCCGCTTTTTTCAAATCATTAGGCATAAGCGCTCTTAATTCAAGCACATCACTTGAATCCATTCTATGACATCCGTGAGAAACGTAACCACGACGAAGATACCAAACATCCATGGGTGAAAAGTTAGTGATTGGACCATGAAAGGCGACACCACTCCATTCAATCAATAGAAAAGGAAAACCACCGAATTCATCTTTCCACTTATTAGACCACCATCGGGCCTCAATCGATTCTGCCGTTTTTAAATCAGTGACCATTTCTTTCGGTTGATCAAATGGACCTTCAACAGTAGCTGCAATAGGGTAAACCAGAGTCAAAAATCCAGTGTATCCTGGTCTTTCAGATGAAGCTGTATAAAGATGACCCATGTGTTTTGCGAAAAGCCTGCGTGCGTTTTGAACTGATAATAATTTTTCAAGCTTAGCATTATCATTAATCACAGCATCTGAAGAATCAGTTGTGCCAAAAAGATATTTAAAATAGGCTTCACTCACTCTTTCTTTGTAAGAATCCTCTTTAGCGTTATCTTCAAACGAGCTTACATTACGTTTATCACTATAAACATCAACTCCTGTTTTATCTAAAATGTGTGAAGAATATTGTTCAGCGATTTTTGACCAAGCTTTAATAGAGGTTGATTTTCCCTCTGCAAGTTTACTTAACTTGACCAGAGGGTGAAGTGAAAAAATGGGATCCATCATGGCGTCAGAAATACTTTTCCAGCGCATGAATAGTTGGTTGGCGTAAGTATCAATGCGACCCTGGTTAACGTGTGCAGTGACACGCGCCGTGAGATTCATTTTAGAGATTGTGATTTCTAGTTCCGTGCCATCAAATTTGGGAACATCCCCCACATACATGAATCGACCTGTCGTTGTATTCTTCATTTCAGGAGTGTCAGTCCGCTCATGGGTAATCGGACCCCTGCGAGCAAAAAGAGTTGTAGATGCCAAGAGCAAGAGGATTGAGATGTATGTTTTCATGGTGGGTCTATGTTCAAGCCTGATGCCAAAAGACAAACGTTCTAGACCCCCTAGAGTGTAGATTTTTTTGACATGTGTCGCTCAAATGACAAACTTATGCGGTCTTCTTAGGAAAGGAACAAGATTTCATAGCGGCCCGGTTTATCTAAAATTAACGTAAGAAAGGAGTTTTTATGAATAAAGAGACCACAGATGTAGAAACACTCGCCTCTATGATTAAAGACATCAAGTTTACCATGATGACAACAGTTGCTGATGACGGTGCTATTTACTCACGTCCTATGGCGGCCTTAAAAATGGATATCGAAAGTTTTGATGGCAGACTTTGGTTTTTTTCCAAAAAAAACTCGCCAAAAATTCATTCGATAGAAAATGATCAGCATATCAATCTTACTTATGTTGAACCACATAAGCAGCTCTATGTTTCTGTAAGTGGACGGGCCACGATTTCAGAAGATAAAGAAAAAATGATAGAACTTTGGAATCCGATTTTAAAAGCATGGTTCCCGGAAGGCCTTGAAGATCCGGAAATAAGTCTCATTGCAGTTGGAGTTGAAAGTGCTGAAGTCTGGGATTCTCCATCGGGTAAAGTCGTTCAGCTAGCAGGATTTTTAAAAGCAGCTTTTGCAAAAAGTCCTCTGGATCAAAAAGAAAATAGGAAACACCATGAACTTAATTAAAGACATTATTGTAAAATTTCGTGATCTTTTTAAAGCAAATGAGAAATCACCCTATCATCCAGAATCTGTAGCAAGTAATGACCAATTACATGTGATGAGTGATGATGAAAAATTGGACGAGGCGATTGAGGAAAGTTTCCCAGCGAGTGATCCACCTGGGCATATTTCAAAATCCGCCGAAGATTTGAAACAATATTAAATAGACTCCACTTCCAACCCATTGATTAACCACTTCCCCCTCTTTCTGGGGGAAATTTTTTTATCATTTTCCCCTCTTGACGACCCGTATGGATTTGCATGAAATACACTCGCTCCACGAGTGAAGGTTTATCGCCGTTCGGAGAGCGAGCCCCGGCCTCCTAGCCGGTATTCCTAAAGAGTCAATTATGACAACCAAAGGACCGATTACCCAGTTCATGAATCACCACTACCGTCACTTCAACGCTGCTGCGATGATGGATGCTGTACATGGTTACGAAGCTCACCTCGCCTCAGGCGGAAAAATGATGGTCACCCTTGCTGGTGCCATGTCGACAGCAGAACTCGGCATCTCTCTTGCTGAAATGATCAGAAACGGAAAAGTTCATGCTATCTCTTGCACAGGTGCAAATCTTGAAGAAGATATCTATAACTTAGTAGCGCACGAACACTACGAGCGAATCCCAGACTGGCGTGGATTAACTAAAGATGCGGAACAAGCTTTATATGATCGTCACCTTAACCGCGTGACTGATACATGTATTCCAGAAGAAGCGGCCATGAGAAAAATCTGGTCGATCATGGCAAATGAATGGCAAGAAGCAGAATCAAAAAATGAACGCTGCTTTCCGCATGAGTTTTTCTACCGCGCACTCCTTAAAGGAAAATTTAAAGAGCACTACCAGATCGATCCAAAAAATTCCTGGATGCTGGCCGCTGCTGAAAAAAATCTTCCGATGGTTGTTCCAGGTTGGGAAGACTCTACTCTCGGAAATATGTACGCCTCTTTCTGCATGCGCGGAGAAGTTAAAAACGTTCATACCGTGAGAACAGGTATTGAATACATGACGAGCCTTGCCGGTTGGTACATGGAGACAGCTGCAACTTCATCGATCGGATTTTTTCAGATTGGTGGTGGTATTGCTGGTGACTTCCCGATTTGTGTTGTTCCGATGATCCGTCAGGATCTTGAGAAAGATGACATCAGACTTTGGGGTTACTTCTGTCAGATTTCTGATTCAACCACTTCCTATGGTTCTTACTCAGGTGCGGTACCAAACGAAAAAATCACTTGGGGTAAACTGTCTAAGGAAACTCCGAGCTTTATCGTAGAAAGTGACGCAACTATTGTTGCACCACTCATGTTCGCTCACATTTTAGGTCTGTAAATTTCTGTTCAATTGCCCCTAGATGTAATAGTTTAGGGGCATGACAATATATTCTGAAGCCTTCATTAATGAGATGCCTAAATCTGACCTTCACCTGCACCTCGATGGGTCACTGCGAATTCCCTCATTGATTGAGATGGCGAAGAAACTAAAAGTTGAACTCCCAAGTTACACTGAAGAAGGTCTCAGGAAATTAGTTTTCAAAGATACCTACGCAAGCCTCCCCGATTATCTTCACGGTTTTCAGTACACTTGTTCAGTGATGCGCGATCTCGAAAATATCGAGCAAGCATCTTACGAACTCGCGATTGATAATCAAACAGAAGGGGTTTGTTACATCGAGCCGCGCTTCGCTCCTCAACTTTTAGTTGATCAAGAAAATGGTCTCAGCATGGAGACAGTCCTTGAAGCATCTTACAAGGGCTTTGAGCGCGCCAAAAAAGAATACAACAATAGTAACGAAGTAAAGAATGGAACGAAGCCTGAGTTCCATTACGGCATTATAAGCTGTGCCATGAGAAAGTTTGGGCCCAAAGGTTACTCGCCTTTCTACACGCGCTTTTTTAAATCCATGGAATATTCAAATGAAATGGAAGTGTTAAAAGAAGGTGCTTTGCAGATGGTTAAGGCCGCCGTAAGAATCCGCGACGAAAAAGGAATTCCAATCGTAGGGATCGACCTCGCTGGCCAGGAAGCCGGCTACCCGCCTGGGAAATTTAAATCTGTTTATGATTACGCTCACAAAAACTTCATGCATAAAACAGTTCACGCTGGTGAAGCTTATGGGGCCGAAAGTATTTTCCAAGCGATCACAGAATGCCACGCAGACCGTATCGGTCACGGCTACTATCTCTTTGATGAAAACAAAATTGTTGATCCAAGCGTCACAGACAAAAAAAAGTATCTTTCAGAGCTTATTTCTTTTGTCGCTGATAAACGCACAACTATTGAAGTCTGTTTAACCAGCAACCTGCAAACCAATCCAGAAATTAAATCAATTAAAGATCATTACTTTAAGGACATGCTGAAAAACAGAATGTCAGTGACGATCTGTACGGATAACCGTCTCGTTTCAAACACAACGGTCAGCCGCGAGTTTCAGCTTGCCGTCGATAATTTTGAGATTCCAGTGAAGCAATTAAAGGATATCGTTGCTTACGGATTTAAGAAAAGCTTTTACCCAGGTCAGTATATCGAAAAACGTAACTGGGCCAAAAAAGTGATGATGCATTTTGATGAAGTGGCGAAAAAACATGGAGTCGAACTTTAAAAAAACCTCGCTGTTGACGACGATTCTGATATCCATAATCTTCTGAAAGCGTACTTGAAAAATAAGTATGAAGTTGAATTTAGTTTCAACGAAGCAGAAGCTTTAAAACGCCTACAGGACGATTCTCTCCCTCGGCCAAATCTCATCCTATTGGAGAAATGCCAGTCATGAATGGATTTGAATTTAAAAAACGGCTAGAATAAAATGAAAGTTTAAAAAGCCTTCCGGTGATCTACCTCACCGCTAATAATCAGTATGCCTCTCAAGTGGAACTTACAACAGGTTTTGATTTCTTAAACAAACCAATCGATAAAGAAGACCTCCTTTACATCCTCGAAACCTTTTTCACTCATTAAAAAGTGTAGAGAACATTTAATCCCATGTAAGTTGATTGATAGTGAGTTTTAAAACTCTCACCGGTCTTTTTCTCAAAATTATGATAGGCGTGAAACCATCGCTCTCTGAAGGAAACAACAGGACCCAAGGCAAAGTTCTCTGTTAATTGGTAAAGTGTTCCAATATAGAGCCAGTACTCATACAGGGAAGTATTTCCATAAGTGACAGGAAGATAGCCCTCAAATTCCGTGAATATTTGCCACTGAGGTTTTCCTCCACGCATAACAAAATATCTTAATCCCGGTCGCAAGCGCAATTGAAGGGCATCCCGAGAATGATAATAATAAACTCTCGTTTTCATTTCCCACAAGAGCTTATTCGTTATTTTATCGTTGTAGGTAGCATCCAGAACCGTTGAGAAATCCCAACGAGCATTTGTATTCTGCCACTGCCACTGAGTACTTATCCTGCGCCAATCTTCATCCCAACGAAGTCCCTGCTCTGCCTGAATAAACCCTCCCATCCGGAAACGTTTGGTTAGACGATAATAGGACCCGACCAGTAGCTGATTGTAATTAACGCCAGTTATTTCTTTTCTGTTTTTTGTTTCTGTTAGAAATATATATCTCCGATGTTTTTTCAAAACACGAAAATCTAGGCCATTTTCAAAACCATATCGATTCTTTGGCGTTTTTATCGAAGCAAAAGCAGGAACGCTTAAGAGGAAGACGAGAAAAAATCTAATCATAGAATTTTTCAAGCACATCATAGTCTAGGTTTAATTTATGATCGAGGTTCCCCTCTTTTGCATCCATTTTCCAGTTAATTCCCTTTGTCCACTTATAAGCTTGGGGAGTTGAAATCGAAGTCTTGTTGACAAAAACACCTTTGCCAGCAGGAACATCAACATTCTTCGACGCACTTTTAACATTCACCACACCTTCATTCACACACATCCACTGATCATCAGGCCCGTTAACTTGAACAAAAAACTGAGTCCCACGCACACCGAATGTTGAACCGCTGGTCCTGATTTTGAAATTTTTCTTAGTGACATTGGCGACGACAGCACCTCTCACCATTTCAAGAAATGTCCCCTCTTTATTTTCACGAGGAGTAATCACCGTATCATGCATGATTTTTAAAGTTTCTTGCGGGCTCTTTAAAACCAGCAGACTGCCCTTATGAACTTTAATCACATCCCCTGAGATGACGGGAGGAATTGCTAGTTTTTTATTGCGAAAGATTTCAACTTTCCCTTTCTGATAGAATACTTGATAGGTATCTGCGAACACTATTGGGGAAAATAATAAAACAAGAATTGGCACAATTGTTTTTTTCATTAGTTAATCTAATCAGTCTCTGAAAATAATAGCAATAAGATGAACCTTGTTTATTGAAGCTAAGATATTAATCTTCTTTAATGGAGCTGCTTATGCGGAACGCTTTCTTGCTATACTGCGCTGCTTTTTAAGTTGTCTAACCTATCTCAATTATTGACAACAACAAGCTTTTCACCGATTATCAAAAGACTTAAAAGTCAAATTTGGAGACGTGCCCGAGTGGTCCAAGGGAACGGTTTGCAAAACCGTAAAGCCTCCGGTTCAAATCCGGACGTCTCCTCCAAAATAAGAAAAGCTACCCTTGCGGTGGCTTTTTTTATGATTTCAATGACTTGAGTACAAGATTTTATCGTAGTCGCTCCCCCACTAAACCAATAGGTTTTCAAGCATTTACGGATTAAACAGCAAGACTTAAATAAGGTTAAGAAAAAATTAATACTTTGCCGATAATTTTTCATGGTAACTAAAGAAATCTTAGAAATAGAGTCAGATAGCTACGTGCTTATTCCCATCTTGCAAATGCTCAAGAATCCGGATTCCTTTAAAAATGTTAGTACTTACATCAAGGTCTTAGATAAATATATCCAACTCAATTACGCTGAAGATTCATATGAAGTCATCCTTTCGAGCTTGTTATCAAAAGGAGCGACTCACGTTTATTTAACAACCCATGATATGGCAGAACTTTTACATATTTATCAGCAAAGAATGATCGAACAGAATGAAAGTTTTAATGAGGCCGTATCAAGAGATCTTCACGTCAAAGAAAACGAAACTGTCATGATGCTTGCGCAAGCATTTATTCGCAATTCTGGTTTATCACCCCAAGTCAGGGGCATTGTAGAAAGTTCTAACCGCAGAGTTCAGGAGATTTTTAATGGATCCCCAAGCTTCAAAGCTCTTCTGGAAAAATTTAAACGAGAGAGTTCTGAGGAATTTTTCAAGATCACCTTCACGAACTGCGTCTGCGGGTTGATTCTTAATAACTTCCCATGGAAGACTCCCCTCATTCTGGACAAGCTCATGCTTGCTAGTACCTTGTGTGATTTGTGTTTAAATGCAATCGATATCGCTGATCTTGAAGCCTATGAAAATGAAAATGGACCACTCACTGAAAATGTGAAAAATCATTCTTTCAACGTTATAAATATGATTAAAGCTGATCCCTCTCAAATTTCACTTGAAACGGTAACCATCATTAAACAACACCACGAGAGACCTGATGGCAAAGGTTTTCCTTTGGGAATAGACCATACAAAAATTAATGTACTCTCAACTATTTTCATCGTCGCTCACAAGTTCGTATACAAAATATCAGAAGCTAAAAATGAAAGTAATACCTACTTAGATGTTGCGGAAGAAATCCGCAGAGAATACACCGGAGGAAACTTTACAAAGACCTCCATGACCCTAGTGGATGAGATTGCTAAATTAAAATAATATCTGGATGAAAACATCATTTAGGCCCATAAGAGCGACCCAGAGAGTCTTTTCGGGACAGCCGTACTCCAAAACTTCTTTGGAATATAACATTTTTTTCTTTTTACTTTTAATCACTTACTATCTTAGTTAAAGTTTGCCTCTCAAATCATTCATAAGGACATATATGGAAACCCAATCTCTTATCGAGTCACTTAACTGGCGTTATGCAGTGAAAAAATTCGACAACCAAAAACTTATACCGCTAGCAACCTGGAAAGCACTTGAAGAGTCACTCATTTTAACTCCTTCAAGCTATGGGCTTCAGCCTTGGAAATTTCTTGTGATCACAAATAAAGAAATTCGCCAAAAGTTAACTCCAGTTTCCTGGAATCAAAAACAAGTTGAAGATTGCTCTCACCTCGTGGTGATTGCTGTGAAAGAAAAAATGGATGAAGCACACGTTCAGGGTTTCGTTGATCAGATGGCAAAAGTCAGAGGAGTAGAATCTTCTACCCTAGAAGGCTATAAAAAAATGATGATCGGTGATGTTGTCAATGGCCCACGCGGAAAAGTTTCTTTTGAATGGGCAGCAAGACAAGCTTACATTGCTCTTGGTAATTTTATGACTTCTTGTGCATTACTTAATGTGGATACTTGTCCGATGGAAGGTATTGATCCTGAAAAGTATGATGAGATTTTGGGTCTTAAAGGCACAGGCTGGAAAACTGTCGTGGCATGTCCTGCAGGATATAGAGCTCAAGACGATAAGTACGCTGATGCAAAGAAAGTTCGATTTAATAATCAAACTCTCATCCAAACAATTTCTTAGTTCATTTTCTTGAGAGGCACGCTTACCTGTGCCTCTCAAACCATTCAAGAACATCGCTAGATGCTGAGTCAGGCCATCCATCTTGAGGAACTCTCCCTTGTGGAGTCTGCCATGAGGGATAAAAGGCATGAGAAAACAAAGAACAAAGCGCAAATATTGACGATTTTTAAGTTTTTTTTTGCTATAAAAAACCTATGATTCACACCCTTTTAAAACAAGTCATCTGGCTCATCTTAAAGGCCCTGACTTCAACTTACACTTATGAATTCTATGGCCGTGAGCACTTAAAAAAAGCGCGCACGATTCAGCCTACCGGCTCATTTATTTTTTCAATCTGGCATGAACAAGTTCTAACCGTTATGGCCGCGCACGCTCATGACGAGCCTTACATCGCTCTCGCCTCTCGCAGTAAAGATGGTGAGTATGCCGCTCACATTGCTAATAAATTTGGATTCTATGCTGTACGCGGCTCCTCTCGCGGAAGACGTGGCGATAAGGGTGGTAAAGAAGCTCTCACTGAATATATAGAAAAACTTTCTCGAGGTATTTCTGGTGGTATCACAGTCGATGGCCCCAAAGGTCCCCGCCACGTCTGTAAGCCAGGGATCGTGATCATGTCTCACAAAACCGGCTCTCCCATTTTACCAGTGATCGCGCAAGCAAATCGCTTTTGGGAATTTAATTCGTGGGACCGCTTTAAACTTCCAAAACCCTACGCCAAAATTAAAATCATCTACGGTGAGCCGATTCAGATTGAGCAAAAAAATGATCCTGAGGTTTTTACCGAAGGAGCAATTAAAGTGTCTGCTTCAATGAAAGCGATCGAAACAATTTAATCCTCATCCCACTTTTCACGCTCTTCTTCAAACTTCGCCGGTTCAGACGTATTAAATCTCATTGTTCGGAACATCTTCTCATTGTAAAAATCGAGCTCGTTATTCGCTGCTTTTAAAAGAACAATTTTTTGATCCTTACTAAAACCAAAGAAAAGATAATCATGCCCGAAGCTCTGAGAATGAAGCCTCGTCTTACCGATGATGAGAATGCCTTGTTTATGGAGGGTTAATGCGTCGGTCAGGGAAAAAACACGAATACTAATGAAGTTTTTTAAAGTCATCTCTTGATTGTACGCAAAAGATACGTACAATCAAGACACGGAGAAAAGATTATTTTGTTAAAACAATAACTGAGGCTTCGAAAGCAGAAGAAGCTTCACAATCAAATTCATCGCCGCAATTAACCGCTTTGATTTTAGTAATAGCTTTTGCTGCGTCTACTTTCAAAGTCACGGTCTTCATCATCGCATCACTATCGAGAGGAATCGTTGCTTTGATTTCATAAAGACCGCCAGCAATTCTTTTGGCAGATAGAACTTCGTAGGCCGGGCCGAGGTCAAAAGTCGCATCAGTGCTGAACATTTCGCCTTTTGAGTAGAGCGTGAAAAACATTTTTTTTGTTGGAGACACATCTGTGCTGCCACCAAGGTCTTCAACTACAACGTTGACTTTAATGTCTGATTTTTCAACCAGAGTGATCACTTTATCGATGCGAGCAACATTTACTTTATTTGTTTTAGTGCTGTTGATTGTGGCAGCAAAAGTACTGAACGTTGTGAGCACAGCAAGCCCTAAGATAAACTTTTTCATAGAATCTCCTATTAAATAAATTGATTTTGAGGACTCTACCGCTGGTTGGTAGTGAAGTGGTAAGAATTGTAAAGATTTCAAAAAGAGGTCAGGCACAGGCCTGACCTTAAGAAAGAGAGCTTAGTCGAATTGTTTACCAAGGGAGCCAATAATTCTTCCGATCGCATAAGGGACTGAATAATCACGGCTCGTTGAGTAGGAAACGGCGTGCTTAAAACCCAATTTATGAAGCCATTCATGAAAGAGATTCGATGAGACTGACGTCACAGGGTTAGAGTTAAAGTATTTTGTGTTGACCCAGATTCTTTTGCTATTGGCATAGGTGTATCCAACAGTGGAAGTCGCAGCGTAGTAGAGTTCAACTTCCATATTCATCGTATTGTTTTTTGTTGGTTGAAGGCTTTCAGCTCCATCAAGAATTTTTTGATAAATCTGGGCGTTTGAGAATCCTCCATTATCCACGAACGTTTTTGATCCGTTGTAGGTGTGATTTAATACAGCTGTGCGGAATTCTTCAGTCGCCACAACTCTTTTAATAATCTCAACCGCATCATCAAATTTTGCCTGTTGATTAACATCTGTATTAATCCAGTTGATGTCTGTATCAAAAGTGTAAGCGGCATTGGGAAGACCAGTGCCTGTGGTACCTCCGGTTGTTCCGCCAGAAGTTGTTCCTGTTGTTGTCCCTGTTGTTGTCCCT